>NZ_PJCD01000040.1:0-108156 GCF_002836315.1 Shewanella sp. ALD9
ATTCAGTCGAATGGCTTTTTTATTACTGATTTTATAGCGTATTTAATCTTAGACAATGGTGTTGGGTATCAGTAATTGATGCAGTTCAGTTAAATTACGAACCTGATAACTTGGAGAGATATCATCACTTATAGGTTCGTCATGATGATTTAACCAACAAGTGTCGATACCTGCATTGATACCGCCTAAGATGTCAGAATGTAAGTTATCGCCAACCATAAGTACTTGATGCTTCTCCGGCTTTCCCATTAAGCTAAAAGCATGATGAAAAATAGCAACATCTGGCTTTGCTATACCTAGTTGTTCAGAAATAACCACCAGATTAAAAGCATCTTCAAAGCCAGTACGGCTCAAGCGGATATTTTGTAGCTCGGTAAAACCATTAGTAATTATACCAAGGTTAACTTTACCGCTTAGGGAATCAATCAGTTCTCGGGCACCAGGTAATGGCAGACAAATATCGGCCATAGCCGCAAGAAACTGACTGTTTAGATGCTGTGGAGTAACAGATAGTTTGTTCGCCCAGTGATGGAATCGGGTATGTTGTAAATGCGTAGCACTAATTAAACCGTTTTGATACTCGACCCACAATGGTTTATTTACTTGCTGATAAACAGCAAAGTCATCAATATTAAAATCAACTTCAAAGCGCGAAAACATTAATTTCAATCCAGCAAAAGCATCGAAATGAAATAGCGTTTCATCGGCATCAAATAAAATCCATTTATATTTATTGAGCAAATTCGACATCTACGAAGTCCTTCTTTTGTTTAAATGAATAACTAACCTCAGATCAAAATAATGCCCATTATTATAAAACTTTTTGTGCTGCTACTTATGGTAATAGGTATGATCTCAAGCTGAAGTGAGTTAACGATGGTGACTACGAGTTAAATAATGACATTAACTGCGCTTCTTGCTGCAGTAGACTTTGATAAATAGTTAACTGATTTATAGCGCGATCAAGATTGTGAGTTTGATACTTGATCCCAAAATATGTATCGCCATTTAAATAATCCGTTAAAAACCGTACCCCAAGCATTAATGGCATCACTTTAGTGCCGAGCCATAAACTACGTTTTTCGAGCGGAGTAATAATGTCAGCTAGAGATTCCATGTACGATGTTGTAGCTGCAATAATAATCTCAGGTCGGGCATATACATTGGTTAAATTAGTTGAGTCCTCTGGCTCTGGAGAGCAAAAAGCGCGCACCATATCACCAAAGTCATACATCAAATATCCTTTCATGCAGGTATCTAAATCAATAATGGCCATGCTGGACATATCTCGCCCATCAAACAGCATATTATTGATTTTAGTATCATTATGACATATTCGAACCGGTAATTCGGCTTCGTATTGTACCAATGTTGCCAGTAAATCTGTCTGTGACAAACACAAATTGACCCAATCTTTACAATGACTTAATCGATTGTGAGTGTCAGCTGCCTTTGCATCACGCAATTGAGCGATACGTTGAGGTAAATTCAAAAAATCAGGGATAACATCGACAATGTAACTAGGGTTCAAATCACTTAATGCTGCGGCAAAATGCCCAAAAGCCTCAGCTGCCAACTTAGCTTGAGCTGGTGTATCAACCACTTCAATCGTGTTGCTATGAGGTAAGTAATCTATTGCTCGCCAAAAACCTTGTTCGCCTAAATCCAAATATAGTGCACCTGCTATAGTGGCTATTGGACTAACCACTTGTAATGGATAATGGTGCTGTTGGTGCTTAATCAATAAATGCTGGCTAATATTGGCAGCATTTTGAATGACCACCTTAGGTTCAATAAATACTTGGGTATTAATGCGCTGCAACACCAACGATTTTGATTTATCACTCACCAAGAAGGTTTGATTAATATGGCCATTACCCAATGGATAAAGCGTACTATGCTCACTACTAAAACCAAACTGAGGCAATACATTTTTACGGATAAAATTGACCAATCAAAAACTCCAAATCATGTTCATCAAAGCAAAGATAACCAACACATTTCTTCTGTTTGGTTACCTTAATAATGGTTACTGGCTTAGTATCATTTCAAATTGAGGGTTTTGCATTAATGTTGCTTGGCTGCCCTTTAAACTAAATTCATAACCACACAACTTAAAGCTACCTCTAAGCGCAACATGATTAACAATGGCATCTTTATCCAGTGGCGTAAATCGAGCTTCACTGGCACCATCATCTAGTAGATCAACCGTTATTGGTCGGTAACGGCTACCGTCATTAAATTCAAGGTTGGTACAGGTTTTATCACCTATTGCAGTCGCTAAACGCCATAAATTTTGTTTATCACCACTTTCACCTAACCAACGTACGATAAGGATTTCGCCCTCTAAAGCGAGCCAAAACCCATCAGGCAGTTTGATCATTTGTCGAATGCTGGCTTGTTGTTGATTACTCATATCATCAACATGCTCAGTTTGCTCTGTGCCGTCGCCAGAAAATACACTGATTAAAGTGAAAACCAAATACACAACCACACTAACAGCAATAATAGCCACAGCAATTTTACCGATTAAAATCAACTTTGTCTGGTGTAACTTAGCCACATTCAACCAAGATTTTGCAAGTTCAGTAATCGACCCTGACTGCAACGCATCTTGATCAACATAAAGCGGCTGATGACTACGTTCTTGCGACGTCGAAAACGAATTGACCGGATCATCTTCTGTTGCTGTATCGAAATGTTGATCCATGTGTGTGCCAGCTTGCTCGAAACTTGTTTGCGGCACAGCATCATCATTAAATGGATGTTTGTCTCTATCGGCAGAATCTGGATGAGTTACACCCGTAAACGCTACTTCATCAGCTGGCTCTCTTGATGAAAAAGTGTTATCAGGCTGCTCATGAACAGGCATAACCTGCCCTTTCATTACCGGTTCTTGTCGATGAAAAACCGAGCCCGAAATGGATACTGATACCATGCTTGGTCCATAATATCCTTGCACATAGTTAATTGAATTTTTAGCCGGTAAGAATGCTAGGTAGCCACCACAAGCCAGGCCAAACAAAAACACTCCTGCTAGTGCGCCTAAAGGCGCCATTAAGTAGGTTAATATGCCAAAAACCAATACCGGAACAACACATACCATTGCCAATTTAATCGACTTATTGGCATCATTTAAGCGACGAACAGCCGATAAACCAACAATAGGCATTACTGCTAGCGTCACAATCCAATTAATTACACTTGCCGGAAATACAACAGCAGAGATTATTAGCAACAAAAATGCAGCTAAAATAACTCCCATTAACCTTAAGCCTGTGTCACGACCATCTCGGCACAGTAGGGTTTTTACAGACATCAATCATTCCTATTCATTTACAAAAAAATCAAAAAACAGCTGGCTACATAACAGAATGAGTCGGTGATTATCGTGCGTTATTACAACACAAATGGATTGTTCTCATCATCAAAATCGACACCCGCTATTAATAGCGCAAAGCCTACAGAATTTATCTTATAAAGCCATACCCAACCTAGATTTTGCGTTACTTTTTTATTCACTATCGCGTAAGTCACTTTTAAGCAATCCAAGAGTTGATTTCATTAATCTAATAGCTATTTGAGCATTTTAGACACAATACCAATATCTATCATTGCGCTAGCATAACCCTACAGTTAACGAGTATAATATTAAGCTTTCTTAATGAATAATCGGATGAGAAACCCTTTTTATGAGCACTCGTGGAAATCTTTTTATTGTGTCAGCCCCTAGTGGCGCAGGTAAATCATCACTTATATCAGCACTATTAAAAGATAAACCCAGCGATAAACAGGTTTCAGTGTCACATACGACCCGCAAACCTCGTCCAGGCGAAGTCGATGGCCAACATTATCATTTTATTACTGTGGAACAATTTAAAGCACTAATTACCCAAAATGCCTTTATTGAATGGGCCGAAGTTTTTGGCAATTTTTATGGCACTTCCAAGCTCGTCATCGAACAAACATTAGATAAAGGCATCGATGTATTTCTTGATATTGATTGGCAGGGCGCAGAACAAGTAAAAAAATTAATGACAACGGCGATTGGAGTGTTTATTTTACCGCCGTCTAAAGCTGAGCTTGAACGTCGTTTAACTGGCCGAGGTCAGGATAGTCAGCAAGTGATTGATTCGCGCATGGCACAAGCCGTTTCGGAAATGTCACATTATGCGCAATACGAATTTATAATTGTAAATGACGATTTCGATAACGCGCTAGCCGATTTAAGCGCCATTATTCGCAGTCAAAGGCTAACCTGTGCTAGTCAGCAGCATGCGCAAAATGATATGATTGTTGATCTCTTGGCAGATTAATTGTCATAGTGTATAATTTTGCGTCATTTTTTCCCATAGATAACACTGGAGTTTCAACACATGGCTCGCGTAACTGTAGAAGACGCCGTAAATAAAATCGGCAACCGTTTTGATATGATCCTGGTTGCAGCGCGTCGTGCACGCCAAATCGCCGTCCAAGGTAAAGAACCTATGGTTGATGAGATGAATGATAAACCAACGGTTGTCGCTTTACGTGAAATCGAATTAGGTTTAGTCACCTCAAACACTTTAGATGCTGATGAGCGCCAAACTGTTCGTGAACGTGAAGCAGCTGAAATTGCCGCTGTCGCAGCCATTGCAGAAGGCCGCGTTTTATAAGGAGTAGCGCCACTTGTATCTGTTTGAAGGTCTAAAAGAGTCAGCATCCAGCTATTTAGAGCCGGATCAAGTAGAATTACTCAAGCAGGCCTATTTGGTTGCGCGTGATGCCCACGAAGGGCAAATGCGCACAAGTGGCGAGCCTTATATTACCCATCCGGTTGCGGTTAGCCGCATCTTGGCAGACATGCGTCTCGATCACGAGTCGCTTATGGCTGCCTTGCTTCATGACACCATCGAAGATACTCCTGTCACCAAAGAAGAACTCACAGAGTTATTTGGTGTGGCGGTTGCAGAACTGGTGGAAGGTGTTTCAAAACTTGATAAAATCAAGTTTCGTGATAGAAAAGAAGCCCAAGCGGAAAATTTCCGTAAAATGATGATGGCAATGACTCAAGATATTCGAGTTATCCTCATCAAGTTGGCTGACCGAACTCACAACATGCGCACACTGGGCTCACTTCGCCCTGATAAACGTCGTCGTATTGCTCGCGAAACCCTAGAAATCTACGCCCCAATAGCTAACCGATTAGGTATTCACAATATCAAAATCGAACTTGAAGACTTAGGTTTTCAAGCCTATTACCCTATGCGACATAGAGTGATACGTGATGTTGTCAAAGCAGCTCGTGGGAATCGTAAAGAATTAATTAACAGTATTGAAGTGGCCATTGAAACACGCCTTGAAGAAGCTGGGATCCCCACTAAAGTCAAAGGTCGTGAAAAAAACCTCTATTCGATTTATCGAAAAATGCGCAGTAAAGAACTGCAATTTCAAGAGGTTATGGATATCTATGCGTTCCGAGTTATCGTTGACTCTATTGATACCTGTTATCGCGTGCTCGGCGCTATGCACGGATTATACAAGCCGCGCCCAGGACGTTTTAAAGATTATATCGCTATTCCCAAAGCCAACGGTTATCAATCATTACACACATCATTATTTGGCCCTCATGCGGTTCCTGTTGAAGTGCAAATTCGCACCGAAGAAATGGATCAAATGGCCGACAAAGGTGTTGCTGCGCATTGGATGTATAAAAACAATACCGATACGGCTCAACAAAGCACTTCTCAAGTTCGTGCTCATAAATGGATGCAAAGTTTGCTTGAGTTACAGCAAAGTGCCAGCAGCTCATTTGAATTTGTTGAAAACGTTAAAACTGAATTATTCCCTGAAGAAATCTACGTTTTTACCCCTGAAGGTCGTATCTTAGAATTGCCGGTCAATGCCACTGCCGTCGATTTTGCCTACGAAGTGCATACTGATGTGGGCAATACCTGTGTTGGCGCACGCGTTAATCGTCAAGCATACCCGCTGAGCCAACCATTAATTTCAGGGCAAACCGTTGAAATCATTACCGCAAAAGGTGCTCGCCCTAATGCTGCATGGTTAAACTTTGTCGTAACGGGTAAAGCTCGTGGTAAAATTCGTCAAGTATTAAAGAGTCTTAAAGGCGATAACGCTATCGCATTAGGTAAGCGTTTACTAAACCATGCCTTAGGTGATACTAAGCTTGAGACCATTCCGGCTGAATTACTTGAGAAAGTGATCAAAGAAACCAAACACACATCTTTAGAATCGCTGCTAGCAGATATTGGCTTAGGCAATGCCATGAGCATTGTGATTGCCCAGCGCTTGGTTGGTGAGCAGTTTGATTCGCAAGATAGCAATAAAGAAAAACCACAAATGCCAATTCGCGGTGCTGAAGGTATGTTGGTCACTTACGCCAATTGTTGTCGCCCAATTCCTGGTGATGCCGTCATCGCCCATGTAAGCCCAGGCAAAGGTCTGGTAGTGCATATGGAAAGCTGTGCCAATATTCGCGGCTATCAAGGCGAACCTGATAAGTATATTTCAGTGCATTGGGATAACGTAGAAGGCGCAGAATACCAAGCAAATCTACGGGTTGAAATTGTTAACCATCAAGGTGCATTAGCAAAAATCACTTCTATCATCGCATCTGCTGGATCTAATATTCATAATCTCAGTACCGAAGAACGTGATGGCCGAGTGTATTTGATTAATTTACGTATTTCAGTTAAAGATCGTGTTCACCTTGCAAACGTTATGCGCAGAATACGTGTTTTACCTGAAGTGCTACGTACCTCACGCAATAGATAGAAATAATATGAGGTGAGGTGTGCAAAATTGGCATCTCATGAATATCCATATCAAAATTTAAATGTTACTTCCCAATAAGGTTTGCGGCGCCTCATCAACATAATCAGTTAATGACACCATCTCCATCACTCGTTGTTGAGTTTTATCAGCAGCCTTGCGCCACTTTTTATGCTTGTCAGAACGGTCAACTTGATGATTAAAGCGCACCACTAAATAATGGCCTTCATCTAAACCTAAACAATACATGTCGGTGCGACTGCGTGAATGGGGTTTAACCAGTTGATGAAACACCCACTCAGTACCATTTATTTGTACCGTAGTAGCATCTGGAATTTTTGGGTAACCACCATTGTTTATAGCTGCTTCTAATTGAATAGCCATTACCTCATCTGAAAGAGTGGTTTGTTTACTCATTTCTTGCCTTATCCTAGTGTTGCTACCTTTAGCTTTATCACCAGGCTCAGGGTGATTATAATATTGATCATATTCTTGATTAAGCCATGAACCAAGCGCCTGGTTATCGAGCGCATTAATACCATCAGGTTTTTTTTATTCTAAACACACTGCTGAGCATGCGGTATTCACTGCGGGGAAAAATGCCGACAATGGGTAGATACATCCAAACTCGAGTATAGATATGCACATAGGTTTCGTGGGTGTGAGTTTTTTGCTTCGTATTAAACCAATACCTATTTCTATAAGGATAATTAACCTCTTTGGGTAACTGCCGAGCGACTATATTACTGATAGGAATAGTTATTTTTAACAGTTTATCTTCTAAAATAAACCGCTCATTGACGAGCTGAATAAAATCAGCACCACCAACAAAGCCTTGCCACAAGCGCTTCAATAAACCCATTATGCCGTTTCTTGCCCAGACGAAGTATCATTGGATAGTCGCGATTGTGGCTCATCTGCAACATAATCAGTTAATGACACCATCTCCATCACCCGTTGCTGGGTTTGATTGGCCGCCTTGCGCCACTTTTTATGCTTATCAGAACGGTCTACACGATGGCTAAAACGCACCACTAAATAATGGCCTTCATCCAAGCCTAAACAATACATATCTGTCCGACTGCGAGATTTCGGTTTCACCAGTTGATAAAATACCCATTGAATATTATTAAAGCTGGCTGAAGTTGCAGCAGGAATTTCAGGGTAACCACTACCATTTATATAAGCTTGCAACTGTGAAGCCATATGAGGAGTAGTTAGATCACCGTGTCTTTGTTGCATTTCGGCAATTAAAGTAGTATTTCGTCCTTTAGATTTATCTCCTAGTTCAGGGTGATTATAATATTCATCATATTCTTGATTAAGCCATTGACCTAATGCCAGATTATCAAGCGCATTCACTCCCTCAGGAGTTTTCTTGATCCGAAATACACAACCTAACATGCCATATTCACTGCTAGGCAACATACCGATAATAGGTAAATACATCCAAACTCGAGTATAGATATGCACATAAGTTTCATGAGTATGAGTTTCTTGATTAGTGTGAAACCAATGGTTATTTTTATAAGGGTAATTGACTTCTTTAGTCGGCTTTCGAGCAACAACATTACTAATAGGAATAGTGACTTTGAGTAGTTTACCTTCTAAAATAAACCGCTCTGTCACCAGCTGAGTAAAATCGGCCCCGCCAACAAAACCTTGCCATAATGCTTTGATTAATTTCTTCATAATAACTGGTTCATCTGTTCTGCTTGATTGATATACTTTCTAACATATGCAGCTCGTTTATGATCACCTAGCATCACCAGTTGCTGATGATATGTTTTCACCCCGAGAAATGGCAAGGTATGCGGACTTATTCCAGGTGAGCCTAGCAATGCTCTGGCAAATTTTAACGAACGCGCAAAACTACTTTTTGACAGATCATTTTTACCGGCTAGATTAGGCACGGGATCGAATGGATTATTACGCGGCTGATGGGTTTTTAACCCCACCAATTTAGCCGTTTGTTGCAAGTCAGTTACATTAGCGCCGCTGCCATGAATCGCTAATTCTTGACCGGTTAATAAGCCTTGATAATGAACTCGGTAATAGCGTAATGCCGATAAGAAAATAATCGCCCCCTGGCTGTGCGCTACCCATTTAACTTTTTTACCCAACTGTTGGTTTTGCTTCAATACTGCCGCCAAGTGCTGGGCATTATGGGAAGTATTGCTTTGGCTTTTATCAAAAGCACATTCAATAAGATCACGCACCACTTTATCACTGGGGTTATGAAATAAAGTATAAGCTTTAATTGCATCACTTTGATACGCATTATCTAAATGGGTACCCATTAACCACTGCGCTTTAGTAAACTCATTTAGCATACCGTTAACCGCAGCATGAGTGGTATTCACTTGGGTGCTTGGTTTCGGATCGCCCCATTCATTGGCAAGCTTCTCTATTTCATCTTCCGTTTTTACACCGTCATATTTTGCCCCTATACCTATTCTTTCAACTTGATACAGCATGGTGCGCTCATCTGTGTGGCGATCTTTTTCACCATACAACTGTTTATCAAAATAAATATCGGTGACATGCACTTGGCAGTTGGTGGCTATTTTGTAATCTATAAAATAGTGATAATTACGGAAGGGGATATCTGTGCGACGCATATGCCTAAAGGGATTACGGCTTTGTTTAACTGACGAGGCTGCTGTTGGTTGCTGGATAATAAATTGAATTTCTTTAATCACCTGCTGTTGGTCATAATCATTAAGGCTTTGCAGCATAACAAATGCTTGATAGGCAAATTCAACTTTTTGGTAATTAAAGTCAACAGGTCATCGAAGTCCATGCTCTAATGCTGTTTGATGGTCTAAACCCATTAAACTATGAGGTGAACTCGGTTGTAGTGCGTCTTTATTTGTACTGCTGTTTTTCCAAGTCATGCTATTCATCCGTGATACATAAATTGTGTATCATAAAATGGATTGTTGATTTTATATATAGCTACAAATGACTGATTTTATTAAAGTAAGTAATACTTGATGATAGTGTGTTAACAATAAACTCATGTCGATCAATTTAGGTCAGACGTTAGTCATAGTATTGAAACTGTTTAAGGAGGCTTGCTCAAACAGCGCTAAGCCGATACATTGACGAGTAATTTTTACCAAACAACACAATTAAAGAGAACTCAACATGGCCGAAAAAATTATCATCGCAACCGACAAAGCTCCACAAGCTATTGGCACTTACTCACAAGCAGTTAAAGTCGGCAGTACCGTTTATCTTTCAGGTCAGATACCGTTAGATCCAAAAACCATGACCATGGTAAGCGATGATTTTGCAGAACAAGTCGTACAAGTGTTCGAAAATTTGACCGCTGTATGTGAAGCAGCAGGTGGAAGAATGAGTGACATCGTTAAGCTCAATATATTCTTAACCGATTTATCTCATTTTGCCACTGTAAACGAAATTATGAGTCGTTACTTCCAACAACCTTATCCAGCTCGTGCCGCTATTGGCGTCAAAGAGTTACCAAAGGGATCATTGGTAGAAATGGACGGAATAATGGAAATTTAACGAAAAATATACCACTTTTAAAACGCGCCTAGGGCGTATACCGAATCAGTTAAGCGGTAAAACGACAAAATTTAACTGATCGGTTGACCGATCTTTCTAGCCTGCGAAAATCCGATAATCTTTATTATCGGATTTTTTATGGAACTTTCACCACCCCTTGCCTCACACTTCAATTAATCGTCTAACTGAGTTTTTTATCTCTCGCTGATGTACTAGAACCCGGGATTATTCAATCCTGCCTTAATTCAAATGGCGTAGCGACGTTAAGGCGATGTAAATTGCCCATGGACGCGATAGTTTGGGTTGTTATAGGCATGTCTCTATTCCGCTCAGAATACGTCCGTCAATTGATTAATAAGCTTGATACTGTGTTGCTAATGGCAGGGTTTCACCCGCTGAATATGAAAATCATCATTTTAGAACGTTACAAAGTGTCCAGTATTCCTAGGCCTTACCAAAGGCAAGCGAGAAAGGCGTTATCCACGGCACTTAAAAATTCATTAAAAACAGTATCCTGTAGCAAAAAAAAATACCGCTCACCTTAAGTGAACGGCATTACGCCTAGGGCGCCTTTTTTATATATGTATCATTAATAATGCAATAATTAACTGCGACGGCGTAAGCCTAGAGCACCTAATAACATCAATGCAAAGTAACCTAAACTACCACCATCACTGTCTTGAACAGGCTCTGGTGTTGGCGTAGGAGTTGGCGTTACTGGCGCAGGATAGCTTAATGCAATAATCACTGGATCATGGTCTGAAGCTGAGAATGGACTTTCAGTTTTAACCAGATCTCCGGTGTACTTGCTACCATATTCAAACAGGTTAGATTCAACTGAGTTAATGTGCCAGTCGTCAATACCGACTAACTTAGCCGCTAAACTCTCATTGGCTAAAGCATGGTCTAAATTACCTAATTCACCACTATAACTATATGAATAAGTGGCTGCGCCATGTGCTTGAGTGTTTAAGTTAATTAAACCATAACCTTTATCTATCACGCTGCCTTCACGCTCGTACACTTTACCGTTTAAGGTAGTCCACGATGCAGTGCGGATAACATGATCTGTAGTTGAGGCATCGTAATCAGTTAATACTGCTACCGGATCTTCTTTGCCGTAGGCATTTAAATCACCAATAACCAGTACATCACCAGCAACATCTTTTAGTGACTCACCGAGTACTTTGGCTGCTGATACACGAAATGCATTACACTTTCCTTGCAAGTCTGCTGGCTCAGCGTTTTCGTTAAATTCAGCCCAGTCCTCAATACAGCCTGAACCTTTCGATTTTAAGTGGTTAACCACAACAGTTAACTTTTCATCGTTAATGCTAAAGGTTTGCACTAAGCTATGACGTTGGAACTTTTCATAACTCGGGCTTTGCTCAACAACGCCATCTTTCTCACGGGTTTGCGCACCTTCTGCAGCATGTTGTTCTGGCGTCGCAATCACTTTTGCCGCGCCGTCTAATGTAATACGGGCTGGGCGATATAACATGCCAACTGTAATAGCATCACTGCCGATGAATTTGTCTTCATACTTATCAGCATCTTCAATTTCAACAAAGCGATACGCTTGATCATCAGTTAATTCTGCGTTCAATGCATCTACAAGGTTTTGAATAGCACTTAACTCGCCAAAGCCATTGTTAGCGATTTCCATTAAGCCAACAACATCAGCATTCATGGCGACAAGCGCATTCACTATTTTAGTACGCTGCAACACCATTTCTTCTTCGATTAATGCACCACGATTGCTGTTTGATGGATTAGCATCACCGCCAACAACGTCATTAAAGAAGTTCAACACGTTAAAGCTCGCTACGCGAATGTCGCCCATATCTGCCACTGTAGGCGCATCGGTACGATCGTTTACACGGATAAAATCGCCAGCAGTAATTATGTTGGTCGGTAAAATACGGAATGCGTTGTAGCTATAACCGATCACACCTTCAAGGTTAGTCAATTGATCGCCAACACGAATGTAACCCGTTTCTGCGTTAAACTCTGGGAAATAAGGTACTTCACCATCTTTCGCTTTGAAATCAGATTCAACAAATAACTGGTTCACCGCGTTAGCTTGAGCCAGTGCAATAGAATCTGCTGAGTTTGGCTCAAATACTTGAGTTGGTTTCATTAATGGCGCTTTATGTGACAACACCATATTGTTACGACGTCCGTCATAATCGTAGCTAAAGGTACGGGTGATTTTCATCTCACTACCCGCATCTAATACTACTTTCATGCCTTCAACACGCTCTAATGCTTGCGTTAGGGTTTCGCCATCGGCAACATAAAATGCACTGGCTAGAGGCACTTCACCTAATGCGCCAACTTCAATTTTTTGATCGTCCTTAAGGTTAATCTGAGTCGAGCCGTAATACTCGTTTACTTTACCTTGCACACACACTTCAGTGCCTGGCTGAATAGTATCTGGTGCAGCTTCGTTCAAGTAGACGAAAATGCCGTCTGAAGTATAAGGTGAGTTGTCACCTTGCATGTCTTGAATAAAGAAGCCTTTGTATAAACTGTCGCTTCTAGAAGTAACAATCCCTTTTATGGTCACTTCATTAGCCGATTCATAACTACCATCGGCAATTAATGGACTAGAGTCACCTGCACCTTGCACATCATAAATGTTGGTCAGTGTGGCCCCATTACAGGTAAATACTGTTGGCTCTGGTGTTACTGCGGTATCAAGCGAGCCTAAACCACTAAAGGTGTCTTTATCTAATGTGACCCATTGGCTAGCATCATAAGTAGTGCTGGCAGTTAAGGCGTCTAATTTACGCTGGAATGTGGTGTCAAACCCCCAACCTGCTGGTGTTGGAATGTCACCAACAACATCAACCAACACACCGTCTTTTAATAGGCCGACAGCATCGCCACCATTAAAGTATAAGTTACCGGTCATCGAGTCGGTTGAGGCTGGCAAGGTAATCGCTGCACTTGAATGCAAAATGACTTTGACACTTTTAGCAGCAATAGTGTCAGTTAATTCCACCATATCAAGCGCTGCAGAGTCACCGTCTTTGTAACGTACTAATTTGTAGCCTGTTAAATCAATTGCAACGTCACTGTTGTTATACAGTTCAATCGCTTTGTTGTTTGAACTACCTTCAACGTATTCACTAATTAACACCTCTGCATTTGCCATTATCGGCATTGCAGCGGCTACTGCGAGTGAAACCGCCGTTAGTTTAGTCAGTCCTTTCATTTTTTAACCCCATATTTTGTAATATAAATGCTATTTTTTTGTAATATGCGGGGCGATTGTCCCAAAGTTTGTTTACAGAAAAAAGAACATTGATCACATTAATGGGGTAAACAAATTTACTATCTGATTGATTATCAAGTAATTTTGTTTTAATTAGAAAACGATGATAAATAAAATCAAAAATACCTCAACTAAAACAACATTTAGCGCAAAAACAAGCATTGAGGGGGTGGTTGTTAAAAAATATAGATTTTGTAACACTTATTGTTCAAAAAAATAAAAAAATGACAACATACTGTTTGATATTTTAATTCATGTCATGGAATCATCTTGAAAATGTAAGGTTTTTACCCGATTATTACGCTAACATTGACCACCAACACTCGTAGTATGTTGAATACACCATGAATAAAAACCAATAAATCACTTAAGGTATGTGAGTTATTGTCGATATTGATCATGACTCGATGTCATGTTGGTCACAACAAAATATTATTAAGCTGACTATTTAGTATCAATATACTAAAAGCTCATCTAGTATTTGAATTTATTATCTTTACCGGTTTAGGTGCTCAAACCATGAAACAAGTTGATTTCAGAAATATCGATAAACTTTTCATCAAAATGTCCATTAACGATAAGTTCTGGGCTATTTTCGGACTGTTCCTGATTATTTTATCTAGTGTATCGATTAGTAGTTACGTTAATAAAATTGAAAATATAGAACAGCAATCATTACTGGTTTTAGAGCAAAAAACAGCAGCTATGGTTCAAGCACTTGATGCCACGAGCCAACTAGAACAAGCTTCAACATTAGGTTTACAAGTCTCAGGACGTTCACAAACAAGTTCACGCCAACGAGATACTATTACTGCCGTTTATGCATTAGATGGCCAATATTATACCCTGAGCGAATCTGTTTCTGGACAAGAAGCCAGCGCAAAACAAGCTGCTTTGATATCACTGTTAATGTCATTTTTATGGGTATTGCCTTTTGTAGTAGTGATTTATTGGACGGCCACGTTCCTTGGCGGTGCACTTTGGGTGTTATGGGATACCACGGAAAAAATTGCTAAAGGTGATTTAACCTCTCGTTTAGGCTTCCATCCTGGTCGTGATGAATTTGGCACCATTGGTTGCGCACTTGATAAAGCCATGGACACATTAACCGATCTCGTTGTCGCGGTGAAGAAAAGTGCCGATACATTGCAAACAACCTCGAGCTCATTCGCCAATGAAGCAGTACAAAGCGCGGAACAAATTGATTTACAATATGCTTCACTTGACTCGGTTGCTACAGCGATGGAAGAAATGACGGCATCAGCTGCCGAAGTCTCTAATATCGCTCGAAATTCAACTCAACGTGTTGAACAAGATTCAGAGTATACACGTCAGAGTTATGACCGAGCTAAGCGTGCGATTAATGAAATTAAGCAGTTATCGACCTACATTGAACAAACATCAAACTCGGTCAATACCCTAAAAATTAATGCTACCAATATTAATGAAGTGATCACCACCATTAATGCTATTTCAGATCAAACCAACTTACTGGCATTAAACGCAGCAATTGAAGCGGCACGTGCAGGTGAAATGGGCCGTGGTTTTGCGGTGGTTGCCGACGAAGTAAGAACCCTTGCGGGTCGTACTCAAGCTGCGACGGTTGAAATTCATAAAATGATTGAATTACTGCAAAGTGAAACACTCAATATTGACAGCATTACTCAAGATACTGTCAAACAAGCACAAACCAGTAGCGATCTAATTACTAATATTGGAACCGATATTAATGCCATTTCTGAATCTGCGAATTCAATTATGGACATGAGTTTCCAAATTTCTACATCGTCAGAAGAACAAAGTGCAGTGGCCAATGACATTGCAAAAGAGCTGACGGACATAAGACAGAAATCAAATATTATTAGAGGCTTATCGCAACAGTCTTCAAGTGGAGTTAAAGATCTAGCAAAAGCATCAGCTGATTTGGGTAAAATTCTTAGTCGATACCGTACTAATTAATCTCAGCTCAGATTATAACTTATTAGTTTGTATGTTTATTTGACTATAAGCGCTAAATGAAAAGCCGATATCGATGATATCGGCTTTTTTATGTTTAATAAGCAGTGGCTTAACTCACGGTTAATTCAACTTAATATTACTGTAATGACGTAAGTCTATGACCTAAAGCGCTTGTACTGTCTGGAGTCAGCACAAAAGTATAATTACTGTCGCCATCAAAGCTGATTGAATCAGACTGATAAACTAAGGTTTGCGTGCCATTATCGGCTTCGTAAACAATGTTAATTTCATAATCATCTTCAGGCAATGTCAGGCTGAGTTTTTCGACAAAATCTAAATCCGTTAAGGTATATTCGGCGGTTTCAATGGTTTCTGAAGCGCGGACAAAATACACGGTTAAGTCATCATAATCGTAAGCTAAATTCACCACATCGACTTTATATTCAAAAGCTCGAGGTCGTAAGTCTTGCTCGATCACCATACCTTTAACAGAACTGTCTTCTTGCTGATAAATCAGTAAAGACTTCACTTCATCTTGGTTAAACGTTACCAACAAGTTATCGAACAACTTGGCTTTACTGGTCGCATCTTTAGTGGTGATACCATAATCATTAAACGATGTTGATTGGTAATCCGTTACTGTGAAGGGTGAAATACCATACAAGTATTGTGTTTCTTGCTTACTGGCAATATCAACATCAATGCTTTGCGTTTCTAAACCATTAAACACCCGGTAATCGGCAGTTGCCTCTAACGCGGCGTAAGTGACAGGCGTTGTAGTTGAGTCAATGCTGTCGATAGTGACGTTAATATCACCTGCACCAAAACTATTACGAATAATGAGTTTATAGGCGGTTTCGGAGGTTAAACTCATGCTACCTGTGGTGTAGAGCACATTTTTAGTGCCGGTTTCGGTCAGATAGACAATATAATCATCAGTATCGAATATCTGTTCGCTGGTGTAACTGCTATACGGCACATTACCCAGCATCACCGCTTGGTCAATGGTTTGGGTATCAAGTGAAATATAGGTATCAAAAGTACCTTCATCAGTCGCTACGTTAGCCACTAGCACTTCCATTTTGCTGTAGTCATTATCATCGTCGGCATTTAACTCATCCATTTCATCGCGTGAATAGTTAATATCCAATAGTTCTGGATCGTGATAATCACCATAAAGTACAAACAAATGGTTCGAGTCGCTCGCTAAATCAACGGCGTCGCTGTAAACGGTTACCGTTTCACTATCTTCGTCTTGACCATAAATTTCCAGTTCTGTGCTCCCTGTACTATAAGCATAGCGCGGCATTGCATCAGCAAAATCAACCGCCGTATATGAATAGTCATCCAGTACTAACGAAGTCGATGTGCTATTAGGTGATGCATTATAAAACTGCACATAAGCGACATCATCACTGCTTTCTTCACTGTCTGAGCCACACCCTAGTAACAAGGCTCCCATTGCAGACACCATCATCAATCGACTTATTTTTTTGTTAAACATATTTACTCCATTAACCATCTAGTTACATTTGCAAGAGTTATGACAACCCTTGCCTGTAAACGACTGTCAAGAAAGGTAAAGTAAAGATATAAAGCGTAAAGAGCCAAGTTAAAGTTAAAAAAAAGCCTCTTAATCAATTAGATAAGAGGCTTTAATTCTTTTTGCATTTAAACCATAAATGCATTTTTCAGCAAAAGGTGTTAATTACCCGCGATTTTCATCTCGCTCAGTAAAATACCGCCGGTGCGGATTGATGAACGTAAATCGCGATCTTTACCTACGCCTTGTATTCCCATAAACATGTCTTTTAAATTACCCGCGATAGTAATTTCTTCTACTGGATACAACACTTCGCCATTTTCAACATAAAAACCTGCCGCGCCACGTGAATAATCACCAGTAACGCCATTAACGCCTTGGCCCATCACTTCCGTAACAATTAAGCCGGTATTCATGGCTTTAACCAAGTCATCAAAGGTTTGATTTGAATGGCTTAGGGTCCAGTTATAAATACCACCAGCATGGCCTGTATTGGTCATCGATAATTTACGCGCCGAATAACTGGTTAGTAAGTAAGTTTCTAGTTGGCCACGATCAATAATACGACGGTCTTGAGTTGCCACGCCTTCACTGTCGTAGTTAGCACTGGCCAGTGCGCCAATTAAATGCGGTTGTTCTTCAATACTAAACCAGTCTGGGAATATTTGAGTATTCAGAGCTTCCATTAAGAAGCTCGACTTACGGTAAATACTACTGCCACTAATCGCGCCAATTAAATGTCCCATTAAGCCTGTGGCAAGTTCAGGAGCAAATAACACTGGCATTTTCGCCGTGGCTATTTTACGGGCATCCAAACGGCTTAAGGTTTTGTTTGCCGCTTGCAAACCAACCGCTTCAGGTGACAGTAAATCATGATATTTACGGGCAACCGTATAGTCGTAGTCGCGCTGCATATTGCCATCAGACTCTTGGCCTATTACAACACAACTTAAACTGTAGCGAGAGCTGCAATAGCCGTTAAGAAACCCATGGCTGTTACCATAAACCCTAGCCGCAGTATGCGCATTGGCACTCGCGCCGTCTGAGTTACGGATACGGCTATCAACCGATAAACTGGCTTCTTCTGCGCGAATGGCCAACTGGGCGAGCTCTTCAGCATCGATATCTTGTGGATGATATAACTCCAAATCGCGAATATCTTGCGCCATCAAAGCGGGATCAGCCAAGCCACTAAAAGGATCTTCTGAGGTATATTTTGCAATGCCATCGGCCGCTTTTACCGCTTGGCGAATTGCTTCAGGGCTTAAGTCTGAGGTCGATGAACTGCCTTTTCGACCATCACGGTAAATGGTAATGCCCAACGCACCGTCTTTATTAAACTCAACGGTTTCAACTTCTTTTTCACGGGTTGAAACCGACAAACCTTGCTGCTTGCTGATAGCCACTTCAGCGGCCGAAGTGCCTAACTCTTTCGCATATTCTAATGCGACAGATACCGCGTCTTTTAACGCCGATAATTCAGAATCAATTCTAGGTGTTGGTTCAGTTGCGCTAGGCGCTGAAGAAGGATGAGAAGCCACAAATTTACTCTTTGATTAGTCTAATTGACGCTAGCATATCAAATTCAATTGGCGATTGATAACCGCGCATTTATATCGCAGTTGATCATCAATAAATTCTGCATATTCTAGGCCAAATAAATGCTATCATTAATGCATATTGACTTGAGGTTTATGACTATGAAAATTGTTGGCGATTCTGAGCTATTTCAGCAGCCCTATGATAATGATGACAACTATGTCAGCAGAACAGGCGTTAAAAAAGAAAGTGAGGATGCTCAAGCACTTGGCATGCGTTTAGTGGCCCTGAGCAAAACTCAATTAGACAAAATGGGTTTAGATGAATTTCTATATGATGCGATTCTAAAAACAAAACTGATTAAACAAAAAACTGAAGCCTATCGCCGCCATTTACAATACATTGGTAAATTAATGCGTGGCTTTGAGCATGAACCTATTGAAGCAGCACTGGATAAAGTGTTGAACAAAAACAATAATGAAGCCGCTCAAATACAGATTTTTGAAAAAATGCGTGAACGTTTATTAGCGAATGGCGACGATGAAGTCCAAGTATTACTGGATTTACACCCACAACTTGATCGTCAAAAAATGCGTCAACTGATCCGCCAAGCGAATAAAGAACTGGCTAAAAACCCAGAATCAAAATCGTCTAAAGAGCTATATAAGTATTTAAGATCTGAAATAAAAGACTAGGGTCCATCTCAAAAATAGTCTGTTTAATAGAATAAGGATGTTGCTAATGCGGCTAAAAATGATGACTCGCACACTATTGTTATTATTAACTTCAGTGCTGTTATTTACAGGTTGTAACGGTGCCGCGGACGGCACCGATACTGACACACTGAGTGGTAATTATAGTATTACCGTCAGCTATCAAAATGTCGTCAATGGCCAATGTGATGCGAATACGGACTCACTGATTTTTGATCTTGATGGTAGCTTTTGTGCCATTGCACATCTCAAAATTGGTAGTACTAACGTTAGTGGAGCGCTCATTACTTTTAGCACCACCAATGCAACAATATCACCTACCACGGTGTTAACCTTATCTTCTGGTCTTGCGACAACTCTGGTCACATCAAGTAGTACCGACGCTGGCACGCTTAGCGCAACTTACTCTCCAAGTGATGCAGATGCTGTTAGTGCGACTCGCAATTATCAATTTAAAGAATATGACACCAGTGTTCCTGTCGAAGCAATTAAATTAACCACTTCTATAAGTGATGCAACCGGTCCGATTACTCGCTTTAATATTGATAAAACAGTTCAACTCAATGCCTTGCTTACTGACAGTAATAATCAAGCTATTGCTAACCAAATTGTGACATTCAATGCTGGTAGTGCTTCGTTAGCGCCAGCAACTGCACTAACAAAATCTTCAGGCATTGCTACGCTCAACTATACGCCGTCAGAGGCAGAGTTAGGTGCCAGTCTGTTAACCGTCACCACAGAATATCAAGGTAGTACTCTCACCAGCAGCAGCGCTTTTGAAGTGTTAGCGTCTGACGATATTGCCACGAATGGTAATGTTAAGATGGGCTCGTATAATGCTAATGGTGAGTTTGTTGAAAGTGAATTGGCGACAACGCTAGTCGCTACAACCGATGGCAGTTATAACATTAGCGCCGGTGGCACATTTGGGATTAGCGCTACGTTAGTTACCGAAAACACCGATGGCACATTAACACGCTTGCAAAATCCAACCAGCATCAGCTTTAGTTCTGACTGCTCTACCAATGACAACGCCACACTTGATTCACCTGTCACTAGCTTATCAGGCTCCGCTAGCTCAACTTTTTCAGATGTCAGTTGTAGTGGCAATAGTGAACGTAATGACACCATCATTGCGACAGCAACGGTTAATGGCGCTAGTTTAAATGCAAGTTTGCCTTTTACCTTAGCCCGTCAAACATTATCTAATGTGAGCTTTGTGTCAGCTGACCCAAGCCAAATCCGTATCAAAGGTTCTGGTGGTACCGGTTCAACAGAATCATCGTTAGTGACCTTTTTAGTCACCAGTGCTAATGGCCAGCCGGCAGCACAACAAACGGTTAATTTCAGCTTAGACACCAGTGTTGGCGGTCTGCGATTTGCTAATGGTGAAGTGACCGACAGCAGTATTACCAATTCCCAGGGATTAGTCAGTGTGCGAGTGCAAGCTGGCACCATTCCAACCCCTATAAGAGTGGTGGCATCAACCACAGACGCCGACACTAACCAAACCATTACCAGCCAATCAGAACAGCTGACCGTCAATACCGGCTTGCCACAACAGCTTGGTTTTAGTATTTCAAGATCAAATGGCAACCCTGAAGCGGGCGACTTCAACGGCGAACAAGTTACCATTACAGCTTATGCCTCTGACAGTTTTGCAAACCCTGCACCAGACGACACTACCATCAACTTTACCGCTGAAGGTGGTCAAATTGAACCATCGTGTTCCATGGAAAACGGAAAATGTTCCGTCATTTGGACATCAACATCACCACGGGTAAGTGACCATCGTGTAACGATTATGGCTTATGCGCTAGGACACGAAACCTTCTTCGATACCAATGGCAACAATGTATTTGACGATGCTGATGGTGGCGTGGTTAACGGCTGCTTAAGCGGCACAACGTCAGTAGCATGCAGTGGCAACGGCATGGATGTAGAAACTTACCATGGCGGTGGTTTTGTTGACTTGCCAGACGCCTTTAGAGATGACAACGAATCTCGCACCCATGATTCAGCTGAACCGTACTTTAATATTCAAGCGAGCAACACATACCAATTAGCTGACGGTCAATTTAACGGCCCACAATGCCAAGGTGCATTATGTAATAGCACGGCTATGAGTACTTATATCCGTAAAGCATTAGTATTAACAATGTCAGGCTCTGATGCTAATTTTGTCATTAGCCAAGATGGCAGCTTGATTAATGATTACGACACTGATGTTCAACCTATTGCACTAGATGAAACGACAAAGTTTGATGTGGTAATCACTGATAGCGCCAATCAAATATTACCTTCTGGTACAACCTTAACCGTTACTAGCACCGAAGGTGAATTGCAGTTCTCTGGCTATACCGTACCTAACAAGAGTTCAGCAGGAGGAACATCAACCTCATTTACCTTGAAAAATAATGGTACACCAGGCACAAGCCAAGTCACACTGACAGCAACTACGCCTAAAGGTGTGGTCACTAAATTGATATTTGATGTGACCTTGTCATAAGCTCAATATTCTCACTCCTATAATATTTATCGATCCTTCAAGCCTGCTACTTCAGCAGGCTTTTTTATACTTGGCATTCACAAATATGTTGATACAATAAGACGTGCAATACGGTATTTAATTGATATATTGTTGAAATAAAAACTATTTTTGCTAGCTGACGTTATGTTCACGCCTTAAATAGTACTCAACATTATGCGTTTCGATACCATCAATAGCATCTGTAAACAGGGCTAGTTTACTATTACGAGGGACCGATTTACGACTCTCGACGCATACTAAGGAATAATAATGCGCAAAATTTCTCTACTTCTTACTATAACTGCAGGTGTACTACTCACCGCTTGTGCCGCTAAACCACCAATCGTGGCTCAAAACAAAACGGTTGTCGTCAATGACCAAACCTTCGTGCTTGGCGGATCGTATGATAAAGCAAATAATAAACTGCTATTGACCGCTAATGGTGACCCGATCATGCAGGGTCGATTCCCGCCAATGACGCCTACCCAAAATCTTAATGCAAACTTTAAAGATATGAAATTTAAAGGTGATTGTTACTTTGGTTCGGTACTCGGAGATCAAGGTGGAAGCTTTGGTATTGTTGCTAGCATTGTTCAATCAGCAAAATCGAGCACTGCAGATAAATGCGACATTTTTATCGATGGCACCAAGCAAGAAACACTGTACTTCTAATTAGACATATTAATTAAGCGCTAGCCCTGCTTACCTACCTATCTATTAATCCATTTCGTTATCTCAGTTGAGATAACGTAACATCAGTTAGCACCAAATTGGTGCGAAGAAGGTTTATTCAGCACCAGAGCAACTCAATCAATTTTTATAAAATTAGTTAACACTATGTTTAAATTAAATTTTAACTACTGGTCTAATCCTTGCTTTCTCTTCAAGAATAGCCCCTAGTCTCACTAAACTATTACTCAGTAGTCGACCCGCATGCATTACAGATGTCATCACAATTGATTATCATCAAGGGGAAGTGAGTTGATAAGCTGTCCTTGTTGAGAATTGAATGATCCCTTTACACACCTCCATGCGCGGCCTACGTTGTTTTTGCGTCGCTGCTGAATGCTTAAGTTTTAAAGAAACCGCTAAAAGACTGTATCTAACCCCTTCGGCGGTAAGTCATCAGATTAAACAGTTAGAGGAATCTCTAAATCAGAGCTTGTTTATTCGTCAAACCCGCGCGGTGACATTGACCGAAGTTGGCACACGCTTTTACCAGGCCATCGAGCCGGTAATGCAGCAATTAGTCAACACAGTCAGTGAATTTAACCAATCAGACAGAATGCTCGAAGTCAGTATTTCAATGCCAGAATTTTTTGCCAGTGAACTGTTTATGCCTAAACTCATTGGTTGGTCATCTAAATATCCCAACATCAATCTTAAGCTCGAAACCATTAAGTCGCGTAGCGATACAATTAAGCACACTGATGTATCCATTATGCTCTCTGGTAAACAACAAACTAATGCCGATGTGTATGATTTATTTCCAATCACTTATATCCCTGCGTGTAATGCACAACTGCATGCTGAATTATCTTCACAAGGTTTTAAAGCATTAACTAAGGTGCCATTAATATTGCATAAAGCTCGACCTTACGCTTGGCATCAATGGGCCGAAAATGTTGGCTTTGATGCATTTCAGCCTAAGCAGATAATTCAACTAGACAGTATGTTCAGTGTCGCCCGCGCTGCAGAACAAGGATTAGGCATTGCACTCATTCCATTACCCATCAGCCAAGCATGGTTCGATAATGGCACCCTTCTACCATTATTTCCTCATCCACTTTATAGCCATGATCGCTATTATTTGATCCGCCACACCAATGAACAACAGCGACCAGAAGTGCAATTACTAATCGATTGGATCCTCAAAAGTTTCCATGATGAAAGTCATTAATAATTAGAGTGATAATGACTTTATTACACTGTTTATTATCATTTCAATAGCTGTTCAGCGTATTGCCGAACGTCGTCTGGCATCATATCTTCTGTGAAGGAATAAATATCCGACCGAAGAAAATCCAACATTAATGTGGCACGATATTGAGCAGAATCATTCCAAGCTTCATGTTCAGCAGTATCATCAAATATTAAACATTTACCTTCTTCCCAATAACGGGTTTCGCTGGCAACACGAAGCCTGCAGTCAGGTGGCACCACTAATCCAAGATGTAAACGATATACATTATTGGCCCAACCGACATGTGGTGTTATATGCGTATGGGGGGCTAGTAGCGAAAAACCAGCGAGAGAAATGCCGCCGATGTTTTCAACGAGTTTCGCTGTTTGAGGGCATTTAACGCATGCACCTTCAACACGATTCCCAAGCGCATACAAGCCGAAGACACTCCAGCCTTGACCATGCATTTGTTGTTGAACCCATGGGTCAAACGAGTCATTTGGTAGTGCAAGAAATTCATCTCGAATTATTTCCCAATTAGCTTCAAGCTCTTTCACAAAAGAAAATTTAGAGGCTTCAATAAACATAATCATTAGTCCTAAATATACTATTAGCATTATCAGCCACATTTTGGGCTAAAAATCAGTGATCATTGCCAATAGTTTCTGGCCGTCTTTAATTAAGTATCAGTTATAATCCTACATGCCCTATCTTATTGATGTAAAGACATTAAAATCTTAAGCAGTGCAGACGCAGACAGTATAAATAGACTTTGAATCATATCAATATGGCTTACACACTATCAGTATTAAATCCCTTGATACCGTTGAAGACTGTTTATAAAAGAATGTGTAAGTCGTTAAGGTTTCAGGTTCAATGAAAATTGTGGAGGTTAAAGAAAATCGTTGGATGACCATGTCATGAAACACATCGATGTTAATTGCCGCGGCCATTAATTAAACAAAACTATCACACCTCCCCATAAGTGAATTTTTTTAACCCATTAATGCGTTTTTTATCGTTTGTCGACGCTAGTCGTTTTGACTAAAGTTCACCTGTAGCGCGGCGCTACACAAACGTTTAAAGGAGCTACATCATGAAAAAGAGCATCGTTAATGGCCTAATTTGTGCCACATTAGTACTGACAGCATCGACAAGCGTAATGGCTGATGAGCAAGGTCAACAGATCAAAAGTAATGCCTACAAAATGGTATTAGTGGAAGATGTGCCTGGTGTTAACGCATTGCAGTCTGGTGATGTTGAAGCAGGCTTAACCGCTACTTTGTCTGCAAGTAAGTTCGCCGTGGATGACTATTCTCGCAACGTGAACTTATGCGCTGGATATGTGCAATTAGCTGATATGGAAAAAGCCCAAAAAGCCTGTAGTGCAGCCGTGAAAAGTGCTCGTACCCAAGTGGCGATTCCATCAATGACGGTTCGGGCTTATGCCTATAATAATCGTGGTGTAATGAAATTACTGAATAATGACAATTTAGGCGCATTAGCTGATTTTAAATATGCTGCAAAAGTCGATCACAGCGAGATATACCAACATAACGTTAAACGTTTAGAGGCAGCTTTAAACAATGCCCAAAACGGAATGATGTAATTGGACTCTGACCAAGAAACCGTCACGGTTGCCCTTTATCAGTCAACAATAAACCCCATAAAACAAATGAAATAGACAGGTCTATCGAGAAGATAACTGTCTATTTTTTTTACTCAGTGACAAACCTAGCTATAACCTTATTTCGATATGATAGAACCTGGCTAACTTCTATGGGTGATTTATGATGCAACATCAACATTTTTCTGTTTCCGCCCAATGGCGACTATGGCCATCGTGACGAATACTGCAAACAAGCCCCACAATTGTAACCATTTAGGCATTACCGCCGACCAACCAGCTCCTAATTGATTTAACTCGAGCATCCCCATAATCGCTGGAACAGCTGGAATAACTTGAGATGCTAATACCAATGGTTCTGGAATTAATGCAATCGGCCACACAAACCCTGACACAAATAAAATCGGCATCGACACCAGTAAATACAATTGGGTAGGTAATTCTCGACGATTAAATAAACTGCTAAGATAAATACCTAACGATCCCGTGGCTAATAGAAAGGGCAACATAAATAGCCCAACTTCAATCACCGTAGCCACCACGCTTACTTTGTACCAATAAAAACAAAAACCTAAATAGAAACTACTAAATAGCGCGTAAATCATCATAAACACACTTAACCGTGCAAGCACCAAGGTTACTGGACGTACTTGCTGCCAATAACCGGGTTTGCGCCATTGGCCTGCGCCCAAAATACCGGTGCCAATTAATAAGGTTTGATGCAGAATTAATAAAAATAATCCCGGCACCACATACGGTGTGTAACCTAAACTGGGGTTAAACGCTGGAACTGAATTAATATTAATAGAATTAACAGCTTGCTGGGCAAGTTGGGGGTTTTGGCCCTGAGCCAATAAACCAATTAACTGCACTTGTTTACTGGCATCTATACCGGCTGACACTAAGCCTTCTACTACGGCTGAATAAATCAGAAAGTAACTCGCATCGCCGCCGTAACTTAATGTTGCACCCTTGCCTAACAACAAATCGCGTCTAAAGTTAGCCGGAATAACCAGTAAGCCGTGAGCTTTACCTTGATCGATCCACATTTGTGCTTGCTCAATACTGCTTACCTTAGCGAGTATTTTTATCTTAGCACTGGCATCTGCGTGGCGAGTCACCAACCTACTGAGTGACGAATTATCGTGATCTACCACCACGACCTTTTGCTCTGTCGGCACCTGATTCAAATACGGTAACGGATACAGAACCGAGTAAAATAACACTCCACCAAATAGCGTCATCACAATCGCTTTGTCAGCCAATATAGCTTTGCATTCTGCTACGATTAATTGCCAGAAGTTCATCGGTTGACCTCCAGAGTAACCGGGTGACTAACATGACCCTGTGGCGGTATTTTCTGCGCGTGGCGGCCCAGCACATAAAGCAAAGGCAATAACAGTAAAAAGCCCCAATAAGAACTGATTTGAGTCAATACTTGCGGCAAGCCAACACCATAACTGACGACGCTGATATGAGAGTCTATATAGTGACTCGATGGCATCACCAACCGCCACCATTTAGCCAATAAGGGCATATCGTTTACGGGAAAGGTTATTCCCATAAATGCAAATGCTGGAGCAAATAATGCGGTACAGAAACTGACCGTGCGAGCACTGTCACGCATAATCATAAAAATAACCAACACTAACAACCACAATGCCATGAGCATGAATGCCTGTGCCAATAGCAATAACCATAGCGAACCCGACACGGGCAAAGCTAAATAGTGGTATAACCACACTAAAATAAAGCCACTATGAACGAGCATGATCGGACTATAAAATAACACTTTAACCCACACTTTTGGCCAAATGTTTCGGGCTAAATAATAGCGTTCACCTTGAGGAATAAGCTCCGCATTAACACTATTAACAAATACCAACATCGACAGTAATTGCCATAATGCAATTAATATAGGCGGGACTAAAAAACCAACATAGTTATTATTTCGGTTAAATAACGCCGTCGTTTGGTTACTAATAGGCGTTAAACTCACATCAACGGTGGCTTTATTTGCGCCTTTAAGTAATAGGCTCACCTCGCCAATATGCGTTAACCCCTCAGCAAGGCTGAGTTGTAACTGGCTGGATAATAACTTACCTACTAACAAAAATTGGCTGTTATAGCGAATATCAATAGTGGGTTGTTTTGATGTGAGTAAATCTTTTCTGAGCTGGTAAGGTAAAATAACTAGCCCGTATACTTGCGCTTGACGCATAGCTTCAATCGCCGCAGCTTCATTGGCAAATGAACGTGGTGCAATCACGGCATTGGCCGATAATTGCCTTGTTAGCATGCGGCTAATTTGGCTGTTATCTAAGTCAACCACGGCAACAGGGAGCTGCCTTGGCAACCCCGCACTAAATAACCACCAAAGTGCGATCACGCTAATTAGCGGAATATAGCTCACCAAGGCAAGTTGCCATGGTGAATTCCACAACGCTTTACATTCTCGCCTGAATAAATGCCTCATCAGCAAGCCTTATTAATGTTCGGCAAGCTTGTCGGCACGAAACAATACCGACATACCAACTCGTAAATCGACAATCTTTTGCTTAGGTGTCAGTTCAACTTCAAAGGTACGCATATCAAAGTCATGGCCGCTCTCTGTCGAGCGCCAAGTGGCAAAATTACCCATAACACTAACGTGCGAAACGGTAAATTCGACTTGCTGCTGTAGTGCTGGAATATCTAACATGACGGTTTGATCTTGTTTAAATAGCTTCAACAAATCTTCTCGAACTTGTAATACGGCCCACGCATCACTCATATCAATAATGCTTACCACCGGAAAACCACTCGGTGCAAGCTCACCTGCTTGTAATAATACTTCACTCACCTCCGCTTTTTTAGGTGAGCGCATTTGGCTGTCGGCTAAAATGGCATTGACCTCGTTAACCGCACCTTCTGCCATACGAGTTTTTCCTGCGGCTGCGGCTTTAGTTTCAACCCGCGCGCCTTCATTTGCCATTTGATACATAGCGTAAGCTGCTTGCTCGGTATATTTAGCCGCTTGCCATTGGGTATAAGCTTCATCGCGCTTTTGCCGTGCGACAACACCTTCATCAAATAAGTTTTCAATTCGTTGGTAAGTTTTTAGGCTAAGTTCGGTTGCAGCCTTGGCTTTTAACCACTGTTCTTTAGCTGCGGTAACTTGTTGCTGCCTTGCGCCATTTTTAGCTTGTTGCTGCATAGCCGTTGCCGCTTCAAGGCCGCCTTGAGCCTGCAGTAACTTAGCATCTAATTCTGGGCTGCTGATGGCAAACAAAATATCATTCACATTGACTTGGTCGCCTTTGCGAACCAAAACTTGCTCAACTCGGCCAGGAACTTTAGACGAGATATTATATTCACGAGCTTCTATTTGCCCTTGCAACACTGTCGGTTGAGGCGTAAAAGCTAGCATTACACCGTACCCTAACAATAATATAACTAGCACGAATGCGACCACTGCAATAATCTTGTTAGCCCGCATAAGCAGCCCCTTGAAGTTGAGTTCGGTTAATAAATTCATCTACTTGACCACTAATGGCCATCACTTTGGCATAGGCTTGCATATAACGATATTTTGCACCTAATTGCTGAGTTTTCACTGCAGTTAAGCTCAACTCGGCATCGATTCGGTCAATTGAAGTGGATAAGCCTTGGTTAAAGGACAACTCTCGCAATCGTAAATTCTCGGTCGCCAATGCTAATGACACATCCAGCGCATCCGCTTCTTCTTTAGCTTGCAGCATTTGCCGATAACTCTGATCAATCAACAAACTTAAATCTTGTTTGGTTTGTGCTTTGGTGTAACGCGCTTGCAGTAAAGCACTTTTCGCCGCGAGCACTTTTCCACTGCGACCATCACGGCTAATAAGCGGTATGCTCATACCAACACCCACCATCCAGTCCGGCTCTACTTGAGAAAATAAGCTGTCATCTTCATACAAGGTGTAGTTGCCGTATAAATACACCGTGGGGTAGTAACTGCCCTTTTCTAAGTCGACTAAACCATTGGCTTGAGCTTCTTTAGCTTCGAGTAGTTTTAACGCCGGATGCTGAGTTAATGTCAGCTGGCTAAGGCGGGGCAATGAAGGTTGTTGTTCGAGTAAAAACAGTGCCGAAATAGGATCGACCGACGGTATATGTAACATCCTTGCTAGCGCAATTTCAGTCATTTCGTATTGACGCTTGGTTTTGCCCCAGTTGACTTTGGCATTTTCTAATGCGACCTGGGCATTTAAGCGTTCAACTTTGGCTATTTGGCCTTGTTGTTCTAATTTTTGGGCATGACTCACATGCAAAGTTAACGAGTCCACCAGCTGCTTTTGGGTATCTACTAAGGTTTTTGTCACCGATACTGCGTAGTAGCGATCAACTAACTGAAGAAATAACTCACGCTGAGCTAGGGCAAACTCTTGTTCTCTCTCTGAGACTTGGGCAGCATGTATTCCTTGGGCTGCAGTAATTTTACCACCGGTATAAATGGGCCACATGGCTTGTAAACTGGCACGAAATACATCTTGTTCGGTAAAAGGAGTGACAAAGAGAGAGCCTGGGATTTCAGCTAATGCACTACTAAGAGCTGCTGGTAATGTACTTGTGTCGAGAGTCGCTAATGGATTTAAGTCACGTAAATCAAGTTCGATAGGTTTTTCGAGGCGAGTATAGCTGCCAGCAATATTAAGCGATGGGTAATTTAACGCATCACCGGCATCCTCTTCCGCTTTGGCGCGGTTGACTAGCTGAGCTTTAGCTTGAAGCTGATCACTCACTTGCGCCAATTGCTGCCAAGCATGACTAAAGGTAACGGGTTCAGCAAAAACACTAAGATGGACAAATAAAACACTGAAACACAGAGTAAAGTTCACTCGTCTGCGACAATATGTACTGATATGACGTTGTGCAACCATAAACACCTCTAGAGTTAATACTCTAATTCCTTGATGAATTATAACGTAATTCCGTTATTATCACAGCCACTAGATCATAAAGTGCATATTCACTCACATAAGATAGTGATCACAGTGAAGATCACCATAACTCACTGAGCATAAACACTCAGTGAGTGACCAACACAGTAAAAGTTAGTGTTAAGCGGTACCACCAACCGTTAGGCGATCAATTTTTAGAGTAGGCTGACCCACACCAACGGGTACGCTTTGTCCATCTTTACCGCACACGCCAACACCTTTATCTAAGGCTAAGTCATTACCTACCATTGAAATGAGTCCCATAGCTTCAGGGCCATTACCAATTAAGGTCGCGCCTTTAATCGCCTGAGTCACTTCACCGTCTTCAATCAAATAGGCTTCAGAAGCCGAGAACACAAATTTACCTGAAGTAATGTCGACCTGTCCGCCACCAAAGTTAGGCGCGTAAATGCCTTTTTTAACCGACTTAATAATGTCGGCTGGGTTTGACTCACCTGCGTTCATATAGGTATTGGTCATGCGCGGCATAGGTAAATGCGCATAAGATTCACGGCGACCGTTACCTGTAGGCTCTTGCCCCATTAAGCGGGCATTTAACTTGTCTTGCATGTAACCTTTTAAAATACCGTTCTCAATTAAGGTGGTTTTTTGGCTTGGCACGCCTTCATCATCGATGCTCAATGAACCGCGACGATTTTCTAAGGTGCCGTCATCCACGATGGTCACTAAGGTAGACGCCACCTGCTGGCCCATTTTACCGCTAAATGCACTGCTGCCTTTACGGTTAAAGTCGCCTTCTAAGCCATGGCCAACTGCCTCATGCAATAAAACACCAGGCCAACCATTACCTAACACCACGGTCATTTCACCGGCAGGTGCATCAATAGCGTGTACATTAACTTGAGCTTGGCGCACCGCTTCGCGGGCAAACTCAAAACTCTGCGGTAAGCCAGCTTCATCGGTGGCTAAAAAGGCGCTGTAATCGTGACGACCACCGCCACCAGCACTGCCACGCTCGCGCTTACCTTTGTCTTCTAAGATAACACTACAGTTAAAACGCACTAATGGACGAATATCTGCTGCTAATGTGCCGTCACTGGCGGCTATCAATATTTCTTCATGTACGCCCGATAAACTTACGACGACTTGAATAATACGGCTGTCGAGACTACGAATATAAGCATCGGCTTGCTTTAACAAATCGATTTTCTTCACTTCGTCCATAGCCGCTATTGGGTCAGCACTGTCATACAATTTATGGGCTGTTTGGCGCTTAAAAGCTTGTACTTTATGTTGCTCACCAGCACTGGCAATTCCGCGAGCAGCTTTTGCTGCTGCATCTAAAGCTGCTGGGGTGATTTCGTCAGCATAAGCAAAACCGGTTTTTTCGCCGGTAATAGCGCGCACACCTACTCCACGTTCAATGTGAAAGCTGCCTTCTTTTACAATGCCATCTTCTAATACCCAAGACTCATGACGACAAGCTTGGAAATACAGGTCTGAAAAATCGATATTGTGTTGATGAATGGTATTTAAGTAACCTTGCAGTCCATCTAAGGTTAATCCATCTTGCAATAAACTCTGCTCTACTTGGGTTAAAAATGGCATTAAAACTCTCTTTTTTAATTGGTAACGCGTACTGCGAATTTGGTTTCTGTCAGGCTCGTTCAGTGTTATTTCAACCAGTATTATTTAAACCAGTATTATTTCAACCAGTGTTATTTCAACTGCGGTTCTATAAATCGATTATGGCCTATCACTGGCATTTGTTGACGAATACGCCGTAGTTCCGTTAAATCGACTTTAGCTTGTACCCAGCCGCATTCAGTGGCTTGCTCTGCAATCACTCGGCCCCATGGGTCGACGATCATACTGTGACCCCATGTTTCTCGACTGCCCTGGTTATGTTGTCCCCATTGGCCCGCCCCCAACAAATAACATTGAGTTTCAATGGCTCGGGCTTGCAATAACACCTGCCAATGTGCTTCACCAGTGACTTTGGTAAAAGCAGAAGGTAACGCAATATAGTCTGCACCCGCTAAACGCAATGCTCGAAACATATCGCCAAAACGGATATCGTAACAAACGGCTAAGCCGACTTTGCCAAAAGGGGTGTCTATGACACAAATGCTATCACCGGGATGAAAGGTATCACTTTCACGATAAGTCTTGGTGCCATCTGCCACCTCAACATCGAATAAATGCAGTTTATCGTAATGACCTAGGGTGACGCCATGATCATCAAAAAAATAACAGCGGCTAAAGACTCTACCATCATCTGCACGCATGGGGATGGTGCCGGCAATAAAATACACTTGGTATTGTTTTGCCATTGCAGCTAATGCATCTTTAAGCTCACTTTGATGCTCGTTGCCAGCATGTTCAAGTTGCTGGCTTTCATGGCCACCAAACAATAAACAACACTCGGGCAACACCACTAATTGCGCTTCATCGGCCTCGCGGGGTAAGTCTTTAAGCTGCGAGTCGACAAACGCGAGATTGGCTTTGACATCGCGACTGCTTTGACATTGTAATAAGCTGATTTGCATTTCTCACTCCTGGTAGCATAACGACGTTAGTTGCTGGCTCGGCTAAAGTTTTGCGAATTCGATCAACTTCAGTGTCAGTCGCTGACGGTTGATTTACATCAGATGAATTATCGATACCAGGCATAAGTTGCGTGGATGGCGAACTTCTTGGTAGCGATTTATCTTCCGCTTCACGAGCGTTATCGCCACGCAGAACATCTGCCTCAACGTTATTTTCTGCTTTACTGTCTATGCTAGCTTTGGCTTTAGCTCCAATAGTCGTCTCTACACTGGTCTCGTCCGCTTGCGGTAAAATTGCTTTAGGTATTTCGATTTCTTTACTCTTACGCTCAAGCTCTTCTAGCTGCGGGTTGTCCATGGTACCGGTGACTCGGAAACGAATTTCAGAGATAACTTCAATAACCGGTTCTAACACTTTCGTTAGGGCAAACGCGCCTAAACCTAGGGTCCATGCACTCGTACTCAATAACACCACGGTTGGCACACTTGACGCAAGTTGCGGCACAAAACGAATGTCATAATTTAAGCTTTGGGTGGTTAAGTCGGTGTAGCCTCTTACTCGCATATTACCAGCAATAGCATCCATTTCAGAATCAGTGGTTTTAACCACCCCATTATCAATCGTCAAGTTACCGTTAAATGTATTGAAATATAAACCTTCGCCAAACACGTCCGAAAAATCTAACGATAATTTGCGCAACAACGAATCTAAACTAAATAACGAAAACACTCGGGCACCTTTATCACTAATTTCCGATAAATGACCTTTGCCCAAATCAAACTTAAGTTGGCCATTTAAGGTGTCGAGGGCGAAGTGATAAGGTGCGCCTTGCCAAGATAACTGACCAGATAGGTCCAGTGGTGCATCTTGCAATCCCGGGTTTATTTTTAACATCGTCGATAAGTCATCAAACTTGTCAGCCTGTAAATTAACCTCAAACAGGGTTTTATCGATACCATTTTCAACAGACCATAAACCGTTGGCCTGTAATGCTACCGTCGGTTTTGTGATGGAAACAGTTTGAAATTGGTAGCCTTGTTTATGTGGTAAGCCTTGCAGCACTAAGTGACCTAGTGATAAATCATTAACGCTAAAGTCATCAACATCTACAGCTAAAGTGGGCAGATTCTCTAGCATCGACGTTGGCGCTAACTCAACGGTTTCAGGGCCACTCACTACCGGGAATAAATGCAGCTTTTTCGCGACCACTTTGATGCCTTGATCGCGCCAGTTAGGATAAAAATCGATACGTCCCGCAAACTGCTGCGAATCAGCGTCAACGCGCCACACATGTTCAGTGGGTTGAGCATCAAAATGCAATTTATCAAATGATTGACCCAATACATTTAATTGAGCGATGTTGGCATGAATACCGACTAATTTAGGGAATGCGGGGGCTGTAGCTTCAATCGAAGAGGTGGCATTATGTTGTGCTGTAGCGCCAGGTAGCTCTGCAGCCGTTAAGATGCGGTCGCGTACCGATGAGGTGATCACTTCAGGTTCTGAGGTGGCACTAAAGCGATTAATAAGCGGGAGCCACTGCGCTAAGTCGACTTTTGGCAAGTCTAAATGTAGATGTCCTTGTTGCTTATTTAAGTTATCACCTAGTCTAAAGTGGCGACCAATCATGACATCATAATAGGCAAGCTGACTGCCACTATCAGCATTAAATCCACCCCAAAACTCCAGATCATTGCCCAGTTTAATGCTCAATGATGATTGTTTGTTATCGCCAATAAGATCCGCACTTAGCTTTCTGGGCTCGTCTGCAGATTTTTGATAAGGCATAGGTAAATCCAATGACGTACCGATAAGATCGGAATTAGCAGAGACTTGTAAGCTGTAACCACTGGGGTCAAAAATCATGGTTAGCCCGCCGTTCCAGTCTAGCTGCCCATGGTACGTTTCCGTCATTGGGTTATGTAAACTGGCAGGCAGAGCATCAAGATCCCATTTGCCACGCATATCGACATTCAATGCTAAATTGCTGTTGTGTTTACCGGTCTTTACGCTAAACGTTAACGGCTGTTGAAATAATCTGGCCTTAATATTTTTACCTTCAATCAATTGATTTACAAAGCTCACTTGCCCTGACACAGCCTGTAAATCTAAACCAGGCGAGTTAATAAACACTGGGTTATTATCAAGTGTGACTTGGCCTTTAATCAATTGTTCACCCCCTTTATATAAGGGAATGGAAAGATCTAATGTGGTATTAATATTTCGCTGAATTTGCACCACATCTAACGTTGCCCCAACAGAACCCCGCAATGAAGAGGCATTAATCACTTTGGTGGCGGCTTGTGCATCGGTGGTGATATCTGCTTCTACTCTTAATAAAGATTCTTTACCAAGATGTGGAATAGAAACTCGCGCACCGTCCACCACCACGTTATCGAGTTTGCCCTGATCAATATGCAAATCCATCATGTCATTTTCAAATAATGCGGAAAGCGTGAGCGAGCTAACGGCAGGCCAATTTGGTTGGAATTTAAAGATGCCGCTATCAAGGGTAAAGCCCGCTTGAAATACGCCACTGCTATCTTGATAAGGATAATCGCCTAATGCACCATGCCAAACGACTTGTGCATCGTTTATATTCCCAGCCACTAAACCGTCATTCAGGTAGTTGATTAAATTGGGGCTCATCGCCATTAATGGAAAATACCGCCCAAGATGAGAGACATCATTAATAGTGACATGAGCAGCTAAACCCATATGTGTCTGCTGGGAAAACTCAAGATTCAAACCGGCTTGCAGGGCAATATCATCATTAATAAATTCAATATTAGGTACTGTTAAGCGTTGTTGTTCGACATTATAACGCCCCATAATTGGGCTGCCGCGCAGCACAATTGGTTGACCAAAATCACCGCTAAAATCAAGCGTATACTCCTGCTCTGGCAAGGCAAACTCGAGTTGATTATTGGCCCAGGTTAATTGAGCATCAATAGGGCTAATACCAGGCACTGACAGATAAGGTTGCCACTGTAATTGCTGTAACTCGACCTTGGCGATAAAGGGTTTGTCGTCCGGTTTATACAGCCTAATCGGCCCAATTAGCCCTTGAGGGTTGAGTTGTTGCCAAATATTCACTTGCTGCTTACCCAAATCGGGCACTAGCGGCAACATTGGGGTTAAGTTCGCTGGAATAATCTGGTTAGCGTAACCAAAAAAGTCACCCTCGCGAGTGCCAATTGCCAACGTTAATGATGGCCAAGTTTGATCATTGGTCGATAAATCTAAATCGTGGCTGTCTATTTTCCAACCATCGGGTTGTAGAGTCCATTGCAATGAACCTGAGTTAATTGCAAATTTTTGCTGGGTGTCTGCATCGTGCCATTGTAACCAGCTGGGTTTAAAAACCAATATGCCATCACGAATTTGACGATGAGCAAATGTCATCCACGCATCGAGGTTTATCACGCCTTGAAATTCAATATTATCAGTGTTTGTTTGAGCGGTATGCTGCCTTGACGCCCATTCACCTAGGTCTAATGAGTCTGCGGTAACATAAAGCTGGCCTGCTACAGTATCGGGTTGATAACCATCCCCTGTAAGGTCAATGCGTAATGTTAATTGCTCTTGCTCCGACTTAAGCTGATCGACGTGGATAATACCTTGCGCTTGGTGACGATTAGCCGTGTTTTGCCATAGCAGATTATCGATAAAAATCGGCTGATAAGCATGTTGTTTACTCACCAGTTGTAAGGACGCGTCGGTAATTGAAAAATGTCCCAGCTGTTCTAATAACAGACCATATAACCAATCAAGATTAGCTTTATCGCCCACTTTAGCATGGTCATCACTAGCCGCTAACTCATCAAGATTTAACGCGACTTTAACGCCATCAAATACTACCGTTTCAATCTGTGGGCTCAAGGTGAAAAGCGACTGCCAAAAATCGAGTTTGATATGCACATTTTCGCTGATAACGGTAATCGGTAAGTTATCTTGTGGCGGTAAGACTAAATTATTAACGGTAAGTGCTGGCCCAAAAGCTTGCCATTCTGCACTCAGTTTATCCATCTGCACATGCAGTTGGTATTCACTTTCAAGATAATGGATTAACTCAGTACGTACTTCAGGAATATGGGGCAATAAACCACGAATAAGGCTCACAACCAGTGCAAAAAGCACCAGCGCGATAGCCAAAATTTGCCAACATAATCTGTTGATAGTTACTGCCTGAGTTGTCGACACTACATCATCACCACATCATATTTACTTTGAATGTATAACGGTTCATTTTGCAAACGAATACGCTTACCAATGTAGACTTCTAATTCTGCCAGCAAATGCGATTCATCACCACTAAAGCTCATATACACCGCCGGCGAGCAATACAGTAAAAACTCATCGGCTTTGTATGCTCGGTCTAAACGGATAATCTCTCGAAAAATTTCATAAGACACGGTTTCAATCGTTTTCATGGTGCCGGTGCCTTTACAGGAAGGGCATTCACCACACACCACATGCTCTAAACTTTCGCGAGTACGTTTACGGGTCATTTCCACTAAACCTAAGCCCGAAAAACCACTGACACTGGTTTTAACGCGATCTAACGCCAATGCTGCATTTAAGCTTTCTAGCACCCGCGCTTGGTGTTCCTTACTTAACATATCGATAAAGTCGATAATGATAATCCCACCCAAATTGCGTAACCGTAGTTGCCTTGCAATTGCTTGAGTGGCTTCGAGATTAGTATTGAAAATGGTTTCTTCTAAGTTGCGATGGCCAACAAATGCGCCGGTATTGATGTCGACGGTAGTCATGGCTTCAGTTTGGTCAATAATTAAATAACCACCAGACTTAAGTTCAACTTTACGGCCCAAAGCCCGTTGAACTTCGTTTTCAACATCATACAATTCAAAGATAGGTGCGGGGCCGGCATAATGTTCAATTTTATCCGCAATTTCAGGCATAAACTCTTGCACAAACTGTTGCAGCTCTGCATAAGTTCGACGCGAATCGACTTGAATATGGTCAAGCTCAGTACCGACAAAATCACGAATGATCCGCACTGGTAAGGCTAAGTCTTGATACAGTAAAGTGACGCCTTTACGCTTACGACGCTCGCTGACTTTAGCCCACACCCGGCGTAAAAAGGCCGCATCTTGAGCAAGTTCATCTTCACCCACATTTTCAGCCGCGGTACGAATAATAAAGCCGCCGTCATCATCAACATAAGGAAGAGTAATATTTTTAAGGCGTTGACGTTCATCTTCAAGCTCAATACGTTGCGATACGCCAACATGACTAGAACCAGGCATAAAGACTAAATAACGTGAGGGTAAGGTAATGTCAGTCGTAAGGCGGGCGCCTTTGGTACCGAGTGGGTCTTTGACCACTTGCACCATAATGTCTTGCCCTTGACGCACGAGCTCAGCAATATCACGCACCACAAAGTTGCCTTTTTCGACATCGGCAACACATTCGGTATGAGGAACAATATCTGAGGCATGTAAGAAAGCAGCTTTATCTAAGCCAATATCAACAAACGCGGCTTGCATACCTGGGAGGACACGGCTGATTTTACCTTTGTAAATATTGCCGACCAAACCTCGCTTCATGCGACGTTCAATATGCACCTCTTGTAAAACACCATGCTCGACTAATGCAACACGCGCTTCTGTTGGCGTGACATTGATAAGTAATTCTGTGCCTTTTTTACGTTGTGCTTTTATGTTCATAAGCCACCAGTATTCGGGTCATGCTCCAATCGTAATATTGACAGCAGTTGTACCACCGTAGATGACCGATTAAAGCAAAGGTTAAGTTTGCTGCATCATGCAGGCTAATAATTCACGTGTTTCGACTAACGGCAAACCAACCACTGCAGAGTAACTGCCAGTAATCGATTTAACAAAACAACCACCCAGAGCTTGTATACCGTAAGCACCGGCTTTGTCCATCGGTTCACCTGAGGCAACATAAGCATCTATGTCTGCTGCAGACAATTCACAAAAGCTCACTTGGGTACGGCATAGTCGGTTAAAGGTGTGTTCACCGTCTGTTAACGCTACCGCGGTCATCACTTCGTGAGTTTGACCGGATAATAATGCCAGCATACGTTTGGCATCATTTAAATCTGTTGGTTTACCTAATATCAGGCCATTTAACACCACTATCGTATCTGAACCCAGAACTTGAGGCTTAACCACATGACCGCTAAGCACTAGGCCCGCTTGGGCTTTTTCAAGTGCGAGACGACAGACATATTGCTCTGCCGTTTCAGTCAACAAAGGTGTTTCATCAATGTTGGGTGCGACAAGCTGAAACGAAAAATCGAGATGACTAAATCCTGCTTGTGCCAATAATTCTTTTCTTCTTGGTGATGTTGAAGCCAGTACCCATGCCATCGGTTATTTACCCTAATTAGTGTACATTAAAATCATACTCACTTTAGTGCGTAAGGATTAACGTACTTTATAATGGCGGCGCATATTGCGTAACACCCAAAACACCCACCACCAAATAAATAAACTCGAAATAGCGGGTAAAAACATGTCCACATTAAATGGGGCTGCGCCTACAACAACAAACTGCACCCAAAATATCACTGCATGATAAATACAAATAAAACAAGCAACCAGTAACGACTGTTGCCAGCGAGGATAGTTACGTAACTGTTGGCACAACAACACCACAATATAAATCACTAATGATAATGCTAATGAACGGATCCCTAGATGAGCGCCCAACAACACATCAAGCATCACCCCTAACAACCACGCAGTGAGAATACTGTAACGATGCGGTAGCGCCATGGCCCAATACATCATCACCATCAATAGCCAATCCGGTCGCCAGGCTTCTACCATTTTTGGCAACGGCATAATCTGAAACATCATCCCGATGAATAAGGTCAGCCATACCACTAAGCGACCATTTGCAATATGTGCGCTCATTGGTTTACCTCGCTTGTTACTGGTGTAGTGGTTGTTTCTACGGGTTGAGGTTGGGGCGCTGAAGAATTTGCAGTGGCAGCGGCTTTATCTGCCGCTTCTTTTATTAACTCTTGTACGTCATTAGGCAGCGTAAACGGTTTGGTTTCATCAGGCCAAATCAGTAACACGTATCGAATACGATCTAGCGCTGCCAAAGGTTGAGCATAAATTACGGCATAACTCTGGCCATCATCACGCGACACGCTAATAACGCGCGCGACAGGATACCCTTCAGGAAAACGATTACCCAGCCCTGAAGTGACTAATAAATCACCCACTATAATGTCAGTGCTTTTCGCCACATGACGTAGTTCAATTTGATCAATATCACCCATGCCATTCGCAATGGCCCGCACATCGTTACGGGTAACACGTACCGGAATACCATGAGTGGTATCGGACACCATCAATACTCGACTGGTAAACTCACTAACCTCCACCACCTGTCCCACAACGCCCTGGGCGTCAACCACAGGTTGACCAACATAAATGCCGGTTTGTGAACCATGATTTAACACCACAAATTGACGAAATGGATCACTGGCAACTTCCATCACTTCAGCCACCATTTTACGAGAATCCATGTGCACAGGCGAACCGAGTAATGCACGTAAACGCTCATTTTCTTGGCGAACATGCTCAAAACGTTGTAAACGTTCTGACATAACCAGTTGTTGGCGTAACAGTTCTTTGTTTTGCAGTTCAAGCATATTGCGGGTGGCAAAAGCCTCGGCTGACCAGTCGAGCATCACCCCTGGTACATTGGCTAAATACTGTAGAGGACTTAATACGGAGGATAAAGATTGGCGTATTGGATCAAGGCGATTATTGGTCATAAGTAATGCCACCGACAAAATAATTGCCAGTGTCAATCTAAATTGACTCGAGACGCCACGAACGAAAATTGGTTTCATAAATTGTTCGCAACTTTGTTAACCCATAAAATGTCATTAACAAAGCCGCTCTGCAGTTGATAATTAGTTCTCTTCAGAGAACAAATCACCACCGTGCATATCAATCATTTCAAGAGCTTTACCACCACCACGAGCAACACAGGTCAGTGGATCGTCTGCGACCATAACTGGAATACCGGTTTCTTGCATTAATAAACGGTCTAGGTCACGAAGTAATGCACCACCGCCAGTTAATACCATGCCGCGCTCAGAAATATCTGACGCTAGCTCCGGTGGTGATTGCTCAAGGGCAACCATTACCGCGCTCACAATGCCAGATAATGGCTCTTGTAATGCTTCTAAGATTTCATTGCTGTTTAAGGTGAAACTTCTTGGTACACCTTCAGCAAGATTACGACCGCGCACTTCAATTTCAAGTACTTCGTCACCAGGGTATGCGGTACCAATAGTATGTTTAATACGCTCAGCTGTTGCTTCACCAATTAAACTACCGTAGTTACGGCGAACATAATTAATAATGGCATCGTCAAACTTATCTCCACCGATACGCACTGATGAAGAATACACCACGCCATTCAATGAAATAATCGCCACTTCGGTCGTACCACCACCAATATCGACAACCATAGAACCGGTCGCTTCAGATACTGGTAAACCCGCACCAATCGCAGCAGCCATTGGCTCTTCGATTAGATAAACTTCACGAGCACCAGCGCCCATCGCAGATTCGCGAATAGCGCGGCGTTCAACTTGAGTCGCGCCTACCGGAACACACACGAGTACGCGAGGACTAGGACGGAAGAAACTGTTGTTGTGCACTTGTTTGATAAAGTGCTGAAGCATTTTTTCGGTAACATAAAAATCGGCAATTACGCCGTCTTTCATTGGACGAATAGCTTGAATATTACCAGGCGTTCTGCCTAGCATTTGTTTTGCCTCTCTACCGACTGCAGCAACTGACTTTGGTCCATTGCTATTGCGTTCGCCGCGAATGGCAACCACTGAGGGTTCGTTCAACACGATGCCTTCATCGCGAACATAAATAAGAGTATTTGCCGTACCTAAATCGATGGATAGGTCGTTAGAAAAAATGCCGCGCAGCTTTTTGAACATGTATCAGGCCTGTATTCTGTGAAATCAGAAGAAGAAAAATCAGCTAACTTTATCAATGACACCCCCATTCTACAAGACCGAACAGGTTAACAATTGCTAATCTGACGTTTTTTTTTGTAAAAGTATCTAAAAAAATGCTAATCGGTCAAATTTAATCCTAAAAAGCGTAAAAGAGATGCTTTTTTATTCGGATCATTGACTCACCTCACGCCAATAAATGATCTTATCATGGCCTCGGTAGCGACCAAAGTACGCACTTGCTCTTGGGTTATAGAGCTGAGTCGGACTTACTTGGTCCCAATTCCAATACCACTTAAGCCAATCCTCGACTTGTAGCGGTGCAGTCACTTGACCTCGATATGCTACAGAACCAGTGTTTTGCCATAATAAGGGGAGTTGGCCATTGTTCATCGTAACGTTGACGGCACTGTTGCCATCACTACGGGTAACGGTTTCACCAGAGGTTAATAATGGGTCGTATACTTCGCTACCATCAAGTAGATCGAACACTCGAGTACATCTATCACTGACGTTAGTTATCCAGCCGCTACCATTCCAATATTGAGCATACGTTGGCATGCGTAAAATTTCATTTTCAGGGCCATAGGTATTATCCATCACCACTCTGCCATGACGAAAATCTTGAGTCGACAATTGTTTCGCATTGCAGGTGTTACTGTCAGCGCAAATAGCACTGTTGTCTGCACGCATATCAGGTGAGGCAATAAACGACACAGCTCCATCATTATCAAATGCTTGTACGCCAAGAGCTAACTGACTAAATGGTCCATCCACAGCCGGTGCCACGGTACGACGAAAATTTGCTTGATAAGATAATCCGACGTTTGCTTCACCCAAAGCCCAAGAACCAGCATTTATTGGTAAAGCACTTAATCTACCACTCAAATCTACACCATTATTGATGTTTTCACCCACAAGGCTTGCACTACCTTTAGCAAAGGCTCCTTGATAATTTTGGGTTACGTAAGTACCGGTATTCAAGGCACTTAATGTTAATGTCAAACCAAACGGTTGATCCATGTGGGTAAAGCTACCGCAAGATGGCAATACACTTGAACGGCTGACTAAAAATCGGTCTGGTATAAAACGACCTATATTAGGAGATGCGGCTAATGGAATGTCATAAAAATTCGACCCTAAATAGCTACTCGATGGATTAGCAGTAAAGCTAAAGACGCCCACTTCGGTTACCGACTGAGATACGGTATTACTATTAGTGGTTTGGGCGACATGATTATATTTTTCTGCTCCCACCTCTCCTAGTACGCCGCCAGATGGGGCAACTAATTGATGGCCTAATGTTACCTCGTTATGGGCATAATTTGGCGTATTGATGTTATCGCAGTAATCAATATCAACGTCAGACTCCCAGGCTTTACCTTGAATAACTACGTTAAATGACTCGCCGGCTTTTTTGTATCGATTACAGCTACTATCTCCTGCAGAGCACTTAGCATTATTATCTTCAGGCATAACGCATAAGCCCACAGGGAAACTAACAAACTGATCTGAACCTAACATGATCAACCCCTGCTCATCGCCTGTGCCAGTATACTTTGCATCTAACTGTATTTTTCCGGCATCTGGATAGTTAACAATAATATCTGCTTTTCCTTCTGCATCGAATGCCAACGCAAGCGTAGTTGCAGTGCTACTCTGTTTACCTACCACGGTATTATTTACAGTCGATGACTGGCCATTAATTGGTGTATTTGGGGTGATATAAGAGCTCCAAAAGTCGACATTTTTAGTCATTCTAGAAAACAGAGGTACACACTGTTGAGTGATATCTGAGGTTTTCACTGCACTAATAGTAATTTTGTCGGTTGGTTTATTAGCCAACTTATCCGGCACAGCAAAAATAAACCCGCTGCTTGCAAAACTTAAAGTACAGCTTGCTGTATTTAACTCGCCCGAACCACTGCGGCACAGGGTATTACTGCCTGCTATGGTTAAAGGAACGGAAGATGTCACCCCAATAGTGGTTGGCGTAGTCACATTGCTGCGTAAAGCGACCGTTGTACTGCCATTTTCAAATTTCACTACATTGGTTTTATTACCGTCAACATACCAAGCGCCATTTGAATTAGGAGCAAGCGATAGATTAGCCTCTACAGGCTCAGTAAATAAATTACATACCGCATCTTTACAGGCTCTGACCGTCATAGTTTCGGCCTTACAGGTGAATGGTGAATTTGTATAGTCAAACTCAAAATGATGAATTTGTTGACCGACCGGATTGGATTTAAGGGCACAAACCTTAAAGTTATCCATCTCATGATTATTATTGGAACCACCCGTGGATCCTGTAATTGATAGGTAAAAATCTTTAGGGACAGGAGCTTGCCCTGAGAAACTTAATGCATCAAAAGGAGCTATTAACGTTTCGTAATTATCCGTGATGCCATTATTCGTGGTATCTCGCAGCACTGACACCATGGCCTTCCCCGACACTCTTGAGTCAATAATGATTTTATATTTATGATTAGGCTGAGCACTGGATGTACTTCGAACGTCAATTTTAGGACTAATATCAGCACTAGTACCGATTAAATACCGATAACTTGTTGCTGCAGAACCACGAATTGCCACGGCTTGCCGCCTAAACCCGGGACCGCCATTTTTACCTTCGTTGGGACTAGAAAAATTACCGTATTCATCTAAAGCTATGCCTAACCATCCACCCGCAAATCCAGGGGTACCATTATTACGCTGTGCGTACCCTAAGGCGCCACCAAAACTACCTGGCTGAGGGGTAATACTAGCGTCAGACAAAATAATAGCGATACCATCTGCTCCCGTACCTGACGATTTAGACCAAGCATAATAATCAAACTCAATTTCAACTAAGTTATCCTCTGCAGGGAATAAACGTTGATAAGTACTGGATGTCGCTTGATTGCCGCTAGCAGAGGTAAAACGCAGACGCCCTTCCACTATTGTAGGCGGTAATGAAGAACCTAAGACCTTGAGCGCCCAATCATCACCAACATCAGAACGCGTAAATTCGTCACGAAAACAAATTAAGGTGTCTACTTTTTTCTCAAAAGCCACAAAACTGTAATGCTCCCAACGATGTTTACGGTCGCTATCGCTAAAAGTATCTTCATCGACAACCATACTCACTTTATCGTTAGTCAACTGACAACGTCGAAGCCAGCCGCCATCGCCACCTAAGCGGCTATTTTTACCCGCGACTAATATAGGGGCTCCCTTAAAACCAATTAAAGGCGTGGTATAACGACATTGCTCACTTACATCTTTAGTACCACTATCAGTAAACGTTTGTGCTTGACCAAAGTGATAATTAGTGTCGACACCATTTAAGGTCATAGTGCCGCTAGCCGTTGTGCCGCTAGGGGTGCTCAACGATAAATAGCCAATGGTTTCATTTTGAATTGAATTGTTATTTAAATTACCTGGTTGACATACACTATTGCTATAAGCCTCTGACGCATCTAATGCAAGTTGAATTCCTGTTGCCGTAAACTCGGAGGTACTAGTTAACCAACAATTATTATTTTTAGTTTGAATCTGATTCAACACCACATCTTGGGTAGTAGGCAAATTAACAGAGGTATAGGGTGAATTAGAACCAAATACAGCCTGGTCATAATTAACTGAGCCAGCAATTAGCTTGATGTCATTTGGCAGGTCATAGGACCCTGGTATGACAGCAATCCAGTGTACTTCAGGCATTTCTGTGGGTTTCACATAAGGGTTATCCGGTGATATAGGCTCTTGTTGTGACCAAGCAAAACCTTGCGACGATACACTATCAAGGAATACCGATGCAGGGCCATCACTGTTACCGTCTTCTGTGGTGATGGTAGGCATTAAGAAAACCAAGGGGGTGACGGCAGTGGGAAATGCTGCGTCAAATGTTACATATGTTGAGTCGTTACCAGACACAGTAGATTTACCATATTGGATATGAAATGTCGCAGCAGTCATATCGCACATACCATTAAAATTTGTATTACTAATGGGTTTAAAATCAACGCTACTGTTACCAGAAAGAGTCAAGGCGCCACCAGCCCCAAGTGCGCCAGAAATGCTACTATTGCCCGACATAGAAACAGAACCCGCCACATACACGATTGCATTAATATTAGTGTTGCCAGAAATGCTTAACGAACCTGCCACATAAATAATCAGGTTTTCTGGGGCCTCGTCTAAATTGATATTGGCATTGTTCAAATTTAAGTTATTAAAATATAAACGCGCTGTGGTGCCCGTGGTTGAAATAACTGCTTTATTGCCAAAGTTACCATTATCGTAATCATAGTCTCCAGGCAGGAATTGATTACCACCATCTCTGTCACAGGTCGTTGAGCTGCAGTTTAAATCTGATAATGGAGAGGCTAAAATACCTGACGGTAACACTAACCCAAAAGGAGAATGGTTACCTGAAGCGGGGTCGGTAAATATGCTGTCGCATTGTGGCGCTGCAAAAACCTGCCAAGGTAATAACAGCCAACAAGCCAATAAAATAAAACCAAGATTATTGCGCACGGGCTTCTACCTCCACTTGGCGACTGACTCGCAAACATGTTGAACTGTTTGAGTTTCCTACACAGTTAGCTGTTTCGCATACCGCTAAACTATTAATTCGATATTGAACAACACTGCCAACGCTTGCGGTATTACAACTAATGGTGACACTACAATTATGGAATCCAACGGCGTTATTGGGCGGTGTCCATGTAGAGCTAACACTAGTACAAGTTGCCACAGTGCCACCAACCGGAAATAACTCAGCCAGCGCTGCATCGGCGCCACTATTAGCGCTAAATAAAGCTCGAGTGCCCCACACCTCCATGTTCACAGATTCATCTGCATCACCGACAATACGGATTAAACTCGCGGCAAGTAAAAACATCACCGTTAGCACAAATACACCAATAATTAGTGCGCTACCTTGTTGAGAATGTTGGGTTAATTTCAGCTTAGGGAACATTCATCACCTGTACTTGATGTTGATATTGAAATGTTTCACCATTGACGCTAAATAGTGGCTGCAAATGCACTATAGCATTAGTCACCAGTGTCGATGGAGTCAAGATCACCGCGGGATTAACCGCTAAGGTATTAGTGATATTTTGTGCCATCAATACGCCATTGCCCATTGCAGCTGGTGCAGGCTGATTGACCTTATAACCATAGTTTTGGTACAGGCGCAGATCAACATTGCTAGCTGTATTAATAAAACAGTAGCTTAATGGGCTATCGGCAACAAACAAGCGTTTTAACGGTGAGGCCTCAGTAAAACGCACACTTTGAGTTAATGTAATGGTGAGTTGATCGCTTATTTCAGCCACACTCTGCACAATAAATCGTTTGGCGGTAGTCGCTTGAGGATTATAAATTTCGCTATTGGTTAAAGGATAAATTAGCACTGACTGAGCAGCATTAATGGGACGAATACTTTTAATCGCGGTTATGGTATTTTGCGCAATTTGAGGCACAAACGGTGCTTCAAGATACGATGTGCTGGTGCTAATAGGCAGTAACTCCAAACACTGATAACTGCCATCGGTTGCGGTAAGTACGCGCATACTATTGGGCACTGCACGACGAATATCTCGGGTCATCCGCTCGATACCAAAACGGCTTTGACTGAGCACTTGATCTACCGCACTTGATTCAACAAAAATGCGGGTACCAAAAATCACAAAACTACTAATCCCAACAATAATAATCCCTAAGATTAAAATGACCGTCACCATTTCAATTAAGGTAAAGCCTGCAGCTTTCAATCCTCGTCGTAAAGGCATTAGTAGTTACTCCTTACCGCTTGGTAAGTGATCACTTCATTGGCAGGCGTTGTCACCGCTACTGTAATTAATTTTTGCGCTTTCGTTGCTGAGTCGAGATATGCCACAGTGACGTGCAACTGATAGCGAGGATAGGCTTGGACATAAGTTTGGCTTGAGTCGAGCATGTTATCGTCTTCATCCAAACCATTATAATCATCAACGTCGTTGAACGTGTCTCGGCTTTCACCGTCAGGCCCCAGAAATGGAGTACCATCGGCTGATAAAGTATAAGAACAAACTTCACCAGTCGGTGCATTACACGCTGGTACTCCGCCATTGGGATTAGTATTTTGATCATATCGCTTACCCCAAATTTCATTCATTACCGAATGAGCTAATTCTGCCGAACGCACTCTTTGTAATGTTGATGCTGCTCTATCCGCCTGGGGAAAAAGCATACTGGTGAGCATCACTATCGCAATGCCGATCACCATCATGCCAATAACAAGTTCGATTAAAGTAAAACCACGAGTAGATTGTGATAAACGATGAAATTGAGTTTTACAGAGCATAAATATACCCCTCTGACTCTACCGCAATGGCTAAGGTTTCATCTGCCACCACATTAAAGCAATGGCCAGAACAAACCGGAGATAACATGCGACCTAAGCTGTCGAAGGTAATCGAAAACACTTGGCTAGCATTACTGGTTAAGGCGACATGAGCATTGCCGCTGAAGGTTTGTTGTTGCTCTATACGTACTTGGTTTGTACATATGCTGGCGGCTCTTCTGCTAAAATGGCGTAACGTATAACCGCTTGATGTCACATCAATTTGATAACACTGATCAGTATTCTGGATGGCTTTAAGTTGGACCTGGCGTAACTCACTAATAAATTCACTGCGTAAACTGTAGGCACTAAAAGATGAATCAGACATCAAACGCGGCAACACCGCCACGGCAATAATAGCAATCACAATCATGGTGGTAACCAATTCAACCAAGGTAAACCCGGCTTGAATATGATGTTGTCGATTCACTATGATGATGTCCTCATTCAACCTGATGAACATTATGAACGTTCAATATTAATTAAACCATAATGGTGTCAGTGACTTATATTAACTTATTCAGTATGGCAAAAATAGGCGATATTGTCTGTTTATTTATTACCTTGTCACATTTTATAGAAAAGCCAAGTGAGTCGTTTAATATTCTTTTTAACTCAAAACACTAAAAAAAAAACCTGCATGAGCAGGTTTTTATTACTTAACGATCACGTATTAACAATCTGATGCATCAGGAATTGCTGTAAATTCAGGTATCTTTGTTGCTGTTGCTGCAGTGTATTTGAAAAAGCAAGTTGAGGGTGCACCGGCTTGCCAAAAGTTACCTGTGGCAGCATCAAAAACCCAGTCAGTCGTGATTGCAGCCGCACCAGGATCTGTACCTGCTGAAACGCTTAAATCAATTGCCGTTTGGAAGTTAAGTAATGTTGCAGTTAAATAACCATAATCTGTTGTTACGTCTGCATTCGTTGCTGGCGTAGCTGTCGCATCGCCAGTTAAAGTAACGGTTGCCCCAGTAGCTTGTTCTTTACCCGCTAAAGCCGCTTTTGAATAAACTAAGGTATTTGCACCTTGGATAGCTGCTTTCAGACCATTTAACGCAGAAACTCGCGCATCACCTTGCAAGTTAATAAACTTAGGTGCTGCCGTAACCGCTAAAATACCTAGAATAATGATCACTACCACTAATTCGATTAATGTAAAACCTTGTTGTTTTTGCATATTAAATAACCTCTATAGAAAATAAATGGGTAAACCAACATCACTGCGAACAGTGGTAAATCAAATTAGTTGTTTGTAAAAGATACGACCTGACCCGTACCTGCATTATATGTTACACCGTTAGCACCCGCAGTGTCTAAATCAGGCGCAGGATCTGCTACACCCGACGTTTGATTTAGCGCTAAAGTAGCCACTTGGTGATAAACACACAAATCAAGACCAGTAACAGTTTGGCCATCAATACTGGTAGATGAACCGCCGACACCATTTTGCATTCTTACGGTATAACGATGATTACGAGCATCCTGATTGAACAGTACATTTCTAGGAGCATTTTGTAAAACTGAATCAAATACTTCCTGACATGTTTCGTTGGTCATTGAGGTAACATCAGTATTGGTTGTGCCAGTTGGAAAACCAAAACGTGTATCGAGTGATACGCTAGTACCATCTAAAATAACGCTGTTGTTACGACGACCATCAACTTCCCATTGTGCGCGAACAAAACTCACTGCTGTGGCTAAACCACCAGCAACACCATCAACACTGGCGTCTTCAGCATCATCGGTCACATTTAAAAAACGCGGGATCGCTGTAGCGGCTAATAAACCGAGGATGACAATAACAATAACCAACTCGATCAATGAAAAACCTTGTTGTTTCAATTTCATAATAACTCACTCTTATCTATAGCGCCTACAACAGGAAATAATACTGATTAAGCTATAACTTCACTAATATTAGCAGCTTATTTAAAATTTAACACTAATGGCACAAACTTTATCCATCGCTCATTAAAAAAATAACTCTACCCGTTTGTAGCTGATAACTTAAACTGGCTGTATTGCCTGAATAGTAGCGGCAAATGTTCTCATCAGGCTGATAATCTACCGTAATATTTAACTCTTGAACATTAGTTGCCAATAAATGCCCCCACAGTTGTTCACAACCTTGGACATCATTAGTGTCAATGGTTGGCCAACCTTGATTAGACATAGCAATCCAATTATCGGTGCCAACCAAATCAGCATCAGTATTAATAGCATCCATCTTACTCGGAGCATCTTTTGATACTGTATTGTCATCGCTAATCTTACTTGATGTCACATTCGATGCCATATGATGCCAGGACAACTGCATTTTATGAGGTCGGCCAGAAGCTAACCACTGACTACGCACCATAGCTAAGACATTCAAAAAACGATTATGTTCAAACTCTAAACCACGCCCACCTATGTTTGAGGTAGTATTGACATAACGTCCGCCAAAAATAGCCAGCAGCGTTAACACCACCACAATCGCAATAACTCGCCCATAGACTTTAAGCAGATCGCCATCCGCTTTTTGCTGGCTCAACATCTCGATACCCAATGATCTGTTTGCATTCTTTGTTGCATTCTTTGCTAACCGCCTTTTACCACATTCAGCATATCCCACATAGGTAGATAAATACCCAGTGCCAATATCAATACAATGCCAGCAACAAATGCGATTAAAATAGGTTCGAGTTTTGCAGTGAGGTTTTTTAAATCATAATCCACCTCACCTTCATAAAAATCAGCGGCATCATTGAGCAGCTGATCTATTTGACCGGTTTCTTCACCCACAGCAACCATTTGCAATACCAATGGGGTAAACAATTGGCTGCTATTTGATACCCTTAGCATTGACTCACCAGATTCAATACCACGGCGCATACCCACAATTTTGTCATGCATATAAGCGTTATCGACCGCATCTGCGACCAAGCTTAATGCCTGTGTCATGGGAACGCCTGCACTGAGCATCATCGAAAAACAGCGACAATAACGTGACAAGGTTGAGCGCTCAATAATAGATCCAATAACAGGTATGTGCAGCTTCCATAAGTCCCATTGCTTCTCGCCCTTTTCAGAGTGATGCCAATATCGAATCCCGACTATGATGCCGATTAATAGCACAATCATGTGAGGCCAAAAATTAACAAACAGATTAGACGTGCCAATTAAAATTTTTGTCGCCCAGGGTAATTCAGCACCAAAACGAGAGAACATATCGGCAAATTTAGGGATCACCATAATGTTCAAAATAACCATCGCAATAGTAATCGCAATCAAGACAAACATCGGATAGCGCATTGCGGCTTTAATCCGTCGACGAGTTTCTTGTTCTCGCTCGATATAACCAGACAACTGGATAAAAGCATCTTCCAACTTACCGGTATTCTCCCCAACATGGATCATCGAGACAAACAACGAATCAAATATATCCTGATGTTGATTCATTGCCGACGATAGCGGTCGACCTGAAGTAAGTTGAACAGAAATATCATCCAAAGCTTTTTTCATTCGATCGGAATGGGTTGTTTCCGACAAGCCCGCTATGGCCCTTAAAATAGGAATACCTGAACGCGTTAACGAATACATTTGCCGACTAAAAATTTGTAACTCTTCCAGCGACACCTTGCTTTGAAATAAGCTCATCGAAAAAGATTGCTTAGTTTTCACTTCGCGCAATTCTAGCGGAATGATCCCGCGAGAAAGCAACGCATCGGCCGCCGCGCTTTCATTAGCAGACTCAAGCTGTGCACTGACCGCCTGCCCTTGTGAATTACGTCCTCGATATTGATATAGTGGCATTGTTATAACCCAATATCTTGTTGGCTAACAATATCTTCCGACAACGGCACTTTCGACTCACTAACGTCTTCAACTAGTTTTGACACCTCTTCCAGTGTTGTGGTGCCAAGGAATAAATACTCCATCGCAGAATGCGCAAGGGGAATAAAGTTAGGACTGCGCAGCGCTGCACGGGCAAAATCTTGCGGATTACCCGTTCGCATGGCATCAATCATATTTTCGTCGAGCTCGAGTATTTCAAAAATACCGATACGACCACGATAGCCCGAACCATTACAGGTTTGGCAACCGCTACCCACTTTAAACGTAGCGCTGCTAATATCTTTTTTCGTCACACTCGCAAGCCAGCTGCGTTCAGCTGCGGTTGGTTGATAATCTACGGCACAATTGTGACAAACGCGCCTAACAAGACGTTGAGCGATAATGACCCGCAGCGCACTAGCAACCAAATAACTCGCCGCGCCCATATCGAGTAATCGCAATGCACTGGTAACCGCATCATTTGTATGCAAAGTCGATAATACAAAGTGACCGGTTAATGCACCGCGTAAGCCAATTTCCACCGTTTCTTGGTCACGCATCTCTCCCACCATGATAATGTCAGGATCTTGACGAAGCGTGGTACGCAGTACGTTAGAAAAGTCTAAACCAATCTTGTGGTTAACTTGTACTTGGTTAATGCGCGGTAATTGATACTCAACCGGGTCTTCTACGGTGATAATCTTTCTATCGGCAGTGTTAAGCTCACTTAAAATACCGTACAAGGTGGTCGTTTTACCACTACCGGTTGGCCCTGTAACTAGCAACATACCGTGGGGGCGTTTAATCTGTTTACGAATACGCGCCACAATATGCGGTGGCATACCGGTTTCATCTAACGTACGTAAACCTGTGGTCTGATCCAATAAACGCATCACCACCGACTCACCATGATAAATCGGCATGGTCGACATCCGCACATCGATTTTATGACCTTTTATTTCCATATGAAAACGGCCATCTTGTGGCATACGTTTTTCTGAAATATCCAGTCCAGCCATCAACTTAAGCCGTAATACTAAAGCAGAGGCGATATTAACTTCACTAAGAAGGTTTTCATGTAATTGGCCATCGATACGCTGACGGATCCGCAGCACTTTCTCGCCAGGCTCAATGTGAATATCTGACGCACGCATTTGCACCGCATCTTCAAAAATAGACTGTAATAGCTTCACCACGGTGGTTTCGTTATCACTGTCGCTTTGAGTCAAATTAGCCAAATCGAACATGTCATCTGCGGCATATTCTTCATCAAGCTTACCGGCAATTTCAGCAATTTGCCCGGTACGACGATAAAGGTTGTCAAACGCGTCGAGTAATTGTTGCTCTGGTGCCACCGCGATCATTAACTGCTTAGGGGCAACTAACACTTCAATATTATCAATAGCCTGCAAGTCAGCAGGGTCGCTCATAGCAACTAATACATGGTCGGAATGACTTTCCACCACTAAAGCTCGATAACGCCTCGCTTGTACTTCGGGGAGAATATTCACCACTTCATCGGCAATCGGACGACGACTAATATCGAGGTACGGTAAATTAAGCTGATGAGATAAAAATTTAAGTAACTGGTCTTCAGTAATACTGTTCAAATCAATTAAGGTGCGGCCGAGCTTTTTACCTGAATTGCGCTGCTCTGCTAATGCTTGCTGTAATTGGGTGTCAGTAATAATCAGCTCTTGAACAAGAAGATCTCCTAACCGCATCTTTAACTTAGGCTTCATCGGTTTTCTCCTAGCTGATCTAAACGCTTTTCAATAAATGTCATAGCTGAAGTTGATAGCCCTTCATAGCTTAATGCTGATCGGTATGCTTGCGCGGCTTGTGGATATTTTTGCTGGGAATCGAGCGCATAACCTAACCCCATCCACCAGCGAGATTGAGTTGACTCAGATACCAATAAGTTTCGGTAAGCCTCCTCCGCTAAAACAAAGTTTTTAGAGTTTTGTGCCAAATCGGTTTGTGCGATCCACTTATCACGAGCCCACGATGAGCTATCTGGGATCATCGCCACCGTTATTAACGCTTCATCATAAGCTTTTATTGCAGTTTGAATTTGCGACAAAATCACATAAAACTCCCACTGTTGTGGAAACATGCTGATTCCACTCTCGAGTAATCTCATTGCAGTCGTTGGATTATTTTGCGCAAAATAAATTTCGACTAATTGCTTACGGGCTTTATGTAAACTCGGTTGTAAAATAATGGCTTCTAAATAGTAACCCGCCGCATCGTCCAGACGTTGCGCTTGCTCAGCATCCATCGCTTTGCGATATTGCAATTGCGCCATTTGCGTCTTGGAAAGCACCACTTCATTGACGCTCATATCAACAGTTTTTGCTGCAGCAGATACTTCTGCGGGCACTTCTGCGGGTAAGAAGCGAGATGTTTGCGCTACGATTTGGCCTTGAGTGGATTCAGTATTAATCAGCGAAGCCATATTCTGTGAATTATTATCCACCGAACCACTGGGCTTCTCTGTGTCTACGGTTGAAGCTAGCACTGTTTGTTGGTTGACGCTTTCGCTATTAACGGCTGATGCAGTGCTCACTTTGGATGGATCAAGCTCGGATATGCGATCCGTTGGTTCAATCATCTCAGCAGTGATTTCTGGGGTGCTCGCTTGAATAGATGCTTGAGTTGATATTTGAGCTGCTGCTTGGGTTGGTGCTTCAGTTGAAACTTGAGCAAGCTTAGGTTCAGCAGCAACGACATTATCTTGTGGCTGACTCGCCAGCGATGACTGAATATCTTCGGTAACCGATGTATCGATAGCTGTTGGCTCATTGACCATTTGAATATTGGCTTGGCGATACATAGATACACCAAACCACAATGTAGGGATCAGGAGTACGGCAACAACAATAAGGCTAATAAGTGGTGAGCGAGATTTAGCTACTGAATGATACTGAATTTGAGGACGCACAAATTCACCCGCAGGTTGCACTGGTGGTTTGTCTGTTCCGGGTTGCTGACGCTGCTCTAAATCTTTCAGCATCTTGATAATCACACTCATTTAATCTCGCTTATTTGTGTCATCCATTCACCACAACAATTATCACCATTTAACCCAATAACCACCATCACTGTTACAAGCAACATAATTATCAGCATGCTGACACGGGAAAACCCTACTTTATGTTGTAAATTAATATCTTCTGTATCCGTTATCGCAGCTAGACAATGGCGAGATGTCACCTTTTTTTTACCTTGGCCATAACATAGCAATAAGCTCTTATGCGCCAATATATTCACTAAACGCGGGATACCTCGAGCAGCTTTGGCAATGCGTTTAATATCCGAGGTATTAAACAATTCAGGTCCTTGATAACCCGCTATAGCAAGTCGGTAACCAATATAAGCTTGTATCTCATCCCATGTTAATGGACGTAAGTCATAGCTAAAGGTAATGCGTTGTCGTAATTGTCTAAACTTGGGTTGAGCTAAACGCTCATCTAATTCTGGTTGGCCAAACAACACCACTTGCAATAATTTACGACTTTCGGTCTCTAAATTAGTAAATAATCTTAACGCCTCAATACTGTCATCCGGTAATGATTGCGCTTCATCTAACACTAACACCACGTGAAAGCCCTGATGATTTAACGCTAATAAGCGCTCATGGATAAGCCTTGTCAATTGTTGTTGATCTAATTTGTTCGGTAACGCTAAACCGAGTTCGCCCGCTACGGCCAAACGTAATTCTTTAGGATTCAAATAGGGGTTAGGTAAGTAAGCGCAATGATATTGAGTCGGTAAGTCATTCAACAGCTTACGACACACTAAGGTTTTACCGGTACCCACTTCACCAGTGACTTTAATAAAACCTTCACCTGTCTGTAATGCGGTTTGCAGCACTTGCAACGCTTCCACATGCGGCGACAACCCAAAAAAGAAACTCGTATTTGGGGTAAGCGTAAAGGGCAATTGACTTAAGCCAAAGTGCTGCAAATACATAATTACTGGCTATCCCTTATCAATTTCAACCGCTATTTTTAATCGTCAATTCTCTACCGTCAACGGTCGCTATTTAGAAGGGTACCAACGTTCGATTAAATCTTGCGAACGCTTTAATTCATCCTTCCATGTGTCACCACCCACAACCGTTGGCTTCAACATAATAATCAATTCAGTTTTCTTTTTAGATTTAGTGCGACTGGTGAAGGCTTCGCCCAGAAAAGGAATATCACCTAATAAAGGTACTTTAGACACTGTTTCAATATTTTCGCTCTTCATCAAGCCACCAATCACCACTACATCACCAGAAGCGGCGCGGATAACGGTATCCGATTCACGGATCTCACTTTGTGCTAACGGTAATTCTAAGGTTGAATCACTGATTTTAATTTCTTTGGTTTGTGAGGTCACGTCAATCACCGAAGGATGGACATGCAATATTACGTTGCCATATTCATCAATCTGCGGGGTTACATCTAAGGCAATGCCTGAGAAAAATGGTGTCAGCTCAACCTGCGGCGTCGTTACCGGAGTGGTACCCGCTACGGTCGTTGAAGATACATCGGTGACAAAGTATTCGTCATTGCCGACTTTAATAACCGCTTTTTGATTATTAGAAGCGGTAACACGAGGGCTTGAAAGTACATCAACATCACCTTGGGTATCTAACAAGTTAATAATGGTACTGAAATCACTTCCGGTGAAATTAATCGAGGTTACACCGCCAATTGCAGACGTAATCGCATTACTTAACCCTTGTCCTGCTGATGTACTGAAATCAACATTGGTACTGCCAGCATGACCTAAGACATTTTCCCACTGAATACCTTGCTGGTAACCATCGGATAAGGTCACTTCAATAATTTTCGCTTCCAAAATCACTTGGCGCTGTAGATGGCTTTCGGCTATTTGTAAGAAACTTCGAATTTGACGTAACTCATCAGGGAAAGCTCGAACGGTAACAAGCCCTGCTTGAGGGGTTACCACAACCTGTCGCCCGCCACCTGTTTCACCCATTATTGACATTAATGTGGCTTGTAATTCACCCCAAAAATCGGTCTTGGTCGTTGAACGAATAAACGTACCATTGGTATTGTCACTGCTGTTCGAATTTCCATTGCTACTGTTACTATTTGAACTATTACTACTGTTACTAGTGCTGCTATTGCTACTGCCATTGCTTGAATTATTGTTTTGGTCTGAAATCCGTCCTGAGCTAACGGAGGTTAATGACAACCCCTCACGTTGCATGTAAATATAATTCAAAGGGAAAGTTTCGGTTCGCATACCCGACGGAAACACACGTAAAATACGACCTTCTCGATTCACTTCGTAACCATAAATGTCTTCAACAACTTGAATGGCTTCTGACAAGGTTACCGCTTTTAAAGATAATGAAATTTTACCTTGTACATCTGGATGTACCGCGACACTCAATGGGGTGTCTTTTACTAAGCTGGGGAAAAAAACTCTTGCGTCAACTTCATTGGCTGATACATCAAAACGACGCTCGGCGGGCAATGCTCTTGCTGATTGGCTCAACACATTATTACCATTAAGCTCACGCTGAACATCTTCAGGCATTGCCGCTGGAGGAGGCGTAATGGCTTGACTCGCCTCAGCTTGTTGCCTTGACTCATTCAAGGCCGCTTTCGCTGTTTGTGGGTCGGGCCTATCTGTCGTTTGGCAAGCAACTAAGCACAGCGACATCAGAGGAGTAACATATCTAATCACATTCATTTTTATTCTTATCCTATCGCTCTGTTATCGACTGAAATAGTTGAAGTTTTCTTCCATCTGACAAGGTAACATAGTCCTTGTTAATCTTTGATACTCTTAATCCACTGCCGCTAATAGCATCACCTACCGAAAGAATAATATTATTAATAACCGCATAAGTATTCTGGCCGTTAACAATACTGTTTAACACCAAAGATTGATTATCAGCTTTGGCCTGCACAGCAACAAAGCCCTGCCCTGGTAAAGTTGGATCACGTAATGTTTGCGCGTTAGCAGCCGACATTAATAGCATCATTAGGCTGGATGCATACGCCATAGCATTAATCTTGTTTCGCAACACTGATAAAGTCCTTATTCACACTAAGTGTGTAAAGTTCTAATTCAACTAACGCATCGGGATGAGATTCAACACGGTAATCTAAACGCTTCCAATACAATTTATCGGGCATACTTTCCACCGCTTTAATAAACGCTAAAATAGAAAAGTAATCGCCTTGTAACGTCAACTTAATACCATGGCTGTAAAGATTAACTTTACTACCATCACCCACTTGCAATAAGGCTTTGGGCGCAATAGAGGCAAACGACATGAGCGATACCCCCTTCACATTGCCCAGTAAGTTGGCTAATACTGTCGGCATATAATCCGCAGGAACCATATCAACCATTTGGTTGCTGAGGTCAGCATCAATCAATTGCATTTGCTCAGTAATCAACTGTAATCGTTGTTGATAATCTTGATTGGGATCGAGCTGTAAACGCTCTTCATAAAGTGCCACTTGTTGTAATGAAATCGAATTTTCTTGTTCGAGTCCCTTTAACTGATTCTGAACACTTTGCTGTTGCTTCCACAATGACTCTAATGGCATAAACAGCAACATCCCAATGACAACGAATAAGGCTAACGTAATCAATATCCGCTCTCGTGGACTTAGCTCATTAAATTTTGACGACCACACCAGCCATTGTTGCTTCATTGTGCAAACTCCTTAGCAACGGGCTGGCTTATCAATTTAAACGCCAACGGCTGTGCTTCACCGCGATCCATTGTCATCGCTGAAAATGCATAACCCTTTAACGTTGAAGTGGTTTTTAATTTGTCTATCCACAATGGAATACTTTGAGGGTTACGACCATAACCTTCAAACTCAATTCGCTGAGCGCTAGTGTTTTGTTGCTCAATAGTAATATGACTCAACCACACATTGCTATCAGCCACAGCAGCCAAGTCGGTCAACATTGGCGAGTAACCTTGGCTTATCATGGTCTTGCGCTGACTTAGTTCATCTTTTAGTAGTTTTTTAAGATCTAAACGTTGTTGCTCAAGTTCAACCTTTGCTACCAAATCGGCATTAGGTTTACGTAAAGCAATTTGTTGTTCTAGTTGTGTCTTTTGGTCAGTTAATCGACTTTTTGTGCTGCTTGCCTGTTGATTTAACTTTTGCAATTCATCGGTATGCCACAGCCCTACAACATAAAGTACAGCGCAACCTCCGGTGAAAAAAGCCAATGCCAACATCATTCTCGCAAAGGTTAGCCTTTGCTTTTTCGGCAACAAATCTGTGGTATATAAATTAACACTGGTTTTTATCACACTTCACCTCGAGCTAATTCTTGCAACGCTAACTGCGCGAGTAAATTCGATACGCCATCGTGAGTAACCGCGACCACTTTTTGATTAAAGTTAGCACTAACGAGATTGGCCAATGATGAACTATCACCTTCAACCAAAATACTAATTGACCCAACTGGAGCTTGACGTAATTGGCTTTCAAAATAATCCATAGAACGTTGAATTTCTAAACTGAGGTTGTCGGCTAAGCCTTGCTTTAATTCTTCTAAAGTCGCTTTATCTAGGTGGTTAAATCCTCTAACGCGACGCTGCATTAACACTTCACCCGCTTTAACAACTAACAACAACAATTCTTGCTGCGGCAAGTGAGCGACTAACATATGTGCCATATTATCGTGTGCTAAGACATGGCTTAATGCCAATTCTTCAATACTGATCCCAACAATATCTAATCCATTGGCATCACAAGCACTGGCCAATTGCATTAAAAATTGACGACTACTGACCACCACATTCACTTTTGAACTGGCAATAAAACTGGATTCGAAATAATCTAGATGAATATTCGTAACGGGCTCGGACACCATGTCTTTAACAGACCAAATCAACGCTTGAGTCACTTCACTAGGCTCAACATTGGGTTTTTCAACTTGTAATAATTGATAATACTGCTGCGACAGCACTAATTGCACCCGAACTCGGCCAAACTGACTCTTTAATGCTTCAAAGGCTTGAGACCAATTGTTTTTTTGTACTAAAAACTGGCTGATAACAGGCGCTGATTGACCTTGCTGTGGCTTACATACCCACAGGGAATTTCCGGCGATAAATACACCTACATTACCCATCAATTGCGATGTCTGCCAAAAGGCTAGTTTACTCAAAAAACCATTGTCCATTGCGTGGCCCATATTCGCTAACATATTAATTATTTAAGATTACTGATGATAAATATATCAGTAAAAATGACATTTTTAAGCCTTGCACCAGCATTTAACATCAACATGATTCGATTACGCTGCATTGTCATTTCTCAGTATTATTGCTCAAATCTAAAACGATGAAGCTTTGTTACTGATACGTTAACGCTATAACTGCTCATTAATATAGCGCATATAGATTGAAAATAGAGTGCAATCTATTGATAAACAAGATCTAACTTAAACAAACATAGCATTATATGACTTAAACTTCAGATCTTTGCCCCAAAAAATCGCCTTGGGCTGCACTCACACCAAGAATTTTTAACGTTTGCCATTCTTCTAAACATTCAACGCCCTCGGCAATCACTTTCACTTCGGCTCTATAAAGGCCACCAATGAGACTACGTATAAATAATTGATTTTCTGAGCGTTGATCTACTCGGCGCACGATAGACCGATGTAATTTCACTAAATCAAAGTGATATTCCTGGATATAATGAGTACCCACAACTGATTGACCAACATTATCTACCGCCAATTTTGCACCCATTTTTCTCAACATATCGAGAGTTTTAACTACCAAAGTATTTTTCTGATTTTTGACAATAATATCTTCAGAAACTTCAAAAATAAGTCGCGCAGCTAAAGGACGATGCTCTAATAATGTAGATTGTAACCAACGAACAAATGCCCTACTGGTCAAACTATCAAGGCTTAAGTTAATGCTGTAAGTTGACTCATTATCAGACATTAACCTGAAGAGCACTTGTTCCAGCACTTGCCTCTCAACCTGTGGCATTAATCCACACTTGTTAGCCATGGGAATAAACAATGTCGCGCGAACATCATTACCTTTTAAATCACGGGCGCGGCTGAATATTTCATAGTGCATAATTTGATTATCACTATCAATAATAGCTTGCTGTAAGATAAAAAATCGTTTGGACACCAATGCATTTTCAATAAAACTACGCCAACGCACAGACCCTTTAGCGATTTCCTCATCTAACGCGCCTTTATCGTACATAAACCAGTTATTAACACGTTGCAGTTGCGCAGCTCGAAGTGCCATTTCGGCTTCTTCAATAAGCTGAACTTGTAAATCGCCAGCGTTAAAAAAAGCACAGCCTAAGTGTAAAAAGTTATCGGGATTACCAATGCCATAAAAAGGTAATGCAAGGCAGGTTTTGAGTATTCGTTGCGCTAACTGGTCGGCTTCTGCCAGTGATAATTGTGGCACTATGATGACTAATTGTGAGTAACTGCGGCGAGCAAAAATACTGTCCTCGTATTGAACGAGTGCGGCTGTAATGGCTTCCGTTGTTAATGACAGCATTGCCTTAACGCCGCTTTCACCGTATTGGTCTTCCACTAAGTCAACATCATCAAACTCAATTAACATTAATACACCATGAGCAACCATTTTCTGATTATGGCTTAATCCGTCGAGACGATTTTGAAAGAATATCGGGTTGCCAATCTGAGTTTGTTTATCAAGAAAAGTGTCTTTACGAATAAATTGATCTAAGCGGCCACGTTCTTTATGAGCATCATCCAACTCGGCCAGCAATTTGCTGATCGCACGATTGATCATCCGTGGTTTGCCATTTGTCGGCATATCGGCAGCTTGCTTTAAATGTCCTTCTAAAATGAGTTTGCTTCGTTGAGCAAGTTGTTCAATGCCATCTAGCTCTCTGGAGTACCATCCATAACCAAAACGGACAAAAATTCCGATGCTGATAAAACCAATAACCAGAATAATAAGCTCGTGCCAGCCAAGATCATGTAAAGAAAATGGCGGCGGCATAATTAATGACATGGATAATTGGCCATGGCTTAATTCGCTCTTATAGAGCGTTAAACTACTTTTAACGATATCGGCTTGATCACGATGAAATTGATAAACTAATTGGTTGTCTTGCGACAGAGAGAATTCAACCGCTTTGTAAGCGGTCAATAGAGGGGGTAACCAGGTAGAAAATTGACGACTACCGTGTTGTTGATAATCGTCGGCTAACATGGTTTCTAACTCAGCGACTTTTTGTTGCTGAAAAGTGTAGGTCAATTGGGTAAAGCCCATCACCGCACACAGTAAAAATACAAAAGCCACCGCAGCTAATGAAAGCAGCCAAAAACTGGTTAATTTTTTAGTAAGGATCTTGGTGAGTTTCATTTATCCGCTATCCTGCTGGATTTATTTATTTTATTAATGACTCCAATGTTATCCAGTATAACGATTGTGCTCTACAACTTCACTAATCGTTTTTAATCACGCTTATCTTAGGCCTATAAAAAAGGGGCAAAAGCCCCTTTTATTAACGGCAGCAGGTTTATTATCCTTGTTCGGATGAATAAACCTGATTAGGTATGCTTGCTTTCTACACTTTGTATTCAGTCGGTAATGTGGTGATTTTTGCCACCCCAGAATCGATTGCCGCTTGCGATACTGCGCGAGCTACCAGCGGCAGTAATCTTGGGTCCATAGGTTTAGGCAACACATATTGCGAACCAAAACTCAATGATGACACGTTAGGATAAGCCGCTAACACCTCGGCTGGCACAGGCTCTTTAGCGAGGTTAGCAATAGCATATACAGCAGCCAGCTTCATTTCGTCGTTAATGACCGCCGCGCGAACATCGAGTGCGCCTCGAAAAATAAACGGGAAGCACAATACATTGTTCACTTGATTTGGATAGTCACTACGACCAGTACCCATAATTAAGTCTTTACGGATATTATGAGCTAATTCAGGCTTAATTTCAGGATCAGGATTTGAACAGGCAAAGATCACCGGGTTAGGTGCCATTAACGCAATATCATCGGCAGCCAATAAATTTGCACCCGACAACCCTAAAAATACATCGGCATCTTTAATCACATCTTGTAGGGTGCGTTTATCGGTATTGTTGGCAAATAACGCTTTATATTCATTGAGATCTTCACGGCGCGTATGAATCACCCCTTGCCTGTCTAGCATATAAACATTTTCACGCAATGCGCCACATTTAACGATCATAGTCATACACGCAATCGCAGCAGCACCGGCACCTAAACAAACAAATATTGCATCATCAATTTTTTTACCTTGAATTTCCAGAGCATTCAACATGCCTGCTGCAGTAACAATAGCAGTGCCGTGTTGATCGTCATGAAATACCGGAATATTGCATCGCTTAATCAGTTCTTGTTCAATTTCAAAACATTCAGGCGCCTTAATATCTTCTAAATTAATCCCGCCAAAGGTATCAGCAATCGATTCGACAGTATTAATAAAGTCTTCAGTTGTGCGGTGTTTCACTTCAATATCAATCGAATCAATATTCGCAAAACGTTTAAACAGAAGTGATTTGCCTTCCATAACCGGTTTTGACGCTAATGGTCCTAAATTGCCTAAACCTAAAATAGCGGTCCCGTTGGTAATAACCGCAACCGAATTGCCTTTATTGGTATACCGATAGGCATTTTCAGGATTAGAAGCGATCTCTCTAACAGGCTCTGCCACACCAGGACTATAGGCCAACGCTAGATCGTGGCTTGATTGAGCCGGTTTTGTCAGGCAAACAGCGGTTTTACCTGGTACTGGGAATTCATGATAATCGAGAGCTTGTTGACGAATATCTGACATTTTATACATCCTGAAATGCGCTATCTATGAGGAAAGTATGATCCATAGTTCACTTTAACCGTGAACTTGCAGGCCATCTAAAATTTTAATAACAATACGCTAATACAGGGATTATATACATCAAAAACTCAGTGATAGGAGGTGTTGTGAGTCAGAATAGAGGCTACGTTTTATAATTATAACTAATCGAACATGAATATATATAAATCAATAAGTTAAAAATGTAGGAAAATAACAAGATTTACGATAACAATCGGATATAGACGTCGATATTTGCAGTTTATTTTGTCTAAATAACAATAAAGCGAGGTTTGTACTTTTTTGTATTGTTTACCACTAAAAAATTAGTTTTCGTTACAGCACAATACTGCTGTTGTCATATAAAAAACAAAAAGGCGCCAAAGGCGCCTTATTCAAGTAAATTGCAATGCAATTACTTTTTACCAAGCATACCAAAACGCTTGTTGAACTTGTCAATACGACCACCAGTATCAACAACTTTCTGAGTACCAGTGTAGAATGGGTGACATGCACCACATACGTCCAAGTGTAGGTTTTTACCTGCAGTTGAGTTCACTTTGATGATGTTACCACAAGTACAAGTTGCAGTAATTTCAGCGTAATTTGGGTGAATACCTGTTTTCATTTTGGGCTACCTTAAATTGAAGGCCATGTCGCTCTCCCAACCCGAAGTTGAGCACCACATGCAGTTAATAACAATATGTTTTAGGCGCAAGATAATACAGTGTCTCTTATACACAAACAAGTAGAATTTCTAAGCGATACTACGATTGTCGATGTGTGCGCTCTAGAGTCTCATAGGTAATTTGTGCCTTAGATGAATTTTGATGTTGCTTTAACATCTCACTTGAGGGGCACTGTAAACGGCTATCAGACATCAATAAGTAAATTTTACCATTGGCAAACGCATTAGGGTTTGCCTCATAAATCGCCAGCATTGCACCGTATACACTGATTTGCCATTGTCGATAATAACGATCGGCAACTCGCCATAACGTGTCTTGAGGAAATTTATCCATTAAACAGGTTTTATCTTGCCCATAAGTCGGTATCGATGACTTGGCTATATTATTGATTGGCAATGGCTGAGGCGATATTTTCGTTTCATGAATAGCGGCCAATAACGCATTACTTTCAGATTTTTTACTGTCCATATCATTCACTGAACCATTCATTGATACTGACTGAGTGGCGAGAACAGGCACAGGTAATGTTGGCGCTAATAGTCCTTGAGACTTACCGCGTTGACTGGCGACTAAATTGTCGAATGAGATCCTATCTACCGCGACATTTTGATAGCGCGAAAGCGTCTCCATTGATGGGCAGCTTAACGAGTGGCCTAATTGCAGTAGACTAATTTTATCTTGATAGAATGCAGAGGGATTTGTTTGATAAAGGGCAAGCATGGCGCCATAAATGTTTGAATTCCATTGCTTACGATAGCGAACCGCTATTTTCCATAACGTATCATTCGGTAACTGATTGATCTGGCAATCATTCAGATTTTTTTGCGTTGTAACAACCTGAGGTATAACGCTGGCTTTACGACTTATAGGCGTAAGCATTGAAGTCGGTAATACCGAAGCTGACTTCATCGTTTTAATTGCTACTGGTTGGTATTGGCTCTGAACAATGGCTTGAGAGAATAAAGGTACCGGTGAGTATTGTAGCCATTTAGCATTACGGTATTCAGAAACAATGAGTGCCGCATCTTTATCGCGGATTTTTTCGGTACCACTTAATACAAAGACATCACGATCACGCTGTTCAACCTCAAGCTTTTCTAACACAATATTATCTTGATAAATTTGGCGTAAATAAAATGTCAGCCGCGATAAATCATGGTGATCGGTTATAACATTCACGGTGAACTGAGGAGATTGTCCGTTTTCAAATGGAATAGTATCGATACTGATATGACTGACTTGTGCAATCACAGTTGAAATACTATCAACCGCCAATAATGCTAATATTGCTAGCACCTTAAAGCTTTTCATTAAATCAATCCTTTCGATTATAAACCGCTTCAGCACAGCGCAAAACACGCTGTAAAACCATGATGTTAAATACACGTATACACTGACAAATAAAATGTTCACATAAAGCTCATCAGGCTGTAATTTATTATTATTGTTTACTTTTTTAACCTTATCCTTGAGCTAAATCATAAGTATTAACACGGGCAACTATATAAACTAACATAAACAGCTGCAACTAATTACTGATAAACCAAAGTAAATACTCGATTAAGGACTACTTTTTATCACTAATTATGATCAGAAACCTTATTTAGCCGCATGCTTTGCTTCAATGACCTCAAAGACTTTTCTATCTACCGCTTTATTATTGTATTCAGCTAAAATAGCCTTCGATGGGCAATGCAATGGAACATCTTTTAATAATAAATGAATTTTCTGTTTGGAAAATGCCATTAAGTTAGCCTCAAAAATAGCTAACATTGCCCCATAAACACTGGTATGCCATTGCTCTTTGTAACGGTTCGCAATACGCCATAATGTATCACTATTATCTCGCTCAATTACACAGATTGCCTGATGAGAGGATTCGGCTGTGGATGTTTCTGATGGTTCTGATGGTTCTGATAGTTCTGATAGTTCTGGTACTGATGATGCCTGCTCTAAACGCCTGTCATCTTGTTGATGTTTTTTGGATACTTTCCCACTAGTGGTGTCTTTTGCTACTGGCAGTACTCGAGACGTAACAACATTAGAGACTAAGGTGGCACTATTAACTGAGTACGGGGCATCAAATAAGGCCATTACTGCTAACGTAACCGCTCCTTTCGCAGTATCTTCGGTAACGATTAACTGTGCATTTACATCACTGATGATATCAGTACCCTTAAGCTGCAATAAAAAACGATTAATACTCTGCACTGCTAACTTCTGCTGCACAACCTTATTGCCATCCAAGCTGTCATCCAACTGGCGAATATAAAAACCTAACCGCGACGCATCATCATTTTGTGCCACGATGTTGATCTTTAATTGCGGGAGATTATTCAATTCAAATTGGCGACTATTGATACTGACATGATTCACTTGAGCCATTGGCGTAGCAATATAGCCCAATAATCCAAATACTAGAATGATGACCTCAATAAGTCCTTTACGCATATATGTTGCCCTATCTCTTTGATGACACTTAGAGGTAAACTGATCCGCAATCCACTATCGAATTGAAAAATGATGAAGCCTTATGCCCGTGTTTGTTGAAGTCGCCTTACCCGTCCCGTTACGCAGAAACTTTAGTTATCGTGTAAAAGACGAACAACAAGCGGGATTACAAATCGGTCTTCGAGTCAAAGTCCCTTTTGGCCCTCAACAACTCATCGGCTTAATTACTGCTATTACTGACAGCTGTGACTTAGCACCGCAACAAATAAAATCAGTCACAGCTGTACTAGATGATGCCCCATTGTTACCTGATTCGCTATATAAATTAACCCTCTGGGCGGCCCGATATTACTTTACTACCCAAGGACAAATGCTCAGCCAAGCGCTGCCTGTCGCACTGAGAAAAGGCCTCGAAGCGGCGCCGCAAGCGGTGGTTGAATATCATTTGAGCCCCGAAGGACGCAATGCTGATTCTAGCGTATTAAAACGTGCCCCGGCACAGAAAAAGCTGCACGAGTTATTACTGGCAAACCCCATCAGCCAAGATGAGTTCACCACCCAACAATTAAGCAAAGCGGCATTAAAAGCATTAGAACAAAAACAATGGATTGAACGGCAACAAAAAGTACTCAGCCATGATTTAAGCTGGCGCCAACAGCTTATTATGAATGAGTCACCTCATAAGCTTAATAAACAACAAGCCGTTGCAGTTTCAGTACTCACTCAACAGCAAGGGTTTCATTGCACCTTATTAGAAGGGATCACAGGCTCTGGCAAAACCGAAGTCTACCTCACCTTGCTTGAGACAATTTTAAAACAAGGTAAACAAGCACTGATCCTCGTGCCTGAAATTGGCTTAACACCGCAAACCATTAATCGCTTCAAACGCCGTTTTGAAGTCAATGTTGCCGTGATCCATTCCGGATTAACCGATAATCAACGCCTAGAAGCTTGGCGTCAGGCTCGTGTCGGTGAAGCGGCAATTATTATTGGTACTCGCTCAGCACTCTTTACCCCAATGGCTTATCCAGGGTTAATTATTCTTGATGAAGAGCATGACAGCAGCTTTAAGCAACAGGAAGGTGTGCGTTATCACGCGCGAGACTTGGCAGTAATGCGTGGGCATCTTGAAGATATTCAAGTGGTATTAGGCTCCGCAACGCCATCATTAGAAACCTTACAAAATGCGCTATCTGGCCGCTATCATCACTTGGAACTGAGTGAACGCGCTGGTGCTGCGCAAAAGGTTAAGCAAGGTATTGTCGATATTACCTCGCAACCATTAAAAGCGGGCATGTCGACATCATTAATTAATGAAATGCGTATGCACCTTGATGCGGGTAATCAGGTACTGCTATTTCTAAACCGCCGCGGCTTTGCCCCGGCCTTGCTTTGTCATGAATGTGGTCATTTACATGAATGCGATCGTTGTGATGCTTTTTTTACCGTTCATCAAGGCTTAAACGAGATTTGTTGTCATCACTGTGGCAATCAATACGCTATCCCGCGCCAATGCCATCAATGTGGTAGCACCATGCTAATGGGCCACGGTTTGGGGACAGAGCAGCTAGAACAAGAATTGATTAAACTGTTTCCCAAATATCCGGTTGTCCGCATTGACCGAGACACCACCAGACGTAAAGGCTCCCTTGAACAGCAGCTAAAAGGGATTTACATGGGTAAATATAAAATTTTGGTCGGCACACAGATGCTCGCCAAAGGACATCACTTTCCAGATGTTACCCTTGTTGGCTTATTGGACGTCGATGGTGCATTGTTCAGTGCAGATTTTCGCGCACCTGAACGTTTTGGGCAGCTATACACCCAAGTGTCTGGCCGTGCTGGCCGTGCAGACAAACCCGGTAAAGTGCTACTGCAAACCCATCAAAGTGATAACCCCATTTTACGTGATTTATTGAAACGCGGTTATGGTGAGTTCGCTCGTACTCAGCTGAAAGAGCGCCAACAGGCACTATTACCACCCGCTTGGCACATGGTATTAATTCGAGCAGAAGCACATTTAGCCGAAGATGCTGATGCGTTTCTAGCCCGCACCAGCGAGCTATTACCACAAGATAAAGACTTTGAAATTATTGGCCCAATTCCGGCGCCACTTGATCGTAAAGCTGGAAAATATCGACGCCAATTAATACTGCAAGCTAAAAGTCGTCAGCGCTTGCAAACCGAATTCGAACGCGTATTAGCACTCATTGAACAAATACCTGAAAGTAAGCGTTGCCGTTGGAGTATCGATCGTGATCCACAGGATTTAATGTAACACAGCGGCATTTTTACTAAGCCAACGGACCCTATATCTGTCATAAACTTCGCTTAGGTTGATAATCAGCATAAAAAAACCAATATTTCCGTTAAAGCAGATAGCAATCACCCCCCATAAACGGCTAAAATATGCGGTTCCGTCATGTCATTCATTTAACGAATTAGTGCAAGCAAACGCCCATGAAATCACATATTGAATCTTTACTAGAACAAACCATCGAATCCTTCAAACAGCAAGGAATTGTGCCGGCTGATTTTCAAGCTCGCATTCAGGTCGATCGCACTAAAGATAAAAGTCATGGTGACTTAGCGACTAACCTTGCAATGATGCTGACTAAAGTTGCTAAAAAGAACCCGCGCGAATTAGCACAGCTTATTATTGATACCTTGCCAGCATCATCTTATGTGGCCAAAGTAGAAATTGCCGGACCAGGGTTTATTAACTTTTTCATTGATGACAATGCATTAGCTAATCAACTACAGCAAGCACTGACGAGCGACCATTTAGGAGTGGCTTTACCGACTAAGCAGACTATCGTTGTCGACTATTCTTCGCCAAACTTAGCCAAAGAAATGCACGTCGGCCACTTACGCTCAACCATCATTGGTGACAGCGTCGTGCGCGCACTCGAGTATTTGGGCCATAAGGTCATTCGCCAAAACCACGTCGGCGATTGGGGGACTCAGTTTGGTATGCTACTGGCGTTAATGGAAGAGTTACGCGCAGCTAATGGCGAACAAGCCAAAATGGAATTGTCTGACTTAGAAAGTTTTTATCGTGCTGCTAAAGTACGTTTTGATGAGTCTACAGAATTTGCCACTCGCGCTCGTCAACTTGTCGTTGCATTACAATCAGGTGATGAATACTGCAATAAGCTATGGCGCGAATTTAACGACATCTCATTAAGCCATTGTCATGATGTATATAAGCGTTTAGGGGTTAGCTTAACCCGCGCAGATGTTCACGGCGAAAGCGCATATAATGCCGACCTAGCCCAAGTAGTTAAAGATTTAGATACCCAAGGCCTGTTAAGCGAAAGCAATGGCGCTAAAGTGGTATTCCAAGAAGCGTTTCGTAATAAAGAAGGCGAGCCTTTACCGGTTATTATTCAAAAAGCCGATGGTGGCTATTTATACGCCACCTCAGATCTTGCCGCCATGCGTTACCGCTCAAACGTATTAAAAGCCGATCGCGCCATGTACTTTGTCGATTTACGTCAAGCCCTGCACTTCCAGCAAGTGTTTAGCCTTGCCAAACTGGCTAAATTTGTTCGCCCTGAAATGTCGCTAGAGCACACAGGCTTTGGCACCATGAATGGTGAAGATGGTCGTCCATTTAAAACCCGTTCAGGCGGGGTGGTTAAGTTAGTCGATTTACTTGACGAAGCCGATGTTCGCGCTCTTGAACTGGTTCGCAGTAAAAATCCAGATATGGATGAAGCTACCCTCACTGAAATTGCTCGCGTAGTCGGTATCAGCTCAGTTAAGTATGCCGATCTTTCCAAGAACCGTACCAGTGATTATATTTTCAGTTTTGAGCAAATGCTTAGCTTTGAAGGTAATACTGCACCTTATCTTCTTTATGCCTATACCCGCGTGGCTGGTATTTTTAAACGTGCAACAGATATTGATCTTAGCCAAGCTAAGATTGTGCTCGAGCATGAAAAAGAAAAAGACTTAGGCACTAAACTGGCACAATTTGGTGAGGTGTTAACTCGCATGACAGACAAAGGCTTACCGCATGTATTATGTGGTTACCTGTATGAGCTAGCGAGTGAGTTTTCGAGTTTTTATGAAGCTTGCCCAGTGCTTGCTGCCGAAACTGAAGCACAAAAGCAAAGCCGTTTATTGCTTGCACAATTAACCGCTAAAACCTTAAAAACGGGCTTGTCGCTACTTGGCATTGAAACCCTAGAGCGGATGTAATCATGAGTCGTGACTACGCAAATCGCAAACCTCGTGCGGGCGCAAAAGCCCGTGCGCCACAACGAAAAAAAGCACCTAAACGCTCTTTTCCTTACTTGGCTGTTTTTGTGATACTCACCTTAGTCATAGGTTTTGGTTATTTCTTATGGTCCATTAATGGCAGCTCCGACTCATCGGTCGTATCTGAGCCAGCTCAACAACCTAAAAAGAAAACGCTATCAACCGCGACCGTAGAAGCGCCAAAAAAAGTGGTCAAAAAAGATCCTAACGCACTGCCACCTAAGCCGCAGGAAGAATGGACTTATCTGGAAGAGCTTGAAAACAAGCAAGTGGAGATAGACTTACCTGAAACAGGTGTAGTGTCTAGTGGCATCTATCAAATGCAATGCGGATCGTTTAGGCAAGAGTCGCAAGCAAATGAAATGAAGGCCAGAATTGCCTTCCAAGGTGCTGAGGCACAAGTGCGCCGCAGCGAAGGTACCAATGGCGTGTGGTATCGCGTGGTATTAGGACCCTATCCGAACAAGCGCGATGCGGAACATAATCGTCATAAGATGCAGAACGCAGGGTTAAATGGCTGCATCATTTGGTTGTGGGAATAACGCTGCTCTTCTGATATTGCTGTATAAATCACTTTAGCCCTGTTCTCTGCAACAGGGCTTTTTGTTGTCCATCGCTTGATATCTGTCATTTTGTCCCCATATCCATTTTATCAATCAACAATTGCATTCACCCTAATGACCCGTTGATGTATTAGTGAAGAGGATTTACCGTGACTACTATCGTATCCGTACGCCGCAATAATCAAGTTGTCATCGCTGGTGATGGCCAAGTGTCTCTAGGCAATACCGTGATGAAAGGTAATGCACGTAAAGTGCGCCGCCTATACCACAATAAAGTCTTAGCCGGTTTTGCTGGCGGTACTGCCGATGCATTTACTCTTTTTGAGCGTTTTGAAACCAAGCTCGAAATGCATCAAGGCCATTTATTAAAATCTGCCGTAGAGCTTGCCAAAGATTGGCGTAGCGACAAAATGCTGCGTAAGCTCGAAGCTATGCTGGTCGTAGCGGATACTGAAACATCATTAATTATTACCGGTAATGGCGACGTTGTTCAGCCAGAATATGACTTAATTGCCATTGGTTCTGGCGGAAACTATGCTCATGCATCAGCCTTAGCATTACTGCAAAATACTGAGTTAAGCGCGGAAGAAATAGCAGAAAAATCACTGACGATTGCAGGCGATATTTGTGTATTCACCAACCAATTCAAAACTATCGAAAAGTTAGACTACTAATTCGAGCGTTAATAAAGGAACAGTTATGTCTGAAATGACTCCACGTGAAATTGTTCACGAACTAGATGCACATATCATTGGCCAACAAAATGCCAAACGCTCAGTAGCCGTTGCATTGCGAAATCGCTGGCGCCGGATGCAACTTGAGCCAGAACTTCGTCATGAAGTCACGCCAAAAAATATTTTAATGATTGGCCCAACAGGTGTCGGTAAAACTGAAATCGCCCGTCGTTTAGCCAAATTGGCTAACGCACCTTTTATCAAAGTTGAAGCGACAAAATTTACTGAAGTGGGTTATGTCGGTAAAGAAGTGGAACAAATCATCCGTGATTTAACCGACTCAGCAGTGAAAATGACTCGCGAACAGCAAATGAAAAAATGCCGTCATCGCGCCGAAGAAATGGCCGAAGAGCGCATTTTAGATGCCTTATTACCTAAGCCAAAAGATGACTGGGATACCGACAAAAAAGATGACTCTACCACCCGTCAGGTTTTCCGTAAAAAGCTGCGCGAAGGTCAATTAGACGACAAAGAAATTGAGATTGATGTTGCTGCGCCTCAAGTTGGTGTTGAAATCATGGCCCCTCCAGGCATGGAAGAAATGACCAATCAACTACAAGGCTTATTTCAAAATCTTGGCCAAAGTACCTCTAAACGTAAAAAGCTTAAAATCAAAGATGCTTACAAGCAGTTGGTTGAAGATGAAGCGGCAAAGCTAGTCAACCAAGAAGACTTAAAAGAACAAGCCATCGAGCTGGTTGAGCAAAATGGTATTGTGTTTTTAGACGAAATCGACAAAATTTGTAAGCGCGGCGAAAGCTCAGGCCCAGATGTATCCCGTGAAGGTGTACAACGTGACCTACTGCCATTAGTCGAAGGCTGCACCGTTTCTACTAAACACGGCATGGTTAAAACCGACCACATTTTGTTTATTGCTTCTGGTGCATTCCAGATGTCTAAACCGTCTGATTTAATTCCAGAGCTTCAAGGCCGTTTACCGATTCGTGTTGAATTAGACGCCCTTACCGCTGCTGATTTTAAACGCATTCTAACAGAGCCATTTGCCTCACTCACTGAGCAACATGTCGCCCTGATGAACACCGAAGGCGTCACCATAGAGTTTACTGAATCAGGTATTGAGCGCATTGCAGAAGCAGCATGGCAAGTGAATGAGCGCACCGAAAACATTGGTGCACGCCGTTTACATACCGTGATGGAAAAATTGATGGAAGAGATTTCATACGAAGCTTCTGAAAAGTCGGGTTCTAAATTTGTCATTGACGCTGAATATGTCAATGACCACCTTGATACCTTGGTACAAGATGAAGATTTAAGCCGCTTTATTTTATAACCATTATTTGAATCAAGCGCCCTCCCATTTGGTTATTATTAATGGGAGGTCTCGTGACTTTTTGGTTTATGAATAAACATCACGAATGCAGGTTACAACAATAGGATTAACAGCAAAATCGCGTATGATGATAATCTGCGATTTAGCGTTAATCCTTTTTTTTATAGGTATTCCCATGACCCAATCAACGCCTACCGTCACCGGCATTAAGCTTAAGCGTCAATCTAAGTTACTCGAAGTGACCTTTGATAACGACCAAACTTACAACATCAGTTGTGAAATGCTCCGAGTCTTCTCGCCATCGGCTGAAGTGCAACGTCATGGCGACCCAATATTGGTTACCCATAAGAAAGCTGTAAATATCAAAGCGCTCGAACCTGTTGGTCATTATGCGGTAAAAATTACCTTTGATGATGGTCATGATACTGGCTTGTATTCTTGGCAGGTGCTACATAACCTGTGCAGTAATCAAACTGAATTATGGCAACAGTATTTAGCCCGATTGCGGGCAGAGAAAGGCTCACGCGAGCCTCTGATTTCGATGAATATTAAGTATTCATGATGACGGTACGCTTTAACGATAGACGTTGATTTCAATACTATATTTGCATAACTTTACTCATCGCGATCAGCAATTGACACTCAAACGATTATGCTTAGTCATAGTCTTCACTCGTATCGAGGTGTGTATGAAACAGTCAATTCAATTTCCTATGATTAAAGTGTTATTGGTCGGATTAGCAATTATAAGCTTGAGTGCTTGTGCCCCACGAGCTCATCATGGACACGCAAAAGCGCCTACTAATAAAAAGACGGTAACTAAAGTGGTCGTTGTTAAACCAGCGGCATATCGCGTCGTTAATGTTAATAACGTTCATCAAAAGGATGTTGTTATCATTCGAAAACGTTAAATGACTCTACTATAAGTGCCAGCTATTTTGCTGGCATTGTTGAATGATGAACTTAGTTAACTCGTATTAACAATGGCCTGCAGCCACTAACGTCGTGGCGCTTCGCCCACACCAAACCAAGTGCTAAAGTTGCATTTCTGGCAATAAATTTAATCCAAATAAATCTCATTAACCTCGTCATCCCGGCAATGCTTTTGAGCCGGGATCCAGGTGTTTCGTTATGCTTAGCACTTATCCCTGATGGCATACGGCCACTAAGGTCGTAGCGCCTCGCCCACGCCGGATTTTTCAAACTTCGTTTGAATTAAGATCGCAAGGTTCCACCCTGCACCGGCCAAAAGGGGATCAACAGCAATCCCCTCTTGGATCACCCCTGCCGTTCCGGCAACATTTTCGCTATTTAACCAAACAACAGCAGCGAAAAATTGCGACGGAAATTTATCCAGCTTTTGACCCCATTTTCGTGTTCTTCGGACTTATTCAAAAATGCTAACGCTTCAGATGGGGCGTCCCTTCCCCTCTAACGCTAAGCTCACATCCATGTGAGCTTCACGCTATTTTCTTCAACATCCTCAATAATATGAAACCTGAAAGAGTTTAATCAGTTCTAAACTTTAAATAACTGACAACCATAAATAACGTTAATCGAAGAGATAAAAATCACAGATTTAGATGAGTCTGCGAGTATCCAAAGCATGGAGGTTTTGGATACGTCCACATGGATGCTAATTTTTACATCAAGAGTCGGCGTCTCGTTGAATTATCTACACGATGACCTGCGACTGGCAATTGGTTAAATTGAATTTTTGGACTGCTATTTTAGAATCAACTTCAGGAATGGGGATGAAACCATAGATATCATAATTACTATAAACGTTATCCTTTAAGTACAACTATATTGTTCCATACTCGGAACAAGCATTCTATGCTGTGCGAAAGCACTTTTATATGTTTAAATTTGCCATCGGTAAACTCATAGGAAGAGGTGATATAAATGAAATTTAACCACAAGCTTACTCAGGCAAAACTGAGTGCTGTAACCTTATGCCTTGGGGTTTCATTTGGTATGTCTTTACTTATCGGAAGTACAGATCCTTTTATCGGTCTTATGTTGGGCATAATAACCATCGGAGTTTATATTATGATCTTATCGGGGAAATGGCATTCGAAGAACAAATAAATGATTTTACATCCCAAAAATGTCAGCATTTAATTTAACGTCGCTTGTCATCGGCTTCGGCCCATTTTTCAATAAAGAGTGAAAATGCTAACGCTTCCGATGGTACATCTGATATGGACAGATTCACGAATGCCGTGATGACAGGACAATAAATAACGACTTTTTTACAGTAAAAGATAGCCTGACTCTGATAACTAGAATGCCTTGAAGCACAAGGATGTACGTTAAAGGTCTGCCAGGCTGACGCATTCTGTTGTAAAGAGTCTTCAACATCCTTAAGCTTAATAGTATCAATTACCTGCAGCTGATATGTAAATGAATATCAACATTATTAAACTCACATCGTTATCCCAGATGATTTATTTCAACTATCATTTCCATCATTTCCGAGATTTTTCATCGGGCCATATCTAAAGCTAGGTCGCGGCTGAGAGAATACCTGCTCTGAACATAAATTGTTATATTGTTGCCCTGCACACACCATTGATGTTATTTAGCATTAGCCTCATAAAATAAATCTAAAAAGTGACATTATCAAGCGATCGACTCTTCTACAGGCTTTTTAGAAATTGCTCTGTTTGTGCATTTGCAGGATAGTAATGCTCCATCAACAATTCCGAGGCAGTTATGTCTAACGGCGTACCAAATGAAGTCAATGTAGTTAAAAAGCGCAGCGTTTTACCAGAGACCACTATGTCTAAATAGATAAAAGGTTCAGTCGACACGATAAGTGTTTTATCCGCTAATAAATTCGCTACGCCAGGATATTGATATAAAGATTGGATCAATTCATCATGACGTTTAGGGGCGTATTGATTCTCCAGATTCAAGCGTTGTAAAGTGGTTTTAGCCACTTCCTGCCAGTTGGTCATCACATGACGTAAACCATTAGGGTGCATTAGCCAGTGAGCAATATTATCCAACCAGATACATTGCGGGTTTTCAGCCTCCATTAAGGCAATTAATTTATCAAAGCCTTTATTGCGGATCACGACATTCCAGTACCAATCAACCACAATAGCTGGGAATGGTTCATGTTTGGCGACTATAAGCTCAAGAATACTCGCCACTTCCACTTTTTTATTATCACTCAGTGGCGTACGTACATATTGTTCAGCAAAGCCTGCTAACGTGATCAGTTCATTACGGTTTCTTAAGGGCAAACTAAGTACTTCACACAAGTTCATGACCATTTCTTTACTGGGTTTGGCGCGACCCGTTTCAATAAAACTAATATGCTTAGTACTTACATTTGCTTCTAATGCTAAATCGAGTTGGCTCAAACGACGACTAGTACGCCAAAAGCGTAACTGCTGACCAAATTTATTCATGATGACCCTTGCTAACGTTTTATAGGACTATGTTACCGCGATTTAAATCAATGAACATTACCTCTGAGGTAATCGCTTTTATTACATGTAAATATCAATATAGTTTACACACACAACAAAGAGTAAAAGCGATGACTAATTTTAGAGTGGCATTGTTAATATCATGGATATTAATTATGAGCATAACGGCTTACGCTATCGTACAAGCCGGTCCTAATTGGCCCGCTATCTATTTTGGGGATTTATTTTTAGGTAATCCTTGGCGCCAGCAGTTTAATACTGATTTTTTAATTCACTTATTCATTTTATGTTCATGGGTGTTTTGGCGTGAAGAATCGAAACTGAAAGGGGCAATTTATGGATTTTTGAGCATTATTATGGGCGGTATGTTTGGCTTTATGTACATCCTTTATGCATCATATCAAGCAAAAGGAAATGTTAGTAAAATCCTGCTTGGTCACCATTGGCATAAGTTAAAGAAAGAAACATAACTGTATGTTTTGACAGGCTCACCGTAAATTATCTTATTGCTAAATATTACATTCTAACAAAGCAATATCTAATCCTACATAACTAAACACCAAATAAAAATGCCAGCATTTCTGCTGGCATTTTTGATCAATTGTTAACTCGTTTAAGCTTAAAGCGCGGCTTGGAAAATCACGCTGTCGGCTTTCTTAGTGTAAGAATCGATTTGGTCGAAGTTCAAGTAACGGTAAGTATCAGCTGCTGTTGCATCTAATTCTTTAGCGTATTCTTGATACTCTTCTGCTGAAGGTAAACGACCCAATAACGCTGCTACTGCTGCTAACTCAGCTGATGCTAAGTATACGTTTGCGCCAGTACCTAAACGGTTAGGGAAGTTACGTGTAGAAGTTGATACTACAGTAGCACCTTCTGCAACACGTGCTTGGTTACCCATACATAGAGAACAACCAGGTATCTCGATGCGAGCACCAACACGGCCGAAGATTGAGTAGTAACCTTCTTCAGTTAATTGATCGCGGTCCATCTTAGTTGGTGGTGCAATCCATAAACGAGTTGGTAGCGTAGTAGCAAACTTTTCTAACATCTTACCGGTAGCACGGAAGTGACCGATGTTAGTCATACAAGAACCAACAAACACTTCGTCAATCTTAGTTTGTGCAACGCTTGATAATAATACTGCATCATCAGGATCGTTTGGTGCACAAAGGATTGGTTCTTTGATGTCGTTTAAGTTGATTTCGATAATTTCAGCATATTCTGCATCTTTATCTGCTTCCATCAACTCTGGCTTGGCAATCCACTCTTGCATCGCAGTAATACGACGTTCAATCGTACGACGATCGCCATAACCTTCAGCAATCATCCACTTTAACATCACGATGTTAGAGGTTAGATATTCAATGATTGGTTCTTTGTCTAGCTTAATGCTACAACCTGCAGCTGAACGCTCAGCAGATGCATCAGATAATTCGAATGCTTGTTCAACTTTAAGTTTTTCAAGACCTTCGATTTCTAATACGCGGCCAGAGAAAGCGTTGATTTTGCCTTTCTTCTCAACCGTTAGCAGACCCATTTCAATGGCTTTTAATGGGATAGCATGGACTAAATCACGTAAGGTAATACCGGGTTGCATTTCGCCTTTAAAGCGCACTAGCACTGATTCAGGCATATCAAGAGGCATGACACCTGTTGCAGCAGCAAACGCCACTAAACCAGAACCGGCAGGGAACGAAATACCAATAGGGAAACGAGTATGTGAATCACCACCAGTACCTACGGTATCTGGTAGTAACATACGGTTTAACCACGAGTGAATAACCCCGTCACCTGGACGTAAAGCAACACCACCACGGTTCATAATGAAATCCGGTAGTGTGTGGTGAGTCGTTACATCAACTGGCTTTGGATAAGCCGCAGTGTGACAGAATGACTGCATGGTTAAATCAGCACTAAAGCCTAAACATGCTAAGTCTTTTAACTCATCACGTGTCATAGGGCCGGTAGTGTCTTGTGAACCTACAGAGGTCATCTTAGGTTCGCAGTATTGACCAGGACGAACACCTGATACGCCACACGCTTTACCAACCATTTTCTGAGCTAAAGTATAACCTTTATCAGAAGCGGCGATATCTTGTGGACGAACGAATACTTTCGATGCTTCAAGACCTAAGGTTTCACGCGCACGGTCAGTAAGGCCACGACCAATGATCAACGGAATACGACCACCAGCACGAACTTCATCTAACAATACTTCGGTTTTAAGCTCAAATGTAGAGATCACTTCATCAGTGCCGTGACGCTTAACTACACCTTCATAAGGGTAGATATCGATCACATCACCGGTCTCCATTTGATCAACGTTGAGTTCGATCGGTAATGCACCCGCATCTTCCATGGTGTTGAAGAAAATAGGCGCAATTTTGTTACCTAGACAGAAGCCACCAGCACGCTTGTTAGGCACAAAAGGAATGTCATCACCCATAAACCATAACACTGAGTTAGTGGCAGATTTACGTGAAGAACCCGTACCAACAACATCGCCAACGTAAACTAAAGGAAAACCTTTAGTTTTTAACGCTTCGATTTCTTTGATTGGGCCAACAACACCTGATTCATCAGGCACAATACCGTCACGCGCATTTTTTAGCATTGCTAATGCGTGTAATGGAATATCTGGACGAGACCATGCATCTGGCGCTGGAGACAAGTCATCAGTGTTGGTTTCACCAGACACTTTAAACACTGTTAATGATACTTTGTCAGCCAATTTTGGACGGTTTAAGAACCAGTCAGCATTGGCCCAAGCGTCGACAACTTGCTTAGCAAAGTCATTACCCGCTTGCATTTTTTCAACAACATCGTGGTATGAATCAAACATCAACAATGTATTTGAAAGTGCTTTAACAGATAGAGGTGCTAGTGCTGCATTATCTAGTTGGTCAATTAGCGGCTCAATGTTGTAACCGCCTTGCATGGTGCCAAGCAGTTTAACAGCGTGTTCTGCGCTTAAGATAGGAGATGACACAGTGCCTTTAGCGACTGCATCAAGGAAAGCGGCTTTAACGTAAGCAGCTTCGTCTACTCCTGGTGGAATACGATTTTCGAGCAAGTCGAGGATGAACGCCTCTTCACCTGCTGGTGGTGTTTCAAATAACTTAACCAGTTCAGCCACTTGTTGTGCATTTAATGGCTTAGGGACTACGCCCTCTGCAGCACGTTCTGCGACGTGTTTACGATATGCTTCTAGCACGGCAACATTCCTCTTTGTTTGGCGCCTAACGGCGAAACTCAGCGCCACTATGGTTACGCTGATAATTCCACTGGTTCGGGCTTGAAATCCGACCTCCAGTATACTACAGCTTTATAAAAGTATGAATCAGCTCACACTCTCAGAGGTATGAAATCAACGCGATTTATCAACCTAAAAATCAATTTAGCGCTAAGTTGAATAAAATAAAATTAGACAATAGTTTGAAACAGACGGAAAAACATTTAAATACATTAACTTATACAGCACCCACTGATTAAACTATATACAAAAAGATATCCCCTTTTTTAGATGAAATATTTTTTAAAAAGTGTGTTTTGATTGTGTCTAATCAACAACAACGTAATAATTAACACTTTACGTTGTGCCGTTTATGGAGTCAGTATTGTGTCAAACCAAATAAAAGCCGTTATTTTTGATATGGATGGAATTTTAATCGATTCCGAACCGGCTTGGCAGTTAGCCGAGCTGACGGTGCTAAATAGCTTTGGGCTTAACCTCAGTCTTGAAGAAGTAGAACAAACCACAGGCTTGCGTATTGATCATGTTGTTAGCTATTGGTACCAACGTTTTCCTTGGCCGAATTACGACAATACAGCTACAGCGAATACCATCGTTAATGAAGTGGTAAGCCAAATAAAAGCCAATGGTGAACCGATGCGAGGCGTTATTGAGTCGCTAGAGGCGTGCAAACGTTTAGGGCTTAAAATAGGGTTAGCCACCTCGTCATCGTCATTAATTATTGAAGCCGTGCTGCGTAAACTCGATATTGGCCATTATTTTGATGCGATTGAGTCCGCTGAAAATCTCGATTATGGTAAACCACATCCTGAGGTATATTTAAATTGTGCTAAAGGGTTGGGCATCGCACCGGGACAATGTATCGCAATTGAAGATTCGTTTAATGGCTTAATCGCCGCGCGGGCAGCCAGTATGCAAACCGTGGCAATTCCTGCGCCTCACACTGCTACACAAGCTAAATGGGTGATTGCCCATCATCAGCTAGCTCACGCAGGATTATTACCCGCGCTGCTAGAGGCCTAGGCCGCTACGCTGCTAAGGTCCTAGACCGCTACGCGGATAGTCCGCTGCGCTTCTAGAGCGGACTTCGTCCTGCTAGGGACAGCTACGCTGCGAGGACGATAACAAGCGATAACAGCGAACGCTGCGCTCACGGATAGGGCACTCTAGGCTTTTGGCTCGATTGTTATCTCTCATCATCGCTTGCCACCGCTCGTCACCAAGATTTTATAGCCTCTAGCAGCGAAGCGTCCTAGCCTCTAGGCTTTTAGCTTTTAGCTTTTAGCTCGATTGTTATCTCTCGTCATCGCTTGCCACCGCCCGTCACCAAGATTTTATAGCCTCTAGCAGCGAAGCGCTCTAGCCACTAGGCTTTTGGCTCGATTGTTATCTCTCGTCATCGCTTGCCACCGCCCGTCACCAAGATTTTATAGCCTCTAGCCGCGTAGCGCTCTAGCCACTAGGCTTTTAGCTCGATTGTTATCTCTCGTCATCGCTTGCCACCGCTCGTCACCAAGATTTTATAGCCTCTAGCAGCGAAGCGCTCTAGCCACTAGGCTTTTAGCTCGATTGTTATCTCTCGTCATCGCTTGCCACCGCTCGTCACCAAGATTTTATAGCCTCTAGCAGCGAAGCGCTCTAGCCTCTAGGCTTTTAGCTCGTAAGCCTCTAGGCTTTTGGCTTTTGGCTTAGTAGACTGCCTAAAAGTTTTTACCGACAAACAAATAGAATGCTGTTTCACCGCGATCGGTAAAACCAAAACCTAATGCTGCCGGACCCCAGTCGGTATCAGTACCTAAATACAAACTACTGGCGTAAATCAAATCATCTAAATCGACATCATCACGATCAAACCACACATTACCGGCTTCAAGACTGGTGCCTAAATACAAAGGCAAGTCGGTGATCAGTACATCACGGCCGAGATCATATTGATAAATCACGGCTCCAAACACTTTATGTGCACCAATTAAGGTGTCTTTACGGAAACCCGACAAATTCAAGAAGCCGCCTAAATCTGCCACATGCAAGGTAAAGTTACCGTCATTCTCAACAGTTGCCAGTTCCATCTTACCTACAATGGCGTGATTTCCGAGTTTCAACGCCCCCTTCCAATCCGCTTCAAATTGCCATGCTAAGTCATCACTAAAAGTCGTATCGACATTGCTTAGTCCATTGTAGGATTCATCTCTTAAGTAGCTGACAAAGGTAATTCGATTACCTTCCGTCGGGAAGCTAATGCTGTTTAGGCTGTCGTAGGCCACTTTTAAATAGCCACCCGTGGAATGATAATCTAGTGAATCAACCGAGCCAAATTCACTGCTAACCCGACCATCTTCGCCGACAAAGCCTAATTCGATAATACCATCTGAATCAAAGTTATAGCCGATACCTAAAACGATTTGAGCAACATTATTTTCGAGTTCTACATAACGGCTATCTTGATCAATTAAATCCCAATCTTTCATTTCATACTGGAATCGCGCTAGGCTATAAAATGTTTGATCACGGTCTAATGGTTGATAAAACTCAGTGCCGACTAACTTTTTATACCCCAGTTCTAATTCGTTACGCCACTCACCACCATTTTCAGTTAAGTCGGTCATGGTGTAAGCCAAACTGAGTGTAATAGCCGAATCTAAGGTGAAATCATCTTCCCAGTTAAAGCCTGCTTGAAAGTAATTCGGCCCCCATGATTTGGCTCTGGTGGTAATAGTTAAAATTCGGCCTTGTTCAACATCTTCAAACTCGGCATCGACACGCTCGAATTTATTCAGTGAATACACTCGATTTAACGCTAAATTTAACTCTTCTTTGGTCAGTACAACGCCTTCGGTAATCCCTAAACGCTCACGCAGTAATTTTTCACTGACTTTTGATTGATTGTCGAAAGCAATTTTATAAATGGGTTTTTTAAGCGGATCGATCCACAGTAAACTTTGTTGTAATTTATCCGCTTGATAAGCTAAATAGTCTTGCTCACTAATACCAAGCGCTTCCAGCTTCACTAACTCTAAATTGGCGGCATTTTCACCTAATTTGAGCGCTAATGGCATGATTGAAAAATCAGTGGTGCTTAGGCTATCAATGGCGGGACGAATGAGGATATCGCTAGACGTCAGTAAGGTTTTTTGGCGAGCTGTGCTCGCTTGAGTCAAAATAGTTGAAAGCTGCTCTAAAACCGCAATGGTACTGTCTAAATGTTCTTGTTTGGTCAGTGCGGAACCAATATCGACGGCAATGATGATATCTGCCCCCATGGCTTTTACCACATCGATAGGCATATTATTGGCAATTCCGCCATCAACCAGTAAACGACCGTTAATCAATGCTGGCTGCAATGCACCTGGAACGGTGGCAGATGCTTGCATGGCTTGTACTACACTGCCGCTGGATAACACCACTGCTTCACTGGTTGCTAAATCCGTCGCCACCGCTCGGTACGGAATCGCGAGTTCATCAAAGTCACCAAACTGTTCAACTAACCCAGTGGAGTGGCGCAGTAATTGAGACATGCTTTGGCCACGTAACAAACCACTAGGTGAGGTTAAGCTATTATTGTTATAACCCACGGTCAGAGGAATATTAAACTGATCTCGTTGCTGTTTATCACGGTAGCTTAATTTATCGCGCGGAATGGTGTCTGAGTAGCCTTTAGACCACTCACCACTAAGCATTATTTCTTCTATTTGATCGGCGTTATAGCCTAACGCGTACATGCCAGCAACATAAGCACCAATACTGGTACCCGCAATGTAATCAACAGGAATATGATATTTTTCAAGTACTTTCAACACACCAATATGAGCAGCACCTTTTGCGCCGCCACCACTCAGCACTAAGCCAATAGTGGGCCTTTCTTTAGCGGCTTTTTTTGCAGCATAGACAGGTTGCACTACTAGGCTAAAGCAAATACAGCTAGCCAAAAACCAGGTAGGTAAGTTAAGGCGCAAAATTTGTTGCATAAATCATTCCGAAAGTAAGTAAAAACAACTTATTCTAACAAAATTTAATCAATACCCATACTAATGGATAGCAGCAACAAGATTACCCTGGCATCACTAATGAACTCATCATTCATTAATCGCCATTTGTCGCTTAATATCGAGCTCAAGTTCGGCTTTGGGCATCGGCTTGGCAAAATAATATCCCTGAATAATATGACAACCACGCTTAACGACTTGTGCAAGTTGTTCAGATGTTTCAACACCTTCAGCCACGACTTCAAGCGATAGGTTACGTGCTAATTCAATAATACTGCTCACAATGGCTTGATCGGCTTGATGGTTGTCAATATGAATTAAAAACGAGCGATCTATTTTCAGAATATTGACTTGGAATGAACGTAAATACGCAAGCGACGAATAACCTGTACCAAAATCATCTATAGCAACATCAATACCTAACTGCTCTAACGCGAGTAAATGCTGGCTGGCGATAGCAATTTCTTTCATCAATACGCCTTCGGTAATTTCTACCGACAAACATTTAGCAGGCATGCCAGTTTGATGTAATGTTGCGGTTAAAAAGTCGATAAAGTCTGGCTGTCTGAAATGCATTGCAGACACATTAACCGACACTTTTATGTCGCTTTGGTATCGCTGATGCCAATCTGCACCGTCGAGACAAGCTTGAGTTAGCACCCAACGATCAATCTCAACAATCAAACCACAGGATTCTGCAATACCTATAAACACATCGGGGTTAACCATGCCATCTTTTGGGTGTTTCCAACGAATTAACGCTTCAACGCCAACAATACTATTTTGTTGGTTAACATCTATCTGAGGCTGGTAATACAATTCAAATTCATTGCACAGTATCGCTCGATGCAAATCAGCCTCTATGCGTAAGTGATATAAGGCTTCTGCATTCCGTTCTGCTGAATAATATTGAAAATTACCACGGCCCTCTTCTTTAGCATGGTACATGGCTAAATCGGCGTTTTTAATCAAGGTTTCTGGCGTTTGATCATCGCCAGACCAAATGCTGATACCAATGCTGGTCGAAATAAAAAATTCTCGACCGTATAATTTAAAAGGCGTTTCGATTTGTTTTAATAACTGTTTGGCAATGTGGTTAATGGTGTCGACGTCTTTTGCATCACGCAGCAAAATAACAAACTCATCACCACCAAAACGACACAATAAATGTTCTTCAGACAAACAAGACTGTAGTCGACTTGCAGCTTCAACGAGTAATGCATCACCCATACTGTGACCGTATGAGTCGTTAACATGTTTAAATCTGTCGAGATCTAAAAACAATAACGCTAGGGTTTCTTTGTGCTGTTTTGCTATTTCAATAACCTGGCCCAATCGGCGCGAAAACATCGCTCGATTAGCTAAGCCGGTTAACATGTCATTGTTTGCTAAGCGGCGCAGATGTAACTCATTATGCTTACGCTCAGTGATATCAGAAAACACCACCACATAATGTAATGCCGAACCATTCATATTGAACATGGTCGATACATTGATCCAAACAGGGCATCGGCTACCATCACTACAATTAAATTCACATTCTCCGGTCCAAAAGCGCTCCTTATCGAACACATCGTCCATATCAAAAGGTTCTACGGTCTCAAACACTAAGTCGGAAAAAGGTGTGCCGGCCAAATCACTCTTTTTAGCCGCTAGAATTAAATTAGCCGCAGCATTGCTAATTTTGATGTTCTTTTTCATGTCTAATATCAACATGCCTTCGGAAGTGTTTTCAAATGCTTGGGCTAATAAATTAACCTCACTTTCAAGGGTTTTTTGTTGAGTGATGTCGGTATACATCCCTGCAGCATAAATTAATCTTCCATTGTTAAGATCTACCTCAATAGCACGGCCTTTAATGCGTAACCAATGCCACTGATGATCATGCTGATTACGATATCGATACTCGGCATCAATCATCTCGACGTTACCGTTAACAAGGTCCTGCCAAACAGATGTGATTCTCTCAACATCGTCTTGATGAATTGGGATATCTTCTAGTTTAACGTCAATCTGCTGCTCTGGTCCTAATACACCACCGCGATTATCGAGTGACAGCACTTGTGTTGATTTATGCCACTCCCATAGGTCCGAATCGCTGCCTTTTAACGATTGACGTAGGCGTTCATCACTTTCAACCAAAGCATGATTCATTTGCTTAAACCGATGAATTTGCCGCTGTCTATATAACAATATAATGGCGGCTATCAGTAATATGCTAAAAATCAATGCGCCTTTAAATTGTTGTGAGCGCCACCAAAACTGCTTTACAGTAAATCGATATTGAAATGGCTCATTCGACCACACGCCATTTCTTTTATATAAAAGCTCAAGTGCATACGACCCAGCGCTTAAACCGGTAATATTAATCTGTGACTGGCCTTCTAATAACACGTAATTGCCAGAGTCTGCGCCATCTTTGACCAAACGATACTGTATGGTCATTGGCTTATCATCAAGGTAATCGAGCACGGCAATTTGAAAGCTAATTAAGCTGGCACCCGGTTCGACTTGCGACAATTGACTTGGAATGAGATAAACCTCGGTATTGTTTTCATAAAACACCGACACAGATTCAAGTATCACTTTGTCATTTACAGTCCGCGGCGCCAGTTTATCGAGGTCGATTAACATCGCTCCGTCTGGCGTACCCACAAAAAAGCCTTTTGCAGGGTCATAAAACTTTGCCGACTCATTAAATTCATCGGAAATAAAACCGTCTTTATGGCTAAACGAACTGACTTTACCTGTCGCCTTATTAACCTTAATAATGGCACTGGCACAGCCAACAATATGGTCTGTTTCAGTGTCCTGTAAAAAGAACACCACTTTACAATCGATCTTCCACTGTTGATCCAGCGAAATAAGCTCATCGGTTTGAGTATTGAATTGATATATACCTTGCTGGGACGTGCCTAGCCATATAACCCCCGGCGCCACTTGCATAAGACTATTCATGGTTGGGACATTTGTAAAATCAGCAAATACATCCACTTTAGAAATATACTCACCCACAGTGGTTAAATAGCCAAAATGTTTACTGCCACTAATCCATAAATGATCAGCATCATCCCTTAATAAGGCTTTATATAGCGTATGACTTAATGACTGCTGGCCATCTGATAAAACTTGTAACGTCAAATAAGTATTACCATCTTGCCAATAATACAATCCTTTAGTGGTGGTAAACCAAATCACATCACTCAGTAACTCGTCACGATAAATCCCAATGACGATTCTATCGTCCAGTGACTCTTTACCACCACTCCATGTCGCAAAGTCGGTACTGGCATTAGTCAATTTATTAACAACATATAAGCCACTGGTCGTGGCCAACACAAGATGATGTGCGTTTAAAGACTCAATTCGATAAATACTGTCACTCAGTTCAAATCCTTTGGGGATGACCATGGTTGAGGTTTGGCTCTGAGTGTTAACGACAGACAAACCACCATCGGTGCCTAGCCACACCTTATCGCCTTCGCTGTATACCGACCACACCATTTCATTATCAAGTTGATAAGGCGGCTTTTTAGAATAATCTTCAATTAAAAAATGAGGTTTACCCGCTATCACCGCTAACCCATCACCAGAGCCACCAACCCACAGTAAACCTTCAGAATCCACCGCCATATCATGAATGTAATCAATATTAGCTCGCTGTTTAAGCTCGTCATGGTATACGGTTAACTTGTTGTTTTCTGGACTCCAAAAAATCAATCCTGCTCGGCTTGAAATCCACAAGTCACCATTAAGATCTTGCTCCATTTGGTCAACATAATAGGGAATCTCAGGCACAGATTGCACCGTAAGCGTTTCGGTATTGACCTTAAATAAACCTTTCGATGTCAGCATCCACACTCGTTGTTGTCTATCTTGAAACAACTTCCTGATGGAATCATTTTTATCAGACAACGAAAATAGACCAATGAAGCTACCATCGGCTTGGTGAAGTTGAAGCTCGTGATTAGTTGAAAACAAATACTGGGAATTGTGCAATTCAAGCGCATTGCGCCAAGGTAAATTATGGTCTAAAGAATGACTTGGAGATAAAGACAATTGCTGAGAAGCATCATCAAAATAATACACTTGACCAGAATAAGCGAGTATCAGCAATCGTCCATCAAGCTGGCGCTGAGTTGCCGCCACGCGAATACTGTTATTGATATTAGTCGCATCATTATCTTCAGGTTTAAGCAATAAACTGAAGTGATTATCTAAAATACTGTAAAGATATAGCGAGGAATTAGTGCCAACAAGTAAATGGTCTTGGCCAGAATTAACTACTGTTGTAATCAGTTCGTCATCAAGTACCGAATCAAAACCCACTTTATCAATACGCCTTACTTTACTATTACTAACGCGATAAAGACCTTGCTGAGTCGCCAGCCAAACATAACCATAACGGTCAAAACTAATGTCTTGAATCGTCGCATTAGCTAAGCCATCTTTGGCGTTAAAGACTCGCTGAACAATGTCTGCACTACACGCAGGCAATACAGTAAATAAAGACAATATAAAACAGCCTAGGCTCACCAATACTGCTCTGGTCATAAATTCAGTTTATCCTTTACGTGATCAAATGCAGGCAAGCCCCACACGTAGCAAAAAACAGGCTTATCATCATCGACACATTAATCATCTTGGTGTTGTGATGGATCGGTTACTAGCCAAAAAAGTTAATATCACTTATTTTTATTGTTAACGACTTGAATGCGATTTTTATAAGTAATATTAATGTTTTAACATTATTTTAGTAGGAAAGTCACCCCCGATTGAATCATTATTCGATTCGCTTTCTATTCTGCTAAATCAACATGTTGTGAAATGCCCTATAACGTAATATAACTCACACATATTAATCATTAAGACTAGCCTAAAATATCAGAAAAAAGACAAAAAAAAGCACCCCAAAATGGAATGCTTTTTTAAGGCTATTTAGTCAGTGTAAGTTACTTCTTCTTAACCGCTTTAGGGTTAGGTAAGTCAGTAATTGAACCTTCATACATTTCAGCCGCTAAGCCTACAGACTCATGTAATGTTGGGTGAGCATGAATCGTTAATGCGATATCTTCAGCATCACAACCCATTTCAATTGCTAGGCCAATTTCACCTAATAATTCACCGCCGTTAGATCCAACAATAGCACCACCGATCACGCGATGAGTCTCTTTGTCGAAAATTAACTTAGTCATACCTTCACTGCAATCTGAAGCGATTGCACGGCCACTTGCAGCCCAAGGGAAAGTCGCGGTTTCGTAAGCAATACCTTGCTCTTTCGCTTCTTTCTCAGTTAAACCGACCCATGCTACTTCAGGATTAGTATAAGCAATTGATGGAATCACTTTAGGATCGAAGTAGTGCTTCATGCCCGAAATCACTTCCGCAGCAACATGACCTTCATGCACACCTTTATGAGCCAACATAGGCTGACCAACGATATCACCGATAGCATAAATATGCGGTACGTTAGTGCGTAACTGCTTATCAACGTTAATAAAGCCACGTTCATCAACATTCACACCTGCTTTTTCAGCAGCTAAAGACTTACCATTAGGCGAACGACCAATTGCGACTAAAACAGCATCGTAACGAACAGGTTCGGCAGGTGCATTCTTGCCTTCCATTGTTACGTAAATACCGTCGTCTTTTGCTTCAACTGCGGTCACTTTAGTTTCAAGAATAAGGTTAAACTTCTTCTTGATTTGCTTAGTGAATACACGGACAACGTCTTTATCTGCAGCAGGAATAACTTGGTCAAACATTTCAACCACGTCAATTTTACTGCCTAAAGATGAATACACAGTACCCATTTCTAGACCAATAATACCGCCACCCATCACTAATAACTTACCAGGCACTTCTTTCAGTTCTAGTGCATCAGTTGAGTCCCAAATACGTGGGTCGTCATGTGGAATAAACGGTAATTTAATTGGACGTGAACCCGCTGCAATAATGGCTTGTTCAAACTGAACAACAGTCACAGTGCCATCTTCAGCAGTAACTTCTAAGCTATTAGGGCCAGTGAACTTACCAAAACCATTAACCACATCAACTTTACGCATTTTAGACATTCCGCCTAAACCGCCTGTTAATTGGCCAATGACTTTATTTTTAAAGCTACGTAATTTGTCTAAATCAATCTTTGGCTCACCAAAAACAACACCATGGTCAGCAACAATTTTGGCTTCTTCAATGACTTTTGCTACGTGCAATAGTGCTTTTGAAGGAATACAACCAACGTTTAGACACACACCACCAAGGGTACTGAAACGCTCAACAATTATGGTGTCTAAGCCTAAGTCAGCAGCACGAAACGCCGCAGAATAACCTGCTGGGCCTGCTCCTAGTACGACTACTTGAGTTTTGATTTCGTTACTCATGATTTCCTCTAATCTTGTTCATTCCGTGTGAAAGACGGATCGGCCCAAATGTCGATGTCGCCAGCTTGAAACTTACGTTTCACTTCCAATTTCTTTCAATTGTGGACTAAAAAATTGGGATGGGCGCATTTTATACTCAAATCAATTTGTTTGAAACCGATCACAATAAAAAGGTCGCTCATATGAGCGACCTTTGTGGTTATAAAATCAATGTACGAATGTCTGATAGTATCGCAGACAAGGTCACACTAAAGCGTGCAGCCATTGCGCCATCAATAACGCGATGGTCATATGACAACGATAACGGCAACATTAATTTAGGTTCAAACTCTTTACCATTCCACTTTGGCTTAATTTCAGATTTTGATACACCTAAAATAGCCACGTCTGGGTAGTTAACAATCGGCGTAAACGCCGTACCGCCAATACCACCTAAACTTGAAATGGTAAAACAGCTACCTTGCATGTCAGCAGACTTAAGTTTGCCGTCACGAGCACGGATAGAAATGTCGGTTAACTCACGCGACAATTCAACAATGCCTTTCTTATCAACGTCACGTACCACCGGAACCATTAGGCCATTTGGCGTATCAACAGCAACACCAATGTGGAAGTACTTCTTCTGAATAAGCGACTCACCATCAGGGCTCAAACTAGAGTTAAACACTGGGAACTCAGCTAATGCTTTGGCGACCGCTTTCATCATGAACACTAGTGGAGTGATCTTGTAATCCGCTTTCTTCTTCGCGGCAAGGTCGTTCTGCTGCTTACGGAATGCTTCCATCTCAGTGATATCAGCTTCGTCAAACTGGGTGACATGTGGAATGGTTACCCAGTTGCGATGCAAGTTAGGACCAGAGATTTTCTGGATACGGCTTAGTGGTATTTCTTCCACTTCACCAAACTTACTGAAATCAACTTTAGGCGCTGCAATCACGTTTAAGCCACCAGCACCACCAGAAACCGCTGTAGCAGCAGTTGCTTTAGGGCGTGATAATTCGTATTTAACAAACGCTTGCACGTCTTCTTTCAAAATACGCGCTTTACGGCCAGTACCAGAAACCTTGGTTAAATCAACACCAAATTCACGCGCTAAGCGACGTACCGCAGGCGAAGCATGAACAACGCCAGTTGACGCAGTCACTGCAGCACTTGGGTGAAACGGCACTGGTGGAGTTGATGGACGATTAGCCGCCATAGTTGGCGCGGCTGCCGCTGGAGCGGGTTCTGCTTGAGCAGGAGCAGCTTGCGCTACTGGTGCAGAGCTAGTGGTTTCAATGGTCGCAATTAAGCTACCTTGAGACACTTTATCGCCCACTTTAACCGTTAACGACACTAATTTACCGGCAAACGGTGCTGGCACTTCCATCGTAGCTTTGTCTGTTTCAAGGGTAATTAACCCTTGATCTGCAGTGATTTCATCACCAACAGAAACCAACACTTCGATAATATCAACATCATTGGCGTCGCCAATATCAGGCACATGAATTTCTTGTACTTGAGTTGTCGTTGCGGCTTGTGCTGCAGGAGCCTGAGCCGCTTGAGCAACCGGTGCAGCGGTTTGTGGCGCAGATGCAGTAGGTGCAGCTGCAACAGGCGCAGAACCGGCAACTTCTAGCGTGATAACCAATGAACCTTCAGACACTTTGTCGCCAACGGCCACTGTTATTGATTTAACCACACCCGCTTTAGGTGACGGTACGTCCATGGTTGCTTTATCGGTTTCTAAGGTAATTAACCCCGTATCAACGTCAATGCTATCACCAACAGCAACTAATACTTCAATGACTGACACGTCTGTGTCTCCGCCGATATCAGGTACTTTTACTTCAATCACTTCTGAGCTACCAACACTTGGTGCGGCAACTGGCGTCACTGGTGCAGGAGCTGCTGCTTGTGCCACTGGCGCTTCAGCTTTAGGTGCTGGCGCAGCTGCTTCGGCTTTAGCCGGTGCAGCGTTAGCTGCACTCATCATCGCAATCAAGGTACCTTCAGAAACGGTATCACCGACAGCGATTTTTAATTCTGCTAACGTACCAGCAAAAGGTGCTGGAATGTCCATGGTCGCTTTATCACTTTCAACTGTAATGATTGATGCTTCTTTTTCAAGATAATCACCAACCGCAGCACAAATTTCAATAACCTGTACTGCATCAGTATCGATGTTAGGAACCAAAACTTCTTTTAATTCAGCCATTTTGTATCCCCTTACGCGAACTGTGGGTTAATCTTGTCAGCATCAATACCATATTCAGCGATGGCTTTAGTCAACACATCAACAGGCATTTCATTACGATCAACAAGAGACTTCAGTGCCGCAATAACAATAAACTTAGCGTCTACTTCAAAGTGGTGACGTAAGTTTGCGCGGCTATCGCTACGACCAAAACCATCAGTACCAAGTACTTTATAGTCTGTCGGTACGAAAGCACGTAATTGCTCGCCGTATATCTTCATGTAGTCAGTAGCCACAATCGCTGGCGCGTCTGCAGATAATACTTGGCTAATATATGCTTGCTTAGGTTTTGCTGTTGGGTGCAACATGTTCCAACGCTCAGCAGCCTGGCCGTCACGAGTTAACTCGTTAAAGCTAGTTACACTGAATACGTCAGCGCTTACGCCAAAGTCTTTTGCTAATGCTTGTGCTGCTTTACGCACTTCTTCAAGTATCGTACCGCAACCCATTAACTGCACTTTACCTTTACCACTACCGGCAACTGTTTCAAGCTTGTAAATACCTTTGACAATACCTTCTTCGGCACCGGCTGGCATTTCTGGCTGAACATAGTTTTCGTTCATTGTGGTTAGGTAGAAGAAGATATCTTCTTGATTTTCGCCATACATACGACGAATACCATCTTGTACTACAACTGCAATTTCATAACCGTAAGTTGGATCGTAAGAGATACAGTTTGGAATAGTGTTAGCCAATACGTGGCTGTGACCATCTTGATGCTGTAAACCTTCGCCGTTCAATGTTGTACGGCCTGAAGTACCACCGACTAAGAAACCACGAGCGCGCATGTCGCCAGCAGCCCATGCCATGTCGCCAATACGTTGGAAACCAAACATAGAGTAGTAGATGTAAAACGGAATCGTTGGCATGTTATTGACTGAGTAGCTAGTTGCAGCTGATACCCAAGATGACATTGCACCTAATTCGTTAATACCTTCTTGTAAAACCTGACCGGTTTTATCTTCACGGTAGTACGCCACTTGATCAGAATCTTGTGGGATATATTTTTGGCCTTCGTGAGCATAAATACCCACTTGACGGAATAAACCTTCCATACCAAAAGTACGCGCTTCATCAGGAATAATCGGCACAATACGCTTACCAATACCCTTGTCTTTCAATAACGCGGTTAATACCCGTACAAACGCCATGGTTGACGAAATTTCACGGCCATTAGAGCCTTTCAAAATCGAATCAAAAATTTTCAATGAAGGAATTTCTAACTCTTCAGTGAACTTTTCACGACGTTGCGGTAAATAACCTAATAATGCTTCACGACGACTCTTCAAGTATTTCACTTCTTCAGAGTCTGGACCAGGATGATAGAAAGGCAGATCTTCTAGCTGGTCATCAGGGATCGGGATATTGAAACGATCGCGGAAGTAGCGAATAGATTCAGCGCCCATCTTCTTGACGTTGTGAGCGATGTTTTTACCTTCGCCTGCATCACCTAAACCGTAACCTTTAACGGTTTTAGCTAAGATAACGGTTGGGCGACCTTTAGTTTTCTGTGCATGTTCAAGTGCAGCGTAAACTTTAACAGGATCATGACCACCACGGTTTAAACGCCAAATGTCATCATCTGACATGTTAGCAACCATTTCGGCAGTTTCAGGGTACTTACCAAAGAAATGCTCACGCGTATACGCGCCGCCTTTGGCTTTACAGTTTTGGTATTCACCGTCTACGGTTTCTTCCATTAACTGTAATAATTTACCGCTAGTATCACGAGCCAATAACGGATCCCAATAGCGTCCCCAAATCACTTTAACCACTTCCCAGCCTGCGCCGCGGAATTCGCCTTCAAGTTCTTGGATAATTTTACCGTTACCACGTACAGGACCATCAAGACGCTGTAAGTTACAGTTAACGATAAAGACTAAGTTATCTAATTCTTCACGAGCAGCTAAACCAATAGCACCTAATGCTTCTGGCTCATCACACTCACCGTCGCCTAAGAAACAGTAAACAGTCTGCTTAGAACAATCTTTTAAACCACGGTCAGTTAAATACTTTAAATAACGCGCTTGGTAAATCGCTTGAATAGGACCAAGACCCATCGATACCGTCGGGAACTGCCAATAAGTAGGCATTAACTTAGGGTGTGGGTACGAAGAAAGTCCTTTGCCATCAACTTCTTGACGGAAGTTAGCCATTTGTTCTTCAGTAATACGGCCTTCAAGGAACGAACGCGCATAAATACCAGGTGCAATATGACCTTGGAAATACACCAAATCACCACCGTCATGCTCATTAGGCGCACGGAAGAAATGGTTAAAACACACATCGTAAATTGTCGCACTAGACGCGAAACTTGAAATATGGCCACCCAGCTCTAAATCTTTCTTAGAACCACGTAACACCATAGCCAAAGCATTCCAACGAATAATCGCCCGAATACGGCGTTCCATTTCTTGGTTGCCAGGCATGTTTGGCTCTTGGCCTGCTGGAATAGTGTTTAAATACGCAGTTGTCGCGTTATACGGTAAGTGAGTACCGTTACGGCGAGCTTTGTCGATTAATTTTTCGAGTAAAAAGTGTGCACGTTCAGGCCCTTCTTGCTCTAACACAGCTTGTAGAGCATCAACCCACTCTTGGGTTTCTGATGGGTCTAAATCTTGAAGCATATCTTCAGACATCTCGCAGTCCTTCTCTATATACGGATTATATTTCGGCTTTTTGCTGCTTGTTGACACAGCAAAAGTGTATTCTTATTCAAAGTGACAAGTGCTACACGCCGCTCTTTAAACGGCGCAAACTACGTTGCAACCGACTGTCTTCTTCCCTTACTGACAACATGACTTCTTCTATGTAGCTTAGGTGCTCATTCGAAGCTTCACGTGCAGCGTCTGGGTCCCGGCGTATAATCGCAGCCAGTAACGCGCGTCTGTGATCATTTGCCATGGTGGAAGCTTCTTCGCGTATGCTTAAAAGCTCCAGATTTTGTGCGACATTTTTGTGCAGCACAGGGGTTAAACTTAATACTAAATGCAACATAGCAACATTGTGTGATGCCTCAGCAACCGCACGATAAAAACGTACAATGGCAGCAGCTTTAGCCTCAATATTCGTCGCAGCTTCTACTTCAATAATTCGTTTTTGAATATTCTGCATATCCGAATCGGTGCCGCGCAGCGCAGCATAATACGCCATCATGCCTTCAGTGGCGTGACGGAATTCGAGTAAGTCATACTGACTTTCAGAGTCGTTATGCATTAATTCAACGATAGGATCGGCAAGGCTTTGCCACAGTTGTTCTTTAACATAGGTGCCACCGCCTTGACGACGCATGAGCAACCCTTTAGCTTCTAATTTTTGAATCGCTTCACGTAAAGAAGGACGAGACACTTCAAATTGCACCGCGAGTTCGCGTTCAGGAGGTAGTTTCTGACCAGGCTGCAAACTGCCCTCTAGGATCATCCGCTCTAATTGCTCCATGATCACATCAGAAATTTTTGGCTGGTTAATCTTAATATAAGCCATGTAGCGCTCTGCTCCCTAAACAAGCAATTGTCAATTGGTCTTACCAATTAATATGAGAGAGCGCACTTTATCAAATCATACAAGCCGTGTCTAGTTATCAGCATACCGACAAAAGAACACCGCTTTGTTTAAAACGCTCAAGCCCAGAGCATAACCGATATTTATGCTTAAGGGGTCAGACCATTTACCCGAAAGTCCTAGAAACTAGAGCGCTACGCTTCTAGAGGCTATAAAATCTCAGCAGCGAAGCTGTCCTAGAATCTCAGCAGCAAAGCTGTCCTAGCATGACGAAGTCCGCCCTAGAAGCGCAGCGCCCTATCCGCTTAGCGCACTATCCGCGTAGCGCCCTAGAGTCTAACTAACAAATCCAAAAATGGTTAATACCGAAACCATGGTTAGCAGTAATACAAAGTTACGCTTACTTAATGCCAGTAATGCCAAGGTAGATTGCACACTCAACGGCGCATCTCCAACTTCAGGTAAAGACTCTGCCGCAACAGCAGTATGGGTCACTATCGTTTTAGCATCGGTATTGACACTTAAACCATATTGTCGCCAAACGCTTAACCCTGAACTAAACTGACCACTTAACACATAACCAAAACTAAACACTCTGCTTGGCAACCAATCAAATATCATTTGTAAACGGTCGACCAATGGCATTTCAAGCTTATTCTTACTGTTGTACTCACTATAAAAACGCACTGTACAATATAAAACTGCACCTACTGGGCCTAAAAATATCAAATACAACGCCACAGCACCGTAATAGCGGTAATTAATCCACGCCACCATTTGGCCCACTTTGCGGCCTAAATCCTGTTCGTCCACGACATCCAAATGCTCTGTAGAGTCCAACTCGCTAGCGTAACAGTAACAGGCTTGTACATCTCCGCGGCATGCCGCTTGAATATACTGTTTAAACACAATTCGTAATGTTTGGTGACTAAAGCAAATAATCGATATCAGCACCCAAAACAACAAGCTCAATAAATCAAAAAAAATGCCATCAAGCAGAAAACAGATCAACAACACTAATAAAGCAGGCAACACGATGGCAATCACCACACCGAATGGTGATTTTAGCGACTGGCTATCCCAAAACTGCTTTTGGTAACGCGTCATCACACTATCGAACTGCCAACCACTCGGCAGAAGCTTCATACGCTCAACTAGAATTGCCACTAATAATGAAAATAACGCCATGAATATCCTTTTAACTTCAATTCAGTTGTTGCTATCGCCATTAAAGAACCGTTTTTACGTGGGCGATGGCTACAAATGCTCTCAGCAAATGAGATCAATAAATGCGACCAACAACAGTTATGTCCACAAGACTAGCCTAAGCAACGGCAATGGCTTGCTTATATCGAGACCAATCAAAACTAAAACCTGGGTCTGTTTTACGCCCTGGTGCGATATCACAATGGCCAACAATATTATTTACGTTAATCATAGGATACTGCGCCATTAACTCAAATGTTAACAGCATTAATTGATGATATTGCTCATCGGTATAACCACTACTATCGGTGCCTTCTAGTTCAATACCAATTGCAAAGTCGTTACAGCCCTTACGCCCGTTAAACTCAGAGATACCAGCGTGCCATGCTCTGTCATCACAACTCACATACTGCACCACTTCACCATCGCGGCGAATTAAAAAGTGTGCCGAAACTTGCAAACCTGCCAACTCAGCAAAACTGTCGTCAGCCTCAATATCTAAGCAGCATTGAAAAAGTGCATCAATGTGCGGTAAGCCAAAACAACCCGCCGGTAAACTAATATTGTGTATCACCAACAAACTCACCTCATCTGTTGGCCGTGAATTAAAATGGGGCGAAATACACTTTCTAGCGCTGGCTAACCAACCTTGTTTTAATAAGCCTTTTGCCATATTCATCCTTTAAACATAACGACATAACCTCAACCAGAGTTAACAATAGGATTGTAAGCCAAAACGAGAATAATTGGCCTATTGGATATCAAACTTGTCATTTGCTTAGTTAACAAGGTGCTGCCACTTATCATTAGCAGTGCCAGTAGCTGGTCTATTGTAAGTCAATGCAACACAGTTAGCGGCTCAAAGGACAGTTCGATAACCGTTTATTATCCCAAGCTAAGGTTATTTAACCATTATCAATCTGAATTTAACAGTATTCAACGGCCATACCCATGCTGAAAATTGCCGACTGGGTAGTGTCAGTATCTAGCCAAGTTATGGTAATCTTTAACAAATGCATTCTGTAACAAACACTCCGTTGAATGCAGATACTGTTTAGCCTTATTACACTCTTTAGCAAGGATTTTGCTTATGTTAGAAAACGACATCCGTCATGCAGTGCAAACAGCGCTTGATGAAGACTTAGGTCACACAGCCCATAATACCATTCACGATATGCTCAATGCTGATATTACCGCTCAGCTTATCCCTGCAGACAAACACGTTTCCGGCGCGTTAATCACCCGCGAAGATGGGGTGTTTTGCGGTAAAGCGTGGGCAGAGCAAGTATTTAATCAACTGGGTAGTGAAGTCGTGCTGCATTGGCATGTTGATGACGGTGACTTAATTGTAGCCAATCAATTGTTATGTGAACTATCTGGCCCTGCACGCGCTATTTTAACTGGCGAACGTACAGCAATGAACTTCATTCAAACCTTGTCAGGGGTAGCCAGCTTAACCAAACTGTACGTTAATAAGCTTGCAGGCACCCATACTCAATTACTCGACACCCGCAAAACTATCCCAGGTCTTCGCACCGCCCAAAAGTACGCAGTCACCTGCGGTGGCGGCAAAAACCATCGCATTGGTTTATTCGATGCCTTCTTAATCAAAGAAAACCATATAATGGCTTGCGGTGGCATCTCACAAGCCATTACAGCAGCGCGCGCTTTAGATGGTAACAAGCCGGTAGAAGTCGAAGTAGAGTCTCTTGATGAGCTCACCCAAGCACTTGATGGCGGAGCCGATATCATTATGCTCGACAACTTTGACGTCACCATGATGGTCGACGCAGTCAGCCTTAATAATCGTTATAAAGATCAAGCTAAAGGCGCAAAGTTAGAAGTTTCAGGCAATGTCACGTTAGACACCCTAGCCACCTTCGCACAAACTGGCGTTGATTATATTTCGGTAGGTGCCCTGACTAAGCATGTCAAAGCATTAGATTTATCATTGAGATTAAAGGCTTAATACTTAGAGCTGAAAGGTTCTAGAACGGACTGCGTCCTGCTAGGTCGCTGCGCTTCTAGGGACAGCTTTGCTGCTAAGATTTTATAGCATCTAACAGCGCAGCGTTCTAGAACCTAGGCCTTTTAGTTTTTACCCTGCGACAACGTTAAAGCAGAGATGTTGAAATAATTTGGGTATAAACCTGCCACATCTGCTATCAGAAAAAGCGCCAATAAACCGACATTGTTGCATTTTTGTCAAATAATTTTTCCTCTATGCCTAGCACGTCAAAAAACATATAGGGTATAATGTGCGGAAAATGTGAAAGCAGAGCATTTTTAGACATTTATTTTTAATTTGTATCATAAAACTATTCCTTTTTTAGGCGGTTTATACTAACGTCTAATGTAGGCGAGTTGGCCTTTCGGCCATGTACTGCAATACTAAAGTTGCAAAAAACGTCTATTTTTTATCAATCACGTAACATTGATTCAACGGCTTGTTAGTGATATTAATATTACCGATTAATAAAACGAGCGTTTACACTAGCATTGCAGCTCAGCCGAAATGCAATACTGACACAATAAAGTAAGTAGCTTGTTGCTATCTATAAGTGATGAAATTTACTGTCCAATGGATAACAAACATAGCGATGGCTAAACTATAAAACTTGTTATACTGAAAATGTTTCATAGGTTTAGCCCTCTAAAGCACATTTTAGAAAAAAGAATTAACAAACCTTGTCATCATGGACACATAAAACTTAAATCATTGCACACTATGGTATGAGTAATATGCACAAGCGACGACATAAACGACATCGTGACAATTATTGTCACATATTTGTGTCTGTAAGGCCTTAGGCATATGGATTGCCATTTAGCACACTCAACTATAAACAAGTGTGCTAAAACTCTAGGATTGAAACTGCCACAGCCTATTTTACGGAGAGAAAAATGAAAGGTATTAACCAAATCAAAAACGCTAAGGGTTTCACCCTTATCGAATTAATGATCGTAGTCGCAATTATCGGTATTCTTGCTGCAATCGCACTGCCTGCTTACCAAGATTACACTGTACGTTCACAAGCTGCATCAGCACTTCAAGAAATCACATCTGGTAAAGTCGGCTTTGAACAAGCGGCTGTTGAAGGTAAAACTCCAAATACGGCAGTTAATACAGCTGGTTTTATTGGCGTTGGTCCTGCAACGACATATTGTTCATTAGTAGCCATAACTGCTCCGACGGCTGCAATTGGTGGCAGTATAGTATGTACCGCTCAAGGTGGTAACGCTGCAAAATTTAATGGTAAAACCATTACTTTGACACGCAGTACTGAGGGTGCTTGGACATGTGCTACGACACTGCTTAAAAGTTACGCTCCAGGTAAGTGTGTTGGTGCTTAAAACTAAAGATTAAATGAACAAGAAGGCAGCTTATGCTGCCTTTTTTTACTTTGGCTATAAAAAAATTATACCATAACCTAAAAATATCATTATGTTAGCAAGGTAAATAAGCATGTCGACTGCGGGATTAAATCTTGGTCTTTCCACATTATTCATAAAAAAAAACCTGTTAACAGAAGAACAGATTACGACTTCGATTTCGCAATCTCGTAAGACAAAAGTTTCGCTCGTTACCACCTTAATTCATTCAAAATTGCTATCCGCACGTGAAATAGCTGAATTATGCTATGAAGAATACGGTACGCCATTACTCGATTTAAGCGAGTTTGATCTAGCATCAATAGCTGAAGAGCTTTTAAACAAGAAACTCATTGCTAAACACAAATGCTTACCACTCTTTAAGCGCGGTAACCGCCTGTATATTGCGACATCAGACCCAACCAATATCGCCGCACTTGAAGACTTCCAGTTTAGTTTAGGTTTACATGCCGAAGCTATCCTAGTCGAAGACGATAAACTACTAAAAGCCTTAGAAAAAATACTAGAAGAAGACATTAGCGGCCTTGGCTTAGAAGGTATTGACGAAGAAGCCCTTGCGAATATTGAAGTAACTGACACAAGCCGTGACGATGAGCCAACCGGAGATAGCAGTGATGATGCTCCGATTGTTATTTATATTAATAAAATTCTTACCGATGCCATTCGCAAAGGAGCCTCAGACTTACATTTTGAACCTTACGAAAAACGCTACCGTATTCGTTTTCGTATCGACGGTATCTTGCATGAAGTATCAGAACCGCCAGTGAATCTCTCCAACCGGATTTCCGCCCGTTTAAAAGTGATGTCTAAACTGGATATTGCTGAGCGTCGCGTACCGCAAGATGGCCGTATAAAAATGAAACTGTCACGCACCAAATCTATCGATTTTCGTGTCAGTACCTTGCCCACTATCTGGGGTGAGAAAATAGTAATGCGTATATTGGATTCATCTTCCGCCCAGCTGGGGATTGAAAAGCTCGGTTATGAAGATGATCAACGTTTGTTATATGAAGAAATGCTCGCAAAACCGCAAGGAATGATTTTGGTCACTGGCCCTACGGGTTCAGGTAAAACTGTCTCCTTGTATACCGGCCTCAATATACTTAACACCGAAGAGCGTAATATTTCCACCGCCGAAGATCCGGTCGAAATTAACCTCGAAGGCGTTAATCAGGTTCACATTAATTTAAAAGCTGGTTTAACTTTCGCATCAGCTCTACGTTCATTTTTACGTCAGGATCCCGATGTGGTAATGGTCGGTGAAATTCGTGACTTAGAAACTGCCGAAATTGCCATTAAAGCCGCCCAAACGGGCCATTTAGTGTTATCAACCCTACATACTAATTCGGCTGCGGAAACCTTAACCCGTTTAATCAATATGGGTGTGCCCGGTTATAACATTGCTAGCTCAGTCAATTTAATTATTGCCCAACGACTTGCCAGGCGCCTATGCCCTGCATGCAAACATGAAGAAGAAATTCCTGTTGCTGAAATGCAACGCTTAGGCTTTAGTGAAACTAATATCGCAAAAGGTTTTACGGTATTTAAACCGGTTGGTTGCGAGCTATGCTCCGGTGGTTATAAAGGCCGAGTGGGTATATACGAAGTCATGAAAATGAGCGATGAAATTGCTCGGATTATTATGGAAGGTGGCAACTCACTCCAAATAGCCACCTTAGCCAAACAGCAAGGCATGCGCGATTTACGTCAATCTGGGCTACTTAAAGTCATTCATGGTGTAACCAGTATTGCCGAAATTAACCGTGTCACCAGTTTTTAATTCAGCTATAGTAAAATCAATTATTGTAAATCAACTCTTTAATTAGTTATTGTTTATTAAAAGTAATGTTCTAGCGTGGATGCAACGAAACAATAAAAGGACTGGCTAAATGGCCACAGCAACAGTAAAAAGAAAGACTAAGGCGAAGAAAACCACCAAGCACCAACCTAAGGTTTTTACTTACCAATGGAAGGGTGTTAATCGTGATGGTCAACGTACTTCTGGTGAGTTGAAAGGCTCCACGATTGCTGAAATCCGCAGTGTGTTAAAAGCACAAGGTGTTACTCCTAAGGGCGTGCGAAAAAAGTCAGCCCCTTTATGGAAATCCGAGAAAAAAATCACCGCGATGGACATTGCGATGATCACTCGCCAAATCGCTACCATGTTGGCTGCTGGTGTGCCATTAGTAACCACTATCGAACTACTAGGTCGTGGGCATGAAAAAGCCAAAGTGCGTGAATTATTGGGTACTATTTTATCTGATGTCCAATCCGGTATTCCACTTTCAGATGCACTAAGACCGCACCGACGCTATTTTGATGATTTATATGTCGACCTAGTCGCTGCCGGCGAACACTCAGGCTCACTTGATGCAGTATTTGACCGTGTAGCAACCTATCGTGAAAAAGCTGAGCAATTAAAGTCAAAAATTAAAAAAGCCATGTTTTACCCTGCTGCGGTGGTGGTAGTAGCTTTTGCTGTCACAACGCTACTATTATTATTTGTAGTTCCCCAATTTGAAGATATTTTTAAAGGATTTGGAGCTGAACTACCGGCATTCACCCAAATGATTATTGATATGTCTCGTTGGTTACAGGCTTCATGGTATTACTTCGCTATTGCAATTATTGCGGGTATTTGGCTATTTAGACGGACACATAGAAATTCGCAAGCATTCCGAGACCGTGTGGATGTTGCGGTTCTAAAAATCCCTGCTATTGGCGATATTCTTCACAAAGCTTCGATGGCTCGTTTTGCGCGTACTTTGGCAACTACATTCGCAGCAGGTGTGCCATTAATCGACGGTTTAGAGTCTGCTGCTGGGGCATCAGGTAATTATGTATACCGTAAAGCATTACTAAAAGTTCGCCAAGAAGTGATGGCAGGCATGCAAATGAATGTCGCTATGCTCACAACAGGCTTGTTTCCAGACATGTTAATTCAAATGGTAATGATTGGTGAAGAATCTGGCGGCTTAGATGAAATGCTTAATAAAGTATCAAACATTTATGAAATGCAAGTTGATGACGCTGTCGATGGTCTGTCGAGCCTAATTGAACCCGTTATGATGGTAGTAATTGGTACTGTTGTTGGCGGTTTAATTATCGGCATGTATTTACCTATTTTCGAAATGGGTAATATTGTCGGTTAATATTAAATAATTCTTAAAATAAAAAGAAAAAATGACTGAATTTATCACAACTTTTATTACAACAATGACTCAATATCCTTGGGTCTTTGTTGCAATTAGCTTTATTTTTTCTGCTACTATTGGCAGCTTTCTCAACGTCGTGATCCACCGTTTACCAGTGATGATGAAACGTGAATGGCAAAGCGAATGTAACTTTTACCTCAATGAATATCATCCTGACATTGTCAAACAAGTAGGCAGTGAGCATTTACAGAAAGCCATCGATCCCTTTCCTAAAAAGTACAATCTGGTAGTGCCAGGTTCTGCATGCCCTAAATGCAAAGCCAATATAAAGCCTTGGCATAATCTGCCAATATTAGGTTGGCTGATGCTTAAGGGTAAATGTGCCGATTGCAAAACCAGCATTTCAAGCCGCTATCCCATTATTGAACTGTTAACCGGTGTATTAATTGCCGCATTAGCCTGGCATTTTGGCCCTACATGGCAATTTGTGTATGCCAGTATTCTAACGTTTGTGTTAGTGGCGTTAACAGGCATCGATTTGGATGAAATGCTGTTACCAGACCAACTCACGTTACCAATCCTGTGGTTAGGATTAATCATTAACCTTAAAGGCATTTATACTAGTCCGGAAGACGCGATTATCGGCGCTGCTGCAGGGTATTTAAGTTTATGGTCGGTATTCTGGTTATTTAAATTAATCACTGGCAAAGAAGGCATGGGATACGGTGACTTTAAATTATTAGCCGTTTTCGGTGCTTGGTTAGGCTGGCAAATGCTGCCATTAATTATCTTACTGTCTTCACTAGTAGGCGCGGTAGTGGGCATAACCATGATTATGGCTAAACAACTCAATAAAGGTAACCCAATCCCTTTTGGTCCTTATATTGCTGCTGCAGGCTGGATAGCGTTAGTATGGGGACATGACATTCTTAATTGGTATCTTAGTACGTTATGAGCTTAAACAAGTATGTTGTAGGGTTAACAGGCGGCATAGCCAGTGGTAAAACCACCGTGGCTAACTTATTTGCAGAATATGGCATAGACTTAGTGGATGCCGATGTTATTGCCCGAGAGGTGGTATCAATAGGTTCTGATGGACTCAAAGCAATAGTGCAACACTTTGGTCAGTCACTGCTATTAACCGATGGTAGCCTTGATAGAGCAGCTCTACGAGCACAGGTATTCGATAATCCTCAACAACGTTTATGGCTTAATAATTTACTCCATCCAATGATCCGCCAAAAGATGCTCAACCAAGTGCAAGCATCGGTTTCTGCATATGTAATAATGGTAGTACCCTTGCTATTTGAGAATCATTTAGATAGTTTAGTTAATACTACTTTGGTTGTAGATATAGCACCAGAGTTACAGATTTCAAGGACGATGCAACGTGATGGTGTCAGTAAACAACAGGTAGAGCATATTCTGGCGAGTCAAATGACTCGAGAGCAACGACTTGCTAAAGCTGATAACATTATTGATAATCAAGGAGAATATGAGCTGTTGCGCAGTCAAGTACTTCGTCTGCATCAACAATACTTACAACAAGCAGCCGATTTAGAAACTAACGTCAATGACTGATTTAATTTATGAACAACCATTAAATGAAAAAATACGCAGTTATTTACGTATAGAAAACCTTGCCCTCCAGTTGCAACAGCATGCCGAACAAGATAACCAACATCAATGTTTTAGCCCTTTATTTGCTCTTGCCGAACTAACTGAACGATGTGATTATCGCACCGATATTTTAAAAGATATTGAAAAACAGATTCAGATAATTTCTCATTGGCGTGCCCACTCAAATGTAGATAACGCTCAAGTGGATCAACTCATCCAAAGGCTAATCGCACTAAAATTACCACTGCAAGCGCAAGAAAGAATTGGCTGTAGCCTTAAACAAGACAAATTTATCTCTGCATTACGACAGCGCTTCAACATGACTGGCGCATACTGTAATTTCGACTTTCCACAATTGCACTTTTGGCTTGGCAAAGACTGGCAACATCGACAGCAAGATATCAAAAGTTGGCTTATTCAATTCCAACCTCTACTCGCCCCAATCACATTACTTCTTGAACTGATTCGAACGACAGCAGATTTTGGTCTATGCCAAGCTCCAGTGGGTTTCTATCAAAGTAACTCAATACAACCGCTGTCATTAATTCGAGTGCAAATAAATTCCAATCAAAACTGCTACCCTACCGTCAGTGGTAACCGAAATCGTTATGCCATCCATTTTGTAGATTTCGATTTACATCGTCATACCTGTGAAACTGTTGAATTCTCACTAGCAACCTGCACTTAAACACTTTAACATCACTGGTAATATAAATAACCAAGAATGATTATGCCTTTAACAGTAGTAAACTGCCCAATTTGCAGAACCAAAGTTGAATGGAAAGACGAATCCCTATTTAAACCTTTTTGCAGCGAACGCTGTAAATTGATCGATCTTGGCGACTGGGCCTGCGAGAAGCATGCCATTCCGGTTAAGCACGATGTAGACCTAGATCTGTTGGATGATGCTGGTTTTGATGAAGGTGACTTCTTTAAACAATAAGTTCAAATTATAAAGGGGCAAACATGCAAAAAAGAATTCATGTCGCTGTCGGTGTCATCATTAATCAAGATAGGCACATTTTACTGGCTAAGAGGCTAGGACACCTTCATCAAGGTGGAAAGTGGGAATTCCCAGGTGGTAAGGTGGAAAATAATGAAACGGTTACGGAAGCGTTAATAAGAGAGCTTAAAGAAGAAGTTAATCTTGATGTAGCTAATTCAACTCCCTTCATGGACATCAGTCATGATTATCCAGATAAACACGTCAGACTTGATATTCATTTAATTACTGAATTTTCAAACCAAGCGAAAGGTATGGAGCAGCAACAAATTGAATGGGTGCCGATACATAGTATTGCAGAATACGACTTCCCAGAAGCCAATCAGCCTATTGTAGAAAAAATATTAGCTGAACTCTAAAATTGTCCCTCCCTATTTAAATACCGATCTGAAAAAATAAGTCCATTGCTAATAAAGTAATGGCCTTAAAACTGATATTGTCCTGCCTTGAAAAAATTCACAAATACTCCTTCTCTATCAATATTCATTGGAGCATTACATAGCGCCGTAATTAACCGTTGCTTAGTCATTTTAAAACGTTAAGTCGATAAAAACGTGGTCATAGTTATAACGACTATATGACTATGTCAATAGCCGAAATGGCAGCCTTGATGTGGTCAACTAAATCTGTACACCAACAGGAGTTGCGTCTTTACGCTGCCATTTCGGCAGCTGTTGGCGTCATATAATTGTTATAACTATGACCCCGTTTTATATTGTAGTGCTTTAGTATGTAATTCAATGCATCCTGCTTCGCTTCATCAAAATTGTTGTAACCATACTTCGGCATCCATTCTGTTTTAAAACTTCTAAAAAAGCGTTCCATTACCGCGTTATCCCAGCAGTTTCCTCGTCGACTCGTACTCTGCGTTATTTGATACTTCCACAACATTTGTCGATATTGAAGACTACTGTAATGGCAACCTTGGTCAGAATGAAACATCAGGTTTTGGGGCCGTCCACGACTTTCAAATGCCATTCTTAATGCTGCACAAGTCAAATCAGTATTCGGGCTGTCAGAGCAAGCCCAACCCACCACTTTTCTCGCATACAAATCCATTACCACGG
>NZ_PJCD01000004.1:0-107122 GCF_002836315.1 Shewanella sp. ALD9
ATGGCGTCAACACCACCAACATTAACGTCACCCTCACTGAGCTCGATGTCAATGAGGCCCCAGTCATTGACGATTACACCTCCACTATCAATGACTCCATTGCAAATGGCACTAATGTATATAACGTTAACGAAGCGAATACCGGAAATGATACTGATATAGACGGTGACACGTTGTCTTATTCTTTTGTGCTTGCTAATGGATCAAATAGTCTAATAAGTGAAGATGGTGCATTTATCATTAATGCTCAAACTGGCGTAATTTCAGTTAATGACACAACTAAAATTGACTACGACAATGGCAGCCAAATTAATTTAACGGTTAAAACAAGTGATGGCAGTTTAACTGATACCGCAATTGTTACTTTTGATCTTAACAATGTTGATGCTAATGATGACCTTCCTGGTACATCATTTAGTGTGACTTCAGGTGCAACTAACGCTTGGACAATTCCTCAATCAAACGGCCAGAGCTTAATGAAAATATCAGCTCGTACAGCTGATGGCTCAATGGGTGTAGTTAACATTGAATCTGGTACTAACAAACTCGGTGTCGCAGGCTCACCACGAACTTCAGACCAAATTGCCGGACAAATCGAATATGATTCAGCTACCGCGACATCTGAATCAATTGTGATTGACTTTAATGGTTTAGTTAATAAGGCGACATTTAGTGTTTCAAACATGTTCTCTAATGAAAATAATGGTGAACAAGGTGTTTGGAAGGCTTATTACAATGGTCAATTAGTTGCAAGTGAAACGTTTAAGACGACTTCAGGTGACGCAGGTACTTTCAGTATTGATACCGGTAATATTGTCTTCGACCAACTGGTATTTGAAGCAACTAAAACCATTAGTGAAGCAAATGGTGGTGCAGCATTAACTGACTCATCTGATTATTTCCTGACAAATGTTGCCGCATCTGGTCCTGCTATTATGGGAACCTACTTAGTGTCGGAAGATGGTGTATTGACCATTTCTAACGCAAATCAAGGTCTACTTAACAATGACTCTAATGACCCTAATTACTTTGCTATAGATGCCCAAGGGCATACATTTGCTCTAACAGGTGTAAATGGTTCAATAGTTACAGATGGTCAGGTAGTTATATTACCAAGCGGCGCACTGCTAACTATTCACAGTGATGGTACTTATTCTTATGACACAAACGATTCATTTGAAGCACTGACTGCTGGGCAACTTGCAACGGATACCTTTACTTATACAGTAACAGATCAATATGGCGCGACCGACACAGCGACAGTGACGATTAACATTGTTGGAGAGTCTGATTCAGGCACTGTTTATGAGAAGTACACTGGTAATCCTGGCAATGATGTGATTAAAGGAACCGTAAATAACGATATTATTGTCAGTGATCAACAAGGTTTACAGATTGTTGCTGGAGAAAATTACAATATAGCCTTTATTTTTGATACTTCAGGCAGTATGTCCGGTGTTATTGCTGAAGCTAAAACGCAATTGGAAGCGGTATTTGAGTCTCTAGCAAATAGCGCAACAAGCTCTCATAGCGGTATTGTAAATGTGTTACTGACTAACTTTGCATCAGGCTCAAATTACTCTGTTTCAGTAAATATGGACGACTCAAATGCGGTCCAAACACTGCTTACTGAATTAGCAAAAATGAGCGCGAGTGGTTCTACTAACTATGAAGCTGGTTTTGAGTCTGCAATAAATTGGTTTACTAGCAGCACAGTGTTAAATAATGTTGGAAATAATATTTCTTACTTCATTACTGATGGTTCACCAAATGCGCAAACAATTGATACTAATACTTCAACAGTATTAATGAGTTATGATGTTACGACCAGTAGCTATCAAACCTTAAGTAGTTTGTTGACCTCTAATAACTATTCTAAAGGCCAAGTCATCAGCATAGATGGTCAAGTCGTTGTCAATGCTAGCGGTGCAGTGTATTCACCATACACAGGCGCTAAAATTGGCCAATTAAGCTTTAACACTGATAATAGTGTTAAAAGCTTTACAGACAATGGAACAAATACAACCGCACAGGCGCTACATGCATTTAACTTACTCGCTGCAGTTTCGGAAGTTGAAGCAATCAGCTTAGCAAGCGCTAACGGTAGCACTACGGTTAATGAAGCCAACTTGAAGCTATACGATACAGACGGCAATGTTCGTGCGTCGATTGATGTATCTGATTTATCAAGCATCATCACAGGATCTGAGACATTACAATCTCAAGGTGATGATAATACAATTGGTAATCAAGGTGACGACATTATCTTTGGTGACTTAGTTCGATTTAGCGGTTCATCAGAGCAAGGGTATGTCGCTTTACAAACCTATGTTGCAGATAAAACGGGCCAAAACGTTGGTGATGTTGATGTAAGAGCAGTGCATGATTACATTCGTGACCATGTAAATGAGTTTAATATCAACAACCAAAATGATGGTAACGACATTCTTGATGGCGGTATTGGTGACGATATTCTGTTTGGCCAAGGTGGCAACGATGTTATCTATGGTGGTGAAGGTAATGACGTTCTTATTGGCGGCCTAGGTAATGACACTCTGATTGGTGGCTTGGGTAACGATACCTTTGTATGGTCTAAGGGCGATACTGGTACCGATACGATTAAAGACTTCGAAGTCAATAATGACTCCCTTCATATCAGTGATTTATTGCAGAATGAACAGAACGGCGATTTAGATAACTACTTAGATTTCTCGTTCAGTAATGGCAGCACGACAATTTCTATCGATGCCGACCATAATGGTAGTATTGACCAAGTTATTGTTCTGGATGGTGTAGACCTGTCGCAAGAATACGGTAGCACCACAGACGGAGTGATCATTAATGGTTTACTTAATGATGGTGCACTCATTGTAGATACTGCAACCGTCAACCCTGCTCCATCGCCAGGAACCAGTCATGCTGATCTATTTGATCAACATAATGGAAATATTATTCCTTAATAACAACAAATTGACTGCGTCACATAGTATTATGTGGCGCATATTTGATTATTCTAACAATACACATTAAGGACAATGATTAGGTGCCTATAACTGCGTCTAACAAAAGTGAGCAGTGGACGATCTCTGCTTCCCAGCGGGTAACGGTCGATCCGTTACTCGATTGTTTGGTTTTATTAACTGAACATTTTGGAAGCCCTTGCTCAATAGATTCCCTTGCGGCAGGTCTTCCTTTGTCTGGTGCAGTCATTACGCCCGATTTAATTCCTCAAGCCGCGGCAAGGGCTGGGCTATCAGCTAAATTATCACGTAAAGATTTGAATCAAATCTCTGAAATATTATTACCTTGTATCTTATTATTGAAAGATAAAAAGGCCTGTATTCTAAGAGAGATCGATCTAGAGCAAGACAAAGCCGTTATACAATTACCTGAAACGGGCGGCGAAGATACTCTGACGATTGAAGGTTTAGAAACCTTATATGTAGGTTACTTATTTTTAGTTAAACAAGATTACCGTGGTGACAAAAGTTTTGATGTTCACCTGCATGACAGCAAAACACATTGGCTACTGCAAAGTATTAAAGACTCTGCTCCTATTTACCGAGATGCTCTAATAGCCTCAGTATTGGTCAACCTTTTTGCCTTGGTTTCACCACTATTTATTATGAATGTCTATGACAAAGTGGTACCCAATCTCGCATTTGAATCACTATGGGTTTTAGCCATTGGGGCAAGTATTGCTTATATATTCGACTTTATAATGCGCCAATTACGCAGCTATTTAATTGATATAGCGGGTAAAAAAGTCGACATTATTGTTTCTTCAAAACTATTTGCAAAAGCCATTGGTATTCCACTATCTAAGCGTTCACCAAGCGTAGGAGGAATGGCAAGACAATTAGGTGAGTTTGACAGTATTCGGGAGTTTTTGACCTCTGCAACGATTACTGCGTTGGTTGATCTACCGTTTGCATTACTGTTCGTGATCATCATTTATATTGTTGCTGGCGATTTAGCTATTATTCCGGTTATTGGCAGCTTGATCATTATCGCAGTCACCTTTTATCTACAACCTAAACTGAAGCAAGCAATTGAAGAAAGTAACCGCTTTGCCAGTTTAAAGCATGGCCATTTAATTGAAAGTTTAACCGCGTTAGAGTCAATTAAAGCCAATGGTGCAGAAGGGTTAGTACAAAAAAGCTGGCAACAAATGATTGGCCATACAGCCAATTGGCAGCTCAAAACCAAAAAACTGTCTAATTATGTCAGCCATATAGCTAATTTTATGGTGCAATTAACCGTGGTATTAGTCGTGATATTAGGTGTGTATCGACTAGCAGAAAACGAAATTTCCATGGGTGGGATCATTGCCGCGGTCATGCTATCTAGCAGAGCTATATCTCCGATGGCTCAATTAGCAGGGTTAATTACCCGAGGTAATCATACCATCAGTTCACTGCGCCAATTAGACGCAATAATGGAACAAGAAGATGAGTTTGAAGACAAAGGAAACCTAGCCAGTAAAGAACGATTTATGGGAAAAATTGAAGCGGATAATATCAGTTTTAGCTTCCCTGGCTCCGAAAAACCAAGCCTACACCCTTTATCAATACAGATTAATCCTGGTGAGCGCATCGCCATTATCGGTCGTAACGGCTCAGGTAAAAGCACCCTAGCCAAATTACTACTCGGATTGTACAAACCAACTCAAGGCAGCCTGCGCTATGATGGATTAGATGCAGGACAGATTCACCCTAGCGACCTAAGACGTAACTTTGGCTATTTACCTCAAGACGTCACCTTGTTTCATGGGACTATTCGCGACAATATTTTATTCGGTTCTAGGCAAGTGACTGAACATCAATTAATAAGAGCTATCCAGCTTTCTGGTGTCAGTATGTTTACTAACTTAGAGTCTGAAGGATTAGATCAACAAGTTGGTGAAGGAGGCTTGTCACTCAGTCGTGGCCAACGACAAACCGTCGCTTTAGCCAGAGCAACATTGAATGATCCCTCGATATTATTAATGGATGAACCAACAGCAAGCCTGGATGCTAGAGCAGAAAAACAGTTTATTCGCTCAATGCAATTGGTTAGTCGCGACAGAACATTATTACTCATTACCCATAAAATGCATTTATTAAATCTAGTCGATCGCATTATTGTGTTAGAACGTGGACATGTAGTGGCTGATGGTCCTAAAGATGAAGTCCTTGCGAAACTTAATGCAGGGACAATTGCTGGAGCCCAAAACTCATGAGTAAGCATCTTACCGTAGCCGACTTAGAAATGGTTGATGACGTTTATGGTGCCATGATGACTGACGCCCCGTCAGGACATCGTCTTATCATATGGTCACTGTCCGCAATGATGGTGTGTTTTTTTATTTGGGCTTACTTCTCAGAATTAGATCAGGTGACATCAGGAACGGGTAAAGTTATTCCGTCGTCACAGATTCAAATTATCCAAAGTCTAGATGGCGGAATTTTGCAGGAAATCTATGTCCAAGAAGGGAGTATGGTCACTAAAGGACAACCTTTAGCCCGGATTGATGACACCCGATTCCGCTCCGATTTTGACCAACAAGAACAAGAAGTGTTCGGATTACAAACTAATATTATTCGCATGCGCACCGAATTAGACAGTATTATTATTTCAGATATGTCTTCAGACTGGCGCCAACAGGTCAAAATAACCAAGCAAAATTTGGTATTTCCGCAGACCATTATTGACGAAGAGCCAGAACTGGTTAGGCGTCAACAAGAAGAATATTCAATTCGGTTGGATAATTTAAGCAACCAATTAGAAATTCTTGTACGTCAGATCCAACAACGTCAGCAAGAAATAGAAGAGTTGGCCTCTAGAATTAGTACCCTTACGACGAGTTATCAATTAGTATCTCGCGAGCTTGAATTGACTCGACCACTTGCTCGGAAAGGCATTGTTCCGGAAGTTGAGCTGCTCAAACTTGAGCGCACAGTGAATGATATTCAAGGTGAATTACAATCGGTTAGGCTTTTACGTCCAAAAGTGAAAGCGTCTATGGATGAAGCAATCTTAAAGCGCCGAGAAGCTGTATTTGTTTATGCCACTGATTTACGTGCACAGCTCAATGAAATGCAAACCAAATTATCACGTATGAATCAGGCACAAAAAGGCGCATTTGATAAGGTCAGTAAAGCCGTCATAGCTTCGCCTGTTATAGGCACCATTAAAAAAATTAACTTTAATACCTTAGGTGGCGTTGTACAGCCAGGTGAAGAGATTATGGAAATTGTTCCATCAGAAGATAAACTGCTGATAGAAACCAAAATCACTCCTAAAGATATTGCTTTTTTACATCCGGGATTACCCGCTATCGTAAAAGTCACCGCATATGACTTTACTCGTTATGGCGGGCTAAAAGGAACCGTTGAACACATTAGCGCCGATACGTCACAGGATGAAGAAGGCAATAGTTTCTATATTGTAAAAGTGCGAACACAAGAGTCCAGTTTAATGAAAGACGATGGCACAGAGATGCCAATAATTCCAGGGATGCTCACTTCAGTAGATGTCATCACGGGAAAAAAATCCATACTTGAGTACATTTTAAATCCAATTTTAAGAGCGAAAGATACCGCCCTTAGAGAGCGCTAAGAAGAACCGGGAGGGTTTTTTATGACAACTATTATAAATCAACAAATAAAGCTAAGTGCTGTTGCTCTTGCTTTATCAATGTTGATAGCGCCAACAGCCTCAAGCCAGACTCTTGAGCAAGCTGTTGCACATACGCTAGACACAAACCCAGATTTACGCATTGCTTTTAATCGTTTTAAAGCGCGTGAAGAGCAAGTTAATCAAGCCGTAGCAGGCTATATGCCAACCGTAGATCTTTCTGCGGGCTATGGCTGGGAGCAAACCGATAGCCCTTCAACTCGTCGTAAAGTAGGCCAAGGTGATGTTGATAATGACGGTATGATTGATTTAGAACGTGGCGAAGCCGGTTTTAGTATCAAACAAATGCTGTTTGATGGTTTCTATACCAGTAGCGAAGTCGATCGTTATTCGTATGAAGCTAGCGCGGATCAGTGGGCATTATTTGCTGCTGCTGAAGATATGGCATTGGATGTTGCAAAGGTCTATTTGAACTACATCCGTAGCGAGCAAGTACTATTACTCTCGGAGAAAAATCTCGCGAGTCATAAAGAGATTTACGATCAAATAAAACAACGCACAGATTCAGGTTTAGGATCGATAGCAGATTTATCGCAAATCACCGGTCGTCTTGCCCGTGCAAACGCCAATGTAATTTCGGCTAAAAACAATTTAGAAGATGCTCGTGCAGCCTATATCAGAATTGTTGAAGCAAAACCCGATGACCTAATTCTGCCAGTGCCTGATGCCGATATGCTACCAAAAAGCTTAGATAAAGGGCTTATGGCAGCAAAATCAAAACACCCAGTATTAAAATCAGCGGAAAGCGATATTAACGCCGCTAAAAAAGAACGTAGCTCAGCCAAAGCCAGCTATTTCCCACAATTAAGCCTAGAACTTAATGGTAACTGGAATAATGATACTGATGGCGAAGATGGCTACAGCGCAATTAGCAGTCAAAATGTTAACGGCTATAACAATGATTTAGTTGCTATGGTTCGGGTTAAATATAACCTTTTCTCCGGTGGTAAAGACGTCTCAAAAGACAGAGAAACAGCCTATAAAGTCAACGAAGCAAAAGAAATCCAACAACGCGCTTATCGCCAAGTTGTTGAGGGTGTTTCGTTAGCTTGGAATGCTTATGAAATGTTAGCCCCACAAAAACAGTTCATCCGTGAACATGTTGTGGCGTCAAAACAGACTCAAGTGGCTTATGTGCAACAATTTAACTTGGGCCAACGAACTCTGCTCGATTTACTCGATACCGAAAATGAACTATTTGAAGCTCGTAAGGATTACTTGCAAACCGAGTATGACGAAATTGCTGCTCGTTACCGAGTATTGAATGCGACAGGCGATCTACTTGACTCACTTCGAGTAACACGCCCGGGAGAATGGCGTGGTGAGCGTGAATATGAGGGAGGTGTTAAATAATGAAATATTTGATAATTTTACTCGCATTGATTACAACAACAGGTTGTTCGATCAACGATATTGTCGAGTCTAATGCTTCTACACCACAAAATTTTGATCTTGCCGACAGTGATCGTGATGGTGTGATAATGGCCCGAGAACGTTGTGCTGGCACCATCATTGGTGCTGCTGTCGACAACTATGGTTGTGGTAGCATCAAAGATATCAATGAACGCCAAGACTTAAAAATACTATTTAGTAATAATTCAGTGGTTATCGAACAGCAGTATTATAACCAAATTGAACGCGTCGCTAATATCATGAAAACCTACCCTACCACTAAGGTAAAAATAGAAGGCCATACCAGTAAACGTGGAAGCTATGAACTTAATTTAGCGTTATCTCAAAAACGTGCAAAAGCGGTTATCGAAGTGTTAGAAAACACCTTTGGTATCGATCCAAGCCGTCTTAACGCTACAGGGTATAGTTTTGATAACCCAATTGATAACAGTGGCACGCCAGAAGCAGAAGAGCGTAATCGTCGTGTGATAGCTGAAGTCACAGCCGATGACACCATTCCAGAAATGAGATGGAATATTTACACTGTCGATGAGCAAAATGACTAACGGACATACAAGGCATTGATTCTTTGAGTCGTGAAGACAGCAAAGTAACTACAGCGTTGCATAAAAGGGTCTGTCATTTTTTTATTATGGCATCGGCCCTTTTAGTTTCATGTTTATATGCTGCACCAACTCAAGAATTGAATCAGCAGCAAACCGTTTCAGCATTGTCGAAACGTTATGGCGATCGCGCAGGATTACGAGCAAATGCTTGGTTCAAAATCGTCAGTGATTCACAACAACTTGCTGATATTGATAAATTAGAAAAAGTGAATCAATTTTTTAATTTATTTCGATTCATTGATGATCAAACGCTATGGGGTGAATCCAATTATTGGGCATCGCCAATGGAGTTTATCGGGGCTAACGGAGGGGATTGCGAAGACTTCTCAATCGCAAAGTATTTCACGCTTCTTCAACTGGGTATTCCTGAAGATAAACTCCGAATCACCATGGTAAAAGCGACATCGCTGAATCAATATCATATGGTGTTAGCATACTATGAAAAGCCTAATTCGATTCCGTTAGTGCTCGACAATTTGGATAAAACCATAAAATTGGCAACGAAACGAAAAGATCTCCTGCCGGTTTACAGTTTTAACGGTAAACAATTATGGCTAAACAAAGAAAAAGGTCGAGGTGTGTTAGCTGGCTCATCATCACGCCTTGAAAAATGGACTGACCTTAAACTTAGATTAGGTGTAGAACGCTTACGCCAACCCAAACTCAACATGGAGTAGTGACAACATGACCCTGTTCAGGCAGATCTATGCGTTACTTTTCGGGCTGTTCTTGTTAACAATTGCAAGCGTAGCCTATGTACAATTTTCAGAAACCCAAGGATTCTTATCCAAACAAATGGAATCTGATCTCAACAATGCCAGTAATTCATTAGGATTAATGCTGACCCCTGTTTTAGAAGCCGGTGATGATGCCGGAGCTGAAACATTAGTCAATGTCATTTTTGAGGGCGGCTATTATCAACAAATCAAACTAACGTGGTTGGTTGATGGTAAGCAACAAGTGTGGAACAACTCTGTTAAAGTCGATAATATCCCTCAATGGTTTATCGATCTTAACCTGTTTAAAACCATTAAAAAACAAACCACGATTACCTCTGGTTGGTTACAACTTGCCACACTAGAAATTACAGCTCACCCAGGATTTGGCTATCAGGAGTTATGGCGGATTATTTCCGACATTATTATTCTATTTTCAATCTTATTTCTCATCGCCATTATATTTGCGCGAGTGGGATTAAGCTGGATTTTAAAACCCTTAAACACCCTTTCTTTACACGCTAAACAAATAGCAGCACAGCAATTTGGCCCAGATATGCCAACGCCAAAAACAAGGGAGTTAAAAGAGCTCGTCAATGCATTTAACAGTATGTCAGCCCAATTAAAGCAAGTATTTAATTCTCTTGACGAAGAAGTCTCAGCATTAAGAAAGAAAAATCTTATCGATCAAGTCTCAGGGCTGCCAAATAGACAATATATGGTCAGTAGAGTTAATGGTTGGTTAAGCGAACCCAGTACCGGAGCACTTTACTTAGTCAAAATGGATTGGCTAGAAGAAGTACATAGCAAATACGGTTTCCAAGTTCGCGATGAGACCATTCGCATTCTGGCTGAGAAACTACAACACCACCAAGATCAAATTTCTTCTTCTGTTATAGCCCGCATTGCAGCATATGAATTTGCCTTCCTTGTTGAGGACTGTGAACATGACCAGCTGGCTAAGTATTTGCAAAGCCTAATACGTACTGTTAATAAAGAAATATCTAAAGCTGGCTGTAAACCAAATGAACAGTTTTATATTGGTGTTGCTGAACGTCTAGGACAAATGACAGTATCAGACATGTTGGCTCAAGCAGATAACGCACTCCAACAGTCCATTAAAGACGACAAAGTGTTCCATTGGTTTGAGAACACTCAAAAGCAGCTGTTTACCCGTGAAGAGTGGCGCAATAATTTAAGTCATGCCATAAAGAACAAAAAATTCCAATTCCGTTGGCAGTCGATTCAGCTATGTGCCAAAGATGAAATTTGTCAGCGCGAACTATATTGCCAACTGCAAATAGGCGACACCATCCTCCATGCTGGTCAGTTTGTTCCCTATATAGAATTACTCTCATTAGGCACAATGTTCGATCGTTGTTTAATAGAAACAGTCAATGAACATCGTTTACTCGAACGCAATTATGAACGCGTCGCCATCAATCTTACTTATCAAAGTATAAGCGATGCTGATTTTCATCTTTGGCTAAAACAATTCCTACGATCCAATAAATACACCGAACGGATTTGCTTTGAAATCCCAGAAGCAAGTGTATATAGCGATTTAGAATCTTGTGAAAATCTCTGTAAAGTCATTCGAGATTCAGGAGCTCAGTTTGGTATCGATCATTTTGGTCGCCAATTCGGTTCAATGGCTTACTTACAAAGTCTACGTCCAAATTATGTCAAACTAGACCAATCATTTGCCTATATTGAAGAGAATCAACACAACAGCGAATTATGTCGTGCTTTAGTGAATGTCGCTAAAGGGTTAGATATTCAAGTGATTGTCACAGGCATCCAAGAAGCAAACCAATTAACACGATTTACTGAACTCAGAGTCGATGCTTATCAAGGCTTTATTGTACCGCCGGTCAATGTGAAGCTCTAAGTGATATCAAAGAGTTGATCTACTAATACTAACCACTCCTCTGAGTGGTTTTTTTATCCCTGTAGAGCTACTTACAGACGATAAACTCACTAGGGTATTAGTGGGTTAACCCAACAGCTATAACACATTGCTAGCGCTATACAGCTGTTCTGGTGAACTCGTTCATATTTAAGAACGATACCAGTCAACTGCAATTAATTTATGACCAAGCTTGCTCGATAAGATTTAGCCATACCATGGCACGACTCTGACAACCTGAATATCAGCGTAAAGCCTATTTAACCTGATGTGATGGTCTCCTCCCACTTCAATCATGGCACATCGATGCCGTACACATCAGGTTATTTATACCTATAGTCGCAGCAGTAATAAACGGTATCAATCCTCCAGCTATAACAGAAGGGCTATAACGTATGGTTACCAAAAAACATACAAACGTCATTAAACATAGCATGTAGTTCCTATTAACGCCGTTAATGCAAATAGATAGTGTGAATCAATAATGTGGATAGAGGATGCAGATAGATAATGCGATTGGCATTGTTCACTTAATAAGGCAATAGTAAGAATGTAATGACCAATCAAGAAAAACAAAAAGGCCACTCATTTGAGTAGCCTTTTTGTTAAATTGGTCGGTGATAGAGGATTCGAACCTCTGACCCTCTCGTCCCAAACGAGATGCGCTACCGGGCTGCGCTAATCACCGAGATTTTTACTTGAAAACAAGTCTGATATTTATTTAACTTTGAGGCTAAATTCGCTATGAGAAAGCGGGAATGTGGTCGGTGATAGAGGATTCGAACCTCTGACCCTCTCGTCCCAAACGAGATGCGCTACCGGGCTGCGCTAATCACCGAGATTTTTACTTGAAAACAAGTCTGATATTTATTTAACTTTGAGGCTAAATTCGCTATAAGAAAGCGGGAATGTGGTCGGTGATAGAGGATTCGAACCTCTGACCCTCTCGTCCCAAACGAGATGCGCTACCGGGCTGCGCTAATCACCGAAAATAAAACTATATAAAACGACAAATTGAATGGGGTGACTGATGGGGCTCGAACCCACGACAACCGGAATCACAATCCGAGGGTTACTATAGACAGGGCTTTACTGGACTGAGACTGGCATTATTATGATGTTACTTGGCTTAACTCCGCTTGATTACAGTTAGATATACATCTGCAACTAATGTGCAATCCATAGTGGATAGAGGGAGTAAAGATCCACTGTAAGATAATAATACCACCTCGATTTAGGTGGCCATAATATAACGTGACCACTACATTATGTTTAGCTCACTGATTAGATATATTTATATTTCACTTTTAAGGAGGATAAGTTAGTCTCTTTATTGTATCTACATAATTTAAAAGGGAAGTACAATGCTATATGTCAAGGTGATATCGGCTCTAACGGTAGGTTTATTGATTCTATCGGGATGTTCAAGCACTACTAACTTGAAAGATCCTGCTGTGAGGAATGCGATTAGCCAAGTCAAATTTATAGAATCAAATGATGGCTTAGGTAATTATAAAACTCTTGGAAGTGTCGAAGCTAGATATTGTCAAAGCGACCAGATTTCTCTTACTCAGGGGGGGAACATTTCAAGAGAAGGTGCTATAACCGAAATGAGGTATGCTACATATAAGCTTGGTGGAAATGGTTTGATAAATGTTGCATGCCAAACCGACGGGGTTCATTTTGGCACTAATTGTAATAATTCTATAGCTTGTTATGGGGAAGCAATAAAAAATTAGTAAATTGCTCATCTTGAAGCTTAGTAAAGTTGCCAGTTAATTAAATCTTTTTTTTTTCTGGCAACTTAACAGTTAAACTAAGTAGAACGGTTGACCATCGAGTTTATGCACTATTATAATCGTTTTTTTTTATTTTACTGTATGTATTGATACAGATAGATACAAGCTATCGGTCATTCGTACAAAGGTGATTCTTTAAAAAAGACTCCTGTACTTAAGAAGATAATTCATGCTCAAATTTTATCTTTTAGGGATTCAGCCTTACTTTTATACGTTGTTTCATCAAACAACGCGTTTTTCTCGAGCCGTTATTTACGTAATAAAGAGTCACTCTAAGGATGTTCGTGCTTGTTCAACACTTGGGATAAGGACACGGGTTCGCGCAACCTACCCTTATTTAGAATTTTATAGTGCAGTTTTCGACAAACCAGAGCCTGAGAACTTAAAAATCACAGCCGTTTGAGCTGATTCCGTGAGTAAATTTCTACCGGCGATTGGCGACAAATGCATATTCTTCATAGTTGATGATACGAAAAATTTCACTTTTGAACATTGGGAAAAATGATTATGCATATCTGTAGAGGGACAACCACCAATGTTAATATTTCCCGAATTTCTACCATGATGTGATGGCTTAAATACAAACTCATTATCTAACTTAGTTAAATCAAAATCAATTTTGCTTCCTGCAACATTTTCTGCATCGCCAAAGAAGTTAATTGAGAACTTACCATCTGCATCTGAAATATATAAACAATGACTAGAGTCATTGCTACTTATATTATTTGTCACACACTGAGTTCGGTTATCATTATAAGGCCACATCCAAGTAATGTGTAATGAAGGAATTAAACCAGACATGCCCCTTAAGTTACTTTTTTCAGGGATTAGAACATATTTTGATATTTTACCACCACATGCCAGATTAGCGATCCTAGCTAGTCCATTAACCCAAGACGGTTTAGAAAATGAAGATAGATAGTTATAGTACAAGAAGCAATCTTCAGTTGTATTTACATTACCAATTGCCTCAATTACACCTCTAAAATGGTCTCCATCACAATGAGATATGAAAAAGCCGCTAATTTCTTTGGAGACATTTATATTCTGTTGCACAAAATAGTTTATTACTTTATTTATCTTTGAACAAACATCTTGATTTAAACACCCTCCGTCAAAAAGATATAGTTTTCCATCGGGAGCGACTAAAAGGTTACTCTCACCATTTCCGACGTTGAATACACACACATACCAATCTTTTCCTGAACCAGTATTTACGTTGTTTTCTTCAGATAATTCAAGCAAGTTTGCCCTGTTTTTTTGATTAAGGTACTGAAGAGAACTCCTCAATGATCGAGCGCGAGGATCGTTGCCACCTTTCTCAGCATTTAGGAAGCCATTCCGAATAATGTCGAACTCTTCTTCGAAGAGCATAAACCTATCTACATACACTTTCGGACTTGTGTTCATTCGACTCAATGGTATCCGGGCTTCAAGTTCTTCAATATTCTGAACCTCGAGAATATTATCTACCACTTCTTTAGTTACATCTTCATAACGAACCACAAAAGAATCACCATCTTCGTAGCAATCATTTATGTATATTAATTTACTGCCATTCATACTATCTCTCTAAAAGTCTAACGCAAAGCACACAGGCGTCGAGCCGAGCAGCAACATGCGGCGAGTGATGCGCCTTGTTATGCTATGACTTCGCTACTTGCATTTGTAAAAAGCCCTAGAGCTAACCTTTTTGTATTCGACCATGCCCTTCTCTTGTAAATGACGGGCAATTGTTGAGAACAACCAGCCAGTTTTGTTATCAGTTACATTTCCGAGCGGGTACGCGTTCTTTGCTAACCCAAGCTGATCTTTGATATAGGTAGCTGGGACCCAACGCTCAGGAAAATCAGACTCTGAGGACGCTATAAATAAATGCACCTCTAAAGCCAATTCGTGAAACAGCTTTTCAACATTCTGTTTATGGCTCATAACTCCCTCCTAATCATATAACGTTTTAGTATTTATGCGTTGCGCTGTTTGCAAGGCATAAATCGCTTGTTGGACTTGGCCGATGCCACATCCAAATTAATCGGTATAGTTTATGCCTATAGGAATTTACTTTTTTACGGTAGTGGAATTTTGTACAACCTTTCGGCTAATTGTCTGCTCTGATTACACCTTTTTAAGGTGAATTTTATCGTATTTAATCTTTTTTCATTGACCGATTATTGCTTTTTTTCTGTACTCCTTACTAACTCGTAATGGGGCGTGCGACGTGAGGTCGTATGAAGCGCTGTTCACCGCTTTTGAGTGAACCATCTGTATCACCAGATGAACCTAGGAGCCTGAATAAAGTAGCGGCTCTGACAATGTAATGAAGATTGGTTATAGACCAATCGGGATCTGAATCGTGAGAGAACGATCCTCCTGATAACCACAAATTGGGTGAGTGCTAGGTAGTCAGTATGATGAACATATGTAAATCCGCGTAAGGTGCGTTATACGATGAAACAGCGGAAGTGGTTTATACGCTGTGGCCAAAAGGCAATGAGAGTTGGAAAGAGATTGCCCCATGCTCTTTCGTGGTCAATATAACTCTTCGCACTATAGCGGGCATCTACCCTGACATTGCGCGACATACGGAACACGGTAAGCCTGTATTGCTCCCTTTGGGAAAGCCGATATGGCCGATAGCGGTGCAGGTATAGGAGGTTGGAAAAAGCAAAGGCTGCATTGTAACGATGCAGATACAGACTTGTGTCTGGTCACGAAAGTGAGCCCACTTCCGACTGGTCTCCCGTTGCAAGATAATTTGAAGAACTTTATTCAAGGAGAAACGCAAATGATGATTTCAACAGAGATTAGTGCCTCTCCTGACGGCGAACAATGGCAGTCCATAGACTGGAAATCCGTTGAACCGCATGTATTAAAGCTTCAGATGCGTATTGCAAAGGCAACACGAGAAGGTAAACACGGTAAGGCGAAAGCGTTGCAATGGATACTGACTCACTCGCGTTCAGCAAAACTTCTTGCTGTTAAACGAGTATCAAAAAACAAAGGCAGTAGAACGCCTGGAATAGATGGTGTCATCTGGAACACGGATGCACGCCGCATGAAAGCAGTAAATCAATTGAGCAGGAAGGCATATCAAGCCAAACCACTCAAGCGTATCTATATCCCCAAAAAGAATGGCAAACTTAGACCTCTTGGTATCCCATGCATGATAGACAGAGCACAACAAGCGCTCCACCTTCTTGCATTAGAGCCTATATCGGAGACGCTTGCTGACCCAAACAGCTATGGATTTAGACCAAATCGTAGCACTGCCGACGCAGTCGATCAGTGCTTCAAATGCTTGGCTCTAAAGAGATCAGCGCAATGGGTTCTTGAGGGAGATATCAAATCCTGCTTCGACAAAATCGGGCATCAATGGCTTGTTGATAACATCGCCATAGATAAACGAATGTTGGAACAATGGTTAAAGTCTGGTTTTATGGATAAAGGGTTGTTTTATCGTACTGATGAGGGCACGCCACAAGGAGGGGTTATATCCCCAACCTTGATGCTAATGACTCTTGCTGGACTTGAACAGCGCATAAAGTCTACAGCACTCAAAAAGGGTGCTAGAGCCAACTTTATTGGATACGCCGACGATTTCGTCGTCACCTGCGCTTCAAAGGAAGTGCTCGAGAACGATATCAAACCGTTGATCGCTGACTTCTTGGCGGAAAGAGGCTTAACACTCTCCGAAGAGAAAACGCACATTACCCACATCAACAAGGGTTTTGACTTCTTAGGGTTCAATCATAGGAAGTACAAAGGAAAATTGCTCATCAAACCGAGCAAGTCCAATACCTTGTTGTTCTTGAGTAACCTGCGCGAACTCATCAAAAAGCACGCAACCATCCCTGTTAACGATCTTATCAAACTGATAAATCCAAAACTAAGGGGTTGGGCGAATTATTATCGTCATTGCGTTGCTAAGCAAGTATTCGGGTATGTTGGGCACAAACTATTCTATACGTTATGGCACTGGGCAGTAAGGCGCCATCCAACAAAATCTAAGACTTGGATAGCCCTTAAATACTTCATCAACCGAAAAGGCCAATGGCAATTTCACGGTTGGCAGAAGGTCAAGGATATGGATTGCCAATTTAATCTATTCCAAATAGCCAAGGTGCCTATTGAGAGACACGTGAAAATCCGAAGTGCGGCTATACCATTCGACCCTCAGTACCTAGAATACTTGGTTAGGAGAAAATCGAAAAGGCAAGCTCGTAACTCTTGGAATGAATCAGCTCTCACTGCTTTATAAGTTGCTGGGTATCTAACGATACCTTTGTGGAGGCTTGAGCCTAGTGCAGTGAAAGTTGCACGCTGGGTTCTTAGGAGGGCGGCACTTGGTAACAAGTGTCGTCTATCCGACAGAAATGTGTTGTCCATGCTAACTTGAAAATGGACATTACCGAGTTACTGCAAATACACTGACTTTTGACCTTCGAATTCAAATTTCTATGGATTAACGCCTACTAATTAGGCGTAAAAAGCTTGGACAAACTTAACGACGAAGGAGCAAAGCCAAACGTTTTGCGTCCTTTGTAAGTAACTTGTTATCTGCCGGAGGCTAGCTCAAATATATACCACTGTTCGTGAAACGCAGTTAAGTCTTCCATTTGCTTACCAAGTACGCCTATCAATCCACCTGTCCAAGTTGGAAAAGCTTTTGTACCATCCAGATTGTATACGTTTTGAGGTAAACTTCTGAGAGTATAAACTGGATTTTGAATTCCATACTCCATGCCAGTTTCTTTAAAAAAAGCTCCTTCAAGCAAAAATTTAGAACGACCTTTAAATGACAGAATAACTTTTTGATAGTCGCTGTCTTTCAATTTTTCCGATAACTGCAATAAGACTCTAGAAACATCCATTAGGCTTTTATTAGATTCAACATCGCGAATATCAAAAACTATAACACTTGGATTTACAAACCATTCAAAATGCACAATAACACTAATACCTTCATTTCTATCATCAGATTTGATGAGGTCAGAAACATTTTTTTGAAGAGTAAAGTAGTTCCACAGACCAAGAGATAAAACGACTAAAACAAATATGATTGAAATTTTGCGCATAATATTATCTTCCTTGAGGGAGCTAACGCTTCAAGCCGGGGCGCAGCTTTACGGCGTCCCATGGCTTGATTTATTATGTGTTTTATAAAGCATCATCTTCTTGAGCAGCTATTTCTGCATCGCAGTCTTCTTTATTCGAGAATGAGTATTCAAGTGAAATATACCCCTTGTCTCTACCAGCAGCACTTGCAACAAGTGCAACCTGTGCCAAATTACCATCTAATTTTGAACCTTTTTCTTTTTCCCATACGGCCATTAAAAATCGTTCTTTTTTGAGCATTGCCATCATAAAATCATTTGGATCTTTCCAAATGCTACCAGGCATAAGAAAATCTGTTGTTTCACTTTTTCCGTATATTTTTGTTAACTTATCACTCATTTCAGAGAAGGCTGATTGAAGCTCAATACCGTATGAGCTTGTTGAAATATCCTTCCCAATTGCTTTTAACCAGCACAATCCCGTCTCTGGCGCTGCCTTTATCGCGTAATCTGCAAAGGCTGAATGGGGTTTGGGAACATTTGTTGTCAAATAAACATACGGAGCAGCTTGTTTAGCATTTTTATCAATACTATTAACTGACATTCCCATGTCTAATCCAAATGGCCCTGCAGCCAATGCAGAATTTACGCATAATCCTAGTGACGCGATGATAATTAATTTTCTCATATGTCTCCCTCAGTGTTATTTAACACATAACGTTTTAGTATTTATGCGTTGCGCTGTTTGCAGGGCATAAATCGCTTGTTGAACTTGGCTGATGCCACATCCATATTAATCGATATAGTTTATGCTATGGGAATTTGCTTTTTGATGCAGGTTCTGGGCTGCAGAGCAGTTTTGAGTCAATTGATATTGAGTAGCAGGTAAGTTTTTCATTGAAATTCCATTTCATCGTATTTTAATATCATGCATCATTAAGCTTGGCTGATTCAATGATGGTTATACACTCAATAAAGCCGCTGTTGGCTCCGCGCAGCGGCTTAGATCAACAGCTCATTAGTCCGTATCAGCGTTTTTCCTCAGGAGAGGAATGAAAATAAGCACAATTAACTATTTGTATCGTAAATAACTTATCAGCTTTTCATTAAATACACTATACGGAAAAACGCTCCAGTGCCTGTTTTAAACCAATTAGTTAACCAAGATCTCATAAATAATTAAATTAAATATTTTATAACTTTAGATTCGAACTAAGGCGCACCAATTTTGGCTTAAAAATGCTAAACGGAGCTACTAAAAACTTGTATATCTATACCTTTTCTAGTAGCTTTTTTGATTAGTAAACCCCGAGTTAATAGGTGAGAATTTGTATGATAATGAGTGCGTAAATGTTTGATTAAGCTAAAAGAGCAACGACATATAATGGGACATAAATGATTTAACCACCGTGGCACATTTTTGGACAGAAGCGTTTTTAATGCCTAAGCTCTAACACTCACTATTCGCATTATGATGAGTATGGGGAATTTAGATTAACGCCTTAATAATTAGCACGTAGGTTGGCGTCGTTTTTTTACGCCTTTTTCCTTTTTACAAAAAACGATGGAAACAATTATACGTCCAGTTAATTAGCTAGTTAAGTTTCAGATTAACAATGCTTTTTTTCTTCTTTGTTCATCGATACGCAATAAATCCTTTCCTTTTCCTATTTGTTCTGGTGTTGGTTCTGGTAATTCTTTAAACCATTTCCCCCAGCGTTCCTCTAAGGCTTGTAAAGAAACTTCATTAAACATGCCATTCGCTTGCCCGCGAATCAAAGGATATAGCTCAGTAGCTAGCGGTTTACCTTCCATTTGTCGTTTGAAAATCCAAATATAAATATCAACGATCTCTAACCCCGCACTTTCAGTACCTGGAGTGCACTCGATTCGCACTGACGGGATATGCCTTAAATCCATTGCTGGCATCCCAGGACCAAACCCCGCAGGTTCATCTAACTTTTTGGTGTTTCGATATAGGTCAGAAATCCATTCCTGGGCTTTATTAAATTCAGCTTGACGATCCACGACCACTTTTGTAGCCTCTGACTTTGTATTTTCTAGTCGGGTGGCAATACCATGCATTACCGACTGAAATCCAATTAGGTTTGGAGATATCTGAAGCCTCTCGTCTTTTGAAGAGGCGTGATAATATATTTTACTCGGGTTTTTGATTGCCCAATTTAACGCATCAGTAATGATCTCAATAGATCGCTCATCGGGCAATCGATGAACTCTACTAAGTAATTTTTGGCATACTTCAACCAGCTCTTTTTCAGCAAAATTTTTATTAATTGCAATCCGTGCTTTCCAAGACTTTTTTAATAACACCTCATCAAATAACAAACTTACTTTAGAAACTAAAACATACCTTAGTGGTGTCCAATAAGCGTTCCAAGGTACAGCTGGATTATTGCCTTGGTCAAAAACCTGATCAAAAAAGCATAGAGCAGCATGGTCTTTTTTAGTTATTCGATAAAAATCAAAAGATAAATTGTATTTTTCTTTGAGTGCAACCAAATCATCTACGATTGTCACAAGTCTGCCATTGCCTAATTCTGCGGCATGTAGCCTTTCAACTCCCAGATTATTTCTAAGCTTCTCTACATGAGGCAAACTGAGTTCATCTAAATTAAATTCTGAACTTAAAACACCGTAGTATAGGAAAGGTTGATTATCATCAAATAGTTCTAGCCCCGTTTGACCACTTTCATCTATATAAAAATACATTGAACCTCCCTGATGCAACTACATTATCTGTTGATCGAATTTCTAGTATAGTTTGTACGCTCGGCAACCATATCTGTTGAAAAGGTTACTCTATTAGCTTCGTATCCACGCAAAGCATCAGCTAATTCTAATTGGCTACTATTCCTCACCATTTGACAACGCTCTCCTAGAATACAAACAATTATAATAACCTTATCACGCACTTCTTCGAATGTAATTATTCTCTATTCCCCAATAGAGAAAATACATTGCACCATAAATGTTTATTTTATAAGAGATTTATCAATTCGAGGAATGCGCAAGACAATAAATATGCGTAAGAGGAGATGTTGAAATATGCCGAGCATCCATGCTCAGCATAAACTTTTTACTGACTAGCCTGAATTTCAACGGCTATAGGCTCATTGATAACATCAGAGGCAATGTGTCGTGAAAACACATGTAAATATTCAAAGCTTGGATATCGGCTCTGTATCAAGACTAATAGCTTTAAACTGTACTGAGTAACAGGAACAGCATTTGAGACTAATCTAACGCCTTTACGACCACCATACGACACATCATCAACAGTTGTTGGGTAACCGCCCTCAGTCAACCACTCTGCGACTTCTGCCTGTGTTAAAGAAGGTGATTCTGATTGCGAATCTAGCCCCCATTTTCCCTTTTTATAGGCAATTAAAAACAAACGCTTCAACATACAAACCGAACCACCTTGCTGAACGTTAATGCCTTTTTTAGTTTCAGCTGACAGATGACATAAATAGAAGTCTTCGAACCGATAGTAGTCATCCATGGTTTTGAGGCAGTTAGCTAAACTAATCGCTTTAGCGACCTCTTCCGGCGTATATTCCGTCTGACCTTCCCTTTTCTTCGGATACGTAGGTTTACGCCATCCATCAAATATAGAGCGGGCGAACTCCATGTCTTCTACTGTCTGCCATGGCACCGTATCAAAGGCTAGGTGTTCGGTATCGCGAATGGGCATCATGCGAGGGTTTACGGGCTTTCTTTTCATGTCATATTCAAGATTAAGTAGCACTTGTTTTTGAATCATGATTAGGTCTGACTGCGTATACCACTGTTCACGCATTGAGATAAAATGACTGCTATCAACTTTTTGACCAGGTTGACGGTTTAACGTCAAATCCAGCATGTAATCGTTTTTGATAACATCATTATCCAACTTCACCCCATCCCACACTTTCGGCAGTTTAACGCTCCCTTTCGCCAGTACAATTTTTTTATCTGCCTCAGCCGCTCTATCCTCAGCGATTTCACCTGTCAACTGTGCCCGCGTCTTCAAAGACAGTACCTGCTTTACCCAATGCTTACGTTTTAGCATTGAGCCCGGAACACTACTTTCACCGTCAACTAAGTCGCATAGAGCTTGATATTGCTTGCACATTGGACCTGACAAATCAATTTCGGCATCATCAGTTAGGTAACCATCGGTGGTCCCGCTAATGACCAAACACCCCTTCTTATCTGAATTATTCATGAGCTCACTCAAGGTGGCACGCACAAAACCAGTAATATGAGAGGCAATATAAGGATTAGCGATAGCAGACGGAGTTGACTGCTTACTACCACCTGTTTCGGTATCAAAAAAATTGCTCGGCTTTAATGTCGCTGTTTTACCAAAAAGCGTATTCCCAATGGCCTTGACGAATTCAGCAAGTAATGTCTCGCCATTATTATCATACGCGGTTCGGTTTTCTCTCACCCAGCGAACAAAGCTTTCAAAGATTCTAGGCTCGTTCCGTTTTTGAGGGACAATCACTCCATGATTAATGATAATTTCAGCCCCCATGCTCAAGGCATTCTCTATTTCAGGAGCAGTTGTATAACACTCCCCCTCTAAAGGAAAGACAAGGCCATACGTTTCGGTGCGAACAGCAAAGCAAGGTTGAATAGTCGCTTCAGAGAATTTAAACGTAATATGCGCGACACCTAACTCACCAATAAAATCTGCAGGGTTTTTAGTCTCAAAACAGGCAGAATAATCTAGCGGGTGAATGGATAACATAGAGATGACATAGGCAGAAACAAGGTCAAAATCATTAAATTCGCCTAATTCGGTGGGACCAAAATAACATGAAATATTCAACCCTCCCGAGAAACCGTCAATAAAAAACTGAGAGTGGTACCTTCTGGAAACCGTTTCGGCTTTTCTAAGTCTTTTCTTAACGCGCTGACTCAAACCATCCCACTGCTGGGACTTGATATAGCGAATCCCAAAAACCTCATTGAAATAATCCCTATCCCCAATTAACTTTTTGAATAACGCAACTGCAATACCACCAATAGTGGTTGGCACTTTACGCAAGCCCAATGTTTGCAGGCAAAACTGCTGAATGCGTAAACCGTAAATAACCGTCAACATTGCGTCTTGAAGGCAATACTCCTCAGAAAGCAAGGGCTCAGCTTTATCAAAATCCTTATACCGTGAAATATGATGACCTTCAGGTAACACACCTTTGGCAGCCCCTAACATTTTGCCAATAAAATCCAACCCTTTACGTCCTGGCACCAAAGCGATGGTATCGACAAAGTTGATATAAGTAGTAAAGGTTCTGCGGCCACAATCAGAAAGCATAATAGGCTCAGGCCTGTAAAAACGCTTCCCATCATTACCCATCCCCCACCCATTTTGAAGTTGAGATAACTGCCCGTCACCATACTCTTTACCACGAACAAGTGGACCAGTTATAGTTCCGGCAACGCCTTTTACTTTATGAGAGAAATTCCAAAAGTCAGACCAAGAAGAAACATCTGCACGGATAAAATGTGAGTAAATAAACATGACAGAAGGGTAATCACTAATCACACCTTCACGTTTAGCAATGTGTAGAATATTTCCAAATAGTTTTTTAAACGACCAACGGTACTTACGACCAAAACCATCAGGCCTTATGCATCCTTTCAATACCTTATTAACACCAATTAAATAAAAACCATACAGTACAATATCATTTTCTAATGTCTCTGGATTAAACTCGTATTCGGGGTCAAAACCAGCATGAGTGGGCTCACCACGCCCTTGCAGTGCCTTATCAGGGTCTGAGGTGGCCTCCTCAATTCCAAGATCAATATTCCGCTTAATGTCTTTCAAAATGTCAGAGCCATCCACTTCATCAGCAGTCAAACCGTGCTCTGCGGGTATAAAGTCTTCCACACTATATTTAATAGCCATAATTAATCACCAAAATAAAAAGAAAAAAAAGCCTGAAAAAATCAGGCCTCGGGGAAATCAACAGAGGAGGGGATAAATCGGGATGGTTAGCTGCTTTTTTTAGCGGCTACTACTTGTTTTACATCAGGCATGTCAAAATTCATTTTATAGGGCTTCTTATCAGCACAAGCCATAACAAATGTCGATAACTCTGAGGCATAATGCTCGGCTAATTCGTTACACTCTACTTTAATAAAAGTAGTTACTTTACCGTAGCGATCTTTAAGGATTACGCCTTTATTTTCAATGTGATCAACCACATCAATAAGCGAGCCATTAATCATTTTCGAACCGGGAATTATTGCTAAATATTTCATATGGAACCTCTTTTAGTCATTTGGGCTGGCGAAATCACCAGCAATAGAATTAATTTAAAAGCCCCTCCTCAAGGGTGTTACTCGTAAACGAAACGCCTTAGCTCTCGGTCATAGCCACCTCCCATTCCTCGATAGCTCGGAGGGTGAAACGTATTGTCCGACCAATACGTGTCACCCTAGGCAGCTTGTGGGGTGAACGAGTCACATCGACTTGCACGGTCTTCGGGTTAAGCCCGTACAAGCTGGCGAATTCTGGAATGGTTATTGCGCGTTTTTCTAACATGCTCATCTCTCCGTAACTGGGTTAAACAATTCAAGTTCACAACCACCTAGTAAAGCAGTCACGGTTTGCTCACTGGCAGCGAGCAATTCAGGGTTACTGTGGTAGGCATAACGTTGCGTAGTTTTAATATCAGCATGCCCAAGAGCCTGCTGGCATAATCGAATGTCACCACTAACTCTCAACATTTGGCTGGCATGTGTCCTGCGAAGATCATGGCAATGAAAGTGCTCAGTAATGCCCGTTTCAGCCTGAACACGCTCAACTAATCTTGCCAAGCACTTAGCGGGTTTCCCCATCGGTTTAGGGTTAGAGGGAGTACTTAGCGAAGATGGAAATAAATAAGTCCCATCGGAATATGGCAATAAATGCTTGATCAAAGATTGAAGCGCACTATTCAAAGCCATATAAATAGGTTTCCCAGACTTCGAATCAGGAATCGAAAGCATTGAATAGTTTTCATTAAACCAACACAATCGAAGACTAATGACATTGCCCTGCCTTAACCCACTAAATAAACAAAATAAAAGGCTATAGGCATGCACTGGATTAATATCAGATAACGCAGCGTCAACTAGTGCTTTAACCTCAGAGGGAGATAGAACACGATCCCGTGGCGGATTTTCTCGCGGTCTGGGGATACCTTTACAGGGGTTGGACTCGATAAAGTCATAGCTAACAGCAAGATTAAAAAACTTACTCCAAGCAGCAAGATATCTCGCACAAGTGGGAGGACTGACCCTATTAGCCAATTCGGTTAGTAGCTGAGATATCAAATATTTTTTAAAATCCGCAAGTTTCTCACCCCCATATGTTTCAATTAAGGGCTTATGCCGCTGCATAAAACCTTTAGCATCTTTTAGATTATTTTCAGCATAAGGAACAACAAAATCATCATAAAACCCCTTAAGAGTCATGGCGTTGATATGATTATTATTGTTATTAACCATATCCGAATAGACCCCAGCCGTTCGAGCGGAAAAATCACGAGGCCGTAGGCTCTGTGTATCCCCTAAAATTTTCTGCTTTCGCTCAGTCTGGTAATTGAATTGATACCCCAATGCCACCTTTTTTTGTCTCATGATGGCTATAGCTATAGGGCTATCTGTAAATTTAATAACCTTATTCTGCCCTCCCAATACTTTGTGTAATTCATTTAGCGTTTTAAAACCTTCAAGGTTCATTTTTAATGGAGGAATAATCATACGGCCCGCCCTACTTAACAATGTTTCGTCCAATCGACGAGACGAATATCTATGTTTTTATGAATAGTTAGAATCGGGGATTAACGGAGAAAATGACTACTAAGCACCCTTAAAGTCAGTTGCATTAATCAAGCTATTAAGTTGAAAATAAAGAACTAAAACAACAATTATTAGAAAAAAACATTCACAGCTAATTTGAATTAAATTACTATAAATAAATGATATTTATTCTAAATTGAATGGTGTGGCGAAATGAGTGATAAAAAAGAGGCGATTTTCTGTTTCAAAAGCAGTAATCAAAATATATGGATTGACCAAACTCCAAGTGCACACAGGAAAAACCATATCAACTACAGCCAGAATACTTTCACCATAATTGCTTATCTGATGCAACGCTTTGAATTATCTCAAAGTGACGCACGACAAGTATTAGATCTATTCTTCAAGCAACTTGGAATAACCACTCCAGTACCAAGTCAACCAAGTGTTTCACGGGAATTAAAAAAATACAGAAGGGTTTTACACGGATGGAAATACGTAATAATAAATAACGATGCCACCAAATCAGAATGCTCGATAGGAGTTGTGTACAAGAAACCAGAGGCAGAGTTTTACCAATTAATACCAATAACCACATCTCAAAATGATAAATACACTCAATTCAAATTCAATGATAACCACTTGAATTTGAAACGAGTTAGTCAGGCAAAAACGGCACCAACACTTGATAGAATTATTCTACAATCGAGGAATAAAGCCAAAGAAGATGAATACGCTAAATCAATCACAACGTGGCTATGTAGAAATACCCTCCTTCTAAGCCAAGTAAAATACTTAATAAAATCAGACGGAAATAAGCTATTCGACAGCTTAATCCCTCTCATGCCAAAACTGAAAGATACGACGAAAAAGCTACTCGCTCATGATCACTATACAAAATTAAGTCACCTACCTAATAAAGCAGAGAGGGTTAAAAATGCACTATTAAAAACTAATAACACTCCCAACATTCACCCTCAAACAACAGAGCACTTACAAATTCAAACATTGCTCTTTAAATACGCTTCGCCTGAAATAAAGGTCCATATATACAGGCTAGCGATTTGGATTTATTGCCCATACTCAAAATTGAGTTTCATCCGCTTACATTCAGAAGAGCTCGTCGATAAAAATGAATTACATGCCTTAGAAACCAACAAAGCGGCAGAAAATGATTACCTACCCATCAACATTAAAAAAATCGTACATAACTTAAAATTTATAAAGCAAAACGACAAATTAAAGTTCCAACTTTCATTCTCTGATGGGGCACATAACCGCTCATGGGTTTCATATTTAAAGCTTTCAGCTACGACTATGAGTGAAGAGCATACCGATAAAACAATCGCCCCCCCTAAAGCGGGTAATCAAGAAAATAATTGGGATTTCGATGCTCAAAGCATTTGCGTAGGTGAGAAATTACCAGAAAATAAAACATTCGAATTGGCCCATAAAAACTCAACCAGCGCTTTCATCCTGCCATTTACACAAGGCACCCAGACAACATTTTCAAAGAATGCTTTCACAAAACAACTCAAAGCCTGGCTTTCGTATATAAATGAATCCTCCCAAGCCAGTCCACTCGATAATAATACATACAAAAAAAATAAGCATATGCTCACCATTTCAGAATAAGCCACCCACTCCAATCTAAATTGAAAATGTAATTATTCTCTATTCCCCAATAGAGAAATTACATACTGTATTAACTTCATGATTAAATTAACTAATCATAGAATCCCCACTTCGCACTAACCTCTGCTTGCGTACAAGAGGTAAAAACAAATATGGGATAGCCAGCACAGTCCAAGCTATTAAAATTCTATTTTTTAGCGCACTGAACAGAAAAAAAAATGAGCTCGCCCTACCTGCCCATTTTTTAAATTAATGATTAATCATCCATAACAAACCCAACAACACCACCAATAATAGCCCCAACAGCCATACCCTGTGGGCCAAATCTTGCGCCAATTAAAATACCTGTGGTTGCACCTTTTACTGCGCCATTTGAAAGCACACCATTGTCTGAATTTGTGTTGCTCATTGTCCATTTCTCCGCTGTTATACTGCTCGCCGAATGATTAATCCGGCTTTCAGTTAGATTGACTTGAGGTAAGCAAGCCATCACACCACCATTTCCTTGGTGTAATGACTGGCATATTTTGATTCTGATTTTTCTTAAACCTACCCCTGTCTATAAAAGGCACTTCTGCTCAATCAAACGAGATTTTTACGCTGAATATTTCCATCTCTACATAGCTGATGAAGTTAGTCAGTAATAGTTCGATAAGCTCATTTCCATCTTCTTTTTCTAAATAACCACCGTATAAGGTATAAACCTGCTGTGTGATAAAACATATATCGATCTCTTTAACTAGCTCAGGATAAGGTTGTCCTTGAAAGCTAAAGTCGGTGATATATTCAAAACCCCATTGACCATTGTTACTGGTGGATTTGATGACGCGAATTTCCACGGGGTGGTAACCGCCATCATCTGCTGAGTAACCAGGATCTCTAAAATTAAAGGTTATACCTGTTATCTCTTCCTGCAGAACCGTTACCTTGGATAGTTCGTTGTTGAATATGCTGTAGAGCGCTTCGGGCACACGAAAGCACTGGCTTGGGTTAAAAGTCAGTTTCATTATGTTTTCCTAATTTGAATTTGTGTAGGGGAGTTAGCGTTAACGCCGCGTATGAACGCTGATTATTCGGGGAAAATTATTTTTGCGAGACCGTTGGCAATGGCGTTAACTTAGACAAATCATCTCTGTGTTTAGCCCAATCAGTGTGAACTACATGCAGGAACTGGTTTCTATTGGATTGCACTATTAAGGCGATCCCTTCACAACGCAAAACCGCTGATAAGAAGCTCACATTGTTAGCCGAGCCACCTTTGATGACAGTTTTAAACGTAGAGGATCTAAATGGCTTCTTACCAGCAAGCCCCTCAAGGAGCATATATATTTTGTCTAAACCAACCCACTCTTTACTAAATAAACCACCAGAATCATTACTTGTTAGACGAATATACAGGCTCTGATCATCTTCATTCAACGCCACCTCATAGCCAATAAGACCAGTAGATTTAGGTGATAGTTTTGGGGCTAGACCAACAAGTATTGTTTTGTACTGCATATCTACATCAACAGTACTTTCTGCCGCTTTTAGGCTAGCTCCATCTATCTTATTTTCAGGGTTTGCCACTTCTTTCTTACCCGTAACATTACCAATTTTTGCGTCGATATTGACGTTTTCACCTGTGCCACCTTTAGTGTGCTTTACTGTTTTCGTATTCATGATTTATTTCCTGTTTTTTAATCGGATTAATGGGTTATTTGTAGTTATAAATACGGCGCTTAGGCCGAAGAATTAAAGGTAAACCTGTATGACAACTGATCCGTACTAAAGGGTTATTAGTCATTAGCCTTGCTCAAGTCCAAATTAGCAGGCTTTATTAGATACAGACCTCGGCCTTCATCATCGGTAATCGTTAATGACAGTTGGTAGCCATCTGGCAGGCTCTCGATAAACTCCGGCAAGTGTTCGGAACGTTCGATAAAATAGCGAGTGACATCATCAAGGCAGGCTAATGATTTATGGGCATCATCATCGGGATCAAACACGACAATCGTTGATGTGTAGTCACGCCAAAATTCAATCGCTTGTACTCGAGAACCAAAGGGCTCTAGCAATAAATCAACAACGCATTGAGCCACGACAGGATTTAATGCTAATTGTTGCTGGGTAGGTAAATAATGAAGTATTTGCATGGTCCATTCTCCTAAATGAAAAAAGCCCATTCATCACAACCTTAATAGGTATAGATGAATGGGCTTTAGAGTGGTTTTTTATAGACAGCGAATTAGCTAAACAACTCAGATAGCTTCTCACTGGTTTTTCGCATGGATTCTGTGGTTAATTTTGCATACCGTTGAGTCGAAAGAATCGATTTATGTTGCAACTGCTCTTGCACTAAACGCAATGAAACGCCAGCACTAACAAGATTCGATGCTGCTGAATGACGTAAAGTATGTAAGCACACACCATCAGGGTTGATCTGTGCTTTCTTAAGCAATTTGATAAAGGTTTTTCTCGCACTCCCTAATGGCTTTCCTTTGGCTTTCCCTGCAAATAGATAAGGGTTATCAGCGGTGAGGGGAATATGAGCAATAAACGACAACATGGCATCAGTTAAGTAAATACTGCGAGCCTTGCCGTTCTTTGTGATGGGGATATGTATCACGCGCTTGGACACATCAATATCTTTAACTTTTATATTCGCGACTTCGCCACAACGTAAACCCGTTAAGGCTAATATTGCAATGTAACCCGCAAGCGTTTTATTGGAATATTCTCGACAAGCAGTCAGTAGTCGTTTTACTTCATAAACATTTAAAAATCGTGTTCGAGCATTATTCAATCTAAAAAGTTTTACAGGCAAACAAACGTCATCATCAATAACACCTAAGTTGACAGAATACTTTGTCATAGATTTCATTAACATCAATGCTTGATTACAGGTTGCAGGAGCATAGGGAGTACCGTACTTGTTAACTTGGTCTGCTAGAGCAAGGTGAAGCTGCTGAACATCTATGGTGCGTAAATCTCGATAGAAAAGATTACCAAGCCGAGGGGCGATCATTACATCATACCTATATTGGTCATCTCGCCATGTTTTTTTACGTTTCTTAATGCTGGGTAGGTAATGCTCAGTAAAAAACTCATTAACAGTTAAGTGAGCCGTGCTATCGCGTTCGGTTTTTGGATTAATCCCTTCACCTAAACTAACTCGATGCTTTTGCGCTATCTGCCGCGCTACCGCAACATTAATATCACCTAAACGACCCAAACTAATACTCTGCTTACGACCGTTGTAGGTATAGCGAAAGAGGAACCGTTTACTGCCAGTTTTACCTACCAGGCATTTAAGCCCTTGAGTTACGGTATCAGTCACTTCTAATTCAGTCGAATTAGAAGTGCGAGGGTTATCTGGTAAGGCTTTGATGGCCTTATCCGTGAATTTGAATTTCTTTAACATACTAAGTCCTCAATAGAATCTATCTACTAACTTAATATCTATTTATTGGCTGAGTAATTACGGCTATCTCAATTTTTGTTAAATCCCCCCATTAGTACTAATGGGGGGATAAAAAAGTGCTTTTGTCGCCCTTTTTTTATGAACAAGTAATTAGCCCAGAATAAGTGAAATATCTTCGCTTAGGCTAATAAATTACTAAGGAAAATAATGATGGAAGATTTAGCCATTAAAATACTATTTATAAGTTATAAAGGGGGTGTAGGTAAATCTGCACTAGCCATTAATTTAGCCGCTGAAATCGATGCAGATTATGTCACTAATGACTTAATAACCACCAGCACCAATGCGATTCAAATAGACTATACAAAGCGTAAAATCCCTAAAGGCTTACTCTCTCTTGATCGCGTAGTATTTGATTTTGGAGCTATGTCAACTCACCTTGATCCTAAAGCGGTTCAAGCGACGCAAGTTGCTGATGTGATTGTTATCCCCACCTTTACTGATAGAAGAAGTTTAGAAGCGACAATAAAAACGGTTCTGCTCATTAAGCCAATGAATAAACCCATTGCGATTGTGATCAACCATTTCACTAAACAAAAAGAATTCGATGAAGCTGTTACCTATCTAACTGAAAGCCTCGGAGAGTTACCTATATTTGCAATCAGAACCACAACGCTCTTTGCTCGAGTAGCAAAAGATGGAACTGACTGGTTTAAACAGATCCACAATCAACATGGAGAGTGGCAATTAAACAAATCACGATTAGCTCATGAGGACGTTTACAATGCAATTATTGAGTTAGGGCTTCCAGCATGAAACTACAAACATTAAAAAGTTTAGAAGATTCCATCGGCGGCAGACCTAAAACACTAGCACCCAAACAACGCCATACCTTTTACTTGAACCCAAAGGAGTCTAAATTATTGAAAGCGTATGCTCGTGATAAAGACATCTGCGTGAGTCAATTAGTGAGGAACTTGATTAAGGAGCTTGTGGAAGTGAATACTTAAATAAAAAAGAGATAGTTCCCATGAACTATCTCTTCCTTTATAAGCATTGGCCGAGAAAAGCCATCTCAGTCTAATAACAGCTGTTTACCATTGAACATGTCAAATCAATTAATCATTGATAACACGAATGCCATTGTCGTCAATTCTGGCTTATTGCCATAAATTGATGTTAGTGCTGCTAAGTTATCGTCAGAGCTGTTTTTACTTTTAATTTCACCTGTATTGGGATTAACTCCAGAAAAATTAATAGCACTGGCATATAGTTCAAATGACTCATCCGACTTTGAAATTTTGAATTGTGCGAAATAAGTAATCTTGACATCAGTCTTTTCCCTATATTTTTCAATATCATCGTCGGTAATGTTTCTACCCCACCCTTCTATAGGAGAACCTACAAATTCATCTAAATCAAAAACGCCATTAAATTGTACAAAAGTTTGGTTTTGGGCATTTTCAAATGTTTCCCAACTAGTACTCTCAAAATATTTATAGTCGCTGAAAGCATCATCTATTGTAATAGATAAATCCAGATTCAATGACCCGCTTTTCACAGCGTCAATAGTATTGCCCCCACAACCCATAAGCATTAATACTGGTACTAATAGTAATAACAATTTCTTCATTTTTATACTCCCTGTAAATCATCCAATCAAATGCGCGATGCTTGAAATACTGAACACCCGATACACTTAATAAAACATTATTTTAATAAAAATTTATGATACTACGTTAAGAACAAAGCATTATCGCTTTAATTTCCATTACAAAAGAAAAACAATCATTAACCAGCTAACAGGCAATAGACCTAAGTTCGTATTACTGTTTTTTATTATATATTTCCGAAATTTCAACACTGTATTCCTCGAAGTTCTTTTTATCGGGAATAGCAGGGCTATGAAAGCAGATAACCTCTGTGAACCTGGATTCTACACTTGCGTAGTAAATTAGGCGCGACAGAAGTCACAATTCCAAATATAAAAATAGATCAGCAAAAAATTAATACACGTATTTAAGTCTGAAGACACTAGGCACTTAACTCAGGTAAAGCATTTGGAATGGAAGGTGGCATCGGTTCATACCATTTTTCGCTATCATTCCAACAGTGCGCCGATTTTACAGCCATTTCAATATCTTAAAGCGACTAAAGACACCGACTGAAATAATACATAAACATGAACATTAATTGAAATAGTCTGCCCATCTAATAATGACCAACAGCTCTATTAATTACTTTTTTTAAAAGTGACTGACAGATGAACACCTGGTCATAAAGCTATAAAACCCTCAACTCACAAAAACGCCTTAAACCAGACCGTAAACTTCCAAAATTAACTGCAACTAATCTGCAACTGTCGATGCTGACACATAGCCAAAGCGTTAACTTTCATTAGCACCCATTTGCGTTATTTTTCGTTCTCTGAGCACAGGATATGCACAGGAGCGGTTTATGGCTAAGGTATTTTTACTTATAAAAAGGAGTTTAATCATGAAATGGTAAATAATTTAGTAAAAGCGATAGGATTAATAAGAAGAAGTAATGCAATACAAGCTGTTGACGGTAGAGGGTAATCTTAAATGCAAAAAGCCCGTAACGCTTTGAAAACGTTACGGGCTTTCTAAATTGGTCGGTGATAGAGGATTCGAACCTCTGACCCTCTCGTCCCAAACGAGATGCGCTACCGGGCTGCGCTAATCACCGAAATTTTTACTTGAAAACAAGTCTGATATTTATTTAACTTAGAGGCTAAATTCGCTACAAGAAAGCGGGAATGTGGTCGGTGATAGAGGATTCGAACCTCTGACCCTCTCGTCCCAAACGAGATGCGCTACCGGGCTGCGCTAATCACCGAGATTTTTACTTGAAAACAAGTCTGATATTTATTTAACTTTGAGGCTAAATTCGCTATAAGAAAGCGGGAATGTGGTCGGTGATAGAGGATTCGAACCTCTGACCCTCTCGTCCCAAACGAGATGCGCTACCGGGCTGCGCTAATCACCGAAATATACATAAAACGACAAATTGAATGGGGTGACTGATGGGGCTCGAACCCACGACAACCGGAATCACAATCCGGGACTCTACCAACTGAGCTACAATCACCACTGACTTTCAATTCTACTAACCAATGCGACAGAAACAGTACATGCCGAATGGTGCGCCCAGAAGGATTCGAACCTTCGGCCTTACCCTCCGGAGGGGTACGCTCTATCCAGCTGAGCTATGGGCGCTCGCCTTGGTTAGCGACGCATATATTAGGGATAAAACACCGTCACGTCTAGCCCTGATTTGCTTTTTTTAACTGACTGATTAACTTTTGACTCATTTACGCTAACTATTTGCTCACTTCTTACTTATTCGCACTCATTTACGAGAGTTATTAACTTTATACTGACATTAATTTAGCTTGGATCACATTTGTATTTATGGTAATTATAATGATTGTTCAACAATAATTTGTTCACATAATTAATAGGATAACGGTCAACAAGGGTATGGATACTGCAATAAGTCACTCAATAGCCTCTCCACGAGTCGAGCATCTGCAAAAAAGGATCGCTCGTTTAAAGCGTTTGGCTAAAAAATATAAACGTTCTGAGACTATTCAGAACGCTTTACTGGGTATTTCTAATATTGCGACCCAGGTCACTTCACTTGATGATTTTTATCAACGAGTACACTTACATCTGCAGCAACTTATCCCTGCAGAAAACTTTTTTATTGCATCTCAAGACCAAAAAACCGGACTGACAAGTTTACCTTTTTTTGCCGACCAACAAGATTCTCACCCAACGGAACTCTACCCAGACCAGGAAATATCAGCATTACTTAATAGTGGTTTAACAGGTTATGTGCTCCGTAATGGCACACCTTTGTTATGCGACGATAATAAGTTTAATGAATTGATCGCCAGTGGCGATATTAAAAGCCTTGGCTCTCCAAGTCACCAATGGCTTGGCGTACCCATCAAGAACCAAGATGTCGTCAGTGGTGTACTTGTTGTACAAAGCTATAACGAAGCCAATACCTACGGTGAACTTGAATTAGAATTAATGGGTTTCATTTGCCATCATATTTCTGGGGTAATGGAACGGCTTGAGCATCATGAACAACTAGAACAAGCCATTGTTGAACGCACTAAAGAACTCAGCCAAGCTTATGAAAAAGTCAAAAAAGAGATAACGGAACGAGTTAAAGCCGAAAAATTGCAAAAAGCCTTATTCGAAATTGCCGATTTATCTGCATCAAATGTACTCCAACAAGACTTTTATTTACGACTTCACACTATTATGAGTCAATTAATACCGGCTGATAACTGTTTTATCTCATTGATAAACGATAACAATATGTTGTCATTTCCTTTCTATGTTTCGCAAATGACAACCGAATATCCAGCCTCTCGTCCTATGCAGGATGGGCTAACAGAATACATCCTAGAACATAAGTTACCGCGGTTATTATCATCTAAAGATATCGCTGACATGGTTGCTAATGGTGAGATTTACGCAAAATCACCAGAATTAAACAAAACCGATAGAATGCATCAATGGATAGGCATTCCGCTGATCATTAATGGCGATGTCGCTGGCGCATTAACGATTTATAGCTTGGGTGACGCTCATATTTATCAATTGAAAGATTTAGAGTTGCTGACGTTTGTGTCTCAGCATATGGCCAATGCTATTGAACGTAAATTGGCGGCTGAGTCACTGAAAAATAGCCATGAGCAGTTAGAAGATAAAGTCGTTAAACGCACTCGAGCACTCGCTGAACTGAACAGCAATCTACAACAAGAAATTAATCAGCGCCGAAAGATTGAAGATCAACTCTTACACGATGCTCAGCATGATGGACTGACAGGGTTACCCAATCGCAGCTATTTAATGGAACGATTATCACAAGCATTAAAACACTTGCGCCGGCATGGATTAGATCAGTTTGCATTATTATTTATCGATCTCGACCGCTTTAAAGTGATCAATGATTCTTTTGGTCATCTCGAAGGCGATCGCTTTTTAATTGAAACCGCACAACGTATCAAGTCATGTATACGTGAAAATGACACTCTAGCAAGAATGGGCGGTGATGAATTTGTTATTTTGCTGGATTCTATTAATGCCACGGAAGATGCTATCGAGGTCAGTGATCGTATTTTACAAGCGTTGTCGATGCCCTATCAGCTAGCCAAACAAGAGTTCATCTCAGGTGCCAGTATCGGAATTGCATTTAGTGGACGTAATAAATTAGTCACCAGCGAGTCACTACTTCGTGATGCTGACGCTGCTATGTATCAGGCTAAAGCTAATGGTAAGGGTTGTTATGTTATTTTTGACGACAAGCTCAGCGCACAATCTAAGCTACAACATGAATTGGAAATTGATTTTAAAAACGCTCTAGACCAACAAGAATTTGAAATTAACTACGTTGAAGTGGTCGATTTTACTAATGGTGAAATAATTGCTATTGAACCTCACGTTGAGTGGCACCATCCCAAACAAGGCATAATTGAACATGGAAAAATGAAAAGTCTTGCCGCACAATACCAGCTCACACTTAATATCGACGGTTATATTTTTTCTCACTTAAGTGAACAGTATCAATTTCTTAAACAAAAATATGGACCGTCAGTATACTTACATCTATCCATTAGCAGCCAGCACATCAAAAATAAATTCGTGTTACGCAATCTCAAGCAAACGATTAAAAGTAGCAACATCAATCTTGAGAAATTAATATTATTCTTTAACGAAAAAGCACTAGTGCAAGACACCGAAAACCACATCAATGGTTTCGAGCTCATCTCGCAACTAGGCGTGCAAATCGGGATCGATGGCTATGGCACAGGTTACAGTTCACTCAGTTGCCTGAGCTTTTTACCGATTAAGGCATTAAAGTTAGATGATGACATCAGTAAGCATTTACTCAATGACAAACAGTTACAATTAGTCAAAGCTTACCAACTGACGGCACAAACACTTAATTTCGATATGTACGCCACCACAGTAGACACACAACAACAAGTAAGGCAGTTTTTAGAACTGGGTTATGTGCGTGGTCAAGGACGAGCGATCAGTAAACTTTTTAACGAAAAAAAAAAGCCACATAAGGCCTGTGCCTAATCAATAAGTCCAACCCAATTAGCACTATTTTTTAAACATATCGCGTATGTTGGCGATGTGACTTTTGCTGGTTTCGACACGCTGCTCTTCTGTTTGAACAGGCTTACGGTTTTCCCAAACTAAGTCATCTTGCGGTAACTCAAGTAAAAAACGGCTCGGCTCACATCGCATTGTTTCACCGAATTGGCGACGTTCACGGCATATTACAAACCACAATTCACGTTGTGCACGGGTAATACCCACATACGCCAGACGGCGTTCTTCATCGACATTATCTTCGTCAATACTCGACTGATGCGGCAAAATGCGCTCTTCAACGCCCACCATAAATACAAAAGGATATTCCAGTCCTTTAGATGCATGTAACGTCATTAACTGAACTTGATCGCCACCTTCATCCTCGCTGTTGCGTTCCATCATGTCGCGCAGGGTTAATCGAGTAACCACTTCTGGTAGCGTCATCGGTTCATCTAACTCATCACCTTCGAGCATTTCGGTAACCCAGCGGTATAATTCCGAAATATTCTTCATCCTCATTTCAGCCGCTTTAGCGCTGGTACTCGTTTCGTATAAGTAATCTTCGTAATTTATTTTACGTATAAGCTGTTTAATCGCTTCAACAGGCTCACCCCGCGAGGCAACTTCACCAGTATCAACAATAAATTTACCAAATTGATACAAGGAGTTAACCGCAGCTGGTGCTAAGTGATGGTTGAGTTCAACATCAAAAATAGCTTCAAATAATGATATATGCTTTTGATTGGCAAAATTACCTAAACGCTCCAGCGACGCAGGGCCGATACCACGCTTAGGTAAGTTAACCACCCGTAAAAAAGCATTGTCATCGTCAGGGTTCACCACTAAACGTAAATATCCCATGATATCTTTAATTTCTGCACGAGAAAAAAATGAAGTACCACCACTAAGCTTATAAGGAATACGGTTGGTCATAAGCGATCGTTCGAGTAAACGAGACTGATGATTACCTCGGTATAAAATGGCGTAATCACCGAACTTAGTCCGCCCAACAAACTTATGCCGAATGATCTCGGCAACCACTCGTTCAGCTTCCTGCTCTTCGTTAGCGGCAATTAATACTCTTAAGGGCTCACCGTAAGCTAACTCACTGAATAACGCTTTGTCGTACACATGAGGGTTGTTAGCAATCAAAATATTGGCTGCCCGAAGAATACGTTGGCTTGAACGATAGTTTTGCTCTAACTTTATGAGTTTAAGTTTTGGGAAGTCAGTCCCTAATAACACCAGGTTCTGTGGCTTTGCACCACGCCAAGAATAAATAGACTGATCATCATCACCTACCACCGTAAAACGTGCTCGCTCGCCCACCAGTAATTTAACTAACTCATATTGGCTGGTATTGGTATCTTGATACTCATCCACCAGCAAATATTGAATTTTAGTCTGCCAACGGGTGCGGACTTCTTCATTCATCCGCAATAATAAGGTTGGAATTAAGATTAGGTCATCAAAATCGAGCGCATTATAAGATTTCATATGCTGAGCATACCTGGCATATAACATGGCAAATAATTGGCTTTGCTCATCTTTTGCCATACTTTTTGCTTGCTGAGGGATCACTAATCCCCCTTTCCAATTCGATATCGCTGATGCCAAAGATTTGATCAGGTCTTTATCATCATCTAACTCATCTTCGGTCAGTTCTTTTAATAACGCGAAAGTGTCTTGGTCATCAAACAATGAAAAACCCGCTTTAAGCCCAAGCACTTTATGCTCGCGCTTAATGATTTCGAGCCCTAATGTGTGAAAAGTAGAAATCCATAATCCGCGCGCTTCTTTGCGCCCCATCGACTGAGCAACACGTTCTTTCATTTCACGGGCGGCTTTGTTGGTAAAGGTTACTGCGGCAATATTACGGGCTTTATAGCCACACTTTTCAACTAAGTAAGCAATTTTATTAATGATTACACGTGTTTTACCACTCCCCGCGCCAGCGAGCACTAAGCATGGACCCGATACATAATGTACGGCTTCATTTTGCCCTGGATTGAGTTTCATTAATCATTACACCTTGCTTAGCTTTAAACGAAGGCGGATCATAGCAGAATCAACTGATGACGGTTAACGAAAAATCACACTTAGTGTTTGGAAAAGCGCTTACCTCGGTTACAATTAAATCAATGTCTCAGTAGGGAATCATAATGATTAATCCAAAGAAAATAGAAGAGCTCGCGAAACAACTTAGCGATAACTTACCCAGCGGTGTTAAGCAATTTGCCGGTGAGTTTGAAGAACGCAGCAAGCAGATATTACAAAACCAATTGATGAAACTGGACGTGGTATCGCGCGAAGAGTTTGAGGTTCAGCAACATGTGTTGCTTAAAACTCGCGAGAAGCTTGAAGCATTACAAGCACAAGTGAATGAGTTAGAAAAAAAGTTTGCCGAGTAACTAACCTAAATTCGGAATAACGATTGATATTACGGACTCTGTAATCGTTTTAACTCATTTACAGACATAAAAAATGACGCTATTTAGCGTCATTTTTTTACACCCACGAAGCTTGTTAACCTCAGTTCTGGTTAAGAGACTCTGCTAATGCATATAAGCAAAGAGCGACGTTTTCGCGACGGGCACCATAGCCCATTAAGCCGATGCGCCATGCTTTACCCGCTAAAGCACCTAAGCCTGCACCAATTTCTAAATTATATTCTTCCAATAAATGCTTACGCACTGCAGCATCATCAACACCATCTGGAATATAAACGGTATTAAGTTGCGGTAAACGAGACGCTTCTTCAACCACAAATTTCAATCCAAGCTTGGTTAACCCATCGCGTAATAACTGATGCATTTTACGGTGTCTTGCCCAGGCATTTTCGAGCCCTTCATTGGCTAACAAACGTAAAGACTCATGGAGGGAATATAATGCATTAACGGGTGCAGTATGATGATAGCTGCGCTTAGCACCAGCGCCGTTGCCCCAATAACCCATCACTAAGGTTTGATCTAAAAACCAACTCTGCACCTGGGTGGTACGAGCTTTTAGTTTAGCAACGGCTTTAGGCGAAAATGACACCGGAGATAAACCGGGCACACAAGATAAGCACTTTTGGCTGCCTGAATAAATGGCATCAATGCCCCACTCATCCACCAGCAATTCAACGCCACCCAATGAGGTCACCGCATCAACAATACTGATACAGTCATGTAATTGCGCCAAGGTGCACAATGTTTTGGCATCCGACAGCGCACCCGTTGAAGTTTCTGCATGTACAAAGGCTAAAAATTTGGCATCAGGATGCGCGACAAGTGCAGCTTCAACTTTATCTGGGCATACAGGTTCGCCCCATTCATTGTCGACGACTACCGCAACACCGCCAACACGCTCAACGTTTTGGCGCATGCGCTCACCAAACACCCCATTACGACACACGATGACCTTTTCACCTGGTTCAACTAAATTGACAAAACAGGTTTCCATACCAGCACTGCCTGGCGCCGATACCGCTAAGGTCATTTCGTTTTTAGTTTGAAAAGCATATTGAATTAAGCTTTTTAGCTCATCCATCATGCCAACAAATAATGGGTCAAGGTGGCCAATAGTCGGCCTTGATTGTGCCGCAAGCACTTCGGGATACACATCAGATGGGCCTGGACCCATTAAGATTCGGCGCGGTGGCATAAAAGCTGGAATTGTTGGTACGGGTAACATCAATGTCTCCTTAAAATGAGGTCGAAATTCATAATTCAGTATGAATCTGGAAAAATTTACCCTACATATAAAGCAAACTATACCAATCAGTTGCTGCAAAATACATTAACATCAATTTATTAGTGGTCGTTGGTAATCGTTTCTACAAACCTACGAATATTTTTTCGTTTTAGGCAAACTGACAATACCACATTGAAGCACTAAATCACCTCAGAATGGTCGTTAACCTGAACTAGGGATAACAAACTCCTCTCAAACAGCCCTTTGCCTTGCTAACGGTGTTGAATTAATTTGCAATAGACCCGCTATTGACGCGTCTATTCGCCTTGTTAGTAAAACAAATGACAAGTTTGATAGTGATAAACGTCTAAGTTTATGATCTTTATTATCATATCTTCGTCTCTTATTCCGAGATCAGTTTAGTTAACAATGGCTTACGATTTTGCTTTAGCGCTATTTAAAAATAACTGATATGCCGGGCTGTGGGTTTCTTCTTGATAAACGAAACCTAACTCCGTTAAAAACTGTGCAAATGCCACGTCGTCTTTAGCCGGAACTTCAAACCCAGTTAACACCCTGCCAAAGGCTGCCCCATGGTTACGGTAATGAAATAAACTGATATTCCATTTACTCTGTAAAGTGGTTAAAAACTTCAACAATGCCCCTGGATGCTCAGGAAATTCAAAACTAAACAAGCGCTCTTCTAGTGGCTCAAGTGGGTGACCACCAACCATATAACGCACATGTAATTTAGCGGTTTCATCTTGGGATAAATCTTGAACTTTAAAGCCTTCAGACTCAAGTTTAGCGATAATTTCGCTTAGCTCTACTTGGCCACCGGTAAGACGAATGCCGGCAAATACCACCGCAATGTCACGGCTACTAAAGCGATAGTTAAATTCGGTCATCACCCGTTTATCGAGTAACTCGCAAAAACGTAAAAAGCTGCCAGGCTTTTCAGGGATTTTTACCGCTAGTACCGCTTCTTTTTGCTCAGCTAATTCACAGCGTTCAGACACATAACGTAAACTATGAAAATTCACATTGGCGCCACTCAATATTGCCGCGACTTTTTTCGGTGCATTAATGGAGTCACCTTGTTGGGCCATGTATTTTTTAAGCCCAGCAATCGACAAGGCCCCTGCAGGTTCAGCTATCGCGCGGGTATCTTCAAAAATATCTTTTACTGCCGCACAAATTTCATCAGAAGTAACAGTAACCACTTCATCAACGTATTCACGCGCTAAGCGAAATGGCTCTGTACCAATGCGTTTAACCGCTACGCCGTCAGCAAACAAACCGACTTGAGCCAGTGTCACTGGTTCATCGGCTTCTAATGCCGCCTTTAAACATGCTGCATCTTCGGGTTCGACTCCAATGATCCTCACTTGTGGCATTACCGCTTTATAATAAGCCGCAATACCGGCAATTAAGCCACCACCGCCAACGGGCACAAACACGATTTCGATATCGCGTTGCTGCTGGACCATTTCTTGCGCAATAGTGCCTTGCCCCGCAATAACCGCTTCATCATCAAAAGGAGCGATATAAACACGCCCTTCTGTTACCGACAGATTCTTTGCATAGTCATTGGCTTGATCAAACGCCTGCCCATGAAGCACCACATTGCCACCTAAGCGTTTCACAGCATCAATCTTAATATCTGGCGTGGTACTAGGCATTACAATTACGGCATCAATACCGCGACTGGCAGCAGACATCGCTACCCCTTGAGCGTGATTGCCCGCCGATGCACACACCACACCTCTATCACACTCATCTTGAGTTAACGCTGCTATACGGTTGTAGGCACCACGTATTTTAAATGAATGCACAGGTTGCATATCTTCACGCTTTAAATACACCTGACAACCAAAGCGAGCAGACAATTTATTCATGCTCGACAATGGCGTCACTTTAGCCACATCATAAACAGACGACAGCAAAATTTTCTGTAAATAATAATGCGCTAAATCTAATTGAGTTTGAGACGCCAAAGCCAACATATTACCCCTCCAGCTTAGTGCGATCGCGTACAGCACCTTTATCAGCACTGGTTGCCAATAATGCATAAGCTTTAAGGGCTAATGACACATAACGCTCACGAGAAATCGGCTTCCAACCTAACGGGCCTTTAGCATCCATGGCAGTGCGACGCTGAGTCAGCTCTGCTTCACTAACATTTAATTGAATGCTACGCTTAGGAATATCAATGGCAATTTGATCGCCGTTTTCGATCAGTGCAATAGTGCCACCTGATGCTGCTTCTGGTGACACATGGCCAATAGACAAACCAGAAGTACCACCCGAAAAACGACCATCGGTAATTAACGCACATTTAGCGCCTAACCCACGCGATTTCAAATAGGTTGTTGGATACAGCATTTCTTGCATACCAGGGCCACCTTTTGGGCCTTCGTAGCGAATAACAACCACATCACCTTCAACCACTTCGCCGCCTAAAATACCGGCTACCGCATCATCTTGGCTTTCGTACACGCGAGCACTACCAACAAAAGTTAAATTAGACTCATCAACCCCTGCCGTTTTGACAATACAGCCATCAACGGCAACGTTACCTGACAATACGGCTAAGCCACCTTCTTGACTAAAGGCAAACTCACGCGAACGAATACAGCCATTTTCACGGTCGTCATCAACACTGTCCCAACGACAATTTTGGCTAAATGCTTTAGTGGTTGGAATACCTGCAGGGCCGGCACTAAAAAAGCGGATCACTGCTGGGTCGTTAGTCTGTTTAATGTCGTATTTAGCTAAAACTGATTTTAAATTACCACCATTGTCTGCGGCCACATGCGGTACATCGTTATGGATTAAACCTGCTCTATCTAACTCGCCTAAAATACCCATCACCCCACCAGCACGGTGAACATCTTCCATATGATATTTAGGCGTTGATGGTGCAACCTTACATAGATGAGGCACTAAGCGCGATATGCGATCAATATCCGCCATAGTAAAGTCAATTTCCGCCTCTTGCGCTGCAGCCACTAAATGCAACACTGTATTTGATGAACCGCCCATGGCAACATCAAGTACCATGGCATTTTCAAATGATTTAAATGACGCAATATTACGTGGTAATGCTGTTTCATCGTCATGCTTGTAATAACGTTCTGCCAACATCATCACGCGGCGACCTGCTTCTAAAAATAATTCACGACGGTCTTCATGAGTTGCGAGCATTGAACCGTTACCCGGTAACGACAATCCTAAGGCTTCGGTTAAACAGTTCATTGAATTAGCAGTAAACATGCCCGAGCATGAGCCACAAGTAGGACAAGCACTGCGTTCGATTTGCTTACTGTCTTCGTCACTGACATTAGAGTCTGCACCAGCGATCATGGCATCAACTAAATCAAGCTTAATAATTTGATCGGATAGCTTGGTTTTACCCGCTTCCATTGGCCCACCGGATACAAATACCACCGGAATATTTAACCGTAGCGCCGCCATTAACATGCCTGGAGTAATTTTATCGCAGTTAGAAATACACACTAATGCATCGGCACAATGCGCATTGACCATGTATTCAACACTGTCTGCAATTAACTCGCGCGATGGTAAGCTATACAGCATGCCGCCATGGCCCATCGCAATACCGTCATCTACGGCTATAGTATTAAATTCTTTGGCAATGCCGCCTGCTTCTTCAATGGCACCTGCAACCAATGATCCCATATTCTTTAAATGCACATGTCCAGGGACAAACTGAGTGAACGAATTGGCAATCGCTATGATAGGTTTACCAAAATCATTTTCTTTCACGCCAGTGGCACGCCATAGTGCGCGGGCGCCTGCCATGTTGCGGCCTTCGGTACTGGTAGCTGAACGTAATTTTGGCATTGCTAATATCCTTTGTTTAATGTGGTGCGCGCTATCGGTTTATTCACCTTATAACGACTAAAATAATCTCTAACTACATAATCTCTAACTAAATCGTGCTGGATTTAATCGTAAACTCTAGCCGTTGGCGACTTGGTTTAATGGTGCCGCCGATAGCACTTTACAGTGCGTGACATCAATTAATTTATCTAACTGGTTGCTGAGCAATTCAATGGCACGTTCGGCCTCAACCCATAAGTCGACCGCCATACTGGCGTCTTCATTAATGCGAACCTGCATTTGGGTGACTTTAAAACCACGATGGCGAGTAACACGTAGCACGCGTTCCAGTACTTCGGGACGTTGTTGAACGGTTATTTCTAATGCATGCATCATGTTTGCTTCTCCATTTGATCCATCATTTCACTATTACTCGCACCCGGTGGCACTAGAGGCCATACATTAAAAGCATCATCAATCGACACATGTAACATAAAAGGACCGCTACTATTCAACATATCATCTAACCCTTGTTCGACTTGATCCGCTCGCGTTATCGTTCGACCTGGAATATCAAACGCCGATGCCATCAGGACAAAGTTAGGATTGTCAGATAAATCTGTTTCACTGTAACGCTCTTCAAAAAATAACTGTTGCCATTGCTTAACCATACCCAGTTTTTGATTATCAATCAGTAAGATTTTTACCGGCAATTTACGACGCTTAATGGTGGTCAATTCTTGAACATTCATCATAAACGAACCATCACCAGAGACCGTGACCACTGTCGCATCAGGTCGGGCAACTTGTGCGCCAATAGCGGCAGGTAAGCCGAAACCCATAGTACCTAAGCCTGCACTGGATAAATGATCTTCAGGACGGCGGAACCACATGTGCTGCGCCACCCACATTTGATGCTGGCCAACATCACAAGCAACGACACTGTCTTCAGGAAGTTTATTGGCTAAACGGCGTAACATCGCTGGCGCATAAATTAAATCGCCCGGGTGTTGGTAATTCCATTGGTGCTTGCGGGATAACTCCTCCACATCAACTTGCCATTGAGCAATATCGAGTTTGCCAGCAACGGCGGCCGTTAGTGCAGGTAACACTATGCTAAGTTCAGCAGCTATCGCCACGTCAGCTTGACGTAACTTACCGATTTCGGCGGCATCGATGTCTAAATGCAATACTTTGGCATTACTGGCAAAACTCGCAAGCCGGCCGGTAACGCGGTCATCAAAACGTGCGCCTACTACCATTAATAAATCACATTCTTGCACAGCAAGGTTTGCCCCTTTGCCACCATGCATACCCAACATGCCTAAATAACCTTTAGTGCCATGTGCAATACTGCCCAAGCCTTTTAACGTTGCCACTGATGGAATGCCTGTGGTGTCGATGAACTGACGTAAATGCGCAACGGCGCCAGCCATACCCACACCACCACCAACATACAACATAGGCTTCTTAGCGTGCTTAATTAACTCTGCGGCGGCATCTAAGTCAGCCACCAGAGGCTGTAATTCATCAGTAACACTTTGAAGGGGGGTTTTATATTCTAATGCAGCAAGTTGAATGTCTTTGGGAATATCAACTAAAACCGGACCAGGACGTCCTTCTGCTGCAATTTCAAAAGCCCGATATAAGGTAGGAATAAGCTCATTGATGTCGGTAACCATAAAACTGTGTTTGGTGCATGACAACGACATACCTAATACATCTATCTCTTGGAATGCATCGGTACCAATAACACTGGTAGACACTTGGCCCGTTATGGCAACTAACGGAACCGAGTCAAGTAAAGCATCGGCAAGTGAGGTGATTAAATTAGTGGCTCCTGGGCCAGATGTTGCAAAGCACACCCCGGTTTTACCACTAGCACGAGCATATCCCACGGCAGCAAACGCGGCACCTTGTTCATGACGGCTAAGCAAGTGCTCTACAGGACCGCCATAAAGGGCATCATAGATTGGCATAATCGCCCCACCAGGATAACCAAATACGGTTGTTACACCATGTGCTGCTAGTACTTTGATTACTGCATCCGCGCCGCGCATTTTCTGTCCTGCTTCCATATGTTGCTCTCTACTTCGTCAATGGTTCTGCTGCTCTACTGTGTAATATTGTTTTTTTGGTTTTACTTAAGCCTAAAACTAAAAAACCCCCGGTCCTTTCGGAGCGGGGGTTTTTGCAATCTGTGTGACTCTTAGGTCAGTCTAGTTGCCAAAACGCCACCCCCGCTGTGACTTAATAATCACTACGGTAATAATTTCGAGAATGAGAATGGCTGTGTGGTTTAACATGTTTTAGACTGTATCCTAAGTTTCTAGTATTAATTCGTTTGGTTATGTTCAAATAACATTACGGTATAACTAACAAGTACCATAAAAGATTTATCCAGCACAACTAAAAAATTGCCATTATAAAAAAAATTCAGCTTCCCTGCCGAGACAATGCAAACAACAACAAAAACTTAACACATGAGTTCAACGAATAAATAATTAGAACTCAATCTAACAATTTGTTTTTTCAGCGTCCTAATCAATGACATTAGGACGTTTCGATTGATGCCTGTCCGACAACGACAACATAAACATGTTGCAAAAAACACTGAACAGGTACTTCACCAGTGACCTTATACGTTAGCTCGCTTCAACAATACTTTTCATATCGGTCATGTAACCACGTAACTCAGCGCCGATATACTCAACCTCTGTATTACGAATTTGTTCATTGACGTCGATTAAGCGAAGGTTATCAACACCTGTTGCTTGATCTTTAAGTCCAGCACCTAAATACTCAGATGGCATAGCGTTAACATAATCACGTAACATAGGTACCGCTGCATGGTTGAATAAGTAACAACCGTATTCAGCCGTATCCGAAATAACCACGTTCATTTCATATAAACGCTTACGTGCAATTGTATTGGCAATCAACGGTGTTTCATGTAGCGATTCATAATAAGCCGACTCTTCAACAATGCCTGCTGCAACCATGGTATCAAATGCCAGTTCAACACCCGCTTTGATCATTGCCACTAAGAAAATACCTTTGTCGAAATAGGTTTGTTCATCGATATGTTCAGATGACACTGGCGCATTTTCAAATGCGGTTTCGTTGGTTTCAGCTCTCCAACGCAACAAGTTAGTGTCATCATTAGCCCAATCTTCCATCATAGTGCGAGAGAACTCACCGCTGATAATGTCGTCCATGTGCTTTTCAAATAATGGCTTAAGGATAACTTTCAACTCTTCAGCCATATCAAATGCTTTGATTTTAGCTGGGTTTGATAAGCGGTCCATCATGTTGGTAATGCCGCCGTGCTTAAGCGCTTCGGTAACAGTCTCCCAACCTTGCTGAATTAACTTGCCGGCATAACCAGGTTCAACACCATCAGCGACCATTTTCTCGTAACCTAAAATGGCACCCGTTTGTAACATGCCACACAAAATGGTCTGCTCGCCCATCAAATCTGACTTAACTTCAGCCACAAACGATGACATTAATACACCGGCGCGGTCGCCACCGGTAGCACTGGCATAAGCTTTAGCAATCGATAAGCCATCACCATTCGGATCATTTTCTGGATGCACTGCAATCAATGTTGGCACACCAAATCCACGCTTGTATTCTTCACGGACTTCCGTAGCAGGGCATTTTGGCGCAACCATAACCACAGTAATGTCTGGACGAACTTGCATGCCTTCTTCAACGATATTGAAACCATGCGAATAAGATAACGTAGCACCTTGCTTCATTAATGGCATAACCGCATTAACGACGTTAGTGTGTTGTTTGTCTGGTGTAAGGTTTAACACTAAATCAGCCGCAGGAATAAGTTCTTCAAAGGTGCCGACTTTAAAGCCGTTATCGGTGGCTTTTTGCCATGAAGCACGCTTTTCAGCAATGGCTTGCGGACGTAAGGCAAAAGAAATATTTAGGCCTGAGTCACGCATGTTTAAACCTTGGTTAAGGCCTTGTGCGCCGCAACCTAAAATCACGATGTTCCAATCTTTAATATATTGGCAACCGTCACTGAATTCAGTACGGTCCATAAAGCGGCATTGTGCTAATTGAGCTAATTGTTGACGTAAATTCAGAGAGTTAAAATAGTTAGCCATCTGATACCACCTATAAAATTTAGTAATTTGGGACTCAACATCTTATAAGTCAGCGACCTTAAGCGTTGTGATTGAAGTCACTATAGCGCATGCATATGATTGCTTAAAATGATATATTCGGGACATGACGTTGCAATTAATGCAACATGGAATGCTTAACCTAATATTTAACTTACACTCAACTTAATGCGTACTTGAAGGTGCTGTGATGGATATCCGTTCACTTAAAATGTATTTACACTTATGCGATAGCCTGCATTTTGCCAAAACGGCGGAGCAATCGCATGTTAGTCCGTCAACCTTAAGCCGTGCGTTGCAGCGGTTAGAAGAGGAACTGGGCAGTAAATTATTTGACCGAGACAATCGAAGCGTCACGATTACCCACGCAGGCGTTGAATTTAAACGTTTTGCAGAGCAAACATTATCGGAATGGACCCAGCTGCGCAGTCGAATTGACCCAAGCCAACAGTTTTTACATGGCAATCTTAATTTGTACTGTTCAGTTACCGCAGCTTATAGCCATTTACCGGCACTGTTAGATCGGTTTAGACGTGAGCATCCCCATGTCGATATCAATCTCAACACGGGAGATCCAGCCAATGCGGTCAACCAAATTCAAAAAAATCGCGCCGATATCGCGATTATTGCATTACCGGAGGCGTTTCCAAGTAGCTTGCATTTTACTCCGATTGATAAAGTACCGATTTCCGTCATTGCGCCCACAATACAATGCCAAGTTCAGCAATGGGTAAACCAGCCAAAAATTGACTGGGCTAAACTGCCCTATATCGTACCGGACCATGGTCCCGGCAGAAAAAGGATTGATTTATGGTTTAAGCAAATGGGCATAAAACCTAATATTTATGCCCAAGTCTCTGGCCAGGAGGCGATTGTCTCTATGGTCGCGCTCGGCTGTGGTGTTGGTATTAGCCCAGAAGCGGTGATCCACAATAGTCCGGTACGCGATCGCATCCAAACCTTAGCTTCGCCAATCCCGATCCCGCCATTTGAATTAGGCTGTTGCTGCAAAGAAAAACGCACCAATGATCCAATCATTAGTGCGTTCTTAGACATCATTTAATGGTGCCGTGTAGATTGTTTAAGCTAATTGACTTAAGGCAGTGGCGGCATCTCAATATCTAACCGAGTAACCAGTAGTTGGTCGACTTTGTATGAGTCAATATCGACTACCTCAAATTTGTAACCTGCATAATTGACAAAGTCAGTACGTTTGGGGATTTTGCGCAACATATACATCATAAAACCAGCAATGGTTTCGTAATTTTGATTATGCGGAAACACTTCAATATTAAATGCTCGCATTACATCAGTAATCGGTGTCACCCCATCGACTAACCAAGAGTTACCATCACGGGCAACAATTTGTTCTTCACTTTCATGTAATGACCACGCGCCCATAACGGCACTTTGTAAATCATTGGTGGTGACTATGCCAACAACCAAAGCATATTCGTTCATCACCACCGCAAAGTCGGAACGATTATTCTTAAAATATTCCATCGACTCAGACAAGGTTAACGTATCTGGAATGATGAGGCAGTTATGCACTAACGTACTGCCTTTTAAGGTGATGTTCTCGCCGTTAATTACCCTAATCAGTAACTCTTTTGCATCAACAAAACCTTTGATCATGTCCAATTGACCATCACAAACTAAAAATTTGTTATGCGGGTTTTTAGCAATTTTCTGTTTGATGTCTTCTTCGCTGTCTTGCAGTAAAAAATACACTAAACTTTCACGTGCTGTCATTGCAGAGGTCACCGACACCGACTGCATTTCAAACACGTTTTCCATCATTTGTTGTTCGCCTTTATCCATCACCCCAGCTTCAGTACCGGCTGTCATCATGGCGTAAATATCATCATGGGTGACTTGGTCGTTACGTGCTGTAGGCACTTGCAATAATTTAAAAATTGCATTGGCCAAACCATTAAAAATCCACACAAACGGCTTTAATACTTTAATGCACAAAATAATTGGCATTACAAAAGTGACCGCGACTTGCTCTGGGATCACCATAGCAATTCGTTTAGGCATCAAATCAGCAAATAAAATAAACAACGAAGTGACCGTCACAAATGAACAAACAAAACTCAGCTGTAAACCCCACTCATTGCCCAATAAAGGCAACAGTAATTGTTCAAAATGAGGTCTAAAGGCTGATTCACCCACAATACCGCCCATAATCGCGACCGCATTGAGTCCGATTTGTACCACGGTAAAAAAACTGCCTGGATGCGCCTGAAGTTTAAGCACTTTTGCGGCACGTAAATCGCCCTCATCAGCCATTAATTGCAAACGCATTTTTCGTGATGCCGCGAGGGCAATTTCAGACATAGAAAAAAAACAACTAATGCCGATCAGGCACAAGATGATCAATAAATTATCAGAGAGGCTCATAGTTTACCTTTACCTGAATACTAGCCAAAATATCAGGAATGTATGTACATATCTTTGTTGCAAAATGGGCAAATGCAAGACCTCAGCCATTTATTAACATTCAAATTAATAAGGCTAATGATTCAATACAGATAGAAATAACGAGTGATGGAATATCATTATAGTGTTTCACGACAACAGACCTATTTATAATCGGTCCTTGTGAACGATAAAGCGACGGTATTCTACTCAACATCAGTCATTTAAACTAGCTTACAAGCACAACTTTATCTCACTTATTTAGCCTTTATCACGCAAAAAAAAACATCACTGCTAAACTGTAACCACCTCTTCATTTGTATATTATTCAAACAAAAGGAATTGTTGATGGCGATAGCCTGTGTATTTACTCGAGCAAGTTGTGGTGTAGAAGCGCCAAGAGTCACTGTTGAAGTTCATTTAAGCAACGGTTTACCCGCATTTAATCTAGTCGGACTGCCAGAAACCTCTGTCAAAGAAGCCAAAGAGCGTGTCAGAAGTGCGTTGATTAATGCGGGATTTGAATTCCCTCAAAAAAGAATTACCGTCAACCTAGCCCCAGCAGATTTACCAAAACAAGGTGGCCGCTATGATTTGCCTATTGCAGTCGGTATTCTCGCCGCATCAAATCAAGTTCCAGCTAAAGCGTTACACCAATGCGAGTTTGTTGGTGAGCTGGCTCTTTCTGGGCAAATTAGACCTTGCAGTGGATTATTGCCAGCCATTATTGCGGCACGTAATGATCAGCACCATTTTTTTATGCCCATCGAAAATAGACATGAAGCAGAGCTGGTTGGCTATAAGCACAGTTATTTTGTCGCTCACTTGCAAAACTTGGCGGCATTCCTACATGGCCAAGCACAATTGCCGTTACTCGATACCTTACCCGAGTGGATTGAAGAAGAACCTCTGGTGCAATCATCGCTATGTATGAGCGATGTTATTGGCCAATATCAGGCAAAACATGGGCTTGAAATCGCCGCAGCCGGAGGACATAACATGTTGTTTATTGGCCCCCCAGGGACGGGGAAAAGTATGTTAGCCAATCGTATTATTCCGTTATTGCCAAAACTCACTTACGATGAAGCCATTGAAGTAGCAGCGATTCATTCTGTCGCCGGATTACATGTACAACCGCAAAACTTCCTTAACCGCCCTTTTCGCTCGCCGCATCATACATCATCATCTATTGCACTTATTGGCGGCGGCAGCCATCCCAAACCAGGTGAGATATCATTGGCGCACCGTGGAATATTATTTCTTGATGAAATAGCAGAGTTTCCTCGTAAAGTATTGGATTGTCTGCGTGAACCTTTGGAAACGGGTCAAGTTGAGATTTCACGTGCGGCAGCAAAATTGACCTTCTTAAGTCGATTTCAACTCATTGCCGCAATGAACCCAAGCCCTTGTGGTGATACGGAGCGCGCACGTTCGACTCCAGATCAAATTCAGCGTTACTTATCACGTTTATCTGGGCCGTTTTTAGACCGCTTCGATTTAACCGTAGATGTTCCTAAACTTCCTGCTGGCACCTTAACCCAACAACACCAACCCAGTGAGTCCAGCGTTGAAATAGCTAAACGGGTCAAACAAGCACGCGATCTACAACTCAGCCGCGCTGGGGTATTAAACAGTGAATTAACCCCAAAACAACTCAAACAAGATGGCGCTATAACTCAACCAGATCTCGCTTTTTTGGAACAAAGTGTCGTGAGCTTAGGATTGTCTGTACGTAGTTTTCATCGGATTCAACGGGTATCTCGTACCATTGCCGACTTACAGCAATCCCCTACAACTGAGCGCAGTCACATAGCTCAAGCCCTTGGTTATAGGGCCATGGATCGATTACTGGCAAAATTGAATCAGCAATAAACGTAATTTAACCTATCGTATAGATTGAGCAAAACTGCGACTACGAGTAACATAGCCCTCCGTTTAATAGGAGAGAAAAATGTCGCTGCTTTCGAAAATCAAAGGTTCAATTGCATTCTTATGCTATTTATTTAATACCATTTTTTGGACCATCCCTATCTTGGCGTTCAGTATTGTAAAATTGATCCCGATTGGCATTTGTCAAAAAATATGTAGTTATATTCTCGATAATTGCGCTACTGCATGGATCAGTGTCAATACGATAGTAGAATCAATTTTTCATCCAATGCGTATCAATGTCACTGGCGACCAATCTTTTTCTGAACAAGAATGGTACATGGTTATTGCTAACCATCAATCGTGGGTCGATATCCTCATTTTACAGCGAGTATTTAACCGCAAAATTCCCTTTTTAAAGTTTTTCCTCAAACAAGAACTGATTTTTGTCCCAGTACTTGGCCTCGCTTGGTGGGCATTAGACTTTCCATTTATGCGCCGTTACAGCACCTCACAGTTGCGAAAAAATCCTAAATTGAAAGGTAAAGATATCGAGATTACTCGTAAAGCCTGTGAGAAATTTAAAACGAAACCTGTGAGTATTATGAACTTTGTTGAAGGTACTCGTTTTACGGCAGCTAAACATGATAAACAAGGCTCACCTTTTCAGCACCTTCTAAAACCTAAGGCTGGAGGAATGGCATTCGCATTATCCGCTATGGGAGAGCACATTAATAAACTGGTTAATGTCACCATATATTATCCAGATACCGTACCGACTTATTGGCACTATATTTGTGGTGGATTATCAGAGGTAAGAGTGGACATTAAAATCACTGATATTCCTCAGCGTATGCGTGGTGACTACCTAAAAGATCGCGAATTTAAAATTGAATTTCAAGAGCAGCTCAATCAACTTTGGCTAGATAAAGACCTGCAGTTACAAAATTTTGCGTCACAAGCAAAACAAGAGGGTTAACACAATATGCTGGCTTTTTTACCTGGTCCAATACTGTTTATTATCAGTCTGACGCTATTGATCATCAATACCATTGTATGGAGCTCATTATTAACCATTGGCGGTGTGGCTAAATTATTACTGCCGTTCTTGCCTGCTCGCCGATTATTAACGCGAATAATGAACCGTTTTATGTGGTCATGGGCCACATGCAATGGCGGTATTTTATATTTGATATCCAACATTGAATGGGATGTAAAAGGGTTAGAGAAACTCGACCCAAACGGTTGGTATTTACTGATCAGTAACCATGTCAGTGGCTTTGATATTGCAGCCCAAACGTATTTATTGCGTAACCATATTCCAATGTTGAAGTTCTTTTTAAAAAAAGAACTATTATATGTACCAATAATGGGCTTAGGTTGCTGGGCGCTCGACATGCCGTTTATGGATCGTACGAGTGCAGCAAAACTGAAAAAAAATCCTAAATTGAAAGGCAAAGATCTGCAAACAACCCGCAAAGCTTGCGAGCGTTTTAAGGACATGCCTACATCGATTATTAATTATGTTGAAGGCAGTCGGTTTACCGAAGAAAAACGACTACGTCAGAATTCACCTTATCGTCATTTATTACGTCCTAAAGCCAGTGGGATAGCTTTTACACTCTCAGCAATGGGCGAACAGTTTACCGGCCTGCTAAATATCACCTTGGTTTATCCTGAAACCTCGGAAAAAGTATTGGCGAATGTGATGCACGGACGCACTAAAAAAGTGGTGATCCGTATTGAAACTCTGCCCGTACCCAAAGTGGACTCAGAGGTCTACTTTTCAAGCCCAGAAACTCGTGTCGAATTTCAGCGGTGGTTAAATCAGCTTTGGCTTGAAAAAGATCAGCAAATAGATGACATAATAAAAGCTTACCAACAGCAGTAACTGCATTGAAGAGGTTAAACTGTCATAAAACCGACAAATGACGATTTTCTGTTGCGTTAAAGGTGTAAAACTGTCAGTTTTATAAGGAAAAAGAGTTTATCGATAACTCAATTGATAAAATTAATTAACAATTGAATGTGTAAGACTTAATGTCGGGTTTTATTGTTAATATAATTGAAAGTTGTCACAGCCTTTCCAATAAATTTTTTATAGGTGAAATTTGAATTTTCGTGCATTCACGCTTTTAACACACTGGCTAATTTTAGTCATAACATTGAGTTTTTCAGTGTCTGTTTCAGCGCAAAAAAATGATCCTTATGACAGCTTAACCGAAGTAAAATTTGACCATTTCAGTACCGAAGGGGACCTTAATCAAAACTCGATTACTCGTCTGTTTATGGACAGCTCAGGAATGCTTTGGATAGGGACTCAAGACGGTCTACACAGCTATAATGGTGTTGAGTTTGATTTATACTTAAAACAGCCAAAAAATACCAACTCTATCTCAGGCAATTTAATTACTGATATTTTGCAGTCACCTGACGGCGATTTATGGATAGGCACCTTCAACAATGGACTCAATCGATTCAACCTCACTACGGGGGAGTTTACTGCGTTTAAACAACCCCAAGGCTTAACTGAGCTTCAGGTAACCCATCTTGCCGTGATTGGCGATACCTTGTGGGTAGGTACTCGTTCGGGTCTGTACATACTATCCTTAAAAACCGAAAAAATTATTCTCGTCAGTTTAGGCAATAATATCACGCCCAATATTACCAGCATTGCCAATATTGACGATAAATACATTGTCGTTGGCACTCAATCACATGGCACATTTGCCATTGATAGTAATACTATTATTCGGCTTGATATCCCGCTCAATATGACGGTAAACCAAATCAAATCCAGCTCTGTTTATTCCGTCTGGCTGGCCATCGACAACCAAATTTGGCGCTACAATCTCGATACCCATAAAAAAGAACTGATATGGTCGCATGATGATAGTTTTGGCGATAACCGTAAGATAATTGATTTTATCGTGGTTAATGCCAATCAAATTTTTGCTATCGGCAACAATACCGGTTTATTCAAACTCGATTTTATGGGTGGCAAGTGGCACAGCACGCTTTATAAACATGATCCGCAAAAACTCAATTCCATCAGTGCTAATACACTACAAAGCCTAATGCTAGATCAAAACGGCACCCTATGGATTGGTACAGGTTATTCGGGCATCGATAAACTAAATCTCAGCCATCAATATTTTAGCCATTTTTACGACTACCAAACCAATGCTCCGGGCATGGCAAACATGATCCGCGTCATTTTCAGGGACACACAGCAACGCCTGTGGATAGGCACCGATGGTGCTGGACTTAAGTATTTGGCCCCCGATGATAACCAATATCATTACATCAATGATTTATTTGCAAAAACATTAGCGATACCTACAGAACAATTATCCTTGATAGTGCATGACATTAAACAAGATAAACAAGGTTTACTATGGTTTGCCACCAATGTAGGGCTGTTTACCTTAGATAAGAGCAATACCCTGCAGCAAATTAAACCGGCAAACGCACAATTTTATGCCGATACCCAAATCCGCAGTTTAGCCTTTGATGACAAAGACCGTTTATGGATAGCCAGCTCACAAGGTTTGTATTTTATCTCTGAGTATACAAATCGCATGATGGCTTATAACTTCGGCTTTCAAGCTGATTTTTCGCCATTCAAATACCAAATTATTAAGCTTTATTTTAGCCAAGGTTATTTATGGCTAGGCACTATGGGCGGAGTGGTAAGGCTTTCAGCTGAAGCACAAAAACTAGACTTTTTGAGCCATGATTCAGAAAACCCTTACAGTCTGAGTGACAATCGTGTCAGAGACTTTTTGTTAGCAGAAAATGGCGACTTTTGGGTGGCTACTCATGGTGGTATAGACAAGCTAACAATAGAATACGGCACGTTTAAATTTGAAAGAATGGACGTCAACGCAGACAAAAGCAGTAATACAGTTTATGCGATTTTAGAAGACGAAAAACACGATTTATGGCTAAGTACTAACTCGGGTATTTCACGTTTTACTCCGAGTAATAAAAGCTTTATTTCTTATAATAAATTCGAAGGTTTGCAAGCCAATGAATTTAATGGTTCAGCTAAGTTTAAAGAGCTTAACGGTACCTTATGGTTTGGTGGTATTCGAGGCCTTAACCAATTTAACCCAAGCACTATTCCAAGCCAAAGGTCTGAGAACAAACTGGCGCTGACAAAATACACGATTGGTGAAACCCAACACCCTATTCGCGACTTAAGCCATGCTCCGCGCATTATCATGCCTTATGAACAACAACTCATCAGCTTTGAAGTCGGCTCGCTCAATTTCAGTTACCCAGGATTAAGCCGTTTTAGCTACTTTTTAGACGGTTATGACAACGATTGGCGCGAATTATCCCATGGCAACGAAATCACCTATACCAACTTACCACCTGGTGAATACAAGTTAGTGGTTCGTCATGCGCTAGGGACGAATAGATACAGCCAATACACACTTAATGTAAACGTGTCAGTAGTGCCACCAATGTATATGAGCAACACAGCTTATATTCTGTATATTACGGTCGGATTATTAATTATTGTTTGGTTTTTTTATGCCCGAAAGAAAAAACAGGCCAAGCAACGTGAATTTGACAACAGTATTCGCGCCTCTGAAGAGCGCTTAAAACTGGCACTTTGGGCTTCTGGCGATGGTATGTGGGATTGGAACATTAAAGACGATAAAGTCTATCGAACTAACATGATCGAGCCGATGAGTTTTTCGTTAAAAGATCAGTTATTGAATAAAAACATTGATCCAGAAGACCGACCACGAGTGCAAAAACTGCTTAACGATCACCTTAACGGTGAAAGTGAGTTCTTTGAAGCAGAGTATCGCGTTGAAACTAAACCTGGAGAATGGGCTTGGGTGTTAGATCGTGGTCAAATTGTTGAACGTGATGGCAATAATATTCCAGTGCGAATGGCTGGAACTCATAAAGACATTACTAGCCGAAAAATCACAGAAAACGAACTCAAGCTATCATCGCAAGTCTTGTTTAGTATGAACGAAGCCGTTGTCGTTGGTGAACTAGACTATCAAATACGCTCAATCAATCCAGCTTTTAGTCGCATTACTGGCTTTAAACATCGTGATGTTGTCGGTAAGCATTTCTTGTTTTTAACCATGGGAAAGCAGTCACGCGAGTTTTATAACTCAGTTGAAACCCAGCTATTAAGACACAAACATTGGGCCGGTGAAATTCACATTAGAACCCGCAACCGTCGCGGTATTCTTGCATGGCTAGAAATTAACCAAGTTATCGATAATAAAGGTGAAACGAGTCACTTTGTGGCGGTGTTCACCGATATTACTGCCCGTAAAAAAGCCGAAGAAGATTTACGAGTATTGGCTAACTTTGATCCACTGACCGGACTGCCTAACCGCACTTTATTCCAGGACAGGCTCAACCAAGCCGTGACGAAAGCACACCGTGCCAATAGCATCGTAGCATTGTTATTTTTAGATCTTGACCGATTTAAACATATCAATGACTCAATGGGCCACCACATCGGTGATTTACTGCTTAAAGCCGTCGCGCATCGCCTGCAAAATGCTGTACGAGATGGCGATACCGTTGCACGCTTAGGCGGAGATGAATTTACCATTATTTTAGAAGGTGTTGCCAAAACGAAAGCCGCCACCATTATTGCCGAAAAAGTGTTACACGCTTTTCAAACACCTTTTTTACTTGACGATAAAATACTGACTATATCACCGTCGATTGGTATCAGTTTGTACCCAGAAGATGCAGATGATACCACCTCATTGATTAAGTATGCTGATACCGCCATGTATCACGCAAAATCACTGGGGCGCAATAACTTCCAATTCTATACCGAGCAATTAAACCAATATGCTACACGTCATGTTCAGTTAGAGGCCGGACTTAAAAAAGCGATTCAAGACAATGAGCTATATTTGGTTTATCAACCTAAATACGATGTAAAAACTGAAAAAATTATCGGACTGGAAGCGTTAATGCGCTGGGAAAGCCCAGAACTTGGCTTTATTTCACCGGTTGAGTTTATTCCGCTAGCGGAAGAAACAGGCATCATCAATCAGATTGGTCAATGGGCTATTCAACAAGCCTGTAATCAACTGGCGCAATGGCATCAACAAGGTTTTGAGCATATATCTGTCGCCGTTAACCTTTCAGCCAGACAATTGAAAGCCGATATCATTTCGACCATAGAAGTCGCATTAGCGGTATCTGGATTACCGGCAAGCGCCTTAGAACTCGAATTAACCGAATCGATGATTATGGGTAACCCACAGGATTCCGTTGCCGTGCTATCGCAACTCAAAGCATTAGGCTTAACCATTGCGATTGATGACTTTGGTACCGGATACTCAAGCTTAAGCTATTTGAAACGCTTCCCAATTGATACCTTGAAGATTGATCGTGAATTTGTGCGTGATATAACTGAAGATCCTGACGATGCTGCCATCACTAGCGCCATTATAACCTTGGCCCACAGTTTAGAGCTTAACGTTGTTGCTGAAGGTGTTGAAACCCAAGCGCAATTGAATTTCTTACGTGAGGGGGGTTGTGATCAAGTACAGGGCTTCTTGCTCAGTAAGCCACTGAGTGCGGTTAATTGCCTTGCATTATTAACGCAAGACAAAGTTAAGATTAGTCATTCATAAGGCAAAATAAAAGCTCCATTTAGGAGCTTTTATGTGTATTTTACTGATTGAATAAACTATAAGCTATAAACTACGGTGCAACACGTTCAACGCGTTTTACCCAGCCTTGCGGTGCAGTAACGTTGCCTTTTTGTAGCTCAGTAAACAGCTTATAAATACGCTGAATATTAGGACCTACCTTACCGTCACCAACGGTCAAAACCCGACCATCTTCGAAGATATATGAACTGACAGGCGATACCACCGCAGCAGTACCAAATCCACCCGCTTCAATAATTTCACCCGCTTCAATATCAGCAATGAATTTATCTAACATCACCGTTTCTTGTCTTACTTCACAACCCAGCATATCCCCAAGTTCCATAATGGACTGAGAGGTAATGGATTTTAAAATGGTGTCTGTGAATGTCGGAATAATCACAGTGCCATCTTTTAAAATGTGAAAGTGATTCATCGCGCCAGCTTCTTCAATTTGAGTATTAGTTGAATCTAAATACAATACCTGCGATGCGCCATATTCTACAGCCGCTTTACCTGCACGCAGTGAAGCAGCATAGTTACCAGCAGCTTTTGAAGCACCAGTACCACCAGATACTGCACGGTGGTACTTAGTACTGATTAACAAGCGAATACCATTATTAACCCCAGAGGCATAATACGCTCCAGATGGGCTTAGCATTACGCAGAATGTATATTGCTGACTAGGGCTAACAGACAAACGATCTTCTGTTGCAAAAATAAAAGGTCGAATGTATAAACACGCACCTTGTTGCTGTGGGAACCACAAACGGTCAACATCAATAAGGGCATTAATTGCCTTTACTTGCATACTTTCATCGATATTCGGAATACACACGATATCGGCAGAACGGTTCATGCGCTCAGCGTTTTTATTTAAGCGGAAGGTGTAAATCTCGCCATCTTCGTGCATAAAGGCTTTAGCGCCTTCAAAAATTGATTGGCCATAATGCAATGACATTGCACCGGGTGCCATTTCAAACGGGCCGTAAGGAACTATGCGCGGATCGCACCATTGACCATCACGATAATCCATCAAAAACATGTGATCAGTACGAAGCTTACCGAAACCCACATCGCCTTCAGGCTTAAATGGCTCTGTGCGGCGCTCTGACGCTGATTTTAAATTATATTTTATGTCCATTGCATACCACCTTAAAAACTGAGCTTGCAGACTATGGAGGCTAGAGAATAATGTCAAGTCGCAGCCCTAGATCCTAAATCAAAATACGTCAATTGAACGTAACAAGCATCAATATATTTATTCATACTGCAACAGACAAACTGTCAGTGCATATCTCATTCTGTCACTAGCCTAATCACAACGCATCAATCAAGATTAATCAAAGTTATGTCACCAAGAATGATTATCCATTTATGGCTAACTTGCCACTGCTGCAATCACCGAAATTTCAACCAAGTATTCAGGTTCGGCAATCGCTGCTTGTACACAAGCTCTTGCTGGGGCATGCCCTTTGGGTAACCAGTTGTCCCACACTTGATTCATTGCATCGTAATCAACCATATCTTTAAGGTAAATAGTGGCTGATAAAATATGATCGCGTCGACTACCAGATTGTACGAGCAAGCTTTCGACCTCTTCAAGCATGGTAATAGTTTGGGTATTAATATCGGTGAACTTATCTTTAGCCACCTGGCCGCACAGATAAACGGTATTGTTGTGGATCACAATACTGCTCATGCGAGTGTTAACATCGAGTCGGGTAATTGTCATAAAAAGGTCTTTTACTGTCTTGGTTAGCAGATGAAAATAGCGCGATCTGAGATAAAGCACAATATAGTACGATTTATTGAATATATTTTAGCCACTTAGTTTTAAAGGCTATTCCTATAGGCCTTGTCACTGCTAGAATCGGGTTTCCATCCAGAAACGTATAGGACTCCCCATGAGCCTTGAATTATTGTCCCAACTGGAAACCAAAATCCAGGCAACTCTCGAAAATATTGAGCTACTAAAAATGGAGCTTGATGAAGAGAAGCAAAAGAACGAAGCGTTGCTTTCACAGCAACAAGAATTGACACAAAAAAACCAACAATTGCAGCAAGACCTAAACTCTTGGAGTGATAAGGTCAACGGCCTTGTTGGTTTATTGAATAACGAAATCTAAATGGATTGATACTGCTTTGATTGTATTTCAATCAAGGCATTTAATTCACTGATAGCCTGCTTAACTTTCGGCAGGCTTTTTTTCGTCTGTAAAAAGCGCCCTTTATCAAACTCGAGTAACCCTAAGTCTTTTACCCAAATCACGCCACTCAAAAAGATCCTAGCATGCTTAACTATCAATTTAGGTGCATAAACAGGGAACATTCTCATACGACTTCCTCCAAGAAAATACATGCACAAGGTGCAATGAAATAACGACGATAAGCCATGTATAAGTCGGAAATGTAAATGTTCAAAGCAGATATAAACCACTATTCACTTTCTTGTTAAGCACAACTTCAATGTCATCAAGTTTGACCACATGATGCCGAAAGAGTTTCATTAACATGCTATTTTTTATTGTTCTGATAAATCCCATAAATCTCAAGTGACACTTTAATGCCACTTGCCAATATTTTGACACCATGTTAAGATCTTTGATGTTACTCAGGGTAAAAAAGAGTCATTTGACTCATCTCCGTATCGTCTTTTATAGACATACGGTTTTTTTTTGCCTGCGATAAACTTCCACTCCGCGCAATCAACATCCCGCCTAAATCACAGCATCAGCCTCTTGTTTAAAAATATGAGTATTGTTTGATAACCTTTGCTGAAATTTAGACAACAAAAAAGGAGCCGAAGCTCCTTATTTAACAAACATAAGTTGTGTAGATTACTTTTTGTTCATTGATGTTAAGTAAAATGCGATATCAATTAATTCATCATAAGATTTAATCGAGCTGGTTTCGACGCGATATTTGCCGTTAACTACTAATGTTGGTACACCAGAAATTTTAGCATTTTCAGTATCACGCTTCATTTTCGACATCTGTGCGTTAACCATAAATGAACTTGCCGCTGCATCGTAAGCTTTACCATCTACGCCGTTAGCGATAAATACTGCTCTGATATCGTCTGCGCGAGTAAATTGCTGACGCTTGTCGTGGATAGCGCTAAATAAAGCTGCGTCCATTTTTTTCTCGACATTTAACTGCTGAGCAACCGCAAAAGCACGTGACATTTCTACGCCCATTTCACGACCGATAAACTCAACGTGGGACTGATTAAATGTGACACCTTCAGGTAAGTTCGCTTCAATTTTAGGCACTACTGTTTTAGAAAAATTAAAACAATGTGGACAATAGAATGAGAAAAACTCAGTAATTTCTGGCTTGGCGGTTTCAGGGCCATCATTAATAACCGTGTAATGTACACCTTCTTTATAATCGGCAGCCATCGCAGCCATAGGCGCTAGCAGGAGTGCAGCAGCCATCAGTAATGCTTTTTTCATTTTACTTCCTTCTAAATAGGCAAAAATATAAATACGCTGGCTCTATCATAGTCTAGCGTTAGCCTGTAACTCAATCGCTAGTCAATTGTATTTGTAACTAAATACTATTAGGTAGTGATTATGAAATATTGTTAATTAAAACTAGGTAAACTCAATGGTGGCTCATTAAGCGCAGATAACTGCTCCTTAAACGCCAGAGTTTGTTGTTCCCAATACTTAATATCGCCAAACCATGGGAAATTCATCGGGAATGCAGGGTCATCCCAGCGCTTGGCTAACCACGCATTATAATGCACCATCCGGAAAGCCCTTAACGGCTCAATGAGTGCCAACTGTCTCGCATCAAAATCACAAAACTCTTGATATCCCTCTAATAAAATATCAATTTGTAATAATTGCTGCTGACGATCTCCGGTCAACATCATCCATAAATCTTGTACTGCTGGCCCTTGCCTGGCATCGTCTAAATCAACAAATCCAGGTCCATCTGGTGTCCATAAAATATTACTAGGGTGTAAATCTCCGTGCAAGCGTATAGAGGTAAAATTGTGCTGCTGCCATATCTGCTTGGCTTTCTCTAAAACTTGCTCTACTACGGTGAAAAAAGCTGTCTGCATTGAACTGGCAACAATACCACTTTCGCGTAAATAGCGATAAGACTCATCGCCCAAAATGGCAGGGGTCAGCGATTCACGGTATTTAAAAGGCTGCATTGCGCCATATTGATGAATTCGGCCAATAAAGCGGCCAACCGATTCAAGTTGTTCAAGATTGTCTACTTCAAATGCCCGTCCGCCAATAGACGGAAAAAGACCAAAACGATAACCTTGATACTCAAATAAGGTTTTACCTTCAATAACCACAGGAACGGCAATAGGAATATCTTCTGCCGCCAATGCCAAGGCATAATCGTGCTCTTCTTGAATTTGTTCATTGCTCCAACGATGCGGCCGATAAAACTTCACCACATAACGAATGCCTTGATCGCAGCGGAATTGGTACACCCTATTTTCGTAACTGTTTAATGCTAATAGCCCCGTCTCAGGGAAGACGCCGATGCTTTCGATGGCATCTAAAATGAGATCGGGTCTCAATGCCTGAAAATGAAACTCTGCGCCTGTATCGTTGTCCATGTATACCTTCTTAAGCAGTTTGAATATGTGGGGCAAGTAGCGTTAATAAAAACGCTAATACGTCTAACTCATTTGCGCTATCGGTGGAAATCCAACAAATATCACCATAAAACTCATAATGTAACCATAAAGGGCTGCCTTCAAAGTTCAGTAACCATTGATGACGATCTGCGCCCCATTGGCGCTCTCGAATATCACAATCAAGTGCAGCCGCTAGCGGTTCTGCAAATCGTTCAAATTGCTCAAAATCCACTTCAGCTTGAATAACAATACTCAATGCTGCGGGATCTAATTTGGCTGATAATAATTTCATAATCGACTCAGATAAAATACATCAATTAACTGCTACAAGACATTATTAAGCCTTGTCCCCATTTAGGTGGGCGTTTGGCAAAATCTTCCATCTCAGGTTGTTCGTCAAAAGGACGTTGTAAAAGTTGTTGAAGTTGCAATAACTTGCTGTTGTCGCCATTTTCTTCAATCTCGATAATAGCTTCCTGGGCAAGGTAATTGCGCAAAATATATTTAGGGTTGGCACTATTACGCTCACATTGCCATGCATTCACATCCGCCACTTCACCTACTCGGTTTTGATAAGCTTGATGCCAAGTATCAAAGCCAGCAAGGTCGACCATATCGTCTCGTAAACTAGAATGCACACTACTCGGGTCTAGCTGGCCAAAACGGCGTAAACTATTGGTATAATCAAGTTGGTTAGTTTCGAGTAATCCGGTTAATTGCCCCACAAGCTGCAAATCTTTGTTATCGAATTCGGCCTGTTCCTCTGCATTAACAACATTTGGGTTAATATTGGATTGAGAAAGGCCTAACTTAGCGCGCATGAGTAATAAATACTGCTGAACTAATTCAAATTGATACGTATTTAGCGCTGCGATTAAATCATCCGACTCGATAATAGGCGTTAATGTTTGCGCCAAACGCTTGAGGTTCCATAATCCAATTCCTGGTTGCTGTCCAAAGGCATAACGACCTTCGTGATCGGAGTGATTACAGATAAAGTCTTCTTTAAAGGTGTCTAAGAAAGCAAATGGGCCAAAATCGAAGGTATCACCAAGTATCGACATATTGTCGGTATTCATCACCCCGTGAGCAAAACCAACAGACTGCCAATGAGCAATCATTTTAGCGGTAGACTGCACCACCTCATAAAACCATTTTTTGTAACCTGCTGCATCGGTTGATAAATGTGGAAAATGCTGTTGAATGGTAAAATTAACTAATTGAGTCAGTTTGGCTGCATCGCCTTGCTCGCTATGAAAGAAATATTCAAAATGGCCGAACCGAATGTGACTTTTTGCCAAACGTACCGTTATTGCGGCCGTTTCTTGGCTTTCGCGCCATACGGGTAAATCGGAACCAATAACCGCTAACGCACGGCTGGTAGGTACATTTAGCGCAGCAAGCGCTTCGGATACTAAAAACTCTCGTACTGCTGAGCGCATTACCGCCCGACCATCACCTTGGCGAGAATACGGTGTTGGACCGCCGCCTTTTAACGCGACATCCCAAGCCCCATTTGGACCAATAGCTTCACCTAATATAATTGAACGACCATCGCCCAATCTTGGTGTATAGCCACCAAATTGATGGCCACTATAAACTTGAGCGTAATAACTGGCACCAGGAGCTGCATAGTTGGCCGATAATTGCATCAACAGTTCAGTATTGGGTTTTTCTAAACCAATTAATTGAGCCGCGTCATCACTCCAACCCAGCCAATGAGGATTACTGATGGGTAAAGGATAAACTTGCGAATAAAAGCCTTCTAGTTGCTCAAAAAAATCTTGCTTAAACTGCATGATGCTTTGTACCCACGACCTGATTTTCACACTGCAATTGTTGCTTTTCATCTATCTGACACAACTCGCCACATGCAAACGCTTGCTCTGCAGGCACTGACGAGGCTTGCAAGCGTAACATTCCAGCACCTTTAGCTTGGCATTGCTCCAATGAATCGTAAAAACCGGCAATGTGGTCTTGCAGTACTATTTGGGTCGGTATAGGCGTTCTGTCTGCAACATAAAATAAGGTCCATTCAGGTGTACGAATACAACCGGCAAGTAAAACTACTGTGGCAGTAAACAGCAATGTTTTTGTTAATGTACGAGTCATTAATGTCATTTTAAACCTTGAAAGCATTGGATTTGAAGCAACAAAAAAGCGAACCAAGGTCCGCTTTCCTTTTGAATATCATACCTGATATCCATCCAACAGTATTGATTAGCCTGTTAGCTCGCTTTGGTTTTGGCCTTTTCGATCCGCTTTATGCGTCCTTCAAAGCCAGTGACAGTGCCGTCGGTTAGCTGGTATTCAAGCGCTTGCTCGCACACCTTAATCGCCTCATCAAACTGACCAACATCATTTAACAATGTCGATAACTGCATAAACGCTGGCGATTTGATTTCATCAGTGCTTTTTTGAGAGACATATTGTTGATGTAATGAGCGATATAACCCTACATAGGTTAATTGTAACGCCGCACCATATTGACAATAATCGCTCTGTTTACGCATTTTATAGCAATGATTAATCACACTGGCTAAGCCATTATGCTGGCTTTGAAGATCGTTAGCGTTATTGGCAGCATCAACCTGTTGCAGAAAACTTTCGCTGGCCCAATCGCCTTCAACACGGTTTAGACTCAAGGACAAGCCTTGATCACTTGGCGCATCAACCTCTGCAGTAGCAGATACTTTAGGCTCGGCGTCTGCATTGCTCACGTTAGCTTTGTTCTCGCTAGCTTTGTTCTCGTTTGCCGTAGCAACATCCTTAGGGGCAACTTCAGGCGCAGAAACCACCTCAGTGACTATACTTTCGGATTTAGGAGTTTTGGGCTTAGACTGTTCCGGAGCAATTTCGACAGCATCAACTGGCTCACTAAGAAGCTCCACTGGCGCTGTTGGCTTTTCGCTGAACTCGTCAACAGGATCAACATCAACTGAAATAAGTTCATCGGTCTTCACTGTAACCTCAGTTAATACCTCATCTGCTGCCGACTTATCCATAACGACATGCTCAGACTCTGCCATAGTCGTATCGTCTGCTGCCGTTAAAGGTTGAGCAACCTCACTTGATGAATGCGATGTGGCATTACGATCGGTTTTATCACGTTCTTGTTTTGCCACTGCTTGAGTACGTCTGTACAAATACAGAGCAATTGCAATCAATATGACAGTTAAAATTACCTTCATTAGGCTTCCACCTTGCTGATTATGTGCCAGAGCACATTGTTTTAACTCACTCACAACAGCATTCATTGTGAGGCAATGTAATGGTTTAATGATACTGCGCTGTTTTTTTAAGCACTAGCCATTATTATTTCAATGTACACTATAAAATCAAGTATTTATCTATTTTAATCTGTAACAAGTCGTAGACCACTCGCCATTTCGCATCAGTTTTAATCATTTTTGCGATCTCAACCTCAAAAAAAGGACATTTTGAGCCAAAGATCAAAGTTAAATAAGCGGAGTTTGTCAGCTACTATTGCCAAGTTTACACTACTAATATCCGACTGTTTTACTAAGGTATTTAATAAGAGATAACACTATGGATGATACAGAACTATTAAGCGGTAAATTACTCTACGAATTTCGAACCATGCAAGCTATGGTCGAAATCTACTGTAAAGCGCACCATCCTCTTAAACCCTCCCAGGGTGTATGCCTGCAATGTAGTGAGTTTTTAAGCTATGCCAATACTCGACTCGATCGGTGCCCCTACGGCCAAGACAAGCCCACTTGCAATAAATGCCCGGTGCATTGTTACAAACCTCATATGAAACAAAGAGCACGTGAAATCATGATGTATGCAGGGCCAAGAATGCTGTTACCTCATCCAATTTTTGCCATTAAGCATTTATTGGCAGAACGCAAACCGGCACCAGGCCTGCCGCCAGAAAGAGTTTCAAACAGACATTTACGTAAAGTAAAGCAAAGTTAATAACCGAGAACTACTCGGTTTACACAAAGTAGGTTAGTATTCACTATCGTCAAAGAGAGTGAAAATGAACCAATTTAACGATTTATTCATTCAAACATACTGGTGGCTCTCCTTGCTAGGAGGCATTCATTGTCTTGGAGTAGGCTTGTATGTTCATTATATTTACCAAAGTGCCACCCGCAGCCATAGCCTGTTGGCTGGGATCTTTTTACTTATCGGCTGTTATTTTTTAACCGGTTTACTTACCCCTGAAACCACCCCTATCCCGATACATTTAACCCTTACACTGTTTATCCCTATCTATTTTTTACTAATGCCAATGCTGTATTTATATTGTAAAAGCAGCCTAACAGCACAAGATTACCAACCACTGTTAATCAAACATTTTGGCTTTGCCATTATCATCGCCTTAGTGACCAGTTCAACCATATTATTTCATATTGGTATCGATCCAAAAAATTCCAATAACACCATTGGAACTCTGGGTGAAATAAACAGTATTAATCTATTAGCTGTGGTTTTACCCATCCTATTAATGCTACAAACCTTTGGCTATTTTGGGGCTATTTATCGTTTATTATCCCACTATCGCCCACAATATTTGGCCAATAGGCAGCCTAACTTACAAGTAATACGATTCCGCTGGCTAAGTGTATTAACTATCGGCATTCTCATTAATTGGATACTGCGTATCGTGTTGGTCTATTTACCGTTTTACTTAGGCGACTCCGTTTTATTATTAACCCAAGCGGTAACACGTTTAAGCCTATTATTAACCGTATATGTGTTGGCGTTATATGGCATCCAGCAAGTCACCCGATCGGCCTATTTGCGCGGGTCGCTCAATGCCTCCAACCAAGCTACGCCATCAAGCAAAGAGCCGCACACTGATCCACTGCTGGACGAGGAAGAAATAACTTACTTACATCATTTAATGGTCGATGAGGATGGGCGCGACCCAAACGATAATTCAACTGTAGAGAGGGATAAAAAAAAGGATGAGTAAGACAGAAAACTGACTGATTTCCCCGTACACATCACACTGAAAAAATGTTCAACCGTTTACCGATGCTCGCCGAGTATAAATGTTTATTAACTCGCACCCATTAGGGGTTATGCTACTCTATGGCGAGTTTTACCATGACAATTTAGTCACTGAGGTTATTTATGAAACGTTCTATTAGCTTAGTTTTTTCCAGTTTACTCGTGTTATTAAGCTTCGCGTTTTCAGCTCCTAGTTTTGCAAACGAAGATGCTTATAACGATGCCATCACTAATTTTAAAAAGGCCAATGAAAGCCGACATTTATTTAATACGGCTTATGGTTATGCAGTCTTCCCAACCGTAGCCAAAGGCGGTATCGGAATTGGTGCCGCATATGGAAATGGTCGTGTATACCAAAGCGATGCTTATATGGGGGATTCCACATTAACCCAACTATCTATTGGCTTTCAGTTAGGCGGACAAGCCTATAGTGAAATTATCTTCTTTAAAGATGCCAAAGCTTATAATGAGTTCACCAGCGGTAGCTTTGAATTTAGCGCGCAAGCGTCAGCAGTGGCCATTAACGTTGGTGCCAATGCGCAAGTTGGTACTACAGGTAATTCAGCAGGTGCAGGACAAGCAGGTAGTAATCATGCCGCAGCCGCAGCCTATATCAATGGTATGGCGATATTTACCGCCGCTAAAGGTGGGTTAATGTTTGAAGCCGCTCTCGCAGGTCAGTCGTTTACCTTTGATGGTAAGTAACCACTGCGAGTCTTAACACTCGTTAAGTACATAACATTCAGGCTGCCATTGGCAGCCTGAATTATTTGGAATAAGTGGTTTATTATCGCAGAGTCCAAACAATGGCATTAGCATATACACAGCGGTCAAATTAACCTTGCTGATGCATTTGTGGACAACCTACTACCTTACCTAGTATTGACGAAACGCTACGACGTTAATGGCCGCAGGCCATACACTCAGACTACAAATGACCGCAGACTACATCTAAAAATCACAATGGATAATATTATCAAAAAAGCTATTTATATCCCCAAGGTGCTGGCGGTAATGCTACAGGCTTAGAGAGGTCAAACTCGACTTTAAAATCTCGATCCTCACGACTTAAACGATAAGTAAAAGTATGCGCTTCAATCATCATCTGCCACTCATTAGTGACCGATTGCGTTAAGCCATGTTGCTTGAAGTTGGCAATAGACTCATCGTCCACAGGAAACGTTTGCAAGTTGGCAGTGCCAGTATCGCGGGTCTCTCCACCATACATAGTCACTTTATCATCGGTGCCATCTTTATGGCGATGATCATGCTTTAAGCGTAATCCGGTATCAGTTTGAGTTATCACCCAAGTGCGAGAGTGATCATCGCCAACATGAAATGGAATACGCAACTGATGATCGGTGCAATCTCTTACATGCATAATTAATGTTTTGCCACTAAAGCCATCTCCTTCACTGCCACCAGCAGTGATTTTACCGGCAAAAGCTTTGCCACAAAGAGCGCTAATCGCTTCAAAAAATTGCTTTTGCTGTACCGAGTTTGCGGCATAAGCAGGATTAACCAACATAGCGCTACCACACAGTAATGCACCACTGAGATATGCGCTAAGCCTAATTAACGTTGGCATAATGATCATTCCTTGTTTATCAAACCATTGAGTAATTTAATCAATAAAGTGCAGTCGTATAACAAAACGGCTACTGAGCAGACTAAATTAAAAGACGAAAGTACCGAACAAGATTACCTTGTTATTGGATCTATTGCTGCTAGAAAAACAAAACCCGCAAACGTTAATGCGGGTTTTTATGACAACAACTTAACGTGTTAGCTTACTTAGCGTATTTAGACTTCGTCGCCCAAGTGGTCGCTTTTGCTGGACGCTTAGCGCCTTGGCTTGTGGGCGCTTGCCCTTTTGCCGCTTGGCCCGAAGCCTTAGCTGGAGACTTTGGTTTCTGCCCTACTGGCTTAGTACTGCCTTTATCCGCTTTAGCACTGCCTTTATCCGATTTAGTGTTACCTTTACGGTCTTCAAACTGATCGGCAGAAAAACGAGTCATGGCTTTTTGGCCGCTTTGTTCTTTCGCTTTAGCCGATGGCTTTTGGCCCCACTTCACTTTAGTTTGCTCGTTACGCGTTTCGGGTGGTACCAAATGATTTGGACCATTACCAATTAACGACTCTTTACCCATAGCAACTAAGGCTTCACGGATCATCGGCCAGCCCATTGGGTCGTGGTAACGCAACAAGAATTTATGCAATTTACGCTGACGACCTTTTTTAGGCACTGTCACTTGTTCACTATCATGCTTAATGTTTTTCAGTGAGTTAAGTTCGGTATGATAAATCGTGGTCGCATTTGCCATCGGAGATGGATAAAAGTTTTGCACCTGGTCGAGCTTAAATTTCTGCCCTTTTAACCATAATGCCAAATTAACCATGTCTTCATCGGTAGTACCAGGATGCGCCGAAATAAAGTACGGAATTAAAAACTGTTCTTTACCCGCTTCTTTAGAAAACTTATCAAACAGTTCTTTAAACTTGTCATAGGTTCCCATACCTGGCTTCATCATTTTACTGAGCGGGCCTTCTTCGGTATGTTCAGGAGCAATTTTTAAATAACCACCCACATGATGTTTAGCTAACTCTCTAATATATTCAGGGTTTTCGATCGCCAAATCGTAACGAACACCCGAAGCAATTAACACCTTTTTAATACCAGGTACTTCACGCGCCGCTTTGTATAAGTCGATGGTGTGTTTATGGTCGGTGCCTAAATGGCCGCAAATAGACGGGAACACACATGATAAACGTCGACAGGTTTTCTCCGCTTTCTCACTGGTACAACCTAAACGGTACATGTTCGCCGTTGGGCCACCCAAGTCAGAAATAACGCCGGTAAAGCCTGGCACTTTTTCTTGAATATCTTTAATTTCTTTGATGATCGACTCTTTCGAGCGACTTTGAATAATGCGTCCTTCATGCTCGGTAATCGAACAGAATGAACAACCACCAAAACAACCACGCATGATATTGATTGACGTCTTAATCATGTCGTAGGCAGGAATTTTTTCTTTGCCGTACACAGGGTGCGGGATACGTTGATAAGGTAAATCGAATACGGCATCCATTTCGTCGGTGTTTAATGGCCACGCAGGTGGATTTACCCATACACCACGGTTGGCATCATGTGGCTGAAACAGCGCACGAGCACAGCCAGGGTTTTGCTCTTGGTGCAAAATACGCGAGGCATGGGCATACAAATACTTGTCTTCGCTGACCTTGTTATAGGCAGGAAGCAGTACATAGGTTTTTTCCCATGGCTTTGGACGAGGCGGTTGAACGCTAATGGCTTTAGGTGCCTCGTTATCAAAAATCTTTTCGTCTGTTGGACCTGACAAATTACTGCAACCAACATCATCTGCACCATATGGGCTAGGTAATGGCTCAATTTTATGTAATTGGTCAATTTTGCGTGAATCCATGCCACGCCAACCGGGCATAGGTTCTTTACGCATTGTTGCGGTACCACGAACATCGTCGATATCGCCAATGGCCTCACCCGCAGCAATACGGCGTGCAACTTCCATTAATGGTCGTTCAGCATTGCCGTAAATTAAAATATCGGCTTTGGCGTCAAAAATTACACTGCGACGCACTTTATCTGACCAATAATCATAATGGGCAATACGGCGTAGGCTGGCTTCAATGCCACCGATAACAACGGGTACGTCTTTAAAGGCTTCTTTACAACGCTGGGTATACACGGTCACGGCACGATCGGGGCGTTTGCCGCCAATATCACCAGCAGTGTAAGCATCATCATGACGTAACTTACGGTCAGCGGTGTAACGGTTAATCATCGAATCCATGTTGCCAGCGGTTACCCCAAAAAATAGATTTGGGCGACCTAGCTGCATAAAGTCTTCTTTGTTTGACCAATCAGGCTGCGAAATAATACCCACACGGTAACCTTGGGCTTCTAACATTCGCCCAATCACCGCCATACCAAAACTTGGGTGATCAACATACGCGTCGCCAGTCACGATAATAATATCGCAACTATCCCAACCTAAAATATCCATTTCTTTACGAGACATGGGTAAAAAAGGTGCTGTTCCGTAGCATTCAGCCCAAAACTTTGGATAATTAAATAACGTTGACTCAACTTGCATGTATATGACCTACATAAATGGGGAAAACCAGCCTAGCTGATCCGATGACAACATCAGCCTACGGCTGAATTTAACGGACGCGGAGTATAGCAGTAGAGCGACACTAAGTGTGACTAAAAAAACACCAAAAGTGAAATATTTTTATCCTTTTATAACCTTGTAAAACACGTGGGAATATTGCTATTCCCTTATGCTTTCAATGTTATAACCCAATAAAGAAGCCAATATTAGCAACCGCTAAGATTAATAGTACTATCCAAGTGGTTAATACACCCCAAAAACGGCCGAAGTGATGGCCGCCTTGACCTTGGTTTAATCCAATAGCATGTAATAAACGCGCCACAATCCAAGCTGTGCCCAAACAGTGTATCAAGTAAACCGGCATGCCATTCAATTCAGCCAGCGCTAACAAAATGAGTACTATGGGTGCATTTTCAATTAAATTGCCATGAGCTCTGATCGCAATGGATAATCCTTGATGGCCACCATCACCAATACCTATTTTATTCACTCGACGAAATTTAACCACTTTGTAAGATAATGCTAAAACCAACAACGCTGTTAGGCCCGCATATAAACCCGATATCATCAATGTCATGTGTTATTCCTTAAGTCGTCTATATTATTGTTATTATACTAATCTTTGATTTGTTGATGTTATCACTACATTTTGAATCAGTTTGGCTGTAAACACACGCCTTAATCGGTTAATATTCGCGCCAAAATAAACTCAATACCTTAACAAGAGTGACTACTGCCCAGTGGATAATCAGGATTTTTTAGAAAAACGTAGATTTATCATTAAACTAGGTAAGTACCTGCACAAATTTGGTACTCCTGCGTATCGCTTAGAATCCCACTTGCAAACGGTATGTAATACCCTTGGTATTGAAGGATATTTTTTAATATCGCCCACATCGATGACATTTGTACTCCAACATGACACTGAGCAAGAATACAATCACGTTGCACGCGTTAAACCTGGCGACTTAGATTTAGGCTCGTTAGCACGTACCTTTGAATTGGTTGAAGAGCTTAGTTCTGGGCAGCGAACCTTGCAAGAAGCATTAGAACGCTTAGAAGAAATCGCCAATAAACCCAATCCTTATGGCCATAAACTGACGCTGTTAGCTTTTGGATCCAGTGCGGGGGCTTTCGCCATGTTAATGGGTACCGGTTGGCATGACGTTTTTTGGTCAGCTATTTTTGGTTTACTGGTATACAGCTTAGTTTTTTGGGCTGAACGCTCAAAACGTATCGCAGAGATGCTCGAACCCATGGCGGCGGTAGTTTGCGCTATCTTAGCGTCAGGGATTGCGCAATTAGACCCGAGTATCAATTTACCCGTAACCATTTTATCGGGGATTATTATTTTTGTTCCCGGTCTTGCACTCACTCTCGGCTTAGCGGAACTTGCCGCCCGCGATTTAATCTCCGGTACGGCACGTATCATGGATGCTGTGATGCAGTTATTTAAACTGTATTTTGGTGCTGTGCTTGGCATGACCATTGGTAAAGCCATCTTTGGTGAAACTATCTATGTAGAACCTATACCGTTGCCTCGTTGGGCGATTTGGTCTGCGGTGCCGTTATTGTCGATGTCGTTGGTTATTATCTTTAAAGCACGCTTAAAAGATTCCCCTTGGGGCATATTTGCCGGCATTGTGGCATTTTTCTCTGCCATGTTAGGCGGGATTTATTTAGGTGAGTCTATTGGTATTTTTGTCGGTGCACTAGCCGTGGGCATCTATTCAAATCTGTATGCGCGCTGGATGAAGGCGCCAGTGTCGATTGCGTTACTGCAAGGCATCGTTATTCTGGTCCCTGGTAGCAAAACCTATATTGGTCTCAATGCATTAATTTCGGGCGAAACCATGCTCAATCAAGCCCATTTAGGCTCACAAATATTCTTAATTTTTATGTCCTTAATCGCTGGGCTTATTTTTGCTAACGTTATCGTGCCCCCTCGCCGTTCGTTATAAATCTTACAAGTTAACATTACCTTCCTATCGGTATTAAAGGGCAGCTATAAATGCTGCCCTTATTTTTTAGCAACCCAAATACCCACATGATTTAAATGGATTAATGAAATATTTATTCAAGCTAAATGCTTGACTATTATGTTATTCAGGTATGATATGAAACAAAGAGGCAACATAAAAAGTTCATATTGAAAACAATAGTTCTATTCTTACTGGCCTCTCAAAAACATAACAATAAAAATAAGGACGAAGCTATGCCAATCATATTTATGGCAGTATTTTTTTTCGTCATCCTGCTTTCTTCGTCTGCTGTTCAAGCAACTATTGCTGACAGTGAAGCACAGTTAAAAGCCAACGATGACTCTGTCACCACGCCCTCTAGTCCGTCGACAACGAATAAACATGATGTCGAAAAAGTCGCCAACATTGTAGTCGTTAGTCATCCTATTTTTGATGAGTCAGCTCCGGATGCTATTTTCCTTCATCGTTGGGCAAACTATCTGCATATCAATACCAAAGAGTCGACTATTCTCAATAGCTTAAGCTTTGAAAAAGGTGAAAAAATTACTCAGAAAGATCTTCAAGAAGCGCAGCGATTATTGCGCTACGAACCTTACATTCGTGATGCTGATATCAACATTGCCAGAAAAGATCCACTCGCCGACGACAACGTTGAAGACGTGGTATTAGTCGAAACGTGGGATAACTGGTCATTACTGCCAACGGTCAGTTTGAGTAAAAATGGCGGCGACACTAAATACTCGTTTGGCATGAAGGAAGATAACTTACTGGGATTAGGGGTTAAAACTAAAATAAAATACCAGTCAAGTGCCGACCGCACCGGGTATAAGTTTGCCTTTGATGCTCCAGTAAGATGGATTAAACACGGTAATGTGTCGGTCGATTTTTACGACAACAGTGACGGCCAAGCGTCTGCTATCGCCTTTAATAAGCCCTTTTATACTCTTGATACTCAGAACATGTACGCCCTGTCATGGTTAACGGATACCCGCATCGACACCATAAGACAAAATGGCCAAGACATTAACGAATTTGAACATGTTATCGATTATGCTAACGTCGGATTTGGTTGGTTAGTCGATAAAACGCCAGATCAATTGCACCGTATTAGCCTAGGGATAACCCAAGACCAACATCAATTCAATAACATAGACGATTACCCCATTTCACCGTTACCTTTTGATCGTGAGTTTGTTTACCCTTGGATCAGCTACGAATACCTGCAAGACCAATACACAGTGCTGAACAATATCCACCTGATTAATAATAACGAAGACTTTAACTTAGGTTGGCACCACACTGTAAGTTTAGGATTGGAAACCAATGACGTTGCCGACAATGCTGCTGTGGGTTATCACGTAACGGCTTCAAGCAGTCGCGGTTGGCAGGAAGACAATCAATTATTGCTAATGACCGTTAATGCTCGAACGGATATTCAAACCGGCCAACAAGACTTTTATAATGTCGGTTTAGCCGCTGAATTCTTCCACCAAATCAGCCCTAAGTGGACGGCCTACTCCAAGGCGCGTATCGCAACCTCACACAATAACTATCTTGATCAAACGTTTGCCCTTGGCGACGAAACAGGTGTACGGGGATATCCCAACGACTACCAACATGGTGACAATCAATGGTTGCTCACGAGTGAAATCCGATACTATCCAAACATCAATTTATATCAATTGGCCGAGTTAGGTTGGGCTGTATTTGCCGATATAGGTCAAGCAAGCGGTGGTCCAGACGAGCAAAACGAAGTTGATGGCCCTATTGGTAGTATTGGTATTGGCGCACGGATTTACTCTTCTAAATCCAGTTACGGTAACGTAGCCCATGTTGATATTGCCGTCCCGATCACTACGGGCAACGACATCAACGCTTGGGAGTTCAGATTTCAGGTAAAAGACCATTTTTAATTAGGCAGACTGTTTGGTTACGATATACATTCGCAAGGCCGTCAGCACTAAATGCTTGAGGTTTTGCCATGTAGACTTGGTAACATCTTTACTGATTGAAGTTGTTAGTGATTTTAGCATTAGCGGAATTGACAATATTGGCATTCATTCTATCTAACTTGGTGACCGATAATAGTCTCAACTGATGGCCACAAAGCCAGCTTTTAACCCTCGGTCAAATAGCAAAAAAGGGCGTAAACAATAAATTGTTTACGCCCTTTTTTTAATTCAGCAAGACGTTAATACAACCCCACTAATAATTCGACATTAAAAGTGATGCGATACCTGCAACACCACCTCTCTCGGTGCGCCGGGGAAATGACCATTACGCTCAGAGAATCCGCTCACAGCATATTCTTTATCAAACAGGTTTTTCACATTTAGCTGAAACTGGGTATCTTGCCACGTAGTTGTCCAGCTCATATCAAAAACGGTATAGGGTTTAACACGCTGCGCATCTGCACTCATTTGCTCACTGACATAATCTGCACCCAGTGCAATAGCAGAATTCAAACTGTCAATATCATAACGCGTCCACAAACCCGCTTGATGACGCGGCGCATTAACAAACTTGCTGCCATCGGCATAGGTATCGCCAATATCGCCTTGAGTAACACGAGTATCGTTATAGGCGTAATTAGCCATGACAGTCCAATTAGGTGTTATATCTCCCACCAACGTAAACTCAAGTCCTTTACTTTCAACTTCACCTAAGCTTACTAACGCAGGGATTCCGTCATCATTGCCCGTGTCAGCAGGATTATTCATGGCGACATCTTTTTTATTAATTTGATACACAGCTAACGTGGTCATCATGCTGCCATTAAACCACTGATTTTTTATCCCTAGTTCAACTTGTTCACCCATTTCAGGTTCTAAGCTACTGTCTTCACTCGCCGTTTCTTGATCGCCAAGCGAGGTCGGATTAAAACTTTCTGCATAATTAACATAAAATGATGTATCGGTGGAGTATTTATAAACAATACCACCACGCGGTGATACATGATTATCACTAAACTCAAATCCAGTTTCTTTATCAAAATCGTTAAAATGATCGTAACGTAGCCCCACCAATAACAACCATTTCTCGCTTAAACTGATTTGATCTTGAACATATAAACCCGCGCGTTCGGTTTTAGTGCCATCACGATCTTGATCTTGTAAGTTATAAGTCGAAGGATCAGTTTCACCGTAATTAAGATCAAAAATGTTTAGATTAGCGACACCATCAGCCTCATAACGGGCACGCCAATAATCATAATCGCTGTTTACGTGATGGTAATCTGCTCCAAATAATAAGGTTTGCTCAATACCAGTATCTAATCGATATACAAAATCTGAAGTCACACTGACTTCTTGGTTAGCGCGATACTGTTTACGATATTCGCGTTTAATGGTTTTATCATCAATATTGGCTTCGCCATCACCATTAACGTCAACCCAACTTTGTGATTCGTGATATCCCTGAACACGCTCGTTATCAAGGTAACGCACTGTGGTATTAACACTTAACTCATCGCTAAAATGATGCTGTAAGTCAGCTTGTAATATTGTTGCTTCAAGGTTTTGATAGTCGGATTTTTCATTAGCGTTATAGCTTGGATCAACCAAAAAGTTACCATCATCGTCAACGGGAACGCCACGCAAACGATTACCACCTAAGTCTTGTTTGATATAATCAATCGTTGTTGTGAGTGTAGTGTCATCGTCAAGTTGAAATAATAATCCACCTGTTAACTCGGTATTTTCAGAGTCGGCATTATTTCGAAAACTGTCTTTTTGCTCATAAAAACCGCCTAAACGATAAGCAATTGAATCCGTTAAACCACCTTTAGAATCAATTGACCCGCCCATACGGTCGTTATCGCCTGTGGTTAATGTCACTTCAGTATCTTGGACAAAACTCGGCTTTTTGCTGACATAATTAATCATGCCGCCAGGCTCACCACCACCGTATATCGCAGCTGCTGGACCTTTTAACACTTCAACTCGTTCAATATTAAATAACTGTGGTACACCGAAACCAGAAAAAGGGTCGCCTCTTACACCGTCATAAAACACATTACTGTCATCACGAAAGCCACGAAAGGTCACCCCTGAATAACTATAAGTGCTCACACCCGCAATAGAGCGGTATAAATCGGTGATTTCGCGTGCTGCTTGGTCAACTATTAACTGTTCATTCAACACCTGCACCGATTGCGGTAAATCCATAATATCGGTTTCAACTTTGGCACCCACAGACGTAGAAGATTCACGATAAAAGGTTTGTGCCCGGCCCATTACGGTAATTTTCTCAATCAACTCTGTCGAGTCTAGGTCGGTCGTGTTCTCGTTCGCACTGACACTCAGTACAGGTAGCAGTAGACTTAACATCCCAATATTAATGACGTTCAAATGCATAACAGCTTACTCATCGGCAACAGTAAAATTTGGCCGCAATATAGCACCAAACACTAATGAAAACTATTCTCATCTGATAATTTTACATTTGTGCTTGTTTGTTAACGATAAAGTCAGTTTATGTTTAAAGGTTTTGTTGTTGAATGAGTATTTATTATCGACTAGATCAGGAAGAGCGAGGTGCACAGCTAACAATAGAGTAGAACACTCGTGTTAATAAATCATCCATTTGTAAATACTTAGCGTTCCGACGACGTTTACTGAACGGATGTAGTCAACTCCAACAGTAGATCGTCTGTCGCAAGTATTGGATAGTACTGAAGCTAAAACATAAAGAAACAATAACCAACATCAACTCGGGTTGACTATTATAGGTTACGACACCAATATTTTCGTACTAACGATAAAAAAAGGCCTCGCATTGCTGCGAGGCCTTTTTTATAAAGAGGTGAGTTGGCCGATAAGCCCTGTGTGACACAGATTAGTGATATAACTCTTTGAATCATGAGATTAGCACTCATCGGTGTGTTACACAATGTGTACCAATAAACCTAGGTTACTGGTTCACAACACATCCATCTACTGCTAGATAAATAATGCTGGGAATCATCATACTGCATATATTCGCAACGAGACCATTTTGATACTGAATCTTCCCCATGATTGCATGACTGCCTTAAAGGGTAGGCTTTACATACTTTAATCTTGGGGTATTCCCCATTGGGTACAATGTCGATTTTAGGATCTAGCACCTTTCGTGTATCCATTAACTCTTTTAAAGCTCTAAGCCTACCACTTTCAGCTCTACACCATTTTGCTCTGGCTTCTTTTGCATCAATATCAGCAATAAAACCTTCTATCTTCATTGCGATTTCAGAGTCTAACTTAGATGTTTTAAATGCTGTATTTAGAGAACCATAAGCTCTAAATTTTATAGTCGGATATTCATCTTTAATCTGTTTGAATATATCCTTCTTCTTTTGCTTAACTTCCTCTTCAGTTTTTCTGGCCTCATCCCATAACGGTACAATTAAATTAAAATTCTCATTATCCATAATAAGCTCTTTATTGTGAAAGATATGTTTACATTGAAAGCTTCAGCGCGTGGTCAACGTTACTGAGCAAATATAAAGTGCCTACCGTTTTAAAGATACTCAAATATCAAAATATCTAAGTGACACAATAACATTATGTAACCTAGGGAAGTCTTTAAAAATAACAATATCGCTTTACTTACTCAAATCACTCCACTAGACTTAATTGTGTAACTTAGCTGAGCCAGTAAAATAGAGGGTTTACAATGAATGAAGTCAATGCAATAAAATCTAAAGCTGACCTTGAACGGGTTGAGACTTTCATCACTAAACACTATTCAGAAGTGATAAGCGATGCTTGGCGGTTTGGTTTACAAGTTTCGTTGAGGGTATCTGATTTATTGGCGATTGAGTTTAGCGACATTAAAAATGACATGCTGACCGTTAAGGCACAGAAAACCAATAAATCAATTCAAATCAGATTAAATGGTAAAGCACTAGATATTGTTAAACGTAGAAAGACCTACGGAAATAAATACTTATTTCAATCCACCAGCAACAGAGCTAAATCGACTAACAAGCCCATAACACGCCAAACACTGAGTAAGGCATTGCAAGATGCTTCAAGTATTATTGATACCGTAATAAACACTCATTCTATGCGTAAAACATGGGGTTATTTTCAATATCGCAATACTAACAATATCGCTTTAGTGCAAAAGGCCTTACAGCATAGCTCAACCGCCCACACACTAAGATACATAGGTATTGACCAAGATGAGTTAAACGATGCCTATACGTGCCTTGAACTGTAATTAAAAGCACCTCATAGCCATTTAAAGCGACTTTTAAATGTTTTAACACAAAGGGAGGGGGGAGCGGTTTGTTAAGCTTAAATCGCGTCCTATTGCCTATTCGCGGACTTGTTGTTGATAGCGAAGCGTCTTATTTTTTCTTTGCCATAAACTGCAGGTAAATTGTGTAATTTATGCTTTCTAATTGTTGAACACCAGCGCACTCTATTCTCCTCAGTCCATGACCGTTGATTATAATGTAATTCTATTTTTATTTTAGTCCTTTCAATTGCATTATTTAACTTTACCTTGTCCAACTTATCTGTTGAAAACAATTGAAACATTGGAACCATTTGACCGTTGTATCGGTACACTCTTATCCACCAAATTAAAGTTATTTGAGGAAATTGACCAAGAACTTTTTTACGAATCTTGGTAAAGGCTTCTAATGTATACTCTGGTTCCATATCCTCATCAAACACAAATGTGGTTTGATATGCTGGCTGATAAGTCTCCATTGCTGCAATCACCTTCCGTTTAGTCTTATCAGTTGATGACTCACTCACAGATTAATCCCCTCTACCAATAATTAATATATAGACTCCGTCTAACCTTCATATCTCTTTCCTATACTACATCGTACATTAGCAATAAAACACTAATAATCCCGAGGCAAAAAACAGACCTCTAGCCCACGCTATACAATGAAAGAAGCCATCTATAACCAACCAATTAAAAAGTTAAAACCCTCACATACAATCGGATAGTGTGACGGCGAAAATAAAAGTAGATAAATAAACAATAATGATAAAAACTTACTGAGGAGTCACCTTCCAATTTCCCCCGACATCTTCAATATCATAGACATACTGGTAACCATTACATGAAAGTGTTATGCCGAACCCTGTAAGCACTTTATCTACTGAATCACATTTGTAACCTGCTGATTGTACGATTGCTTTAGCTTCTCGCTCATGTTGAATATTTCGCTCATTATCAGTTACATTAGGCGGACTATTCACTTTACTTTTTTCACTAGGCGATAATATAAAAGCAATAAAAATCAAGCCTATAAATAGACCCCACCCCAAGTTCACTTGGTTTTTGCTAGGCATGCCGTCATTACCATTAGGAGCACTCCGAGTATCACTTCCATTTTGTTTCTTATCATCGGTATTTATTGAGTGATTAGCAGCAGATACAACTTTCCTAGCAGAGACAAAGCCATCATATAGCTTCGAATAATGCTTAATATCTAACTTAGCATTAGCTAACTTACCTGTCACAAGTTCAATTTCGATATAGACATCATTTTTAATTTGTTCTTTTCGAGTTATTGACTCAAATTCTGAAAACTTCACTATTCGGGATAAATTAAAACCTCCAGAGAATGAAATATTATCTTTACCAATTAACCAAACACCAGTTTCTAGATCACCGCTTAATATTTCAATTCGCTCAAACATATTAAAATCATCCTATTAATAATGAATCAATTCAATCGCCAACTTTAACGATGTTAAACCTATACTGTGAGTATATCTATCCGTAATAGAGCCTTGTTTTGAATGCCCGACAAGCTGCTGTGTTGTGGATGGATTCACCCCTTTTGACTGCAAGGTAGTAATAACTCTATGGCGTATTGAATACAGGGAAAGTATATCATTATTTTCATCTACATCAGGAAGTTGCAATACTCTCTTAATCCTTTGATAGTAGCTCGTTAGCGCTCTAGCCCCTTGTTCAAACAATCTATCATCTGAATCCCCTACAAACGCTAAAAACTCTTGTTCAAGTAACTTGGAGTGGACTGGGATTTTACGTATTGCCGCTTTTGTTTTGACGGAACCAGCATCTGGGGTGATGTGAAAATAGAGAATTTCTGTTTCGCTGTCGTACTTAATATCTTGTTGACGTAATTGCATGATTTCACCATTACGCATTCCAGTATAAGCCATTATCAGTAGAGGCCATTTTTTATAGTCTTCTGTCTGCGTACAAGCATGCTCAACAATAGACTGCATTTCAGTATGACTAAATGCCCCACGCCTTGTATTGCTGGATAGGTTAATTAACATTCCCTCAGTGGGTGATTTATCAATCTCTCTTTTGAGTTTTAGAAACTTATAAAGCCCTTGCAATAGCTTCTTAAGCTCCTTAACTGTTTTGACTGATACTATGTCATCTTCATCAATATCACCCGACTGAACAAGTTCTATGCACTCTGGTACGCTTAAACGGTTGTAGGGTTTCTTGTTTCGTGAAGGCATCTGCATGGCAATGCTAAATGCGTCATCTAAAACATGAGAATCTATGTCGTTAATTGGCATATCACCAATTAGCGCTAATAATGTATCAGCATTACGTTTATTAGTACTTAGTTGTTTTTCATCCCAACGGTCTTTACCATTCTGCTTAGAATTAATGAATTGATTAAAACAATTTGACAGTAATGGCGAGGTTTCTTTGACAGATAAGATTGGCTGGCTAGTAATGTGTGCTGGTGGAATTAACTTGTCACCGCATAACCTTTCAGCATAAAGCTCTAAGCTTTTAATTTGTTTTTCAGCTTCTGGATAATCAAAGGCTTCAATTTTATCACGTATGCTACTTGCAATATCATAGACTCGAGTTACGGACTCTAATACATTGTGAAACTCTGGCTTAGCCGGATTGAATATTGTGCGGACAATATTGTAAGCAGTATTTTTTGGATCTACTTCTAATGGGAATAGACAATCTAAAGCATGTTTGCTTGGTTGGTTATAATATTCCGCCTGTAAATACCCTTCCCAGTAATCTGGTTCAATATCTTCAGGGCATTCGATATCATCACATATAGAATTCCACTTTTTTATGTATAACATAGCTTCATTTGATGTGGGATACATTGCTGCATTGGCACGCTCACGAATGTTAGAAACCATGGTTCGAATTACTTGATTCAGTGCTGATATACGATCAACAAGGTCTTCTCCAGAGGGCAATTCCATTTGATTTTTCATTTTCCTGATAGATGGCAACATCTTACCGACTAGAAACTTAGCCTGTCTAGCACTATCAGTTAAAAGAGACTGGCGGATGAACTTTTTATCGTTTAATCGAAAATTAAGATAGTAGATGCCATTTCTGACAATAGTATGAGGGATTTTTTGATAGTTCATGTGTGACACCTTATGTTACAGCGTCACACTGATTATATGGATAACTATTGAAGTATTGAGTTAGCCCCTTGAATTACAAGGGGCTTTCCCAATTGGTTGAGTTAGCCGATAAGCCGGGTCCTGTCGTGGACAGTTATTCATCTAGGCCTGCAATCGCTCACAGGCTCAAGCAACCTACCCGGTTCCAACGCGAGCAGCGCCATGCGGAACCCTATTTGGTCTTGCTTCGGGTAGAGTTTACCTTGCTACGGACTATTGCTAGCCGCACGGTGCGCTCTTACCGCACCCTTTCACCCTTACCATCTTAGCCGAAGCCAAAATGGCGGTTTCCTCTCTGTTGCACTTGTCGTCGGTTCACACCGCCCAGGCGTTACCTGGTACCCCGCTCTTTGAAGCCCGGACTTTCCTCCCCGTACTTGCGTACGCGGCAACTGTCTGGCCAACTCGGCGCGGATTATAGCCTAAGCAGCGCAACAAACCAATGCCAAAGCGAGCGGCTTTTTATAAATCCAGTTCTAAACCGTATTTATATAGGGCATTTTTCTTTAAACCATGAATTTGCCCTGCTATAGCGGCGGCTTTTTTAAGCGGCAACTCTTCACAAAGTAACTTTAGGGTAGCAACGGCAACCGCTGGAATACCTTCTTCATCAGATAATGTAAAGCCATGGCACATAATGACCATTTCGCCTTTTTGCTGATTATCATCAGCTTCAACCAGCGCTAATACCTCTGCAGCGGTGCCAGATAAGAAGGTTTCGAAGGTTTTAGTGACTTCACGTGCCATTACCACTTGCCTATCGGCGCCTAAAACGTCAACAATAGCGGCGAGGCTATAAAGAATACGGTGAGGAGATTCGTAAAATATCAAAGTACGAGGATCTTCTTTAAGAAATTCAAGTTTATCGATACGGGCTTTTTCTTTTGACGGTAAAAAACCTTCAAAACTAAAGCGATCAGACGGTAAGCCTGATGCACTTAAGGCTGTTATCGCTGCACATGCCCCAGGCAAAGGTACGACTCGATGGCCAGCTTGACGAACATGGTTAACTAAATGGTAGCCGGGGTCAGAAATTAACGGCGTCCCAGCGTCAGAAATGAGCGCGATTGATTTGCCTTCATTTAATTGTTCAACTATCCATTGTGCTCGGTCACGTTCATTGTGATCATGTAATGCCGTTTTACGGGTTTCAATACCAAAGTGACTTAGCAGCCTTCCGCTGTGGCGAGTGTCTTCACAGGCGATTAAATCAACCTGTTGCAGCACCTCTATTGCCCGAGCGCTGATGTCGCCAAAATTACCAATTGGGGTGGGAACAATATACAGCGCGACCATTTGGTCCATAATTACCTCGATAATGAATCTACCTGATACTTTCGCCAAGCGTAAGAGCAGGTTAAACTAGTGACAGCATCTTACCAGAGTGAAGCCAAGTGTTAATAAGACTGAATACTACAAAATTCGTGTGCGCGTTGATTTTCTCTGTATTGGTGGTCGGTTGTGCCACCAAAAAACAGCAGGATAATGTTGACGCTAGCGCATCGCTCGTTGCCGCTGAACATCCAGCTAAAATTTATTTGGCTGAGGCAACGAATAGCAGTTTACCAGAAAAGCGTGATCGTTATTTATTACTCGCCGCTCATGCTTATATCAATGATGGTAACTTTAATTCTGCCGCTAATGTATTAACGTCAATGCAGAAGTCGATGGTGAACGTTCCCTCGCTTCAAGCGGAGCATATTTACTTGCGCGCTCGCATTGTCGAAAAAACCAATAGCAGCCAAGCCGCATTAGATATTTTACAGTATCCACCACATTGGCAACTACCACGCTGGCAAATGGCAAGTTATCACCAATTTAAAGCCAAGCTGTACAAAAATACTCAACAGCCAATTGATCAGGTTAAGCAGTTAAGTCTATTAAGCAACTACTTACCAAAATCTGAAACCACAGCGATCAATAATGTTATTTGGAAGTTACTACAACCTTTATCCGAAGAAACTGTGCAGTCGTTTATGCGCGATCAATCGAATCCGATTTTTGCTGGTTGGTTACAATTAACCTTTATCGCTAAACATTACGCGGTTGAGCCGACGCAATTGGTGCGTTATTTAGGTGAGTGGCAGCGTAATAATCCGTATCATCCAGGCGCGGTTAAGTTACCTGCTGATTTAGAAAAAGCGCTTAATGCCAAACCGTTTAGACCGCAAAATATAGCGGTATTATTACCGTTAAGTGGCCCACGCGCTGTGGTTGCTGAACCTATTCGTCAAGGTCTTTTATCGAGCTATTTATCTGATTTTGATAGCAATGTCTCACTTAACTTTTATGATACTCAGCAAGGGGTTGCGGCCGCTTATCAACAAGCTGTAGCCAAAGGCGCAGAATTTGTCATTGGGCCATTGTTACCCAATGAAGTTGAAGAACTACAGAAAATTAACGATAAACAAAAGACCACAGTGCCACAGCTGTATTTGAACCAAACAGATACGTTTACGCCACAACCAAACCTGTTTTACTTTTCGTTGTCTCCAGCACAAGAAGCCAGTGACGCTGCACATAAGCTGTATAGCGATGGGGTAAAGTTGCCACTATTATTGGCCAGTAACGATCCGATTGGCAAACGTATGGCAGACAGCTTTAAGCAAACTTGGCAAACCTTAACCAGCAATGATGCCGAAGTGTATTTCTATGATGCTGGCGACCAAATGAAGGTAACAGTTCAAGAAGCATTAGGTGTGAAAGATAGCCAAGCGCGTATTAGCAGAATGCGTGATTTATTGGGTAGCCGCTTAGAATCAGATTTTCGTTCTCGCCAAGATATTGATGCGATTTACATGATTTCGGGTTCACAAGATTTAGCCCTGCTAAAACCCTTTTTAGACGTTAACTTTAGTGTGTTCTCTGAACCCGTAACCTTATATACCACTAGCCGTAGCCGTCTTGAAAGCGAGTCAGCGCAGTCGGCACAAGAGTTAAATAACTTGATCATTAGCGATGTACCTTGGCTAATGCAACCTAGCAGCGAAACACAGCTGGTTTCTGAGCTTTGGAGTGGTTGGAATAACAGCCAAAAACGCCTATATGCAATGGGTTTTGATGCCCTTGAATTGGTTAATCGTTTAGCGCAAATGCGCGCTTTCCCGGGATACCAATTTATTGGCCGCAGTGGTGCATTATCAGTGAAACCTAATGGAGTGATAGATCGTCAACTTTCTTGGGGAAAATATAGCCAAGGACAATTAACACCACTATGAACAGTGGACAATTAGCTGAGCAACGTGCGCGAACTTACCTTGAACAACAAGGTCTAACGTTTGTAGATGCTAATGTTCGATACCCATTTGGTGAAATAGATTTAATTATGCGCCAGCTAGATGTCTGGGTGTTTGTTGAAGTAAAATTTAGGTCGTCAAATCAGTTTGGTGGCGCCTTAAATGCGTTAACAAGTAAGCAAATCACCCGGATAAGATTAGCCGCTGAGCATTATTTACAACGACAAAAATTAAATCCACCTTGTCGCTTTGATGTCATTGCGATGAATATTGATGAAATAAACTGGCTACAAGGCTGTTTTTAAGCGGCAATTGATTACCATAACCTTGATTTATGGCATCATATAGTCAAATTACCGAGTCTAACTGATGAGCGACGATAAAAAAGCTGATCAGAGACATACGTAGACATAATTTAGCGTAAGGATTGTTGCATGTTAGAACGTATTAGAGATAGTTTCACCGAATCGATTCAGACTAAAATTGATGCTGCTGAAGCATTACCTGAGTCTATTGAAAAAGCTGCAGAGATGATGGTGCAATGTCTACTTGGCGGTAATAAAATTCTGTCATGTGGTAATGGCGGCAGTGCTGGCGATGCTCAACACTTCTCTGCTGAATTATTAAACCGTTATGAAATTGAACGTCCACCGCTGCCTGCTATTGCATTAAGCTGTGACACTTCAACGATTACTGCTATCGCCAACGATTATAGCTACGATGAAATCTTCTCGAAGCAGATTTTTGCACTGGGTCAACCAGGCGACATTTTATTGGCTATTTCAACCAGTGGTAACTCTGGCAACATTATTAAAGCCATGGAAGCAGCGTTAAGCCGCGACATGACTATTGTTGCACTAACCGGTAAAGATGGCGGCGCAATGGCGGGCTTGATGAGCGCAGGAGATGTCGAAATCCGCGTACCGTCAAATGTTACTGCACGTATTCAAGAAGTTCACTTACTGGTTATTCACTGTTTATGCGATAACATCGACCGCACCTTGTTCCCACAGGATGAACAAGCATGATAAAAAGGTTACTCATCATCTCAGTCCTGGCGATGCTGCAGGGGTGTGCTGGTGCAGTCATGGTTGGTGCCGTTAGCGGTGCCAAGATGGTTAATGATGAGCGCAGCATGGGCACTCAAATCAGCGATACTAATGCAGACTTTGTTATTGCTAGCGCGCTATCAAAACATGATGACCTTAATAATCAAACCAATATCGCCGCGGTTGTGATGAACAACAATGTATTGATGATAGGTCAAGCACCTAACTCAATGCTGCGTGATAAAGCGATTAAAGTGGTGCAAGATTTACAAATTGGCGGCAAAATACATAATCAAATTCGTATTGGCACGCCAACGTCATTTACCACTCGCAGCAACGACACTTGGGTAACAACCAAAGTCAAAGGCCGCATGTTAAATGAAAAATCGCTCGATATTACTCGAGTGAAAGTGATTACCGAAAACGGCGAAGTCTTCTTACTTGGGTTAATTGACCGCAAGCAAGCTGATTTGGCCGTTGATATCGCGCGAAATACTGCAGGCGTTCGCAAAGTGATTAAGGTTTTTGAATACACTGAATCTTAATCCTGCAGTACATTTTTATTATCGCGATTTAGAAATTCATCCTGCATTTTGCTCGATGAATTTTTTTTGGGATCTTTTGGCTTGTATCCACGGGATAATCAGCGACGGCAACACAATAAACCCAGCCCCAACCCAACTTAAACCATCAAGCCATTCATCAAAAAACAACCAACCAAAAAAGACACAAAATAATAGTCCTGTGTATTCAGCCACCACAATTTGACTGGCTTGTGCTTGGCGATAAGCCAACGCGCAAAACCACTGATACGCCAATAAAAACACATTACTCGACACCGCAATAGCCACTAAAGACCCACTGATTGCCTCTATGCCTTGCACCAATGCCATGACCAACACCAAAGGAATACTGAGTAAGTTATATAGCATTAACGTTACAACTGGGCTTTCTGTACTGGGGAGTTTGCGCAATGCCAACTGGTTTATCGCAAACATAAATGCAGAGATGAGTACTGCAATTCCAAACCAGTTAATTTCACTTGGTCGTAGCAAAATAATGATGCCCAGAAATCCCAAAATAGCTGCCAGCCAATGTGCAGCGGTGACGCTCTCTTTTAAAAATAGAAATCCCATTAATACAATCATTAATGGCGCCGAATAAAACAACGAGCTTACAGTGGCGATAGGTAGCGCAATTAACCCCATAATTAAGCATACAGCTCCAATAGCGCCAGTATTAGCTCGCACTAAGTGCACCTTTATATGGCGACTGATTGGTTTTTTAGCTGCAAACCACAATGGCAGTAACATTAATACTGATGTTAACTGCCTGATTAACAGAAATGTTGCAGCGCTACTGCCCTCTGGAAGCCATTTTATAGACACATCATACATAGCACTAAAAAGGTTACCGACAACTAATAACATCATGCCAATCGCTATTGTGGATTTCATTACACTTACAACCTTAGGACCAATAATTGGCTGCATCATATAGTTATCAATTAATAACGAATAATGATGTTTTTAATCCATTCATGAGTTAAATTCATACCTCATAAATTTCAATAAAATAAATTCATATTTGAGGTGTATATGCGCAAACTGCCGCCATTGCGGGCACTACAAATTTTTGAAGCGGCCGCAAGGCATGCTCACTTTTCTCGGGCGGCAACTGAACTGTGCATTACTCAAAGTGCGGTATCGCACCAAGTAAGACTGCTTGAAGCGCATTTTGGCGAACGATTATTTATCCGCGAAGGTAGGCAGCTCTGCTTAACCAGTAAAGGCAATGTGCTTTACCATGAACTGGAGCGAATATTTAATGAGTTGAATGATTTAAGCATGCAAATCACTGGCGATTGTAATGATCAGCTCCGCTTAGCGGTATACAGTTCATTTGCCATTAAGTGGCTGATTCCTCGCTTAAGCGATTTCCATCGCTTACATCCACAGATTAAAATTCGCCTGGATATGATCACCGATGACCCGCTGATGAGTGATAGTGTTGCTGATATGTTTATTACTGGTCAAAGTGGACAACCGGGTTATGTGCATCGCATGTTACACCAAGAGAGACTGATCCCAGTGATCTGCCCGGGGCTATTAAATACCGACCACTCGGCGCTGAGTGTATTACGGCAACATGCATTACTCACTGTAGATGAAGGGCCAATTGGCTTTGATTGGGAGCGTTGGTTAAAGGTTAACAGCATCAGCATAGCGGCTACGCAACAACAGCATGTATTTAGCCATGTGTTGTTAGCTATTGAAGCGGCAATTGCAGGTCAGGGGATCGCGCTGGCATCAGATTTTATGGTAGAACGGGATATTAGTAAGGGAGCATTAGTCGCACTTGATTTACCCGCTATGTTGACTGGATTTGAATTCAATTTTAGTTGTAAACAGCGACGTTTAAAGGAGCCCGCTATCGCTGCATTCGTGCAATGGTTAACCAAAAAATAAGCCAGCACGTTGCTGGCTTATAGATAACATTAGCTGAAATAATACTTACACAATAAGACCAATTTTTTCGTACACTTTTTTAATGGTGACTTCTGCACGAGCTTGAGCTTTTTCAGCACCTTCCGCCATCACTTGGCTTAGATATGCATTATCGGCGCGGTACTCTTTAAAGCGAGCTTGTAATGGCTCAAGCATTCCTACGACAGCTTCACCAGTAGCCACTTTTAAATGACCGTACATTTTGCCTTCAAACTCTGCTTCTAAAGACGCAATCGACTGACCAGTACAACCTGACATTAAGCTGAGTAGATTCGACACACCTGGCTTTTGTTCCATATCAAAACGCACTACTGGTGGCTCTTCGCTGTCGGTCATGGCTTTTTTCACTTTCTTTAAAATCGCTTTAGGATCTTCAAGTAAACCAATGACGTTATTACGATTATCGTCAGACTTAGACATTTTCTTAAGCGGGTCCTGCAATGACATGACCTTAGCGCCGTGTTCAGGAATAAACGGTTCTGGGATAGTAAACGTGTCGCCGTAAGCATTGTTAAAACGAGTTGCGATATCGCGGGTGAGTTCTAAATGTTGCTTTTGGTCTTGCCCAACAGGGATCTCATTGGCTTGATAAAGCAAAATATCTGCAGCCATTAGAACAGGATAACCGTATAAGCCAACGTTAATGTTATTGGCATGCTTTAACGATTTATCTTTAAACTGGGTCATGCGGTTTAACTCACCCATTTGGGTGTAACAGTTTAATACCCATCCGAGTTGAGTATGCTGCGGTACTTGCGACTGAATAAACACGGTGCTTTTTTTAGGGTCAACACCGCAAGCAAGGTATAACGCTAGCGTATCTAAACACGCTTCACGCAGTGCTTTAGGATCTTGGCGCACGGTAATGGCATGTAAATCAACAACACAATATAGGCAATCATGGCTATCTTGCATGGCAACCCATTGACGAAGTGCGCCCATATAATTACCTATGGTTAATTCGCCTGATGGCTGCGCACCGCTAAGAACTATGGGTTTGGTCATGTGTTTATTGCTCCAGATTATCTATATAAAATTCAAATTATTATGAAAGTAAGTATTGCTCTATATCAGCAAAGTTTTCGCATATTGCATGCGGGCTGCTAAGACCGATATCTTCGCCGTAGTTGTATCCGTAGGTCAAGCCAATAGACATAACATTCGCAGCTTTAGCCGCTAAAATATCATTCTTTGAATCACCTATCATCAGTAATTGCGATTCATCCAACTGCCATTGTTTAAGCAAATGTTGTAATGGCATTGGGTCTGGCTTCATTTTGGCCAATGAATCACCACCGAGAACTTCAGAAAATAGGTCATCAAGACCAAAAGCTGTTAGTAACGGCACTGTAAAACGATATGGTTTATTGGTAACGATAGCCAGTTTAAAACCTGCTTGTTTTAACTGCTGTAACGTGTCGACAACTCCCGGATATAAACGACTATGTTTTTGTAAGTGTTCACCATAATGATGCATAAATTGCGGCATAATTTGCTCAAGTATTACCTGCAGACTAGGAGCATCTTCTGGCATAGCAGACACATAACTTAACGCACGTTGCATTAATACTTGAGCACCATTACCTACCCAGCTGCGAACCAATGCTTCAGTCACTGGTTGGTATTGGTTCTGTGCTAATGTGGCGTTTGTGGCCGCTGCCAAATCAGGCACACTGTCGATTAACGTACCATCTAAATCAAAAGCGATTGCGCGAATATTTGACCATTGCATCATGTAAAGTCCCACTGGATATGGATAAAGAAATTATGATATCGAAGCGAGTTCGGCACGCATTTGATCAATCACCACTTTATAATCAGGTTGATTGAAAATTGCCGAACCAGCTACAAACATATCTGCACCCGCGGCCGCTATTTCAGCAATATTATCGACCTTAACGCCACCATCCACTTGTAAGCGAATATCAAAACCACTGGCATCAATAAGCGCGCGAACTTGGCGAAGCTTTTCTAGCGTATGTGGAATAAATGACTGACCACCAAAACCAGGATTAACTGACATCAATAAAATAACATCGAGCTTGTCCATTACATGATCTAAATAATGCAGTGGTGTGCCAGGATTAAAGACTAATCCAGCCTTACAGCCAGATTCTTTAATCAACTGCAGTGTGCGATCAACATGTTCTGAAGCTTCTGGATGAAAAGTGATAATTGAAGCACCGGCTTTGGCAAAATCAGGAATAATGCGATCAACGGGTTTAACCATTAAATGTACATCAATATCAGCGGTGATCCCGTAATTACGCAACGCCGTGCATACCATTGGGCCTATTGTTAAATTTGGTACATAGTGATTGTCCATAACGTCGAAATGAACAACATCTGAACCCGCATCTAATACGGCTTTAACATCGTCACCTAAACGGGCGAAATCAGCAGACAAAATCGATGGTGCAATTAAAAATGGGCGCATAATCTTCTCTATTGGCAGATCAAAGTGACGACATTTTACCCTTTGCAGCCGCAAGCCTCTAGTCTAACAAGGGAAATAACCACTATCCTCAATAGAATTTAGTTAAAAACTAGACCATAAGTCGGATTTACTATTTTTTATACAGAAACCAGTGTTCAATAACTAAGCTATTTTGCTATAATGTAAAAAGTTGTTATCTTAGTGGTCCAACTGAATATTTAATACCTGTTGTAGCATCAATCGAGTTTACACCATGGATAGGGCACCCTTTATGGTAAAGCAATTATTACGCAAGTTTTCTGGTCGTGATGGCAAATTATTGTCAGCACCGGTTTTTGCTGTATTTGCTACGTCTGCATTGGCGTTATTGTTAAGCCAAGTATTGATGGCCAACGAAAGTAATTCGGCCAATAGTAAGGCCTGTGTCTGCAACAGCACCACCAACTACAATGCAAGTTTACCCAGTAGTCACCCTACAAATCGTTGTGCAGAGCAGTCGAATGATGTCAGTTGGGGTAATTGGATTACGGGTAATAGCCGTTCAAGCCAGTTTCACTTTATTGATTTACTTGAGTTAATCCACGGTCACAAAGACAAACCTTTGAATGACATGCCAACCTCAGGCAACCCAACTCAGATATCGCGTTAATGTCTATTTGGCGGGTATTTAGCAGCACTGTAGCGGCCTTTTTTGGCGTGCAGACAGAAAAAAATCGCCAAAAAGATTTTCAAAATCAATCCCCATTACCGTTTATCATTATGGGCATTATCTTAGCCATTGCCTTAGTCATTTCCCTAATACTCATCGTAAACCAAGTATTAAGTTAACGGATAGCTTTCGTTATCCGCTCTTTGCAGCATTACTCTTCTTCACGATAATGATGATCATATAGCGCCATAATTTCATCCACTTTATTGCGTGAACCGCCTTTAGGGCTAATATTACGCTGTACCGAAATCGTTGAACAAGATGCACCACGATATAATTCTCGCGTTAACGGAATATCATGATTACTGATCAATACCGGAATATTTCTCTCATGAGCAATAAGCCGTGAATGACGAGCAAGTAATGCTTGATCATCTAAGCTAAAACCCGGACCTGCATAAGTGGTGAAACTGGCTGTAGTTGATAACGGCGCATAAGGCGGATCACAATAAATAACGTCACCGCTGTTCGCCATATCAAAGGCTTGTTCGTAACTGATACATTTAAAGGTCGCTTTTTGCGCTTTTAATGAAAAATAACGAATTTCAGTTTCTGGAAAATAAGGCTTTTTGTACGAACCAAACGGCACGTTAAAACCACCTTTGCGATTATATCGACATAAGCCATTAAAACCATGGCGATTCATATACAGAAAATATACCGAACGAATGAAAGGATCGCTACAGAGATTAAATTCAGCACGAATACGGTAATAAGCATCTTTGTCATTCATATGATCGACAAACATGGCCTTTGCCGCTTGAATATATTTATCTGGCTGTTGCTGAACAATTTGGTATAAATTGATTAGGTCTTGGTTGATGTCACACAATAAATAATCATCAAACTGTGTATTGAGGAATACAGAACCTGCCCCAACGAAAGGCTCAATCAGTCTATTTCCAGCTGGAAGGTGTTTTGCTAGCTCATCAACGAGCTTATATTTACCGCCTGCCCACTTTAGAAAGGCTCTATGCTTTTTTATCATGAATAGGAATTATGCCAGCAAAATTAAAGCTGATGATTGTACTCTGTTTAACGACAATTATCATCGGATAAAGCAGATTTATTCGTTGATTTTTCATCCTATTGACTTGGATGCTGCAGAATATGAAGATTGTTAATCTTGTCGCTTATAATCACTTAAGTCAGCCCACTTTCTTACCCAGGGAGCCGCTAATCCATATTGTTTCTGAAGGCTTTTAGCTTTTGCGGAGGCTGCCGATGCGGTTTCAAAATCACCCAGCAATATAACGTGGCGTTGTTTGTAACTCATTATGTAAACTTGCGGCTCTTTTGCCAGTTTAACTAAAATCGGTGTAAGTGAATCTTTGTCATTCACACTGGCAAGTTGCAGCGTAAAACCTTTCACTTTTAAATTCGGGGTATTATCTCGCTCAACAATATCATTCGGCTTACTTACCGTATTAACTTGCGCTTTGGGTAACTTACCTTGGAAAGATAAGCCTTTTAATGATGAATTAACCACTATGTCAGTATGATTATCTGCAGGAATATTTTCTATGAGGTTAGTCTCACCTTCCTCTACTAGCGAACTGTCAGCAATGATTTGCTGCTCAATGATCAAGTGCGCTTGTTCATTGGCTCTCGACTTAGTTAAGGCCAATTGCCTATGGGCAAAATAAGCGCTTAATGAACTGTCGGCATAACCAATGACATATTGAGCTGCTTTAACACGCACAGCGGATTGCTCTGCTGTTAATACTGGCGACAATGATGCCGAAATAGGAGGAGGTAATTGTGTACTTATGCCCCACCAAAGCGACACACCAGCCAATATTGTGATAAAAGCTATCATCATTTTAACTGACAGAGACCAAGATGATTGCTCTGTTTGTGGCTCTTCTAATGCTAACGCTAATAATTGAACCACTTCAGCTGGCGTCCCCTGCTGCTTCTCTAATTGCTTATGGATAATTTCACGTGGAATAAACGGTGTTTGCCGACTCCGCAATAATAAACTTTGATAGAGGCCATCGCGCTCGGGTACCGATAAAGGTTCAATAGTCACAGGCAGTAATCTAGCACGAATATCATCAGTTAATTCAGCTACTAAGGTATGCCAAAAACTGGGGGTAACGGTCACTGTAACTGCAACAGGTTTACCTGCACAATGAATTTGGCTCAGCAGAATACACTCAGCCCAAATATCTTTAGGCAATAAATCGGCATCATCGATGATGATATGTAATGGTTTTTTTAAACTAGATTGGATTCTCAGTACGGTGTCCATCAAAGGACGTTCATCATCAAAAATTGGCGCGGAGATTAATTGAACCAGAATTTTTCGACGAATTTCAGCGCTATCAGCGTGTTGAGGACAAATGATCAATGCTGAATTGTAGTCATCTAGCTCACTGGCTAATGCAGCCGTCAGTGTCGACTTACCTGAACCGTTATCACCACAAATAACCAACAACTGTTCGCTATAACTAGCAATATGCTGTAAACGCTGAATGAGCGCTTCTTGGGTAGGGAGTAACAATAGTCCTGGAGTCGTCAATGATTCACCACACTATAATTTATAGCTAGCATAGTTATATGCGGAATAATTTATACGCAGCTAATAACCTGTTTCAATAAGTCTTCACTCACATCACTAAAGACATCAGCTTTGCCTATTTCTGTAGGTAATACCAAGCGGATTTTACCACCTAATACTTTTTTATCTCGACGCATATGCTTGATAAACTGTTCAAAACCCATCGACTCTGGAGCCGTTATAGGTAAATCAAACGCTTGCATCAATCGGCAAATACGCTCGACACTTTGCTCATCTAATAGATTGAGCTTACATGCTGTTTGAGCCGCTAAAACGGTACCAGCAGAGACAGCTTCGCCATGTAACCAAACACCGTAGCCCATTTCAGCTTCGATAGCGTGCCCGAAGGTATGCCCAAGGTTTAATAACGCTCTTACACCTTGTTCAGTTTCATCTTGTGCGACAACATCTGCTTTAATCTGACAACATTTAGCGATGGCATAATTTAACGCGTCAGTTTGAAGCGATTTTAACGCATCTACATTTGCTTCAAGCCACTGGAAAAAGTCAGCATCCCAAATAATACCGTACTTAATCACTTCAGCCATACCTGCAGCAAACTCATTTGCGGGTAATGTCTGTAAGCAAAGCGTATCGATAATCACTGATTTAGGCTGATAAAATGCACCAATCATATTTTTCCCAAGAGGATGATTAACAGCCGTTTTACCACCAACTGAAGAATCAACTTGGGACAGTAATGTAGTTGGCACTTGAATAAACTCAATTCCACGCTGATAACACGCAGCCGCGAAACCAGTCATATCACCAACAACACCACCACCTAGTGCGACTAATACCGAGTCTCGGGCAAAGTTATGCTCAAGTAATTCGGTAAAAATATAATCTAGATGTTGTAAATCTTTAAATTTTTCGCCATCCGGCAAAATAACCGTTTCAATGCGCGCGCAAGCGCTCATCGCTTGTTGTATCTGTTGAAGATACAACGGAGCAATGGTGTCATTTGAAACAATTAAGGCTTTTTTGTTTGTTAGGTAGCGAGCAAATAGCCCGCTATCATTCATCAAATCCTGGCCAATATAAATGGGGTAACTTCTATCACCTAATTGAACCTGAATCTGTTGCATGTTGTTACCTAAAAGCCAAGTTGCTCGATAATTTGGTTTGCGACGATTTTCGCGCTTTGCTCATCAGTCTTAACGATAACATCCGCAATTTCCTCATATAGAGGGTTGCGAATTTCCGCTAAGCTTTCAAGCACTTCACGTGGATCATCTACTTGTAACAACGGGCGACGCTTATCACGCTGCGTGCGCGCGACTTGTTTGTCGATAGTTGTTTCTAAGTAAACCACTATACCTCGAGCAGAAAGATAGTTGCGGATATCTTTACTCTGAACAGAACCACCACCTGTCGCGAGAACGATACCTTGCCTTTCTGAAAGATCACCGATGACTTGAGCTTCACGTCTACGGAAGCCTTCCTCACCTTCGACGTCAAACACCCAGGCAATATCTGCACCGGTACGTTGTTCAATCTCATGATCTGAATCGTGGAAATCTAAATGCAGCATTTGCGCCAGATGGCGACCAATTGTGCTTTTACCTGCGCCCATAGGGCCTACCAGAAAAATATTGCGTTTTTCAGCCATTTCGTATACGTCTGAATCTTATATGAAAGAATGCCTTATCGACTTAAACTCAAGCCGACCTATAATTTAACCTTGCTCTAATGAGACTTGACGGAGGATTATCTCAGTTAAGGGCTACCGCTTGCAAGTCATCACAGCTATTTATCATGATTTTATTATGTCACTGATGTTTAAAACCTCAAATAAAAGATAATGTTTTCGATTAAGTCTTTGTTAATACAAAGACTATAGGCCGATTAGCACTGCACTATCTAATTAAAGTTAATACCTTAAAACTTTAAGGAAGTTGCCATGATTACCACTAAAACGATAATTTGTTCGATTGGAGTAACGTTTAGTGATGCGCTATTTAACGCATTTAGCCATTACTCCCCCATAAATCACTGTCATAAAAAAGCCAGCAATTAAGTAGCTGGCTTTTTATTATTGCTATAGCGTGTAAAAAAATTAACGTTTGTCAGCAACAATCTTAGGGGTTACAAAAATTAATAGCTCTTGGCGCTCATTTGTGTCGGTTGAATTTCTAAATAAGAAGCCAACTAACGGAATATCACCCAGAACCGGAACTTTGCTTACTCGGCTAATGAGATTCTGTTGGTAAATACCACCTAACACAATCGTTTCGCCATTATCTACGAGTACCTGAGTACCAATACGCTGAGTATCAATCGCAACCGCTTCACCAACCGCTGTAGCGACTGTTTGCCCTTGTGAATCTTGAGTTATTTCCAAATCAAGAATCACTCGATCATCTGGCGTGATTTGGGGCGTTACACGTAATGATAACACAGCTTTCTTAAAACTAACTGTTGTTGCGCCGCTTGATGCTGACTCAACGTATGGGATTTCAACACCTTGCTCAATGTATGCCGACTTCTGGTTAGATGTGGTAATACGTGGGCTGGCAATGATCTCACCTTTGTTTTCTTGCTCTAATGCACTTAATTCTAAATCGAGTACTGTACCGTCTGCCAATTTAGCCACATGGAAAGCGATACTGGTCGCCGAGCTTGCTGCTGCCGGTAAATTAACATTGAGGCGATCGTCAATGCTTGGAATAGTACCGTTAGCAATACTCGTTGCTCCTCCAATGGTGCCAGATGTGCCCTTAGAACCTTGTTGATCGGTTATGCCCCAGCGAATCCCGAGATCTTCAGATACGTCGTCTTTCACTGTCACCATACGCGCTTCGATTAGCACTTGTTTAATAGGAATGTCTAATACTTCTATTAAGCGGTGTACGTTTTCTAAAATCTCAGCCGTATCTTTTACCAGTAACGTATTTGTACGTTCATCAACAGCAACACTACCACGAGATGATAATAACGTTGAATCCGTAGTTTTAAGTAACTCGGCAATATCGATCGCTTTAGCATAGTTTATTTGTAAGTATTCAGAATATAGTGGTGCTAACTCTTTTACTTCTTGGCGATTCTTCAGATCGTTACTTTCGCGAATGGCAAGCTCTTCACTCGGTGCCACCATTAAAATATTGCCTTCAATACGCTTGTCGAGACCTTTAGTTTGCAATATAAGATCTAAAGCTTGATCCCAAGGCACATCATCTAAACGTAAGGTAATCTCACCTTCAACGGTATCGCTGGTCACTAGGTTAAAGTTGTTATAATCAGCAATAATTTGCAACACAGTACGCACTGAAATATTTTGGAAGTTTAGTGATAATGAACGACCATTATATTTCTTTGCCTCTTTAGCGACAGAGACACGCTCAACTTTATCGACGCTAACTTTAAACACATTGCCATCTTGGCGGTAGTTATAATCATAGTTGCCATCAACATCCACCAAAATACGGGCAGTTAAATCATCTTTAAATGTTTCAAAACTATTTACCGGTGTAGCAAAGTCTTGTACATCCATAACGTAAAGTAAGTCATTGCCAATATCGGTGTTATAAAGTTTTATTTCAAGCTTTGAACCAACTTGTTCTACATTCGCCGCTACAGAACGATTGCTAAGATTGAATAATATTTCTCCACCGCCGGTTTTATTGCGGCGAAAATCAATACTACTAATACCATTAACAAATGGATTGTTTGCTTCTACCGGACCAGACACATCATCATTAATAGTTAATCTATAACTATTACCAACAATTTTACCTTGATATGGTTTTACGTTAGACATTGCAACAATGATTTGTAAATCGCCACCTTGTTGTTGTGTAGTTAACTCTATTACACCAACAGCGTTTATCGGAATTTTACTTTTATTTAAATTAGAAATAGTGTCTGAGAAATTCAACATAATTTCTGCTGGGTCTGCAGATAAATCCACAGACGGTGACACTATTGATGATTCAAAAATTAACTCTAATTCTAATTGGTGATCAACCATTGAATGATATTTGACGTCCATAAGACGATTAGCAGCTATCGCACTAGGTATTAAACCCATTAATAATACTGCGCCTAAAAACGCTCTAAAAAATAATAACTTTGTTATTGCTTTTTTTATCGCGGCAGAAGATTCCATTATTCTCTCATCCTTCGCACGTTATTTTCCTGATAATTCTAAATTGCTGGATCTTTCTGCCCAACAACCTGAACCATCAGGGATTAATTCTATAATTTCGATAAATTGCGGCGTTACTTTAGCAATTCGGCCATGATAAAGCCCTAAATACTCACCTACACCCATGCGATAAACATTGGCATCACTAGATTCGACTAAAGCCCAAATAGTACTCTCTTCACTCAATGTTCCGCGCATTCTTAAATTGTCTAATGCATAAGTTTCTAAGCGACCTTTGCGACGTTTCAAGTCTGGTTGTAAACAATCTCTAGATGTATCAATCACCTCTTCTGTCAATTCCCTTGATGGTGGAACAAAAGGACTGCGCATTAATTCAGCTTGATAAGCAAAATGTTCAAACTTCGGTGTTTGCTTTAATGGTGGTATACGGGCAACGTGTTGCGCCTTTGTAGTAGTAACAAATAGCTCTAAATCGCTGCGTTCGCCAATACAACCACTCAATAAAAACACCATTGATAACAATAAAGGCAAAAATTTCATTATTTCTGCCCCTTATCGGCCTGTTTCGTTAATTCAGCCCCTTCTTTAAAACGATACGTTTTGGCGAGAATATCCATTGATAATCCACCGGCATCGTTCTGCTTGATAGTAAAATCATGCAAACTGACAATTCGAGGTAATTTGGCAACACCACTGACCATATTACCCATTTGATGATAATCACCTACTACTGACATCTTTATCGGAAATTCAATATAGAAATCACGTTCAATTTCATCATCCCAATCTAGGCTATTAATTCTGAGGCCAGCATCAGTTGCAACAAATGTTAAATCATCTAATAAACCTGGCATTTCATTTTCGGATGGTAGCATTTTAAGCAATTCGGCAAACTGCACCTCCATCACGTCTAATTGTTCACGGTATAGCTTAAGATTAGCTGCTAAACGATATTTAGTTTCAAAATCTTCACGAAGTTGAATTTCTTTTTGCTGTTCAGCTTCCATTTGATCGATCGAATCTGAAATAAACAAATAATAACTAGCACCGATAACACACACAGATAAAAATGCAGCAAAGACAATTTTTACCAGCTTGGGCCAACCACCAATATTTTCAAAATCGATATCGTTAAATTGATCTAGGTCGAGATTCATTTTCTCGCTCCTTGGTTCGGATCAACATTAGTGACTTGTGAATCATCACGGATAGTGACACGTAATTTAAACCGCTGTAACTGTCTTAATTCTTCATTTTGCGTCACAATCGATTGCATACTCGGATCGTTAAGATAAGAAGATGTTTTAACTTTTCTCATCATATTCGCGACGTTATTATTTGATTCGCTTCGTCCTTCGATTAATAACACGCTACCTTTTTTCTCTATACTTGAAAGATAAATACCCGGTGGCACTATTCGGACTAATTCATCTAAAACATGAGTAGGTAAATTACGCGACTGCTGTAAGTTGAGAATAATTTCAGTTCGACGTTCAATATCTTTTTTACGTTCGGTAATTTTTCTAATTTCTGCTATTTGGGTATCAAGTAAGGTAATTTCTGATACTAAATATGCATTACGCTGACGCTGATCTTCAGTGACAACCTCTAGAAAACCCAAAAATAAATATACTACAAGTGATGTCACTAAAAAAACTAACGCTAAAATACCGATAAAATCGCGTTTTTGCTTCTCTCTAGCTTCTTCACGCCAAGGTAATAAGTTTATGTTCGCCATTGAGCATAACTCCTTAGCGCAAGACCACATGCCACCATATATTTACTCATATTAGGTTGAAGTTGACTTTTCATCACATCATCTGCATGCAAACACCCCTGAAAAGGATCTGCAACTATGGTATGAGTGCCTAACTCATTAGTTAGTAATTCAACCATTCCTTCTAGCTTAGCTGTACCACCACACAAAACGATATAGTCAACTTTTTCACGTCCACTGGCAGTACAATATATTTGTAAAGTTCGTTTAATTTGTTGTAACAATTGCATTTGAAACGGAGATAAAACTTCGAACATATAATTACGCGGTAATTGTCCAGTAATCTTAGCGCGTTCAGCCTCATCATGGGGCATCCCATAAAATGACACAATTGACTGAGTGAATAACTCACCGCCAAAAGCTTGCTCACGTATAAACGTCGTGTCACCATTTTCAACCACAGAGAATGTGGTCATATTGGCGCCGATATCAACCATGGCGATTGATTTATCTTTAGCGCCATCAGGTAACTGACCATAAATTAATTCTGCAGAGCGTCCAAGTGCATAAGCTTCCACATCAACAACTTTAACGTCTAGTTCAATGGCATCCAAAGAGTCTACACGTGAATCAATATTTTCTGTACGGCATGCGCTCAGTAATACGTTAACTTTGGTTGGGTCGGTAATATTCGGGTTAAGCCTTTCAAAATCGATGCTGACTTCATCAAGTGAATAAGGAATAAGATTGTCAGCTTCAATTTCAATTTGAGCTTCCATCTCCTCTTCATTTAACGCTGCATCCATATAAATGACTTTAGTCATAACGGCAGAGCCAGAAACCGCGACAGCTGCAAACTTTAGGGATTTAGGTAAACCCCGTCGAATCTGTCTTAGCGACTCAATTACCGCTTCAGTATCACGAATATCATGATCGACCACAGCTCCCTTTCTAACAGGAACTGACGCATGATTTTGAATTTTATATCCATCCGCAGTCTTGCTCAACAAAATGGCTTTTATTTCATGAGACCCAATATCAATCCCAACCATCTGAGGTGCTTGACGCTTCCACAATTTAGAAAGCATAGTCCGTCATCACAATTCTATTATTATTTTCTAAGAGATTAGCACATAATCAACTCGTTATAAGTATTTGTATAAAATGTTTCAGCATTTTACAAATTATATTTAGTTATTTCATGTTTTACTTCACCAAAAACTCTCCCGCTTATATACTACCGCTACTATTTTTGATTTATCTGGAATTATTGAGTGAAGTGGTTTAAACGTTTATTAATTGCATTTTTTAGCCTATCACTACTTGGCATTGCTGCTATAGCTGCCGCTTACTTTTATGTGCTACCTGACTTACCCGATGTTAATTCGCTAAAGACGGTCCAATTACAAACTCCGCTGCGTATTTACAGCCGCGATGGCAAACTGATTTCTCAATTTGGTGAGAAACGTCGCATACCTGTCGAGTATGAAGAAGTGCCCTTTCAGTTAATTAATGCCGTACTCGACACTGAAGATGCGCGCTTTTTTGAACATAATGGTATTGATCCGATTGGTATTATCCGCGCGGCAATCATATTAATAACAACAGGTAAGAAAAGCCAAGGTGCAAGTACGATTACACAACAGGTTGCCCGAGGATTTTTCTTATCTAACGAAAAAACATACATTCGTAAAGTAAAAGAAATCTTCCTTGCATTGAAAATTGAAAAGGCGTTATCGAAAAAAGAAATTTTAGCTCTTTATTTAAATCGTTCATTCCTAGGTAACCGCGCTTATGGTGTTGGTGCTGCTGCTCAAGTCTATTATGGTAAAGAACTGAGCCAATTGACACTACCAGAAATGGCAATGATAGCAGGCCTACCACAAGCTCCATCTGCAGCTAATCCAATTAGAAACCAATCACGTGCGATATCTCGTCGTAATTGGGTATTGAGTCGTATGCTAGAGAAACGCAATATTACTCAAGCAGAATATCAAGAGGCGATCAGTAGCCCATCGACCGCGAAATACCATGGTGCTGAAATTGATTTATACGCTCCGTATGTTTCAGAAATGGCGCGTGATTACATGATCCAGAAATACGGTGAAGAAGCAGCCTATACCAACGGCTACAATGTCTACACCACGATATCATCCGAACTCCAATTGATGGCGCAGGAATCATTAAGAGATAACGTTTTTGCTTATGATCAACGCCATGGATTCCGTGGTCCTGTGACTGAATTATGGACTGATACTCCGCTCGACCATGATGAGATTGTCGCTACGTTAAAACGCACCGACTCAATGCAGGGCATTATGCCCGCTGCAGTTATAAGCGTTCAAGATCAACAAGCACAGGTAATGGATGACAAGGGCGAACTGATTACACTTGAATGGAAAGGCCTAAAATGGGCGCGTAAGTTTATAAGCGATAAACGCCAAAGCTTACCACCAAAACAAGCCAGTGATATTTTGACCGCTGGTCAACAAGTGTGGATCCGTCATAATGGTAAGTATTGGCAATTGTCTCAAATACCACAAGTCTCTAGTGCGACAGTGTCACTTGAACCTCATGACGGTGCGATTAAAACCCTCGTCGGTGGATTTAGCTTTAGTCAAAGTCAATTCAACCGAGTGACTCAAGCTAAACGCCAATTAGGTTCCAATATTAAACCTTTTATTTATGCTGCTGCGTTAGAAAAAGGTTACACACTGGCTACGCTCATCAATAACGCTCCGATTAACAAACCAGATACCCGTCAGGGCACTGCGTGGCGTCCTAAAAACTCACCAGACATTTACGGTGGTCCAACACGTTTACGTGTCGGTTTAGCTCAGTCTATTAACGTTATGTCAGTCAGAGCGATGCGCCACACAGGCTTAGATGACACTATCAAAAAACTAGTACAGTTTGGTTTTGATCCGAGTGATTTACCCCGAAATGAATCGTTAGCATTGGGTTCACCTTCAGTGACACCGTTACAGGTCGCCACTGCATTTAATAGCTTTGCAAATGGTGGTTATTTAGTTGAACCTTACTTTATCGATCGCGTGACCGACTCATACGACAACACGATTGAACAAACCATTCCCGCTATTGCATGTAGCAAACCAGTCCCCTCTGTTGAAGATGATGTGGTTATTGAAGATCCATTTGCTGCGATGGCTGAAGAATTCTCTCAGCAAACTCCAGAAGCATCAGTAGATACATTAGATGGAGAAGTTGAAGCAACGTCCATTACCGCTGAACAAAACATTTGCAGTAATCCACAAGCTCGCTTTGCTAAGCGAGTCGTTTCAGAACAAACTGCATTTTTGATCACTGAAGCGCTAAAGAGCGTAATTTGGGGCGGCGGCGATTGGAGCAAAGGTACTGGTTGGAATGGTACAGCTTGGCGTGCATCTAAATTAATTAAGCGTCATGACATTGCGGGTAAAACAGGTACAACTAACGAATCTCGAGACACTTGGTTCAGTGGTTTTAACCCTACACTTACAGCAACATTCTGGGTTGGTTTTGATGACCATGGACGTCAGCTAGGGCGCTCAAGCTGGATGGCTACCGGCGAACCAGATCAGATATCAGGTGCGGAAGCGGGTGCTAAAACCGCTGGTCCTGGTTGGAATGACTATATGAATAAGGCCCTGTCTGGTACGCCTGAACCTTCTGTTATCCCGCCAAAAGGAATTGTATCTGCACGTATTGATTTAGCGACTGGCAAATTGACTCGCAAGACAGACCACACTACCGAGTTTGAGTATTTTGTTGAAGGTACAGAACCCAAAGAATATGTTACTGAAACACAGCAAAGTGGCGATATTTTTATCGACAATGTTGCTGAAGATTTATTTCAATAATAGGGTTTAAAATAAATTGATTAAAAAAGCCATTCAGTCGAAT
>NZ_PJCD01000005.1:0-100796 GCF_002836315.1 Shewanella sp. ALD9
GTTGTAAACTTCAATTTGAACCTTACAACCTGCCAGCGACGTATGCCGTGTCAGTGGTTGCGCATTATAGGGAGCTTAATTATTTGTGCAAGCATAAATAGGCTAAATATTGCAAAAACATGACCGAGAGGTGCTTTTTCAATCGAAAAGAACAAAAAAGGGACTATCCGTCCCTTTTTCGGCTATTTCACTCAGTTCTAATCACCAAAGAATCGAGTTTCCTGTTTTATTTCTATTGGGCTGCCATCTATTTGCGCAGTTATTTTGATATCGATTTTGGTGATACTTCTCTTCAACTCAATAGGATCAACAGCAATACTAATTGGTAAGGTTAATACTTCACCCGCTTCTATCGATACATGCTGTGGGCCAATCCATCTGGCATTAGGCAATCCTTCGACGCTTAGCTCATATTCTTGCGGCTGTTCTGTTTTATTGAGAATTTTAATCGTAAAGGTATTCTCTGTATTGCCTTGGTTGTTTTCTCGATAAAGTGAGTTTCTATCTCTAATAACATCCATACGAACAGGTGCAATCGTTGCGCTGGCATATATGAATATTAATATCATCACCGTGAGTACCACACCGTAACCCACTAACTTAGGTCGCAATACCTTTTCTTGCACACCATCAAGTTTGTTTTCTGTTGTGTAACTGATTAACCCTTTGTCGTATCCCATGCGTTCCATTGTGTTATCGCATGCATCGATACAAGCACCACAGTTAATACATTCATATTGCAGACCATTACGAATATCGATTCCAGTTGGGCACACTTGTACACACAAGTCACAGTCAATACAGTCGCCTAAACCCATCTCTTTAGGATCTTGTTTACGTGTACGAGGACCACGGGTTTCACCGCGTTGGGTGTCGTAGCCTACTATATAGGTATTCTTATCAAACATGGCAGCTTGGAAGCGGGCATAGGGACACATGTGAATACACATGATCTCACGCATCCATCCGGCATTACCGTAAGTAGCAATAGTGAAGAAAACCACCCAAAAATATATCCCGCCACCAGCATTAAGGGTAAAGAAGTCAATATAGAGTTCACGACTTGGAACAAAATAGGATACAAACGTAGTGGCTGTTAATAGTGATATTAATAACCAAGAAGTATGTTTTGCTGTTTTACGCCAGAGTTTATTGACACTCCACGGCATTTGGTCAAGCTTGATACGTTTATTACGCGCGCCTTCAAATTTTTCTTCAAACCAGATAAAGATGAAGGTCCACACGGTTTGTGGGCAAGTATAGCCACACCACACTCGACCGAGATAAGTGGTAACGAAAAACAGCCCAAATGCGGCTATCATAAAGAGTGCGGCAAGCAAGGTGAGATCTTGTGGCCAAATAGTTAAACCAAAGACGTGAAATTTTTGCTCAGCAAGATTAAACCAAACGGCTTGACGGTCTCCCCAGGGTAACCAAGGCAGAAGTAAGAAAAATAACATGGCTATCCAACCCATATAACGTCGTAAGGTTGTCCATAAGCCATCGACAGCTCTTACGTAAATACGGTTGCGCGGATTGAAGCTGTCTGCTTTACTAGCATCAGGTTGATGGATTTGAATACGTTGTTGTTTGGAAAAGTCCTTGGAGTTGGATTCTGTCGTCATGTTACAGCCTTACTGCTTTAATATTGAACGATAACTAGCTTATTATATAGGTAATAACACATTATTGGATAAAAAGATGAGAGGCTGGATAGGATTAGCAATAATCGCGGGGATTATTTATTATTTCGCGACAGAAACAGACAAGCTTGATAAGCCAATTAATGACATTAAAACGATGTTTACTAAGGCAGATAAAAAGCTTGATTCGATGACGGGTACAAAAATCATTAAAATCGATAAGCACATTCCACAAGTTAAAGAGGAAATTTATAAGCGTTTATCGACAATTGAAATTCGTGAATTAGATGGTGTATTTACCAGTAACGAAGCCATTAGTGAGTTTAAAATCGAATACTGCCATAGTAGTGCTCGCCACCCTGTTTTTTCAACAGAAAATTTGCAATTTATTTGCGATAAAATCTAATAACTTGTGCTCGTTAACGATTTTATGCTAACGAATTGACCTAAGTATCAAATAAGCCTAGCCTTTGTGTAATATCTGCAATAGGGGCTAGGTTTTTTTATGACACCATCACAAACTGAATCAGTATCTGACATCTTTGACCCTGAGTTATGGAATCTTGTCGAAGGATTCAATTTTGAAGACATCACTTACCACCGGGCAAAATCCCAAGGCACGGTGCGTATCGCAATAAACAGGCCTGATTGCCTTAACTCATTTCGTCCTAAAACAGTAGATGAACTCTATATGGCTCTAGACCACGCTAGACAATGGTCCGATGTAGGTTGTGTACTTATTACAGGAAATGGACCATCAGCAAAAGGTCAATACTCATTTTGCGCAGGTGGCGATCAGCGTATTCGTGGTAAAGATGGCTATAAATATGAAGGTGCTGAAGAAGGTACTCCTGATGTAGCTCGAATGGGGCGCCTACATATATTAGAAGTGCAGCGAATGATCCGCTTCATGCCTAAAGTGGTCATTGCGGTTGTACCTGGCTGGGCTGTGGGTGGTGGACATAGTTTACATGTGGTTTGTGATTTAACATTGGCGTCAAAAGAACACGCTGTTTTTAAGCAAACCGACCCTGATGTAGGTAGCTTTGACTCCGGATATGGCAGTGCTTATTTAGCCAAGATGATTGGTCAGAAGCGAGCCCGCGAAATCTTCTTTCTTGGGTTTAATTACTCTGCAGAAGAGGCATTTAACATGGGTATGGTAAATCGTGCCATTCCACATGCCGAACTAGAAACTGAAGCCTTAGCTTGGGCCAAAGAGATTAACTCTAAATCCCCCACTGCAATGCGTATGCTTAAATATGGCTTCAATATGGCTGATGATGGTTTAGTAGGCCAACAACTGTTTGCTGGTGAAGCAACACGCTTAGCCTATGCGAGTGAAGAAGCTCAAGAAGGTCGCGATGCCTTTTTAGAAAAACGAGATCAAGACTTTTCACGTTTTCCTTGGCATTACTAATCTCAACACCTGATGTTATAGACTGCATTTATTCATGTGATTAACTTTATGAAAGACCCTACTTAGGGTCTTTATTTTTTTCAAGATTAAAAATAATAAACGTAATCGAAATTTTCATTTGCAATAATCGAATTAACCCTCTTTACTTGATAATGATAACTGTTATCATTTAAACAAATCAAACAGGGGATTCATCATGAAAAAGACTATTAGCTTTGCCATTTTACACTTCAGTGTCGCTTTTACGATTACCTACCTATTAACCGGTAGCATTATTATCGGTGGTACCATTGCCCTGCTTGAACCTGCCGTTAATACAGTTGTGTTCTACTTTCATGACAAGGTGTGGAAAAACATTGAGTTGAAAAAGATGCAACAAGCTGAGATAACAACAGAGTCAATTCAGCTTGTGAGCTAAGATTATGGCCAGATTGATGGCCATAATCTTACTAACATATACTTGTTGCTACACTATGCGAGTTTCATGATAGCAACATCGTAAGCAGCAAGGTTTGCACTGCCTAAAACGTATTGCCCTTGTAACTCACTAGGCACAGTTTGCGGATAACCGGCATAGTTAAACAAGTAAGCATACTGACCACGCTTAACCACACGCATATCATTAGGTAACGCTAATATGGTTAACCCTAACTCTACTGCTAGTATTTTAAAGTACTCGAGTAAGAATCCATCACAGGTCAATGTCGCTACATAGCTAGTATTTTGATGACGAGCCACAGCAGGACTACCATCATGATACGTCGCCACCACATCAACACCATCGCCGAGTTCTAGCTCTTCTCGCCAGCACTGGCTTTCAAACTCAACCCCATTAAAATGCAATACTTCACTGCAGTCTGGACGAATGGTTTCAGTTGATAATACTCTTACAGGAACTAAAACTTGGAATGCTCCCGGTGCTAACGTAGACACTAATGACAATTCATCCGTTTTGCTGCCTGAGCGAGGACCGATAACCAAATGTACGTTGGCTTGCTGACATTTATCAACAAAGGCTTGCGGCACAATCGGTAAACACGGTGCGACAACTAAAGCATACTGTGTCAAATCATGATCTACAGAGACAAAATCTACAGCTAACCCTAACTGACGTAATGCCGAGTAATAAGCAAACTCAACGCGTTGATGATTGTAACTGTCACCTTGGCGTTCAATCTCGGTCACCCACTGACTGTTAGCACCTGTCACGATAGCCACTTTCGCTTGTACTGGATCGCTAATGGTAAAATCGACTTTGGCCAACTCGTCACGCATTTGCTCAACTTCAGCCCAAGCTGCAGCTTTCGAATTATCGTTACGTTTAATGCCTGCATGCATTTGCTCTTGCGCAAATGGCACTTGGCGCCAACGGAAGTAACACACGCAATCTGCACCGTGGGCAAACGCCTGCCATGACCACAGTCTAACCATGCCTTTTTCAGGACGAGGGTTGTGATGCGCCCAATTTACTGGACCAGGTTGCTGCTCCATTACCCAAAAGTTTTTATTACTCACACCACGGCTTTGGTCAAACGAGTAACTTGAAAAGTCAGGGTGTCCGGTACGCATGTACGGTTTAAATTGTTCTGCTGGCATATGTTTAAAAAACATATCTGAACGACCGAGCGGGTAATTGTCGTAACTGACAAAATCGAGGTTTTTGGCTAATGCAAAGTTATCGGCTTGAGTATCGACTAACGGGATAAAGTTATGGGTTACAAAACGATTTGGCGCATGAGCACGAATGATCTCAACCATTGCATCATGAAATTTCACCACTTGGTCAGAACTAAAACGACGGTAAGCCAGTTGATGAGCAGGATTGGTTTCAGTTACCGCTAGAATAGGTAATTCGATTTGTTCAAAATCTTGATATTCCATCGACCAGAAAACATTACCCCAGGCAGTATTGAGCTTTTCAATATCGTTGTGATAATAGGCTTTGCACCACTGTTGAAATGCTGACTTAGCCACCAATGAGCCACTATGAGTAGTATCGTGACAAGCAATCTCGTTGTCCGTTTGCCAGCCACAGATGCCAGGATGTTGACCATAGCGTTGTGCAATAACGCTAGAGATACGCATTGCTTCACGAAAGTAGTTATCACTTGAAAAATCATAATGACGGCGCGAACCAAAGCCACGGGTAGTACCTGTTTTAATATCGACAGGTAAAATGTCTGGGTATTTGTCGATTAACCATTTAGGAGGCGTAGCCGTTGGCGTGCACATAATCACTTGCAGCCCTTCGTTAGCTAACGTTTCAATGGCACGATCCAGCCACTCAAAAGAATACTCACCATCACCGGTCTCAATTCTAGACCACGCAAACTCGCCAATACGCACATACTGTAATCCAAGCTGACGCATTTCTTTTGCGTCTTGTTGCCACATAGATTCAGGCCAATGCTCAGGGTAGTAGCAAACTCCTAACATGTTAATCTCCAATATATAGTGCGTAAAACCGTTGGCTCATACTAGGATATAGTTAAGGTTATACCCTACCGTCACAAGCAAAATTACGGGGTTATTTAACCAATTTTTAATGACGATCAATATACTAACCTAGTATTTATATGATATATAGTATTTTAAAATAATCCGAATACATCATTAACACACTGCAGAATGTTGCTGGCTCAATCCAACACATTCGAATATGTATGCTTAATCAGTGTGTATAAACACAAAAACGTCAATCAAGGACAATATCATGTCACATCCCCAGTTCGTTTTGCTTAATGGCCAACATACTAGCTTGATCGTTGATTGCTTAAACAAGACTCCTGCCATTTTGTATTTTGGTAAAAAGTTATCTGAAAAGACCAGCTTTGACATGATGAAACGGTTAAGCACCAGACAAGAAGCTAAATGCTCAGTTGTTGTTGAAGCGCCTATTTCATTATCGCCGTTAATGGGTGAAGGTTTTACCGGTGCACCTGGCATTGAAATTTTTGATAACAACATTGCATGGTCAATTGGTGGTGCACTAACACAAGTGAACCAACCGAATGAAAACGAAGTGTATTTCGAGTCAGTTGATACACTACGTCAGCTAAGCGTTAAGCATCACTTACAGCTTAACCCACGCAGTGACGTACTCAGTGCGACAACAGAATTAACCAATTTAGGCCAAACCTCAGTTAATGTGAATTGGTGTGCAGCGCCAACCATTCCGATGCCTCTGCATATTGACCAAGTAATGTCGTTTGAAGGCCGTTGGTCGAACGAATTCCAACGCAAGTCTTTTGATACCTTCTTAGGCAGCTTTGTGCGTGAAAACCGTAAAGGTAAAACCTCACACGACAATTTCCCAGGCATGGTAATGCACAACAAACTCACCCATGAACAAGGCGGTGAGTGTTATGGTTTTCATTTAGGTTGGAGTGGCAACCATAAAATGCGAGCGGAGTTACTTGCAGAAGGCCGCAGTTATGCCCAATTAGGTGAATTATTAATGCCTGGTGAAATGATACTCGCGCCTAACGAGTCTTATGTCAGCCCAACGTTATATACAGCCTATTCTAATGACGGTTTTAGTGGCTTATCTCATTGCTTCCATCAGTATGTTCGTCAATCACTTATCACTGAAAAGGTACGCCTAAAGCCACGCCCAGTGCACTACAACACTTGGGAAGGAATTTACTTTGACCATGATGTTGCTGTTTTACAATCATTAGCGACCCAAGCGGCTGACATTGGCGCAGAACGATTTGTACTCGATGACGGCTGGTTTAAAGGTCGCCGTGGTGACTTTGCCGGTTTAGGTGACTGGACTGTTGATCGTGAAATTTACCCAGACGGACTGCAACCACTGATTGATCATGTTAATAACGTGGGCATGGAATTTGGTTTATGGTTTGAACCTGAAATGGTTAATCCAGACAGCGATTTATATCGCAACCACCCTGAATGGGCGCTGCAAACCCAAGGTAACGAGCAGCTGCAATTTAGAAAACAGCTAGTGCTAGACATGACGAACCCAGACGTGACTGACTATCTGTTTAATGCGATTAACGATATCTTGGTTGAATACCCACAAATTCTCTACCTCAAATGGGACATGAACCGCGATCTCAATCATGCAGGTAATTTATTGGGTAAGCCGGCAGTACATCAACAAACTAAAGCCGCTTATGCTTTAATCAAGCGCCTTAAAGATAGTCATCCACACATTGAAATTGAAAGTTGTTCATCTGGTGGTGCGCGAGTTGATTACGGTGTATTACAACACACTGATCGAGTATGGACTTCAGATTCAAATGACGCATTAGATCGACTCACCATTCAACGTGGTTGTTCATTCTTTTTCCCAGCAGAAGTGATGGGGGCGCATGTTGGCCCGCGCGATTGTCACATTACCGGGCGACACATCAATATTGCCATGCGAGCCGCGGTCGCTTTCTTTGGTCACATGGGGATTGAAATGGATCCTCGAGAGTTAACCCATGATGAACGTGAGCAGTTACAGCAAATAATCAAACTGCACAAACAGCATCGTCAGTTAATTCACAGTGGCAAGTTGGTACGATTAAACAGCGATGGCGACTCAATCAACTTTGGTATTGTTAATACAAACCAAACCCAAGCTTTGTTTGCTTACAACAGCGTCAAAGAGACCCAACGAACTAATCCGCCAAAATATCATTTTGCAGGATTAGATGCCGACAGAGATTATCAACTATCACTAATTTGGCCGGCCGGATTTTCATTCTACTCACCGTCTGTATTAGCCATGACAGACAATCAAACCTTTAGTGGTGAAGCATTAATGACCTTTGGCATGCAGTTGCCGATTACTTTCCCACAAACGTCGTTGATTTTTGAGTTAAATGAAGTGAAATAATACTTTATCGCGCGCCTCTTTATAGCGCACATTATTTATCCCCATTAAGCAAAAGAGCACCCTTTAGGTGCTCTTTTTATGATTGTTTCGACCGACTACAACTTCAACTCAATCAGCTCAAGTGCTTCATCTAAAATCATTGAAACAGCTGCTTTAGATAATTCAGGATTGCGCGCTTTAATCGCATTAAAAATTTCGGCATGCTTTTTCACATCCGCACCCGGCACGCCTTTTATCTTGTTGGTGTAACGAATGCTCACCCTGAGTGCGGTACCAATAAACTCGGTTAATTGCACAAAAAAACGGTTACCACTGGCGATTAGGATGCTGGTATGAAATGCAATATCAGCTTCTAACGGGTCATCTAAACCTTGTTCAGCTTCAACCATACGTTCGAGTGCCTTCTCGATAGACGCTAATTGCTCATCAGATGCGTTCATTGCTGCAAGTGCCGCCGCTTGCGGTTCTAGCGCAACCCTCACTTGAGTAAACTCTTTCAGTAAAGACAATGACGGTTTACTGCTTAAAATCCATTTTAATACGTCGGTATCAAACATGTTCCAATTGCTTTCAGGCAACACCCGAATACCTTGTTTAGGCCGAGATGAAATAAGGCCTTTTGCAGACAGCATTTTTACCGCTTCACGCGTTGAGCTACGGCTAACATCGTATTCAATACACAAATCAGCTTCAGAGGGTAAACCTTCGCCAACAGGGTAAACCCCTTTTACAATGGCAATGCCCAAATCGTGAGTTAATTGATGTGTTAAATTTTGACGTGGAGAATTATTCATGCTTTTACTGTCCAATATTCAGTACATAAATCTGTTATATCATATTTAAACGCAATTACGATATAACTTTGTTTTCAGTGGTGTTAATGTTAGAAATAGACATAATAATCATCATTATTTTTCGGATTAATCATTAAATCCAATAAATACCGCTAGTTAACCATAATCATAAAAAGTAGGTTTGGAGCGTTATAAGTGAGTTTGTTAACCCAATATCAAGACTTGAAAGACAAAGTCATCTTTATTACCGGCGGCGCCAGTGGTATTGGCGCATCTATGGTCGAAGCCTTCATACATCAACAAGCTAAAGTGGCTTTTATTGATATCGATCATAAAACAGCAGCCAATCTACTTAGCAAAATGGCCAAAATTGATGCTTCATCAATTTGGTTTCGCGCTGTCGATGCCACCGATTCCGAATCATTACAACAAGCCATTAGAGATGTTGGTCAACACTTTGGCCGCTTTGACGTACTGATAAATAATGTCGCTAATGATGCGCGCCAAGATGTCGAAACGATTTCAGCCCATGATTGGCATAAGTGCATGCAAATTAATTTAGACCCTGCTTTTTTTGCATCTCAAGCGGCTTATATTTTAATGAAGCTGCAGCATTCCGGTAGCATTATTAATTTCAGTTCAATCACCGCGTTATTAGGCTCACAACAAATGACCGGCTACGTGACAGCAAAAGCAGGCTTAATTGGTATGACACGCTCATTGTCGCGTGAGTTTGGAGAATCTGGTATTCGTGTCAATGCCATTTTGCCCGGTTGGGTCGCCACCGAAAAGCAGCTGGCCAGCTGGCTAACAGAACAAGAAGAGCAAAAATGGACTGATGCGATGGCATTAAAACGCCGAATCACCCCTCAAGATGTTGCCAAACTCGCCCTGTTTTTAGCCTCAAACAATAGTGAATTGATCACCGGTCAGTGTATCAATATTGACGGTGGGAGAGCTTAGCTTGCTTGCTAAAAATCAACATTTTATTGCTGTCGATTGGGGCACAAGCCATTTACGTGCTTATCTATGTTTAGCCGAAGTCGGTAAACCATTAATCGTGCTTGAACAAGCCAATAATGTCGGCGTGAAGAAAATTCAAACTGATTTTGAAACCACACTAATGGACAGTATTGCGCCTTGGGCTAATCGTTTTGGAAAACTACCTATATTGATGATAGGTCAAATAGGTTCAAGCATTGGCTGGAAAGAAACCCAATATCTTGCTTGTCCTATTTCGCCCCAAGAGGTGATCTCTGCCGGGGCGCGCTTTGACAGTCAAGGTCATCAAGTCACCATATTCCCAGGATTAAGTTGCCAGCTTTATAACCAACTCCATGACTCGATGCGTGGAGAAGAATTTCATTTACTGGGCTGGCTTGCGATGGCTCCACAGCATCTAGTTGGTCGACATCTTGTATGCTTGCCTGGAACCCATACTAAATGGGTGCTAATTGAAGAAGGTAAAGTCATTTTATTCAAAACTGCGCTAACCGGTGAACTGTATGACCTATTGTCATCTAACAGCGTATTGATCCAAGAAAAAGTATCAGATTTAGAATTTGATTTTGGCGCATTTATTGACGGTGCTGATTTTATCTTGTCATCTACTAACGATAATTTTTATCACGGATTATATAGCGTCCGCAGTAAACAGCTTTTTGAGGATTTCTCAACCAAACAAGCACATGCGTATTTATCAGGACTATTGATAGGAAGTGATGTTCGCGCAGCGATGAGCGCGCAAGAGTGGCAATTAACAGAATTAGAATCAGTGGCGATTATTGGTCCACCTCACTTAAGCCAATGTTTTGTTGAAGTGTTACATCACTGTAATATCAACACAACATTATGGGATGTTACAGACGCGACATTGGCAGGATTTAATGTTGTGTACCAACACGCACATCATTCGACAGATGAATAATACACTAACCCAGAGCATCGGCGATCTTATACAGGTTATCCCATCACAAAATGATTTGGGTGAAAATGCTTTATGGCACCCACAACAACAAGCCATTTATTGGATCGATATCATACAAGGAAAAATTCACAAATACAGTGTCGAGACTCAGCTGCACGATCAATACAGTTTACCCTATCGTATTGGCAGCTTTGCGTTTTTAGCAGAACAGCAAACATTTCAGTTAATTGTCGCCTTTGAGCAAGGTTTTGCACTGTATCATCTCGATACACATGCATTAACATGGCTTAGCCAACCTGAAGTTGCACAGAAAGGTAACCGTTTTAATGATGGCCGCACCGATCGCAGTGGACATTTTTGGGCGGGAACCATGGTTGAAACCCGTCATGATCAACATCAACAAGGCAACTTGTACCGGATAGATAACCACGGTGAATGCCATAAAACCATTGAAGATATTTTGATCTCTAATGGTTTGTGTTGGAGCCCTGACGGTAACATTATGTATCACGCAGACTCTGAAAAACATTGCATCCATCAATATCGCTATAACCCAACACACAAAACATTAACGGATAAAACCTTGTTTGCGACCACCGAAGATCATGTATTTCCTGATGGTTCAACTATTGATGCGCATGGCTTTATGTGGAATGCCCAATGGGGCGATCATAGCGTGGTACGTTATCATCCAGATGGTCATATCGTCGAAAAGTTAATCTTACCTGCTGTACAACCCTCTAGTGTCGCCATTGGTGGCCCAAATTTAGATTGGTTAATTGTGACAACATCACGTATTGAACTGACTCAACAGCAACTCGTTGATTATCCATTATCGGGTAACGTGTTTATTTATCAGTTGCATCACGTTACTGGGATCGTCGACACACCTTGTAGTATCAATATCAACCAAGCATGAATCACAGCAATGGCAGATAAAACACACCCAAAAACTTTTTATCATTTTGGGTGCTAGTGTTAACACGTTAAGGTTAACTCACATCAGAAACAACCGCCGGTGCAACTTCCTGTTTACTGGCGACATAATCACTCAGTACTTGCTGTTGTTCCTCAGTAAAATGCAAACCTAGCTTAGTCCGTCGCCATAAAATATCTGCACTGCAACTGGCCCATTCATTGGCAATAACATAATCGACTTCCGCTTGATATAAACCATGACCAAAATCAATCCCCAATGCCTCGCGGCTCGCAGCATCATTTAAAATGGATTGGGTACGGGTTCCGTAAGTTCGTAATAAACGATTAATAGATCGTGTATTTATCCAAGGATATTGTTGCTGATAAATCCGGTTAAGATCACCTAAATCAGTAAAATCACCACCAGGTAGCGTTTGAGTTGCTGTCCAAGGTTTACCCATTTGAGGATGGAAAGGTTTTAATCGATTGACTGCCGCTTCGGCCAGTTTTCGATATGTCGTAATTTTGCCGCCAAACACTGACAATAGCGGCGCCTTATCTTTAGGGGCGTCGACAATAAAGGTGTAATCACGGGTCACCGACTGCGCCGAATCTGACTCGTCATCCATTAATGGTCTCACCCCAGAGAACGTATGCACAATATCTTGTTCGCTAATAGTGCTTTTAAAATAGTGATTGGTAATGCTAATCAGATAATCAATTTCTTGCTGGTCGATACGCACATCTTTAGGGTCGCCGGTAAAATCAACATCAGTGGTACCAATCAGAGAAAAGTCATCTTCAAATGGGATCACAAACACAATCCGCTGATCGACATTTTGCAAAATATAAGCGTGTGGCTGTTGATGGATTTTAGGCACCACAATATGGCTACCTTTTACTAAACGAATTTTTTGTGGTGAAGGCTGCTTTAATACATTTGAAAATAAGCTCGACACCCAAGGTCCAGAAGCGTTAACAATACTTTTTGCATGCACCTGACGTAATGACTTGTCCCCTTGATGTTGTAAGGTGAGTTTCCAGATACCATTGTCGCGTTCGGCAGTAATACAGCGGGTTTGAGTACAAATCTGTGCCCCTAACTCTTTCGCTGCAAGGGCATTTAATACCACTAAACGAGAGTCATCGACCCAAGCATCAGAATATTCAAACCCTTGAGTAATTTCAGGTTTTAATGGGCTATCTTGTGTGAAGTTAATTTTTTTAGACGCATTCAGAGTGACGCGTGATGCTAAATTGTCATATAAAAATAACCCAAGACGGATCATCCACGCTGGACGTAAATGAGACTGATGGGGAAGCCTAAATGTCAACGGAGTGATCAAATGAGGGGCTTTTTTAAGCAACACTTCACGCTCTGCTAATGCTTCTTTAACCAAACGGAACTCATAATGTTCTAAATACCGAAGTCCACCATGGATCAGTTTACTGCTATTTGATGAGGTTGCAGACGCTAAGTCATTCTGTTCACACAGCAAGACACGTAAACCACGCCCCACTGCATCGGCCGCTATTCCAACACCGTTTATGCCGCCACCAATCACGACAACATCAACAATTTCTCTATCGGCTTCCATTTACGTATCCCACCACTAAAATAAATATGATAAATAATATATATTAGCAACATCATAGAGTGACAGACGGTCAATTGACAAGCTGAATTAGAAAGATCTTGTCGAAATTGATTACATCTTGTTAAATAAAATACTTAATAGTAGTATTTATCATATAAATTAAATTTGCAGCATTTATCAACAGTACAATTGAGATAATAATATGCATTTTCTGGTTATTGCTCCAGACACATATAGATGAAAGGGATTGCCATGAGTCAGTTTGAATTTACCCACAGACGAAAAAATCCGTTAACAGGTAATTGGGTGCTAGTGTCGCCACATCGAAATAATCGTCCTTGGTTAGGTGCGACAGAAAAAAATGCCCCTTCGAATTTACCAGAGTACGATAACACATGCCCTTTATGCCCCGGCAATCATCGTGCAAACGACAGTATCAATCCTGCTTATGATAAAACCTTTGTGTTTACTAACGACTTTGGCGCACTAACGTCACAAGTGACCGAACATTCCGCCGCGCTCAATCATGACAATCCATTATTTGAAATAGAGCAGGCTACGGGTGAATGCCGAGTGATTTGTTTCTCACCTAAGCACAATAAAACCTTACCAGAATTATCCGTGGCTGAGATCAATGATGTAGTTAATACCTGGAAACTGAACTACATCGAATTATCTGCTCAGTATGCATGTGTACACATTTTTGAAAACAAAGGTGAAGTCATGGGGTGTTCACAACCTCATCCCCACGGACAAGTATGGGCCCACAATCATTTATCGACCGAAATACAATTAGAAGAAGACAACCAGCGTAACTACCAACAACATCATGGCGGCAATTTGCTCGGCGATTATGTTAAACATGAAATTGCCGACGGTGAGCGAGTTGTTTATCAAAATGACCACTGGCTTGTGGTTGTACCATTTTGGGCTGCATGGCCTTTTGAAACCTTACTCGTATGCAAAGATGATGTACGCCATTTTGGTGAGCTAACCGATGTGCAATCAACTGCTTTAGCCCAAGCGATTAAGATACTCACCACCCGATACGACAATGTGTTTAATTGTAGCTTCCCGTACTCAATGGGTTGGCACAGTGCACCAAGCAAACTTGACGACAATAGCCACTGGCGCTTACATGGCCATTTTTATCCACCACTATTACGCTCAGCCACCGTAAAAAAACACATGGTCGGCTACGAGATGCTCGCCGAAAGTCAACGCGATTTAAGCCCAGAAACAGCTGCAAAAATTTTACAAAATGCCAGCGACATCCATTACTCTCAAGGAAACAATAATGAATAACGACGCGCTACAGGCATTCTATCAGCAGCAGTTTTCATCATTACCACAAGGGGTAGTTAGTGCTCCTGGTAGGGTTAATTTAATTGGTGAATTCACCGACTACAATCAAGGTTTCGTATTACCTTGCGCACTCACTTTCCGCACTCAAGTTTTTTACCATATACGAAATGACAACACGGTTAATGTACTATCAACCATGTATCCGAATGAACAAGAAAGCTTTGACGTTAATCAACCAATTAGTGCTGGTCAGTCACAATGGGGCAACTACATCCGTGCGGTTGCATTTGTGCTTAACCGTGCTGGCCACCAGCTACAAGGTGTTGATTTATTGATTGAAAGTAATGTGCCGCAAGGCAGTGGTTTGTCATCTTCGGCGGCACTAGAAGTGGCGATTGCAGGGATGTTTAATCATGTTTGCGGCCTAAATTTAACCGAAGAGCAAATCGCCTTATTCGGTCAACAAGCCGAGAATGATTTTATGGATTGCCAGTGCGGCATAATGGACCAGTTAATTTCAGCTAAAGGTCAACAAGACCAAGCGTTATTAATCGATTGCCAAAATTTACACACAAAATCGGTGACCATTCCAACAGACTTATCGATTGTTATTGTTAACTCTAACTACCCTAGAAAGTTAGTCGACAGCGAATACAACCAACGCCGTATCGACTGCGAGCAAGCCGCCAGTAAAATGGGCTTAACCACCCTGCGCGATGCTGACTTAGCGTTGTTAATGCAAACTAAGCCACAAATGAGCGCGAATGAATTCTCCCGAGCTCACCATGTGATCACCGAAAATGCCCGCGTCATTGCCGCAACCCAAGCCTTAGCCAGTAATAACATCGAACAACTGCGCATTTTAATGACCGCATCACATCAATCGTTAAAGCATGACTTTGAAGTGACCGTACCTGCCACCGATGGTTTAGTGCAAATTTGCCAACAAGCTTTAGCAGACAGAGGCGCCGTACGCATGACCGGTGGTGGATTTGGCGGCGCGATAGTGTGTTTATGCCGTAATGAAGACGTAGCCGCTATTCAGCAAGCGGTTGAGCAACACTATTTTGCGCAGTTTAATTTGCAAGCGGACATTTATGTTTGCACCGCAGGCAAAGGATTAACCGTAGAAACGTTTCAGCAGTAACTCTGTAAATGAGCCGATAACAAAAAATGATGTGGGTTGAGGACCCGCCCACATTACATAATAAAAATGACCAAGTACTACAGCCCATGCTGAAGAGCATGCATTACTGAAAAGGACAGCATTAATGATGACCAAATCACTTATTTCTATCGCGTTGTTATGTTTAGGCACCCACTCAAGCGCCATTGCCGCAAACGCAACAGACAGTGACACAAAAAATACCATTCTAGTCGCCGAACAGCTTTACCCCAACACACTGCCAAAGGAAGCGTTGCCAGAGCTAGCGCAAACAGGGCTTTATCAAGTCGGTGTTAAAACTGTTAACTTGATTCATAAAAATCAATTTAATCCCAAAACCCAAATAGCTGAAGACCGAAAACTCAACATTGAGGTGTGGTACCCAAGTAACAAAACTGCCGCGACCAAGCAAAACCAACCGGCAGTATTAAATGCCGTTTATAATGATGAAACCCGTTTAGGATTACCATTTTCACTGCAAGGCAATGCCACTCGTGACGCAGAAGTGGCCTCATTAACGGATCAGCCATTTCCACTCATCGTGTTATCCCATGGTTATACTGGCTATCGCACCATTATGTTTTACTTAGCTGAGCATCTAGCGTCACACGGATATATTGTTGCGGCACTGGATCACACCGACTCTACTAATGCTGATGTCGATATGGTTAATGCTCCGTTTAGCGGTTTTTTTAGCACATTATTAAATCGTTCGCGTGATCAACAATTTGCCCTTGATTATTTTACCGGCAGCGACAATTTTGTCAGTCGCATTATCGACACGAAACGATCAGGCTTAATTGGCTATTCAATGGGCGGCTATGGTGCGGTCAACACTGTGGGCGGCTGTTATCAATTTAACCCACAAACTGCCGCTACCTTTACCGGCAGCAAAGACCAAAATGTTATCAATGGTGCCATTACTTTACTCAACACCTGTGCTGGTGGCCAAACAGCCCCTGTAACGGTAGATCCTAAATGGAAAGCCATGATTGCTATGGCCCCCTGGGGAGGCAATCATCAACTATTTGACCCAGTAGCATTAGCAAAAATAACCGTCCCAACACTGTATGTTGCTGGCGATCTTGATGATATTTCTGGTTATAAAAGCATTCAATCGCTATACCAGCAAACTGGCGGTGAACATACCTATATGCTCACCTATCATAATGCTCGCCATAATATTGCCCCACATCCAGCACCTAAAGTGGCTTACCAAAATGAAATAGATTTAGGCCACTATTTTGAACCCGCCTGGAATACGACACAGCTTAATACCATCAATAAACACTTTGCATTAGCTATGATGGATTGCCATGTTAAAAATCAACAAGATAAGTGTTCATACCTACAATTAAGCGCTCAGTCTAATGAGCAAGATCAACAAGGCAATCCAACGACAGCCTGGAAAGGTTTTGCCCACCGCTATGCCACAGGCATGTCATGGGATATGAAATCTGCACCGCAATAAATAACCATTTTGAAATTGTTTTGATTGTTATCAGACTGTTTTTTTTTACAAGAAATGAACTATACCAAAGTGTAATAAACACAAAAAATACAGTCTGATTACTGTCTGAATAAACATTGAGCGATGACAGCAATATCTTTAAATTACAAAGACTAAATTCATTTACAACCTTAGGTTTTGGTACTATTTATTGCAATGTATATCACCATGATGTCAGTGATTAGTCTAAAAATTCATCATTAAATTACACCATACTGGTTAAGAAAAGGTTGATATTTAAGCTCAATTAATATATTTATAAGATAAATAAGCTTTAATTAAAAATAAAGATTTTATAAAAAAGCAACAACATCAACTGGGGGAAGAAAAATGTCGACAAAAGGAATCACAACTTTTGGTAAGAGGACAACGATAGCACTTGCCATTGCTGGGGCATTAGGAAGTGTTAACGGCGTCTCTGCAGCAGAAGCAGAAACTCAAGCTAATGAACAAACAATAGAAGTTATTGCTGTAAAGGGGATACGCAGCAGTTTAAAAAATTCAATGGCCGATAAGAAATCTGCTTCGGTTGTGTCGGATGGTATTTCAGCCGAAGATTTAGGTAAGTTTCCAGATTTAAACGTAGCCGAATCATTACAACGTATTACTGGTGTATCGATTGACCGAAGTGGTGGTGAAGGTCAGGCAGTAACGGTTCGTGGCTTTGGCCCACAATTCAATACAGTATTGGTTAACGGTCGTCAATTAGCGACAGATAGCGCTGGTCGTGAGTTTAATTTCGACATCTTAGCCGCTGACCAAATTACGGGTGCTAACGTCTATAAAACCAGCAGTGCCAGCATGCAAGAAGGTGGTATAGGCGGTACGGTCGACGTCACTACCGCGCGTCCGTTTGATTATTCAGGCTTCCAACTTGTCGGTTCTGTGAAAGGAATGTATGAAAGTCTTTCAGAAGAAATTTCACCTTCTATCTCAGGTTTGATCAGTAACACCTTCAATGATGAAACTATGGGTGTATTACTTGCCGTAAGCCATCAAGAGCGCCAAGTTCAAATTAACCAAATCAACACCGCCGGTTGGCGTGGTGGTCAAACTATTTCCAATTCACGTGATGGCGTGTTGTTTACCAATGCTTATATTCCACGTAACTGGGACCAAATCGTTGATCAACAGGACCGAACTCGTACTAACGGTAGCTTAGTATTCCAGTATGCTCCGTCTGACGACGTCAGCATTACCTTGGATGGTTTTATTTCAAAATTTGAAGTGGATTCTGAAGTTACCGATTTAGCATCATGGTTTGAGCCAGACCGCGTTGGCAATGCCTCTATCGACCCTGCAACAGGCACCTTATTAACCTTTAGCCAAGATGTGGGTTTACATCAAGGCAGTGGCGACCCAGCAACTGACTTTGTGTCGCACACTCGCAACTCTCGCGACGTGACAAACAGCGGTGTCGGCTTAAATGTTAAATGGGATATTACAGACCAATTAAAAGCTAACTTTGATGTTTCAAACTCAAATGCTGAAAACGATCGTGCTGGCCGCGACCGTTTCAACGTTGTCGGTATGACCAACAGCTATGAATTTGATGGCACGGGTGGAACCCCTACCGTTATCCATGGTGGTTTTGAAAATGGCAACTTACCTGATGCCGGCCTTTCTCGTTTACATTATAACGAAAAAGGTAATCAATTTACTGACGAAGATGAAATTACTGAGTTTAAAGCTGATTTCGAATATTCACCTGATTCATTGGTGTTCACGAAAGCGAAATTTGGTCTATACCGTCAAGAGCGTGAAAAATCCAGTTACCAGATTTTTGGTAGTCAGTGTCAATTCTGTGGTTATGGTACTCCTGCACCCAATGAAGCCATTAACTTCAGACCCTATACTGCGAATAACTATTTCTCTGGTTTAATCGACACCTTCTACACCTATGATGGTGATGCTATGGTCGATTATTTAGCCGCTGAAGGTTATCCAATCACCCCAACACTGCAAAACAATCGCTATACCATTAATGAAGATGTCAGCAGCTTATACATGAACTTCACGTTTGTGTATGACGTAGGTGATATGCCATTAACGGTTGATTTAGGGGCTCGTTACTCAACGACTGATGTAGAAGTCAGTGCCGTACAGAGTTATATTTCTGACGTAGTACCGACCAGTGATGCGACATTGTTCCAAAACATATACGGTCCAGCGACAAATATTACTCAAGGCACAACTTACTCAAACTTGTTGCCAAGCGTAAACGTGAAGTTAGACCTACAAGACGACATGGTGCTACGTTTTGCCATGTATGACTCGTTAACCCGTCCAACCATGTCACAGCTATCTCCAGCGACTAACTTTAACGAGCCACGTCGTCAGAACTTAACAGCTAGCGGTGGTAATCCATCACTTGAACCGTTCCGTTCTGAAAACTGGGATATCTCTTACGAGTGGTATTACGATGACGCCAGCATCTTCAGCTTTGCATTTTTCAGTAAAGAAGTTGACGACTTTATCGTGACGTTAACGGGTGATGAAACTTACCAAATGACTGACCGAACTGGCCCAGACTTTAACTGTAGCACGGCTAACTCAGACTTATGTTCTGACCCAGTTGTTGGCACAACAGAAGAGTTAAATGGTCAGTCAGAACAGTACACTGTAACCCGCCCTCGTAACGGTGAATCAGCACGTATTACTGGTTATGAAGTTGCCTTAACTCATATCTTCGACAACGGCTTTGGTGTTACCGCCAACGCGACTGTGGTTGATAGCAATGTGACAGTAGATGCTAACAGCACTCAAAGTTTCGCACTTGAAGGTTTAGGTAATTCACAAAACCTAATCGTGTTCTATGAGCAAGATAACTTCCAAGCCCGTGTTGCATTTAACAACCGCGAAGGCTTCTTACGTCAGCTAGACAATGGTTTTAATGGTGAACCAATCAATACCGAAACGTTTGGCCAGTGGGATATTAGCGCCAGCTATGACATCACTGAACATGTATCGGTGTTTGTTGAAGGCATTAACATCACTGAAGAAGAGCTCGTTCAAACAGGTCGTTTCGCCAACCAAATTTATTCGGTTGAAGATAACGGATCGCGCTATTCTCTAGGCGTTAGAGGCAAGTTTTAAATTATAAGTAATAAAAGACAGGTGCTTAGCACCTGTCTTTTTTGTTTATGATATATAAAACACACCTTGTGATAGTGTTTAACTACGCCGGTAATTAAGCACATTTCATTGCAAATAGGATGTTAACCCAATGGCAAAAGCAGTTAAAAAAATAATCATTGTGGGTGGAGGTACAGCGGGTTGGTTAACCGCAGCTATCATTGCATCGCATCATAAAAGCCAGACAGGTAATGACTTAACAATTATTTTAGTGGAATCATCAGACATTCCCACGGTCGGTGTTGGTGAAGGCACTTGGCCAACCATGAAAAATACCTTACAACAAATAGGTTTAAGCGAAAGCGAAGTCTTTAAGGCTTGTCACGCAACGTTTAAACAAGGCGGCAAGTTTGTTAACTGGGTCCATGGAAATGGCGACTTTTACTACCATCCATTTACGGTTCCATTAGGTTATGGTCGTATCGACTTAGCACCTTATATCGACAACATCAAAGACTATGCCAAACACACCAACTTCCAACATGCTATTTGTGAGTCAGGCCTTGCTCCTCGCAGCATGGCAGAAGGCGAATATCAAGGCAGCTGCAATTATGCTTACCATCTTGATGCTGGCGCCTTTGCCGACTTATTAAAACAGCATTGTAAAGCCAAGCTAGCAGTAGAGCATGTCATCGGAACAGTAGAACAAGCCCATGTCGATAGCCAAGGTAACATCAGCCATATTTCACTTGCTGACCAAGGTTCAATTGACGGTGATTTATTTATCGATTGCAGCGGTTTTGCATCTTTATTACTGGGTAAAACACTTAATGTGCCGTTTGTTAAACTGGATCATGTGCTATTTAACGACCGCGCCATTGCAATGCAAGTGCCCTATACAGATCAGCATAGCCCGATTGCATCGCACACCATCGCCACAGCGCAGGACTCAGGTTGGATTTGGGATATTGGCTTAACACATCGCCGCGGTGTCGGTCATGTGTATTCAAGCCGTTATATGACCGACGAACAGGCTGAAGCCAATTTACGCCGTTATATTGGCCCCCAAGCCGAAGGTTTAAGCGTAAAAAAAATCAGCTATCAAAGTGGTCATCGTGAACGCTATTGGCAAAAAAATTGTGTTGCTGTTGGCATGGCAGCAGGATTTGTTGAGCCACTAGAAGCCACTGCGATTATGCTAGTCGAAATATCTGCACGCTACATTGCCGACAACCTACCGGTTAACGATACCATCATGGCATTAACGGCCAAACGGTTTAACCAACAAATGGAATATCGCTGGGGACGTATTGTTGATTTTTTAAAACTACATTACATGCTGACGAAAAGACCCGAACCCTATTGGCAAGCACATTGTCATCCCGACTCTATTCCACAGAGCTTACAAGAAGACTTAAGCATTTGGGCTTATCGAGGCCCCACCAGCAAAGACTTCAATGGCCCAAATGAGTTATTTCCAGCCGCTAGTTATCAATATGTACTTTATGGTATGGGTTTCAGCCCTGACTATTCTCAACATGCGCACTTATACCAACAACAGGCCCAAGCCACTCAGATACTTAACCGTAATGTTCAGCTTACGCAGCAGATGCTCAATACATTGCCGCCTCATCGAGACTTCATTGAACAATGGTTAACTCATTCTCAACAATAGAATAAAAATATGAAAAAACTAACAGAATTAACGCCTCAACAGCACCAAAACTTACGATTAGCAAACGACAGCGCCATCCAATTTGCTCATCAACAAAACATCATGAACCTGCGGGTATCTGAAGTCAGCCAAACGGCTTGCAGTATGCCAATTGTTTATGTCCGTGATGGTAACAATGGTCAATGGGTATTAACGGCATTTACTAGCTTCGAGCAAGGTAGCAACCTATTTGTCGAACAAGGTAAGTGGACCGCGCTACACACGCCAACTAACATGCAAACTTTTCCATTTTTTTTGATGATGTCACCTGACGACCCACAACGTTACACCATTGGTATTGACGAACAACATGGGGTGTTTTCTGCCACAACAGGACAAGCCATTTTTGAAACCAACGGCAAAGCATCGCTGCATTTATCTAGAGTAAAAGCTTTGCTTGAATCTGACATTAACAATGATCTCCAGACCCAAGCATTTAATCAGCATATTAGCCAACTTGGCCTGCTACGCCCAATTAGTATTTTAATCCAGCATCAAGATGGCTCAACACCTAGTTTGTCGGGTTTATTCACTATTGATGAAGACAAACTACAAGCCCTCAGCCAAGAAGCACTCTTTGAGCTACACCAGAAAGGTTATCTTGCGCCATTACAAGCCATGCTAATGTCATTATTTCAACTCAATGCGCTGATCAAAAAGCACAATAAAACCCCAGGCTTGAACCCAATAAAAAGCATCAAATTAGAAGTCAGTAAAAATTCAGCTGCGGCATAACAATACCCAATAAAAACTTGGGAAAGGGAACAATAATGTCTGAAAATATTATTCAAATATCCGTATTTACCATTGTAACGGCAATGATTGGGTTATTAACGTACATAAAATGTCGTGGCAGCAACCGTCAACAAAGCACACAAAATAAAGAATATTTTCTCGCTGGGGGCGGCTTAAGTTGGGTGTTTGTGGCAGGGTCTATCACCCTAACAAATTTAAGTACTGATCAGCTGGTGGGCATGAACGGTAACCAAATGGCACTGCTAGCATGGTGGGAGTTCTCTGCTGTGATTGGCCTGATTATTCTGGCTAAATTATTCTTACCCGTTTATTACAAGTATAACTGTACCACCACAACTGAGTTGTTGGAAAAAAGATACAATAACAAGCATATACGAGCCGTTATTGGGTCTATATTCTTTTTAGGTAATGCTTTTATCTACATGCCAGCAGTGATTTATTCAGGCTCTCTGTTTATGCAGACCATGTTTAATGTCGACATTCCACTTATGTATATTGCTGTTGCATTTGCGACACTAGGCGCAGTTTATGCTTTCTTCGGAGGGTTACGCGCGGTAGCCGTATCAGACACCTACTCTGGAGTATTATTACTGGGCATGGCCATTTTTGTGGTGTATCTAGCCCTAAATGCGATTAATTATGACTTATCTGATATTCCGGTAGAACGACTCACCTTCATTGGTGGTGATGATTCGCCTTTACCTTGGCACACCCTACTAACCGGAATGATTTTCATCCAAATGTTCTATTGGGGTACCAACCAAACCATTACTCAACGTGCCATGGCCGCACCCACACTAAAAGAAGCTCAAAAAGGCGTATTTGCTGCAGCAGGTATTCGTATTCTAATCGTACCGGCTATCGTGGTTATTCCTGGGATTGTTTCATACAAACTGTATGGTGATATTGGTGATGCTGCATACGGGCGAATTGTAGGTGACCTCATGCCAACGTGGTTAACGGGTGTATTTGCCGCCGCAATGGCTGCGGCAGTATTATCGACATACAACAGTTTACTAAACTCAGCGACGGCGCTGTATGTGTGTGACATTCACGAAGCCTATATTAAAAAAGACCCTAACGTGGTGCGCTTAAGCGGTTGGGTTACATTATTACTCAGTATTTTAACTCTTGCATTAGTGCCTATTTATCAACAAGCCGAAAGTATCATCAACTTATTACAACAGTTAAATGGTTTACTCAGCATGCCTATTCTGTCGATATTTATTGTAGGCTTAGTGTTTAAAAATATAGATGCCAGAGCGGGGATCGGTGCGGTTATATTTGGAGTAATGCTATATGCCTCACTAACATTTGAATTTTCCCCATTCTATTCAAGCTGGCACTACATTCACTTAATGCCAGTCACATTAGCCGCCTGCATCACCTTTGCGTTAGTCTCAAACCGCTTTGTGTTTGGCAACACGATTCAATTTGCCAAAGGCGACGAGATAGAAACGGCTTAGTAGGTAACATCGATACCGGAGCGAACATTGACAAAATGTTCGCTCTTTTTTTTTACCCTAAAAATCTAAATTAATGATAATTTAGGCCTTACTAATCAAGAATATTAGTACTGTGCCGATATGATTAGCATTAGAAAAAAATGAATATAACTTCTCTTGTCTCCGGTCTTAGTTACACTGAGATCAAAAAATGACCCGATTAAGGTATTAACCCATGTTTAACGCTTTTAATACTATCAAAGCTCGTATTCTACTAGGCTATGCAGCTATTTTATTCATGACTCTAGTGGCGGCGGTTTTACTCAATAACAGCAACCAAACCGTAAAACAAGAAGTTGGCGGGTTTGTCGATGGCACATTACCTGCGCTTAACAGCATTACACGGGTACAAAGTCTTGCCAAAGAACTGGTATTAATGGGTTATTCTTTATACGGTACAACCATCGACGTTACAGAGTTTAACCAGAATAAAGTTCAACTAGAAAAAAGTCTTAACGAGCAGTATCAACAATTAAATACCGTAACATCTACCCAATTAATGCCGCAAATTGACGCGCTTAACGCGGCGTTATCGGCACTTGAAAACACCATGAGTAAATCATCGGTAGATTGGGACAATGCCCGCAATCATTTAGGTACATTAAATGATAGTGCTAACGATCTAAAAGATCGTCTAGACATTCTCGCCGAAGAAATTTCGACTCAAGCCAACCAAAATGCAATGAACATTCAAAGCGAACTTGGCTACAATACTATGCTCATTTTTGTATTAGTTGGACTCATGTTGGTTGTTGCTGTTGGGGCCTACTTAGCAGCACAAAAACAAATAGCCACTCCTATACAGCAACTGTCAAACGACCTCACCCGCATTGCGCAAAATCGTAATTTAAAAGCCAAACTGTCTGATGAATGCATTGTTGAAATTAGTAATGTGGCCACCAGTGTTAATGGCTTAATTAACGTATTCCGTTTAGGAATGAATGAAGTACATGACGCCATCGCCAGTATTAGCCAAACCGTTGCCCAGTTAAGTAACACAACAGGTAAATCATCAGCCTCTGTGGATGAGCTTCAACACACTATTGTGAGTTTAGTAGATGTGATGTCGCAACTTGAGCAGCAAATGGAGCAAAGTGTCGAACATTCACAAAGTGCATCAGATTCTGCTCAACAGGGTGCGCAGAGCATGGTTGAAGGGCAAAAAGAAGTTAAACAAACAGCTGACAGCATTAGCGTATTAGCTCAAGACATTGAAACGACTGCCAGCATGCTACTCACACTGCAAAATTCAGGTAAACAAGTGGCTACCGTGGTAAAAACCATTGCCGATATCGCCTCACAAACTAATTTATTGTCATTGAACGCAGCTATTGAAGCGGCTAGAGCCGGTGAAACAGGAAGAGGTTTTGCGGTAGTTGCAGATGAGGTTAGAACGTTAGCCTTACGCACACATAATTCAACTGTAGAAATAAATAAAATGCTCGCTAATATCGTTGATTCAATTCAATCTGCGGTCGACAATATGGCATCCAACCAACAAAAAGCACAACACTCAGTATCATTAGCAAATCAGTTAGTAGTAACACTTGAACAGAGCCGCCAACTTATTTTGTCTCTTGCCACAGTAAGCCAAGAATCAGCCATGCTAGCACAAGCATCACAGCAGCAGGCTCATACCGTTAAGCTTAAAGTACAAGACTTTACGCTATTAGGTGAATCTGTATCTGAGGGGAATCATCAAATTAGCGAGGCAGGTAATAAGTTGAGTAATTTAGCCGATAAGCTAACCGACACAGTCGATCAGTTTGAACGCTAAAAATGGTAATTGAATAGATTATCTCGGTGGTTTTTGTTTTAACCAAATCCAAAAGCCGCTGAGAGATACCATTAGTAATGCTAGCGCGAATAAGTCCCACAGCCAAACCGTTAATGATCCAAATAAGCGACCACTATGCAGATCTAGCATTACGCGTTGCCAATGTAAGTTAGCGCTGCGCGCAAGATTAACAACCTCTTTATCCACAAATTTACTTTCACTCAGCCAAACAGGTACTGTTAACGGCGCAATAGCTTGCCAATCGATGAGTTGCTCATCTGCTTGAAATACACCATTTTCAGTATTTAACCACACCCGGCCATCAACAATCGCTAGCGCTAACAAACCAGACGGAAGTCCAGTGCTGGCATTTTGAGTTTCTTGTAACTGACCAAGATCATTAAATAAATACAGTTGCTGTGCATCTATGGCCACCAGCATGTTACCGACATAGCTGGCACTAATTAAGGTCGCATTGGACTCTAAAATCATATGTTGGTTTTGCCACAATAGATTATCGGTAATATATAATGCAGTAGGTGCAACACCAAACTGAGCAACATGAGAAGGAGGAGCAATACCATAATAATCAAGCAACCACGACTGGGTAACCGGTGCTTGGTCTAAACCAAAATCATCACTGTGATTTATCGCTACGCCAGTCAGCACTAACAATAAGATAAATAACGCACTCGCTAATCCTAAGCGACGGTGCCAAGGACGAAGGGCTCGCAAAATCTTAAGTCTAAAACGGTTACGTCGAGATGTTTTTGTCACACTAACCTGCTTGAAATGATCCGCTAGAATTGAAACGTGGTTTATTGCACCACATGCGCATGAAGTAACAATGCAATGCGCGATAACTTAGTTAACGCTCTTACTGATAATGTTGCACCAGTAATCCCGTCTATATGCTTATCAAGCTGATGTTGGTCATCTAACTTGGCCAGCTTAAATTGGTCTGTAAAAAAATCATGACGAACCTCGTCACCGCGACTTTCACGATAAATTAGCACTTTAGTCCGCATAATTTGATGGTCTTTAATATGAATAGCCACCGTAATCGGCGATTCCTTGCCTATTTCGTCCATTATCCAAACGGTTTCATCATTGTGTAGCCAGTAACGCATACGCATTTTATTAAAACGATGGGCTAAAATAGCTTCTACGGCTTGTTTGAGATCATCATCTAACCACAACACTTTAGACTCGCCAGCATTGCCATTAAATGCTTGGCTAATAAAGGCGTCATTTGACTGATACTGTGTTGCTACAGCGCTAAATGCCGAAAAATAAACAGCTAACCCCATCATAAATAACATCAAATATGATCGTAATATTGCCTGCATATCAATCCTTAGCCAAGAACAAAAATAAGGGTGCCGACAATATACACTGTTGGCACCCAAAATTTTACCGATAATCTGTTTCATCGATGCGTGCTTTTACTGAATGCTCAGCAATTAGAACTGGTAACCAACACCTAGGTTGAAACCGTCTGAATCTGCAGCGCCACCAATGTTTTCGTAATCAGCTTTAAACACTACGTTTTCGTGTAACCAGTAGTTAACACCCACGTTGGTTTGTTTTTTCTTAGTATCGGCACTATCACCCGCATTGTTGTCCCACTCGTTATAACGAGCAAACACACCAAACTGTTCATTAATGCGGTAAGAAGGCTCAATATAGAAACCATTTTGCTTATCGCGACCTAATGCTTCAGCTTCTTTACCATCAATATCCCACTGGGCGAATAATGCCTTAACAGTGAAATTTTCAATGCTGTAAATAGCGTGTGCTGTTAACAATGTAGCAGAAGCGCTATCAACACCAGCAGTCCCCTGAGTTAAGTCAGACTGATACTGAACCGTGGCAGCTAATTCTAAACCCGGTACTGCAGTATATTTTACGCGGCCGGTATAAGCTAAATCTTCGCCTTTCGCTTCAGATACTTTTTGACGACCGTTACGGATTTTATAGCCTGAGCTTTCGTCCAAATACAAACCAGAAGTCACTGCAGTGTCAAAAGCTAAACCTGGAGCGGCTTTAATATTAAGGTTTAAACCACCTTCCCACCATGTCGCAGGAATAATATCTTTTTCTACCGGGTTACGCTCAACACCGTAAAATACCGTTGGTTCGTGAGTTTCGTTGATAATACCTACTGGCATTAAGAATAAACCTGCTTTAGCGGTAAGCATCTCATTAAAATCGTGCTCGATATAAGCTTGCTCTAGCTCAACTTCGCCATTTTGACTCTCACCGGCAATTGAGTGCTCAACTTCTAGTTCAGAGAAAAAACGAGTGGTGCTGTTAAACTCATGACCCACAAACAATACAAAACGGTGAAAATCGAATTCTTTTTTGTCGGTACCGGTTTGGTTATTGCTAATATTGTTATAGTGTAATTCACCATAACCACCAATAGTGGTAGCCGACTTACTTGATGCGCTCGCTTCTACTACATCTGCAGTAGTTTCTACACGCTTTTCAGTTTGCTCAAGACGCTTTTCAAGATCTTTAAGCACTTTCTGCTGCTGCTCAATAATCTGACGTAGTTCAGTCGTTTCGTCAGAAGCCATAGCTTGATTGCTAGCCAAAAGACTAAATAGTGTTGCAGCAATTAACGTTTTTTTCATATCTCATCCCGATTAGACAATGTAAACAACTACTGTGTTGTGTAAACCAATGTAAATTTTCGTGAATTATACATAACGAACATGTTAATGCAAACCATTATCATTAAGTTTGTGATACGCATGTCACATTATTAACAATCACAAATAACAGTGAAATGTCACAACAGATACAAATATTGATAAAAAGAGTTAACACTGATGACGGGCCAGAATGATGTTATAAATTGGTAGAAACGGGGTTTTATTGAAATACAAATAGAGGTGCTAATCTGGTGCCGGAGTGAGTAAAAACCAACTTTTCGCGCCGACATTATCAGTTATAGATGAGTTAATATCTGCACAGAACATTAATCCAACTGAGTTCCATCGAGCAGGTAAAAATACAATACTATAATACTTTTAACAAAGATCTAAGTCTAACAAAACCTAACAGTTAGTTAAATACATTGCCTTTCTAACGAACTGCTATAACCTAACTAAAACCTCTTCGTTTTGTCATTTATTTGTCCTCGATAGCTGGCTGAGCGCTCAATTTTTGAGACGGCGCAATGACAGCTCTTCGCTTAAGCTACCAAACCGTTGAATTTGGTGACATAGATGTTCATCTATGCACCTTACGTAATAATCAAGAATTTTATGACCCTACAGGTGTTGCTGAAAAACTCGGAATATCCTCTGCAAGCTGGCCTATTTTTGGCATTGTATGGCCATCAAGCTTAGTGCTGGCAAACTATATGTTGGATTACAAAACCGAAGGTAAAAGAATTCTAGAAATAGGCTGTGGAATCGCATTATCAAGCTTACTCCTCAACGAAAAACATGCCGATATTACCGCAACCGACTATCACCCAGAAGTTGAGCAGTTCCTTAACCGAAATACAAAACTCAACAATGGTAAAAACATTGCTTTTGAGCAAGTAGATTGGGCCAATGACACCAGTAAGCTGGGACTTTTTGACGTCATCATTGGCAGCGATTTACTCTATGAAGATGAGCATGTGCAGTTATTGGCTTATTTTATTAAAAACCATGCCAGTAAAAAATGTGACGTCATCATTGTAGACCCCGGTAGAGGTAGAAAGAATAAACTCAGTGTAAAATTAGCTGAGTTCGGTTTCATCAGCAGCCATTTTAAACCAATACACACCGACTATTTAGCTCTACCCTTTAAAGGCTACATTCTGGTTTTTTCACGTGGTAATATCGTTACCTAATCAAGTATTATTGCCATTATCGAGTACGAGTAATCAGTGTGTTCAAATACTGCGATTCAGCAACGCTTGGTATAATTGCTACCGAATGCTTGTGGCGTTGTGTTTGACGGTTAGCAAAAGCATCACGTTAATCACTCGATCTAAAAACATCATCACAAGTCTGTAGGCATATTTGATTGTGCATCAACCACCAGCACCGTTTAACCTCGCTATAACGCAACAAAATACCTTTAATGCTGGATGGAATAAGCAATAATTACCGACTCAACCGCCAGAATAGACATTAACCACACCATACTAAGCCAACCATTTAATTATTTGTCAGGTTTTTAGGCTCAAAACAGGCTATGATCCCATTTTGTCGCCCCCTGGCTAATGCACTCAATTATTGAGGCATTACCCCAAGCCTATATTCAATTTCGATTAGGCTTATATGGCATCGTTATTAGATGCGCGATAACTCTTTTTACCCCTTTTATACTTTACATTAGGCAATACCATGGCTATCAGAATTAAACTTAAACCTGGCCGCGAACGTTCATTAGAGCGTCGCCACCCTTGGATATTTTCCAATGGAATTCACAACGTCAATGGCGGAAAACCGCAAGCTGGTGACACTGTTGAAGTAGTGGCGCACGACGGGCATTGGCTCGGACGCGGTGCCTGGTCGCCAGAATCTCAAATCCAAGTGCGGATATGGACTTTCGACAAAGACGAAACTATCGATGCCGACTTCTTCGCCCGACGCATAAAAAGAGCCCAAGCAGGACGTGATGATTTGATTCGCGAACAAGGTCTAACGGGTTATCGCTTAATCGCCGCTGAATCGGACGGTTTACCCGGTATTACCATAGACCGTTATGCCAACGTATTGGTTTGCCAACTGTTAAGCACTGGTGCTGAAAAATGGCGCGACACTATCGTTGAGCAACTGGTTCTTCAATATCCGGACTGCGCTGTCTATGAGCGCTCAGATGTCGACTCTAGAAAGAAAGAAGGCCTGACTCCGGTTGTAGGATTACTACACGGGGAGTTACCTGCTATGCCCGTCATCATCGAAGAAAACGGTATTAAGATTGCCGTCGATGTTGTTAAAGGTCATAAAACAGGTTTCTATCTGGATCAGCGTGACAACCGTGCTATGGCGGCTCGTTTCGTCAAAGGTAAGTCAGTACTTAACTGTTTCTGTTACACCGGTACTTTTGGCTTATATGCCGCCAAAGCAGGCGCTGCGAGTATTGAAAACGTCGATGTATCAACCTTAGCCCTACAAACTGCTCGCGATAATATGGCCATTAATAACCTTAATGATGACCATGTAAGCTATAACGAAGCTGACGTATTCAAATTACTACGCCAGTACCGAGATGAAGGTAAAACCTTTGATGTTATTGTTTTAGACCCGCCTAAGTTTGCCGACAATAAGTCGCAACTCGATGGCGCATGTCGCGGTTATAAAGACATCAATATGATTGCTATGCAATTACTTAATCCAGGTGGAATATTACTGACGTTCTCGTGTTCAGGCTTAATGCAGTCAGACCTATTCCAAAAAGTGGTTGCCGATGCCGCACTTGATGCTAAGCGTGAAGTGCAATTTATTGAACGCATGCACCAAGCCAGCGATCACCCAATTAGCAGCGCATTCCCTGAAGGTTATTACCTGAAAGGACTCGTCGCTCGTGTTTGGTAATAGCTAAGTTTGACCAAATCAAAAAGGGAACAGTATCTGTTCCCTTTTTGTTGGGTAAAATCACTGTAAGCTCTACGAAGTCTTATGCCGATAATATCAGTCACGCAATCAAAACGCGTTTAAGTCAACATGAGTATTAGCCGCCTCACGATATCTTGATCGGTTTTATGTTGGAACACCCAACTTAAGGTTAACACCGTAATCATTTACATCATGGCTGTCTTGAGCTAAGAAAACAATCAGAACAATTAAACCAATAATTGGGATTAATTGTATTAATTGCCACCAGCCAGAGCGGCCAGTGTCATGTAACCTTCTAGCTGCAATACTAAGACTTGGAACTAATAGCGCAAGACTCACTATCGCTGAAATGGTATCTAAACCAAGTACAGCTAAGACAATATTCAGAATGTCGACCCGTAAAAAAATCCATGATAAATATCACCATCGTTATATCTTCCTGTCAGCTTTATGCAATTAGACTTATTTTAGTGATATTGACCCCCTAAGTGCACACAACGTCATCTCACAAGTTCATTGAAACAAAATTGATCTAGTTGATTAACTACTGCGTAACTAATGCTGAACTCAAAATGGTACACACCTAAAAGGAAGATAAAATGTTAAAGAAAATATCTACGATACTGACTCTTGTAGTGGCTAGTTTAGCGTTCTCATCTGTTTCTTATGCCGAACATCATGGTATGAAAAAAGACATTGTTGATGTAGCGGTTGAAAATGGCTCGTTTACCACTCTCGTAGCTGCAGTTAAAGCGGCAGGACTTGTTGAAACGCTGAAAGGTGAAGGTCCATTTACGGTATTTGCACCAACAGATGATGCATTTGCAAAGTTGCCTGAAGGCACTGTAGAAATGCTACTAAAACCAGAGAACAAAGATAAGCTTGTCGCGGTATTAACTTATCATGTTGTAGCTGGCAAAGTGTTAGCTGCTGATGTAGTTAAGCTAGATAGCGCAACAACAGTTGAAGGACAAACAGTTACCATTGAAGTAAAAGACGGTAATGTGATGGTAAACAATGCAAAAGTTATCATGACAGATGTTAACGCTAGCAACGGCGTCATCCACGTGATTGACACAGTGCTACTACCTAACTAATTACTAAGCAATTACTAAGCAATTAATTACTGTCGGGGGCATAGGATACATTCCACGCCCCCGATTCTGTTGTGCTGAACGATTTAAGCCAGCACACAAGAGTAACTGATAATACCTTACTTATGAATTAGTTAACTGGCTGCCAAGACAGCTTAATAACCATATTTAAACAATCCTCAATAGCCTTCAACGACTCCAATAGTATCTTTAATTAGCTAAACCCCATTTTAAACTGGGGCGGCGGTAATCTTCGTCGGGAATAAAATGCCCCTATCGAAATAGACAGATTTAACAACCAGACTATTAATGGTCAATTATCCCATTACGCTATAATATTATTTCACCCAATAAAAACGGCTTCCTAAGAAACCGTTTTTATTAAAATTAACAATTAAATCAAAACCTTATTCAACTGTAACTGATTTAGCCAAATTTCGTGGTTGGTCTACATCAGTACCTTTAATTAATGCCACATGATATGACAATAACTGTAATGGAATAGTGTAAATTAACGGTGCCATGAACTGATCACAATGTGGTACCTGGATAACTTTCATGGTGTCGTCTGATTCAAACTCAGCATCAACATCGGCAAACACATACATTAGTCCGCCACGAGCACGCACTTCTTCAACGTTTGATTTAAGCTTTTCGAGTAATTCATTGTTTGGCGCAACCACGATAACTGGCATATCGGCATCAATCAAAGCTAATGGACCGTGCTTTAACTCACCAGATGCATAAGCTTCGGCGTGAATATATGAAATCTCTTTTAGCTTTAATGCACCTTCCATCGCGATTGGGTATTGATCACCACGACCTAAGAATAATGCATGTTGCTTGTCGGCAAAGTCTTCTGCTAATTCTGCAATTGCATCATTTAAGCCAAGCGCTTGTTCCACTTTAGCTGGCATTGATAACAAGCTTTGAGTAATAGCCGCTTCCATGTCGCTAGACATGCCATTATGACGGCCAATAACCGTTGTTAACATTAACAAGCCAGCTAGTTGAACGGTAAAGGCTTTAGTTGATGCAACACCAATTTCTACGCCAGCTTTCATCATGTAAGCCATGTCAGATTCACGTACTAACGATGAACCAGCTGAGTTACAAATAGTTAAGGTGGCTTTGTAGCCCATTTCTTTTGCTAGGCGCATTGCCGCTAACGTATCAGCTGTTTCACCAGACTGTGAAATAGTCACTAACAAGCTATTTGGGAACAGGTGCGATTTGCGGTAGCGGAACTCAGATGCAATTTCGACATTACATGATACGCCAGCCCAATCTTCTAACCAGTAACGCGCGGCCATACCTGCATGATAACTGGTACCGCAGGCAATAATTTGCACGTGTTTAATGTCTTTTAAAAATTCAGCAGCATTTTCACCAAAAGCTGAATCTAAAACCTTACCCCCCGCAATACGACCTTCTAGAGTATGTGCAATGGCGGTTGGTTGCTCGTAAATCTCTTTCAGCATGTAGTGACGGTATTCACCTTTGTCACCGGCATCATGAGTCACTTCCGATTCTTTCATTTCGCGCTGAACGGCATTGCCATTAACGTCAAAAATGTTAACTTCACGACGCGTAATTTCAGCAACGTCACCTTCTTCTAAAAAGGCAAATGAACGTGTTACAGGTAGTAATGCTAATTGATCTGAGGCAACAAAGTTTTCACCTAAGCCGTAACCAATCACTAATGGGCTTCCGCTACGGGCAACAACCATACGTTCGCTATCACGACGGTCGATAACAACTGTACCATAGGCACCTTCAAGCTGTTTTACTGTCGCTTGCACTGCCACTAATAATGTCGCTGCTGTCTTTAGTTCATGATGAACAAGGTGACAAATAACTTCGGTATCGGTGTCTGATGAAAATACATAACCTAAACCTTTTAACATCTGGCGCAATTTACCGTGATTTTCAATAATACCGTTATGAACAACGGCAATATCACCTTCAGATAAATGTGGGTGTGCATTGCGTTCGCTTGGCTCACCATGAGTTGCCCAACGAGTATGGGCAATACCGGTGCCGCCGCTTAACGGTGCGGCATCAAGTGCGGACGACAACTCTTGTACTTTACCAACGCGGCGAGTACGGCTTAACTCACCTTGATGGATAACAGCAATGCCAGCTGAGTCATAACCACGGTATTCTAGACGACGTAAGCCTTCTACTAAAATTTCTGCAACATCCCTTTGCGCCACTGCGCCTACGATTCCACACATGTTTGTTGTTTCCTTTACTGTTTCAATTTAATTTTTTTTACTTAGTGTATGGCGCGAGTATGACTCTGACGCCATGCGCTGAAATAGTGTTAACGGCTTCTTGGGTGATGTTGTCGTCGGTAACTAAGACATTAACCACATCCCAAGGTAATTCTAGATTAGGGATCCGTCGGCCAATTTTAGTCGACTCTAATAACACCACGACTTCACGAGACATTTCAGCCATTACTTTACTTAAGCCGGTTAGTTCGTTAAATGTGGTGGTGCCACGATCGAGATCGATGCCGTCGGCACCGATAAAAAGTTGGTCAAAGTTATATGAACGTAATACTTGCTCTGCCACTTGGCCCTGAAAAGACTCTGAGTGAGGGTCCCAGGTGCCACCGGTCATCAATAATGTCGGCTCATTTTCAAGTTCATGAATGGCGTTTGCCAATTGCAATGAATTAGTCATCACCACCAAGCCGCGCTTGTCATTTAGCTGTTGCACAAGACCTGAAGTCGTACTGCCGCTGTCAATAATAATTCGGTTATGATCACGAATAAGCTCAGCGGCTTTAGCTGCAATAGCTTGCTTGTTTAAAGACAGTTTTTCATTGGTAATTTGAGTCATTTCTTGAGGTACAGGCACCGCCCCACCATAACGTCGTAACAATAGCCCATGAGTTTCAAGCATGGCTAAGTCTTTGCGAATAGTGACTTCTGAAGTGGCAAATAGATTTGCTAGCTCATCGACACTGACTTCGCCTTGTTCATTAACCAATTTAATAATCGAATGGCGACGTTGCTGGGTGTTACGTTTAGTCATTTAAATTAACTATCTTTCATATAAGTTTCGAAACGAAAGATATTTTAGCACCAAATGAAACTTTATCTAGATCTTATCGCTCAAAAATTGAAATAAAAGTACAAAAAAAGCCTCTGACATATGCAGAGGCTTTTAGATTTTAGAATATTAAAGCTTATTTTTTTATTTTAACTGGACGTTGCCAACCGGTAATATGACGCTGTTTAACGCGTGTAATCACCAGTTCATTTTCAGCAACATCTTTGGTTATAGTTGAGCCGGCACCTAACGTGGCATTTTTGCCTATGGTAACAGGCGCAACTAACTGGGTATCACTACCGACGAATACACCATCCTCAATAGTAGTAATAAACTTATTGGCACCGTCATAGTTACAGGTAATCGTACCAGCACCGATATTAACGCCTGCGCCAATTTGTGCATCGCCTAAATAAGCCAAGTGGCCTGCTTTTGAACCTTTACCTAATACACTCTTTTTAATTTCAACAAAGTTGCCTATATGAGCATCTTCTTTAAGCTCTGCCCCTGGGCGTAAGCGAGCAAAAGGTCCTGCGCTCGCAGCTTGTCCAAGCTTAGCGCCTTCAACGATAGTATAAGGTTTAATTTCGGCATTATCGGCAATGTCGCAATCAATCAAAATAGCACCAGCACCAATTGTGACGTTATTACCTAAGGTCACTTGACCTTGAAAAATAACGTTAACATCAATCATCACATCCATACCAACAGTCACGTTACCGCGAATATCAATACGGGCAGGGTCGCGTAAATTAGCGCCTTCAAGCATCATTTTTTCAGCAGCTCGAGCTTGGTAAGCTCGCTCTAACTGCGCAAGTTGTACGCGGTTATTAGCACCTTCAACTTCAATAGCTGATTGTGGTTGTGAGGTAGTAATTTCAACACCATCGGCATTAGCCATGGCGATAATGTCAGTTAAATAGTATTCGCCTTGAGCATTATTATTAGATAAACGATTTAACCATGCTTTTAACTGCTTACCTGGTACCGCCATAATGCCGGTGTTCACTTCGTTAATAGCTAACTGCTCAGCGTTAGCATCTTTTTGTTCAATAATTCCGACTACTTTACCCTGTTCACGAACGATACGACCATAACCGGTAGGGTTAGGTAAATTGACAGTCAAAATAGCAAGACCATTAGTAGGACGAACAGCCAATAAAGCTTCTAAGGTCGATTGTTGAATTAGCGGCACATCACCATAAAGAATTAATACCGTGTCGTCGTCGTTAATATTTGGATTAGCTTGGGCAACGGCATGGCCAGTACCTAGTTGTTCTGCTTGCAATACCCAATTTAATGCTTGCTCACCTAAAGCCGCTTGTAATTTATCTGCACCATAGCCATATACTAATTGAATAGCCGATGAGCCTAATGAATTGGCAGTATCAATAACGTGTTGCACCATACTTTTATGGGCAATGGGATGCAGCACTTTAGGCAGATCTGAGCGCATCCGAGTTCCTTTTCCTGCAGCTAAGATCACAACATTTAACGACATTGAGCATTCCTTTAATGAACAGATAGAGATTTGCAGACATTTTAGCGGAATACGAACCAAAGTGAAAATAAAGGCGCTAAGTTAGCCAGTAATAGGCAATAAAAAAGGCGACTCGTAAGAGTCGCCTTTTAAGCGTCAAATAATCAGATTATCTGGTGATATTTTTCTTGATGCATTCAACAACACGTAATTGAGCCATAGATTTGGCTAATTCGATTGCAGCAGCTTCATAATTGAAGTCAGTGCCGGCATTAGCAATTGCTTGCTCTGCACGTTCTTTGGCTTCTAAAGCAGCTTTCTCATCAATATCATCGGCACGTAATGCTACATCAGCAAGCACTGAAATTGCAGTAGGTTGTACTTCAAGTAAACCACCTGATAAATACAACACTTCTTCACTGCCATCTTGCTTGATAAAGCGCGCCATACCAGGCTTGATTTTTGTCAGTAACGCAACATGGTTAGGCATAATACCTAACTCACCTTCAGCACCATTAACTTCTAAAAAGCTAACTTGGCCATGGAAGATGCTGTTTTCGGCACTAACAATATCAAGTTGGACTGTTTTGGCTGCCATCAAGTTCTCCTTAAAGAACTAAGCTTTACGGCCTAGTTATTTCTTTTTGTTAGCTTTTTCGACAGCTTCATCGATTGAGCCAACCATGTAGAACGCTTGCTCTGGGATGTGATCGAACTCACCTTCCAAGATACCCTTGAAGCCACGAATTGTGTCTTTAAGAGAAACGTACTTACCTGGAGAACCAGTGAAGACTTCTGCTACGAAGAAAGGTTGAGATAAGAAACGCTCAATCTTACGTGCTCGGAATACCATGGTTTTGTCATCATCTGACAATTCATCCATACCCAAGATAGCAATAATGTCTTTCAGCTCTTTATAACGCTGTAATACAGTTTGTACACCGTTTGCAACATCATAATGCTCTTGGCCAACAACCTGTGGATCTAACTGACGTGAAGTCGAATCCAATGGGTCAACCGCTGGGTAAATACCCAAAGATGCAATTTGACGAGACAATACAACAGTCGCATCTAAGTGAGCGAAGGTTGTTGCTGGTGACGGATCAGTTAAGTCATCCGCAGGTACATATACTGCTTGTACAGAAGTAATCGAACCAGACTTAGTTGAAGTGATACGTTCTTGAAGAACACCCATCTCTTCAGCTAGTGTTGGCTGATAACCTACTGCAGAAGGCATACGACCTAGTAGTGCAGATACTTCAGTACCCGCTAAGGTGTAACGGTAAATGTTGTCCACGAACAACAATACGTCACGACCTTCGTCACGGAACTTTTCAGCGATACTCAGGCCAGTTAACGCTACGCGTAAACGGTTACCTGGAGGCTCGTTCATCTGACCATAAACCATGGCTACTTTGTCTAATACGCCTGAATCTTCCATCTCGTAGTAGAAGTCGTTACCCTCACGGGTACGCTCACCAACACCAGCGAAAACAGAAAGACCAGAGTGAGCTTTAGCGATGTTGTTAATCAGTTCCATCATGTTGACTGTTTTACCAACACCAGCACCACCGAACAGACCGACTTTACCACCTTTAGCGAAAGGACAAACAAGGTCGATAACCTTGATACCCGTCTCTAATAGCTCAGTTGAATTTGACTGATCTTCGTATGAAGGGGCTGCACGGTGAATAACATAACGCTCTTCTTCACCAATAGGACCCGCTTCATCGATAGGCTCACCCAATACGTTCATAATACGGCCAAGGGTTGCAACCCCTACCGGAACAGTAATTGGTGAACCTGAGTTTGCTACCTCTAGACCACGACGCAGACCATCAGAAGAACCCATAGCGATGGTACGAACAACACCACCACCTAGTTGCTGCTGAACTTCCAGCACCAAACCATTACAGGCGCCTTCACCAGTGATCTTCAGAGCGTCATATACTCGAGGTACAGAATCTTGTGGAAACTCTACGTCCACAACCGCGCCAATTACTTGGACAACAGTACCTGTGCTCATGATTAATCCTCTAAACTTGATTTCGTTACCTAAACCTAAACCGCTGCAGCGCCTGATACAATTTCCGACAGTTCTTGCGTAATCGCAGCCTGACGGGCCTTGTTATAGACGAGTTGCAAATCATCGATCATTTCGCCAGCGTTGTCTGTTGCCGCCTTCATAGCTACCATACGGGCAGCTTGTTCAGAGGCAATATTCTCAACAACACCTTGATATACTTGAGACTCTACATAACGAGTTAACAATAGATCTAAAACTTCTTTTGGATCTGGCTCGTAAATATAATCCCAAGGATAACTAGCTACTTCTTCATCTGACTTAGGTAAAGGTAGCAGCTGTTCGATCACCGGAGTCTGGGTCATTGTATTAACAAACTTGTTAAACACAATGTACAGACGATCCAATTTACCTTCGTTGTAAGCTTTTAACATGACACGTACTGTGCCAATCAAATCAACAAGTTTTGGCGCATCGCCTAAACCTGATGCATGGGCGGAAACTTCACCACCAAAGCTTTTAAAAAACTGAACAGAACGGGCACCAATTGGGCAAAACTCAACGTCTGCACCTTGTTCTTTCCATTTTTTAACGTCTGACACAACCTTTTTAAAGAGGTTGACGTTCAAACCACCACAAAGGCCACGGTCGGTTGCTACAACAATGTAACCAACCCGCTTGGCATCTCTCACCTCTAAATAGGGGTGTTTATACTCGAGAGTACCTTGCGCTACGTGACCGATCACCTTACGCATATTTTCTGCATATGGACGGCTAGCTGCCATGCGTTCTTGCGCTCTGCGCATTTTGCTGGCGGCAACCATTTCCATAGCGGAAGTGATCTTCTGAGTATTTTTAACACTCGCGATCTTGGTTTTAATCTCTTTAGCGCTGGCCATCTCTACTCTCCAATCTGGGACCTGAGGTGCCTAATGACACCCCGTGTTCATTATTACCAGGTTTGGGTTTCAATGAACTTGTCCATGCCTGCCTTTAACTCACCTTCGATATCAGCGTTATAATCGCCAGTAGCATTGATGGTGTTCATTAGGTCAGCATGTTGACTGTTCATGTATGAAAGCAGAGAGGCCTCGAAGCGACCGATTTCATTTAAAGCAACACCTTTAAGGTAGCCTTTTTCAGCTGCGAAAATAGACACAGACTGGGCAGCAACGCTCATAGGAGCATATTGCTTTTGCTTCATTAATTCGGTTACACGCTCACCATGCTCAAGTTGAGCACGAGTTGCATCATCTAAATCAGACGCAAACTGTGAGAACGCAGCAAGCTCTCGATACTGTGCAAGTGCAGTACGAATACCGCCAGACAGTTTCTTGATGATTTTAGTCTGCGCAGCACCACCAACACGAGATACTGAAATACCTGGGTTAACTGCTGGACGTAGTCCAGAGTTAAACAAATCAGTCTCAAGGAAGATTTGACCATCTGTAATAGAAATTACGTTAGTCGGTACGAACGCTGATACATCACCAGCTTGGGTTTCAATAATAGGCAAAGCGGTTAACGAACCGGTTTTACCTGTTACTGCACCTTTAGTGAACTTTTCTACATAATTCACGTTTACGCGTGAAGCACGCTCTAATAAACGAGAGTGTAGATAAAAAACATCACCTGGGTAGGCTTCACGTCCTGGTGGACGCTTCAATAGTAGTGAAATTTGACGATAAGCAACTGCTTGCTTAGACAAATCATCATATACGATTAAAGAATCTTCACCGCGGTCACGGAAGTATTCACCCATAGAACAACCAGAATATGGCGCTAAATATTGTAGTGCGGCAGCTTCAGAAGCTGAGGCAACAACAACAATAGTGTTAGCTAATGCACCATGTTCTTCAAGCTTGCGTACTACGTTAGCGATGGTAGAAGCTTTCTGACCAATAGCTACATAGACACACTTAATGCCTGACTCTTTCTGGTTGATAATTGCATCGATTGCCATCGCTGTTTTACCAGTCTGACGGTCACCAATAATCAATTCACGTTGACCACGACCAATAGGGATCATGGCATCAACGGCTTTATAACCAGTTTGAATTGGTTGTGATACTGACTTACGTTCAATAACACCTGGGGCAATCACTTCAACAGGAGAGAAACCATCGTTGTCGATAGGTCCTTTTCCGTCAATAGGCTCACCTAGAGTGTTAACAACGCGGCCAAGTAGACCACGACCCACCGGTACTTCAAGAATACGACCAGTGGTTCTTACTTTATCGCCTTCTGCTAAATTAGCATAAGGCCCCATTACTACGGCGCCGACAGAATCACGTTCTAAATTCAACGCGATTGCAAAACAGCCACCAGGCAGTTCGATCATTTCACCTTGCATTACATCGGCTAGGCCGTTAATGCGAATGATGCCGTCACTTACTGCAACGATTGTACCTTCGTTGCGAGCTTCACTAACGACGTCGAACTGCTGGATCCGCTGCTTAATCAGATCGCTGATTTCAGTGGAATTCAGTTGCATGCTCAAACTCCCAATTACGACTGCAGCTTTTCAGACAAACGCGATAACTTACCGCTTACCGAGCCATCAATGACTAGGTCGCCTGATTTAATAATTACACCGCCAATAAGCGATGCGTCGATGCTGCAATTCAGCTTAACTTTGCGTGCGAGACGTTTCTCTAAAGAAACACTAATTTGCTGCTGTTGCTCAGAGCTTAGCTCAGTAGCAGAAACCACATCGGCTTCAACTTCTTTTGCCCACTCATTACGGTATTCAGCAAAAAGTAGCGATACTGTTGACAGTATCCCTAAACGACCGTTTTCAGCCATTACCTTTATCAGGTTTTGACCTTGCTCATTGACTTGCTCACCGCATACTTTTATAAAAAGTGAGGCAAGTTGTGTACTCGCGAGAGTACCATTAAGCAGTGGCTTTATTGATTCGTTTTCACTTACCAATGAAGCGAAAGTTAACATTTCTGTCCAACTTTCTACTGCTTTATGCTCAACAGCAAAATCAAAAGCTGCCTTTGCGTAAGGGCGAGCGATGGTGCTTAATTCAGCCATAACTCAACTCCCTTAATCAAATTTCAGCAACAAGTTTATTAACTATGTCACTGTGGGCTTCTGGATCTATCACGCGTTCAAGAATTTTCTCTGCACCAGCGATAGCTAGTAGAGCAACTTGCTTACGCAAATCATCTTTCACGCGATTACGTTCGTTTTCAATTTCTGCTTGACCCTGAGCGATAATTTTAGCTCGCTCAGTTTGCGCTTCAACTTTAGCTTCTTCAACGATTTGAGCCTTACGCTTATTAGCTTGCTCAATAATTTCGTTGGCAGTTACTTTTGCTTCTTTTAGTTGCTCAGTAGCTTTAATTTGTGCTAACTCTAGATCTTTTGCTGCACGGCCGGCATCAGCCAGACCATCAGCAATTTTCTTCTGGCGTTCTTCGATGGCATTCATCAACGGAGGCCATACAAACTTCATGCAAAACCACACGAAGAGAATAAAGGCAACCGTCTGACCGAATAGGGTAGCGTTGAAATTCACAACAGCCTCCTAGTTAGATTAAAGACAGAAGCGTTAGTTAAAGCATTGCACCCAATGGGTTAGTAAATAGCATAAATAGCGCAATACCTACACCAATCATAGTTACGGCATCTAGAAGACCCGCTACGATGAACATTTTAACTTGTAACATAGGCGCCATTTCTGGCTGACGAGCTGCACCTTCTAAAAACTTTCCACCTAAAAGGCCGAAACCAATAGCTGTTCCTAATGCACCCATACCAATGAGTAGAGCAACAGCAATTGCCGTCATTCCTAATACAGTTTCCATATCTATCTCCAATATTCTAAATCGTTGTTATTAATGATTTAGGTCAAAAAAATTTTCGGTTACCCTTAGTGATCTTCATGCGCCATGCTTAAATAAACAATGGTCAACATCATGAAAATAAATGCTTGTAAAGTAATAACTAAAATATGGAAAATTAACCAACCTAGTTGTAATCCTACACCTAGAGCAGATAACGCCACGTTAGAACCGTACATCAATGCAATAAGGATAAATATCAACTCACCAGCGTACAAGTTACCAAATAGTCGTAGAGCCAATGAAATCGGCTTCGCAACTAAAGTTACTGTTTCTAATAATAAGTTGACTGGTATCATTGCCCAATGGTTAAAAGGCTGAAATGTTAGTTCTTTAACAAAACCTGAAACACCTTTGACTTTAATGCTGTAATAAATAATCAGCACAAACACACCAAGAGCTAAGCTGAAGGTAATGTTAACGTCTGTAGTCGGGACAACTTTTAGGTATGGAACACCAGCTAATAAAGCCAGTGAAGGTAACCAATCGACTGGGATCATATCCATGAAGTTCATCATGAAAATCCAGACGAAAATTGTCAGAGCTAAAGGCGCAATAACAGGATTGCGGCCGTGAAAAGTTTCTTTCACACTGCTATCAACGAACTCAACAATCATCTCGACAAAACATTGAAATTTGCCAGGAACGCCTGTGGTCGCTTTTTTGCCGGCACGGTAAAACAGCCATAAGAACAACATTCCAAGCCCAACCGAAAAGAGCAACGAATCAATGTTCCAAGTCCAAAATCCTTCACCAACTGTTAGATTGGTAAGGTGATGTTGGATATAGCTCTGCTGTGTCATTTCTTCACCAGTTGCAGACATGATTCATCCCACTTAACTTTGCTTGAAATATAAAGGTGCTATCCAATGTACAACTAACACTAATGAGTAACAGGTAAAAAGCGGCATAAATCCAACTTTTATATTGATAAACACTAACGAAAATAATGCAATGGTTAATAGCATCTTTACCGCTTCCCCCCAGTAAAAGCTTTTAATCACTTTTGCTGCAGAGCTTGCCCCACTATGTGAGAAAGCTAGGGTTGCGAATACAAAATTAGGAAGTACAGCAATTACGCCACCTGCTAGCGCAGATAGGCCATACTGTGCTCCCCACATAACGAAAAATAGTGTTGAAATAATACACGCGACTGTCGCTTGTACCAGCACTAATTTATAGGCTGCTAACCTGCCACGACGCGCTAAAACATTACCCAACTTCATATCTCCGCATTATTGCCTTTCGCGGTCCTAATGTTAAATTTAATATATTAAACTAGCCTTAAGATTCAAAAAGCCTGCAAAGTATACCTTTTCGCGCTTTGTTTGCAACTTTGATGATAGTAAAACAACGATTTTACGCACGATTCAGCGCTAAATAATCAAAAACTAAAATTAGAGCTATGTCACAAACTTACTAATGAAATTGGTTTGTTGCACATTTCAGCGGATTTTACTTAAAATTCCGTCTAATTCAGCTAGATTCTGGTAATTTATTACAATTTTGCCTTTACCTTTACTGCCATGATTGATGGCAACCTTGGCACCGAGTCTTTCAATTAACTCTTGTTCTAAACGACTAACATCATGATCTTTAGCTGGTGTTTCGGCGTCTTTAGCCGGATTTAGGGCTTTATTAACTAATCGTTCAGTTTCTCGAACAGTCATTTCTTTTGAGGCCACTAATCGAGCTAAATTAGTCTGTTCATCGCCTTCTACCGCCAATAAAGCCCGCGCGTGGCCCATGTCGATATCACCATTTTCCAACAAACGTTTAACAGGCTCATTAAGGCTATTTAAACGCAATAAATTAGACACACTAACACGGGATTTACCAACTGCATCAGCCACTTGTTGATGGGTTAATTCAAATTCTTCTAATAATCGTTGCAAGGCAATGGCTTCTTCCATTGCATTTAAATCTTCACGTTGAATATTCTCAATTAGCGCGATAGCGACCGCAGCATCATCAGCCACTTGCTTTACAATACACGGTACTTTATCAAGTTTGGCTAGTTGAGCTGCACGCCAACGACGTTCACCGGCAATAATTTCATAATTAGTTGCAGATATTTTACGAATAATAATAGGTTGTATAACACCTTGAGCACGAATTGATTCAGCTAACTCTTCTAGTGCTTCTGGCGACATATCTTTACGTGGTTGATATTTACCTGGTTGTAATAAATCAAGATCAAGGTGTAGTAAGTCATTTAACGTTGCAGATTGCTGCTCTTCTACTTGATCATTTTTACGACTAGCAGTATTACTGTGGCTTAATAAGGCATCCAAGCCTTTACCTAAACCGCGTTTTTTTATGGTCATTTTTGTATCCTACGCTTGTTTTGGTTGAGTTTGCTGTTCTGCACGACGGATTATTTCACCTGCCAGGGCTAAATAGGCTTTAGCTCCGGCACTTGATTTGTCGTAATACATGGCAGGTGCACCAAAACTAGGTGCTTCAGCTAAACGAACATTTCGCGGTATGACAGTGCGATACACTTTCTCACCAAAATGCTGTTTGAGTTGATCAGATACATCATTAGATAAACGATTTCGCGGATCATACATAGTCCGCAAAATGCCTTCTATGCTTAATGTAGGGTTAACCATGGCGCCTAGCTTGGTAATAGTGTCAATTAACGCCGTTAAGCCTTCTAAGGCATAATATTCGCATTGCATTGGCACAAGTACAGAATCAGCAGCCGACATGGCATTTACAGTTAACATATTGAGTGATGGCGGGCAGTCAATAAAGATAAAGTCATAATCATCTTTGATCGGTGCTAATGCGTTGCGTAAACGGATCTCACGCGCATAAAATTCCATTAATTTAATTTCAGCAGCAGTGACATCACCATTACCCGCGATCAAATCATATTTACCTATGGTATTTTTAATGACTATTTCGGCAAAGGGTTTTTCTTCAACTAATAATTCATAAGCGGTGTTATCGACTTCATATTTATCGACACCACTGCCCATAGTCGCATTACCTTGAGGATCTAAATCGATCAACAACACTTTACGCTTTGTGGCGGCAAGTGATGCGGCTAAATTAACGCAAGTTGTTGTTTTTCCAACGCCACCTTTCTGGTTGGCTACGGCAATGATTTTACCCACAATGTCATCCTGTCTTAAAGTTATTGATGTCCGGTTAGCTTAATTAGCGAAAGAAATGCGAGTTATTGCTTAGCAATTTTTAATAAATGTCGCTGTTCATCTAACGTTGGTACATGCAATACAATGGTTTCTACCAACAAAAATCCTGTTGGCATATCTTGTAATTCTTGCTGATTTAACTGGCCTTTTAACGCATAAAAAGTGCCTTTCTCAGTCGGTAAATGATGACACCAACTGAGCATATCTTGAATAGATGCAAATGCTCGACTTAACACACCATCAAATTTAATCTCTGGGTTATAAGCTTCAACACGGCTTTCTACCGAGGTAATATTATTAATTTTTAATTCAAATTGAACCTGTTTTTGAAAACGGATCCGTTTACCTAAACTGTCTAACAACACAAACTGCTTATCTGGATTCATAATCGCTAATGGGATCCCGGGTAAACCAGGGCCAGTTCCCACATCGATAAAACGTTGTCCTTCAAGATAAGGAGAAACGGTTAAACTGTCCATAACATGACGGATTAACATTTGCTCAGGATCACGAACGGCGGTGAGATTATAAGCCTTATTCCATTTATCAAGCATTTCAACAAAACCTATTAATTGTTTTTGTTGTAATTCAGTGGCCGACATATTCATTTCAGCTAAATAGGTTTTAAGTTGGGCAGATAACACAGAAAGCCTCGTAGGTTGCATGATAAAGACGGCAGTTATTATGAAGCCGTAAAAGCACTAAGGGAAGCCTTATGGCTTCCCTTGTGGTATTGAGTTGAAAAAATAACTATATTTATGCGATTTTTCGCAATAAACCTCGTTTTTTCAAATGTACTAGCAAAATTGAGATCGCTGCAGGAGTAATGCCTGAGATCCGTGATGCTTGTCCAACAGTGTCAGGTTTATGATTATTGAGTTTTGCGATCACTTCATTTGATAAACCAGGCACTTCTTGATAATCCAGATCAAGTGGCAATAATGAGTTTTCATGACGGATAGCTTTATCAATTTCATCTTGCTGACGCTGAATGTAACCAGAGTACTTAACTTGAATTTGTACTTGTTCAGCTGCTTGTTGATCTTCAAGTCCAGGACCAAAACCCTCTAATGACATAAGCTTTGCATAATCCATTTCAGGACGGCGTAGCAAGTCTTCAAATGATGCTTCACGTGAAATAGGGGTGTTTAATTGTGGATTAAGTACCCCTAATAAAGCTGAATTTGGGTGAACCCATTGGCTGCGCAAGCGCTGAAGTTCTAATTCGATCGATTCTCTTTTGGCAATAAATGATTCCCATCGCTTATCATCAACTAAGCCTAATTCACGGCCTTTTTCAGTCAAACGTAAATCGGCATTATCTTCACGAAGTAATAAACGATATTCCGCACGGCTGGTAAACATGCGGTATGGTTCTTTTGTACCTAAGGTTGATAAATCGTCAACTAAAACACCTAAATAAGCTTCATCACGACGAGGACACCAAGCTGCTTTGCCTTGAACTTGCAGTGATGCATTCATTCCAGCAAGTAAACCTTGAGCTCCGGCCTCTTCATAACCAGTCGTACCGTTAATTTGACCAGCGAAATAAAGTCCTTCGATGGCTTTAGTTTCTAATGAGTTTTTAAGATCACGTGGATCAAAGTAATCATATTCAATAGCATAGCCAGGACGCATAATTTCAGCGTTTTCCATGCCTTTAATTGAACGGACTAAATTTAACTGTACGTCAAACGGTAAACTGGTTGATATACCGTTTGGATAAATTTCATTCGTGCTTAGGCCTTCAGGCTCAATAAATATCTGATGTGATGATTTATCTGCAAAACGGTGGATCTTGTCTTCGATAGACGGACAATAACGCGGTCCAATCCCTTCTATAACACCTGAATACATAGGGCTACGATCAAGTCCTCCACGAATAATGTCGTGGGTTTTCTCATTGGTATGAGTGATAAAACATGAAACTTGTCTTGGATGCTGACTAACATCACCAACAAATGACATTACTGGCAGTGGTGTGTCACCTTTTTGCTCAGTCATTTGTGTAAAATCAATGGTATTAGCATCGATACGTGGTGGTGTCCCAGTTTTTAAACGGCCAACACGGATATTTAATTCACGTAATCTATTCGCTAATGCAATTGCCGGTGGATCACCTGCGCGACCACCACTGTAATTCTGCATACCAATATGGATTTTACCACTTAAGAATGTACCCGTTGTTAACACAATTGCTGGTGCTTCGAAAGCTAAACCCATTTGTGTTACTACACCAACAACTTTATCGCTTTCAACAACTAGGTCATCAACAGCCTGTTGGAATATACGTAAATTAGGTTGGTTTTGTAATATATGTTGGATTTTTTGACGATAAAGCGCTCTGTCTGCCTGGGCACGTGTTGCACGAACGGCAGGACCTTTGCTTGAATTTAATGTTCTAAATTGAATACCTGCAAAGTCAGTGGCGGTTGCCATTGCTCCCCCTAAGGCGTCAATTTCTTTTACCAAGTGGCCTTTACCAATCCCGCCTATAGCAGGATTACAAGACATTTGGCCAAGTGTGTCGATGTTATGGGTCAACAATAATGTTTTTGAGCCCATTCTTGCAGCTGCAAGTGCTGCTTCAGTTCCGGCATGACCACCACCAACAACAATTACATCAAACCGTTCATGAAAATGCATTATCTGACCTTTGATAGCTAAGAAAGTTAAATTCGAATTTATTCTTTTTTCGATTGGATCATTTTAGCACTTGCTTGTCTGAACGTGAACGATCATTTTTCATTGATTGATCAAGATGCGGTTTGCTTAATAGATCTTAAGATCTTTATATAGATCTTTTTATTATGTTTATTATTAGGATCGGACTTTTCTGTTGATAACTTTTATTTCTGTTTAAAATCATACGGTAAAGTTAAAACTAACCTGTGATCTGATCGCGATCAAACTCAAGATAACATGGGGATAGATCGGGTAGTTATCCACAAGGGTGATCATTGAGCAGATCGGACTGTGAATAGTACAGAGTTATGATCGCTAAAAATAATAGCTTATCCACAAACTTATACTTATAAGTAATATATTGTGGATAAGTATGATCTAATCTGTGAGTTGATCACGATTTATGCAGACAATGATCGGATATCTATATGCTTAGATAAGATGTTGCCATTGCAATAACCACGCTAGAGCAGGTTCTTCTGGTATTGGGTCTCGTTGCACATCGATTTGGATCTTATCCACAATGGCTTTAGATCCATTTTGCAAAAGTAGTGCGGTTATTTTTTCTGGCCCTTGGCAGAAAGTATCGTAACTAGAGTCACCAATTGCACATAAAGCGAACTTTATATGGTTAAGATCGGGCACTTCGATCATTAATTGCTTATGAAATGGCACTATGTTGTCGGGAAGATCGCCTGCTCCATGAGTAGAACATACAAGGATCCACACTGAAAAATCTGCTAATTCATCTATATTAGGCTCAATAAATACCTTTGTTTGATGGTTTAACTCATCAAGTTGAGCTGCCATTTCATCGGCAACATATTCTGAACCGCCTAATGTTGTGCCTACTAATAATGCTACTTTTGCCATCTTGACTCCGAATTATTAAATTTATTCATCTATTTTACGCTTATTTTTCATTGCGCTGTGCGAGTAATATCAGTATTTTCTTAATTACTATTTAACAATAAAACAACAGGTTTTAATGAATCTTGCTGATATTACTAAACAGCTAGCTGACCTTGCATGGGGTCCTCACATGCTTATTTTACTCGTTGGCGGTGGCTTATTCTTCCTTATTTATTCTCGTTTTGTGCCTTTTAGGTACATAGGTCACGCTATTAATGTCGTGAGAGGTAAATATCCTGATGATGGCGCCGAAGGGCATATCAGCCATGCTGGGGCGTTATCCAGTGCTATGGCCGGTACCGTGGGAATGGGAAATATTGGTAGTGTTGCTGTGGCTATTATGGTCGGTGGTCCGGGAGCTATTTTCTGGATGTGGATCAGCGCTATTGTTGGTATGGCGACCAAGTTTTTTACTTGTACTTTGGCTATTATGTATCGTGGTAAAGATGAAAATGGTGATGTACAGGGTGGCCCTATGTACATTATTACTCAAGGGTTAACTAAAAAATGGCATTTTTTAGCGGTATTTTTCTGTGTTGTTGGCTTAATTGGTAATTTCCCGCTGTTTAACTCAAATCAATTAGTACAGATAATCCGCGAGTGGTTATTTGTTAAACCGGGTCATTTTCCGGCGGATCAATCGACTTTTTGGCTTGATTTGAGTTTAGGGATCGTTGTTATGGTGATAGTGGCAAGCGTTATTCTTGGTGGAATTAAGCGTATTGCGACCGTAGCATCTAAAGTTGTGCCGATGATGATCTTAATTTACATGAGTTGTGCCGCTTATGTGATTGTGTCAAATATTGAGCAAGTACCTGGCTATTTTAGTCTTATTTTCAGTGAAGCATTTTCGTTAAATTCGGTTGGCGGCGGAATTTTAGGGACAATGTTAATTGGTATTCGCCGAGCTGCATTTTCGAATGAGGCCGGAATTGGTACAGAGGTTATGGCTCATGGCAGTGCCAAAACTAATGAACCAGTAAAAGAAGGTTTAGTGGCCATGTTAGGCCCTGCTATTGATACATTATTAGTCTGCACTGCAACAGCGATGATTATTTTAATCTCGGGTGTGTGGCAAGGTACTGATGCTGAAGGGGTAAATTTATCGGCGCAGGCATTTGAAATTACGATGCCAGGTATTGGACCATATTTGCTTATTTTATGTGTGGTGTTTTTTAGTATTAGCACCATTTTTACTCAAGCATTTTATGGTGGCCAATGTTTTGCCTTTTTATTTGGTCGTAAACGTATTCGTTTTTATCAGTACTTTTATTTATTAGCTATTTTGTTTGCTGCGACAGCCAGCTTGCAAGAAATTGTTAATATTATTGATGCTGCTTATGCATTGATGGCGATACCGACGATGACGTCTGCTTTATTGTTAGCTCCTAAAGTTAGGGCTGCAGCAAAAGATTATTTCTCTCGGTTAGATGCTAATCGTTAACTGTAATGTATAAAAAAACGAGCCAAAATGGCTCGTTTTCATTTTTATTGATTCATTAAAACTATCAAATATTGTATTTTATTTAAGTGCTAAGTGCTAAGTGCTAAGTGCTAAGTGCTAAGTGCTTAGCATGAAAACGCAGATGGTCTTCAATAAACGTTGCGATAAAATAATAGCTGTGGTCATAACCTGGCTGCATTCTTAGTTCAAGCGGATAACCTTTGTCTTTAGCTACTTGAACTAAGGCTTGTGGTTTTAACTGCTCGTCTAAAAAGTTGTCATTACTGCCTTGATCCACCAGCGTGGGCACAAATTGTTGGCTATTGGCCATTAACTCGCAGCTATCGTATTGTTGCCATTGCTGCTGATCATCACCTAAATAACCACGGAATGCTTTGATGCCCCATGGGCAGTCCATTGGGTGACAAATCGGACTAAATGCTGACAGGCTGTTATATCTGTGCGGATTTTTTAATCCTATGGTTAACGCGCCATGTCCACCCATTGAGTGGCCGCTAATACTGCGTTGCTCTGTTACTGGGAAATGGGCTTCAATCAGTGCTGGCAATTCGTTTACCACGTAATCATACATTTGGTAATGCTGACTAAAGGGTGGTTTGGTGGCATTTAGATAGAAGCCTGCACCTAAACCAAAGTCATAAGCGCCGTCGGTATCATCTGCAACACCTTCACCTCGAGGGCTGGTATCGGGTGCGACAATAGCCATGCCTAACTCTGCTGCTATGCGTTGTGCACCTGCTTTTTGCATAAAGTTTTCATCAGTACAGGTGAGCCCTGACAACCAATATAAAACCGGCACTTTTTGGCTTTCGGCTTGTGGCGGTAAGTAAATAGCAAACCGCATGGTGCAATTAAGCATACTTGATTGATGACTGTATTGTTTATGCCAACCACCAAATGCTTTGGTACTGCTGATACTTTCAATGGTCATTATGTGTCCTTATTTGTCAGAAGGCAGCTAAGTCGTTTTACACTTAACTGCATCTGTCATGATAAATTAAGCGTTATTTGGCAAAGTGGATCACGCTGCGAATACTTTCACCTTTGTGCATTAAATCAAATGCATCGTTAATACCTTCAATACCCATGGTGTGAGTAATAAAGTGGTCAAGTTTAAATTCGCCTGCTAAGTATTGTTCAACAATACCTGGTAACTCGCTACGTCCTTTAACGCCACCAAATGCACTGCCACGCCATACGCGACCAGTAACTAATTGGAATGGACGGGTTGATATTTCTTGGCCTGCACCTGCTACACCAATAATGACGGACTCGCCCCAACCTTTATGACAGCACTCTAATGCACTGCGCATTACATTGACGTTACCAATACATTCAAATGAGAAATCGACACCACCGTCGGTCATTTCTACAATCACTTCTTGAATCGGCTTATCAAAGTTTTTAGGGTTAATGCAGTCTGTTGCCCCTAACTTTTTGGCAAGTTCGAATTTAGATTCGTTAAGGTCAATACCAATAATTCGGCTGGCGCCAGCCATGGTGGCACCAATAATTGCCGATAGACCAATACCGCCTAAACCAAAAATAGCGACAGTATCACCTTTTTGAACTTTAGCTGTTTTCAAGACAGCGCCCATACCGGTAGTCACACCACAGCCTAATAGACATACTTCTTCTAATGGCGCATCTTTACTGACTTTGGCTAATGATATTTCCGGTAATACTGTGTACTCAGAAAATGTTGAACAACCCATGTAGTGAAAAATTGGCTCACCATCTTTAAAGAAACGCGTGGTGCCGTCTGGCATTAACCCTTTACCTTGAGTTTCACGCACTGCGCTGCAAAGGTTGGTTTTACCAGAAGTACAGAATTTACATACTCCACATTCTGCTGTGTATAACGGAATAACATGATCGCCGACTTGTACGCTAGTAACGCCTTCACCGACCATGTGAACAATACCGCCGCCTTCATGACCAAGAATCGCCGGGAATACCCCTTCAGGATCATCACCTGAAAGCGTGAAAGCATCGGTATGACAAACGCCAGATGCCACAATACGTACCATGACTTCACCCGCTTTTGGGTACATTACGTCGACTTCTTCTACCGATAGTGGTTGGCCAGGTCCCCAAGCAATAGCGGCTTTGGATTTAATAAATTGTGCTGACATAAATGATTTCCTTAACATTAACGACCATGGTCAACATGGTTAAGTGGTTTTACTACAGTGTAGTGTATTTAGCCATTGTATTTGTTTATCATAGAATGATAATTAGCTTATTTTGCAAATGACTTTTACGAGAATGTAATAATGATGAAGTGGGAAGGCATTTTTGAATTTGTGGCTGTGGCCGAAACTGACAGTTTTACAGTGGCTGGCAAGCGTTTGAGTATTTCTACCGCGCAGGTGAGTCGACAAATTAGTCAGCTTGAAAACCGTTTAAACACCAAATTATTTTATCGCACCACCCGCAAAGTATCGTTAACCGAAGAAGGTACGGTTTATTATCAGCATTGTCGCCAAGTATTAAACAGTCTTGATGAAGCAGAACGTGCTATTTCAAGCTTAAAAGATAAGCCTCAAGGACTGATTAGAATTACTGCACCAGTGACTTACGGTGAAAAGTTTATCATGCCGATAGTCATTGATTTTATGCAGCAATATCCTGACATTGAAGTGATTTGTGAGCTGACTAATCAGCAACTTGACTTGGTGGATGGTGGTTATGATTTGGCTATTAGGTTAGGGCGGTTAACAAATTCAACCATGATGGCAAAGCGGCTTACGAGTCGCAGCCAATATGTGTGCGCAGCCCCGAGTTATATCGCTAAATTCGGTACGCCTTATGCATTATCAGAGTTGAGCCAGCACAATTGTTTAATTGGCAGTCAGTCTCATTGGCATTTTGTTGAGCAAGGTAAACCCAAGACGGTAAAAGTGCATGGATCTTTAGCCTGTAGTAGTGGTTTAAGTTTATTAAATGCGGCTATTTGTGGTTTGGGGATTGTGCAGTTACCGGGATATTACGTCAATGATGCTATTACTGAAGGGGAGTTAGTGGTATTGCTGGCACCTTTTCAACAACCTAAAGAAGGTATTTGGGCTTTGTATCCGCATAATCGCCATTTATCACCCAAAGTGAGATTGCTGGTCGATAAGTTATCGCAAGAGTTGTAACTAGCTCATCGTTCGCAAATAACGCGCAATTTGCGCTTTTGGTAGGCTGGATATTTTATTGATCATATCAATGGTAATCGCTTGCTTGGGCAGCTGTAGTTGTAATAGATCTATTTGATGTAACCATAAATGGCTGGTCATGGTGGCATCGGCTAAAGCGCGGTGAAACACACCATCGTTAGGTAACTGGTGATGATCTACAAGCGTGCCAAGCTTATGGTTGGGGGCATCTTGGCTTATCCGCCTTGATAATAATAACGAGCAAGCAAACTGACCAGTGTAATACAGTTTGCTATGGCTAAACTCAGCATCGAGAAACTTTTTATCAAAGCTGGCATTGTGTGCCACCAAATTAAAACCATCAATAAACTTAGCAAACTGCCCCATGACTTGTTTGGACGCAGGGGCATGTTTAAGCATATCGTTACTAATACCAGTGTATTGCTCAATAAAACTATTGACTCGCCGACCAGGATTAATCAATTCCTGAAAAGTATCGACTATTTGACCATTAACTAACTTAACCGCACCAATTTCTATGGCTCGGTCACCGTTATCTGGTGATAATCCTGTGGTTTCAAAGTCGAGTATCACGACGTGATTGGCGAGTTTCATCAATTTACACCTATTTACCGATACACTATTTACCAATACAGAATGAGCCAAAAATCTTGCCCAATAGATCATCTGAGGTGAATTTACCGGTGATCTCAGATAAGGCCATTTGTGTCATGCGCAGTTCTTCTGCCAGTAACTCTCCAGCTAAATACACTTCAAGTTGTTCTTTACCCAGTTGTAAATGATTTGCAGCAAGATCGAGTGCTTCTAAATGGCGGCGGCGGGCAATAAAGCCACCTTCTAAGTTACTTTGGTAACCCATTAATGATTTGAGGTGTTGCTTTAACTCATCAACCCCTAAACCTGTTTTAGCTGATATCCTATAAACGCTGTAACCTTGCTCTTCGGTGTTATTTAAGGTTTCACCGGTTAGGTCAGCTTTATTACGTATCACTGTCACTCCCAGCTTTGCTGGTAGACGGTCGATAAAGTCAGGCCAAATTTCGTGCGGATCTATGGCGTCAGTTGTGGTGCCATCGACCATAAACAAGACTCTATCGGCACTGGCTATTTCTGCCCATGCGCGTTCTATGCCGATTTGTTCAACAGTGTCTAGAGTGTCTCGTAACCCTGCCGTATCGATAATGTGCAGCGGCATACCGTCTAAGTGGATGTGCTCGCGCAATACGTCACGAGTTGTGCCTGCTATTTCAGTCACAATTGCCGATTCTTTACCGGCTAATGCATTGAGTAAGCTTGATTTACCAGCATTAGGACGGCCGGCAATCACAACTTTCATTCCTTCACGGATGATTGAACCTTGTTTGGCGCTGGCTTGCACTGTGTCTAGCTTATCGATGATTTTATATAAGGCGTTGGCAATTTTACCATCGGATAGAAAGTCGACTTCCTCATCGGGGAAATCAATCGCGGCTTCCACATATAAACGCAGGTTGGTGACTTGGTCGACAAGCTCATGAACTTCTTTTGAGAATTCACCTTGTAGTGATTGCAAGGCACTTTTTGCTGCTTGTTCACTGGTGGCGTCAATTAAGTCAGCAATCGCTTCTGCTTGAGTTAAGTCGAGTTTATCGTTCATAAAGGCTTGTTCGCTAAATTCACCTGGTCTAGCAATACGAATACCGTCTATTTCCATCACTCGCTTAATTAGCATGTCGAGTACTATTTGACCGCCATGGCCTTGCAGTTCTAGGACATCTTCGCCGGTAAATGAATTTGGTCCTTTAAAAAATAGTGCAATCCCTTGATCAATCACCTGACCGTCAGCATTGTTAAAGTCACAATATTCTGCGTAACGCGTTTTGGGTATGTGGCCAATAATCGCTGTCGCGACATTAGTGGCTAAATCACCAGAAATACGAATGATGCCTACGCCACCTCGTCCAGGGGCGGTGGCTTGTGCCACAATAGTGTCTGTTGTCACGGTATTACCTATAAAATTGATAAAGGAAAAGGCGGCTAATCAGCCGCCTTTTTAATCAGTTATACAACATTGAGCTTAGGCTTATTTTATGCCATTTTTCTCAAGGCCAGCATAAATAATTTTCTGCTGTGTGATTGCAACTAAGTTACCCACTAGCCAGTAAAGTACTAGACCTGCTGGGAACCATAAGAAGAATACGGTAAAGATTACTGGCATCCACTGCATCATTTTTACTTGCATTGGATCCATTGTTGGCGCTACCGGTTGCATTTTCTGCATCAAGAACATTGATAAGCCCATTAACAATGGCAATACATAGTATGGATCTTGGACCGATAAATCATTAATCCAAAGCATGAATGGCGCGTGGCGTAATTCATAGCTTTCTAGTAGCACCCAATATAGTGCAATGAAGATTGGCATTTGTAATAGAATAGGTAAGCAACCGCCCATAGGGTTTACTTTCTCTTTCTTATACAGCTCCATCATAGCTTGACCCATCTTTTGACGGTCATCACCAAAGCGTTCTTTCATCTCTGCCAATTTAGGCTGTAGATTACGCATTTTGGCCATAGAGGTATATTGCTTTTTAGTCAGCGGATATAGACCACCACGGACGGTGAGAGTGATCAAAATAATAGCCACACCCCAATTGCCCACAAATGATTGATAGAACATCAATAACCAATGGATTGGAATCGCTAACCACCATAAGAAACCGTAATCAACAACCAAGTTTAAGGTTTCAGAAATAGCTGAAAGCTCTTTTTGGTTTTTAGGGCCAACATAAAACTGTGAGCTAATTTCTTGAGTTGCGCCAGGAGCAATATCATATACCGCACCACGGAAACCAATATTAGCCATTCCACCAGCACTCATACTTGAGAAAATGGTGTTTGAATCTGTTGCTGGCGGCACCCAAGCTGACACAAAGTAATGTTGTAGCATTGCTGCCCAACCACCCTGTGTTACTTTAGCAAGATTTTTGTCAGCCATATCGTCAAAGTTATATTTCTCATAACGAGTATCTTGAGCCGAGAAAGCACCACCACGATAGGTTGGCATCATCATGCTGCTTTCAGATTCTTTAATCGTTTGCTTAATTTGACCATACATTTGCACTTGTAACGGTGCAGCCGAAGTATTGTTGATGCTGTAATCTACGCCGACATCATATTGACCACGGGTGAACGTAAAGGTTTTTACGTAGGTGACACCGTTGTCTGCTGTATAAGTAAATGGCACGGTTAATGTGTCTTTACCTTCAGCTAAAGAATATGAATTGGTTTGAACACTATAAGCAGCTCGACCATTGGCACTACTATCAATACCATCACGACCAATAAGTCCGCTTTGGGCGATATAAGTGAAATTGTTCTTTTGTTCTAAAATGACAAATGGGTCACTACTGTCAATTTCGCGTTTATGTTCCACTAATGCGGCATAAACTATGTCACCACCAATCGGGCTGATTTTAATATCAAGCTGATCAGTTTTAACGCTAATAAGGTTTTTATTTGCAGGTAATTCTATTGGTTCCCCAGAGATATCTGCTTCTGGAACGTCAGCACTGTGTTGTGAGGCGGCGTTAGTTTGGGTAACAGTTTGAGCTGTTGCCGGTTTTGGTGCTTTATCTGTTTGCCATTGTTGCCACATTAAAAAGCTGACAAACAGCAGACCGATTAGCAATATATTGCGTTGAGATTCCATAGCCTATTTATTACACCTGTCATTTTTAGGGGGGACGGGATCACTACCGCCGGGATGTAAAGGGTGACATTTTAATATGCGTTTCATTGCAAACCAACTACCTTTCACTGTTCCATGTGTTTTTATTGCTTCGATAGCATAATAAGAACAAGTTGGATTGAACCGACACCGCGGTCCCAATAAAGGGCTGATAAGAATTTGGTAACCACGGATAACCGTAGTTGCTAGCCATTGTAACGGCGACTGAGTTTGCGCCATAGCTTTTCTATTAATTTGTGTAGTTCTGCATTTTCCATTTCCATCACGCCATTTCTGACTAATACAACGATATCTATATCTGGGATGTCGTGTTGATGTAAACGAAAACTATCTCTTATCACACGTTTAATACGATTACGTTGGTTTGCACGTTTAACAAAACGTTTGGCCACAGTTAATCCTAAACGAGGATGTTGCTCTGAATTTGGAATTGCGAGCAGAGTTATTTCAGCAGAGGATGCTTTGATTGGATTGGAGAATACAGATTTAAATTGCGCGGGAGTTAACAAACGTAACTCCCGCGAAAAGGTATAGCTAGTCACCTAGTTATCTACTTACGCAGATAAACGAGCGCGACCTTTCGCACGGCGACGTGCAAGGACCTTACGGCCGCCTACAGTAGCCATACGAGCGCGGAAGCCGTGAGAACGCTTGCGCTTCAGGTTGCTAGGTTGAAAAGTACGTTTACTCATGATGGCAATCCGTCTTTGTTAGTGAATTTACCTTATCTCCAACATTAGAGGTAAGGGCAAAAAAGAGGCCGAATTGTAATCACTTTAAGTAGCCTCGTCAATAACGAAAGTACTTATATGACAAATTTCTGCCAATCTTTATTTGAAGCTACTATCGATTAAGCACCAGAAGATGTGGATAAGTCTGTGTACAGACACTATATCTTGTGGATCTTTCGTTGTTTCAGTAGATCAAAGAAATGCTATTATAGATCAAGGTGGATCGGTTAATAAAGCTGGATTTGCTTGAATCTTGCAATTAATGGATCGATTTTGATCTTCGCTGATCTCAGATATATACACAGAATGATCCCGCTGGGGATAATTCTTCTTTAAAGGATAGCGATCATTGTGATCTCCCTATAGAATACACCTCCTTTGATTAAAGATATTTGGGGATAAATAAGTGGCGGTTTCACTTTGGCAACAATGTATCGGCAGACTGCAAGACGAGTTATCAGCACAGCAGTTCAGTATGTGGATCCGTCCGTTACAGGCTGAAATGGATGGTGATACTTTGGTTTTGTATGCGCCAAATCGTTTTGTGCTGGATTGGGTACGCGATAAATACATCAATATCATTAATCAATTTTTTACTGAACAAATGGGCAGTAATGCACCTAAGTTACGTTTTGATATTGGTAGCCGTCCTTCAGCTCGTCCGGTTGCGCCAGCTCCTGTAGCGGCTAAGCCTGTTAATCGCCAAACTAAAGCCCAGGTAGGAACCACGTCCTTTAATACCCAGGCTGAACCGATTATTAACCCTAATCATCGCAGCAATATTAATCCTACTTACCAATTTGATAACTTCGTTGAAGGTAAATCGAACCAGTTAGGTAAAGCTGCTGCATTGCAAGTTTCTGAAAATCCTGGTGGTGCTTATAATCCGTTATTTTTATATGGCGGCACTGGTTTAGGTAAAACTCACCTTTTACACGCTGTAGGTAATGGCATTATTAAAAATAATCCCAATGCCAAAGTGGTGTATATGCATTCTGAGCGTTTTGTTCAGGACATGGTTAAAGCGCTGCAAAATAACGCGATCGAAGAATTTAAGCGTTATTACCGTAGTGTTGATGCGCTATTTATTGATGACATTCAATTTTTTGCCAATAAAGATCGTTCACAAGAAGAGTTTTTCCATACCTTTAATGCATTGTTAGAAGGTAATCATCAAATTATTTTAACCTCAGACCGTTATCCGAAAGAGATCGATGGGGTAGAGGATCGCTTAAAATCTCGCTTTGGTTGGGGCTTAACGGTTGCTATTGAGCCACCTGAATTAGAAACCCGCGTAGCGATTTTAATGCGTAAAGCACAAGAGAGCGGAATAAACCTACCTGATGAAGTGGCATTCTTTATTGCCAAGCGTTTACGTTCAAACGTACGTGAATTAGAAGGTGCACTAAACCGCGTGATTGCTAATGCTAACTTTACTGGCCGCCCAATCACTATCGACTTTGTGCGTGAAGCATTAAGAGATCTCTTGGCACTACAAGAAAAATTAGTCACTATAGATAATATTCAGAAGACTGTTGCTGAATACTACAAAATAAAAATGGCAGATATGCTGTCTAAACGCCGTTCTCGCAGTGTGGCAAGGCCTAGACAAGTGGCGATGGCGCTATCTAAAGAACTTACTAACCAAAGTTTACCGGAAATTGGTGATGCTTTTGGTGGTCGTGACCATACGACAGTGTTACATGCTTGTCGTAAAATCGCCCAATTGCGCGAAGAAAGTCATGATATTAAAGAAGATTATGCTAACTTGATTAGAACTTTGTCTTCTTAATTCAGGGAATGTTGACACGATGAAATTTTCAATTGATAGGGACGCCCTATTAAAGCCGTTGCAGCTAGTGTGCGGCGCGGTAGAACGCAGACACAACTTACCTATTTTAGCCAACTTATTAGTTGAAGTTAGTGAGTCATCACTTAAGCTAACAGGCACTGATTTAGAGGTTGAGTTGGTGGGCCAAGCGGCTATTCATGGTGACATTGATATCGGTCGTACGACGGTTCCGGCTAAAAAGTTACTGGATATTGTTAAGTCATTACCAGAGCAGAGTGAATTAAAGGTCGAGCAACAAGATAATAAATGGTTATTGCGTTCAGGTCGCAGCCGTTTTTCATTGGCAACATTACCCGCCGAAGATTATCCCAACGTTGAAGAATTCCAAGCGGATATCGAATTTAGCTTAAAGCAAGGCGTGTTGAAGTCGATTATTGATTCAACTCAGTTTTCAATGGCTAACCAAGATGTACGTTACTACCTCAATGGTTTGTTATTTGAAACTGAAGGTAATGTATTACGTGCTATTGCCACCGACGGACACCGTTTAGCCTTAAGTCATCGTACGCTTGATGTTTCATTACCCGAAAAACAAGTGATTGTGCCTCGTAAAGGGGTGGTTGAAATGGCGCGCTTGCTCGACAGTGACGACCAGGACATTACCATTGCCATTGGTGATAATGCCATTAGAGCGATTACCAGTTCCGCGGTATTTACCAGTAAGCTTGTCGATGGCCGTTTCCCTGATTACCGCCGAGTGTTACCTAAGGGTGGCAATAAGGTGGTTATCGCCAGTCGTAACCAATTAAAACAAGCGTTAACTCGTGCGTCTATTCTTTCGAATGAGAAATTCCGTGGAGTACGTATTCAGCTTGAATCTGGCTTATTGAAAATAACTGCCAATAATCCTGAACAAGAAGAAGCTGAAGAGATCATTGATGTTGAATATGACTCTGATAAGCTAGAAATTGGTTTTAACGTCAGTTATCTACTTGATGTGTTAAATAACTTAGCCAGTGATGAAGTACGAATTACTTTAATTGATGGCAATTCAAGTGCCTTGATTGAGAACCACAAAGAAGAAGATTCTATGTATGTCGTGATGCCAATGCGTCTGTAATGCGTTATTGTGTTATTGCTATATGAAAGGTGCTGCAAAGCACCTTCTTTGTTTCTACCGTTTTATTGGGTTATCACAATAGGTCTTCATGAGTTTATCGCGTATTACCATAGGTTCATTTCGTAATATTACCTCAGCATCATTACAACCGGGTGATGGCTTAAATTTGATTTACGGTCAAAATGGCAGTGGCAAAACCAGTATTCTCGAAGCTATTTATTTTTTGGGTATGGGCCGTTCGTTTAGAAGCCATTTATCCCAACGTGTGATCAACCATGATGACGATAAACTGACTTTGTTTGCGCATTTAATTGATGCTGACAGAGATTGTAAAATTGGCTTACGTCGTCATCGAAGCGGTGAGATCGAAGTAAAAATTGATGGCGAGAAAGTAAAGCGTTTATCAACCCTGGCCGAAACGTTACCCATTCAAGTTATTACTCCCGAAAGTTTTTCTTTGTTGTTCGAGGGACCTAAAGCCCGCCGTCAATTTATTGATTGGGGTGCATTTCATTCTGACCCACATTTTTATCAAGCTTGGGTGAATACTAGAAAGGTATTAAAGCAACGAAACCAATTACTTAGAAATTACTCTCCCTATAACCAAATACAGTTTTGGGATAAGGAGTTGGTGCGGTATGCTGAACAGGTTACCGATATACGAAATCAATATGTAGACTCGTTAAATGTGCTACTAAAGGGTATAATCGGAGTGTTTTTACCTCAGATTGATATTAAGGTTTCTTTTACTCGAGGATGGGATAGTAAAACGGATTTTGCCCAATTACTTGAAAACCAATACTCAAGAGATTTAGCCGCTGGAAATACGGGCAGCGGCCCCCACAAAGCAGATTTACGTTTGCGCGTGGGTAATTTACCGGCGCAGGATGCGTTGTCCCGTGGACAATTAAAATTATTAGTCTGTGCACTGCGTATTGCACAGGGAAAGTTGCTCAAACAACAACTAGATAAAAATAGTATTTATCTAGTCGACGATTTACCGTCGGAGTTGGATGCACAGCATAGGCAGCTATTGCTACAGCAGTTAACCGAAACCGGTGCACAAATTTTTGTCACTGCGATCGAACCGCAAGCAATAGTCGATTCGTTATCTAGCCCTCCAAACAGGATGTTTCATGTGGAACAAGGGTTGGTAACGGTTATTGAATAACAACGAGAGATAAATATGTCAGAGAATAGTTACGATTCTTCGAGTATCAAGGTATTAAAAGGCCTTGATGCAGTCCGTAAGAGACCTGGTATGTACATTGGTGATACTGATGATGGCACAGGTCTTCATCACATGGTATTCGAAGTGGTCGATAACTCTATCGATGAAGCTTTAGCAGGCCATTGTAGTGATATCACCATTAGCATTCATTCAGATGGTTCAGTCTCAGTAAAAGACGATGGTCGTGGTATTCCTGTTTCGATACATGAAGAAGAGGGTATCTCTGCCGCTGAAGTTATTATGACCGTACTTCATGCTGGCGGTAAGTTTGATGATAACTCTTATAAAGTCTCTGGTGGTCTGCACGGTGTGGGTGTTTCGGTCGTTAATGCGTTATCGAAAAAACTACAGTTAACCATTCGTAGAGCAGGTAAAGTCTATGAGCAGTTTTATACTCATGGTGTACCCGATGCGCCTATCAAAGAAATTGGTGATGCGGTTAAAACCGGTACCGAACTCCGCTTTTGGCCAAGTGGTGACACGTTTACCAATGTTGAGTTTCATTTTGAAATTTTAGCCAAACGCGTACGTGAACTATCATTCTTAAACTCAGGTGTCGGCATTCGTTTAGTTGACGAGCGCGACGGTAAAGATGAGTTCTTTAAGTATGAAGGCGGTATTAGTGCTTTTGTTGATTACTTAAACCGTAATAAAACGCCGATTAACAAAGATGTTTTCCATTTTTCTCATGAGCGCGAAGATGGTATCACCGTTGAAGTTGCGATGCAGTGGAACGATGGTTATCAAGAGAATATTTTCTGTTTTACTAATAATATTCCTCAGCGTGATGGTGGTACTCACTTAGCCGGTTTCCGTGGCGCTTTAACACGTAACTTGAACAACTACATGGAACGTGAAGGTTTTAACAAAAAAGGCAAAACTAACGCGACAGGTGACGACGCGCGCGAAGGCTTAACTGCGGTTATTTCAGTAAAAGTACCTGATCCAAAGTTTAGCTCGCAAACTAAAGACAAACTTGTGTCTAGTGAAGTGAAAAGCGCTGTTGAACAAACAATGGGTGAGCAGTTAAACGATTATCTATTAGAAAACCCAGCAGATGCTAAATTAATTGTGGGTAAAATTGTTGATGCAGCACGTGCTCGTGAAGCGGCGCGTAAAGCCCGTGAAATGACTCGTCGTAAAGGCGCACTAGATTTAGGTGGTTTGCCAGGTAAGTTAGCTGACTGCCAAGAGAAAGATCCTGGTCTTTCTGAAATATACATAGTGGAAGGGGACTCTGCTGGCGGATCAGCCAAACAGGGACGTAATCGTAAAAACCAAGCAATTCTTCCACTAAAAGGTAAGATCTTAAACGTAGAAAAAGCGCGTTTTGACAAGATGTTATCTTCACAAGAAGTGGCAACGCTGATTACTGCATTAGGTTGTGGTATTGGCCGCGATGAATACAACCCAGATAAGACTCGTTATCACAACATCATCATCATGACCGATGCTGACGTCGACGGCTCACACATTCGTACTTTGCTGTTGACCTTCTTCTTCCGTCAAATGCCTGAATTGATCCAACGTGGCTATATTTATATTGCTCAACCACCACTTTTCAAAGTGAAAAAAGGTAAGCAAGAACAGTATTTGAAAGATGAGCCAGCATTAACTGAGTATTTAACCACTCAAGCACTCGATGGCACCAATATTTATCCAAGCCCAGGTGCTTTTGGTATGTCTGGTGAGCCATTAGAGCGTTTAGTGGCACAGTATCGTGAAGTTGAGCGCATTATTAAGCGCTTAGAAAAACGCTACCCAACCAACCTACTTGACCGTATGTTGTATCACCCAGAAGTGACTACAGCAGTGTTAAGTGACGAAGCGCAAATGACTGCATGGTGTAATGGCTTCATTGCAGATCTAGTTGAACGTGAAAGTAGCGGTATTATTTTTACAGCTAATGTAATGCTTGACCCTGAGCGCAAGGTTTACACTCCTAGCGTGACAATCCGCAAGCACGGTATTGATACTAACTATCTATTTGGTTATGACTTCTTCACATCATCTGATTATCAGCGTATCGCTAAGCTAGGTGCTGCATTAGAGGGGATGATTGAAGAGGGTGGTTATGTACAACGTGGCGAACGTGTTAAAGAAGTTGAAAGCTTCTTAGAAGCATTAGATTGGACTATTAGTGAAGCTAAACGCGGCCTATATATTCAACGTTATAAAGGATTGGGTGAAATGAACCCTGAACAATTGTGGGAAACTACAATGGATCCAGAATCTCGTCGTATGTTACGCGTTACTATTGAAGATGCAGTTGCTGCTGATCAGCTATTTACATGTTTGATGGGTGACCAAGTTGAGCCGCGTCGTGAGTTTATTGAAACTAACGCGCTTAATGTGGCCAACTTAGACGTATAACAAAATTTTAGTGTATAAATGGGTGCCTTTGGCACCCATTTTTGTTTTTAGTGCTATGGTTATAATAGTATTTATTTAACATTTAATAAGGCTATTTACAGTGGTTATTGGTTTCTTTAAAAAATTGTTTAATGTTCGAGACCGCAATGAACAGGCCAAATTCACTGGCATTAGCACTGCAGAGAAACGTCAGCAAACCAAATCCAAAGCACCAGTACCTGCAATAGAGGTTACGCAACATCAAGCAGTTGAATCGCAGTTAGATCTGTCGGCTTTATTTTACAGTTTATTATTTGCAAACCAACAAACTACAACAACAGGAATAGCGAATAATTTAGAGCGAAGCGTGATGCACAATATTGAACTGGCATTAAGCTCACCTCAGTCGATTGCGGAAAATGTATTAAAGCTGCCCAGCAAAATACTCGAGCTAGATAAAAAACTAGCCGACGACAGTATTGAAACCCAAGAACTAATACAACTTATTGAACAAGACCCTCTGTTGTGTGTTGAAGTACTTAAGTTATGTAATTCGCCTGCTTTTAAACGAGCTGAGAATGATGTTAGCAGTATTCAACAAGCGCTAGTACAAGTGGGGCGACAACAATTAAGGCAATTTATTACCGCGAGTTTAGCCCGTGAGTTAATTGATATAAAGCCTATTTATTTTAGACGCTTTGGGGCTGAAATCTGGCGTCATTCTATGCAAGTTGCTTTTTTGGCCAGCGAGTTAGCGAGCCCCGAGCAACGAGACAGCGCTTTTTTAGTGGGCTTACTGCATGATGTAGGTAAAATTGCGATTTTTAAAATGCTGGTGGATGCTTTTTATCAAGCAGAACCTGGAGAGCAGCCTAATTCAATACTATTTAAGCAGGTGATGACCACAAAATCGTTGACCTTAAGTGCACTGTTAGCGCGCTGTTGGCAATTACCACTGCACTTTGAAACACCGTTAACGTTATTGGCCAATACCAATATTAAACCTACTGATGGCATGACACTGCTTATTTGGAAAGCCAATATTATTAGTGAGTGTTCAATGCTGCAGCAAGTCGACAAATTGCCTCAACCAGCACTAGCCGTGTTGTTAGCTCAGGTTGAGTGTAGTGAAGAAGATTTTATCGTTTTGCATCAAAAGCTTATCCAGTTTTAAATTGATATCAATGCGGGTAAGGTGTCTGCCTTAACCTTTTATAGCCCAACGTTGTGGCTGATACTCTTAAGCCATAAAAAGTAAGTCATAAGAAGTAATCAATAAAAAAAGCGCCTTACGGCGCTTTTATTTCAACTACAGCTAATTTACATTATTGCAGCAACGAAATGTCTGCAACGTGCAAGAACTGCTCACGAAGATTGGTTAATAACGCTAAACGGTTATTTTTCAATGCTTCATCATCTGCCATTACCATCACATCTTCAAAGAACTGATCGACGTTTTCGCGTAAGTCAGCCAATAGCGTTAATGCTTGTTGGTAATCGCCATCAGCAAACAGCGGGGCTAACTGTGGTTGTAATTGTACAAGCTTATCAGCGAGCGCTTTTTCTGCTAGTTCTGTTAATAGAGCTGAATTGATGGTTGCGGGTAATTCGCCTTCAACTTTAGCCAATATATTAGAAACACGTTTATTTGCCGCTGCTAGCGCTGTAGAAGCTTCTAAGCTACGGAAATGCGATACAGCTTTAACACGACTGTCAAAATCAGCAGGTTTGGTTGGACGACGAGCTAGTACAGCTAAAATAACGTCAACTTGAATGCCTTTATCTTGGTACCAAGCGCGGAAACGAGCGAGAAGAAACTCAAGTACATCTTCACTAGTATTAGTGTTAGTGATATTAGTCGCATGTAAAGCTTGTGCTTTAGCAATTAACTCTACCAAGTCCAGAGGCAGTTTGTTTTCTACGATAACGCGCAAAATACCAATGGCTGCACGGCGAAGTGCAAATGGGTCGGCCGCACCTTTTGGTGCTTGGCCAATGCCAAAAATACCCACTAGCGTATCTAACTTTTCAGCTAGTGCAACCGCACACGATACTGTAGCCGTTGGTACTGTATCACCCGAGAATTTAGGTTTGTACTGCTCTTCAAGTGCGATAGCAACAGCTTCTGTTTCGCCATCTAAGCGGGCGTAGTGCATGCCCATAGTGCCTTGAGTATCAGTAAATTCCATGACCATGTTGGTCATAAGGTCTGCTTTAGACAATAAACCGGCGCGACTAGCATCTACATTGTTGGTCTCAACACCGTTGTTGTTCATTTGCGTCGCAATGAAACCTGCAAGTTCCGAAATACGTTCAACACGCGCTTTCAATGTGCCTAATTGTTTTTGAAACACCACGGTTTCTAAGCTGGCAATACGAGATGCTAATGTTTGCTTTTTATCGGTGTTAAAGAAAAACTCCGCATCAGCAAGGCGTGGGCGAACCACTTTTTCGTTGCCTGAAATAATCTGCTGCGGATCTTTAGATTCGATATTAGTAACAAAGATAAAGTTAGGCAATAATTTGCCGGCTTTATCAAATACTGGGAAGTATTTTTGATCACCTTTCATGGTGTAAACTAAGGCTTCTGAAGGCACATTTAAAAACTTTTCTTCAAAGCTAGCAGTTAGCACTATTGGCCATTCAACCAGTGAAGCCACTTCTTCAAGTAGTCCATCTTGAATATCGGCAATACCACCTAATTTTGCTGCAGCTGCTTCAGCATCAGCTTTGATTAGCGATTTACGTAATTCATAATCTGCTAGGACTTTACCTTGCTCTTTTAGCGCGGCTAAATAATTGTCAGCATGATCTAACTCAAAGCTGGCTTTACCCATAAAGCGGTGGCCACGAATAATGCGGTCAGATTTAATACCAAGCAATTCACCTGCAACTAATTCGCTACCTAATAGCATAGTCACCGTGTGAACCGGGCGAATAAACTGAGTTTTGTTGTTACCCCAACGCATTGGTTTAGGGATCGGTAATTTATCTAGTGCGCGTTGTGCCATGTCAGCTATTAAGCTTTTAGTTTCAACGCCAACCACTTTAGCTTGATGGACTAACCATTCACCTTTATCGGTGACTAATCGCTCTGCTTGCTCAACCGTAATACCGTTACCACGAGCCCAGCCTTGTGCTGCTTTAGTTGGGTTACCGTCGGCATCAAATGCCGAGCTAATCGCGGGGCCGCGTTTTTCAACGACTTTATCAGCTTGTGCTAATGCAAGACCCAACACATTAATCGCTAAACGGCGAGGGGCGGCATACCAAACTGCAGACTCAAAAGGTAAATCAGCTTTAGTTAATTCATCTGTAAAGCTCGTTAAAAATGATTCAGCTAACGTGCGCAGCGCTTTTGGTGGTAATTCTTCGGTACCAACTTCAATGAGTAAGTTTTCAAAATTCATTCGTTACCTCTACTTACACATTGGGAAGCCAAGAGCTTCACGTGCTTGATAATAAGATTCTGCAACACCTTTTGCCATAGTACGAACGCGAAGGATATAACGCTGACGTTCAGTGACTGATATAGCATGGCGAGCATCAAGTAAGTTAAAAGCGTGAGATGCTTTCATTACTTGCTCGTAAGCAGGTAGTGGTAATGGCTTTTCTAGTGATAATAAGTGCATGCACATCTTTTCACATTGATCGAATAGGGTGAACATAAAATCGACATCGGCATGTTCGAAGTTATAGGTAGACTGTTCTACTTCGTTCTGATGGAAAATGTCACCATAAGTGACACGACCAAGTGGTCCGTCAGTCCAAACAAGATCGTATACGCTATCAACTTCTTGAATGTACATGGCTAAACGCTCAAGCCCGTAAGTGATTTCACCTGTAACAGGGCTACATTCAATTCCGCCAACTTGTTGGAAGTAGGTGAACTGAGTCACTTCCATACCATTAAGCCAAATTTCCCAACCCAAACCCCAAGCACCTAATGTTGGCGACTCCCAGTTATCTTCAACAAAACGAATGTCATGTACTTTGGTGTCGATGCCAAGTGCTTCAAGTGAGCCCAAATATAGCTCTTGAATATTATCTGGAGATGGCTTTAGCACTACTTGAAATTGGTAGTAATGTTGCAGGCGGTTTGGGTTTTCACCATAACGTCCATCAGTAGGACGGCGAGACGGTTGCACGTATGCACTGCTCATTGGCTCCGGGCCTAATGAACGTAAGAACGTCTGCGGGTGGAAAGTACCAGCGCCAACTTCCATATCTAGAGGTTGAACAATTGCGCAACCTTGCTGCGCCCAATATTCCTGAAGGGTTAGGATGAAACCCTGAAATGTCTTTACGTCGTGTTTCGTCGTCATGTCTACTACTGTCAGGCTATTAATAGAAAATGTTAATGATTATACCTTGTAGAGCAAGGCAGATGTAGGTTATTTTTTAACGTACTACTAAAAACGTTAATGGAACCATACCATGCAAGTTAACCGATGTGGCTGGGTAAGTGAAGACCCTTTATATCAGCATTACCACGATACAGTATGGGGACGTCCTGAGTTTGATGCCAAACAGCTTTTTGCTAAGCTTTGTCTTGATGGTCAACAAGCTGGATTATCTTGGATTACGATTCTTAAAAAGCAACAAAACTACCAACAACTGTTTGCTAATTTTGAGCCGAGTATTATTGCTCAGTACGATCAAGCTAAAGTGGAAGCGTTAATGCTTGAACCAGGTATTGTACGTAATCGTCTTAAAATAAACTCGATCATCAGAAATGCTAAAGCTTATTTAGCATTTGTGGAGCAGGGTGATGATTTCTCTAAGTTTTTATGGAGTTTTGTCGGCGGTGAACCGAGAGAAAACAACTTCAGTTCATCAAGCCAAGTTCCTGCACAAACACCAGAATCTGAAGCGATGTCTAAAGCGTTAAAAAAGCTTGGTTTTAACTTTGTTGGCCCAACAATTTGTTATGCCTTTATGCAAGCGGTAGGTATGGTGAATGACCACACGACTGACTGTCATTGTTACGGCCAGTATTGATTTTGATATTTATAAAAAAAAGGGTGTTCCACGTGGAACACCCTTTTTATTGGATTAATTTAATCGTTAGATTTTTTCAAAGAAAAAAGGCTTACGTTTATGTTTATCACCATTGAGTTGATTCATGGTTTCTGAATTAAACAGCTTACCATTAACCATAGTGTAAGTGACTTTATCCGTCGTTCTGATATCGGCTAATGGATCGCCATCAATCACTATTAAGTCAGCCAATTTACCCACTTTAATAGAACCTAGTTGATGGTCCATACCAAAGGTTGTCGCCGGATTGATTGTTGCGGTTTTTAATACTTCCATATTACTCATGCCGCCTTGAGCAAACATCCACATTTCCCAATGTGCAGCTAATCCTTCTCGTTGACCATGAGCACCAATATTAGGTTTAACGCCGATGTTGTTTAACTCATTGGCTACGCGGGCAACATTAAAGTGGTTGTAATGTTCATCTGGCGCGGTAGTGCGGCGCATTGAACGGGCATCAAGAATATCATGCGGGACATACATGCTTAGACGAGGGTGAGCCCAAACGTCTGTTTTGTCATACCAGTAATGCTCGCCAGAAATACCACCATAAGCGACAACTAAGGTCGGTGTGTAGTGTACTTCAGTTTGGCTCCAGAATTGTTTGATGTCATTGTATATAGACGCTGCTGGTAACGAATGTTCTACCGTGGTGTGGCCATCCGCTATCATCGATAAATTGTGTTGCAGCAAACTGCCACCTTCAGGTACTACCATCATTTCGAGCTCTCGTGCAGCAGCAATAATTTGCTGGCGTTGATCCCGGCGAGGTTGGTTGTAACTCTTAACACTAAATGCACCGACTTTTTTAAGACGCTCTAAGTGGAACTTTGCATCATCAAGTGAATCTACATGCGAGGTATAGCCTGGTAAGTTGGCTCCGTATAAAATAGTCCCCGTTGAGAAAATACGAGGGCCAACAATATTGCCTGCTTTTTGTTGTTCAGAAGCAGCAAAAATTTCGGTAGTGTCATTCGATGGGTCGTGAATAGCCGTTACCCCAAGTGACAGCCCAGAATATAAGGCCCAGTTTTGTTGTGGAATAATTTCATCATCCGCTTGTCCGCCGTGGGCGTGAGCATCAAATAAGCCCGGCATAATGCTTTTACCACTAATATCGATAATCTGGGCATTTTTTGGGATCACCGTATTGGCATCACCGACAGTGACAATTTTATTGTCTTTAACGATAACAACACCATTATCTATCACCTGATCATTTTCCATGGTGATCACTTTACCGCCAGTAAACACTACTGTTCCACGTGGAACATCGGCTTTATCTTTAAAGCCAATAGAGGTTATTTTTGGATCGACCTTGGTTTCTGCTTTTACATATTGAGTGTCTACATCGGCTTGATATAAATCAGGGCCCAATGTCCAATACAGTTGGTTATTTTTACCGTTCCAGCTAATGCTTTCACCTGCACGAGCACTCAGTTGAGTAATGGGTAAGTTGGTTGCTTTAGGACCAATCGCAATGGTTTCACCGTGTTTAGCAAAAGGAGTGACGTACACTCTAAAACGCTCAGCAAAAGCCAAGTGCTCACCGTTTGGTGATAAACGAAACTCGGTAGCATGGTCGCTAGTGTAATGGGTACGCTTTTCAAAACCGTTCATACCGATTGATGCAAACTCTGGTGTCTCTCCTGAATCCATAAAGTAAACTCGGTCTGAGTCGTCACCGAATTGTGGCTGATGGCCACTAGCGGTTAGTTTAGTGCTTTGCTTTCCTTTGATATCGACTTTATATAAACCCGGTTCTTGTGACCAAGTTCGTGGTGTCATGTAACCGCCGCGAGCCTTTCGATAAACAACATATTCGCCATCAGGCGAAAAGGTTGGCTCGACATATTTGCCAGGCTCGTTGGTCAACACCTTGGCTTTACCACCTCTGGCGCTAACCACACTGACGGTGCCTTGTTGTTGGTCGTTCCAAGTGGTGAATACGATGTCTTTACCGTCACGTGACCACTGTGGAAACAGCTCATTGATGTCATCATCTAAACGGGTTAATCGTTTATGTTTACCATCTTTAATATCACGAATCCAAATTTTACCTAAGGCTTCAAATACCACTTTTTCGCCGTCAGGTGACACTTGTGCCATACGCAGCATTTTTACATCAAATTCATCTTGATCTAAGTTTTGAGTAAAGCGGACCGATGGCTGAATATCTCTTTGAGATTTAACACTGAATGGAATGTCAGATATTTTTTTACTGTCGACATCAAGTTTATTAATTTTACCTTTAGCCCAAAATACGATGTGCTTATTGTCTTTGGTCCAAGACATTGTTGGATACACGCCATGAATTGCCCAGGTTTCTTGCATATCACGATCGAGTTTGTCATACAGCTTAGTTTCTTCACCAGACTTTAAATCCAGTGAATATAGTGTCGATTGGAATCCATCGCGTTTGATGTAAGCAAGCGTTTTGCCATCAGGGCTTGGTGTTGGGCGGATAGCACCACCAGTTCCTTCAATTAATACTTCGATATCTCCCGTTTGGGTGTCATAGCGCTTAATTTTATAAATACCTTTGACCGAATCTTTTGAGTAATGAAAGGTCTTGCCTGGGGTCGCATCTTGGCTAAAGTAGATATAGCGTCCATCTGGCGAGTAGGCCGGTTCACCCAAATCTTTTTGTTCGTTAGGGCGCTCTGTTAGTTTAACGCCTTCGCCACCAGCAACGTGAAACATCCACACTTCACCCGCTCCGAGGCTGCGGGTGCCGGTAAAATGTTTACGTGCTACTAGGTATTGTGAATCAGGACTCCAGGCCGGGCTGTTGAGTAAACGAAATGTTTCAGTAGTGATAGCGTGTGGATTGGTACCATCGGCATTCATTATCCAGATATTGTCGCCACCATCTTCATCAGAGGTGAAAGCGATATACTTACCGTCAGGGCTATATACTGGCTGCATTTGCCAAGCGATACCTTGTGCCAGTGGTTTGGCTTCGCCTCCTGCTATCGGTATTTGATAAATATCACCTAATAAATCAAATACAATGTGTTCACCATCTGGCGATACATTGACGTTCATCCATGTGCCTTCGGTTACATTGATATCAATTTTACTTAATGGCGCATTTTCTGGAGCATTTACGTGCCATTTTACTTTGTCATCTTCGGCATAGGCAAAGCTAGACATACCTAGAGTAAGTGCCATTGCGGTGTAAAGTGGAGTGAGTTTTTGAGTCAACATAGAGTAGATTATCCGTTGTCGTTTTTATTTTCAGTGGATTTAATCAAGCCTAATACCCGTTTAGGAAATGTCATTTTGCATGATTAGATGACCTAAAGAGTATTTGGCTTTACTGCGTTTGTCGGTTTGAATAGTTCCTTTATCGCATAAATTACCGATAAGGTGTACAACAAATCTGTATCAATTAATGACAGACGTTAACACGTATGTCTGTTATCGATTAATAGACAATGAGTGCTATAGCGTTAGATTTTATTATGAAAGGCTTAAACGAAAATGATTTATCGGTTTTACTAATCTATTTTTACTGAGTCATCTAGTTGTATTAATCCAGTTTGAATCACGCGGCAGGTGACTCCGCCACGCCAGTCGGGCGTTAATGCCTGCTCTAGACCGGAATAAGCTTGTTGCATTTTCTTACATGGATCGGTTTCACCTGTGATTTGTAGTTTAAGCTCAGTACCTATGGTGATCGTTTTACCGACATCTGCTGCGCTAAATTCATAGCCGCTGATCAATAAATTAGCTCTTCGAGTTAACCAGTCTAAATCGGCATTAATTTTTTGGCAGGCTGTGTGCCACTGCTGTTTAGACATGACGGTTACTTGACGTTTTCCTGGTCTGCCAAAAATATCGTTTTCGACGCCTCGCTCTAAGGTCACATTGGCACAAAAGGCTGACTTCATTATGCCGCGTTTTGCTGTTTTATACGCGATAGCTTCCAATGTGATGGTCATTCATTACAGTCCTTTTTTGAGTAAATAGTGGTAAGGAGTCTTGCTGATATCACTGGCAATTAACGTGTGATCCATAAATTCACAAAAACTAGGAATATCACGAGTGGTGGCAGGATCATCTGCAATGACTAATAAAGTTTCACCTTCTGCCATTTTGCGTACTGTTTTTCGAATCATCATTACAGGTTCTGGACATCGAAGACCAAGAGCATCGAGTTGGTGTTGTGCTTGGGTATAAATATCGTTCATGAAATGCTGTCTATGTTTACCTATCGAATTAGCGCTAATGTTACTCTTGTCATTTAAGCTTGCCAAGTTTGCGTGGTTTTAAAGTTATATTGAGTTTTTTTATTATTTTTTAATTTTCATAAAACATGTTTCACGTGGAACATTAGCCAAAGTAGGAAAATTTTAAAATAAAAAAAACGAGCCAATTTGGCTCGTTTTTACAACTCACTTGATACAACTGAAAAGTATCAGCTTGGTATGAGAACGATTAAACGCGTTCGAATACAGTTGCGATACCTTGACCTAAACCGATACACATAGTGGCAAGACCAAGCGTTGCATCTTTTTCTTCCATCAAGTTGATCAATGTTGTCGAGATACGTGCGCCAGAACAACCTAGTGGGTGACCCAATGCAATTGCACCACCGTTAAGGTTAATCTTTTCATCGACAACATCTTGTAAGCCAAGATCTTTAACACAAGGTAATGATTGTGCCGCGAACGCTTCGTTTAATTCGATAAGATCTAAATCGGCAACAGATAAGCCAGCGCGTGCTAATGCTTTTTTGGTTGCTGGTACTGGACCATAACCCATAATTGCAGGATCACAACCGGCAACGGCCATTGAACGAATACGTGCGCGGATGGTTAAACCTAAAGCGCGAGCTTTAGATTCTTCCATCACCAACATTGCAGAAGCACCGTCTGATAATGCAGATGATGTACCGGCAGTCACAGTACCGTTAACTGGGTCGAATGCTGGACGTAAACCGGCAAGTGACTCTAGTGTTGTTTCTGGACGGATAACTTCGTCAGTCATCACTTTGATCAGTGCGCCATTTACATCGTGGCCTTCAATGCCCCAAATCTCTTTGGCAAAACGACCTTCGATAGTGGCTGCATGTGCACGTTGATGAGAACGTACAGCAAACGCATCTTGTTGTTCGCGAGTAATACCGTGCATTTTACCTAACATTTCAGCGGTTAAGCCCATCATGCCAGATGCTTTAGCTACGCGGTTTGCCAAGCCAGGGTGAAAATCAACCCCATGGTTCATTGGTACGTGACCCATGTGCTCAACACCACCAATAATAAAGGTGTCGCCTTGGCCAGTCATAATGGCACGAGCCGCTTGATGAAGGGCGTCCATTGACGAACCACATAAACGGTTTACCGTTACTGCGCCAGCCGATTTAGGAATGCCAGCTAACAATGATGCATTACGGGCAATGTTAAAACCTTGCTCTAGTGTTTGCTGCACACAACCCCAAATCACATCTTCAATGTCGTTAGGGTCTAATTGTGGATTGCGCAACATCAGTGCTTTCATTAATTCTGCAGACAATGTTTCTGCACGTACATTTCTAAATACCCCTGCCTTAGAACGGCCCATAGGGGTACGAATGCAGTCTACGATAACAGCTTGTTTCATGATTTAATTCCTTTCCCACTAATTAGGCTTGGTAGTAACTACCGTTGTTGGCTGCAAGTGCACGCATTGCATCAGTAACTTGATATAAGCCACCAAGATGTGCGTATTTGTCTGCTAGGGCAACAAAGTTTGCTACGCCCATGGTGTCTAAGTAACGGAATACACCGCCACGGAATGGAGGGAAACCAATACCGTAAACTAGACCCATGTCGCCTTCAGCAGGTGATGCAATAATGCCTTCTTCTAAACAACGAACCGTTTCGATGATCATCGGGATCATACAGCGAGCGATGATGTCATCAGACTCGAATGCCTTTAATTCACCAAACTCAGCGCTTAATAATTCATAGCTAGTTGGATCAATGTCTTTTTTCGGCTTACCACGACGGTCAACTGAATAGGCATAGAATCCTTTAGTGTTCTTCTGACCTAGACGTTTGTTTTCAAACATAATGTCGATAGCGTCTTTGCCATTTTTACCCATGCGGTCTGGGAAGCCTTCAGCCATTACTGCTTGAGCGTGATGACCGGTATCTAAACCGACTACGTCAAGTAAGTAGGCTGGGCCCATTGGCCAACCGAACTGCTTTTCCATGACTTTATCGACAGCTGCAAAGTCAGCACCTTCAGCAAGTAGACCACTGAAGCCAGCAAAGTATGGAAACAATACACGGTTAACAAAGAAGCCTGGGCAATCATTCACTACGATTGGGGTTTTACCCATTTTGCTGGCGTAAGCCACTACCGTTGCGATGGTTTCTTCAGAGCTGTGCTCACCACGGATAATTTCAACTAATGGCATTTTGTGCACAGGGTTAAAGAAGTGCATACCGCAGAAACGTTCAGGTTTCTTAAGGCTTTTAGCCAGTAAGTTGATTGAGATAGTCGAGGTATTTGATGCAATAATGGCATCTTCTGATACGTAACCTTCTACTTCAGCTAGTACAGTGGCCTTAACTTTTGGATGTTCAACAACCGCTTCTACAACGATGTCGCTATTTTTGATAGCGGCATAATCTAGAGAAGGGGTGATGTTGTTTAATATTTTAGCCATTTTTTCTGGCGTAGCGCGACCGCGCGCAACTTGTGTTGTCAGAATTTTAGCCGCTTCGTTCAAGCCTAACTCTAATGCTGGCTGAGCGATGTCTTTCATTACAATTGGTGTGCCTTTGCTGGCGCTTTGGTAAGCAATGCCGCCGCCCATAATACCTGCACCCAATACTGCTGCTTGGTTAACATCTTTAGCGAGTTTACCGGCTTTCTTTGCTTTACCTTTAACGAACTGGTCATTTAAGAAAATACCAATTAGCGCTTGTGCGACATCTGTTTTAGCTAATTTAATGAAAGCTTGTGCTTCTATTTTTAATGCGCCATCACGATCCAAACCAGCTGCTTGTTCAACAACATTCACAGCGGCCATTGGCGCTGGATAATGCTTGCCTGCAACTGAGAACACCATCCCTTTTGCGGTTGCAAAAGACATCATGGCTTCAAGTTTTGGTAACTGTAATGGTGATTGCTTTTTGGTGCGACGAGCTTGCCAATCAAGATTACCATTAAGGGCATCATGTAACATTTGAATCGCAGCAGCTTCTAGGTTTTCTGGTGCGACAACGGCATCAATAGCGCCTACTTTTAACGCATCTTCTGGGCGTTGGTCTTTAGCTGTGGTGATCCACTCAAGTGCATTATCTGCACCGATTACTCGAGGTAAACGCACAGTGCCACCAAAACCAGGAATAAGACCTAATTTGGTTTCTGGTAAACCGATGCGAGCATTGGTATCAGCAACGCGTAAGTCAGTCGCTAAAATGGTTTCGCAACCACCGCCTAACGCAAAACCGTTAATCGCTGATGCTGTCGGAAACGGTAAGTCTTCTAGCTTATTGAATACTGCGTTGGCTTGTTCAACCCAAGCTAGCAACGTGGCATCGTCTTGCTGAAATAGCGTTAAGAATTCGGTAATGTCTGCGCCAACAATAAAGGTGCTTTTTGCTGATGTCAGCAGCAAGGCTTTAATATTGGTATTTTGTTTGATGCTGTCTAGGGCGGCATCAAGAGAGGCTATTGTTTCTCTGTCGAATTTATTTACCGAACCTTGTGCGTTAAAACACAGTTTGGCAATATTATCTTCAAGTAACTCAACCTGAATGGTAGGGCTTTGGTAGATCATTGCTTGCTTCCTTATTGCTTAAAAGCGACTTCCACATCTTATTTACTGTGCAGTTATCAAGCTTGAATCACAGCAGTTTCGGCCATCTATTGACCAGCTAATTCTCAGTGTGCGACTAAATGAGATAAATTACAACACCCAATTTAAACGGCCGTTTAATTTTTTATCATCTAGCGAGGTCTTTTTCTGTTTGTGATAGACTTATTGGGTTAAAACTCATGCAAAGGGATAGTCAATGGATCAGTTAGCACATCTGTATCATGCGCACATGGCGGAATTAAATCGCCGAGTAGGCGAAATTTGTCAGCGTGAAAATCTTTCGGGTTTAGTGATTCACTCGGGACAACCTCATCGACAGTTTTTAGATGACCTTAACTATCCCTTTAAAGTGAACCCGCAATTTAAAGCGTGGTTACCTATTTTAGATACGCCAAATTGTTGGGTTATCGCTAATGGTCAAGATAAGCCTACTTTAGTGTTTTATCGCCCAGTTGATTTTTGGCATAAGGTGAATGATGTACCGCAAGCCTTCTGGACTGAGCATTTCGATATTCAATTACTGACCAAGCCAGATCGAATTGCTGATTTTTTACCTAAAGACTTAGCCTCGTGGGCGTATATTGGTGAGCACTTAGATGTGGCTGATGTATTGGGCTTTGCGGCTCGTAACCCTGATGCAGTAATGAACTATCTACATTATCATCGTGCAGACAAAACTCAGTATGAACTTGAGTGCATGCGCAGAGCCAACCAAATTGCGGTAAAAGGACATTTGGCTGCCAAAAATGCGTTTTATGATGGTGCCAGTGAGTTTGAAATTCAGCAACGTTATTTGCTCGAAATTGGCCAAGGCGAAAATGAAGTGCCTTACGGCAATATCGTGGCATTAAATCAAAATGCCGCTATTTTACATTACACCGCTTTAGAACATGTTAAGCCTGCGCAGCGTTTATCTTTTTTGATTGATGCTGGGGCCAGTTATCATGGCTATGCCGCAGATATTACCCGTACTTACTCATTCGAGAAAAATCGTTTTTACGAATTAATCGTCGCATTGGATAAAGTGCAATTAGCCATTATTGAGCAGATGAAGCCAGGGGTTAAGTACGTCGACCTGCACATCGCGACACACCATTATATAGGTCAGTTACTGATTGATTTTGGCTTGGCTAATGGCACTGCTGAACAGTTAGTTGCCCAAGGCGTAACGAGTGCCTTTTTCCCGCATGGGTTAGGGCATATGTTGGGGTTACAAGTTCATGATATGGGCGGTTATTCCCACGATGAGCGTGGAACCCATATTGCTGCACCTGAGGCGCATCCTTTTTTACGCTGTACAAGAGTATTAGCCGCTAGTCAGGTACTGACTATTGAGCCAGGCCTTTATATTATCGATACCTTACTTAATCAGTTATCTGCTACCGCTAAGCAAGCTATTAATTGGACTACGGTTGATGAGATGCGTCCATTTGGAGGCATTCGCATTGAAGATAACGTCATTGTGCATCAAGACCGAGTAGAAAATATGACGAGAGAGTTTGGTCTAGTTGATTGAGTCATATTTAATACCGCAAGCTAACGTACTGATAGAAGAAGAGATAAAGCATAGCCGCTTTATCTCTTTGTTATTTCATTGCCCACATCCTAATAATATGAAGTTAGCGCTTACTGACGTAAAGCAGCAATATCCAGGAGCCAACCATTATTGCTATGCATTTGTAGCCGGCAGCCCAGAAAATACCATTGATATGGGCGCTAGCGATGATGGCGAACCGTCAGGTAGCGCCGGCAAACCCATGCTAGCATGCTTACAAGGCGCAAACATTGGTGAGCTAGGGGTTATTGTAGTGCGTTATTTTGGTGGCACTAAATTGGGTGTGGGCGGTTTAGTGCGTGCTTATACTTCGGGTATAAAGCAAGGGTTAACGCAAATACAGACTCAGGTTAAGCATTTAAGGTATCCTGCACGCTTGGTATGTCATTATGCTCAACTCACCGATGTTGAGTATTTAATTGCTCAATATGATGGTGTGGTGATGGATAAAGAGTTTACCGAAAAAGTTGAAATACACTTTGAACTGGCTAAATCGCACCATCAGGCTTTTAATCAAGCATTAGCTACCCAGACGCAGGGTCAGCTACAAGTAAAGTTTACTGTTTGAGCTATGACGAACTTATGCCAAAATGTCACTCAATTGTTAAATTCGACGCAGCACAACTTAAACAGAACCCTTAATGCAATATAAAACAATTATTAGAATCACCGGTTTGCTGATGGGATTATTTTCAATCACCATGCTGCCGTCAGCATTGGTGGCTATCTTGTATAAAGATGGTGGTGGTACTGCATTTATTCAGGCCTTTTTTGTCAGTATTTTTCTAGGCTTTTTATTATGGTATCCCAACCGTCATCAAAAAGGTGATCTACGAACGCGTGAAGGCTTTTTGATTGTGGTGTTGTTCTGGACGGTGCTTGGATCGATAGGTGCACTGCCATTTATTTTTTCTAATAACCCTGATTTAAGTTGGACCGATAGTTTTTTTGAATCGTTTTCGGCCTTAACGACTACAGGTGCGACCGTGATAGTCGGGCTAGATGACTTGCCTAAGTCCATATTGTTTTATCGCCATTTACTGCAGTGGATGGGCGGTATGGGTATCATCGTACTCGCAGTGGCCATTTTACCTCTACTCGGTATTGGTGGTATGCAGCTATACAAAGCTGAAGTGCCTGGTCCGGTTAAAGACACTAAAGTGACTCCTCGTATAGCCGAAACGGCCAAAGCCTTATGGTACATTTACTTTTTACTTACTACTGCTTGTGCATTGGCATTTTACTTTGCCGGTATGGATGCATTTGATGCTATTTGCCATTCGTTTTCGACTATTGCTATTGGTGGTTTTTCGACTCATGATGCCAGTATTGGTTACTTTCAAAGCCCGCTGATTAATGTGATTTGTGCATTTTTCTTGTTGATTGCGGCAGTCAATTTTAGCTTACACTTTGCCGCATTTACTCGTCGTGGCATTAACGTCAAAGTATATTTAAAAGACGCAGAATTTAAGGTGCTTATCGCTGTACAGGTAGTATTGACCGCAATTTGTTTCGCTACCTTGTATCAATCTGGAATATACGACTCTCCAGAGAAAACACTCGATTACGCCTTCTTTCAAGTGGTCTCGATTTCAACAACGGCAGGTTTCGGTACAGAAAGCTTCCATTCTTGGCCGCTGTTTTTACCTATTCTATTAATATTCTCAAGCTTTATTGGTGGTTGTGCAGGCTCGACAGGCGGCGGCATGAAGGTGATTCGTTTAATACTATTAGTACTACAAGGGTCGCGTGAACTGAAACGACTTGTTCATCCTAAAGCTATGTATTCCATTAGAATTGGCTCTACGGCATTACCCGACAGAATTATTGATGCGGTATGGGGATTCTTCTCTGCTTATGCTTTAGTGTTTGTGGTGTGTATGGTGATTTTAATGGCAATGGACATGGACGCTATTACCGCATTTAGTGCAACGGCAGCCAGTTTAAATAACTTAGGCCCAGGTTTGGGCGATGTGGCATCAAATTATGCCAGTATTTCAGACGGTGCTAAGTGGGTACTCGTGATGGCAATGCTATTTGGTCGGTTAGAAGTGTTCACCTTATTGGTGCTATTTACCCCCACATTTTGGAAGAATTAATGTTAAATACTGTGATTTTATATTCAACGGTCGATGGGCAAACACTGGCAATTTGTCAGAAAATTAAGCAAATATTACTTGAACAGGGTGAGCAAGTTAGTGTGGTTAATCTTGCTGAAGCTCAGGCTGAAGATTTAGCGAGTGTTGATAAAGTCGTTATTGGTGCCAGTATTCGATATGGCAAACATCGACCAGAATTATTCAAGTTTGTTGAGCAACACCAAGCACTGCTCGACACCAAACTCAATAGTTTTTTTAGCGTAAACGTAGTGGCAAGAAAGCCTGAAAAAAACACCCCTGAAACCAACCCATATATGCAGAAATTTTCAAATTTATCTGCCTGGAAACCTCAGTTATTAGGCGTTTTTGCCGGTAAGATTGATTACCCTCGTTACCGATTTTTCGATAAGTTCATGATCCGATTTATCATGTGGATGACTAAGGGACCGACAGATACTCAGGGAACGTTTGAGTTTACTGATTGGGGTAAAGTAGATGACTATGCTAAACAAATAGCAGCGCAAAAATAGCCTCATAAACCCAATAGCGTGCCTAATATACCTTATTGGAAACGCCATTTATTCTCAGTGTGACTTAAGCGTCTATGATGTTTAAATCCGATGTTGTTTAGTCATAGTTGTTGCTTAGCCATAATAGCTGTTTAGGCACAATAGCGTCGATGTAGTATTGAGATCACTTCGGTGACTTGCTCATTTTTAAGCGTGTAGTAAACCACTTGTGAGCTCTTACGAGTGTTGACCAAATCTTGGGTGCGCAGTACCGCTAAATGCTGTGACAAAGCTGATTGGCTCAAAGGCACAGTCTCATTTAGCTCTGTGACACTTAGTTCTTGTTCTAACAATAAACATAAAATCATTAAGCGGTAAGGATTCGCAATGGCTTTTAGCCATTGTGCTGCCGTTTCTGCATTATTAAGCATGGTTGCGACATCGATATCTTGCTTCATGAGTGTCCTTATATAACCTTAAATTACGATCTGGTTGGATTTTGCTGTGTTTTGTTCATTATCATACTTCCGCATCATGGAGATCTCAATTTTAACTATTAAATATATGAGCTATTTCTAATTTGTGATCATTGCAGAGGTTTAAAAAGGCTTTTTTTGCCAAACTGAGGCAAATAATCCAACAATGAGAATCGCAAAATGGCCAATATTTTAGTGTTATATTATTCCCGAGGTGGCCATACTGCACATATTAGCCGTGCAATAGCAGAACAAATTCAATCTAAAGGCGATCATTGTGATGTGGTTAATCTTCAAGATAAAGCGCCAATTGAATGGTCTAAATACCAAGCTGTTGCGTTAGGGGCTTGTGTATTATATGGCTCGTATCATAAATCGGTGTTTGAGTTTGTGCGTGAAAATCAGCAGCATTTATCGCAACTGCCAAACAGTTTTTTTTGCGTCAACGTTGTGGCTCGCAATCCTGAAAAACGCATTCCTGAAAACAATAAATATCTACAGAAGTTTTTAACTTTATCTGAGTGGCAACCGCAAGATGTGAAAATTATTGCCGGTAAAGTCGATTACCCTTCTTGGCCTTGGTATGACAGCTTGATGATCCGCCTTATCATGAAAATGACCGATGGCCCCACCGACCCAACAGCCATTATTGATTATACCGATTGGAATGATGTGAAGGTTTATGCTGATCATATTGCCAAACTAGCGACTGTCGTGCCTGCGTAGTGATTATACCCAACAGATGGTTAAGCTAAGGTTAATCAGCGCTATGTTAACCATCGACTCAGCCTGTATTAAAAACGCCAAAATTTAGGGTGAAACAACACTGCGACTGTCAGTATTTCTAAACGCCCTAATAACATTCCTATTGCCAAAGCCCACTTAGCGACGTCGGGAAGTGAGGAAAAGTTTCCTGCAGGACCAATAATAGGACCAAGGCCTGGCCCTACGTTTGCCACTGCGGTTATTGCTCCGGTAAAGCTGGTCATTGGATCTAATCCGGTTAGTACAAGTGTGAGCGACAGTAATAATATCACCACTATCATCAGCATAAAAAAAGCCATTATTGAACGGACAATGTCATCTTGAATGCGGTGGCCATTGTATTTGTCTTTAAACACGCCATTGGGATGGAATTGCTGTTTAATCTGCTGACGCATAATTGAGAATGCGATTTGAAAACGAAATATTTTTATACCACCAGACGTTGACCCAGAACAGCTACCAATAAACATTAAAAACAGAAATACGACACTGGCGACAGAGCCCCAAGATTGATAATCTGTTAGACCGTAACCGGTTGTGGTGATGACAGAAATAACATTGAAGCTAGCAAGTCTTAATGCATCTAAAAAGTCTATTTGCTGATGTTGCCACAGCCAAAAGGCTAATGAGAATGACACCAGTAACACAAAGCGTAAAAAGCCTATCACTTGTTGATCATTCCATAAGCGTAAGCTGCGTTGTTGTATGGTTTGCACAAACATCAGTAACGGTAATCCACCCGCTAACATAAACACAATACCAACCCAATGTGCCTCGTGTGAAAAGGCCGCCATTGAACTGTCTGAAGTGGAATATCCACCCGTTGATAATGTGGTCATGGCATGGTTGATAGCTTCAAACCAATGCATGCCCGCAAGGTGATAGGACAATGTGCACAGTAGTGTTAAGACTACATAAATCAGGAATAAATGTTTGGCCATGTGCTGAGTGCGAGGAATCGTTTTGTCGCTCCAGTCTGATGATTCAGTTCTAAATAAGCGCATTCCCCCCACGTTCAAAAATGGCAGGATTGCTACTGCCATCACAATGAAACCAATGCCGCCAAGCCATTGCAATAATGAACGCCAGACTAAAATGCTATGGTCCATATTGTCTAATCCGGATAATACCGTTGAACCGGTGGTGGTTATGCCTGACATGGTTTCAAAAAAAGCGTCGGTATAATTAATACCGTGATAAAGAGTGAAGGGCAGCGCGGCGAATAAGCTCACGACAAACCAAGTGATACTGGTCAGCATAAACATATCGCGAATATTAAGACTAAAATGATGGTTGCGACCATTTTGAATGCACAAAATAGCAATAAAGCCGGTAAATAAACCGGACATCATAAAGTCACCAATGGTTTCTTCGCCATAAAATAGCGCAAAAGCCATTGGAACTAACATAAATCCTGTCAGTATTGAGAGAAAAATACCGAGGATAAAAATGATTTGTTTGACGTTAAACATAGAAAATTAAAAGAAAAAAGCACTTGGTTGAAACAATTTCTCTACGTCACCGATGAACTTCTTATTCACTAAGAATAAAATAACATGGTCACCCTGTTCGATTACCGTTTTATCGTGGCCCATTAACACTTCATCATTACGTACAATGGCGCCAATAGTCGTGCCTGGCGGGAGTTTAATGTTGCCAATCTGTTTACCGACAACTTTTGACGTGCTTGAGTCGCCATGGGCAATCGCTTCAATAGCTTCTGCTGCACCACGGCGTAATGAGTAAACATTACATATATCACCTTGGCGAATATGAGTCAGTAACGCCGAAATAGTGGCTTGCTGCGGAGATATGGCAATATCAATGTTAGCTTCTTGTACAATATCAACATAGGCTTCACGCTGAATAAGTACCATGACCTTTTTCGCCCCCATGCGTTTGGCAAGTAGGGCAGACATAATATTGGCTTCGTCATCATTGGTGACAGCGATAAACACATCGGTTTGATCGATGTTTTCTTCCAACAATAATTCTTGGTCTGAAGCATCGCCACAAAAAACAGTGGTTTTTTCCAGTTTTTCTGAAAGTAATTCCGCGCGTTCTTGACGGTGTTCAATCAACTTAACCGAATGAGTACGTTGCAACTTTTGCGCAAGACCAAAACCAATATTACCGCCACCCGCAATCATGATATTGCGGTACGAATTATCCAGTTTTTGCATCTCACTCATTACTGCACGAATATGACGACTATCGGCGACGAAAAACACCTCATCATCGGCTTCAATAATGGTCGTGCCGCGCGGCATGATAGGCCGGCCTTGCCTAAAAATAGCGGCAACGCGGGTATCAATATTGGGCATGTGCTCACGTAATGTGGCTAATGCGTTACCCACTAATGGGCCGCCATAATAAGCTTTAACCGCAACGAGGCTTAGTTTACCTTTAGCAAATTCAAGTACTTGCAGTGCGCCTGGGTATTCTACTAATCTTTGTATGTAAGCGGTCACTAACTGCTCTGGTGCAATCAGCTCATCAATAATAAAACCGCCGCGAGGCTTAGCGTCACCGCTTTTAATTTCACTACTGATAAACAGTTTATCTTGCAGCTCCAAATAAGCTTCTGAGCGAATACGAGCAATTTTTGTTGGTGTACCAAATAAGCTGTAAGCAATTTGACAAGCTGCCATGTTACATTCATCGCTATTGGTTACCGCAATGAGCATGTCAGCATCTTCTGCACCCGCTTCTTTTAATACACTCGGATGAGCGCCATGACCGACAACAACACGTAAGTCAAACTTGTCTTGCAATAGCCTTAGCCGAGCGCGATCACTGTCGACGAGTGTGATGTCGTTATTTTCACCGACTAAGTTTTCAGCTAACGTGCCGCCTACTTGCCCAGCCCCTAAAATAATAATTTTCATGGCTTGAGGTACATCCTTAAATTGCTTTAACTAGGCGCGCGTAATAGAAGCCGTCCATGTTGTCTTGCCCAGGCAAAATTTGCCAACCGATATCACTGATATGAGCTTGTTGCTCTATCGGTACTAAACTCGCATCGGGTGTCCGTGCTAGAAACTGTTCAACTTGTTGGCTGTTTTCCTGCGGTAAAATAGAGCAGGTTGCATATAATAAGGTGCCACCCGGTTTAAGCCATTGCCAACAATGATCCAATATTTGTTTTTGTAAGTTGGCTAACTCTTCAATATCGCTATTTTTGCGTAACCATTTTATGTCTGGATGACGGCGAATGACCCCAGTTGCAGAACAAGGCGCATCAAGCAAGATTCGATCAAATTGTTGTCCTTGCCACCATGATGGAATATCTGCCGCATCGCCGTGAATAAGTTGCGCTTTTAAATGTAACCTGTCCAGATTTTGTTGTACTCGAGCAAGGCGTTTTTGATCAAAGTCGACAGCGACTAAGTTGATAGTGGGAGCAAGCTCTAGTAAATGGCAACTTTTTCCGCCAGGAGCGGCGCAAGCGTCTAAAACGAGTTCATCTGCTGCAGGAGCAAGTAAGGTAGCAGCCCATTGCGCCGCGCCATCTTGCACCGATGCAGCTCCTTCCATAAAGTTGGGTAATGCTGCGACATCTTTTGCGCTTTCGAGCAATATAGCATCTTGACTTGAACCGGCTTGGGCTGGAATATCGTGTTGAGCTAGTGCCGCTAAATAAGCATCACATGTCTGTGATTGCTGATTATTGCGTAGCCACATTGGCGGACGCTGGTGGCTCTGCTCAATAATGTCTTGCCAGTTATCTGGATACGCTTGTTGTAAACGCTTAATAAACCAAGCTGGAGTATTAAAACGTAGCGTGTCTGAGTCAGTATTTAATGCACTGTCTTGGCGCTGAATATTACGCAATACGCCATTGACCACTTTCACCAAACCATCAAAACGTAATTGTCTGCAAGCTTCTGCCGTTTCTGAAATCGCCGCATGCGCTGGAATACGAGTAAAGTAGAGTTGGTAACAACCTACGATCAGCAATTGATGCAATATACGCTGTTTACCTTTAAACGGTTTCGCTAAGCAGTCACTCACGCACTTGTCTAGTTGTGGTAATTGACGCATAACGCCGTAACATAATTCAGCTAATAGGGCTTTGTCTTTGCCATTTTGTAAGTGTTGCTGTTGATCGGGTAGAGCCACCGATAACGAAATGCCTTTTTCAAGGACTTCATAAATCGCTTTAGCTGCCAGTGCGCGAACATTCATGCTAGTTAGCCTCTTGGTTTAAACACACACCTGCGGTAAACCAATCACCACGAGCATTGAGAATATCGGCCACATCAAGCGGCTTTTTGTTGGGCAGTTGCATGGTTTTAATCATTAACTTGCCGTCGGCGGTGGCAATTTCAATACCTTGCTTGGTCGCGGCAATAATGGTCCCTGGCGCTTGTGAGCAGAGTTCTGCGCTGTAATCGGCTTGCCACACTTTAATCACGCTTTGTTGGTGTTCAAAATAACTTACTGGCCATGGATTGAATGCGCGAATGTCTTGCCAAAGCTGTTTCGCGCTTTTATTCCAATCAAGACGAGCCTCTTCTTTGGACAGTTTTTCAGCGTAGTTAGCCAGAGTTTCATCTTGCTTTTGTGCTTTGAGGCTTCCATCACTTAAACCAATCAGCGCTTGTACTAGGGCTTTTGGCCCTTGTTCGGCTAGCTTTTCATAAAGGCTAGCCGAGGTATCCGTAGCCTCTATCGGTAAGTGCGTTTTGAGCAGCATGTCGCCAGTATCTAGGCCAATATCCATCTGCATAATGGTGACACCGGTTTCGGTATCACCTGCCCATAAAGCCCGCTGTATTGGAGCGGCTCCGCGCCAGCGAGGTAAAATTGAACCGTGCACATTGATACAACCTAAACGTGGGGTATCAAGCACTACCTTTGGCAAAATCAACCCGTAAGCCACAACAATCATAATATCTGCATTAAGAGCTGCTAATGCCGCTTGTGCCTCTTCATTACGTAATGATGCAGGCTGAAATACCGGAATAGCATGCTCTAAAGCCAACGCTTTTACTGGGCTTGCGGTGAGTTTCTTACCTCGACCAGCAGGCCTATCGGGTTGAGTATAAGTCGCAATAACATCGTGTTCAGAGTCGATGAGTGCTTGTAAGTGTCGAGCTGCGAAATCCGGAGTACCGGCAAAGATAATTTTTAACGGTTTCAAATTTTTTCCTATGCTTCTCTAGCATCTAAACGAGCTTCTTTTTCAAGCTTAGTTTTAATGCGTTGACGTTTTAGAGGCGATAAATAATCGACAAATAGCTTACCTTTAAGGTGATCCATTTCGTGTTGAATACAAATAGCAAACAACTCATCAGCTTCAACAGTAAACTCTTTACCGTGACGATCTAGCGCTTTTAAGGTGACAAATTCTGCACGGTCAACTTTGGCGTAAATACCGGGTACCGATAGGCAACCTTCTTCATTAGCCAAGTCACCACTGCTAGCCACTATTTGAGGATTAATAAAAATAGTTGGCCGTTCAACCTCATCTTGTAGATCCATCACAATCAATTGTTGATGAAAATCCACTTGAGTAGCAGCTAAACCGATACCTTTCTCTAGGTACATGGTTTCGAGCATGTTATCTATTTGTGTCTGTAATTGTGGACCGAAATCCGTTACAGGTTGAGCGATAGTGCGTAAACGTTCATCTGGAAAGCGTAAAACATTAAGTAATGGCATATATAAACTCTTAGCAAGTCTGTCAAATTTCAGCCAGTTAGCTATACTGGCCTTTGCGATTAGGGTAATTTTAATCCTTACAGCCTATCAATAACAGCAAAAAGCTCTAATAAAGAGCTAAACAACATGGACTGCACCATGAAACGCTTACTTTTACTTGTTTTTTTATGTCTAAATTCTTATTGGGTCAATGCTGACACATTAACCTTGAAAGCTGGACATCCAGATACGTATATCGTTAAAAAAGGCGATACTCTATGGGATATTTCTGGTTATTTTTTAAATGACCCATGGCGTTGGCCTAAATTGTGGGGGGAAAACCCACAAATTGCTAACCCACATTTAATTTATCCAGGGGATCGACTGACATTAGTCTTTATTGATGGTCAGCCCCGTTTGGTTGTTAAGCAGCACATTAAAAAGAGTCCAGAAGGGCGGATGATATCGAAAGATGGTCCTATCCCACCTGTTGACCTTGCGTTGATTAAGCCCTATCTAGTGCAGAACAGAGTTGTTGATCCAACTTGGTTGGCGGGATTACCGATAGTTATGAGTGGTGAAAGCTCATCAATTCATCATGTGGTCAATGACGTAGTCTATGTGAACTCAAAGCTTGAGCAAGGTCTTAAAGTGGCAATTTATCAAACTGGACGTGAGTTTTTTGCTCCAGATAGCGGTGAATTATTAGGCCAAGAACTTATTTTAGCCTCTAGTGGACGTGTTATTGAGTCTGGCGATGTCTCGAAAGTTGAATTACTGAGTAGTTTACGTGAAACCAAAGGTGGATTTCATGTTGCACCTGTAGAAGATGAAGCGTTAATGTCGGCTTATTTTATTCCTAAAGCGGCAGATTTAAGCGTTGCTACTTCTATTATTGGTACAACAGGTAATATTCGCGAAGCAGGTAAATTAGACGTTGTCTATATAGATCGTGGTGCCAATGATGGCGTTGAGACTGGACATGTTTTTTCAATGTACCGTGATGGCGAAAACATTATTATCGATAATGATGGTAATCCTGTTCGCCCTCTTGACCGTTCATCTTACGATAAAGTGTTGGCGAATTTTTCAGAAGATACCGTGTATAAAATGCCCGATATTTTCCATGGTAATTTGATGGTTTTTAAAGTGTTTGATAAAACCAGTTTAGGGTTGATTATGTTTAATGACCATCCTGTTCGAGTGGGTGATAAATTGACCAAACCAAATCCATTGACGATTAAAGGTGAATAATTTCAGATAAACTGGTCGACTGGCTAGTTGTTTGTGCAGTATCTGGGCTAGGACCTGCTCGGATTCAACAATTGTTAACTCAAATGGACGTTGAAGAGATTCGTCAACGTCTAGAGTTTGAGCCACAGGCCTTACCTTTATCGGCAAGCCTGTTGGCTAAATGCCATATCGACTTTAATAAAGTAGAGCAAGCTCTAACCTGGCTCGATTCGCAGCCTAATCACTACATTGTGACCCTCTCTGATCCACTTTACCCCCCATTACTTGCGCAAATATCAGATCCACCGCAGGTATTATTTATTAAAGGCTCGATAGAATCCCTTTTATTACCGAGTATTGCGATTGTTGGTAGCCGTAATGCCTCTCGAGGCGGCTTAGATATGGCAGCAGATCTCGCTGGTCATTTAGCTAATCAAGGTTTTTCGATCACTAGCGGCATGGCGACGGGTATTGATGGTGCAGCCCATAAAGCGACTTTGGCGGTTAATGGAACGACCATGGCCGTGTTGGGTTGTGGGGTAGAGTGTATTTATCCTAAGCGTCATCAACACTTGTATCATGACATTATCAATACTGGTTGCGTCATCAGTGAATACTGGCCAAGTATAGGGCCTTTTGCTGGTAACTTTCCTCGGCGTAACCGTATTGTCAGTGGTTTAAGCTTAGGTACTGTGGTGGTTGAGGCAAGCCGTAAAAGTGGTTCATTAATCAGTGCTCGGTTGGCAATGGAGCAAAATCGTGAAGTGTTTGCTGTACCTGGATCGGTATTAGGAGGATATAGCCAAGGTTGTCATGATTTAATTAAAAATGGTGCAAAACTTGTCGAGTCTGCTGCCGATATAATAGAAGAATTAGGCTGTTTATCAGATTATCACCTTGAACAATTGCATCTACGGCACCATATACAGGATAATGATATTAGTGATTTGCCATTTCCTCCGCTGTTAGCTAGTGTAGGATATGAAACAACCGCGATAGACTCGGTGGTTGAGGATAGTGGGAAACCGATAGATCTGGTGTTAATACAAATGCTTGAACTTGAGTTACAAGGGTGGGTTGCAGCTGTGCCCGGTGGTTACGTCAGACTAAAGAGGAGTTAGCCATGTTCGATATCCTCATGTATTTATTTGAAAATTATGTTCATAGTGAGATTGAGTTATTAGTTGATGAAGATGAACTCACTAAAGAGTTAACCCGTGCGGGTTTTCATCAAGTTGATATTATCAAAGCACTTTCTTGGTTAGAGCACTTAGCTGATCTACAAGAGAGTGATAAACCGTACTTGTGTAATCATGCACAACATTCATTCCGTATTTATACTAAAGCGGAAATGGCCAAATTAGATGTTGAGTGTCGTGGTTTTTTACTGTTTTTAGAACAGATTCAAGTGCTCAGTGTCGAAACTCGTGAAATGGTTATTGACCGTGTTATGGAGTTAGATGAACCAACATTAGAGTTAGAAGATCTCAAATGGGTGGTATTAATGGTACTATTTAATGTGCCAGGAAATGAGTCAGCCTATGAGCAAATGGAAGATTTAATCTTCGAGCAGCCAGAAGGGCGCTTACACTCATAACAGAAAGGAGGCTTAGCCTCCTTTTTTAGGTCTATAGAATATTACTCATAGAGAAACCCATGTCGAAAATTGATCAGCAGCTATTTACTGTCCACGAACATGCATTGGAGAAAGAGTTTGAACTTTGTCCTGTTTGTGGCGCTGAGTTGTCGGTTAAACACAGTAAACATGGCAGTTTTGTTGGCTGTAATAACTATCCAACCTGCGACTATACCCGTCCGCTAGTGCAACACGAGTCGATCGAAACCCAAATTATTAGCGGTTCTGAGTGCCCTAAATGTGGTAATGAGTTGGCTGTTAAGTCTGGTCGATTTGGTATTTTTATCGGTTGTACGCATTATCCTGAATGTACCCATATTGAAAAGCATGACCACACCAATGAAGCTGAGCAGATAACTTGCCCATTGTGCAAAAAAGGCCATCTAGAATCTCGTACTAGCCGGTATGGTAAAACTTTTTTTGCATGCAGTGCCTACCCAAAATGTAAGTTTATCGTAAACTATCCTCCCCATAATGAAGCGTGCCCAGACTGTGGCTTCGGAATTTTAGTCGAACGTAAAGGTGCGGCTGGTAGCCGAGTCGAGTGTCCGCAAAAATCCTGTAAATATAAGCGTGCTTTATAGTTTCTATACCATGAAAGGAAATCCAATGTTACAACTGCAGCCATCGGCTGTCGCCACCACCATACAACAAGGTGGCGTGATAGCTTACCCAACAGAAGCTGTATTTGGTTTAGGATGCGATCCTGATAATGACAGTGCTATCGAGAAACTGTTGGCAGTAAAACAGCGTCCTTGGCAAAAAGGCTTAATTTTGGTGGCCAGTTCATTTGAGCAACTATTACCTTATCTTGATATCACTCAGTTAACTGAGCAACAACTGCAGTTTGCTCAATCAAAGTGGCCTGGGCCATTTACATTTGTTATGCCTATTCAGTCACACGTATCAAAATTATTATGCGGCGAGTTTGATTCAATTGCCGTACGGGTATCTGCTCACCCAGTAGTTCGAGAGTTATGCGACACCCTCAATAAACCCTTAGTATCGACAAGTGCCAATTTAGCCGGTGAGCAACCGGTAGTCGATGCACAACATATCATCACTGATTTTAGCGATAAAATTGATGCATTGATTTTAGGTAAGCTGGGCGAACAACGTCAGCCATCAACCATTATCGATGCTCGCAGTGGTCAAATTCTTCGTAATGGAAGCTAATACTATGTCAAACACCTCTTCCCATGTGCCAGACGCACAACAAGTAAAATCGTTTTTGTTGGGATTACAGCAAAATATTTGTCAGCGTTTAGAGCTGCTCGATGGTAAAGCGACGTTTAAAGCAGATTCGTGGGAACGTGAAGAAGGTGGCGGTGGTACGAGTCGAGTATTAACTCAAGGCCAAGTATTTGAGCAAGCCGGCGTTAACTTTTCTCATGTGATGGGCGCCGCTATGCCCGCATCGGCCACGGCACATCGTCCAGAATTAGCTGGCCGAAGTTTTGAAGCTATGGGGGTGTCATTGGTTATTCACCCTAATAATCCGTTTATTCCAACGACTCATGCTAACGTGCGTTTTTTTATCGCCCGTAAAGAAGGTGCCGACCCAGTATGGTGGTTTGGTGGTGGATTTGATTTAACGCCTTACTATCCATTTAAAGAAGATGTCGTTAGCTGGCATCAAACGGCTAAAGATATTTGCGATCCATTTGGTGAAGATGTTTATCCAAAGTATAAAAAATGGTGTGATGAGTACTTCTTCTTACCGCATCGTAATGAAACCCGTGGTGTCGGTGGATTGTTTTTTGATGATCTTAACGAACCTGGTTTTGAGCGAAGCTTTGAGTTTATGCAAGCGGTAGGCAACGGTTTTATTGAAGCTTATGCGCCGATAGTCGAACGCAACAAAGAGTTAGAATATGGCGATGACGAACGCCAGTTCCAGCTTTATCGCCGTGGTCGCTATGTTGAGTTTAACTTGGTCTATGATCGTGGCACTTTATTTGGCCTGCAAACTGGTGGCCGAACGGAATCCATTTTAATGTCGATGCCACCATTGGTTCGCTGGGAATATGCATTCACCCCAGAAGAAGGGACTGCAGAAGCAGAGCTGTATGACATCTACCTAAAGCCACAAGACTGGTTAGCTGCAGTCTAACGATTACGCATATTATCTGCTAGCGCAGAAATAGCCTGAATAATCACTTGCTGATGTTCAGGCTTTTTTATGTTGTTTTGAATGGCTGCACGCATACAGATTAACCATTGATCTCGCATTGATTCATCAATCGCGAAGTGCATGTGTCTGGCACGTAAAGCCGGATGACCATGTTTTTGTTGATACAGTTGCGGACCACCTAACCAACCACTTAAGAACTCATACAGTTTTTGTTCAGACTCTTGCATTGGCGAGCGATGCATCGCTAATAACGCTTGGGTTTCGGGACGTGTTTGCATTTGTTGATAAAAGTCATGGGCAATTGTGCGGATAACCTTGTCGCCACCAATAAGGTCGTAGGCATTTGACTTCGCTGTATCTCTGTCATCAGCGGTTTGCGGCTTAGCGAATAATTTACGTAACCAGTTCATATTGTCAGTGTTTAAGTCAGTGTTTAAGAGTGTCGGGGTTATTATATCTAAATCAATGTCATGGCAGGATCATTTTTTTGTTAACGTTTTGATACCAATTATTTAACGATTAGGCTGTATTTCGGCAGTTAACTTGGTTAGATTAGTCGCAAAATAAGACAGGAGATCCCAATGGCAAAATTAATGCCTTCTTTGGTTGCTGTGGCGCTATCAACTGCAATTGCAGGTTGTAGTCCAGCAGAACAACAAGACCCTAAAATCACAATCAATGCCAATCCGTATCCAAGTACTTATCAAATACTGCCTAATTCAACCACACTGTTAAAAAATGCCATTGTGTTAACCGGCACTGGTGAACGTATTGATGATGCCGATGTATTAATTAAAGACGGTAAAATTAGCGCAGTTGGTCAACAGCTTTCCGCTGAAGATGCTGTAGTTATCGACGCTAAAGGCAAGTGGATTACCCCTGGTATTATTGATGTGCATTCACACTTAGGGGTTTATCCAAGTCCCAATGCCGAGTCACACAATGACGGTAATGAAATGACCAACCCAGTAACCGCTGAGGTATGGGCAGAGCATAGTGTATGGCCACAAGACCCTGGGTTTAATCGTGCCCGAGAAGGTGGCATCACTACGCTACAAATTTTACCTGGTTCAGCCAACCTGATTGGTGGCCGTGGGGTGACACTCAAAAATGTTCCCGCTACGACCATGCAAGCGATGAAGTTCCCAGCCGCGCCTTATGGATTAAAAATGGCCTGTGGTGAAAATCCTAAATCTTTATATGGCAGCCGTAACGAATTACCTATGACTCGTATGGGTAATATGGCGGGTTACCGTACAGCGTTTATTCAAGCAACAGAATACAAACGTGCTTGGGATAAATATGATGCTGACTATGCCGCAGGTAAGAACCCTGTAGCACCAGAGCGCGACTTAATGAAAGACACGCTTAAAGGTGTGCTTGAAGGTGATATTTTAATTCACAACCATTGTTACAAAGCTGAAGAAATGGCAATGATGATCGACCTAGGTAAGGAGTTCGGTTATCACGCAGGTACATTCCATCATGCTGTTGAAGCATACAAAATTGCCGATTTATTGGCTGAAAATGGTAACTGTGCAGCTATGTGGCCAGATTGGTGGGGCTTTAAATTAGAAGCTTATGACATGGTGCTTGAAAATGTTGCCATGGTCGATGCCGTTAAAAACTCTTGTGCTGTCGTGCATTCAGACTCTGGCGTAACCATTCAGCGCCTTAATCAAGAAACGGCAAAAATCATGAACAACGCGAATGCTAACGGCTTTGACTTAAAAGCTGAGCACGTGATTGGCTGGATTACTGCTAACGCCGCAAAATCATTGGGTATTAGCGATAAGACCGGTTCACTCGAAAAGGGTAAAAATGCAGATGTGGTTGTATGGAATACCAATCCGTTTAGCGTATACGCTCAAGCTGAACAGGTATTTATTGATGGTGCTAAAGTGTATGACCGCCAAGACCCTGCCTACCAGGCACAAAGTGACTTTATGTTAGGTCAACAATAAGGAGCAAGACAATGACATTATTTAATAAATCAGTACTTGCCTTGAGTTTATCTATCAGCTTTGCGTTAAGTTGCGGTGTAGTTCAAGCTGAAAGCGTAGCAATTATCCATGCCACAGTGCATACCGCCACAGAACAAGGCGTATTAACCGATGCCACAGTTGTGATTGAAGACGGCACTATTGTAGCCATTAATCCGGCATCACCGACTGCTGATACCGTGATAGATGCTAAAGGGGCAATATTAACTCCAGGCTTTATCGCGAGTATGAATGATTTAGGCTTAGTGGAAATTGGTGCGGTAGCATCTTCACGTGATGCTTACGAAAAAGAAGCCGATGTTGTTTTCGATCCTAGTTTAGCTTACAACCCCAAGGCATCTACAGTGCCATTTGCTCGCAAAGGCGGGATAACTCGTAATGTAGTGTCATCAGGTGGTGGCGAAGGCATTTTTGCAGGACAAACATTTACCGTAGACTTAAGTGGTGATTGGGACAGTATACTGGCCGCTAACACCGGATTAGTGGTTGCGTTAGGTGCCAAAGAAGAAGGCTCTCGTGCAGCAGGAATGCAGCAATTGATCCATAAACTTGAGGATGCTAAAAAAGCGCAAGCCAAAAAGAGTAAAACGAAAAAAACAGCTGAAGATGATAGCGAAGTGCCAAGTCGTGAAGATGAGATTATTCACGCGGTACTCGCGGGTGAAAAACCATTAATTATCGACGTCGACCGTGCCAGCGATATTTTGCATTTAATTAAACTTAAACAAGACTTAGGCATAGATCTTATCCTAGTCAATGCTGCTGATGCTGTATTAGTGGCTGATAAGCTCGCGCAAGCAAACATCCCTGTGGTTATTGATAGCATGCGTAACTTACCAGAAAGTTTTGATGCATTGCATAATTCACTCGAAAATGCAGGTAAACTAGCAAACGCGGGTGTCAAAGTAGCCATTGCATTACCTGGTGATAGTCATGGTATTTACGCACTACGCTTTAGTGCTGGTAATGCGGTTGCTAACGGGATGAATTATGATGATGCTCTGGCTTCTGTGACGGCAAATGTGGCTGATATTTTTCATTTAGACTCTGGGCGGATTGCGGTCGGCAAGCCTGCCGATTTAGTATTATGGAGCGGCGATCCTTTCGAGTTCAGTAGTAAAGTGCAAAAGATGTGGATTGCAGGAGAAGAGCAAAGCACAGACAGTCGTCAAGACAAGCTCCGTGATCGCTATTTACAAAAAACGGCAATGCCTGAAGCCTACAGCCGATAGCATCTCACGATTTACGTGGGACGTTTCCCTAAATCGTTAATGAAGAGACAAAGCGAATGACAGATAAGTATGCTGTATTTGGTAACCCAATAGCCCAAAGTAAGTCACCATTTATACATACTGAGTTTGCCAAGCAAACTCAGCAAGACTTAAGCTATGAAGCTATTCTCGCGCCGGTCGATCAATTTGACTCTTCGTTAACGGCATTCTTTGCTGATGGTGGTAAAGGCGCTAACGTTACAGCACCTTTTAAAGAGCAAGCATTTGCCATGTGTGACGAACTCAGTGAGATGGCTAAACTCGCAGGCTCAGTAAACACCCTGTTTAATTTGCCAGATGGTAAAATTGGCGGTGACAACACCGATGGTGTTGGTTTGGTGAATGACCTGGAAATGCTGTTCGGTTCGCTGAAAGGTAAGCGAGTGTTATTGGTGGGAGCTGGTGGCGCGGCAAGAGGCTGCATTTTACCGATATTACAACACAATGTGGCTCAGTTGATTATCTGTAATCGGACCCACGAAAAAGCAGAGCAACTTCAAGCTTTATTCAATGAGTATGGTAACTTTTTTGCTAAACCCATTGAAGAGCTAATATCGCCATTTGATTTAGTGATTAACTCAACTTCAGCTGGTCTATCTGGACAATTAATTTCCTTACCTAGCGTTATCGTTGATGAAACAACAGATTGTTACGACATGACCTACAGCCAACAAACCACAGTCTTTAACCAATGGGCTCAAGAACAACACGCTCGTAAAACCGCTGATGGGCTAGGTATGTTGGTTGGTCAAGCGGCAAAAAGCTTTAGTTTGTGGCGTGGGGTTACTCCTGATACAGGTTCGGTTATGCTAAAACTGCGTGAATCATTAGCACAAAAGGCAGCTGACTAATGAATCAAAGCGTGATATTTACCGATCAAGTCTACCTCGAAACCAATCAAGTGAAGTTTGTTGCTCAGCAGCAAGGGGTTAATATCAACTGTTATGCCAGTTTTTCGGCCATCAGTGAGCTTTGCGACAAGCAAATTGTGAGTGGAAGTAATGCCGTGTGTTTATTTGAGCAATGTCGTTTTGACCTTGAAGACCAAGCAGAAGCATTGATTGAACAAGAAGCTTTTAGTGACAGTGGTGATATTATTCTAGCTTAAGGCTGCAACAGTTGTTTCTTCAGTCGCTTTTGGCTATACATATTATTATCTGCCTGTTTAAACGCGTTAGACCAATCTTGATTATACTGGGCAAGTCCATAGCTAAAATGAATCGCGGGGTTTAACAGCGTTAGGTCATGCTGCAGTTGTGTTATTTGCTGCTCTAAGACATCGATGGGGCCACGGCATAGTGCAATAAATTCATCACCGCCATATCGAGCGACTAAAAAATGTGGATGCCACATTGATTTTAGTGATTGCGCAAAAGCCTTTAATGCATCGTCCCCGGCTTGATGTCCGTACTGATCATTTAATGGCTTTAAGTTATCCATATCCAAAATAATGATATAGCTTGCTAACTCTGGGTGGTGTTGCCATTGTAGAATTGTTGCATCAAATTTTTTGCGATTATACAGTCCTGTTAATCCATCATAATCAGCCAGGAGCTCAATTTTTTTAGACTTTTGGTACAGTGAAATTGCGTTCGCGGCTTCTGATGTAAGAATATTCACCAGATTTATATCGTAATCACCAAAGGCTTCCATCTTGCTACTGTCTAAATTCATCATTCCGTAAAGCTCTCCGTCAATACGGATGGGGCTAGACAAGGTGGAACAAATTGGTTTGATTGAAGCATTTGGTAGCACAAATTGATCATATTGCTTGGGGTTTTTAGCATTGATGTTACTAATGACAACGGTTTTATGGCAACGTCCTTGAGTCAATCGATATAGAAAAGTGTCTTTTAGGGTAAAGTTAATATTTTGCAAGGCATCAATATTGAGTCCAATAACAGATTCAAACTGTAACTGATTAGTCTGATTATCTACCAATATGATACTGCCCATTTCAGCATCATCTATAACACTTATTGCTTTTAGTAGTAGCGCATCCAAAAAAGCTTGTTCTGAATCGTATTGGCTCGATAAATTGACTAATTCATAAGTCGTATCGTTAATGTGGATTACATGTTCCAAATGTTGCCAAAGGCGTAACATATTTTGTCTATGGACAAAATATGTGATGGCATAACAGGTAGTGTAACCACAACCAATAAGAGATAGGAATTGATAAGCACTACCTGTATCAAATGCTGTAAATGAAATAATACTGATAAGTAATAAAGGGATGACCAAGAGTAGTAAGTGCTGCTTAATATCAAGATAGCCGATATATTTGGTGGAAACGCGTTTTTGGGTTTTCACTTAACCATCCTTGTTAAATATTCGGCGATACTGGTTAGCATTCAAAACTGTATGTAGTCACTCTATCTAGCAATAAAGCTCAATATAGTGACTCTTAGAATTTAGTTGCAACAATCAAACACGCAGTACAGCATAACTAAATGAGTTACTATCATATAAGACCACATTAGTTTATCAACAGATAGTATAAAAAAATGTGTGGAGTAAGGTATTTTAGTGGGGACATGCAATGGACCAAGAAAAATCGATCCATTACATTAAACGAACAGGCTTATTGTTGTAGGTCTACTAAGTATTCATTTTTTAAACGAACATAGTTATCAGCAGACTGTGGCAAAAATGCACGTTCGGCTTCAGTTAAGGGCCTCACTTGCTTGCATGGACTGCCAACATATAAATAACCACTCTGCAAAACCTTATTGGGAGGAACTAATGAACCCGCTCCCACAATCACATCATCTTCTACTATTGCACCATCAAGTAAAATTGCACCCATACCGATAAGTACACGATGACCAATCTTGCAGCCATGTAACATTGCTTTGTGACCAATAGTGACATCATCACCAATAATCAATGGATGCCCATCAGGATTTGCCGCAGACTTACGGCTTACATGTAATATGCTGCCGTCCTGCACATTACTGCGTTTACCTATGCGTATCTTATTTACGTCACCGCGCGCAGCAACTAATGGCCAAACACTCGCGTCATGGTCTAATTTAATGTCACCAACCAGCACTGCAGACTCGTCAACATAGACGTTATCAGCTAAATCAGGGTGTATTCCTTGGTAAGTTCTTATATTAGTCGGCATAACAATCCTTATATATTCATGGTTTGTGACAGTATAATGCTTAAAAACTAGCTGGTCAGGCTAAATTATCCGCAAACAAGCCGGAAATAACAAATAACCT
>NZ_PJCD01000006.1:0-95462 GCF_002836315.1 Shewanella sp. ALD9
CAACACCACTAAGTAGTTGTTAATAACGCTAACCGGTTTTCGCTTTCGCTGTATGCCGTGTCAGTGGATGCGCATTATAGGCAGCTTAAGATTTAGTGCAAGCGCTTTTATTCAAGATATGTTTCGAGCGTTGAACTTTTATGCAGATCGTTCTTTTTTTAGCTTTTTTGATTAAATAACCACCTTTGGCTAATTAGTAAATTACTTGTTTTTGATATTTAAGTCGCTTTTGAGCTCAATTTTTCAACAGTGGTCTGGTTTATCTGGTAATTTTTAATTAGTATGTAATAGTATTTAACAGTTATTTATCATTTTTATATTCATTAGAGATTATTTTATGCAGAAATCATTCGTGATTGTTTTGATTGCGGCGCTTCTTGGCGCTTTTGTTTTTTCTCAGTTTGGCGGCACATCATCTTCGGTAGCGTTTATTGCTGGTGTAGTCGTTGCGACGTTAATTTTCACCTTTATACCAACAAGTGGTTCAAGCTCTTCTGACGAACCTTATGTTGGTCCTACAATGACACTATATGTTGGCAACTTGCCTTATCGTGTTCATGAGGGAGAAGTAAAGGCATTGTTTGGTGAGTACGGGCCTGTTAACTCAGTTCGTTTAGTACGAGACCGTAAAACTGGACGTCGCAAAGGATTTGGATTTGTTGAGATGTCTGAAGCGGGCGCACAAAAAGCAATGTCGAAATTAAACGACTATAGCTTTCAAGAGCGCACGTTAAAGGTAAGAGAAGCCAAATCACAAGAATCTGATTCGGAAAATAGCTAATCGTTATTGAACTAGGTTCTTAGCACTATAGTAAATTAATAGTGTTGTTAGTCGGTTATGGTTACCAGCGAAAAATCACTAAAACCATAATCGACTAATGTTGCTTTAAGCCCTTGGCTAATATCTTTGGTATAACATGCTTGTAATTGCTTATTGCCATTACTTTCTTTACTCAGTAAAAACCTTACCCGTTTTGCTACCGCCTCCCCTGAATCTAATAGTGTTACTCCTTCGCCAAGATAATGACTTATTTCTGTCGCTATCATTGGGAAATGAGTACAGCCCAGCACCAGTACATCAATATTAGTTGCCGCGATGGGTGCTAAGATATCGTTTAGCTTATCCATATCGATTGGCTGTTGAGCTACATACTGCTCCGCAAGTAACACTAAATCTGAAGTCCCAAATAATTCAACCTTACAGTTTCCGGCAAACTGATTGATTAATGCTTGAGTGTAATCTCGTTTCACTGTCCCAGGCGTAGCCAATAAACCAATGTGCTTTTTCTTCGATAACATGGCTGCAGGTTTAATAGCAGGAACAACTCCCACGATAGGAATGGTTAATTGCTGGCGTAATAGAGGCAATACCAAAGTACTGGCGGTATTACAGGCAACCACCACAATACTGGCGTTCAAACGTCGTGCATGATGAGTAATAAGTGCAACACATCCAGTTATTAACTCTTGCTCTGATAAGTTGCCATAAGGTAAGCGTGCATTGTCAAATAAGTAACAATAATCATGTTGTGGTAACTGTTTTCTAATTTGGTTCATTACCGACAATCCGCCGATACCAGAATCAAACACTAAAATAGGTCCAGACAATATGGTCTCCAAATATGTATATGCTCAGCATTAATCGTCGGGCCACTTTATACTTAGGTGCGTAATACTAGACATCAGCGTCATTTAGTATAATATTTGCGCCCTTTTTTACAGTATTAGGTGGACGATATGAATTTAGCTGCAATGGATCCTAAAAACTACGATGCACAATTACAACGAAAGCGCATCAAGCTAGAACAGGCCTTTGCCGATTTCAATCCACCGGCGCTTGAAGTCTTTGCTTCTGAGCCTATGCATTATCGTATGCGTGCTGAATTTAGAATGTGGCATCAAGATGATGACTTATATTACTACATGTTTGATAAAGCACTGAATGCAAAAGTGCGTTGCGATCAATATTTACCCGCTGGTTTGATTATTAATCAAATGATGGCCGCATTAATAGCAGAGTTAACACCTAATCCTGCATTGCGTTATCGATTGTTTCAAGTAGATTTCTTGTCGACATTAAGCGGCGAAATTTTAGTGTCTTTGTTGTACCACCGCCAGCTCGATGAAGAGTGGCGTGAACACGCGACTCTATTAAAAGCAAAGTTATCTGCTCAATTCAATGTCAACATTATAGGTCGTGCGCGTAAGCAAAAAATCGATTTAGACAAAGATTTCGTTGTTGAGACCTTAACGGTTAATGAACAGGTATTGCATTACAAGCAAATTGAAAACAGTTTTACTCAGCCTAATGCGAAAGTCTCTGTAAAAATGCTGGAGTGGGCTATTGATGCAACTAAAAACAGTCAGGGTGATTTACTAGAGTTGTACTGTGGTAATGGTAATTTTACGATTGCATTGGCGCAAAACTTCAATCGTGTATTAGCAACAGAGCTGGCCAAGCCTTCAGTTGATGCTGCGCAATACAACATAGATATTAATCACGTTGATAATGTTCAAATTATTCGCATGTCAGCTGAAGACTTTAGTGATGCCATGGCGAAAAAGCGTCAATTTAGACGTTTAGAAGGCATCGACTTAGACAGTTACGATTGCAATACTATCTTTGTTGACCCGCCTCGTGCAGGCATTGATCCTGAAACATTAAAGCTTATCCAAGGTTACGAGCGGATTTTGTATATTTCATGTAATCCAGAAACACTGAATGACAATTTGTTAACCTTAGGTCAAACACATAAAATAACTCGCTTTGCGCTATTTGACCAATTCCCATATACCGATCATATGGAATCAGGAGTATTACTAGAACGTAAGTAATACAGCTTAACGAACAAACAGGGCGCTAATGATTAGCGCCCTGTTTGGTTATAATCGCGATAAATTAAGCACGGTTGTCAATTTTATGCTGTAACGCTTCAGCGCCTGTAGCCACCATACGCAGTTGTAGTACTAACTGATCGGCTAATGACTTACGCTCACTACGCTTGGAATCCAACGCTGATGCTCCGGCATTAAAGACTAAAATAACTAATGCTTCAGCTTGAGCACGCGCTAACACAGGAGTACGATTTGCCTGGGCCTCGGTGTAATGAGCAAGTTCAGAAATAAAATGTTCAATTTCGCGCTCAACTGCGGCTCTAAATGCCGCTGAGGTACCTGAACGTTCGTGAAGTAGTATTCGAAATACGTTCGGGTTTGACTCCAATACTTCCATAAACGTGTCGACAGAAATACGGATCACACTCCCACCGGCTTCTGCACGTTGACGACCTTTACGCATCATTTGACGTAAGGTTAATCCACCTTCATCGACCATGGTCAAGCCAAGTTCGTTCATGTCTTTAAAATGGCGATAGAATGATGTGGGTGCAATACCAGCTTCACGAGCAACTTCACGTAAGCTTAGACTGGAAAAACTGCGTTCAGCACTGAGTTGATTAAATGCAGCATCCACTAATGCACGGCGGGTTTTTTCCTTTTGTTGTGCTCTAACACCCATTTACTAATCCATTCAGTCAATATTAATTCACCGATAATACCGTTTTTAAAACAGAAACACAGCACTGTTAAAGTTGACCATGACTAGTTCCCTAAGTAAAATTAGCGTACAATTGTACGCTCAACTTATTTAAACCTATTATTGGAACCCTACTAAATGAAAAAACCTCCAATCATTTGGCTTAATACCTTGTTATTTGCCATTACTTTTATCGGCGCGGTGGTATTAATCCCTTGGCGTGGTTTTACCCATGGCTTTGATGGCATTGAATGGATTGCATTTGTTGTTTTCGCTTACGCAAGTGGTCTATCGATTACTGCGGGTTACCACAGATTATGGTCACACAAAGCCTATAAAGCTCACTCTTCAGTTCGTTTTTTATACGCACTAGGCGGGGCATTGGCGCTACAGAATAGCGCATTACATTGGTGTAGTGATCACCGCATTCATCACAAACATGTTGATAATAATGATAAAGACCCGTACTCAGCTCAAATGGGATTTTGGTACAGCCACATAGGTTGGATGCTGCGCGAGTATCAAGCGAGTCGTTACAGTGACTACAACAACGTGCGCGACTTACAAAACGATCGTATCGTTATGTGGCAGCACAAGCACTACTTAGCCTTAGTGATCTTAATGAATATTGGTTTACCGGCATTTATAGGCTGGCTAAATGGCGATATTTTATCAATGGTACTTATGGCAGGTTTATTACGCTTAGTGGTAGTGCATCACTGTACTTTCTTTATTAACTCATTAGCCCATATTTGGGGTAAACAACCGTACACAGATAAAAACTCAGCCCGAGATAATGCATTTTTAGCGTTACTTACATACGGTGAGGGCTATCACAACTTCCATCATATTTTTGAAAACGATTATCGCAATGGCATCAAATGGTGGGACTACGATCCAACCAAATGGTTAATCAAACTGATGAACTGGTTTGGTTTAGCGAGTGATTTACGTAAAGTGCCACAAGAACGTATTGAAAGTGCACGTTTGCAGATGCAACTTTTACAAGCTCAGAATCAGGTTGCTCACTTACCTAACTGCGATGAAATTATAGAAAAGTTTCAAGCAGAGTATGAGCTGATGAAGCAACACTTAGTTGACTATTATCAAGCCAAAAAGAGTTTGTTAGAGGCGAAGCGTAAGCAACTTACAGATCACAATCTGAAGCAACAAGTGCAATTATTGCGTAACCAATTTCTTGAACAACAACGTAATTGGAAAAGCCTAACAGCTGCCTACGCACAGTAAAGCTAATGCTTAATCATTTAAAAGGTCACGCCCACGCGTGACCTTTTTTGTTTTGAGCAGCTTCACTAGTACATCATGAGCTAATTAAATTGCTGAGTCACCTGTTGCTGTAACGCTTTGCAATTGGTCGTAGCTCCGTCAACTGAAGGTGCAATACTCACCGATACTTTAGACCAGAAACGTTTAGGCAAAGTGGTCAGTGCATGCCCACTTTTATGGCTAAAGTAAGATCCCCATAACCCTGTTAACGCTAACGGTATTACTGTCACAGGATCCCGTTGTAAAATTTTGTCAATACCAGGCCTAAACTCACCAATTTCACCGTTTGGAGTTAACTTCCCTTCCGGAAAAATACACACTAACTCATCATTAGCTAATGCTTGGTGTATCTGTTCGAATGCATTTAGATATGTCGACTCGCACTTCTTCGGTGAACAGATTGGGATAACGCCAGCGTGCCGAAACAAGTACTTTAATAATGGAATTTCGCTAATCGACTTATCCATTACAAACCGAATAGGTCGAGTCGATGCGCCCATAATGACTAACGCATCAACGTAACTCACATGATTACTGACAATAATTCCTGCCCCTTGTGCCGGAATATGTTCTCTACCATGTACATTCACCCGATACATAACATGGCTCAGCAAATAACTGATAAAGCGTTGAGTAAACTCTGGCACTTGTGAGTAGACATATAACAGCACAACCAAATTAAGCACCCCGACAAGCATAAATAATTCAGGGATACTCCATTGAAATACCCCAAGCAACACTATCGATAATACTGCAGAGCCCACCATAAAGAAGGCATTAATGATGTTATTCGCCGCAATAGCTTGAGCACATTCTTGTTTTTCTGCACGAGTTTGAATAAACGCATACAGAGGCACAATGAATATCCCGCCACTTAGGCCGACAAGAAACAAATCGATCATCACACGATAATGCTGCGCGTTAGCGATAAATGACTCGAAGCTATACACAAAACCTGGCTCAACAAGCTCTAGCGGAATAGCCGCTATCATGTCAAAACTAAATACGCTTAAGCCCAAGACCCCAAATGGTAATAAGCCTAACTCAACATGCCCAAACGAAAAACGCTCACACACGTATGACCCAACCGCAATACCGACAGAAAATAGCGCCAGTAACAATGACACGACGGTGGCATCGGCATGTAAGTGCAGCTTGGCAAAGTTAGGGAATTGAGTTAAATAGGTGGCACCCAAGAACCAAAACCAGCTAATGGCGAGAATGGCCATCCAAATAGTCTTGGTTTGTCGCGCTTTATTAATACAACGCCAAGTACCAGAAAATAACGAAAATTTACTAGGGTTTAAATCACCTTGGGCAGGCAATGAAGGAATCGCACGGCTGGCAAGATAACCACAAATAGCCAACACACAGACAATGATTGCAGCCCACGTTAAACCATTTTCATTAGACACCACCAAACCGGCGCTTAGGGTACCGACAAGAATCGACAAAAAAGTGCCCATTTCAACCAGAGCATTACCTTTTACTAACTCTGCTTCGCTTAGGGCTTGAGGTAATAATGAGTATTTTACTGGGCCAAAGTATGCAGACTGGCTGCCGGTTAAAAATAGCAGCAGCAACATCACCATATAACTCTGACTGATAATCGCGATAGCCGCTGTTGACATGATAATCAGCTCTAACAACTTTAACCGTCGAATCAATTTTGCCTTATTCATATTGTCAGCCACGATACCAGCATGAGCAGAAAACAAGAAAAAAGGTAAAATGAATACGCCAGCGGCCAAATTAACAAACAAGTTAACGTCAATCGGTAATGCATTTAATTGGCTGTACGTTACCAGTAAGAGCAACACATTTTTATAAAAATTGTCATTAAGCGCCCCTAGACATAAGGTCGCAAAATAGGGAAAAAATCGTTTAGTTAGCAGCATTTGAATTCCTTTTTATGCTCATTCCATCAATATAACTGTTTACATGACTCGTCAACATGTCTTGTAAACAGGATTGTGTCTCAAATAGTTTTCCATCCAATGACAAACACGTTAACCCATGTATTCCCCCCCAAAGTACGCGGCTCATCATTTCCACCTCTTGCTCACATGCAGAAGGAAAGTATTGACTTAGTTGGGACTCAACATCAGAAAATAATGACTTAATCAACCCGAGGTGAGCTGCAGGTAAAGGCTGGTCATCTGTCATTGTTAATTCAAATACCAATCGGAAACAGCGTCGATTAGCTAAAGCAAACTGACTATAAACGATTGCCATTTGCTCAATGGTTTGTTTTGGCCTGGTCGGTTTAATTAACTGTAACTGCGCAGCTAGCTGTAACAATGTTTGTTCAGATACCGCGAGTAATAAATATTGGTAACTACCAAAAATATTGATTAACGTGCTTGGCACGTAACCAATGGTGGTTGCAACTTTTCGCAAACTTAGGTTATCGACACCATGGCATTGTAAATGCTCAACCACAGCACTAATAGCCATATGGCGGATCTGTTCATGCGTATGCTCTTTTCGTCTCGCCACAATACCAACCTAAAAATGATATGCACCTTATTAAGTTGATAAATTAACAGCAAACAAAATAAAAAACAACGTTCATAATAATTATTTTTTTAATTAAAAATACACGACTAGGTTTGATAAACCGCGAATAACCAAGAAATAATCCTTGAGAAACATTATAATTGCTCATCAATAAGCCAGCGACAGAAACATAACCATGCCTCATACCGATATAAAACTAACAGAATATAGCCATGGCGCAGGCTGCGGCTGTAAGATCTCTCCTAAAGTCTTAAGCACCATTCTTGCGTCACAACTCCCCGTGTTTACTGACCCCAATTTATTAGTCGGTAATCAAACCCGTGACGATGCTGCAGTTTATAAACTCAATGAGCAAACCGGCATTATCAGTACCACCGACTTTTTTATGCCCATTGTAGATGATCCATTTACCTTTGGAAGAATTGCCGCAACCAATGCCATCAGCGATATTTATGCCATGGGCGGCACGCCAATTATGGCTATTGCCATTTTAGGCTGGCCGGTTAATGTATTGCCACCAGAAGTGGCACAGCAAGTGGTTGATGGCGGACGCCAAGCTTGTGCCGATGCAGGTATTATGTTGGCTGGAGGTCACAGTATTGATGCGCCTGAACCTATTTTTGGTTTAGCGGTTACAGGGCAAATCCCGCTTGAGCGAGTAAAACAGAACAACACTGCCAAAGCGAATGATCGTCTATATCTCACCAAACCAATTGGTATTGGCATTCTGACTACAGCACAGAAACAGAAAAAGCTGCGTGATGAAGACAGTCAAATTGCCCCAAATGCGATGTGTCAGCTCAACACGATAGGTATTGATATCGCTAAAATTACTGGGGTTAATGCATTAACGGACGTCACAGGATTTGGACTAGCGGGTCACTTAATTGAAGTCTGCCAAGGTGCACAACTTAAAGCTAATATCGTTTTATCCCAAGTCCCTTTACTCCCTAAAGTCAGTGATTACCTCGCTCAAGGTTGTATTCCAGGCGGTACCCATCGCAATTTTGACAGTTATAGCGAACATTTGCCGCCATTAACAGATGACCAGAAAGCGATTATTTGCGATCCACAAACCAGTGGAGGACTATTAGTTGCCGTGAGTGCAGAGGCTGAACAGGAACTTAAAACACTATTAGAAGCCAATGGAATTGACGCTATTTGTATCGGTATGCTCAATACTTATGAGCCACGCGCTGACGGACACGATATCCTTGTGGAATTAAACTAATGAGCGAGGTCATCCCCAGCTCAGAATATGGCAGACTTCTATTAGAAAACCGTCCATTAATTGACGTAAGAGCGCCTATCGAATTCATTAAAGGTGCTTTTGGCCACTCGATTAATTTACCATTAATGCAAGATGGTGAACGCGAAAAAGTGGGCACATGCTATAAAAGACGTGGCCAAGAGGCTGCTATAGCATTAGGTCATGAGCTGGTGAAAGGTAAAATTAAACAGCAACGTATAGATGCTTGGCTTACTCAATTGTCACAACATCCTGACAGCTATTTATATTGTTTTCGTGGCGGTTTGCGCTCAAAGCTATCACAGCAATGGATTAAAGAATCAGGCATGAACATCCCTTATATTGAAGGGGGTTATAAAGCCATACGTAGTTTTTTAATTAATACTATCGAGCAAGCGCCAAGCCAATCTAAAGTGCTGATTTTAAGTGGCATAACAGGTAGTGGTAAAACGGAAGTTATCCATCAACGGAATGAATCAGTCGACCTTGAAGGCCTTGCCAACCATAAAGGGTCGAGCTTTGGCAAAAATATCGATCCGCAACCCAGTCAAATCAACTTCGAAAATAATTTAGCCGTGGCATTGCTGCAGCATCAACAACAGCAACATAACCATTTGCTGTTAGAAGATGAAAGTATGCTAATTGGTCGTTCAGCCCTGCCAAAGCATTTTTACAGCGCCATGCAACAAGCTGATATTATCGTACTCGACGAGCCATTAGACGCGCGTTTACCGCGTTTATTAAATGACTATGTTGAGCAAAAACTGGCTGATTATGTATCTGGATTAGGTGAGCAAGCGGGTTTCGATGCATTTAAAGCATATTTGACTCAAAGTTTATTGGGCATTCGTAAACGCTTAGGCGGTAAGCAACATCAAGAATTGCAGGACTTGGTTGATAATGCGCTTAACGTACAACAAAGCCAAAATGATACCAGTAAGCATTTAGACTGGATAAGCCTGTTACTCGATATTTATTATGACCCGATGTATCTGTATCAACTTGAAAAGAAACAGGACAGAGTTATCTTTCAAGGTGACAGAAAAGCGATACATCAATGGTTAGATAGTCATAAGTCATAAGTCATTTAAGCAAAAATGCCCTCATGATGAGGGCATTTTTATGTGTATCTCACCAAATTCAGTATTGAAATCAACATAAATCTGGTCACAGTAGTTCAAGACTCACTGTTATTAACGGATAAAACTGCACACTGCCATCGTTATTTAACCACGATGCACGATATAGTGTTGATGGTTTCTAGTGGCTACTGTTGCCATATCGTTACTCATGTCATTGCCATCATATGATTAATAAATTAATCTCTGTTCGAAAAAGCAACACATCCAAAATATTAATTTATGTCCATTAAAATATAAACAAATTAATTAGTTAACAATATATCCCACGGGAGGTTAGCACTGCCTACCACAATAAAATTTGGGTTTTCGAGTGTTTCACGCTCATTGTAGGTCATAGGCTGTAAATTAATATCAATCAGTGCACCACCTGCTTCTTCAATAATAATCTGCGCAGCACCAGTATCCCATTCACCAGTGGGTCCTAAACGGACATAGCAATCAGCACGTCCTTCGGCCACCAAACAACTTTTTAATGCTGCACCACCCATCACCACTAACTCACAATGATTGGGTTTATTGAGTAACTTTAAAACCGATTGCGGATCTTGACGACGACTGACGGCTAAACGTAAATGCTCTGGTTCATCACCGGTTAATTGTTTACTGGTGATACGTATCTCGTTCTTACCATCACGCTTATAAGCACCTAGCCCGGCTATTGCGTAATAACACACCTTAGTCATCGGCACATAAACCACTCCCATGATAGGACGGTTATGTTCAACTAAAGCAATGATCACTGAAAAATCACCACTGCCAGCAATAAACTCACCCGTGCCATCTAATGGATCGACTAGCCAATAGCGTTTCCATGTTTCACGCACACTTAGTGGAATATCTGCAGCTTCCTCACTTAAAATAGGAATGTCGGGCGTGAGTTCAGCTAACTGACGGCAAATAATATCGTGCGCGGCTAAATCGGCAGACGTGACAGGGGTATTGTCGGACTTAATTTCGCGTTTGAAGTTACCTTTAAGGTAAATATCACGAATTTTTTGCCCAGCTTCCGTTGCGATGTCTATAACTTGCTCAATTACATCTTCTGGCTTCATTATTACTCCAATTGCTGGATTCGATAAGGATGACCTCACAAGGACATCAATAAATAAGGCTATTGCCTATTCGATGTTGCTGTTCAATGACTAACTCAATACTACTTGTGAATAACCTATTTTACGGCGTTGACTTCACGTGTAAGATTATCTGTTGGTGTATTGAGATATTGCTGAGTTAAAAAAAGCGCACTAACACTTCGAGATTCTGAAAAATCAACATTCTCGAGTAATAACTGCCAATCAGATAATGGCCAAGGGATCACGTCTATTGGTTCAGGCTCATCCCCTTCTAAACGGCTAGGGTACAGTTTTTCAGCAACAAAAATATGCATTTTGCTGGAAAAGTAGCCTGGCGCAAGCGATAGCTCTTTTAGATAGGTCAATTGATAACTGCCAAAACCTATTTCTTCTTGGAGCTCTCGATTAGCGGCTTCAACTGCCGTTTCGCCTGGATCTATCAACCCTTTCGGAAAACCGAGTTCATAATGATCAGTGCCAGCGGCGTATTCACTCGCTAATAATAAATTACCTTGATGAATAGGCACGATCATCACCGCCCCTCTGCTACCGCCCTTCATTCTTTCATATTGACGCTCTACGCCATTAGAAAACTTAAGGTGTACCTGCTCGATTTGAAACAGTCTGCTTTTGGCAACAATTTCGGTATGCAGGATTTCCGGCTTTTTATGCCGCTGTGTCATTGAAGCCTCGTGTGACGAATTAATATATACAGGGTACAATCTTACTATTATGGGTATATTCTACAACCGGAATTTACATGTTTCCTTGGTATAAAATAGATACAGTGCTGCTCGACATGGATGGTACCTTGCTTGATCTGCATTTTGATAACCACTTTTGGTTACATTTAGTGCCACAACAATTAAGCATGCAGCGTCAAATAAGTTTGGATGAAGCCAATACACTCGTTAAACAAGCTTACTATGATGTCGTTGGCACCTTAGATTGGTATAGTCTTGATTACTGGCAACGCTATTTACAACTCGATATTTTGGCATTACACCATGCATCGGCTGATAGAATTAAACTTCGCCAAGACAGCATGCCTTTTTTACAGGCATTAGCAGGGGCAAGTAAACAACGCATTTTGTTTACTAATGCTCACCCACAAAGCTTAGCGCTTAAGTTAACTCATACCAATTTAGGCCATGGTTTAGATGAAATGTTATCGAGCCATGAAAGCGGTTATCCCAAAGAACATCCGCAATTTTGGCAGTATGCACTGACTAAGTTCAACTTAGATCCGTCACGGTGTTTATTTATTGATGACAGCGAAGTGATATTAGCGGCATCGAAAAAGGCTGGCATAGGTTATCAACTCGGGATTAAAAACCCCGATAGCCAAAAGCCTCATATTGAATTTACCGACTTCCCAGCGATTACAGATTACCACCCACTATCATTGGCACTTCAATCGGTATAAGCAATATCACTATATAAACGATTCAAGTAGTGATTGATCGTTAAATAGCGGTTGATGTCTGAACATAGTTAATAAGGTAGCTGTTGAGGTTATTCGATAAATTATTGCCGATATAAAAATGCCTTGATAGTGATATCAAGGCATTAGTTATTCAAATATCAACCGATTTTACAAGCCAGGCACAACGCCTTGATAGTTAATAGGGTAATACCCTTGGCTGTCTTGTCGACCTAAAAAGGATAACGAATCACGTAAATCTTTAGGTTGGGCATCGGTAGGTTTAATTTTAGCACTCACTTTAACCAAGTTTGACTCGCCTAAAATAACAGTTCCCGTTAAACCTAATACGTTTTGGGTTTCATCAGTGGCAATTTGTAATTGCCCATCAAGGCAACTGAGCCCCAATGAAATGTTACCTAAAGGGTACACGCCATATTGATTTTTAACGTTAGTATTATTTAAAAATAATTTACCGTTTAATTGTGTACACCATGGTTTACCTTGCTCTAGCACTGCAACCATTAAGCTCACATCGCCATCAATTTGCGTTTTAAAAGGTAAACGGGCGCCCGCTAGTAAAAAACTATCAGGTAAATCAAGGCGAATATTTTTGGCAGTCAGCCCAGATAACGACCAACTCACACTACCTTTACCACTAACAGCCGTAGCTCGATTACCGATATTAAAATCGATATCGGCTTTACCAAGCAGTAATCCCCATGGACTTAACTGCCAACTAACGTGTTCTATTTGGCGTTGATCAATGGTAATTAACGCCGCCTTTCCTTGCCAAAGTGTACCTTCAGCACCTGTGATAACCACATTATTAGGTAACGGAGCGATACTGACTAACCAGTTCGCCGGTAAATAAACCAATAAAAACGCGAGGTAAATAATGACGCCAATGACTATTTTTGAAAATAAGCTCACAAAAAATCCTTACTGAGAAAGCTGAATACGTCTTACTTTTACAAAGCCAGCAACGTCTGATTCGGTTAGATCTACGCTGTCTAACGTTAAGCCCTTTTGCTCTACTAAGTCATGCAAGTAACCCAGTAACGCATCAAATGGCACGTCATCCATCCATAGCTGAATTTTATCGTCTTGCGGCTGCATGCGAGTGATCTCTAACTTATATTGTCCAGCTGTTTGATTTACCAAAGAACTTAAACTGCCACGAACTTTAGCTTGCGCACCCGCTTGTTTCAGACCCGCTATTTTATTGGCGGTTTGTTTAACATAATTTAACGTTTGCTGCGCTGCGCTGTTATCACGTTGGGCAGTTTCTTGAGCATTCGATATCGGTGTCCAAATGCCCCAATAAATGATGCCTATCGCCAATACTGCAGCACAAAAACCAACAAGTTGTTGTTCTCTAATGGCTAAACCTTGCCACCAACTACGCATGTTTTCCATGTTATTTATTCCTTAACGTCAGCGTACTGGTAACGCTTTCTTCGCTACTGTTCATGGCACCACCTTCGAGAAGATAGTCTTTGCTAACAAGCTCTTTAAATGTATCTATTTGGCCGTACGTTTTTGCTGTCACTTGCATTCGTAGCTCATTACGATTGGCTTCGTAACGCAAAGTGTTCGGTTTAAGTTCTGGCACCTTACTAAACGCTGGCTTTAAACCATCTAGCATTTCAAAAAATACTGCACCGCCACCTTGGCCTTGCATACTGCGTAATTCACTGCCCATTTGTGAGCGCATATTAACAATACGGTTTACACCCGGTACAGCTTGTTTAAAAATCATTTCGCTTTGAGCTTGCAGCCCTGCGGTCTGGTTATTCAGTTGATGAATGGCGATGCCTTTATTCGCTAAGGCTAAAACAATCGCAATCATCACTACAATCGCAGTATTTTTCCAGGTGAGTAACTGCTTACTGTATTCATGCTTAGGTTTATAAATGCCACTTAGCAAATTGATTGGGGCGTTCAAAATGCCTTTTGCTAATACCATCATAGGTAAATCGAGTGGCTTGTTATTAATTTCCACGCCTTCAAATACAATATCGTCACTGTAGCTTGCAACACTAATTGACTCATTATCATTAGGTTTTGCAGCTGTTAATAGGTGTGGAAGTGCAAATGCAGACCATGCTTTAGGCACGCTAACGCCGCCACCTTCAGACGTTCGGATTAAATACTCACTACCAACACTCATTGCCGCCCAGCGACATTGCTCTAACGGCAACGCTAAACAATCTGGCACGATACGTTTTACTTTTAAGCCTGCATGATGGAGCCATTCAAGCCATATTTGCATTTGCTCATGCGCCACCGCAGCCACATTAAGCTGCTCACCTTCACGAGGCCCAACAACAAAATGCATATTGTCTACATTCGTCGCTAATGATTCCTCTAACATGTATGGCAACGCCTTTAATGCTTGGCGTTGACCTTTTTCGGGCAACATGATTTGTGTCAATGTCATGTTGGCCGCAGGCACAAGTACATCAACAGGACGATTACCCGCACGCTCAGCTAAAGTGCTGAGACTGGCGGCATCAGATAATTCACCAGAAGCGATGATCTCTTGCTCTTGTTCTGACCATACTAGCCACGAACATGGGTGTTCTGATGATTTTCCTAACCGGATAAATAGCCGTTCAGACACTGTTTATTCTCCACCGATCTCAATACGCATTGTTACGCAATGAATTTGTTATTATTGTTGGCCACCATACTGACGGGTGAGCACATCTAAATCTTTACCATTACGCTTCAGGACACTATCCATTCGAAATATTGCAGTATCGACTTTGGCACCAGCCTTCAATAAGAAGTACTGACTATCAACCACAAAACTCGACTTTACATTTGCTTCAATCTTTATACCACTGAGTGATGAACCTTCCCAAAACTCTTCGATTTTTTCATATCCATCCGCTGGACGATTGTTAATAACATTTTCAGCTTCGCCGACTGATATTTTATTTTCTAACATTGCTGTCAGTAAAGCTGCTTGCTCAACCTTAATGGTATTTACATTTAATAGCTGACTGTCTTCACCAGGTATTGCACATACATAAGGTAAAAGATTCAGGTAAACATCTTGGTTGAACCCTAACACTGCACGTAACTCACTGCGATGCTGCATCAAGGTATTGGCCGCACGATATGGCACATTACGCGATTCATATTCGGCATCTTCAGCACCATATGGGCCCGATAACGTATCTTCGTCGATATAATCTTTAAGGGTTGACGTTAATTGCTCGGCGCCAAACTCATCAACGCCTAAACTGATCAACAGCGATTGAAACTGTATAGCTGCGACGGTCATTTTGGGCTGACCATTTTCAATTTCATTCGATGCTTGACCGACGGCATTAACATTAAAGCATGATCGCATATCTTGTATTTCACCGACAATTTCACCGTATTCAGCTGGAAAAGCCACATTGGCCAAGGCCCAATACTGTTGTAAATGTACGGTTCCTTCTGAATCTTCAAAATCTTGCTTGAGCACTTTCATCGCCAGCTCTTCAGCAGAAAGGGCATACCAATAAGCCTGGTCGTATTGGGCTAAATTAAGCGTTCGACGCATTGAAAGCTGATTGCGACTACTAATGTTGGTGGCAATAATCACCACCATAGCAACAATTAGCATCACTACTATTAATGCAACCCCGCGTTGCTTTTGGCCGCCCATTATGAGGATTTCCCATCATCGGTTTCATTTTCATCTTTACTATTTGAACCGTTACGGTTGTTGCCACTGTCTTTGTCAGACTTAGTTGCTGGTGCACCTTTAGGCAGTAAAAAACGACGCTGAATTTTACCCAAACCTTCTAATTCTATTTCCATCGCAATCCCTTTTGGCATCACGGTTCCATCAACTTGCTTCTGCCATTTATCATCCATATAAAACGAATACTCAATTGACAGCACATGGTCAATAACCATGCTTTTTAATGGCTCAGCACCTGATACAGGTTCAGGATAAGGATAATACCAACGCTCAAGACGGCCATTTTGAACCACATAGGCAACCGATTGCAGGCTGCCTCTAGGTAACATGCCATCGGGGTTTAACCAGCCCAAACGGTAAAATACCAGTGCTTCGGTTTCAGAGTCGAGGATATTATCGCCAGCCTGAAAAAAACGGCTGCCACGATCACCTTCAAATAATCTAGGGCTACGCGCTACCATTTGGCCCAAATCACGTTCTAACGCACCAAAACCTTGCTGTAATGACTTAAGCCGAGTAGCAAACTCTTTGGTCACTTCATCATTTTTCATTACCGTCGACAATACTGAGTTTGCCGCGATACCCAACATGGCAAAAATCGCAATCGCGATAAGCATTTCGAGTAAGGTAAAGCCGCTGAAATACCTAGGCTTTGTTATGGACATAACTGCTTACCTGAGCCACTACGCGTTTAAATTTGTCGTCGTCACTGACGCTAATACGGATCATTCTAAATTTATCATCGGTGGTTTTAATCACTTCTTGGCGCCAATACCATTCACGGCCAGCAAGTTCTGACTGACCCGTTTTTTGGCCTATATCAGGAAAGGTACCAGGTAAACGCACGTCGACCATTTGATTACTGGCTACCCATTGCGCTAACGTTCGTTCCTCTAAAATGGGCATGTTCGCCATTTGTTCACCCAAACTTTTGGTAACCGATACTGCTGCAATGGAAAACACAGCTAGAGCAACGATAACCTCAAGTAAGGTCATACCACGATTCTTACCGCGTAAGCTTTTAACGCCAGAGTGACTAACAAATGAGCGACTAATACCTAAGTTGTTAATACCTGAGCGGTTAACTTTCCCGTATTGAGGGCGTCGATGTGATGTGAGTTTATTCATCTACACGCCCTAATGTTAAACGGCCTAACGCGTCACCCACAACCAGCACATTGACTGGCTGACGGTCGTCATTAATCGTATTAAAACCCAACTCAAAGGGAGTCATTTCTCCGCTGGGAAACAATAAAATTTGCGGTTCAGGATGTTTCTTTTTTTCTTCTTCGCTCTCTTCGTCGATAAAAGGTTCATCAAACCAAGATTCATTTTGCTCGTCTTCTTGAACTAATGGCATGCCATCGATCACAATATCTAAAGTAATACCGGCATCCATTTTTTTGGCCGATAATAGCCGGTCTTGATCAACTGGCATCCATTTGCCTTCTTTATAAAACACAAACTGATATTGATCTTCGTCAATCACAATGCCAATAAACTGACCGCTTAATACGCTTTCATCAAGCACCATTTCAGTTGCAGTCATAAAACGTTGCGCCTGTTTTTTGAGCATTTGTTCCGGCCCAGCAACACTAATAGACATGGTTACCGCAGAGGCAACCAAACCCATTAGCAATGCCACAATTAACACCTCTAATAAAGTGAAACCGGCTTGACGATGATGAATCATCTTATTGGAAATCTTGTAAATTCCAGCTTCCGATATCATCTTCAGAACCTGGTTGTCCATCTGGTCCTGCGCTGAAGATGTCAATTTTACCATTTTCACCAGGGCTTAATAGTAAATAGTCACTGCGCCATGGATCTTGTGGTAAACGCTTAACATACCCACCTTCACGGAAATTACGTGGCTCTGGTGACGAGTTAGGCTTTTGCACCAACGCATCGAGACCTTGTTCTGTGGTTGGATAAATACTGTTATCTAACTTATACATATCCAATGCATTTTCTAACGCCACAATATCTGATACCGCTTTTTGTTGATCGGCTTTGTCCTTGTTACCCATCAAATTGGGCACAACCATTGACGCTAAAATACCTAAAATAACAATCACCACCATTACTTCGAGTAAGGTGAAACCACGTTGTTTATTATTATGTTGCATTAATTACTTCCTCTAAAAATTGTCTATATATTCATGCGTAAAATCAGCTATAAATCTTGGTTTACGCTTACCCTACAAAAATCCATAACTTCAAACCTAACCGCTGATCAAGTTATTTAACTCTAAAATAGGCTGTAAAATGGCCATTACAATAAATAATACAACCGATGCCATACTCACGACTAGCATGGGTTCAAATACTCCTAATGCAATATTAACGTTCGACTCAAACTCTCGGTCTTGGTTGTCTGCTGCGCGTTCTAGCATGTTTTCTAGCTGGCCACTTTTTTCACCCGATGCAATCATATACAACATCATTGCCGGGAATAACTTAGTATTAGTCAACGCCGTGCCTAAACTAGTTCCCTCACGGACTCGCGCCGTAGCCTCATCAACAGCAGCACGCACCTTAACATTTTGTAAAACTTCGCTGGCAATACGCATCCCATCAAGTAATGGTACCGAGCTGGCTGACAAAATACTTAATGTTCGCGCAAATCGGGCGGTATTCAGCCCTTTACTTACTTTGCCAATAACGGGCATTTTCAAAAGGGCTGTGTCATATTTCATCCGCATAATCGGATTAGTCAGCAGTCGCTGAAACATCACCATAGCAGCAAAGATAAGCAGTACGACCACAACCCCCCAATGTTGTACAAAATCAGAGGCGAGAATCAAGAACTGAGTTGTGCCAGGTAATTCTTGGCCCATGTGCTCAAACTGCCCAACAACCTTTGGCACCACAGCTGCCAATAACACCGCAATAACACCAATAGCGACCACGGTTAATACAATAGGGTAAATCATTGCTTGAGTAAGCTTGGATTTGAGTTGCTGACGACGCTCGGTATAATCGGCAAGTCGATTAAGCACCACTTCTAAATGGCCTGATTTCTCACCCGAGGCTACCATTGCGCGGTATAAGTCATCAAACACATGCGGAAATTCGGCCATTGAGTCAGCTAAGCTGTAACCTTCAACCACCCGAGAACGCACCGCCATAATCATGCTACCTAAGCGATCTTTCTCAGACTGTTGCCCCACCGCTTTTAACGCTTCTTCAATGGGTAAGCCTGCGGCCACTAATGTCGCTATTTGGCGCGTGATCAATGCCAATTCGGCAACAGAAATACGCTTTTTAAATAGGGAGGCTAAATTAAAACCGCCACGCTGTGAACGGGCCTCTTTCTCACTGACAGGCTGAAGTTCTAGCGGCATAAGGCGCTGCTCACGCAGCTGGCTTCTTGCATGACGCGCAGTATCAGCTTCTATCACACCTTTTTGTTGCTTGCCTTTACTATCAAGGGCTTTGTATTCAAACGCCGCCATTGATTACTCCTCGCGCGTAACGCGCAATACTTCTTCTAGCGTTGTCACACCTGTGAGTACTTTACTCATGCCGTCATGACGAATACTTGGAATCGATTTACGTACATATTTTTCAATGGCTAATTCGCCCCTGCCTCCATGAATTAACTCACGGACATTGTCATCAACGGTAAGTAACTCATGAATACCTGTTCGACCACGATAACCATTTTGACCACAGGCCTTACAACCTTTAGCGCGATAAATAATACGTGTGTCGTTTGCGGTAATACCCAGCAACTCGCGTTCACGCTCATCAGGCTCATGTGCTTCTTTACACTGTGGGCACAATGTCCGAATTAAGCGTTGTGCAAGCACGCCAAGCAAACTTGATGACACTAAAAAGGGTTCTACGCCCATGTCTTGCAAGCGGGTTATTGCCCCTGATGCGGTATTGGTATGTAAGGTTGAAATCACTAAGTGACCGGTTAATGATGCTTGCACTGCAATTTGCGCCGTTTCCAAATCACGAATTTCACCAATCATCACCACATCGGGATCTTGACGTAAAATTGCGCGTAATCCACGCGCAAAAGTCATGTCGACCTTAGTGTTTACCTGAGTTTGACCAACGCCTTCTAACTCATATTCAATAGGATCTTCAACGGTTAAAATATTGGTATCTTTAGAATTGATTTCCGTTAACCCGGCATACAAGGTAGTACTTTTACCAGAACCTGTCGGCCCTGTTACAAGAATAATGCCGTGTGGCTTACGAATTAATTCATCGAATTTTTCACGAATGCCAGGTGTCATACCCAGTTGTTGTAAGTCTAAGTTGCCGGTATTTTTATCTAATAAACGCATTACCACACGCTCACCATGACTTGATGGCATAGTTGATACCCGCACATCGACAGCGCGACCCGCAATACGTAACGAAATACGCCCATCTTGTGGTAGGCGTTTTTCGGCGATGTCCAAACGTGCCATCACTTTAATACGCGACACCAATAAAGACGATAATTTACGATTTGGCTTTAATACTTCTTTCAACACGCCATCAATACGGAAACGAACAATTAATTGTTTCTCGTAGGTTTCGACGTGAATATCTGAGGCTTCTTCTTTAATCGCTTCCGATAACAGCGCATTAATTAACTTAATAATCGGCGCGTCATCATCGCCTTCAAGCAAGTCTTCCGTTTGTGGCAGTTCTTCAGCTAGGGTAAACAAGTCCATTTCGTTACCAATATCTTCCATAAGCTGTTGGGCTTCTGAAGAATTAGCTTGATATGCTTGCGTCAGTTTAGCTTCAAACTTTGCCACTTCTAGCTTAATTAACGGTAACTCAACACCCGAGTAGCGTCGTACTTCTAACATGGCACTAAGCGGTGTGTTATCAGTGTAGAAGAGACAAAGCTGCTCGTTTTCTTTCGCTAACACCAATTGAAAGCGGTGCGAGAAGGCAAACGGCAAGCGCTCTTTACTCGTCGAATGAAAAACCTCATCACCTTCAACAACTTCCATGGCAACTTCACTAGATACTTGGGCTAATGGTTCTGTCATCACGCTATCAGTCATTGTTTTGAGCCTTGTCCTTTTGCATGTTTTCATCGATAGTGCGCAAGGCTGGATCTGAATCACGTATATCGGTGCTCAGCCCTTTGCCGCTTTTATAGCGATCAAGCATGTCATTCACGTCATCTGGCAAGTAAGCCTCTTGATCCCATTCTTCAAGAACCGGGACTTGAGTATTTGGCATTAAATTAATACCACGAGCTTGTTGTTCCAGCTGTAATGCTCTGAAATAATTATATTTACGACCGGCAATCCCTTCCATTGTCATACCGTCACGAATAATGGTGGGCTTAATAAAAATCATTAAATTCTTTTTCGTTTTCTTACTAGAAGAGGACTTGAATAAATGACCTATAAAAGGAATATCGCCAAGAATTGGGACTTTTTGAATACTTTCTTGTACTTCTTCGTTAATTAATCCACCCAGCACTACAATTTGGCCAGAATCTGCCATAACCGTGGTCGTTAAACGACGAGTAGAGAAACTGATGTCGACACCAGTGTTACCATTAACACCCGACACTTCTTGTTCGATAGTTAATTTAACTGACGAACCTTCGTTAATTTGCGGTACCACTTTTAGCTTAACTCCGACTTCCTTACGTTCTACCGTTTGGAATGGATTATCATTGTTAGAGCTTGAAGTTGAACCGGTAATAATCGGCACTTCATCACCAACAATAAACGACGCTTCTTGATTATCTAGTGTGGTAATAGACGGTGTTGCTAGTACGTTTGAATTTGTATCACTCGACACAGCTTGGATTAACGCCGCAAAGTTACCTGTGGTCACGCCCCACGCCATACCATTCACTTTACCTAATGCTTGCGCGATTAAAGTGTAATCCCCATCAGAGGTTGGATTGGTGGTGGTAGTAGAGCCGCCATCTGAATTGCCTACTGTTACTGTAGTGCCATCAGTTTCGCGTGCAGACCACACACCGGCACCGACTTCACCAATGGTTGGGCCAATGTTGTTAAACTGCGTTAAGCCACCCGCTTCGCTGCCCCATTGCACTCCGAAACCGACGTTATCGCCTTCAGCGATTTCAACAATAATGGCTTCAACGAGCACTTGTGCGCGGCGAATATCAAGCTGATTAATGACGCTTTCAATGGTACGCAGTTGATCTGGTTCAGCACTAATGACCAGTGAGTTAGTGTCGCTGTGGGCCATAATATTGATATCACTACGACGCTTACTTGAGTTGCCTTGCTGAGTACTGGCACCCTCTTTATTATCTTGTAAGTTTTGTGCAAATCCGGTTAATACTTCAACCAAGTCTTCAGCTTTGGCGTAACGTAAATAACGTACCTTGGTGTTACCCGTACTCGCCTGTTCGGCATCAAGTCGTTTAATGAGTTCGATTACACGTTGACGGCTTTTTTCATCGCCACTGACAATAACCGCATTCATGCGTTCATCAGCCACCACTTTAGGTGCTTGGCCAGGCAGCTGTGATTGGTTAGCACTTGAGCGATATAAGGTATCGACTATGCGAACAATTTCTCCTGCAGAGGCATAATCTAAGGCCACGACTTGTACGTCGGTGTCGCCTTGCTTATCAACTCGGCGGACAATCTCTACCAATTTGTTCACTACCGCTGCACGACCAGAAATCATTAACACGTTTGATTGGTCATAGTTAACAACGTTACCGCCACCAGCATTATCATTTAACTGGCGAAGTAATGGAGCAAGTTGTTTCGCTTCAGAATTGTATAAAGGAACAATTCGGGTGACCATTTCGTCACCAACACCAGGTGCTTTGTCATCGGCGACACGAATAGAAGCCATTTTGGCGTCTTTGTCTTTAATGACTTTAATGACGTGGTTTTCCATTTCAACCACTGCATAACCATACACTTGAAGTACGTTAAGGAAGAATTGGTAATATTGATCATCATTAAGTAAATCGTAACTACGGACATTAATTTTGCCACGTACTGTTGGGTCTACAATAATGGTTTTATTGAGGTTTTTACCGACAATATTAATAAATTCTTGAATGTCAGTGCCTTTAAAATTGGCGGCATATTGTTCCGACCAAGCACTCGGTGCCGCTATCATTGCAGCGCCCATAAGCATTCCAGCAATAATGTTATGTCGGATCCCTTTATTATTCATTCTACTCAATCCTCTAACGCCAAATTATTCTGGCAAACTAAACATGATTTCGACCAACTGCCCTTCACGCTCAACCATGACAGCCATTTCGGTGAGCTCAGGCAGTTGTGCCATCACTTCTAATGCCTGACCCATATCGGTCAGATCAAATCCATTTATTGATTTTGCTAAATCATTAGCCTGAAAACCCGCTTGCTTAAACAACGCGACATCTTTACCAGGATTTAAACGGTAACCCGCTAATTCATCGCCATTACGTACCGGTGAAATAGCTAAAAAGTCTGTAATTTTACTTGGGTCTGCTAACAACTCATCACGAGAATTAGACAAATCTTCAGAAAAACGTTGATTATCACGACGATCAACTCGGGTTACCTGTTGATCGACCTTGGCTTGTTGTAGCTGTGAGTTTGCTGCACCTTGTGTGGTGTATTGAAGACCATCAAGCATTAAGGTTTCGTAACGACCACCATTACTGATAATAATCCGGTCAGCATAAACCTCTTTTAAAGAAGCAGAAGTCCCTTTGATTTTATCGCCTAAACCATAAGTTTCTTGTTGCCCACTTGATTCAATAACCGCTAAACCTTGGGCTTCTTCGGTAGACGCAACAACCCCTGTCAATTGAATAGACAAGTTTGTTTTAGGCGCATCGGTGATTTGCTCTACGACTTCAGCTTTGGGTTTATTGCTATTGTTGTCTAAGCGACCAAAAAGCAATAGGTTACGTACACCGGCAAGCTCAATACGCTTTGCAGTGCCTGCTGAGATGGGGGATGGTTGCCACACCGCAGACTGCGATGATACTGGCATCAACTTCCATGTGATCTGTGCAGCGAGTAGCAACACAATGACCAGTCCAAGCCAAAATACAATCATACTCAATAGCTTATGTGGTATTTTTGCAGCGTTGGTGATCAGTTTATCTAATAAATCCATATGTTATTGGACCCTCTATACGACTTGGTACAGGTCTCTGTTCTAATTGTTAATAAAATGCGAAAATATATGTGTAGCCGTCATGCTAACCCACACAGGATAAAGCAACAACCCCAGAGCATATCGATTGGCGAATCTCCATCAAATATGCTAACTTTGCGCCCATAAAAAGAGCCATAATATTGCCCTCTATTACGATAATACACGCATTGTATGGCAGTTAGGTTACTCAGTCTGTGAAATCATCCCTGTTTTGGAGGTCATGTGACTCAAAATCAGCCCGAAAAAAGCGTTATTCGGCTCGACAAATGGTTATGGGCGGCACGTTTTTATAAAACTCGCGCTATCGCAAAAGACATGATCAATGGCGGTAAAGTACATTACAACGGTCAACGGACTAAATCCAGTAAGAATGCTGAAGCGGGTGCAAAAATCCGCCTTCGCCAAGGTAATGATGATAAAGAGATTATTGTCCTTCAATTATCTGGCCATAGACAAAGTGCTAATGTAGCGCAAACCCTATACGAAGAAACACCAGAGAGTATTAGCAAACGGATTATAAACGCTGAAGCCCGACGGCTAAATATTTTGAACAATCCGGCACCAGACCATAAACCGGATAAAAAACAACGACGACAGATTATGCGCTTAAAAGATTACTAGGCGCCCAAAAAGTAAGAGAATGCAAATGAACAACGATATTTTACATCGCTACATTTTTGATAATGCCGATGTGCGAGGCGAGATAGTCCAATTAGAAAGCAGTTACCAAGAAGTGCTTTCTGCACATATCTATCCGGTTGCCTTACAAGCCCTAATCGGCGAGTTAATGGCCGCAACATCATTACTCACGGCAACTATCAAGTTTAGCGGTGACATTAGCGTGCAGTTACAAGGCGATGGCCCGGTTTCTTTAGCGGTAATTAATGGTAACAATAAGCAAGTATTACGCGGTGTAGCACGTTGGAACGGTGATATTGCTGCCGATGCAAGCTTGCAACAAATGTTCGGTAAAGGTTACATGGTCATTACGTTAACGCCTGATGAAGGTGAACGTTATCAAGGTATTGTATCATTAGACCATGTCAATCTAGCAGCTTGCTTAGAAGAGTATTTTAATCAATCAGAGCAGCTACCTACCCAAATACAGTTATTTGCTAACGGCAAACAAGCTGCAGGAATGTTGTTGCAAGTATTACCAGCAAAATCGGGTAATACTGACGACTTTGAACATCTCTCAGCATTGACCTCGACCATTAAAGCAGAAGAGTTATTCACTCTTGATGCTGAACAGGTATTACATCGCTTGTATCATCAAGAAGAAGTACGCTTATTTGATCCTGTTGATGTTACGTTTAAATGTAGCTGTTCTCGTGATCGCAGTGCTGCAGCAATCAAAACGTTACCCCAAACTGAAGTTGAAGAGATTCTAGCTGAGGAAGGGAAAATCGAGATGGATTGTGAGTATTGCACAGCAAAGTACTCTTTTGATGAGATAGATATTGCAGCGTTATATTCTGGTAGTCATAGCAGCCAGTCACAGCAGTAATCAATGTCGTTACCCACAACGTAACCACTTACAGAAAAAGCGCGCAATGCGCTTTTTTTATGCCTTAACCGTCTAAAGAAAACATCAAACGCCAAAAACTTTCAAAAAAATTACCAAACTGTTCGTTACCGCGGCATTAACTTACGTTACAATCCCTACATTAGCTTATAGCCATCGCGCAAAAATAATAACAAGCTAAGTTTGAATACCTAACCCCCAATAGCTTTTCACTGCAAAACACGACCTAAAAGACATGGAGATCAACACTATGGCGGATGTATCTAACCGCGTTCACCTCAACCCTACGACAGCACAGTTAGTAGAAATCGCGCTTCTTCGTGGAGAAGGTCAACTGACCGCAAATGGTGCCTTAGTGGCCAAGACAGGAGAAAGAACGGGTCGTTCACCTAATGACCGATTTATCGTCAAAGAGGCAAATACAGAAGCCGACATTGAATGGGGCAAAGTAAACCGCCCGTTTGATGCAGGCAAATTTGATGCATTATGGGGCCGGGTAGAAGCCTACCTTGCAGACAAAGAACTGTTTACATCTGAACTCGAAGTTGGTGCTGATGATGAACATTATATTCCTGTACGTGTAACCACTGAGTTCGCATGGCATCAATTGTTTGCACGTAATTTATTTATCGCTCCAGAAACCTTTAATCGTGGTAACAAAGACACCTGGCAAATCATCAATGCGCCAGGGTTCGTATGTGAACCTCAACGTGATGGTACAAACTCTGAAGCCGCTGTTATTCTGAACTTTGCCGAGCGAAAAGTACTGCTTGTAGGGTTGAAATATGCAGGTGAAATGAAGAAGTCGATGTTCTCGGTGCAAAACTTCTTATTACCCGCTAAAGGTGTGTTACCCATGCATTGTTCGGCCAACGTCGGCCACGATAGTGATACCACATTATTCTTCGGCTTATCGGGTACCGGTAAAACCACTCTTTCAGCTGATCCAAAACGTTTCCTGATCGGTGATGATGAGCACGGCTGGGCACCTGGTGGCGTATTTAATATCGAAGGTGGTTGCTATGCAAAATGTATCGACCTTAGCCAAAAAAATGAACCTGTGATTTGGGATGCGATTCGTTTCGGTACCGTACTCGAAAATGTGGTGCTTGATGAACATCGAGTACCTGATTATAAAGATACTAGCCTGACTGAAAACAGCCGTGCCGCTTATCCTTTAGAGCATATCGCTCAACGTAAAGAAGATAACCGTGGTGCAGAACCTCATGCAGTAGTGTTTTTAACCTGCGATGTATCAGGTGTATTACCGCCTGTGTCGATATTAAGCAAAGAACAAGCTGCATATCATTTCTTATCGGGTTACACCGCGAAAGTTGGCTCGACAGAAATGGGCTCAACGTCTGCAATTCAGTCAACTTTCTCGACGTGTTTTGGTGCACCATTCTTCCCACGTCCAGCAGGAGTGTATGCTGAACTACTCATGAAACGCATTGAGTCGTTTGGCAGCCAAGTTTACCTTGTTAACACTGGCTGGACCGGTGGTCCACATGGTGTAGGTAAACGTTTTGATATCCCGACAACTCGCGCCATTGTGGATGCTATTGTCAGTGGTGAGCTAAAAGATGTTGAAACCGTTTATATCGATAAACTGAATTTAAACGTGCCTGTTAGTGTATCGGGTGTTGATACTGCTTTGTTAAACCCAGTCAACACTTGGGCAGATAAAGCTGAGTATGACAAATATGCACAACAACTAGCACAAGAGTTCAGTGATAACTTTGCAAAATATAAAGTGTCTGAAGCCATCAAAAATGCTGGCCCTAACGTGTAAACAAGCTACCCATTATTCGCAACGCTTTATTTAATGCGATGTAATTTAAAAATCCCAACTTCGGTTGGGATTTTTTATCGGCACTGTTCCAGTTCATTTATAAGGGTAAAAGCAACTGAAACTGTTGATAGGCAGTGTTATGATGCTATTACCGTATTTCGACACCATCACCATTCACAGGGATATTCATGCGCCGCTTTTTGCTTGCTAGCTTAATGGTTAGTCCGTTACTCATCTGTTCCACTTTCACTCATGCTAACAATGCTGTGTCTGCTCCTCAAGTACCGGCAGAGCAAATAACGCATCTCGAAAACGACAGTATACTACCGCCAATTCATCCTTGGTCAGGCGCCAGTGAAAGCTTACTGTTAAGTGCAGATCAACCATGGGCAACCCCTTTTGAGCAACAAGGTTATGTTTCAAGCCCGAACTATCACGACACCATGGAATGGTTAGACAAACTCGTCGACAGCACTGACGTTTTGCAAAAAGTCAGCATTGGTAAAAGCCCCCAAGGGCGAGATATATGGATGATTATCGCGTCACAAGATGGGGTATCAACGGCACAAGCATTAAGTGACAACGGTAAAGCAACGGTATTAGTGCAAGCAGGTATTCATTCTGGTGAAATTGACGGTAAAGATGCAGGTATGATGCTGCTGCGAGATATCAGTCATCGTAACAAACGCGATTTGCTTGAAAACGTTAATTTACTGTTTATTCCTATTTTCAGTGTCGATGCCCACGAGCGGAGCAGCAAATTCAATCGAGTAAATCAACGCGGGCCGGTTAATATGGGCTGGCGCACTACTGCTAACAATCTTAATTTAAACCGTGATTATGCTAAAGCTGACACTCTAGAAATGCAGCACCTCATTCAAGCGATTAATATATGGCAGCCAGACTTATACATTGATATCCATGTGACCGATGGTATTGACTACCAATACGATGTCACCTTTGGCTACAACGTTGCACAAGGCTATAGCCCAAGTATTTTTACATGGTTAGAGTCTATTTACCGCCCAGCGGTTGAACATGCATTAACAGAGCAAGGCCACATTCCGGGCCAGTTGGTATTTGCTAACGATAATACAGACATGACTAAAGGCTTGTCATTGTGGAACCCTAGCCCACGCTTTTCCAATGGTTACGGTGATGCTCGTCATTTACCGACTATTCTAATAGAGAACCATAGCCTTAAACCTTATAAGCAACGCGTTCTTGGTACCTACGTTACACTTGAACAAACTCTTAAAACGGTGGCAAAAAATAGCACCAAGCTAAAGTCTGCGATTAATGAAGACAAATATCGTAACCCAAGTAAGTTAACCATCAACTGGCAAAATGAAACCTTAGCTGAAGGAAAAGACTTTAAAGGGATTGATTACCGTGTTGAGCAAAGCCCAATCAGTGGTGACAAAGTTGTCCGCTGGACTGGAGAGCCTAAGTTATATGAAAACTTACCGATTGTGGCTAACACAAAAGCAGATATCACGGTAACTCGGCCTGTGGCTTATTATATTCCGCCACAATGGACAAACGTTATTGAGCGTTTATCTTTGCATGGCATTAGAATGACACAACTGAATAAGCCAACGTCGATAACCGCGCAGCAATATCAATTCAGCGACCCACTATTCTCAAGTGCTGATTATGAAGGTCATCAAACGGTAACGGCAACAACGACTATTCACAAAATAAATACTCTCCTGCCAACGGGTAGCGTGCGTATTCCAACCGACCAACCTTTGGGTGACTTAGCAATGCTATTACTTGAACCTCAGGCTGAGGATTCATTGTTTTATTGGGGAATGTTCAATACCATTTTTACCCGCACTGAATACATTGAAGACTATGCAGTGGAGCCTTTAGCAGCAAAAATGTTACTCGACAACCCAGCTCTACAAGCTGAGTTTGATCAAGCGCTTAAAGATCCTGATTTTGCTAAAGATAGCCAAGCAAGATTACGCTGGTTTTACCAACGCAGCCCATATTATGACAACGAATACATGAAGTATCCGGTGTTGCGAGCGTCTAAATAAGCTTCAACGCTATATAGACAATGAGATTAAATAACGCCGTATCACTCCACAAGTGCTGCGGCGTTTTTTGTGGGATGCGGTAAATCAATCCATAAATCTTGGTTTTGAAAAGGTGTTTGTGGCGCTAACGGTGAATTAGTTAAGTCAAAAATTCGACTGTGGCGATATCGACTCAGTGGGAACATATCTCGAGTTGTTTCATACTGCTCAATAAACTCATGTAGCTGACCTGTCGCAATGAATGCCTCTAAACCTTGAGTAATGCGTTGCGCTAAGCGTGGATGGTCATTGCTAACAACAATATCCGCCGAGCCATAATCGTCAGCGGTTTGGGTTAATAGCAGCTATAACAAGTCGTAATAATATTGGTAAGTGGTATTTTCTGAAGATTGAGCTGGTTGAATGCGTACTTGTTGTGCCGCTGAAGGAAATGCAGTGCAACACATGATCAGCGCAACACTCATTAACGACTTGACCATTGTGGATTAACCATTGAGATTCCATCATTTCAGTCTAGTCGTAAAAAAACTGTAAACCAAAATTTTGATATGAAAAACTTATAAATATAGGTAACTTATCGTTACCGTGGACAGGTTAACTCATACTGTTCAATCAATAATAATTTTTGCTGGCGAGTATATTTTTTAACAGCAATTTCGCGTTTTGACGCTTCACTTCGATCAGCTAATGATTCTTGATAAACTAGGGTTAACGGACCTTTCCCTCTTAAATATTTAGCTGCTTTAGGACCACTGGCTTGATGCTCGCCAAAACGACGTGAAATATCCGTGGTAATACCGGTGTATAAATGCGAGTTTGCACAGCGAATAATGTATAAGTACCAATCGGTATTGGCGTTATTTTTCGACATAAAATATAAAACCTTAAGTGTGATCATAAAACTCTTGTGCCATCATGGCATACTAAGCACCATTAAAAGCAAAGACCTATTTCAGCCAAGATACAGTTGATAGTATTTTAGCGATTCATTAAGGAAGTTCTGATGTCCAGTAATCAAGACCCTTGCGCTCAACCAACATTGCTTCATCCCGATCAAGCAATTGAGCAACTTTTAGCTCAAGTTGAAGCAACCCAAGATACCGAGCTCGTCACATTAACCCAAGCTATCGACAGAGTGCTAGCGGAAGATCTAGCATCGAGTATTGATTTACCCCCATTTGATAACTCGGCAATGGACGGTTATGCATTTCGTTTTACCGATTTAGCCGCATCACAGGATAAAACAACCCTTACCCTCGTGGGTAGTTCTTTTGCAGGCCACCCTTTCGATGGCCAAGTATCACCCAATAGCTGTATTCGTATTATGACCGGCGCCCCTGTACCTGTGGGTTTTGATACCGTGCAAATGCAAGAAAAAGTCCAAGCAGACGATAATCAAATTACCATCGAGCACCCACATCGATTAGGCGCTAATGTCCGCCGTCGCGGTGAAGAGCTGCTTGCAGGTACCAAAGTATTGCACAAAGGCATCACTATCCGCGCAGCTGAAATGGGCGTACTCGCCACTATCGGTATTAGCCAAGTTAGAGTGACACGTAAACTAAAAGTCGCCTTCTTTTCCACTGGTGATGAGTTACGCCCTGTAGGAAGTGAACTGGCTCCCGGACAAATTTATGATTCTAACCGCTATTCAATCCAAGGCTTACTCAGTAAAAGTCATGTTGACTGGGTTGATTTAGGCGTAATAGCCGACAATAAAGAAGCCATTCGTGGTGCATTTAAAGAAGCAGCCAGCAAGGCTGATATGGTATTAACATCTGGCGGAGTCTCAGTGGGTGAAGCTGACTTTACTAAACAGATTTTGTCTGAAGAAGGCCAGATTACCTTTTGGAAGCTCGCTATTAAACCAGGCAAGCCATTCGCATTTGGTAAAATAGATAACGCTATTTTTTGCGGTTTGCCCGGTAATCCCGTTTCTTCGATGGTAACGTTTTATAAACTCGTGTTGCCCATTTTACATAAAATGCAGGGACTTAAGCCTGTTAAACCGTTATTTTGCCAAGCAAAGTTACTGACCGATATACGTAAATACCCTGGTAGAGTCGAATATCAACGCGGCATACTCAGTCGAAATGAATTGGGCGAACTTGAAGTAGCGATTACTGGCGGCCAGGGCTCAGGCATGCTCACATCAATGAGTTTAGCTAATTGTTTTGTGATATTAGATCAATTCCAAGGCGACACACCAACAGGCACCCAAGTCACCGTAGAGCCTTTTAATAACGTGTTGTGTTAGGAATAGTATGGATTCACTTGATCAAGAAATACTCACTGATAATGAAATGCTGCGCTATAGCCGGCAAATCTCTATTAAGGCTATCGATATCGATGGCCAAGAAAAGCTCAAGCTTGCCAAAGTATTAATTATTGGTGCAGGCGGACTCGGCTGTGCAGCAAGTCAATACCTTGCCGTGGCTGGGGTTGGTGAAATCACCTTAGTTGATTTTGATACCGTAGAGCTGTCTAATTTGCAGCGCCAAGTATTGCACTACGACGCCAATATTGGTCAAGCAAAAGTTGAATCGGCTAAGCAATCGCTGATGCTGCTAAATCCATTAATTAACATCAATACCATTAATGCGTTATTAGATGATGATGAGATTAACGTGTTGGTGAGTCAACATAGCTTAATTCTGGATTGCACAGACAATATGTTAGTGCGTGAACAGCTTAATAAAAGCTGTTTTGAGCACCAAGTGCCTTTAGTGTCGGCCGCGGCTATTAGAATGGAAGGCACTGTTACAGTATTTGACTACCAACAAGACAGCCCTTGCTATCAATGCTTTAGTGCTTTATTTGGTGAACAACAATTAACGTGTGTTGAGGCAGGTATTCTTGCGCCTGTGGTCGGCATGATTGGCTGCATTCAAGCAACAGAAGCAATCAAAGTCATCACGGCTATCGGCGAGCCATTAACGGGGAAGTTGTTAATGATTGATGCGATGACCATGGAGTTTAGGCAAATGCGTTTACCTAAACAACCACATTGTAAAGTATGCGGTGTTAATCCGTAGATAAAATCATCTCTAGGGTCATCGCTATAGTGTTACAGTGCTGGCGAATGTACAGCGCCAGAGTCGCTTAATGCGCTATCAGCTAAATCAGCTGTTGGCGCTATAACCAATTGAGCTTGGGCAAGCTGTGCACGTTCTGCTTTGGCAATATAAGGCGATTTATTAGCAGCATGCAGCTTAGCATTGGCTTTTTTTGCTTTAGCTTTCAGAGTTTGATTAATTTTCTTTTTACGGTTCATATTGGTCACTTGATAGCATTTCTACGAGGTAATTATAATCTCAAACGGATTAAAACCCTATAGATTCCAGCTTATCAGTGACCAAACAACATCAATAGCATAGGGTATTAAACATTATTCTTGTAAGACTACCCACAAAGCATGAACAAGCCCTGGTACAAAAAAGAAAATACATAATAAGATATTTATTAATAAGTCTTTACCCATGCCTTTTTTGAGCAAAACTGCTACAGGCGGCAGTAAAATCGCAATAATCACCAGTAATAATTTATTAGAATCCATTTTAGTTACCTTATTTAAGTTGATTAATTTAGCTAAAGTTATTATAAAAATAGTATACGATACAATTTGTTAACTAGGACAATTAGCCTATTATTTTAGCTACACTTTTGATATCAAATTATGGAATAGTCTTATTCACGATACTAATGAGTCATATGGAACATAACCAAAGTATTATTTTTGTTCAATTTTTTAGCTTAATCGCAGTAAGTTGCGCCATAGCTTGGACATTGCTTGCCAGTCTATTACGCATCGCACCTAAAGCCAGTTGGTGTTTCGCCGCTACCAATATTTGTACTCTTATTGGCATTTTGCTTTATACCCAACGTACTGAAGCAATTAACTATTTATACTGGTTTGTGGCAGACATGACAATACTTGTGGGGTTTGCTCTAGTGCGTTGGGGCTGCCAACATTTATTTAAACAGCCTTTATCTTACCGATTTGATCTGATATTGCTGGCAACCACCGCATTATTAATGCTGTTGGTCCCACCATCCCTGACCTATGCAGTCTACTTAGTTATTGTAATGAGTATTACCGCAGCAACGTTCATCACCCTTAGTGGTATTGATAATTTTCGGGCGGTAAAAAAACACTTACCGCTGTATTATGCGGCGTTGATTAACGTGCCTTTTTTCACCATTGGCTTACTGTTTATCATCCGCGCAGGTGTTTTATTACTTTTCCCCGATGAACTTGCCAACATTTCAGCAGCAGACAAGCTTAACTCATCGTTAGTCATGTGGAGCTACATCATATTACTGCTACTCACTAACCTAGTATTGTTTGGTAATGCGCTGACGCGCTTAGTCTACAAGGTCGCCAGATTAGCCAATAAAGATCAGCTAACGGGTTTATGGAACAGGCACTCTTTATTGAACAAGCTCGAAGAAGTTGACGCCCTATGGCTTCGAAATGGGTTGGCATATAGTTTAATGGTACTCGACTTAGACCACTTCAAACGCATTAACGACACTTACGGTCATTTAGCGGGTGACTTGGTGCTCAAGAATACCGCCGACATATTACAACAATCATTGAGGAAAATTGATTTCATTTGCCGTTATGGTGGTGAGGAGTTTTTAATCATACTGCCATTAACCAATAAAAAAGAAGCTCAAATAGTGGCCGAAAAAGTACAGCAAAAAATCAATGAAAATACGGTTTTATGGCAGAAGACCCATATCAATACCACTCTCAGCATTGGTTATGCTACCTGTAAAACCCACCTCAGTATTGAACAATTATTACAACTCGCTGACGACGCTATGTACCTTGCTAAAAGTAAAGGCCGCAATACAATTTGCTCAATGGATTCAATGGAAGAATCAACTGTTAAGTCAACACAGCAACTGTAATCAACTCAAACATAGAATTCATAATGCACATCATCATCTTTAACCAATAACAGCCTAAAAATCTATTCTAGATAATAAACGCTTTTATTTAGCTATCTAGTGACCAGGGCTTGCCAGAGAGGCTTGTTACAAAAAATAGCATTGGCCATCATAAATTTTAAGTAAATCCATCTTATTGATTTCCACCATCAGTTAATTAAATTAACGTTAAATAGAAAACATTAAACTAAAATATTGCCATTAAAAAATTTTTACACTAGCCTCAATGGCATATTTAATAAGAAATTACCTTTATATGCACCTTTATGACGGAACATGAATCCACACAAATATTAATGCAAGTATTGTGTTTACTCGCAGCTGCAGCAACCGCCTCTTGGTGGGTTATGGCTTATCCAATGAGAGTTGCACCTAAGGCAAGTATTCATTTTTCATTAGCAAATTTATGCGTACTTATTGGCATGTTGCTTTACACCCAACGAACAGACCAACCTAGTTACCTTTATTGGTTCACGGCTGATGTAATGATCTTACTTGGACTGAGTACTCTTCGCTGGGGTGCACAAAGACTATACAGATTACCCAGTAGCAAATTATTCGATTTAACCGTCATCACTATCGCGGCGATATTGATGCTTTTGGTCACACCACAGCGCACCGAAGCCGTTTATTTGGTCTCTATTTTATCTTTAGCGGCATCAATATTATTTTTTGGGCTAGCTCGAGATCATTTACACGCATTTAGAGATACATTTACGGCTTTTGCTACCAACTGGTTAGTTATCCCAATAGCATTAATTGGCTGTTTATTTCTACTAAGGCCCATCATACTGTTATTTTTTCCAGACAAAATCACTGTTTTTGCCACCTTAAACACGGCTGATGCTAAACCGACACTATGGGTATATATCATACTGATATTACTTGTTAACATTTTAATTGTGGGTAACTCCATCAACAAGCTCGTGACAAAAATCCTCACCCTTGCCAACCGTGATGCTCTTACCGGTATTTGGAATCGTCATTCTCTTGATAAGCAATTACAACACATCCACAGTAGTTGGCACACTTCCAACATACCTTACTGCATCCTCTTAATCGATTTAGACCACTTTAAAGCGATTAATGATAATTGGGGTCATGCTATGGGGGATATTGTGCTGGAGAAATCAGCGAATGCTATTAATAATGTTATTCGGAATGACGATTTTTTATGCCGTTATGGCGGCGAAGAGTTTCTGATTTTATTACCAAACTGCACTCTAGAACAAGCTCATCAAATGGCTTCACGATGCCAGCAAGTACTTGCCGACCTTATTATTGATACAGGGGAAAATAAACTTGCCATTACTGCTAGTATCGGTTGTGCGATTGTCACACCGGACACACCAATTAAGCATATTCTAGCGCGAGCCGACAAAGCCATGTATAGCGCAAAAAAAGCGGGCCGTAATTGCATTGAGACAGCAGCTTAAGTTTACCTCTGATAGGAGTAATAGGCAGAGATTAGTCTTTACTAGGCCACGATAAGTCATTCGGTGATTGCCATTGGTTCATCATAAGTTGTTGGCACTCAGGTAACAAAAACTGCTTACCAAACTGAGGCAGTTGCTGGAAACAATAAACCTGCTCTAGATAGGTAAAATGCAAACTATAGGCATGTAAATAACATCTATCGCTCAGCTCATCACCATAAAGTTTATCGCCTAAAATAGGCACACCAATACTGGCTAAGGCCACTCTTAATTGATGGGTTTTGCCACTCAGCGGTTTTAGTAAATACATCCGCATACCAGAGGCAATACTCTGACTAAAAAACTGTGTCACTGCAGGGTTTTCTGTGGTTCGCAGTAACTTATACATACTGCGACGCGACTTAGCCATATCGCCAATAATCAAGCCTTGTTTCTTTTTAGGTTTACCACAAGCTATCGCCAAATAATATTTTTGAACTTTATGCTCAGTAAACATTTTGGTAAACACATTTGCAGCCTGAGGGGATTTAGCCACAATCAATAAACCGGAAGTCGGTGTATCGAGCCGATGAACAGGGTAAAGCTTATAACCTACATCAGCCTCAGCCTGTGCAATCACTCCAGCATTGCCATCTTGGCTATGAAAATGAACATTCACGGATTTACTGATGACAATAAAGTCTGTTTGATCACTGATCACTTGGTACATATATTATCCAACAACGATTAAATGGGAGGCTTGCGAGGTTATTTAAAGTGAATACTCACGAGTAAACCAGGGTTATTATCGAGTAGTGAAATCGTCGCTTTGTGACGCGATAGAATAGCCTTTACCATCGATAATCCTAAACCAGTGCCTTTGTAATGGCGGCTAGGGTCTAAACGCACTAAGCGATCGAATACCCGCTCTTTATCCTCGTCAATAATACCCGGTCCATTATCACTAATTTGAATGTGTTTACCGTGTTGAATAATATTAATCGTGGCGCCATTAGGTGAATACTTTATCGCGTTATCCACTAGATTAAACAAAGCTTGGAACAACAAATACTTATCGCCATTCACGTGAACATCATCTGCTAGACTAATACTCAATACTTGGTCGTGACTCTCGGCAATCACCTCAGCCATTTCAAATAAATCTTGGCAGATTTGCTGTAAACTCACCGGCTGTAAATCAAGCGTTTGCTGACCTTCTTCGATGCGCGTTAACGATAACATGGCATCGAAAGTTCCCAAACAGTGATCTAACTCTTCGAGTAACTCAGCAGTGGCATCGGCAAGTTCAGCTGTAGGTTTTTGCGACAATAGCTCAATACCAATGCGCAAATGCGATAATGGCGTACGTAAATCATGGGCAATGTTATCGGTCACCCCGCGAACGGCTCGTAAGTTTTGCTCTAAGGTGTCGAGTACTAAATTAAATTGCCGTGCCAGCATGTCAAATTCATCTTGGCTTTCGCTTACTGGCAGACGGGTTTCATAGTGTCCAGCTTCAATCTGTTCACTCAAACGGTTGTATTCGACCAGTCGTCTCAAAATGGCTTTTGAGAAAATATAGCCTAACGCTAGCGTGAGCCCTAAAGTGAATGCAACGGCCCAAAATGCAGCGTTAATAAACTTCTCGATTAAAGCCGCGAGTTGATCGGTACGTGTAGCAATTAATACTGGGCCATAACGGGTGATAACTAAGCCACCAGTAAGAATATGCAGTTTATCTGGACCACCAGTAAAGATAGGGAAATCTTTCGTTTCAGGCAGTTGTGGCATATTTTCGGGTAAGAAAGTCAATGCGCCCACCATATCTACACTGTTGCGCCAGGCAATCAGTGCAGTTTTAGGATCGGCAGCACGAATTTGAGCCGCAAAACTGCGACGGTTAACCGTTAATGCTAACTGTTGATAGCGCTGCATTTCTGCAGCTAGATGTTTATCTACTTGATTTTGTTGCTCGATCACTAACTGTCTATAGAGACTAAGCACCAACATAACAATGAGTATGGTTACTAATGTCGAGAAGATCAGCGTGATCCGCCACGCACTACTTTGGTAAGGCTTAATGCCTTTTACAAAGGCGATATCCAGCCCCTCTAACGGTTTCAATTAACTCACCATGGCCAAGCTCTTCAAACTTGCGACGTAACTTGGCAATATGCACATCAATCACATTGGTGCGAGGATCAAAATGGTAGTCCCATACAGCTTCAAATAATAATGTGCGGCTAATCACTTGATTAGGATGCTCCATCAAATACTTAAGCAATTGAAATTCTTTTGGTTGTAGCATTAACTCGCTATCGTCAAGGGTGACTTTACGGGTTAATAATTCCATCTTTAAACTGCCCACTTCAATTTCGGTGGCAGCCGGTTCAACCACGTTACGTTGCGCAAGTTTTTCTGCACGGACTAACAATTCTGCAAAGGCAAATGGCTTGGTCATGTAGTCATCACCGCCCGCACGTAAACCTTTTACACGCTCGTCAACATGACTTAATGCCGATAAAATAAGTACTGGTGTTTTATTACCACTGGTACGCAGAGCAGACAATAATGTTAAGCCGTCTAGCTTTGGTAACATGCGATCGAGGATCAGTAAATCATATTGGTTATGCTTGGCTAACGTGAGGCCTTCTTGACCATCAGTCGCGCTATCAACTTGATATTTCTGAGCCGTAAATCCGTCGGCTACATACTTTAACGTAGTAGCATCATCTTCAACCAATAAAATACGCATAGTCATAGAGTCTTTAATCCCATTTGAGCAAAGGTAGTGGACGTAGAGTCTCAATATCGAAAGCAATAGTATTTCTACTATCTTGATTGAGTAACTTTAGTTCGAGATAACTAATTGATAAATCGTGGTCCAATTCCGCCTGTGTTAAATATCCTTGTTGGTTTTCAATCGCGAGGGTCACTAATTCTGAAAACTTCATATGCTTAGCTTGCAGCATTTTTGCCGCATTAACTTGACCAATATCATCAGAGGCATAAGCAGACGATTTTTCAGTTAATAATGTACCGTCTAAGGCTCGGTATTCGTATTTATTGATTCGGTGAGTCTCTACGTTAACCATAGAAATCTTATACACCAACAAACCTTCTTCAACATCAACATCAAAGTCACATATGGTGCCTTCGTCTTGTTGCTCTAATTGTTCCATGACCGTTATTGGCTTTAAAAAGTCGCCATTGATCAATAAAGAGTGCATAGATGGTGTGGCCATCACGGCACAAGGAAGAAAGCATATTGCTAGCAGCAACCGAACCATCACAAGCCTCTATATAATTGAAAATTCTATCACACGCCTACTCTACCTAAGAGCAGCCAAAGTCCCAAGAAATCTAAGATTAATAATTGATCATAAATACCATTTTCAGTTAGATGGGCTGTCATGACACAACATTTTTTAGAAATGTGAGGGCGGGTAAACCTATACAAATCAGCACAAATGGGAAGGTTTTATATCAAATGCGCTATTTAGGTCGCTAAATGGCCTTATTCAAACATCAATCACCGGTTTATTATCAGAAATCTGACATTCTGAGCAGTAAAAATCATTATTTAACCTTGGTTATCCGAGTTCAGACTGTGCACTTAAAATATGAATTTGATCGGACTTAAGCGCAATAGTCGTTTGCACCCCTGGCGCTAAGGCTAACTTATGCACTAAATGTGTCGGCACGTCTGCATTGATAATGGATCCAATGCCTACAACTGACGCTATCACTCGTGATGATTCACCCATCACCAACACAGATTCAATAAGTACTTCTAATTTATTTAAGCTTTTACACAGACGACCGCTGCTAATGGCGTTAAAGCGAATACCTTGATTTGGAATAACCCAACGGATAGATTGGCCGACAGTTAATGTTGGTGCACTGTCGCTGACAATCAATTCATCACCTAGTGTAAATTGGGTCATATTACGTTCAATATCTTGCGATACGACTTGACCGTCAAAAATATTCCTCAAGCCCATTTGCCGTGCAACCGCTTCGTTATTAGGATGAGATAGTACCTCAAATGGTTTGCCTTGTTGCAGCATTTGCCCCTGACTGATCAGTATCATCTTATCGGCCAGTAACAATGCCTCATGGATGTCATGCGTTACCATGACCACGGGAATAGACAATTGCTGCTTTAAGCGAGCTAACTCAATATACAAGCGTTCGCGGGTTTCTCGGTCTACCGCAGAAAAGGGTTCATCTAACAGTAGGATAGCCGGCTCACGTGCGAGAGCACGGGCAAGCGCAACTCGTTGACGTTGTCCACCAGACAATTGTGCGGGTAAGCGATCAGGCAACCCATGTAAATTGACACGTTCTAGCCAATCTAATGCTCGTTGCTTTCGTAATTCTTTCGGCACATGATCGAGCCCAGAAATAACATTGTCGAGTGCAGATAAATGTGGGAACAGGCCAAAATGCTGTGGCATATAACCGATGTGTCGCTGCTGGGGAGTTAACGAAATAGACTGCTCTGCATCAAACCATAATCTATCACCACAATGAATGTGGCCCCGTTGAGGTAGACTCAAACCGGCAATCATTCTCAGTAAGGTGGTTTTACCGCCACCAGAAGGGCCAACTACGGCTAGCACTTCACCAGCCCGACAACTGAAGTGAGCTTCCAATGGAATGGGCAATGTTTGTGAAATATCACATATAAGGTCAGCGTTGTGAGGCACCACGATGCCCTCCTAAGCGCTTCGACATACTTGTAGTGAGCGCTAACGCACTCACCGCAAACAATAATAATACCAAAGACATCATTCCTGCAGAATCGAAATCGAATGCCTGCACACTATCATAAATCGCTATTGAGATGGTTTTGGTTTCACCGGCAATGTTACCGCCCAACATCAACACCACACCAAATTCGCCCAATACATGGGAAAAACACAGTACAACGGCCGTTAATACACCAGGCCATATCATAGGTAATTCTATTCGAAAAAATATCCGTAATCGACTCATGCCACAGCAAGCTGCAGCATCACGAATATCGATAGGAATGGTTTCAAAAGCACGTTGAATAGGCTGAACCGCAAAGGGAATATTGACGATAATGGAAGCGATTACCAATCCTGAGAAATGAAACACCAATTGTTGGCCGGTTAACTGCTCAACCCATTGACCAATCATGCTCTGATTACCTAACCCCACTAGCAGGTAATAACCAATTACCGTTGGCGGTAACACTAACGGCACCATGATTAAAGCTTCAAGCCATGATTTACCTTTAAATTGGCGATATGCCAACGCCCGCCCGACAATAATGGCCAACGGAATTAACAATACTACGGTAAAACAACTCAGTTTGACCGACAGCCACAGAGCTTGCCAATCCATTAATCAGCCTTCTTAACAGCAGGTTTGGGTAAATTAAACCCAAATTGAGTTAATACTTCCTGTGCATCTGCTGATTGCATGTATTGATAAAATCGCTCCGCAGTTTCAGATGCATTAGGCATTAATGCCATCCGTTGATTAAGCGGTTGATATAGCGAATCAGGGATAACCACATAGTTACCACGCTTGGTAAATTCAGGAGATAGCACCAATGATAACGGCACAATACCACCTTGAGTCGATCCACTAATGGTAAATTGGGCAGCTTGTGAAGCATTTTCACCTAAAATCAGTTTAGGTTGCAGTGCGTCCCACAAACCTTTCGCTTTAAGGACTTCACGCGCACGTTCACCATAGGGAGCATGATCAGGATTTGCTATTGCAAAACGAGACACCTTTCCATCGGCGATTAATTGCGCTAACCCAACTAACTCAGGATCTAAAATTAACGACGACTTCTTAGGTGCTGCAAGAGCAAGCCGACCGATGGCATAAACAACGCCATCATTTTGGGTAAAGCCCGCTTGATGTAACCGCTCAATATAATCTTCATCGGCACTGAGCATCATCTCAAACGGTGCACCATGCTGAATTTGGGTGACAAAATTACCCGAAGAACCATAACTGATCCGCAGAGCCAAACCGGTTTGCTGCTGAAAACGTATCGCTATCTCATCTACTGCAAATTTTATGTTGGCAGCCGCAGCAATCGCAGGAGCATCACTCGCGACACTTAAAGAACTAAACCCTACGGAACTAACAATGGCAAAGAATAATGCGATAGCGCCAGCCCGAAATCGGGGCAGATATGAGTATGAACGCTGAGTAATGTTGGCGTTAATGAAAGACATTGAGGGTTTATCCTTGCTATGTACGAGCCATATAGACGATTACTTTTGCCACATTTTGGCTGCTTGCTGATCGCTATCACGCGCTTCAACCCACTTAGCGCCAGTATCACCTGCTTCAAGCTTCCAAAAAGGCGCTTTCGTTTTTAAAAAATCGATTAAAAACTCACATGCCGCAAAAGCCGCTTTACGATGAGCGCTAGTCACACCAATAAACACAATTTGCTCACCAAGCGACAACGTACCCACTCGATGAATAATCGTCACTTTATTTAAAGGCCAACGTTCACAAGCCTGTTGGCTAATCTGCAGTAATACTGATTCAGTCATACCAGGATAATGTTCGAGGGTTAAGTCAGTTACAGCGCTGCCATCATTAAAGTCTCGTACTTTGCCAACAAAATTAACCACGGCACCGTCCTGATTATCACAGGCAAGTAAGGCGTATTCATCAGCGACACTAAAGTCTTCCGTATGGACTCGTACAACAATTTGGTTGCTATGATGTTCCATGTTACCCCCCTGTGACTGGAGGGAAAAAGGCCACTTCATCGCCATCATTTACCGGTGAATCCCACTGACTCATGGTTTGATTAATCGCCACCAGCAATTTGTCTGATGCCAACACTTTGGCCCATTTATCATCAGTAGCGGCAAGCGCTGCACGTAATGCTTCTGCAGTATCAATATTATCGCCACTGTGTTCGACTTTAGCGGTGCCTAATAACTCACGGATTTGCGCAAAAAATAACACTTGGATCATAGTGGTCTCTCAATGCATTTATTCATAACAAATATTGGGTTTATGTTAGTTCGTAATGGCCGAATTAGACTTTAAAATGACCCGATTTCCCGCCGCGTTTTTCAAGCAAACGAACTTGAGAAATAATCATGTCTTTTTGTACGGCTTTACACATGTCGTAAATGGTTAAGGCTGCCACAGAAGCTGCGGTTAGCGCTTCCATTTCAACACCGGTTTTACCCGACAACTTGCACAAACTGGTAATGCGTACACGGTTATGCTCAGGCTGAGCTTCAAGCTCCACCTCCACCTTAGTCAGCATCAAAGGGTGACATAATGGGATCAAATCAGATGTTTTCTTAGCCGCTTGAATACCGGCAATACGTGCGGTAGCAAAAACATCACCTTTGTGATGGCTGCCATTCATGATCATGGCTAAGGTATCTGGTGCCATATCAATAAAAGCTTCAGCGCGGGCTTCGCGCTCGGTGACGGCTTTTTCAGTCACATCGACCATATGGGCATTGCCATCGGCGTTAATATGGGTAAAACAATTGCTCATGCTTTTTTACTGCCTTAATCAAATTCAATGTCCATCGACTGAGCGCCACATGTATTGCCGCGTCAGTCGGTTTAACTCAATAACGGCTTAACCACCAATAGAGGCAAGGTGTTGAGTCACACCTGTAATGCCTTGATGTAAAAAGTGGGTTTCTTTTTTCTGCGCTAATTGACCGTGTAAGCGGCTAATTAACTCATCTCGCTGCGAAGGGTTTTGTATTAAATCGCGTAAATCGACGCCATTTTCAGTAAACAAACATAAATGTAATTTACCCTTTGCAGAAACTCGTAAGCGGTTACAGCTGGCACAGAAATTCTTGGCGTAAGGCATAATTAATCCAATACGACCTTGATAATCTGCATGGCTAAAGTTTTGCGCAGGACCATCATCAACACTTGGCAAGTCATATAACCAGCCTTCTCGCTCAAGTTGTTTTTTAATGTCTACACCCGCCAAATGATGCGCATTGAAGTAGTCGTGACCTAAACCGGTTTCCATTAATTCAATAAAACGTAAATCAATAGGCGTGTTTTTAATCCACTGTAAAAAACGCGGTAAATCTTTGTCGTTTAAGCCTTTTAATAATACGGCATTGACTTTAACTCGCTCAAAACCCGCTTCAAGAGCCGCGTCAATACCGCGCATTACTTGGTCGAACTTATTTTCGCCAGTAATTTGATAAAACATTTTAGGATCTAAGCTATCAACAGACACATTAATGCGCCGTAAACCTGCGTCATACCATTCTTTGGCATGTTGCTGTAAACGGTACCCATTGGTGGTCATCGCTACGGTATTAATATTGGGATTGTCGGCAACGATCCGCACAATATCTGTGAAATCCTTGCGTAGAGTGGGCTCGCCACCAGTGATACGAACTTTTTGTGTGCCTACCTCACCGAAACCGGCAACCAGATTTTCAATCTCGTTGAGGGTTAAGAAGGTAGGTTTACCATCCGGACGATAACCGTCGGGTAAACAATAAGTGCATTTGAAATTGCAAACATCAGTAACTGACATCCGCAAATAGTGAAATCGTCGACCAAAGCTGTCTTGTAGTTGGGACATGTTAACCTTTCCAAGTGTGGGAGGTGAGTGCATTTCTTTACTCACCCCGGTGGCAAAATTACCACGGCTAACTGCCCATATCATTGACGTAGGGCAAAAAGCTCGGAGAACCGTCAGATCCAATTATAGGCCTAAATACCGTTTTACAAATACCCCTTTAGGTGAATATCTTAGCTTGAAAGACTATATCGTTATCTATTTGTGACTCGACTCACGCTAACAAGATTGAGTTTGCCACTGTGACAAACGTTCATTTTGCGGTAAGGTGAGTAAAGGATAAACGATCGTTTACTTATTTTAATCGTTATAAAAAACAATAAACCCGCAATGAACGGGAAACTTTGAAAGGTGAGAAGATGGAACGCGAGTCAATGGAGTTCGACGTAGTAATTGTCGGTGCTGGCCCTGCAGGTTTGGCGACCGCTTGTCGTTTAATGCAAATATCTAAAGATGCCGATAAAGAAATCACTGTTTGCGTGGTAGAAAAAGGCTCTGAAGTTGGTGCTCATATTTTATCGGGTGCCGTATTTGAACCCGATGTACTGGACGAATTATTTAATGATTGGCGTGATTCAGACATCCCGCTAACCACCAAAGTCACTCATGACGAAATCTACCTGCTAAACTCAGAGACAAAATCTCGCTTAATGCCCAACAGTTTAGTGCCTAAAACAATGCACAATGATGGTAACTACATCATTAGTGTGGGTAACTTAGCTCGCTGGTTAGCCAACCGAGCTGAAGCCATGGGCGTAGAGATTTTCCCAGGTTTTGCAGCCAGTGAATTACTGTTTAATGAAGATAACAGCGTTAAAGGCATTTTAATCGGTGATATGGGTGTTGGCGAAAATGGTCAACATAAAGACAGCTATATGCCGGGTATGGAATTGCATGCCAAATACACCGTATTTTCAGAAGGCTGCCGTGGCCATTTAGGTAAACAACTGATCCAAAAATACCATTTAGACAATGGTAAAACGCCACAGCATTATGGCTTAGGCTTTAAAGAAATTTGGAAAATCCCTGCAGAGCAACATCAACAGGGTAAAGTGGTTCATACCGGTGGCTGGCCTCTCGTGGATGGCTCATCTGGTGGTGGATTCCTGTACCACATGGAAGATAACCAAGTTGCTGTTGGGTTAATTATTGATTTAAACTATAAAAACCCTCATCTCAGTCCATTTGATGAGTTTCAACGCTATAAAACACACCCAGTGATTGCCGAAACATTAACTGGCGGTGAGCGCTTATCCTATGGTGCTCGCGCCCTTGCCAAAGGCGGCTTAAATTCATTACCTAAAATGAGTTTTCCTGGTGGTTTAATCATTGGCTGTAATGCGGGTACGCTTAACTTTGCCAAAATCAAAGGCACGCATACGGCAATTAAAAGCGGTATCATCGCGGCAAAAACCTTAGGCGAAGGCTTAATTGCCGGGCTTGAAGGCGGCAAAGATCTCGACTGCTTCCAAGACCGCTTCGAAAAAAGCTGGCTACATGAAGAGCTTTATAGCTCGCGCAACTTTGGTCCTGCAATGCATAAGTTTGGCACGCTAATCGGTGGCGCCTTTAACTATATCGACCAAAATTGGTTTGGTGGTAAGTTTCCGCTGACGTTTAGAGACACGACCCCAGATTACGCCACGATGGGCTTAGCTAGCGATTACAATAAAATTGACTATCCTAAACCTGACGGCAAGTTGAGTTTTGATAAGTTATCGTCGGTATATCTGTCGAATACTTTTCATGAAGAAGATCAGCTGTGTCATTTACATCTAAAAGACCAAAGCATCCCAATATCGGTTAACTTAGTTAAATTTGATGAACCCGCGCAACGTTACTGTCCTGCCGGGGTTTATGAAGTTGTTGAAGCAGCCGGTGACAAAAAGTTTGTCATTAATGGGCAAAATTGCATTCACTGTAAAACTTGTGACATTAAAGACCCAAGCCAAAACATTACCTGGGTCACACCAGAAGGCGGCGGCGGGCCAAACTATCCAAATATGTAAGCGAACCAATAGTTAAAATATTGGCACAGTCAATAAAACGCACTTAAATATAGGTGCGTTTTTTTTGTTTTATCGACTATCATTACCCACATAAAATCAAAACAACCTACACCAAAAGACTATTTTGCTGACTGAATCAACTTAGCAGCAAAATAACTATCAATTTATTGCCATTGTGTCCGATATATCATAGAGATACTCCCAAGAGGCTGTTGTAGATGAATACACTTACCATTAAGCAAAAAATATTACTGACCGTGACGGTTGCTGTATTGCTATCCACGATCTTAGTCGGATTATTAAGTCAACGAAGTGCAAAACAAGTTGTTGAAGAGCGGATGCTAAACTCGGAAATGCCAAGTTTACTCATGCAAATTCGCAATGAAGTTGACCTCGAAATAAGTAGTTTAATGAATGCGGCGGAGCAACTAGCCAATAGCCGAATGTTGCTTGGATGGCTTGAAAATGGTCGCCCTGCAGACCAAGAAAACCTTGTTATCGCAGAACTTAATAATATAAAAGATCAATACGACTTAGCTCAAGCATCTTACGCCGACCGTGAAACCGCGGCTTACTATACACAGGACGGTTTTTTACGGGTATTAAACCCTGAGCAAGACGGCTGGTTTTTTGACTATCGCAATAGTAAACAAGAGCGAATGCTGAATGTGTTCACCGAAGCGAATGGTGAAGTAAAATTATTTATCAACTATCAGCAACCTAATGGTCGTGGTCTTGTTGGTTTAGCCAAATCATTAGATGATATGGTTAATTTATTGGCTTCATTTAAAATAGAAGACACTGGGTTCGTATATTTAGTTGATGCCAAAGGCGACGTTAAACTGCACCAAGACACTCGTAAAGTGGGTAAATCTAAACTCAGTAACTTGTACCCTAACGCCAATACTAACCAACTACTAAACAAAAATGACTTTAACTTAGTTAAAGCAGAAGTAGATGGCCAGCACATGTTAATTGCCAGTAGCTACATTAAATCAATGGATTGGTACTTGGTCGCTCAAGTACCTGAAGCAGAAGTATTTGCCCTGCTACAAGAGTCGGCTTATCAGATATTATTATGGACCGTACTCATCGCCGCGGTATTTATTGCCATTTCAATTGCCGTCGCGGGTTCGGTTAGCCGTCCGATTGCACATATTGCCGAGCTATTTCGTAACATTGGTGAAGGTGAAGGTGATTTACGCCAAAGATTACCCGTTAATGGCGATGACGAAATTGCCCAGCTTGCCCGAGGCTTTAATAGCTTCATCAGCAAAATCCAAGATACTGTAGTCGAAGTTGCCAAAACCAGCGAACAACTAGGTTTATCGGCACTTGATGTATCAAACCAATCTAATCAAACATTAGCGGATAGTCAGTTACAAAAAGACCGTACCATTATGGTTGTTACTGCCATTAACGAAATGGGTGCCACGGTTAACGAAATTGCTAGCAATGCAGCTCAAGCCGCTGTCACCGCTCGTGATGCTGATACTGAATCCGTTGATGGCCAAAAAGTGGTCACTCGAGCGCGTTCGACTATTAATCAATTGTCTAAAGACGTTGAACAAGTCGGTGAAGTGATTGAGTCGCTAGCGACACACACTAAATCGATTGGCAGTATTTTAGATGTTATCCGTGCCATTTCAGAGCAAACCAACTTACTGGCACTGAACGCAGCCATTGAAGCCGCTCGCGCTGGAGAAGCTGGACGAGGCTTTGCTGTGGTTGCAGATGAAGTACGTAACTTAGCTTCTCGCACCGCAGCATCAACCAACCAAGTGCAAAATATGATTGATAAGCTTCAATCAGAAACCAGTCGCGCAGTTAATGCCATGGAGCAATCTCGTAGCCGCTCACTCGAAGGTGTTACAGCTGTCGATGAAGCAAGCCAGTCGTTAAGTGGTATTAGCGAACGTATTGCACTAATTAGCGATATGAACATTCAAGTTGCTGCCGCCACTGAAGAGCAATCTACCGTGGTTGAAGACATTAATCGTAATGTGACTGAAATCAACGATATCACTCTACGAACAGCAGATACCGCTCACGCGGCTGCAAATGCGAGTAAATCATTGAATCAGTTAGCCAGTCGACTAGATGTCTTAGTAGCCCGCTTTAAAGTGTAATATCTTTAGATATCGCTTTAACAAAAACGCCACTCATTTGAGTGGCGTTTTTATTTCGAGTTCGGGTTACTTAATAAACCGGATAGTGAGCGGATATTGGTAAGCTATGCCATCGTTGGCTTTAACAATCGCGATAATAGTACAAATAATATCAAGCAATGCTAGAGCGGCTAATAGTATTACTCCCACGCCAATCAAAATTAATATTGCTGACACCATGGCATATATCATTAAGCTCAATTTAAAATTAAGACAGTTCTTGCCGCATTGATTGGCAAACTCAAATTCATCACGCTTCATTAACCAGACAATTAAAGGGCCTAAAACACTTCCTAGCGGAAACACATAACCGGCAAAACTGGCAGCATGGATCAATAACCCCATATCTTTGGCTTGCTTGCTAACTTCGACTATCTGTTCACTCATTTGATATTCCTTATCATGTTGTTTTTATCATATTGTTCTTATCATACCGGGAGACATTAACTGGCGTTGCCATATAAGCGCATTGCCCAATCTTCTATACTTTGCTGATCCAACCGGCGTTGCAATGAATTAACCCAACTTTGCGCTAAGCCTTCGCACTCAAGCAATGTCTGATATTGCTCTGCATCAAATTCAGCTAAAAAATAAATCTGCATCGCTTTAGCCACACTGATATCCGTTTTTCTTTCTAGCAAACAGATACTGTCACTCGGACGAATGTCACCTTCAGACAACACTCGATAAAACCAGCCGCACATACGGCTTTCTTGCATGGCTAAGGCAAATTTAGGATGACCAAACTGTAGGTTGAGTTTGAAACACGGTGAACGAGGTTGTGTAACTTGCAAGGTGACATCACCAATTTGGATGATGTCACCAATATTAACCTGTGCTTCATTAAGGCCAACGGTACTGATATTTTCACCCATTGAAGGTGCATCACGAAACGTAGTCATTAAATCCCAGCGGCGATATTGGCCATAATGCTCACGCGGAAAATGATGCAACACTCTATCGAGGCCGCCGTGATGCTTAGGGTCGGCCTCACGATTGCCTATTACGTGGTCAAATTGCACGGTCAACTGCTTAGCGGCATGTTTTTGGTTAATACAACTGGCAACACCGTTATGCATTTGCACTTGGTCGCCTAAATACAGCCCAGAAATACTCTTTACCAATAGCTTACTCATCCAGCATACCCTTGCTTAAGCATGATTATAGAGTGCCAATATACCCAATTTTCAGACAAAAAAAAGCCTTACTGGGGAAGAGTAAGGCCATAAATAAAATGGGAGATAATATAGCAAAAATAATAGCTAAAAATGGTCTGAACCATTCGACGCTATAAAAGTTGTTTAGACGGGCTCATCATATAGGCCAACAATGACACTAAAATGACAAAGCAATATTATTTGAGTTATCCGCACACACTTAACAAATGCACAATGTTCACCTGCAAACCTTAACTTAACCCGTGTTGGGCTTAGGTTAGATACTGCTTAAGTGCCTTACCAGGAATAGAGCTTTTTGTGGCTACCGCAAATGATGCCCACAACGCACCTTCATGCATAGCATCAGTAATAGACATTTGCTGACATAAACCATGAATAACGCCTGCGGCATAGGCATCGCCAGCACCAGTCGTGTCAACCACATTGGCAATAACGGCTGGCACATGTTGTTCTCCAGCATTACTGTACACCATCGCCCCTTGGTCGCCATCTGTCACAATAAAGTGTTCCAATGCATCACCAGCAATAGCCTGAGCAAACCGCCATGGGTCCTGATTGCAACGACCTTGCATATCGGTAATTGAAGCGATCAACACATGACAAGGACGATTACGTTCATCCTTGGCTAATTGCGATATCACTTTACAGTTAGGGTTACACGCCATCGCATCCGCCGCCCAAGCGCCAGCACCTTTGGCCGATGAATTAATATAAAAAGCATCCCAATGTTGCCAATCTGGTGGCGCAGGAAGTTCAAAAACAGGTCGCTGAGGTCGAATAATGGTTCGTTCACCATCAGGCGTCATCACCAGTAACATCTCACAAGTATTACCAACAAAACGATGTACCAAACGACAATCAAGCCCTAAGGTACTGGCTTTAGCTAAAATCCAGTCGCCTATGTCATCACTACCGACTTCACTTACTAGTGAAACATTATGTTGAGCCCACACTAAACCTAATCCCGTGTTTGCGCCGCCACCACCTAAACGCAATCCACCATCCTGATAATGAAATCGACCACCCGTTTGTAAGGGCTTATCAAGCATTAAAATGCGATCACAATTGATATTGGCAAGCAAAAGAATATTGGCCATGCAACTCACCTAAAAAAGCGTAGATAAAAAGAGTCTTGAGTATAACAAAAAGGCCGTGATAATCACGGCCTTTGCTAATCTAAACAAGATTACATATCCGTTGCGCCAAGTGGTTGTCGTAATTGGGCGCGCACATTGTCCATACCGGAGTAAAACTCCTTCATCATCAATAACCCCAACATTTTGCCATTATCAGTTACGATTAATTCGTCTGGATTAACTGGGTCATTTTTAATGGCTCCCATGGCTTTCATTGAGGTCATTTCTTTAAACAACGCAGTGTCTAAATTAACGTTAAAAGTGTCACGGAAATATTTACGCGATAAACGCCCCGAAAACATTCCTAATAAAAAGCGATATTGCATCACTTCTTTTAGCTGGTATTTTTTCTGTTGCTCAACCGCCATACGGCCTTCGGCAATACGTTGTTGGTATTTTTTCAGTGAAAATGTATTCACGTATAGGGTGTCATTTAAAAAACTAAACGAACCTGAACCAACTCCGAGATATTCATCATAATCAATAACATACTCATCAAACCCTTCGTCGTTGGTTTTACCAAATGCCCAAGCCGACAATTGTGTGTATTGCCCCGTTAAGTGATTTAAAATCTGCCGATACTGATTCACCATGTCACTATGAGGCGCAGCTAACTGACCTTTTACGCTTTTACGAGTTTGGTGGGTAATCATCAGTGGATACGTGGTAATTTGGCGAGGATCGAGCTTAGATGCCATTTCAAGATCCGACTGGATAATTTCATCCGTTTGACCACGAAAGCCGAAAATGAGGTCGACATTGATGATCGGAAACAATTCTTTTGCCGCCATAATGCGGTCAAAGGTTTGTTGGCCAGAGCCAAACTTGTCTAAGCGATCGGTCATTTTTAAAATGCCATCGTCAAAGCTTTGTACCCCAATCGACATTCTGTCTACTAGGCCTTTTAATTGCTTAAATTCAGGGCTGGCTAAATGTTGTGGATCAGACTCACAAGACACTTCTTTAATGCCAGGAAACAGATTTTTTGCATGCTCGATGGTACGAGCTAACTCGTCTTCAAGCACAGTAGTCGTGCCGCCGCCAATGTACATAGACTCAAACTCATAGCCCAAATCTTTGGCCATTTGCATCTCTTTGCGCAGCGCGACAAAGTATTCGCGCGCTTTGTCTTCGCGGAATAAAAAACGGTGAAAAGTACAAAATGAACACAAGGTATGACAAAACGGAATGTGGGCATACAACATGTACTTTTTACCTTCAACAGGCTTAGGCATGCGGTCTGTAGAAATAGTGTCTAAACGTAAATTTTTATCCACATAATACTGCATGACCCGCTCCATAGAGCTAATCATCCAATTGGGGACGGTAATATTAGATTGATAAGGTTTAATCAACTCCTGGCTGGCTGACTGAATTATTGAAGACATAAAAAATCCTAACTGAATGAGCCCTGAGAGCAAAACCATTGAATAACAAGCGCTAATAAAACACGCATACCGTAAGCAGAAAAACAAAATATCACTTTAGAGATGGCTAAAATGTGAGGTAGCTAATAGATATGCAAACTAGCACGGTTATCATCGCTCATTTGTTAAGCAGATCATGTTTTAGACATTGCTGTTTAGCAATGATGAAAGGATTATCACGGGAATAAAACAACAATAAACAGCATTGGAAATATTAACTCGCGTTTATTAAAGAGTCACGAGTATTACGCATCAACTAATTTAAATGAAATCATAAACAGGGCTTGCTGATTAGGGTACACAGTTTGTATCAGCTGTTTTAACTCAATTAATGGCAAACTTTCTTGAGTAGCATGAAACTCGTTAATATCATCAAATGCTAATGGTTCAACGGCCAAAATAATGATATCGCACACCTTAATATGGTTTTCGAGCGTAAACACTTCAACCTGGCTGCCAGGCCGATAATCATTTTCGCTGGCATCACGAATAGTAATCGTCTTCTGCCCTGATGCGACTAACGGCGTTAAAAACTCAAAAAAAGTAATATGTATGGGGGCTGTCATCATTGGTAACCTTCATTCACACTATTACGTGCCCTCTAGGAGCACATTCGTTAAGCTCAAATCCAAATTATAACCTAGCGCACTCGCCAGGGCTTTGATCAAAGTAGCGTTTAAACTCGCGACTAAATTGAGCCGTACTTTCATAACCCACCTGAGTTGATACCTCTTTTACTTTTAGATTTTGCAACTGTAACAACGCTTTGGCTTTATTAAGGCGAATCTTTTTTAAATATTGTATTGGTGATGAAGCGGTAACTTCTTTAAAGCTACGATGGAATGCCGACGGGCTCATATTCACCAAGCTTGCTAATGTGTCTACTTCAACTGACTCACCATAATGTTTATGAATGTAGTTAAGGGCTTTTTCTACCCTCGATAAACGGGTATGACTTAACGACAACGCATAAAGCGGTGCTGCATTGGGGGAATCCAATAGGCGATATAACAACTCAAGCACTAACGCCTCGCCCATTACTTTTGCTTCTAACGGCGACTGCAACGCTTGTAATAACCGAATAACACTGCAATCCATATCTTCAGTGTTATCAGCAACAAAAAAGCCGCTCTGACGCGATTCGTTTAAATCTTTAGGGATTTGATGATGCTCATCCATTAACCGGATAATGTAATTTAGTTGCACTAAATCAATATCAACCATCAACACCAACACAGGTTCTTCAATACTGGCAAAGGTTTCACATTCTACTGGCAATGGCACTGTCATCACTAATGAGCGTTGGCGATCGTATTCAAAGGTTTGATTGTCTAAATAAACCCGCTTTTTGCCTTGGCCGACAATAAGCACCCCTTGCGAATAGCACATTGGCCCGCGCGCACCATATTGTGAGCTGCGAAACACATGCACGCCAGATAAATGCGTATCATTGACCCCTTCTTTTGGGGCCAACAGTGCCATTAATGTTGCTATCTCACTCATACCCTTCCCCTCAGAAAAATCTATGGTATCGATACTACCAAAAAAGCAGTAAAAGGTATTAAAATTACCAATAAATAACCATATTCACACAATAAAGATAGGAATAGGCATGAACACGACAGTTCTGTGTATGTTTATTTTGACTCAAAAGGCTATCATAGCCACATGATTTATCGTTGCTGTTGTGTATCATCAATCTATTTACATCATCAGTCACTTATTTGTTTCATCGCTAAACCAAAAGGCACCAATTATGCTTAATTTTGATTATCGTAACCCTACTCATGTTGTTTTCGGTAAAGACCGTATTGCAGAGTTAGACCAACTTGTCCCAGCCAATGCGCGAGTATTAATCACTTACGGTGGCGGCAGCGTACAACGTTTCGGCACACTAGATAAAGTCAAAGCAGCATTAGGTAACCGCACAGTATTTGAATTTGGCGGTATTGAAGCTAATCCTAAGTACGACACACTGATTAAAGCAGTTGACGTTGCTCGTAAAGAAAACATCGACTTCTTACTCGCTGTTGGTGGTGGTTCAGTGATGGACGGCACCAAATTTATCGCCCTTGCAACTCAGTTTGATGGCGACACGGCAAGCTTATTACATCACGGCTTTACACCAGTTCCAGTGGCGAATGACAAGGTTATTCCACTTGGCGTTATTGCTACCCTGCCAGCTACGGGTTCAGAAATGAACGCCTTTGCAGTCGTAAGCTATCAAGGTGGTAAGTTCCCAGTAAATCACCCATGTGCCTACCCAACATTTGCCATGCTTGATCCTGAATTAACGTTCAGCTTACCAAAAATTCAAGTTGCAAACGGTGTTGTCGATGCATTTGTGCATGTGCTTGAGCAATATGCGACTTACCCTGTTGATGCCCGCGTACAAGACCGCATGGCAGAAGGTATTATGCGTACCCTCATTGAAATTGGTCCTATCACTGTTGAAGAGCCTACGAACTACGATGCCCGCGCTAACTTAATGTGGAGTGCAACATCTGCCCTAAACGGCATGATAGGCACTGGCGTGCCATTAGATTGGTCTACTCACATGATTGGACATGAGCTAACTGCGCTATTCCATATCGACCACGCACAAACGTTAGCCGTTGTATTGCCATCACTATGGCGTGTGCTGAAAGAGCAAAAACACGCTAAATTAGTGCAATACGCAGCACGTGTTTGGGATATCACTGAAGGTGATGAAGCTAGCCGTGTAGATCAAGCCATTGATAAAACAGAGGCTTTCTTTAAGCAAGTGGGGTTACCAGTACGTTTACGCGATCACGGTGTAACGCAAGAACAACTTAGCCTAGTAGTAGATGCTTTAGAAGCGCACGGTATGACGGCATTATCTGAAAGCGGCCAAGTCGATTTAGCCACCAGCCGTAAGATTTTAGATATGGCGTGGTAATAGTGCTTACAACCTAGGCGATCAACCCATTCATCGCTTAGGCTTGAGCGGCTACATCCAAGGCTATGACTAACACTAAACAAAAGGGGGCTTAACAATGACTATCATTGTTAAGCCCCCTTTTGTTGTGCCTAAAAACGCTGCGCATTAGCACTATTAACGAGAAATGGGTACCGTCGGTTCGAAAAGTTGAGAAAAAAGGGAATAAAAACACAAGGATTCGGCTACGCAATGTCTATGTTATTTGTGATGTACTAACGCTAATACTAATGCGGCGTAACGTTTGAGAATAAATTCATCACAACGACACCGACTAAAATAAACGTCATACCCACCAGCGCACCTAAATCGAGTTTTTGCCCATACATCACCCAAGCGATAGCTGTAATTAACACAATACCCAACCCAGCCCACGTCGCATAAGCAATACCAACAGGAATACCTTTTAGTGCTAAGGATAAAAAATAAAAAGACAACACGTAGCCCACAATAACTACGATTGAAGGCGCCAATTTTGAAAATCCATCACTGGCTTTAAGCGCAGAAGTTGCCACAACTTCAGTTAAAATGGCCACACTCAAAAATATCCAACTTTTCATTTTTCACATTTTACCAAGACAAAACAGCCGGCAAGTATAAAGACTAAACAATAAAAAAACAGTCTTCGATTTTAGATCTGTTACTTAGCTCTGCACATGGTCAATCGCTACTATCTCTTGTATTTACGTTGGCTATCGGTTTATGTTGTTAATATGTTAACTGACATTACACCTATTTGACGGTGTAATAAGACTTAAACAATATTAATGATTGGACTTGGTGGTTGAGTGAAGGGACTTACAGCAGTTTTTCTATGTGTATTGTTATCGTTATGCTCGATGCATATACCTGCAACGGCGGCTAAGTTAACAGCCCAAGAAGAAACGAAACAACAAACCAGTTCAGCATTAGAGCAATGTAAAGCCCGTATAAAACAGGTGCCCCCCCAAGCCAGCTTGGGCTTTTGCAGCCAACAATTCAAAATATTAGACATTGATAAATACCCCATCGTTGCCGCCAAGTTACAACTAACCTTATATGATATTTACCAAGAGTTAGGTGATAAGGTAGCTGCGGAACAAATGCTTGATGAGGTTAAAAACAGCGCTGCATTTACTCAAAATGTCGATATTCAATATCTTTGGTTACGTAAGAAAGCCGCGGAAAAACTTTATAGAAAGTCCTATCAAGAAGCTAAAACCTTATTTGAACAAGCTTTTAGCATTGCTAAAACCCAAGAGTCAGATATTTGGTTGGCTAAAAGCTATAACGATTTAGCACTAACTGAACAGTATTTGAATCAATATGACAAAGCATTGAGTTACTACCAGAAGAGTTTAGCGATTAAAGAGGCTCTAGGTAATGACTTTAATACTGCGATAACCCTCAACAACCTTGGTCTAATTTATAAAAAACTCGAAAAATTTAAAGAATCCCAGCGCTATTTTGAACTCTCACTGGAGCATTACTTACGCTACACCAGTCATAATGTAGATATTCATGTTATCGGTTATATGTCGCATCTCTACGGAAACCTTGCTGAGATATATAATATAAACAACCAGTTTAATAAGAAAAACTTCTACAGTAATAAGGTCATCGAAGCCTACAACGATAACCTTGTCGGTGACGACAGGCTTTCTGCGCTCATTAATGTAGCCACCATCCATATCAATGCTAATGAATTTACGCCCGCTCTAGATGTCGCCAACACATTATCGGAATATTTAACCCGCGATGACCATTCGTTTCATGACGTAATTTTCTATTTAAAAGCCCAAATAGCCACACATCAAAAAGATGCGACTCAGGCAATAAAATTTATTGAAAGCGCAATGGACTATAGCGACACCAAACAAGATTCATTGCAAAAAATGAACATTTATCACTACGCAAGCGAGTTATATTATGACAATGGCCGCCCTTATGAGTCCCTGGTTTATCTAAAGAAATATCAACAGTTGCATGAGACCTTATTGGAGAAAAAATACAGTGAGAACATTAAAGTCATTCAAAGCGATATAGAGAATGAACGCGTGCAACGAGCGTTAGCAGAAGAGCAAATTGTCAGCCAACAGAAGAGCCAAAAAATTGATAAATTACTTAATTTAATCCTTGGCATCACCAGTGTTGGCTTGTTAGTCGGCTTTATTGTGAGCTTTTATATTTATAGAAAACGTAAAGCCCAGCAGCATTTAATGACCATAATAGAGTCACATAAGCAGCAATTGTTTTTATTATCTAATGACGATACAGCAGAGCAAGACGACGCCCAGCAACAGGAATCTACGCCATTATCGCCTTCTGAATTGACAGCTTCTTTTGCGGAGTTATTAGTAAATACTATGATTGATTGCATCAGTATTTGGGAGAAAAGCACTAAAACGAATAAAGTAGAATTAGCCGATAGAAGCCAAATTTGGACTATATCTATCGATTCTGGCCGTCTAAGAACACGTTCTTTAGATAAATACCTACAGGTAAAAAAATTACCCGCTAATCCACGCTGGCGTAATGTGGTTAAAACATGTCACTTCATTTTATCTGAATGCAATTTGTCTAACGATGATAGAACATTACTGACCTCGCACCTTGACCGAATAATGCAAGTGATCAAGAGCGAGTCTTTAGAAACAACGTAATCTGTTACTTTCGGGCTTACCCGCCTTTTTTGAGTAATGGTTGCTGTAATTTAATGTCGTGCACACTGTCTCTGACTGCTGGCTTGAGTACATTTTTATACACACAACTAAATTTTATTCCTTCGGATAACGAATAATCACTTTGCTGTGCTGTCGCAGGGTTGATCCCCACTAAAAAGCTATTGGGTGCAATAAACTTAGGCATTAGATTATTGTTTTGATCTTTGATATTAATCGAAGCATAAGCATTACACATCGACACAGCCACAAGCCCTGCTATGTTGATTCGATTTGTCACGCTATTAAGATCTGGTGAATTAACATTATTGCCTTGTAACTTAGTGAATGGGTCTATCACACCATGAAAGCCACCTAACTCATCTATTTCGACTTCCGGTTGCTGCATCTGACGAGTATTCATCGACTGCGGTGCACCATGTGTTGCAACTGCATGATCATTGTGTAATGTCAGTTGTTTACTCATCATCCACTTTTCAATATCAAAGTACTGAGCACGGTAATGATACTGTTTAATCATATCCATCTCGCTCAATTCAAAAGTGATTTCGGTTTTAATCGCCGTGCTGACTGGTGTGAGCTCATTAAATGCAAGTTGGTGTGCAGATGCGCTACCAACACAACTAAGCAAAGTGACTAGGGGTAATATGTATTTCATAAAATATCCTTTTTAGAATGAATGCATCATCTTAGACGCTATGCATTTCCATTTTTATAGTCCACTAAATACTAGGGTAAATTTGGGTAAAACACAAAACACCCCCTTTTTAACCCTCTAACTTTACTGACTTTTTCATCTTAACTGTTAGTTTTAATTCAGCTTAAGTCATTAAGCATGATTCAAACATTTACTAAACCAGAATAAGGAAAGTCAGGATGAGTATACTCAAAAAAACATTAATCAGTATGTGCCTAATGAGTGCATCAACTATGGTCGCAGCAACCCCAATAACCGCTAACGTCACCGCAGACAATGATTTCATTGTGGTACATTCACCAGGTAATGGTAGTACACCTACGGTGGTTTACCGTGGTGCCAATGGCAGTAATTGGAAAAAAATCGAATCATTCAAGTTTGACATCGATAGCAGCCCGCAGTCGTTAGAGACCTGTTCGGTGAGCGTTATTGCTTGGGGAGATGGTCAGGTTTCACAAGGCATGGCAGCCATATTCAAAGGTGACAATACTATTTATACTGGTTCTGGCCACTTTAAAGCATATCAATCAACGATCCCATCGTCTGGTTGGGCACAAACCGGCGGGCCTAATACGAGCCAAATTAATACGTTGATAGCAGGATCGTTATCTAATGCTCCGTCTCCCTATTTATTCCCCGGCTCTGTCGCAGGAGGCACCTCACCCTGGGGAACAATGAACTTCCCTCTAGCCAGTAATGTCAATGCGAATAATTTCCGCTGGGCTTGGTCGACAAGTAATTTAGCCAAAAAAACATATTCGGTTTTTACCGCTGCCTGTGGTGATATCGTTAAAGAGATCCCTGTTGCTGTTGATATGCCTGGTGAGCACTTCCAATGTTATGGCGTGCAGAAAGGAGATGCTCTTCGTGAAGAAACCATCATGATAGAAGATCAGTTTGGTAAAACGCGTGCGGTTTTGGGTAAGCCAGTATTGTTATGTAATCCTTCAAGCAAGATCCACAACGACAAGATGTATAAAATTCGAAATGAAAAGCGCCATATGGTTTGTTATGACTTAATCAAGCAAAGCAAAGTGAGAAACTACAATCTAGAAATCAATAACCAATTTGCACCGGATCAGATAGTCAATGATCAACGAGAGCTGTTCTGTGTACCGTCGAGTAAAAAACACTTAAAGCCAGTCAAGCCAGGAAAACCCGGTAAGCCGATCCCAAGAGAAATGCAAAGAGCGGAAATGAAGCCATTGAAGCAGCAATAAAATAGCCGTTAACAAGGGATAAAAAAGTCAGTGGATAACTCCACTGACTTTTCTAATAATATCAATAAATAGAAGTTAAAACGAAACGACGGCTCAGTCTTATACGCCCATCTCAACGGCTTTTTTAGGCGTGAAACTATTGCCTATTGAGGCAATAATCACCAAACCAATGGCAGACCACTGTAGCAAGGTTAATTGCTCACTTAAAATAATAAATCCAGCCAATGCAGCAATCGCAGGTTCTAAACTCATTAGCACGCTAAAGGCTTGTGTTGGCATGTTTCTAAGGGCTATCATTTCCAAAGAATAAGGTAAGGCGCTAGAAAGCACCCCTACCAATAAGCCAAGAGGCAACACTTCCCAGCTAATCAACGCTAAGCCTTGGCTTATTGCGCCAACAGGCACAAGCACAATGGCAGCCACTGTCATCCCCAGCGCTACAGTAATACCACCAGAAGCTTGCTTGCCTGTACGAGTACCAAATAAGATATAACCAGCCCAACACGCGCCTGCACCTAATGCCATTAATGCACCAACAAGATCAAGCCCTTGTGCACTCGATAAATCAGGCATCAACAGTAAAATTCCCGCTATGGCGCAGGCAACCCAAAACAGATCGCTTTTTCGCTTAGAGCTAAATAAAGCCACCGCCAAAGGGCCGGTAAACTCTAATGCTACAGCTATGCCAAGTGGAATCCGTTCAATGGCTAAGTAAAACAGGATATTCATCCCGCCTAAACACAGGCCATAAATAATAATACTCCGCCAATCACGGCCTTGGGGTAATGCTCTCCATGGACGAAACACCAACCAAAGTACGGCAGCCGCAAAACCTAAACGTAATGCAGTAGTACCTTCAGGCCCAACCAAGGGAAAAAGTTGCTTTGCTAAAGAAGCGCCGGATTGAATGGTCACCATAGCCAGTAAAACACTACCAACTGCGGTCAGAAGTACACGATTGATTTGCATCTACAATACGCCTAAAAATGAAAAAGCTAAGTGCCGGCATTCTACCTGAGCCACGTCAAACCCTGCAGTATTTATTATCATCATACACACAAGTCATACCATTGAGTGAATCGCGGTAATCTCTCATAGCTTCAGAGCTTTCATAGGGCGTTTATCTGTTCATTTACTAATAGTAAGTCGCGATAACAGGCAACATAAGGAAGGCTCGAGCTTTACGCGGGGTTATTTATTTTACGGTGTTTGTAAAAATTTAATAAACTCGATCTTACTGTCGGTTATTGACCCATTATCCTCATAACCGCAGATTTGATAACCACTCGCGATAAGCATCTGTAACATGGCAGGAAATTGATTCATCGATTTAACACTAATAGATTTAAAGCCATTATCAATCGCCCAAGACTCTTGAATAAGTCGCAGCTGAGAAGCAACTTTCATGTTGCGATGCTCAGGAACTACACCGCCTAACCAGCTGTAAAACTGACCATCAGATAACGTATAGCCCACTTTAAACCCCACAGGCTTGTTATCTAATCCTGCCACTAAAATCAGATAGTTTTTGCCTGCTAATCGGTTTTCGATAAGGTCCACAGACATTGCTTTTTCAAACTCTGGAATTTGCGCTAATACCGCCAAAATATCTGATACAGTGCCTGAGCCAAACTGGTATTTCATGAGTCCACCCGTTTATGTTTAACCATGTCATCCACTTTCATCGTTAAACTCATCATGGATAATAAAGTTTAAAAGCGTATTACAGTTAATCAACTGGTTAGCTAAAAATCCAATCATTCAATAATCTACCAGGCATAAAAGCAAAGGTACCCGCGACAATGAGACCACCACAATACAATATAATCATGCTTCGTTTGTGTCCCCGAACATTGCCTTTTTTAATATAAAAATAGCCAGCAGGAACAGCGTAAAGCGTTAGAAGACTTAACAAATGAATATAGCCAAAGTGATTCAAAAAGCGACTTCCGAGTTGAGCAGGCATAAACAGTGACACGATGGCAGTGAACAACATCAACACCATATAAATTTTGCCTAATGCTTTGTGTTTAGGTGTACCTTTTCTAACAATAAGTAAATAAGTGCCAATGAAAAATGCCGGCACTACAGTGACTAAATGCAGATAAGATAAATTGATGTAATCCATTTGTTTTTATTCCCAGTTCATTACGTTGATGCTTGCAGAATTATTTAGCACGACTATGTAGCACAGAGATCATGACGTGGTTAACATTAATCCCAACATACCAAGACCAAAACCAAATACAGCTCCCATTGGCGGTGCCCAACGTTTTTCAAGTTTTACCTGAGGAGCCAAATCTTGAAATATGGAGTAGAGAATACCGCCTGATGCGAAAAGCATCACTGCCGCAATAATTTCTGGTGACTCTGATAACCACAAATAACCACACATTGCAGCTATGGGACCCAGCATTGCCATTAAACAAAACATGATGATTATTTTTTGGGGTTTATACGCAGAAGATGCATTTAATTCACGGTAGGCACTAAATCCTTCTGGCACATTTTGTAACGCGATTAACGCTGCCAATAAGAACGCGTTGTTACTTCCTGTCGCAAATGCAGCACCCAAAGCGATTGATTCTGGAATAAAATCTGCCAGCATGGCTGCTAGTTGAGAGGCTGGGGTATCTATTTTGTTAAGGTAAATATCAAGGGCCATAAAACTCAGTCCACCAGCCATAAGCCACATACAAGCAGGTAATGGCTTAAGACTCGCTATGCCCTCTGGCACCAAAACCAAAGCAACCGCTGACAATAAAGCACCGCCGCCAAAAGCCATGACACTGTGCCTAAATTCCTGTTCGAGCCACTCACTGCTCACGTTCTCAAAATGGGCAATTAAAGCGCCTAATGGCATAGCCAAACCAGCAAGCAGTGTGGTTGCTAAAACAGTTAGCAGCAAAGACATGTTTTAATCCTTTAAAAGGTATAACGCCGCAGTAATTTGCCATAATCGGTTTAAGCCATACAATTATGGAACCATTTTTGGCCATAATAAGTGCAGCGAATACACAAAAAATGCTAGAGATTTAAGCCAGGTTTTATGTTTATTATTGCTCAAGAGCCTGATGAAATGCTTTTATGAAAACATCATAGTCTTCAAACTGGGGCATATGACCCAACCCATCCAACTCAATCAGTTTTGAACCTTTAATCAATTTCTGAGTATTAATACCCAGATTTTTATAGTCGCCTAATGTTCTGGTTACACCTTCTTTTAACCACCCTCTACCTGGGCCGGTTTTATCTCTGGTGCCAATAATAAGCACTGTTTCATTGTTAATTTGTGAAAACCTATCGACAATGTTTTCTGAAAAAATCGGGCCGTAAGTTAAGGCATTATTCCAAGCAACAACTTGCCAATCATCCCCAGCAAGCATTCCTCTCACAGGCTCTAACAGCTTCTCGTATTCGCTTGACCATTTGCCATCATAATAATTTTTCTTCTGATAGTTTCTCGCTTTATCGAGTGTTTTAGCGAGCTCATTTTTATAAAAAAGTTAACATCTTTAAACTGCACATATTTGCCGTAATCTTCTAAACCAATAGGGTTAATCAGAATCAATTTATTAACCGCACTAGAATAATTAACCGCAAATGTAGTCGCTAACATCCCGCCCATTGAGTGACCAACAAGATCAAATTTTTTGACATCTAAACTGTCCAATAATAACTTGGTATTTAAAGCTAATTGGCCGAAACTATACTGATAAGCATTTGGTTTTGAAGATTTACCAAAACCGATTTGATCTGGAATAACGACTCGGTATTTTCTTTTTAGCAAGTCATTGGCAATCCTTTCCCAGTAATAGCCTGAGAAATTTTTACCATGCAACAACACGATGACTTTGTCTGCATTTTTATCACCAATATCCATATAACGCATTTTTAAATCTTTATTTTGCGAGTTAACATTAAATGTTTTAACTTCAAAGGGATAATCAAACCCATCTAACTCTTTATTATACTTAACCGGACTTGCAGCCAATGCCTGTGATACCACCGCAAATAGCGTCATTAATACCAAACAAAATTTCTTCATATTACCCTCATTCAAATAAATCATTCACAAACAACAAAACGCACCATGACAGCCATTTTGATTGAAAACAACCTCGCTTTTTTCAACCGTAAACCTACATCTCTTGTCGAACTTGGCCATAAGCTAACATCGCAAACAGCCCTGTACCGCCAATGATGTTACCCACTAACATAGGGCCAATATGGTGCGACAACGCAGTAAAAAAATTCATTTCACCATTAAGTACCAAACTAAATATTTCATTAGACCCGGCAATAACGTGAGTAAATTCTCCAGCAGCAATGAGCCATGTAAACATAATAATGACCAACACTTCAGACCCTTTTGCCGAGGGTAGCATCCACACCAGTGCGGCAATAAAAAAGCCCGCTGGTATGCCGCGCATTAATGTCTCTGAAGGCGTTAACTCTGCAACATGGCGAGATATCTGGAGGATAGCGGTAAGGATGTCTTCTGTCAGTATGTTACCGTGCACGACAATTGCCGCCGTGAAAAACGTGCCAACAAAATTTGCTGCTAACACAATTCCCCATAAGCGAGCGGTGCAAACAAGAAGATGCTTTGTGGTGTTAGCGAGTAGCGGCAGCACCACGGTGATGGTGTTCTCAGTAAAAAGTTGCAGCCTTGCGAGAATGACTAAGACAAAACCAAAAGTGTAGCCAAGGCTTTCGATGATAGACAAATAAGGATGATCGGAGCCTATGTTGCTTCGGATAATACCTTCGGCCAAAACAGACGCTGAAATGCCGATACCAGCCGCTATTCCTGACCACCACAACGACATCAACGGTCGATCGAGTTCTTCCTGGCCTTCACGCAAAATAATAGAATAAACCGTAAGCGATGAAAGACTGCCATGTTCAATCACTGCATCACGCTCAGATCCTGTCAGCGATATCTCTGGTTGCGTCGGCTGACTCTCGCGTACTTCACGCTTCTCAACCTTGTCGCCACACTTTGAATCACTGGTTATTGTCGATTGGGTATTTTCGGTCTGTTCCGGTCCGTGCAGTGTCATATTGATATCCTTTTCTGGCTTAAATTTAGCTTGAGGTCCCATTTAAGTACATAAAGAATAGATGCTTTATATCATCAATTCAACAAACGTTGCCGCCTCACAAATGACCATCAATACATTATTAATAAGTCATGTATTGATGGTCTACTGCGATGCTTATTGAACCTCTACTAGGATTAACCGATGGAATAAGTAAATCCAAATCAAAATTATTGCCAAAATTCAAAGCACACTTGTCATTTACTAGCCGAATAAAAACGGGTTAATTTCACGAATTATGGTTATTGATTACCATTTTTAGGTAACGACTGATAAGCACTTTTTACAGTTTCATACCCATATATACGCTCTAATTTTCGCACAATAAAATGACCTCGGGCCATATCTTGAAAGTGATCAATAAACAAAGTATTGATTATGGCACCGCCTGCCGCACCGATAGCAGGTACAGCTTGTGCCGCTGCTTTTTGAGTCACTTGAACACCAAATTTTTCAGCGATTTTAGTAATAAGTTTGACTAAAATAGGCGCGGCTTCATCGGTAATACCTTTTTTGACCATAAACTCAGCGGCTTCAGATACTGATTTTGCTAGGGCGGCTCTTACTGCAAAATATCCCGATTCACTACCATCATCTAAATCACTTTCGCCACCCAGCGCGAACACCTCCAAACAAGCCATTTTTGTTTCTAGAGTAGTAATAAACTCACCTTCACTACGAGCAATATCAGCTATAGAACGCAGCATGATTGATGTCGAAATAGGAAGTTCAACCGCTATCGCAGCTAATCCAAAGAAACCGCCCACACCACCACTCGCAGCAACGCCTAATTTATGCCAAAGATTGGACGATTCTTCTCCGGGAATATCTTTCATGGTAAATATTGCCGCTTCAGACGCTTTAATTAGCGACTTTTCGGTCACTTTAGCGATATTTTTATTCCAGTTATCCGGTAGAAGCGCTAACCCTTTCTCAATAGGGGTACCGATTAAATTAGTTATTTTTACCGCTAGACCAGGATTTTCTAATAGTGATTTAGCAACTAAAAGCTCTTTTTTATGTGATTCTGAAATATTCAAATAACCCCCTTAGTTGTGAAGTAACGTAGTGCTGCGATTGTGTTTTGCACCTCAAGAAGCGCTTATCACCAATTTGAAGTAAAAGGACATTGGTTGCAAATCAACTTAACGCGCTTATTCGACAATATTCCCACTGCGCCATTGTATTCAAAACAGCGGACACGGCTTTAGCCTTAGACAGCTCAGGTTAATTTGGTAAACAAATAGTGTTGTGGACTTCATAAATGATGGGAAAAATGTTGCTAGGAATTATTTATCTAACGCGGGTAAATAGCCACGACCTTCTTTAGGCAAATTACTCACGCCTTCAGTGGTGTCATTTAGCGCGCTGCCATAATTATCACGACAGTAAACACAAGGGCTCATTTTATTCACAAAACGACCCTTTTTGGTATATTTCCTCAAATATGCGTGTGAAATATCTACATTACCTCGATGTAATTCAACGACATTACCCACTTTTTGTCTTAAATCACTTATAGCTGCATCTTCTGCGCACATGTTGTCATTGGCACAGCCCCAGCCGATGACTTCTTTGCTGGGATCGCGGTGTAAATATTTAGCCGCGGCCCAAGGGCCACCGTGGTGACCGGTTGGTTTACCATCGGGAAAATTTGAGGGCCTATTGGCCAGCTCGTATGCAATACGTTCAAGCTTATCGGCTGGGGCTCTATCACAGAGAGTGTCATGAAACGCAGGACGCGCTGTGGTGACAAAATAATTATGATTATGGCTTATTTTTAAATCGCGGCAATGGGCTGAACTTTCAACTTTATTTATGCTTTCTATCTTAGCTACTGCATCACTGCAGGCTAATATTTGGTCACTCACATTCAGATCTACAGCCTTTATCCATTCCTTTGTAATAAGGTAAAAACGATGTGCTTCGACAACAAGCATCGACGTTTTTAATTCACCTATAGAATATTCAATCTCGATCATATCTTCTGCAACACTTCCACATAGTTTTTTAATCTGGTTAATTTCGCAGCCTATTACATTACAATTTAAATAATGACTTACTGTTAAACCGACTCTTATAAAAGCTCAGCTAAAGAAAGCGAAACCAAACCATATGTTAAACGTTCGCCTACGAAACCGACCATACGGCCAGTTGATTAGCAAGCTGGATTATCTTCGATGCCAGGTCAGCAAGACATATTGCGCCATAGAAAAGTGCTAACGAACGACTTCAATGTTAACGTCAATTAAACCACTAGATATATTGCCAATACTGCTGAAGGCAGACTTTGAAAGATCAATGATGCGCCCTCTAACAAACGGACCACGGTCATTAATTTTAACGATAACACTTTTACCATTATGGGTATTAGTCACTTTGACATTAGAGCCAAATGGTAGCGTTTTATGCGCAGCGGTTTTTTGATTATGCTGATAGATATCACCGCTTGCAGTCTTGTTGTTTTGATGTATATCACTATAGTACGAGGCTTTACCTGACTCAGTGAAACCTATCATATCTCCACTACCTGATTGGATAGTAGAACAACCTGCCAATATAAAGGCAAAGAGTAAAAATTGAATATTTCGAGAAATGGCTATCATTGTTTGTCTTTTAGTTTGGTCACACAACAAGCCTATAGAGCGACTCGTTTTCTAGTGATTTAATAATATCCTGCACACTAACTGAGTTTGAACAGTGATTCAAATTAAACCGCCATCATCTACTGCAATCAATTCGATTCATTACCTGCATCCCAAAACTTATTAATGTACCTGCAGCAATAAAAAACACCTTGTTAGTTACCCAACAAGGTGTTTTATCTCTGCCATCAACCTGGTGCATTAACACCAGAAAGCAGGGCTACTCTTTGTATTTTAAACTGCCATCGGCTTTGATTTCGTCGTACCACACATTGTGGTGCTGCGAAGCCCAGTTTTCGTCACAATAGCCAGATACCATACACTCCATACCGCCTTCACTGAGTACGGTCGCCATCCAAATATGTACTATGGTAAATGCGATTAGAATCGTCGCACTTAAGCCATGTACAAGTAAGGCGAGCATTGACAGTTCGCGCGGTAAATCCAGTGTTGGAAACACTAACATTATGCCTGTTATGCTGATGCTTAGACCAAAAATAGCTAAGGTCCAAAACCACATTTTTTCACCCGCGTTAGCAAATCCACTGTCTGGATGTTTGCCTTTAAACGGACCAAAATTAATGTAGCCACCCACCACTAAAAACCATTTCAAGTCATACATTTTGAAGGTTTGTAGTGGCATCCATTTGATAACACACAACAGCCAAGACACCATAAAAATGGGGCTAGACCAGTCATGGGCAAACTTGCTAAAGGCGATGATCCCCGCCCAAATACCGTCACCGACATAAGGGGCTAAGAAATGGCGTCCGAGCATAATGATTATACCGGTTAACATCATGATTAAGCATGAAACTGCCATAGTCCAATGTAACCAGAGATCACTTTTACTCCAACGAAGTACCATTTTGCCCGAAAAGCCTTTACTCAGTTTAGATGGACCATTAACGAAGTAAAACACTAAAAAGGCTGCAAAAACACCGACAACGGCTAAGCCGAGTGCGGGTTTCAGGTAGGTATTTCGCAATATCTTGCCTTCATTACCCGATACATTTATCAGAACATCAGCATCAAGGCCTTTGTCTGTACTGTATCCCGGTTCGCCGGCTTTTACTGCGCGCCAGAGATCTGCATCACTGGTTTTAGACTTTGCTTGTTGCTGACTTGATTGTTCATCGGCGGCATACACCATTGATGTAACCAACCCCAATCCCATACACAGAACCAACAGAGCAAACATCCTGCGCAGTGATTTGTTTAACGTTAAAGTTAACATTGTCACTCCTTATATGACTGCGAAAATTATCGCAGCCATTGCTCTGGGTTAGATCATTTCGCCTGTTTTAGGATTGTAGCCCCAAATTACATTTGGATTACCGCGTGCAGCCATACGTTGACGGTAAATGTCAGACACTATGCCTGCATCGCCGGCTAACAATGCTTTGGTTGAACAAAGCTCTGCACACATTGGTAATTTGCCTTCTGCAATACGGTTTGAACCGTATTTTAGACGCTCGGCTTCTGAATGATCTTCTTCTGGGCCACCAGCACAGAAAGTACACTTATCCATTTTGCCACGGCTACCAAATGCAGACTTCTTAGGGAACTGCGGTGCACCAAATGGGCAGGCATAGAAGCAATAGCCACAACCGATACACGTATCTTTGTTATGTAGCACAATGCCGTCTTCGGTACGGTAGAAACAGTCGGCCGGACATACAGCCATACATGGTGCATCGGTACAATGCATACATGCTACTGAGATTGACGCTTCTCCTGGTTCACCATCATTAAGCGTTACCACGCGGCGACGCTGAATACCCCACTCTAAAGCAGAGTCGTTTTCGTTTTTACATGCTGTGACGCAACCGTTACACTCGATGCAGCGTTTGGTGTCACACAGAAATTTCATGACTGCCATAATGGCTTATCTCCTCATCAAGTGTTTAGGCTTTGCTTATTTGACACAAGCTAGACTTGGTCTCTTGCATTTGCGTTACGACATCATAACCATAGGTCATTACGGTATTGGCAGATTCGCCAATCACATAAGGCACGGTTCCTTCAGGGTAGTTTTTGGCTAAACTCTTGCCTTCAAATACGCCTGCAAAGTGGTATGGCATAAAACATTCACCTGCAATAACACGTGGTGTAACCATTGCCTTAACAGTAATTTTTGCACCTTCTGGACTGTGAACAAATACGTCATCGCCATCACGTAAACCGCGATCTGCAGCGTCTGCTGGATTGATCTCGATAAACATTTCTTGCTGCAATTCAGCAAGCCAAGGGTTACAACGGGTTTCTTCACCACCACCTTCGTATTCAACCAAACGTCCGGTTGTTACGGCAAGTGGATAGTCGGTAGCAAAATCCTTGTCTTGAATTGTTTTATAAAGCGTTGGTAGACGAGCCACCATACGGTCTTCATAAGTAGGGTATTTAGCCACTAAGTCACGACGAGGGGTGTATAACGGTTCTCGATGCAATGGAATATCGTCAGGGAAGTTCCACACAATACAACGCGCTTTAGCGTTACCGTAAGGAATACAACCATGCTTAATTGCCACACGTTGAATACCGCCAGAGATATCAGTTTTCCAGTTTTTACCTTCAGCTTTGACTTTTTCTTCTGCTGTTAGGTCGTCCCACCAGCCAAGCTGCTTAAGCATGTCGGCGGTAAACTCTGGGTAACCATCTTCAATTTCAGAGCCTTTTGAGAAAGAGCCTTCAGCCAGAATGTTATTGCCTTCGTGTTCAACACCATAACGTGCACGGAAGTTACCACCACCGTCTTTAACTTCACGTCCGGTGCGGTACAAGATTTGAGAACCAGGGTGTTTCTGCTCTGGTGTACCCCAACATGGCCAAGGTAAACCATAGGTTTCGCCTTTAGCTGGGCCGCCGGGTGCTTCAAGTGAGTTAACGTCGAATGTGCCCCAGTTTTCTTGGTGCATTTTCAAACGCTCAGGGCTTTGGCCTGTATAACCAATAGTCCACATACCGGTGTTAAATTCACGGGTAATGTCTTCCACTAATGGCTCATCGCCATTAACCTTGATGTGCTTACAGAATTGATCCGCAACGCCCCATTTTTTGGCCAGTTTATACATGATGGTGTGATCAGGTAATGACTCAAATAATGGTTCGATAACTTGCGTACGCCACTGCAGTGAACGGTTGGAGGCTGAAACCGAACCGTAGGTTTCAAACTGAGTTGCCGCAGGTAATAAATACACTCCATCTTGGCGTTCGTGCATAACACCCGCCATGGTTGGGAATGGATCAACGACCACAATGGTATCCATTTTATTCAGTGCTTCACGGATTTCACGACCGCGAGTTTCGGTGTTAACTGACTGACCCCAAAAGAACCCCAGACGAATATTGTCTCGTTGAGCAATCTTGGTTTTGTCTTCTAACACACCATCATGCCAACGCGAACAAGGAATACCCGCAGATGTTTGTGGCGATTGACCTAAGTATTCACCTTGGTCAAAACGCTCGGTGATCCACTTTGGTTCAAGGTCCCACACATTAGCCCAATGGTCCCATGCGCCAGACGTTAAGCCGTAATAACCAGGTAAGTTATCAAATAACAAACCAAAGTCAGTCGCACCCTGTACGTTATCGTGACCACGGAAAATGTTAGTTCCGCCGCCTTCGATACCCATGTTGCCAAGGGCAAGCTGTAAAATACAGTAAGCACGAGTGTTAGCATTACCAATGTGATGCTGAGTACCACCCATACACCAAACGATAGTGCCAGGCTTAGTTTCTGCCATCATTTTAGCGACACGGTACATTTGTGCTTTTGGCACACCGGCAATGTGTTCGACTTCTTCTGGAGTGTATTTTTTCACTTCTTCTCGGATACGTTCCATGCCGTATACACGTTGAGAAATGAACGAATCATCTTGCCAGTCGTTTTCGAAAATGTGCCATAGCAGACCATAAATAAATGGAATGTCAGTACCTGGACGAATATGGACATATTCATCAGACTTAGCCGCTGTACGGGTAAAACGTGGATCAACTACGATGATTTTGGCACCGCGTTCTTTACCAATCAAAATGTGTTGCATCGCCACTGGGTGAGCTTCACATGGGTTAGATCCAATAAACATCATGCATTTTGAATTGCGAATGTCGTTAAACGAGTTAGTTTGCGCACCGTAGCCCCAAGTGTTTGCAACACCGGCTACCGTGGTAGAGTGACAAATACGAGCAGAGTGATCGACGTTGTTAGTGCCCCACATTGCTGCTAATTTGCGATACATATAAGCTTGTTCGTTTGAAAATTTAGCACTACCCATAAAGTAAACTGAATCAGGACCAGACTCTTGACGAATCGACTCCATTTTGTCGCCTACTTCATTTATGGCTTGATCCCATGATAGACGCTTCCATTTACCACCTTCTAGCTTCATTGGGTATTTTAAGCGTTTTTCACCGTGACCATGCTCACGTAATGCTGCGCCTTTAGCACAATGTCCACCTTGGTTAAATGGATGATCGAACGCAGGCTCTTGCCCTGTCCACACACCATTTTGAACTTCAGCATACACACCACAACCTACTGAACAATGTGAACAAATAGTTCGTTTTATTTCGGTAGGTGCATTGTGCGGTACATCTTTAGCTTCTGCTTTACGCATCATACCTGCGCCAAGCATTGAAGCCGCTGCAATACCACCGGTCGCCAAACTGGCAGACTTGAGGAATTGACGTCGGTTAAGACCTAGGCCTGACTTTTCAGCTTTAGTGGCCGTGTCTGTTTTGCGGGTTAATCGCATCACACACTCTCCTTTGTTATTTGCTTAACGAAGCATAGTAATTGCGAATATGCTCAGTTTCGCGATAGTTATTGCCCGTAGGCTCTTCTGTAGACGGTTTAGTGACTTGAGCAAGTGCGGGTGCACTGACACTGGCCACAGCACCTGCCGCACTGCCGAGCGCTAATGCTTTGAGCATTTGGCGACGACCCATGTCGGAAGCTTGCTTTTTCATATGGTCTCCTTGTTAAAATAAAGATGGGGCTAAATAAGCCGTCATCCAGTTTAGTTAATTTGTACAACCTCTTCTTCAAGCGGATCTAAGTCAGCACTACCTGGACAATTCACCGGAATATCCAAACTCAGTTGTTCAAATTCATTGGCTTCAGCGGTAAAAAATGCTTTAGCTAATTGCGCGACGTTTAGGTAAAAATTAGCACTAGGTGTTTTAGCCAAATTATCGCAAAAACGTATAATCCAACTGCCAATATGGCGTTGATAAAACGCTAATTGACGGTAACCTGGTGCTTCTAAAATTAAGCAGCCCATGACTTCGCATAATGCAGCGACATGATCTTCTGGTTCTTTAACATTCTCTTCACGTTCAAAGCCTAGTAGCATCAAGTCACTCCGCAATGCCGCTAAGGGTTTATCCATTAAAGAGCCAGTCATAAACCAGCTGCCATAAGGCATAATCTCACCACTGCCTACGCCTAAGAAAATGGCAAAGTATTCATCTTCTAGGGTGTTGGTATCACTATTTTCTGCTGCCAGTTTTAACGCATTCCATGCTTGACTCATGGTATTGCCATCCTCGGCCTCTACCTCTAAACCAGCTAAAAACTGTAATAACTCAGTATTGGGTTGGCGACGAAATAACGCAGCCAGCAACTGATATATATCGGCTCTTAACTGATCATTTTCACTTACTTGTCTTCCTGTTTCTGTCATAGGAGATCTCTTATTGCAATTGCTTTTCTGGATCGTCAAGGATGTCTTCAAACATGTCTTTTACACGGCAATCGCCACACATTTTCAAACGTTCAATATTGGCGCTAAACGCACTATGTTCACCTACCATCTCAATTATTTTTTTCACCATAGATTGGGTGGCAAATTCACTACCACATCGAATACATTCAAACGGAGGCTCATGTTTTAATACTTGAACTTGTTGTCTTGTAGACTGATTGAAGTTGATTTGAGGTAGTAAACTAATGACGTTTTCGGGACAGGCCGCTTCACATAAACCGCATTGGACGCAATCTTGCTCAACAAATTTAAGAGCAGGAGCGTCGCCGCCATCCTTTAACGCTTGGGTTGGACACGTTGACACACACGACAAACATAATGTGCACTTGTCACTGTTAATGCTAACCATACCGTAGGGAATATTCGCCATGGTTAACACGTCATCAACACCTGCAGCTTGACCATTTAGGTGGTCAATCGCTTGGAACATAATATTGCGTTTTACATTGGTATTAGGTTCGATAGCGTTCAAGGTCATCGGCATTATCACTGGCCAAGCTAAACTAATGGCTAGCGCCTCATCTAACTGGGTTAGCTCTGACGGGGTAATTAAACGAATCCGTTGTGGCTGTCCCATTTGGTCGAGTATGCGATTGGCTAATGTAGACTCACCTTTAAGCATTTGCAGTAATGTTGGTGCCGTAACCGGAGTGTGTAGAATTAAAATTTCGCGTGCACCATTGGCTAATGCAGCCAACCAATGATCAATACTTGCTACAGTGATCTCTTCCATTGCAACAGGTAACACGTCACCGCTTAGCTGCTCGTTAATCCATTCTGCGCCAGCTTCATTGTCATGAAATAATATTACTGGGGCAGTTTGCGCTTCTTGACGATAACGACTAATTAACTTTTCGAGGTAAGTATGCAGTGAGGCTGGGGTTGGTAAATCATAGCTTAGCGCCCCAGTTGGGCATGCATTAGTACAGCTGCCTGCGCCATGACAAAGATAAGGGTCAATTTCAATTTTATGTGCAACGCTACTAATGGCATCAGCAGGGCAAAAGTTTAAACAACGATTACAACCGTTTAAACCGTGTTTATCATGAGCGCAAATATCGCTGTTAACTCGGACATAGCGCGGTTTATCAAACTCACCGATTAACTCTGGAATACTGGCAATCGCATCGGCAAGTAAATCGCTGTCTTGGCCGACATAAAAGTAACCAGGAGGAAGCATTTCAAGGTTAATGCATGGGCTGTGGCTTAAATCGAGCACAATATCAAAGTGCGCTTGGCGTATGGCCACCACACTTAGTTCGCTAATACCGCTTTCACCTTCAACTTTGACCTGAAACTGGCCTAAAAAACCTTTTACGCTGGCCAATTTATTGTAATAACTTTCAACATCAGTGGCTGCATTCATCACCGCTTCAAGGTGAGTTTCATCTTGGTTAGTGATCGCTTCATTGGCTAAAATGACTCGGCTTGCCATTGTGGACAATTTGTCCGCAGCTAAACGCGCGAGATCTTCAGGCCCAATAATAAGCACATGCCCCTGGGTGATATAGCTAACAGTGGGCGGAATTAAATTTTGCAAAATCTGCGTATTCGCCATCACCTGTTGTCGTGCTTGTTTCAGCTGTGGCTGGTTTTTTCTTATACTCATTGCGTTCCCAATTATCGGTTTTTATACCTCATTAACAGTGATAGCTCAGTTCACTGTTCACGCTTATTGCACGTAATAGATTGACATTAACTTGTTCTAAATCTGTAACTAACGACTTTTATTTATGTCATATTCATCTTGTGACGGTGTCGTTATTACGCTTTCGCCTCATCATTGGCGACAGCTTGCTTTAGCAGATCATCATCCTGGTAAAGCGGTTGTTCTGCTTGCGATAACGCCGCAATCGTTGTTGCATCATTATCGGCTAAATCGATTGAGTCCTCTTCGGCTATCGAGTCGGTTTGTTCGGCTAATTCGTTTGGTGCTAATTCAGCGGGGTCAGCTAAGTCAGTTGGCGCTAAGTCAGCATCTAATTCTGGCTCAGGCTTTTCTTTTTCAATGACATATCGAAACACTTTACTGGCCAACTCTGCAGATACATCCGCTGACAATAGCGGTTGATTGGTATAATCCAATGCATATTCAAGCAGCCCATCGATATGACCATATTGTGGCTGTTTCCATAATGCTCGTAGCGCAGCAGCTTTAGTCGTTGGGTCGACACTTTTGGCCATAAAGCGGGCAAAACTGCCACCTACTTCAATCGAGTTTGGGTCTGGTAATGCTTCTGGCTCTGCCACCTCATCCGCATCTATAGCGCTAACGTCTTCGATTGGTTCAGCTGTTAGTATGTTGAAGTCATCAGGCTTTTCTTGTGCCTGTTGCAACAACTCTTCTTGTTTAGCCTCTTCAGCAACCCGCTGACGCCTAATTTCCCAACGGTTAAGAAGACCTTCTGCTTTATCGCTCATTGCATATTTCCAGAGCGATTCGCGCTCGGCCCTTCATTTTTACGGCGGTTAACATGCTTGCGTCTATGAGCGCTGATTTCCACTTCGCCGTGACGAGTGATGAATGCCTCTATCCAACAGGCAATGGCGCTAGGCATGGGAATATTAAGCACTGGAGTATCTGATTCTAGGCAACCGGCACTCACGTGTTGATCGGCAGAGATCATCGCAGGCACCCATGTGCCATCAATCAATTCATCGCACACAATAAAGAGTGTTGCATTATCCATATCGAGATTGATGCGATAACTACCACGTTGATCTTTGTACAATTCCAGTGGCACCAAAACAGAATTGTCTGGTTGCTGCTCTGTTGCTGGAACCATTTGATCTAGCTCCCAGCGAACAGATGTCCAGCGCCCTACTTGGGTTTGAACCTTTTTCAATGAAACATACATTGGCCAAATCGTGTCGGTGTGTTGCATGGTAATGCTTACCTCTGACATGAATATGTGTATTGAAATACACTTGATTGATTTGTTTATAACTAAAATAGGAGCAAAAATGATGCCAACTAAAAAGTAAAATTAACTTTGAACTAGATCCCGAAATCCCTCCTAAGAATAGGACAATATGTCCACAGTGCAATTTTAGGTGGGACATTAATACGCGCCAAATTCATTGAATTTGTGAAGATTTGCGCCAGATCACGCTTAGACAAGTTGTTTTCAGTTTAAGGAATAATAATTGCTATGATCATCAGGTGTTGAAGCAGGCAAACTCTGCCTATTCTTTCAATCTATGAATGACCCACTAAGAGGCTATCTCGCTTATGACTCAATCTGTTTCAGCCACATCTTTGCAGCGCAATGCAATAAAGTTTGTTAAAACCAACACGCAGGTTCCGCTCACCATTGCAGTTAAAGCCATCAACGAACAAGGCCAGGTCGTCGATAAATTTGTCGCTTGCGAACGACCATTAACCGTATATTTAAATTGGCGTCCTATCGTAACCTTAATGACATTGGGGGCTAAACCAGAGTCACTCACTATTGGCTACTTAAAAAACCAGGGGTTTATTAGCGAGTTAAGTCTATTAGAGTCGGTTATCGTTGATTGGGAAGTCAGTTCAGCGGCGGTGATAACCCAAGAGATATCTGAAGATATTGAGCAGAAATTGTCTGAAAAAACAGTGACGTCCGGTTGTGGCCAAGGCACTGTTTACGGTGGATTTTTACAAGGCTTGGATGAGATTAATTTACCTACTCCATCACTCAAACAATCGACTATTTATGCCTTACTCGGCAATATCAATGCTTATAATGAAACCTACAAAAATGCCGGCGCTGTGCATGGTTGCGGAATATGCCAAGACGAACAAATTTTAGCATTTGTTGAAGATGTTGGCCGCCACAATGCCGTTGATACGTTGGCGGGAGATATGTGGTTAGATCAGCAAACGGGACACGATAAGATTTTCTACACTACAGGCAGATTAACATCAGAAATGGTCATCAAAGTCGCCAAAATGGGCATACCAGTATTGTTGTCACGCAGTGGCGTTACCCAAATGGGCCTAGATTTGGCCAAACAAATGGGCATTACCTTGATAGCTCGTGCTAAAGGGCGACATTTTTTGGTGTATCACGGCAGTGAAACGATTGAGTTTGATGCCACTAAAGATTAAGCACGTAATGTGGCCCATTGTTGGCGTATTGCTGGGGCTAAAAAGCTCCACGCTAAAATACGGGTCGCTTTATTACCTTGTGTCATCTCGATAGTTTTTACTTCCACAGCATTAAGCTGTTTAAGTAGTTGATAACAAGGTTTGAGATTGTCCGACTTTGACACGAGTGACGTAAACCATAGCACTTGGTTGGCATAATCATGGCTTTGCTTGATCATGTTGGCTAAGAATTTTTGCTCACCACCATCACACCATAACTCGGCTTTTTGACCGCCGAAATTAAGCGTCGGTTTAGCCTGACTAACCGCTAACTTACGCGATTGTTGACCATGTTTTTGTTGCTGGCTTTTGGCTAAATTTTTGACTTTCCGTAATGAACCTTCGGAAGCTTCAGCGAGTGAGCGATGAAACGGTGGATTACACATGGTGACATCAAACCGTTCATCTGCAGCGATGATATTCTTAAATATATGCTCAGGTTGCGGCTGTAATCTCAACTTTAAATGTGTGGTAATCTGGGCGTTTTGCTGAGCAATTTTAGCAACATTGTCGATAGACACAGGATCAATATCCGACGCCACAAATTGCCAACCGTAGGTTTGAATACCCAGCAATGGATAAATTCCATTGGCACCAGTGCCGATATCTAACCCTCGAATACTTGCCCCTTTGACTACTTTGCCTTTAACCGCTAATAAATCAGCAATGTAATGCAAATAGTCCACACGCCCAGGTACTGGAGGGCATAAATATCCTTCAGGAATATCCCAACCGTTAATATGATATTCGCTCAGCAATAATGCTGCATTGAGGCTTTTTACCGCTTTTGGGTCAGCAAAATCAATGGAAGGATTACCATAAGGATTTGGTCGAACAAAAGCGGCTAGTGCTGGCATAGCAACGATCAATGCAGCAAAGTCATAACCCTGTAGATGGGCATTACGCGGATGCAATGATTTTGATAACACTGGCTTGTTAGGCTTCACAGAAACAGGATTAACCTTGGTAGCGGATCGGCTTGGCGAGCGCTTAGCTGCATTATGCTTGGCTCGCATCGGAGGAGTCGTTGAACGGGTCATTAATCGTATAAATATTTAGTAAATAATAAGTTAACCACAATAGAGCGACCGACTTCTTGTTCCATAAGGCGGTTGACTGTCTCATAGCATTCACGGCGGATCTCTTCACGACCAGATAAGGATTTAACCTTTTCTTCTGACTGATTACCCAAAATTTCAACAATGGCCGAGCGTAATAAAGGATCATGATGTTCTAAGCTCATTAAATCGTTCGGATCTTTTACCATCAATTCGACACTGATTTTAACAAAGCCTAACTTTTTACGGTTAGAAATATAGTTAGTTACAATATCAGGCTCAAAACCGTAATAAGCATAATCTTCGAGGGCTGGTTCATCAGCTGCATGGACATTAAATGCGAAACAACACAGCATAACTAACGTTGAAACCAATTTTTTCATAGTGAGAGACACCCTTTCAATGTGGAACGTTAATTAAATAAGCCATCGTGCCCACTCCCTAAGAGTGTTTGCTCATCTTTGACATGATAGACTACTGCCGTTGAGATATATTGTAACGAGTTTTAGATGAACGTGACCAGTATTAGCTTTCCTTATGGTGAATCAATTCATTGGTTTTCGCCACAAAAGATCGATTCATTGCCTCATAGCCAACTTAAAGAGTGGCTATTAGCAACCGGAAGTTTGACCCAGCGCCTCAAGACACACTGCAAACACTTTGAAGTGAAAGTGTTAGGCGAGCATTTACTTGAGCCTCTAGCAGATGAATTTCCTGCTCAAACTAACCCTGTTTGGGTCCGCGAAGTATTATTGTGTCTTGACGGCACCCCTTGGGTATTTGCCCGCACACTGATCCCACAGACTATTTTAGGCACTCAATCCCCTAATAATCAAAATGCTGATGATAAACAGATTCGCAATCAACAGAATGATTTTACTCGCCTTGGCACCCGACCTTTAGGTGAGTTATTGTTTAATAGCCCAGACATTACTCCCGGCAATATTGAAGTCGCTCAGTTTGAAACCTGTGGCCGTTTAGCTGCACTAGCCACCAGCTTAAATCAACAGGTTAACAGTAGTTTATGGGGGCGTAGACGTTACTTTAACTTGCACGGTTCACAGCTTATTGTCAGCGAAATATTTCTGCCTGCGGCTGTCGATTATATCAATCAAAGCACTTAAGGTTAACGCTACTCAGCATCTTGTAAACCTAACTCAGTAATCAAAATAAAAAACGCCCTTATGGGCGTTTCTGTTGTTTGCTACGAGAGATTAAACTCGTTTGCGCTGATAGCCCAATAGACCGAGCATTAATACACTTAACCAACCCAAACTACCACCGCTACTATCTGTTGTGGTTGTGGTTGTGGTTGGGGTAGTCACTGCCACTATTGGCGACGATACTGTGATTGTTTGACTGGCTGTCGACTCGTTACCCTGAGAATCTGTGGTCTTTAAGGTAATAGTATAACTGCCAGCGGCTGTATAGGTATGACTTGGGTTTTGAGCGGTACTAGTATTGCTATCGCCAAAATTCCATTGATAAGTCAAGTTACCAAAACCTTGGCTGGAGGTGTTTGTCAGAGCCACAGTTAAGTTAGTCGGTAATAAAGTAAAAGCAGCTATTGGCAGAATAACCACTCGGACGACTTCAGTTGCTGTCACGGTATTACCCGCGCCATCGGTAACAATCACACTGACGTTATAATCACCCGATGTGGAATAAGTATAGCTAGGGGCAGTATCGGTACTGGTGGCATTATTCACGCCAAACGACCATGTATAAGTGTAATCAGTGCCGCCACTCACGACCACATTAAAACTAACATCTGCACCGGTTGCTTGTGCATTAATGTCGGCGACAAGTGTCACCGGTGGTAGCACGCTGCTGTCAGACAAAGCAAATTCAACGGTTGCAGTACTGCTGTCTGTTGCTTGCTCTGTGACTTGCATGGTTAGGCCTAACTCAGGCAATATCAGCCCAGCCTGTGGTTTTAGCGGCGCGCTGTAATCACGATTGTCGTCAAATAGCGGCTCGGCGGCTAAGTGGCTATCACCACTGTATGTACTTTGAGCAAATAAGCTAAATGCTGCATCGCGAATTTGCACATCAGTAGATTGACTGCCAATCAAATTTTGGTCTGCATCGACCACGCCAATTAACCCTTTCCCAGGATGTTCTGACACATTGTTATCGGTTTGATTAAAGTTTTCTAACCATAACAATACACCGGGTTCGTATTTGTCATAAACCAGCCCAGCGTCTACACCTTGGTGGCTGCGTAATTGCACAATGTAACGTCTCGCTTTACCAGCAAGACTGTCTTCAATTCGGCTAAAACCGGATAGCGTTGCAATGCCGCTTGATTCGGCGCCATCGATATAAAATGCCGTGCCTTGATTAGTTAATTGAATATCATCAATCGCCATACCATAATCACCAACGGCCTCATCGGTTTTATAGACCACACTGATTTGCACATCACGACCGGCATATGCACTCAAATCAAATATTAGATCAACCCAGGCATCGCTTCCATACGCGGTACCAATATCGCTCGATTTACCGCTAATAGAGTGTTTTACCGTAGGGTAAATTGAATTTGTACTATTTGTGTAGTTACCTTCTATAGCAACGCTATCAACCAACACCTGCACATAATCATAATCGTCTTCAATATCCCAATGGGCTTGAAATGATAATGCTAATGGCGTATCTAATGGTAAGGTCACATCAAAAGACATGGCATTATTGATCATATTACCCTGACCCGAATAATACTGATATTGACCCGTTAGTGGTGCTTTAAAAGCAACAGCCTCAGCGGGTAGTGCTATAGATAGCTGGTTTACGGCATCAGTATTGACGGCATGGTTAAGTTGCACAGCGGTACCGCTACTGGTTAAATCGGCCAGAGATATATGCTGCTCATTAACCCACTTACCCTTGTATTTTTGCTGTAAGAAAGATTTTGCATACGGGCTGAATCCACTTGGTTGAGCGCCAGCAATGCTACCCGTCCAGCTACCGCCAGACATCAACGACCAAGCACCTACAGGTGAACCATCACCACTATTAGTGGTGTCGTACTCATCTGGTAAGCCTAAGTCATGACCAAACTCGTGGGTGCATACTCCAGCCGCTGCATCGATTGGCTGCACGGTGTAACCGAATACCTTAAGGGAGCGACCAGGAATAATATAACCATTGGTATTTGAATCGACATAAAAACGATGCGACCAAATGGCATCCTCACCCAATACTCCACCACCAGCTTCTTCACCGATGCTTGAATGAAACAGCATCACGTGATCGATAATACCGTCTGCTTCATCATAATTACCGTCGCCATCGATATCGAAAGGGTCTTCAATATCATAGCTTTCAAGTTCAGTATCACTCATACCGCTTACTGCTTTGGTGACGGCTTCTTTTACTAGCTCGGGTACCGCATTATCATTGTCATCGGAGTCATTGCCACCATAATAAGCGGCATTATTGTCTGCGGTAACCCAGTCTTGTACTTGACCGGTAAAATAAAAACTATTGCCGGACACCGCCTGAAAATACTGATGTGCCGATTGCAGCGTTTGATTACTTGGGCCTGTAAAACCGGTTTTTGAAAATAGCAGTTGCTGATAATGTGATGCAGGATAACTGCTGTAATACATGTCAGTATCACCCACCTCAAGCTGGTTAGCATCGTGAGGTAAATCAGGAAAGTCCACCAGCACAGCTAACACCTTTACCGTTTTAGTAATATCTTGATCGGCTAAAACTTTGTTATTTGCTGCGGCATATTGAACACTTTTAGTGTTTTTTTGCGCTGAGCGTTTAATGCGTAATTGTTCCGCTTTCACTTCAATGGCAGCAGGTTTAAAAGTAGCATTTCGACCACGGCTTACAAAAGCATCTACAGCAGCTTGTTTTTCAGCTTCGCTGGCATCAACACTCACTTCGCCACGTTTAATTAACCAATACAATACTTGTTGTTCATTAATTAGCCCTGCATCTGCAGGTGTACCTGTTTGTGGAGCAGCAACAGCCATGCTGCTACATGCAAGCAATAAAGATGAAACGGCTAACCCTTGATATTTAGTCAACTTACTCATTACGACTTACCTGTATTTGGTGTTGGTTTATGGCATTTTTCAAATGCTTTTTGGCGTTTAGTTATATAATCAGCAACAATTTTATCTATTTGTGCTTGATCCATGTCCGCGGTGATGAGTCCTTTCTTGCGCAAATTTTCAGTTAATTTGGTGCGATCACGTAAAGGTGGCATCGCACTTGGACCACAATCTTTAATTAATGGTTTGGTTACCACTACAGTGGTTGCTTGTTCGTCTACCTTTGATGCTGCTGACTGATTTTGACACCCTTGCAAGGTCATAAAAACAAGCCCCAACATTACGATAATATATTTCATAATTCACCCCAAACAATAATTACATGACATTAACAGTTGCAACCACGGGGTTACAATTAAATTAGACATTCTTTAATGTAAATAAATCTATTCGATTAAAAATTAATACAAATGGCTATTAACCCAGCGCCTAAAAGCAGCAAGCCGACTCTGTTGAGTCGGCTTGCTGCAGTTACTTGGCACCATGTTTATCTATAACAATTTAGCTTAATTTACCGTGGAGTTGATATAATTTGATATTCCATCCAGTAACATTTGTACTGATATCATCACCAATACCATCCCCATGAGTCGCTCTACCGCGATTAAGCCTTTCTCACCAAGGATACGAGTAAACAACTTATAGAACATTAAAATAACGGCACTCATCCCCCATGCTGAGACCAACGCAATAGTCCAATCGGTCATGCGGCTGCTATCTGTGTGCGCCAATAGTATCAAGGCCGCTAGAATAGATGGACCAGCCATTAGCGGGATAGCCATCGGAACAATAAAAGGCTCTTCACCAGCGGCTAATCCAGCCACGCCCCCCGGCGAAGGAAAGATCATTTTAATCGCGATTAAGAACAAGATAATGCCGCCCGCAATGCTAACGGATTCAGAACGTAAGTTCAGAAAGTTAAGAATAGCTTCACCAGCATACAAAAACGACAACATGATAACCAACGCAAACAGCAGTTCGCGGATTAAGACTTTACGGCGTTTTTTGGGATCAATATGCCGCAATATGGAAGCGAATATAGGTAAATTACCCAGCGGATCCATAATCAGGAACAACATGACGGCTGCAGAAAAAATATCCATGGACAACAATCTTTTAATTAACAAAATATGGGCTACATTGTATACCCAACGCAGTAACATAAGCGATGAAAACAGCCAGTTTATTGATGATTACAAGGCGTTAGTTGTTAATAATAGTGAATAATGCCTCATCAGAAATAGCCACATACACTTACCAAAGTGATGACCTGAAAAAGGTTTTTGGCTTTAACGTCAATGACTAGATCTGCATTCTCTATAGGTTCTAAGTAAATTTTTCAGCTTGAGATATTCACACGCTACAATACTGGTTTAAAATGGTATACTGCGTTGTTTTTTTCGATTTATTTCTGGATAACATGCTCTATCTAATCGCTAGCTGTATTGCACTGCTGTTTGGGCCACTTTTTTATCGCTTCTTTTCATCAGGTAGCGGATTACAAAAAGGCCTAGATGGATTTATATTCGTCTCCCTTGGCGGATTGGTGCTCATTCATATTTTGCCAGAACTGTTGGAGCATGGTGGGTTTATCACGCTATTGTTTGTCATGCTTGGCGTTTGGGGCCCGACAGCCAGTGAAAAACTGTTTCATCGATATTCAGAAATCACCCACAACATCACCCTCACACTCGGCATTGGCGGACTATTACTACACACCATTACAGACGGTGGAGCGATGGTATTGGCACAACAAGAGGGTAATTCGACACTTCTAGCCTTAGGCGTGATCATGCACCGCCTACCTGTTGGCGTCGCTATTTGGTGGTTACTCAAACCTCAAGTCGGCACTCGATGGGCTAGCGCCGTTTTAGCTGCAATGATGGTATTAACCAGCGTCGGCTACTTTGCTGGCGAACATTTGTTAACTCAATTAAGTCTTGAAAACACGGTTTACTTGCAAGCCTTTGTTACCGGTTCTATTTTACACGTGGTATTACATCAACCTCATGGTCATCAACAAGAAGACAAGCAAGGTCAATATCAATACCAAGCAGGCATTGGCAGCCTATTAGGTTTAGGGTTATTAGCCCTACTGCTACTGATGGATACTGGTGGCCATGAACACGCTCATAAAGACCATGGTTCAGAGCAATTCGTTAGTTGGTTGCTGACTATTTCTCCTATTTTATTAGGCAGTTATTTTATCGCCACCGCTAGGTTTGCTGCTGGATTACGCCCATCTCATCCTTCCCTAGGGTTACGTTGGTTGCAGCGTCTAGCGGGTCCTGAAGCATTGTTAATTACCTTATTACTATTGGGCCCTTGGTTTGCGCTTTACCAAATATTGGGGCTATTAGCTATTGGGGCACTAATGACGCTGACAAAAGTTGATATAACAGATCCGCACCCAACACTTTCTGAGTCACCTTGGCGCTTTGGCTTTAGCCAATTAGTCGACCGAAGTGCCCCCTGGATTATCCTTAGCTTAGTATTAGCAAACCTAATAGGTCATCCCTCTGTTCCGCTTGAGAACCCCGCATTACAGGTATTTATTTTGCTATTAGTCTTTTTACCGATGCGTTTTTGTAATTTAGGCACGGTAATTTTGGCGCTTGCCTTGGCTTACAGTGGTTGGAGCCAAATTGCAGTGGCATTTACTTTACTCGCTGCGCCGGTACTCAGCATCGGCCAGTTGAAGTTAATGAATTGGAAACAAGGACTCATGTTAGGCGGGATTTTACTGGTAGGATTAATGGTGGCAGATCAACTCACTCTGAGCTCATCATTAACATTACAGTTACCTGAGGCGGCCAATATACTTGGTCTAGTGGCAATCGTTTTATTGTTTGGCGCCAGCTTATTGCGACTTGGACCTCGAAAATTTTTAAGCCGTTTGATGATCAACCTAAAATCAGCACCACATAGCCATGACCACGGCCATCATTCAGACACCAAAGCTGCACATCATCACGAGTCAGCTTCGACACATAAGCATCATCATTAATCATAATCGATTTATTAGGTTATGATGGCGGTGTCGATACTTTTAAGGGGCAGTCATGTGTATTTTATTTATTGCCGTTGAGGCGCATCCAGATTACCCCTTAATTGTCTGTGCTAACCGCGATGAATTTCATCACAGAGCAACCGAACCCGCCTATCGTTGGGCAACAACACCAATCATTATCGCTGGGCAAGATAAACAAGCCGGCGGTACTTGGTTAGGAATTAATGAACAGGGTCAATTTGCTGGGCTAACCAATATTCGAGCAATCGAACAGCAAGATGGCGTTCGCAGTCGTGGAGAGTTAGTCGTTGACGCGCTAACCAAACAACACATCAATAGCCAATGGTTAACTGAACACTCGATAAACTACAATCCGTTTAATTTAGTCTTCGAACAGCACAATCAACTCCATTGCTTTAACAGTAAAACCTTAACGACCACTTTGCTTAAGCCTGGTTTTCATGCTGTGAGTAACGGTGCGCTGGATGATATATGGCCTAAAATGGCTAAAGGTCAGCAACAGCTGCAAAGCTATATCAAACAAATGCAATCACCTTGCATAGACCAATTACTCAATATCATGCGCGATACTTCTCAACCCAAAGATCAAGATTTACCTCAAACAGGCATTAGTCTTGAGTGGGAACGGCGTCTATCATCTATTTTTATCGAACATGAGGAATACGGCACTCGTTCAACGAGCATTGTGTTGAAACACCGCAGCGGTAAAGTACAACTTACTGAAGTGAGATACGATGGTAAGGCGCGCAATTTAGGCTCTCAACGTTTTAACCTTGGCTAGAAACCAGCCTTACTTAAATAATCGCCAAACACAAACTGTGACCTGCTGCACAGTCTGGTCATTATTTCATATCAGCTATCGCTAAACCTCACTAATCACCATAGGCAACATTCATTTTTACAACCTAGATCAAGGTTATTTGATCACGAACATTGCATACTTCGCCTGTTGCTAATTTACTCCCGGAGGACACGCCTTGAAGCAGCCCACTCAGATTAGTTGGGATCAGTCGATGATCGAAAAGTACAATTACAGCGGTCCCCGTTATACTTCTTACCCGACCGCACTAGAGTTTGACGATGCCTTTACTGAGCAAAATCTACTGACATCTATTAAAAACAGTAAGTCAGACAAACTGTCGCTATATGTGCATATTCCTTTTTGCGCCAAGCTTTGCTACTACTGTGGTTGTAATAAAATTATTACTCGCCATGCTCATAAAGCAGATCAATACATTGAATATCTGGCCACTGAAATTATTAAACGCGCCCCATTATTCAAAAATTATACCGTAACCCAAATGCATTGGGGTGGCGGAACACCGACATTTTTAAGCCCTGAACAAATTCTTAAACTGACCGCACTAATTAAACAACACTTTAATTTTGCTGACGTGGGTGAATACTCAATTGAAGTTGACCCGCGAGAGATAGAACTCAGCATGTTAGACACTTTAAAAGAAGCTGGGTTTAACCGGGTGTCTATTGGTGTTCAAGACTTTAATAAAGAAGTACAAATTGCCGTTAACCGTGAGCAAGATGAACAATTTATTTTCGACTTAATTGCCAGAGCTAAAGAACTCGGTTTCGTGTCCACTAACGTTGATTTAATTTACGGTTTACCGCTGCAAACGCCAGAAACCTTTGCAAAAACCATTGCACGCATTATTGAGCTATCGCCTGATCGTCTATCTGTCTTTAACTATGCACATTTACCATCGCGTTTTGCTGCACAACGTAAAATTAAAGAACATGATATGCCTGCTCCACAACAGAAATTAGATATGCTTCGCCAAACGATAGAATCGTTAACAGATGCGGGTTATCAATTTATTGGTATGGACCATTTTGCCAAACCCAATGATGAGTTGGCAAAGTTACAAAATGCCGGCAAATTACATCGTAATTTCCAAGGGTACACCACCCAAGAAGAATGTGACTTGCTTGGGTTAGGGGTATCATCTATCAGCCAAATTGGCGACTGCTATGCCCAAAATCAAAAAGATATTCGTCCATACTACGAATCTATTGATGCTAATGGTCATGCATTATGGAAAGGCTGTAGCTTAAATCACGATGATGAAATTCGTCGCGCGGTCATTAAACAGATTATCTGTCATTTTGATTTAGACATGGATAAAATTGAACAAAAGTTTGCTATTAACTTTGATGAATATTTTGCTGAAGATCTAAAACTGTTGCGAACATTCATTAATGATAAATTGGTTGATATCACAGACCGCAAACTTACCGTTAGCACGACCGGTCGTCTACTTATTCGAAATATCTGTATGTGCTTTGATGTATATTATCGTCAAAAAGCTCGTCAGCAACAGTTTTCAAGGGTTATTTAACTCACTATTTATGCAAAGTAGAATACAAAAATAGCCAGTATTTGCTGGCTATTTTTTTACTCACATTCGCCATTTACTTCGCTTTTTTAGCGTATAACGCTTTGCGGTCACTGTCAGACATAAAGGCCATTTCAACCCCATTACGTTGCAATGTCGCCAGTTGACTATCACTGAAACCCATTTCAGATTTAACCACACGATATTCATGAGCGATATCAATAGCACTCACTCCTGGGTCATCGGTATTAAGACCAATTAATACACCAGCATCCATAAATTTACGCAGTGGATGAACATCGTAATCTTGAACGGTAGACGTATGTAAGTTGCTAGTTGGACATGATTCAATACCAATACGATGCTTGGCCAAATACTCCATCAACTTCGGATCATGAATCGCATTCACGCCATGCCCAATTCGGGTTGCACCCAGTACGTTAATGGCTTGCCACATACTTTCAGCACCCGCGGCTTCACCAGCATGGGCGGTAACTTGTAGCCCTGCATCTCGAACACGCTTAAAGTGCTCAGTAAACAAATCGCCTGGGAAACCAAGTTCATCGCCGGCTAAGTCCATCGCCACAATGCTGTCACGATGAGCAAGTATGCCTTCAAGTTCTAAGCGGCATTTCTCTTGTCCAAAAGAACGCGACATAATACCAATGAGGTTAACGCTAATATCCTGCTCTTTTACACCAGCACGTACACCATCGATAACGGCTTCAACGACACCTTCAATGGGCAGATTATGATTCATCGCCATGTAATAAGGGCTAAAGCGCAATTCAGCGTAATCTAACCCTTGCGATGCTGCATCAATAACATTTTCATAAGCAACACGCTTTACAGCATCTAGATCAGCTAATACCGCGACCATCCAATCTAGTTTCTTCAAAAAATCGACTAGGTTGTTCTCTTTCCCTTGGATTTGCACAAATGGCGCAAGCTCTTCTAGCGAATTAGCGGGTAACTGAATACCGTGTTGGTGGCCTAATTCCCAAATAGTTTTTACATTAACATTACCGTCTAAATGTCGATGCAAATCAACCAACGGAATGGTTTTATCTATCATAATTAACCCCTATAAACTTACCCTGCCATTAGTTTAATTTTGTCGGTCAGAGAATCGTATTCAGTTTAACATGTATTTATACAAATTCTGATGGCCAATGTTTTTTTCTGGAATCTACCACACTAAAAAGCAAACGCTAATTTGGAATGTGTTTTTTATACTTAAATCGGGCATACTCTAATGCTAACAAACAGATTAAACCATAAAGGACTATAGATGCGCTTGCTGATCCTACCTGCACTGATAATGTTAAGTTTATTGGGTTGTAGTAGCCATTCAACCACGACTCAGGTTGATACCCCAATCACTGGCCAACAAACGCAGATAGATAGAGATTTACAAGCGATTATAGACCAGAGTTGGGCGGTTAATTTAGCTTACTCACCGGAGTTAGCCGCCAGTTTAGGAGATGCATCAGTAGCTGCAAAGCTTGACGATTTATCTGCAGAAACATTAGCAGAAAAGAACCAACAGACGCTCAAAATTCTCCATACACTTAAGCAGCTTGACCGGAAAAACTTATCCAAATCAGATGTCATCAATGCTAAGATTTTACAAGACCAGCTACAAAACGAAGTCGACATGTATCGGTTTCATGACCACTATTTACCGATAACAGCTGAAAGTGGTTTTCATGCTTATATTGCGTCTATTGCTAAAGCTCGCTTCAATAGTATTGAAGATTATCAGCACTATTTAGCTAAACTTAAGCAATTACCACGCTATTTCGCCCAACAAACATATTGGCTCAAACAAGGCTTAGCCAGCGGTATTACCCCAGCAAAAATCACCCTGAATGGGTTCGAAGACAGTATTAGCGCGTTTATTGTTCCGGTTGAGAGCAGCGGCTACTTTACTCCGTTTACCCACTATCCTGACCATTTTAGCGCAGCAGAAAAAAATATGCTGACCCAGCAAGGTAGAACAATCGTAGAACAAATCGTGCTTCCTCTGTACCAACAGTTTTATGATTTCATGACTCAAGAATATATTCCCAACGCACGAATAGACATCGCGGCCTCGGCTTTACCAGATGGCGCTACGTTTTATCAAAACAGAGTTGAGTATTACACCACGCTGCCAATGACAGCTGAACAAGTCCATCAACTTGGATTACAAGAAGTTGCTCGTATAAGATCAGAAATGGAGCAGGTAATTAAAGATGTTGGCTTTAAAGGCAGTTTTGCTGATTTTTTAATGTTTTTACGCACGGATCCACAGTTTTATCCTAAAACCGCTGATGAGTTACTTAAAGAAGCAGCATTTATTGCCAAAAAAGCAGATGCCATGTTGCCTAAGTATTTCGGCAAATTACCGCGCACACCTTATGGTATTGCACCGGTACCTGCTGAAATTGCGCCTAAATACACCACAGGGCGCTACTCGGGTTCAAACCGTGACGACGAGCCTGGCTATTATTGGGTAAATACCTACGCCTTAGACAAGCGACCACTCTATGAGCTTGAAGCTCTAACCCTACACGAAGCAGTACCAGGGCACCATTTACAAATATCACTCAATAAAGAACTCACTAACTTACCTAATTTTAGACGTTACAGTTACATCTCTGCATTTGGTGAGGGTTGGGGCTTATATTCAGAATATTTAGGCGTAGAAGCTGGGTTTTATCAAGACCCATACAGTAACTTTGGCCGGCTAACCTATGAGATGTGGCGTGCGGCGCGTTTAGTCGTCGACACCGGCATGCATGCTAAAGGTTGGAGCCGCCAACAAGCGATAGATTTTATGGCCGGTAATACTGCACTTTCAATGCACAACGTTACCACTGAAATAGATCGCTATATTTCCTGGCCTGGCCAAGCGTTGTCATACAAAATTGGTGAATTAACCATAAAACGGTTACGGGCTAAGGCTGAAAAGGCATTAGGAAAAAACTTTGATATCCGAAAGTTTCATGATGCCATTTTAGAAAATGGTTCTATCCCAATGTCGGTATTAGAACAAATGGTTGATGAGTTTATTGCTAGCCAAAAGGCGATAATAAAACAAGAAAGTACCTGATAATCAGACAGATAAATACATCGAACACACAATACTTTAGATATAAATGAGCTGGCTTAATAACTATGCATTACATGAAATTTTCATCAGAACTAAAGCTCGATACCAGTGAGCAACGACACTTTTGGCAACAAGTACACCAATCGAGTTTCTGTACTGATGACGGTATAAATATTGCCTATGCGATGATCCAACATCCAAACAATCAGCGCGCAATCGTGATAAGCAATGGCAGAGTTGAATCCTATATAAAATATCAAGAATTGATGTTTGATTTATACCAACAAGGATTTAGCGTTTACGCTTTAGATCATCGAGGACAAGGGTTATCAGACCGGCTGACACACAATCCACATCAAGGTTATGTTGCTAGCTTTACTGATTATACCGAAGACTTAACTCAATTTATTAATCAGATAGTACGCCAACAACAGCATGATGAGCTATTTATCATCGCTCACTCAATGGGATGCACCATTGCCAGCGATTACATTAATCAACACCCAAATACGTTTACGGCAGCAATCTTCTCCGCTCCAATGTTTGGTATTCGATTACCGTTTACAAAACCCATCATTCGGTGGCTAGCACAAAAGCTTGATAATAATCGTCTGGAAGCAAATAAAGTACACAGTACATTTGTAATAGGGGGAACTCATTACAAACCAGACAGCTTTAAACGCAACCGACTCACTCATAGCCAACAACGCTATAAGCACTATCGCAACATCTTTGAAGAAACCACTAAAGCACAGTTAGGCTCACCGACTAACCATTGGTTACTAGAGGCAATGGATGCAGCGGAGAAATGCATCGACTACGCTAAGCACAGCCAAACTCCGATACTAATTTTGCAAGCTGAAAGAGACACTATTGTCTGCAATGAGGCGCAAAACTTATCACTAAGTACTCATTGCCATAAAGTCATTATTGAAGGCGCATATCACGAAGTGTTCATCGAAAAAGATAACATGCGTAATATCGCCCTATCTCATACCATTGACTTTATTGCACAACACTCAAAGATAACTGTGTCTTAATTAATTGAATAATGTCGTCATGTGCTAATGGGCGGCTGATAATATAGCCTTGAAACCAAGTACATTTTGCATGGGTCAGTAAATTGAGTTGCTGCTTATTTTCGACTTGTTTAGCCACTACAGGGAAGTTTAACTTAGTGGCAAACTCAACAATGGCATTCACTATGTTAAAGGTTTCAGGGTTATATTCGATGTCCTCAATATAAACAGCTGCTAACTTCACTTGTGAAAAACGAATACCTTGTAATAAATGGACCGCGCAAGAACCTCCACCAAAATTATCCATCGCAATGTTGACACCAAATCGTTGTAACTCAGCTATTTTGTTTCTGGCAACATTAGCGTTCACCACGAATACATCTTCAGATAATTCGAACTGAAACAATGTAGGAGAGACATGTGCTGCATTGATTCGGTTCATCACTACGTTTACAAAATGATCTTGATGAAAGTGACGTGAAGATACATTTAATGACATTAAAGGAACTGTCGCATTTGCCTGTTGCAGTGTTTGAATAAGTTCACAGACTTGATCTAATGCCCACAGCTCTAATTCAAAGATACAATCAGACAGTTCAGCTGACGCAATAAACTTACGCGGGCTAATATATCCGTACTGTGGGTGATACCAACGCATTAGTACTTCAATGCTATTGAGCTGCCCGGCCTGATCAACAACGGGTTGATAAACCAATGACATCTGCTTGTTCTGGATAGCCAGTTTCAACTCGTTTTGTAATTTGAATGGTTGCACTTGATTCTGGTCTAATTCCGGTTGATAAATAGCGCAACCATTAGAGCGACTATCTTTTGCTTGCTCCAGAGCGCTATCTGCACGGGCCAATAATATTTGAGGTTCTAATGACTCAATACCATCAAAAACAACTAATCCGATCCGAGCTGAAATTGATAAGTTTTGATCTGAAATGGTGTAACCGCGGCCAATTAACTGCCTCACTTCACTTGCCAATGCTAATGCACGTTTACTTGCTTGATCAATTTCATTACCAAAATTTTTGGCTAGAATAACGAACTCGTCCGCGCCAAGTCGAGCAACCAAACCAGCACTAGAAAATGTGCCAGATAAGCGTGCTGCTATCTGCATTAATAATCTATCACCAAGTTGATGACCCAAAGCATCATTAATTAATTTAAAATTATCTAAATTAATCATAAGCAGTGCAGAAAACTGACCAGTCTTGCGGCTAAGAACCTGTAAATCATAGAGCTGATCGGCTAATACATCACGATTAATTAAATCCGTAAGACCACTATGACCCTGTTTATCGGTTGTAATATGTTGGCTTTTTACATCACCAGAAACATCTGTTATTGTGCCGATAATTCGTAATGGCCGTCCTAATTCATCCCACTCAACTATTTTGCCACGATCTAGAATCCAAATATATCGGCCATCTTTATGACGTAAACGATGCACACTTTCATAATATTCATGTTGATTACTGATGTAATTCTGTAAGGTATTTAATACCTGCGCCTTATCATCACGATGTAAACGCGACTCCCAAACAGAATAATCATTATCGAGCTCATAAGGTTGATAACCTAGGATATCTTTCCAACGATCAGAAACAAACACATCGCCAGTAGCAATACACCAATCCCAAATACCATTACGAGCACCCTCAACCACAAAAAGCCAACGTTGCTCTGCATCATTGAGGCGTTTTTTACTGCGAGATAACCGGCCATTAACCTGATTCAAATAATCGCGTAAGTTAACTAGTTCGGTCGATGTGCACACGATATCAGTATTGAAATCAGGAGAGTCGAGGTTTTTAGCGGCTTGGCTTAATTGAGTTAACGGTCTAATCAGTAAATAATGCAACATGACACAGAATAAAGACAACAATAGAGCACCAATCCCCCATATCTCTATAAAGCGCTTTAACAGACTATCAACCGCTTCTGATAAAATATTGGCAATGTCATATTCTAGATAAATAAGCTCTACAGAATTTGAATAACTATAACGAGAATTAGCATTAAGAGGATAGTAAGCCTGAATCGATAAACGGTCCAAATTCACCTTTAAATAAGGTTTATTATTGGTGATAACAATTCTATGTAAATCAACAGAATAACCTTCTAGCACGTTAGTGGCATTACTTTCTCGCCAAATAATATGATTAGCGAATTGAATTTCACTACTCGAATCAAGTATCACATACACCATCATGTTTTGATCTGTTGAAACTAAAGCAACCTCCTGCTCTATTCGTTCTAAATCATGCGTCAACAGCGATGATTCAACGACATGCCGCATTCGAAATAAATCTTTCTGTATTTGCTCTGACTGTCTTAATGCAAGCTGATCATTTAGCTCTGCATGCTCATAGAAATACTCCCCACATACCAAGCCAAGGTAAAGGATAAAGATACATGCAGGAACAAGTAGAGACAGAGAAAGTTTTGGCAACCGAGGCAAAATAGACCCACCCAATTAAATATATGAAGATATGCTAGCGGTAATCTTATCAATAAGTAAAGAAATAGTTATGAATCCTAATAGCATATACGACATAAAAACTTTTTATTTATTAAACACTTTAAATAGATCTACACACTTTAACTTGTTTAACGGATAAGTGTTATTTTATTTACACAGATGAAGTATGGCACACAGCTCAAACCACTAGCATATTATCAATAAGGTTAAAGTGGTAGGAATATACAGCAGACGAAATCAACTTATGTTAACAATAGATTATATCAATTTTCAGATACCGAAATTTGGTTTCAAGATTAATAATTGCTCGCAAAAAAACAATAAAGCCTTATACCTACTACATATCATGTAAAAAATGATGATATCTTCCACAATATTTTACATTGTCACCATGAATTAGCAGTAATGACTCTGGTGAAAAAAATTTGCATCTTGTTTACTGAAGTAAATATTGTTATAGACCTGCATGTCAGTAAATGGCAGAAGTAAAAATACCTGATTATCACGCCAGGTCACGACTCTTTCAAGTCAATTAGGCGCCTGGAAATGACCTACTCTTGATTATCCCCGAAGGGGACGCATGGGTATATCGTTTGCATTATGATGGATGCTATCAATCACCATACCCTCAAATTTTGAACACAAAAAACCCGCTACATCATAGCGGGCTGTTTCGCGACTCTCTCAAATCAATTAAGCGCCTGGAAATGACCTACTCTTTTATCCCCGAAGGGGACGCATGGGCATATTCGACAAACTGCTGTCATGTTTTGGCCAATAACAAACTCTACACTATAAATTGCAGACGTAAAAAAGCCCGCTATTATATAGCGGGCTGTTTCGCGACTCTCTCAAGTCA
>NZ_PJCD01000007.1:0-3220 GCF_002836315.1 Shewanella sp. ALD9
GTTAGTGCGAAAAACGTTAATGCGAAAGCATTAACACTTGAGTTCTCAAAACACTGTTTAAGTGTCTTGAATATTCTAAAAAACTAAGGCGAGTCCACTTCCTGGTCGGAGGTGAGACAAGTAAAAACCAGCTGGTCATGATATGACCCAGATGTTCACGCAAGTGAAACTCATTTGGGTTGTATGGTTAAGTGACCAAGCGTATACGGTGGATGCCTTGGCAGTCAGAGGCGATGAAGGACGTAATAACTTGCGAAAAGCGTTGGCGAGCTAGTAATAAGCATTTGAGCTAACGATATCCGAATGGGGAAACCCAGCAGCATAAGCTGTTATCACTACATGAATACATAGTGTAGTGAGGCAAACCCGGGGAACTGAAACATCTAAGTACCCGGAGGAAAAGAAATCAACCGAGATTCCCCTAGTAGCGGCGAGCGAACGGGGATTAGCCCTTAAGTCTATGGGGTGTTAGTGGAATGTGTTGGAAAGCACAGCGGCACAGGGTGATAGCCCCGTACATGAAAACTAACCATAGATGAAAACGAGTAAGGCGGGACACGTGACATCCTGTTTGAATATGGGGGGACCATCCTCCAAGGCTAAATACTCCTGACTGACCGATAGTGAACCAGTACCGTGAGGGAAAGGCGAAAAGAACCCCTGTGAGGGGAGTGAAATAGAACCTGAAACCGTATACGTACAAGCAGTGGGAGCGGTTCTTGAGACCGTGACTGCGTACCTTTTGTATAATGGGTCAGCGACTTACATTTTGTAGCGAGGTTAAGCGAATAGCGGAGCCGTAGGGAAACCGAGTGTTAACTGCGCGTTTAGTTGCAAGGTGTAGACCCGAAACCGAGTGATCTAGCCATGGGCAGGTTGAAGGTTGAGTAACATCAACTGGAGGACCGAACCGACTTATGTTGAAAAATGAGCGGATGACTTGTGGCTGGGGGTGAAAGGCCAATCAAACTCGGAGATATCTGGTTCTCCTCGAAAGCTATTTAGGTAGCGCCTCGAGCGAATACCATTGGGGGTAGAGCACTGTTAAGGCTAGGGGGTCATCCCGACTTACCAACCCTTTGCAAACTCCGAATACCAATGAGTACTACTCGGGAGACAGACAGCGGGTGCTAACGTCCGTTGTCAAAAGGGAAACAACCCAGACCGTCAGCTAAGGTCCCAAAGTGTATGTTAAGTGGGAAACGATGTGGGAAGGCTTAGACAGCTAGGATGTTGGCTTAGAAGCAGCCATCATTTAAAGAAAGCGTAATAGCTCACTAGTCGAGTCGGCCTGCGCGGAAGATTTAACGGGGCTAAACATACCACCGAAGCTACGGGTGCATTTCTTAGGAAGTGCGCGGTAGAGGAGCGTTCTGTAAGCGGTTGAAGGTGAAGGGGTAACCCACACTGGACGTATCAGAAGTGCGAATGCTGACATGAGTAACGATAAAGGGAGTGAAAAACTCCCTCGCCGGAAGACCAAGGGTTCCTGTCCAACGTTAATCGGGGCAGGGTGAGTCGACCCCTAAGGTGAGGCCGAAAGGCGTAATCGATGGGAAACAGATTAATATTTCTGTACTTCCGCTAACTGCGATGGAGAGACGGAGAAGGCTAGGCTAGCGCGGCGTTGGTAGTCCGCGTTTAAGGTGGTAGGTTGATTTCTTAGGCAAATCCGGGAAATCGTACTTTAATGTACAGGCTGAGAGCTGATGACGAGTCACTAAGGTGATGAAGTAGTTGATGCCATGCTTCCAGGAAAATCTTCTAAGCTTCAGGTTAGTGGGAATCGTACCCCAAACCGACACAGGTGGTCGGGTAGAGAATACCAAGGCGCTTGAGAGAACTCGGCTGAAGGAACTAGGCAAAATGGTACCGTAACTTCGGGAGAAGGTACGCTCTTGTTGGTGATGAGACTTGCTCTCTAAGCTGACGGGAGTCGCAGATACCAGGTGGCTGCAACTGTTTATCAAAAACACAGCACTGTGCAAAATCGCAAGATGACGTATACGGTGTGACGCCTGCCCGGTGCCGGAAGGTTAATTGATTGGGTTATCTTCGGAGAAGCTCATGATCGAAGCCCCGGTAAACGGCGGCCGTAACTATAACGGTCCTAAGGTAGCGAAATTCCTTGTCGGGTAAGTTCCGACCTGCACGAATGGCGTAATGATGGCCACGCTGTCTCCAGCCGAGACTCAGTGAAGTTGAAATTGCGGTGAAGATGCCGTATACCCGCGGCTAGACGGAAAGACCCCGTGAACCTTTACTATAGCTTGGCACTGAACATTGAACCTACATGTGTAGGATAGGTGGGAGACTTTGAAGCTTGGACGCTAGTCTGAGTGGAGTCAATCTTGAAATACCACCCTTGTAGTTTTGATGTTCTAACTCTGGCCCCTTATCGGGGTTGAGGACAGTGCCTGGTGGGTAGTTTGACTGGGGCGGTCTCCTCCCAAAGAGTAACGGAGGAGCACGAAGGTTGGCTAAGTACGGTCGGACATCGTACGGTTAGTGCAATGGCATAAGCCAGCTTAACTGCGAGACATACACGTCGAGCAGGTACGAAAGTAGGTCATAGTGATCCGGTGGTTCTGAATGGAAGGGCCATCGCTCAACGGATAAAAGGTACTCCGGGGATAACAGGCTGATACCGCCCAAGAGTTCATATCGACGGCGGTGTTTGGCACCTCGATGTCGGCTCATCACATCCTGGGGCTGAAGTCGGTCCCAAGGGTATGGCTGTTCGCCATTTAAAGTGGTACGCGAGCTGGGTTCAGAACGTCGTGAGACAGTTCGGTCCCTATCTGCCGTGGGCGTTGGATGATTGAAGGGAGCTGCTCCTAGTACGAGAGGACCGGAGTGGACGAACCGCTGGTGTTCGGGTTGTCATGCCAATGGCATTGCCCGGTAGCTACGTTCGGAATCGATAACCGCTGAAAGCATCTAAGCGGGAAGCGAGCCCTAAGATGAGTCATCCCTAGAGCTTTAAGCTCTCTAAAGGGCCGTAGGAGACTACTACGTTGATAGGCAAGGTGTGTAAGCGTTGTGAGGCGTTGAGCTAACTTGTACTAATGACCCGTGAGGCTTAACCATACAACCCAGATGGGTTTTACTGATACGACTTAGTATTAGAATGGGACGCTTAAATAGTGTAACGAGATTCAAACTCAGATAAAGCAATCAGCTTTCCGAATTATTATTTAATGCCTAAAGAAGAATTAGG
>NZ_PJCD01000002.1:0-978063 GCF_002836315.1 Shewanella sp. ALD9
ATCATATCGATGGCTTTTATTATTGCGAGCAAATGGTTAACGAGCTATTTTCGATGTAGGCGTAATATTAATTCAGCTTCTGCTTTAGGTAACTCACACTCTTGCATTAACTCTTCAATACCGGCCCCCAAACCCACCATTTTTACTGCCCTAGAATATAACTTGGCTTGAGGGTCTTGCTGGCTAGCTTCTTCCAACATGTCAAATTGCTTGGAGAGTTTTTTCTCTAATTCGACAACTCGCCTTCCTACACCAATAGTACCACTGCGCAATTCGTGTAGTTCACGTTTAACAGCTTCCCGCTGACGGTCGCTTTCTTTTACTAGCACTGTTAGGGCATTAACTTTAGTTTTTAATTTACTCGACTGTTTTTGTAAGTAAAGTACCAAACCAAGACATGCAATAACATACACTAAAGCCGCAATTAGAAATTCATCACCCATTAACATACCTTTGTTGCTTCAACCAAAAAAACAAAATTAAAGCCAAAACAAAAAGCCAACAGTAATTCGGTTGGCTTTTTTCATCAGATTACGATTAAATTTGTGTTAACTCTACCCACTCATCATCAGATAATAATTTATCCAAGTCGACTAGAATCAATAATTCGTTATCGCGGTTGCTTACGCCTTGAATATATTTAGCGCTTTCTTCAGTGCCCACATTCGGCGCGTTATCAATTTCTGAGCGACGTAAATAAACCACTTCAGCTACACTATCAACTAAAATCCCGATCACTTGTTTTTCAGCTTCAATAATAACCACTCGAGTAGAATCATCCAGTTCTGCTGATGGTAAACCAAAACGTGAACGAGTATCGATAACCGTTACCACGTTTCCGCGTAAGTTAATAATACCTAAAACATAATCTGGTGCACCTGGTACAGGAGCAATTTCGGTGTAACGTAATATTTCTTGAACTTGCATTACGTTAATACCGTAGGTTTCATTATCTAGCTTAAATATAACCCATTGTAATACTAAATCGTCTTTAGCTGCAGTAGCCGCTGCTACACTTCTAGAATTGCTCATAGTTAACCTCGGTCAATCGAATCCTGACAACCTAAACCTGCATCAAGCATTTTGATTAATGCTTGAACATGTAAAATGCCACACATTTGTTGTTTTACTACCCCAGCAAGCCAAGGACGCTTACCCGGTTTCTCACGCCAATTGACGTGTGATTTATCTATTTTAACGGCGTTAACTAACGATTCGCACGTTAATCCCCACTGACTATCTTCAAGCATAACAAGATATTGATAATTTACTGTCTGTGCTAATTCTGGAGTATATTTTTCAGGCATCACCCACGCGCACGTATCAACCACATTTATTTTAGTATCTCGGTGGGTTTGCACCCCTTTAAACCAAGATGGCCTACCGATAAGATGGCTTATCTTCTCTATTTTTATAATCCCACCCAAACTCACCAATGGCACAGCGAGTGTTAACCCTGCTACATTGAAGAATAACACCTGAAATTCATCTTCAAGTAACTCTTGCAAATCATGAGTAATACTGGGCGGTTGGTGTCCAACCTGAGTCTGTGGAGCATTGTGCTCTTGCGTCGGCGAATTCTCTACCAACTGTTCATGCTTAATAATAGCGTCTTTTATATCAGCATGTGAACTTTCGTTATTGTTTATATCGACTAACGGCTTGATTTCTTTATTCGTTAATTCTGTTTGTTGTATTTTTGCACGACTAATGCCAACTTCAGGCTCAATATGAGTGATAGCCTGACGAACTCGTTCTGCACTGGCTTTAATCTGTTGCGTTAAATCGGTTTCTACTCTGGGTTTAGACACAGCAGATAATAATTTTTCAAGTGCCTGTTTATCGACACTGGTAGTTGGCTCTGCATATTGCCTAGCAATGACAGGAGAGGCTTTAGATGATGTTAGTTGTGAATAATGTGCCGATAACGTCATTTCAGCCGACATACGAGTCGGTTTGTCGTCGTTAATAATGGACACTTTATCGGTGATGTCATTAACGGAATTAACAGAAAGACTTGGTTTTACCTCAAGGCTTTGCTCAGTAATCGGTTTAGGCGATTCCTGTAATAAAAGACTGAAATAATCAAAAACAGTTTCATCAACCGATTTTGACATGAGTAAACTCCTGAGAAAATAAAAAATCCAGCAAACGATTATATGCTTTTACACCTCGGCTACTGGCTGAATAATGTGATGCGGGTAAATGAGCCAAACTTGCATCTCTAAATTTTGTATCTACAGGTATTACATCATTGGGCCACAGTGTTGAAGCATATTTATCCTGCAAAAATTGTAACGCTATTGGGGACGCTTTAGTGCGCTTGTCATACATTGTAGGTAATACAGTATAGCTATAACGGGTTTTCTTAGAACGCCCCATTATTTCCATGGTTTTCACCATACGTTCGAGTCCTTTTATCGCCAAAAACTCAGTCTGAACAGGAATAATAATGTGATGACTTGCTGCTAATGCATTAACCATTAACACCCCTAATACTGGCGGACAATCGATAATAGCAACATCATATTTATCTTCAAGCAATGACAATAAGTTACGTAACACCAACCCCATTCCTTCTTGATGACCTAGTGACCTATCAAGTGTCGCTAACGCCATATTAGCCGGAATGATATCAAGCCCTTCAATTTGAGTTGGAAGCACATTTTGTAAAATAAACTCTTGGGTCAGTGTTTGATGATTCAAAAAAACATCATAAAGCGAGCAAGGCACTTCGTCTGAATCAATACCTAAGTAATAGCCCAATGAAGCATGAGGATCGGTATCGATTATCAACACTCGTTGGCCACGTTTAACCAATGCTCCGGCTAAACTGGCTACTGTGGTGGTTTTACCTACCCCACCTTTTTGGTTAGCTACCGTCCATACTTTCAAAGAAGCCTCTCAACTCATTATAATGATATTGTTATGGTAAATTGACTACTGCTTGTGTTGTTTATCATCGCGGGTTGTTACACGGATGCCACCATTAGGTAAACGGATCACTTTAACCCCCTGAGCATCTTCTGACACTATGACTTCTTGATCATTTTGTTCAGCAGAAACATCAGTATCGTGCTCAACCTTATCAATATCAGTAAGCGGTGCATCATCTAAAGAACCCGGACCAAACAGCACACTTTGTGCTTGTTTTTTTCCTGCTGACGCTATGATTGCTTGAGTTTGTTCAGGATGTTGAGTTAACCAATTAGCAATATTCGCGGCCTGATCATCGGGTACCATCAATAACACTTGAGACGCCGTTAATCGTGCTACATCCTGCTCTAATAACGTCACTTTTTGATCAGCGTCAATATACAAACCCGCTAATACTACTATGGCAATAAAGGACAAAAAAAATCCCAGTTTTTGCTTCGTCCGCAATGAGTATTCTGGCTTAGCCACGACTAGACTCTTTTAAAATAGCTTCAGCCATATTATCTAATGAAATAGAGTGAGTTGCGATACCGGTTGATGCTACAGCTTGAGGCATACCATATACCACGCAGCTTGCTTCATCCTGCGCCCAAATAGTGGCACCGACAGACTTTAACATTCTGGCACCTTCTCTACCGTCTGCGCCCATTCCCGTTAATACAACCGCTAAAACATCACCGCCAAAAGCTTTGGATGCTGATGCAAAAGTAATATCAACACACGGCTTATAGTTCATTTCTTGGGTTCCGGAAATGACTTTAAGTCTTCCAGAAATACCGCTTCGCTCAATCATGAGCTGCATGCCTCCAGGCGCTAAATAAGCACAACCAGGGCGCATGGCATCACCATTTTCGGCTTCTTTTACCTCAATTTTACACAAGGTATTTAAACGAGCTGCAAAGGCTGGAGTAAACGCCGCAGGCATATGCTGTATCAACACTATGGGATGAGGATAATTTGCAGGAAATGCAGTTAATACTTTCTGTAATGCTACTGGCCCACCGGTTGAAGTCCCGATGAGTAACAATTTATATTGCTTACCACTGGCCCGAATAGACGATATTGTAGACGTTGTCGGATTAGCGCTCTGACGATCTGCTAAGGTTGTGGATAAACTGGAACGAGTCGCTACAGGCGTTGTTGTGGAAGCTAAACGACTGCTTAGCGGACGACGAGGCGTATTGATATCTGGAGCCGCAATCGTTGAACGACGAGATTCTGGTAATGAAGTAGGTGTTAACGAACTTGGCCGATATATCCTACGTCGACCTAATGCTTTAATTCGTTGCTGTAACAAAAGAATCGCATCGTCTTTATTGGTTGCTATATCTTCAAAACGTTTTGGCAAAAAATCTAATGCACCTGCTTCTAACGCATCAAGTGTCGCTTTAGCACCATCATGAGTTAACGATGAAAACATTAAAATGGGAGTAGGATTATTAGCCATAATTTCACGGACAGCAGTTATACCGTCCATCACAGGCATTTCAATATCCATCGTAATGACTTGAGGCTTTAACTTTGCAGCCATATCAACAGCTTCTTTGCCATTAACAGCAACGGCAACGACTTCGAGATCAGGATCTTGATTGACAATCTCACTGACTCGACGTCGAAAAAAGCTAGAATCATCTACAACTAGTACTTTTATGGCCATTTAATTCCTTAAATAATGGAACTTTTATTTTTATTTTATTTTTTTGCTTTTAGCGTAATGTTTTAGCAGTCCTGGCACATCTAAAATCAGTGCAATACCACCATCGGATGTAATTGTCGCACCCGCCATACCTGGAGTACCTTGTAACATACTGCCAAGCGGTTTAATGACCACTTCTTCTTGTCCAATCAATGCATCTACAACAAAGCCAATTTGCATCGTGCCAAGCTGAACAATAACCACATGACCATGCTTCTTATCACCATGTTTAAATGTTGATTTTTTACTGTGCAGCCAATGTTCTAGGTAAAATAATGGCACGGCCTTATTACGGAAAATCACCGTCAATTGACCATCGACTATATTGGTTTTTGTTAAATCTAAATTAAAGATTTCATTCACACTTGATAATGGTAGTGCAAAAACTTGATTAGACACATCAACCATCAATGTTGGCATAATAGCCAAGGTTAATGGCACTTTAATTTCGAGAACAGTACCCTTACCTTTCATTGAGTCAATATAAACAGTACCGTTAAGTTGGTTGATGCGGGTTTTCACCACATCCATGCCCACTCCACGGCCTGAAATATCTGAAATTTCAACTTTGGTTGAAAACCCTGGGGCAAAAATCAAATTGTAAGCTTCGTTATCGGTCATTCTCGAGGCGGTATCTTCATCAAGCACACCACGACTTATCGCAATTTGTTTTAGCTTCTCAGGGTCCATTCCCGCGCCATCATCCTCAATTTTAAGCAGGATGTGGTCACCTTCTTGGCTAGCCGATAAGGTAATGGTACCGGTTCGAGATTTACCGCTAGCTTCACGAGTTATCGGCATTTCGATACCGTGATCGACTGAGTTTCGAACCAAGTGGACTAAAGGATCGGCTAACGCTTCAACTAAGTTTTTATCAAGGTCGGTTTCTTCACCAATCATGATTAAATCAATTTCTTTATTTAAGGTACGGGCTAAATCACGAACAACACGCGGGAAACGACCAAAAACTTTCTTAATCGGTTGCATGCGGGTTTTCATCACCGCACCTTGTAAATCAGCCGTAACCAAATCCAGGTTTGCTAGCGCTTTGGACATCTCCTCGTCTTCACGATTAATGCCTAAACTAACCAATCGATTACGCACTAACACTAACTCACCAACCATATTCATGATTTGATCTAAACGAGCAGTATCAACACGAACCGTTGTTTCACCTTGTGGGACAGACGCCGCTTTAGCAGGTGTTTTGTCTTTTACAGGTTCAACCTTTGGAGCAACTACAGGGACTGATGTCGCTACTGGTTTAACAACAGGAGCTGGGCTAACTTTTGCTGCTTGCTCAGGAGCAACGGCTTTAGAAGGTTGAGCTGGAGGAGGCGTTTGCGATTTAGCAACTGGCGCAGTACCTTTTCCGTGTAATTCATCTAAAAGACGTTCAAATTCATCGTCAGTTATTTCATCAGAATCAACAAGGGGTTCAACAATAGGCGTTGCAGCAGGCTTAGTTGGAGCTGCAGGTTTGGTTTTAGCTTCAAATGAACCTGAGCCATGTAATTCATCTAATAATGCTTCAAACTCATCATCAGTGATTTCATCGCTACTACTTGCGGCAGGCTTTGAATCAATATTGTCTTTTTTTACTTCAGAAGGTTTAGCTGCAACAGGACTTTTACCCGGACCATGTAAGGCATCAAGCAACGCCTCAAATTCTGACTCATCAATGTCATCAATACTGCCAGTGTCAGATACTTCCGCTGAGGGAATGCTAATATCTTCAACATATTCAGGATCACTGAATTCAACAATATTTTCAATTGGTTCTGGCTCATCTGCCGACATTTCTGAAGGTAATGGCGCACCTGAACTTAATAATTTGAGTTTAGCAAGTAATGCAGAATCAGCAGGGTCTTGTGATTCTCCCTGTTGAGTTTGAGCAAACATGGAATTAATCGCGTCGACCGCTTGCAAAATAATATCCATTAATTCTGCATTTACGCCACGTTTACCGGTGCGTAATAAATCGAACGTGTTTTCAGCTTCATGACACACGTCAACCATCGGTTTTAGACTTAAAAAACCAGCCCCACCTTTAACAGTATGGAATCCACGGAAAATAGCATTGAGTAAATCACTGTCATCAGGATTATTTTCAAGAGCAACTAGCTGCTCCTGTAGAAGCTCTAAAATCTCGCCAGCTTCAATTAAAAAGTCCTGGAGTATCTCTTCATCAACATCAAAAGACATTAAATTGACTCCTAATTAGAAACCCAGACTTGATAGCAGATCGTCTACTTCATCTTGACCTGTCACCACATCTTCACGCAGTTCAGCATGCATGATGGGACCTTCTGCTTCTATTTTATTTTCGTTTATAGTTGGCAATGATTCGGTAGTATGATCTCCGAATACCGTTAGCATTGAGACCAGATTACTTTCTACTTCACGAACTAAATCAATCACTCGACGGATCATTTGCCCCGTCAAATCTTGGAAGTCTTGCGCCATCAAAATTTCATTTAATAACTCGCGAAGACGATTAGAATCATTTTCACTATGTAACATAAACTGCTGAACATCATGACAAAGTGACTTAAACTCACCCATTTCTATGTCACGACGCATCAATTTATCCCACATTGGCGTCACTGATTGTATATTGCTAATGATGGTATCGGCCAAAGGTAGACATTCTTCAACTGCATCCATGGTTTTATTTGCGGCTTGTTCTGTCATGTCGATAACATAGTTCAATCTTTCTTTAGCATCTGGTATTTCGGTATTGGCTAATTCAGATAAACGGTTATCAACTTGAAAATCTTTTAGTGCACTATGGAGTTGTCGAGTTAGCTTACCAACTTCTTCAAAAAGCTCACGCTGCAATGGCGTTGCAAGCTCTCTGATCATTTCATCGGCTTTATCTTGTTGACCCAAGGTAAGCAATTCAACAAGTTCTTGGGCCTGTTCGAGAGTGATTAACCCCGATATTGATGCCTGCATGACTTATCCTTGCTTATGCGAGTCGTTCAAAGATTTTGTCTAACTTTTCTTTTAACGTAGCTGCGGTAAAAGGTTTTACGACATAACCATTTACACCGGCTTGCGCTGCAGCAATAATCTGTTCACGCTTAGCTTCTGCAGTTACCATTAGCACAGGTAAATGCTTTAACGAATCATCTGCACGGATTGCTCTAAGTAAATCAATACCTTGCATTCCAGGCATATTCCAGTCTGTTACCACAAAATCAAAATCGCCTTTTTGTAACATAGGTAGGGCTGTTGAGCCATCATCTGCTTCTTGGGTATTATTAAATCCCAAATCTCGCAACAAGTTCTTAATGATACGCCTCATTGTTGAAAAATCGTCAACAATAAGAATCTTCATATTCTTGTCCAAGGTTTCCTCCGGTGAGCTGACACTCGTTTGCTCTAGATAAGTTATTATTCTTGTGTCCAATGCTTGAGTTTCGCTTTTAATCTGAGCATTGCCTGACTTAATATCTGGCTTACTCGCGATTCGCTAACTTCAAGGATGGCACCGATTTCTTTTAAATTTAATGCTTCGTCGTAATACAACGACAACACTAATGCATCTCTTTCTGGCAATGTCTTAATTGCTTCAACCAATGCAGATTGGAATTGAATTTCAGCAAGCGAGTCAAAGGTTTCATCTGGCGTTTCGTTGTCTGTGATTAACACATCTTGCGACACACCAAGGTCTTCTATGCCTATGATTTTACCAACAGAAACATCATTTAAGATATGATGGTATTCATCGAGAGACATATCAAGTTTTTCAGCAATTTCTGTATCATTGGCATCTCTTCCAAGCAGTTGCCCCAATTCATCAATTGCATGTGCTACTAGACGATTATTACGATGAACTGAGCGCGGAACCCAGTCACCACGTCGAATTTCATCTATCATTGCACCACGAATTCTGATGCCTGCAAAGGTTTCAAACTTGGCCCCTTTACTGTTATCAAATTTAGATGAGGCCTCAAGTAACCCCATCATCCCAGCTTGTAATAAATCATCAAGTTGCACCGATGCTGGTAATCTTGCCAGCATATGATGAGCAATTCTTTTTACCAACGGTGCATACTGTTCAACAATAGACGTTTTGTTATCGAACTGAGTATACGCGGCGGCTTTATTCACTCGTTCTTCCTTCTTGTATCGGCTTACGTTGTACAAGACGTTCAACAAAAAACTCTAAATGACCACCTGGCTGTTGTGGAACTGGCCAAGTCATAATTTTATTGGCTAATCCATGATAAGCAATAGCTGAAGGCGACTTAGGATACGCTTCAACAACTAACTTTTGCTTACGAACAGCTTTACGTAAATTTTCATCGAATGGTATTGTTGCCACTAATTCTAAAGCAACATCTAAAAATCTATCCGTCACTTTACTGAGTTTAGCAAATAATTCCATACCTTCTCGTAAACTACGTACCATATTTGCCACAATTTTGAAGTGGAACACACCATGTTCACGACTTAAAATTTTAATCAGCGCATAAGCATCAGTAATTGATGTTGGTTCGTCGCAAACGACTATCAATACATCCTGTGATGCACGAGAAAAACTCAGCACCATGTCTGATATACCAGCAGCAGTATCCACAATTAAAATATCGAACTGAGTTCGCATTTCACTAAATGCACGGATAAGTCCAGCATGTTGTGCTGGCGACAACTCAACCATCGCTTGAGAACCCGATGTGGCAGGAACAATACCAATACCTTTAGGTCCACGAACAATGATGTCATCTAATTCGGCATCTCCGGACAAAACATGAGATAAATTTTTCTCAGCACGTATCCCAAGCATGACATCGACGTTGGCTAAACCTAAATCGGCATCAAGCACTAATACGCGTTTGCCTTTTTCAGCTAGTGCTACCGCAGTATTAATTGACACACTGGTTTTACCCACTCCGCCTTTACCACCGGATACGGCAATTACTTTAACTTTATCGTTATTTGGTTGATTCATCATACGTAAACCACTTGCTTGATCCCGAGTCATATCTTTACTCAAATGCATAGGCTGTGTCATTAGACCACACTGTGTCTTGTGACGATTGTTGTTCTGTTTCATTTAACGCCGCGAGAGCCTTTTTAGCCAACTCTAACGTATCTGCTACTTTCATGTCCTCAGGAACACGTTGACCGTCAGTAACATAGCTTAATGGTAACTCATTTTGAATCAATACGCTCAATGCACCTGCAATTGATATCGATTCATCTAACTTTGTTAAAATCGCACCCGCTAATGGAATTCGTTTAAAATGTTCTACAGCATCTTGTAACACACGACGTTGACCAGTCGCAGATAAGACTAAGTAGCTCCGAATTGGGATCCTACTATTTGCTGTTAAATTATCCAGTTGCTGATATAAGCGCATATCTCGCTGTCCCATACCTGCGGTATCAATTAATACTAACTTACGATTTCTAAATTGATATAAAATTTGTTCTAATTCGGTTAAATCATGTGCTTGCTTAACCGGACAGCCCATTATTTTGCCATAAGTCGCTAATTGCTCATAGGCACCAATACGATAATGGTCGGTGGTAATCAATGCTACCTGCTCTGGGCCATGATGGGCGGCAAAGCGAGCGGCTATTTTAGCTAAAGAAGTTGTCTTACCTACACCGGTTGGACCAACAAACGCCACAACACCACCACGTTTAACTATATCGTCGCCTTGATTGTCGAGTAAATTGGCTAAACTTTGTGGTAATGCTCTCACTAAATCGGCTGGGGTGTAGTGTTGACTTAGCCCCGCTAGTTTAGCAGCAACGGCTGGAGAAAACTCTGCTGCAATCAATTTACTTTCTAGCATTGCGCCAACAGGATCGGTACGCTTTTTTTGATCTTTCATCAACGATGAAACTTGATGGGTCAATAAGTTACGCAATGAAGCCATTTCTTCGCGCAGAGCATCCATATCAGCAGATTGATTTTTATTGGTTTTTTTAGCTTGCTCTAGTGCCGCTTGCGATTGAAAAGTTGATGCTGGTTTAGCAGCCTTTGCCCCTTGTAATTGGCGGGCCCATTCTGGTAAATCCGGTTCATCTTGGCTGACAGACATTTGTTGTGTCATGCGATTATGTTGTTTTTGAAGTAAGGCTTGTAAAGAGTCGGCCTCAGGAGGTGGGTTCACCTTTGATTGAGCTTTCATCACAGGCTTAGCGCCTAATGACACCCTATCGTCACTGACATCCATAAAACCGGTAGTCGGCGCTTGTGATGCGATGGCGGCTTTAGGTTCATCATAATCTACAGCAGCGACAATTTCGATTCCGCCAGTGACTTTTTTATTTGACATAATGACAGCGTCAGAACCTAAGGTTTCTTTTACTTGAGCCAATGCAGCGCGCATATCTTTGGCAAAAAATCGTTTAATTTTCACTTATGCACCTCTATAAACTGACGTTATCACTATTGGCCTACTGCAGAAACAATTCTAATTTGTTTCTCGTCCGGGATTTCCTGATATGAAATCACTCGTAAATTTGGAATAGTGTATTTAACAAATCTTGACAGCGTTGACCTAAGCATACCCGATGTCAATAAAATGGCTGGTTGTCCTACCATTTCTTGCTTCTGTGCAGCGTCTAATAATGACTGCTGCATACGCTCTGCAAGACCAGGTTCAATATTAGGTCCTTCACCGCCAGTCGCCTGCATAGACTTATGCAACATCTGTTCCAACTCTGGCGCCAATGTTATGACAGGGATTTCGAGTTCTGGTCCAGAGATTTCTTGTACGATCATACGTTTTAACGCTATACGCACTGCTGCCGTTAATACTTCAGTGTCATTGCTCTTAGTACCGTACTCTAATAGTGTCTGCACTATGGTGCGTAAATCTCGTACCGATACCCCTTCATTCAGTAAGTTCTGCATCACTTTAACAACTGATCCCAGAGGCATGACATCTGGTACAAAACCATCCACTAATTTAGGAGAGTTCTTAGCAAGCATATCCATTAACTGCTGGACTTCTTCGTAACCTAATAACTTAGCAGCATTATTACTCAGTAACTGGCTTATGTGAGTCGCTACAACCGTTGCAGTATCAACGACGGTATAACCTAAAGTTTGTGCATGTTCACGTTGCTCTGGCGCTATCCAAACTGCCTCTAAACCAAAAGCTGGGTCGCGAGTTTCAATACCGTCTAGTTTACCGTAAACTTGGCCAGGATTAATGGCTAATTCACAATCATGCCTAACTTCAGCCTCACCCACTACGACACCCATTAACGAAATTCGATACGCATTGGGTGATAAGTCTAGATTGTCACGAATATGCACCGCTGGCACTAAAAAACCTAATTCTTGTGACAGTTTTTTACGTACGCCTTTGATCCTGCCTAATAATTCACCACCTTGAGACTTATCAACCAGCGGAATTAAGCGATATCCGACTTCAAGACCAATAGTATCAACATGGCGCACATCGTCCCAGCTTAAATCTTTAGGTTCTTTATCCTTGCTCTCAACCGGCCCTTTAGTCGCTAACGTTAATGCAGCTTGCTTTTTGTCAACATTACGCTTGTAAATAAAGTACGCTGCACCAGCGGTAATAAATGCAAATGTCAAAAACGCAACATGAGGCATACCAGGCACAATACCCATAATAAAGAGTAACCCAGCAGCAATGGCTAATGATTTATGACTGTCAAACATCTGACTGAACATCATTTGGCCCATATCGCCTGACTCGTTTTGACGCGTCACCATTAAGGCCGCGGCAATAGACAGCAATAAACCGGGAATTTGTGCAACTAAACCATCACCGATGGTTAGTAAGGTATAAATTTCAACCGCGCTAGAAAAGTCTAATCCATGCTGGATCATACCAATCACAAATCCACCAATCATATTGATGACTAGGATCATGATCCCTGCAATGGCATCACCTTTAACAAACTTTGAAGCACCGTCCATCGCACCGTAGAAATCGGCTTCACGAGTTACTTCAGCACGGCGGATCCGCGCCTGGTCTTGGGTTAATGTGCCAGCATTTAAATCAGCATCAATGGCCATTTGCTTACCCGGCATTGCATCTAAGGTAAAACGAGCACTCACCTCAGCAATACGCCCCGCACCTTTAGTTACCACTGCAAAGTTAATGATAATAAGGATAATAAACACCACTAAACCAACGGCATAATTGCCGCCAATAACCACAGAACCAAAAGCCTCAATGACTTTACCCGCAGCGGCACCACCATTATGACCTTCAAGCAATACAATACGGGTAGAGGCGACGTTTAGAGCGAGTCTTAGTAACGTTGCAATTAATAATACGGTAGGGAAAGCAGCAAAATCGAGTGGTCTGTCAGCATAAATAGCAACTAAGAGTACAACTAAAGCCAACGCAATATTGAATGAAAACAGAATATCTAGCAAAAAAGCAGGAATAGGTAAAACCACCATTCCTAACGCAGCAAGTACTAATAAAGGCGTTCCGATCCCTTTAAAAGTAGATACTTTCATTTGTTTCATTTGGCCAAAAGCTGCTTTTGCATCCATATTAAGATGAACCCTTTATGTCAGATCACGGCGTCAATGGACTATTATTTGACGCGAATAGACATACAAAGCAAAAATTAAGCCACAAATATTATCTATCTAAAATAGATTAGTTATTAGTGCTTTAAATCATCTGGTATGGGTTGTTTAAGCGGGATAGGTTTTGGCCTACGACCTTTACCTTTTTGATATTGCCTAAGCTGGAATACATAAGCCAAGACCTGCGCAACAGCAGTAAATAAGCCTTCTGGCACTTGTTGATCCACTTTAGTCGTGTGGTAAATAGCACGAGCCAACGGCGGGGCCGATACAATAGCAACGTTATGCTCTCGAGCTATTTCTCGTATTCTAAAGGCTACGTCATCGACACCTTTAGCGATTAGAAAAGGGGCTGATGATCGGCTGACATCGTATTTAACTGCCACTGCATAATGTTCTGGGTTAACCACAATAACATCCGCATTAGGCACCTCGGTCATCATGCGTCGTTGCGCCATCTCCTGCTGCATTTGTCTTATGCGGCCTTTAACCTCAGGTTTACCTTCAGTATCTTTATACTCGTCTTTGACTTCCTGCTTGGTCATTTTTAACTGTTTATTGTGATTCCAAATTTGAAATGGCACATCAATAATAACGATTAATAACATCGAGCTGCAAAGTAAGATGAACATCCAAATAAGTAAATCTAGCGCATGGTATACATTACCCGGGAGATGATCACTGGACAGAGTCAAAATATCGTAGAAATAAAATTTTAGTAAAAAATAAGCCGATAATGCTACCACCGAAAACTTAGCAATCCCCTTAGTAAGCTCTACCAATGCCTGGGTGCCAAACATACGCTTAAAGCCGTTCATGGGGTTTAACTTACTGCCTTTAGGCATAAACGCTTTGACTGAAAAAGACATGCCACCTAGCACAATATTGCCTAGGAAAGACACAAACGCCAACAAAGCAATAAAGCTAATTAATGGCCCTGCGAGCTCATTGCCGACGACCCCCCACACACGGAACATGGAGTTAGTATCAAAAATCTGATCGCGCTCCATGGAAAATATCTGCTCCATAATGGTATAGAGGCTTTTGGCAATAGCAGGACCTGTCATCGAAAACCCAACAGATGCAGCAAGCAGTACCGCTGCGGTACCTAACTCTTTAGAGCGAGCGACTTGACCTTTTTCTCGAGCTTGTTCAAGTCGCTTGGATGTGGGTTCTTCTGTGCGTTCTTGACCGCTGTCACTTTCTGCCATATGTGCCCCTTAAAATACCACTGAGCCATTAAGTTGACATTGAAGTTGCAAAACGTCACACATAAGTAACTGCGCAGCCATCCACACTTCATCAAAATGCGCCATGATAGGTGCTAACGTTAACCACAAAATCAACAAACCACTAACCATAGTGACCGGGAAACCAATAGAGAAAATATTCAACTGAGGCGAGGCGCGAGTCATTACACCAAAGGATAAATTGATTAATAACAACGCCACAATAGCCGAAATCGACATTGTTAATGCCGAACCAAACATAAAGCTACCCCAATCAGCAAGCGCACGATAATTAGCGAGTGATATACCTTGATTTGAAATAGGAATAGTTTCAAAACTGGCCACCAACATCCGTATCATTAACAAATGGCCATCAACAGCTAAAAAGATAAGTGTTGCTAATAATAGGAAAAAGTTACTCACAACAGGCGTTTGCTCACCAGAACCGGGGTCGACCATGGAGGCAAAACCTAAACTGGTTTGCATACCAATTATTTGCCCTGTTAATACAAATGTTTGCATCACCATTAAGGTTACAAATCCCATGGTGACGCCAATTAAAATTTGCTGAACAATGACAAAAACTGAACTCAATGCCAGTAGCTCGACATTTTCAATAGGGGGTAAAATAGGCGCAACGGCCATCGTTATCGCCACGGATAACATCAATCGAACTCGAGCGGGAGTCGTATTTGCGCCAAATACCGCCATCACCATGAGCATGGATGAAATACGGAAAAACGGCAAAAGATATGCGGCAATTGTTTGACTGATTTCATCAAACAAAATATCCATGGCTTAACCTATAACCTGTGGGATGAGATTAACCATCTCAAAGAAAAAATCCATCATGGTTTGTACTAGCCAATGGCCTAAAAACATCAACGCGAATAACGTCACCAATAAACGTGGTAAAAAGCTTAAGGTTTGTTCGTTAATAGATGTCGCGGCCTGAAATACCGCCACAATTAAACCGATGAATAAGCCTGGTAAAATAATCGCTGACACAATCAGTACGATAACTGACAGTGCTTCTCGAAAGATATCAATGAGCGATTCTGGAGACATAAATACGCGGCCTTATATTCCGAAACTATTCGCTAATGTGCCCATCACTAAGCCCCAACCATCGACGAGTACAAACAACATAATTTTAAATGGCAGTGACACAATCATCGGTGACAACATCATCATACCCATGGCCATTAGAATACTGGCAACGACCAAATCGAGTACTAAAAAAGGCACAAACAGCATAAAGCCAATTTGGAACGCCGTTTTAAGTTCACTGGTAATAAACGCTGGGATCACCACGCTCATTGGTGCTTGCTCAGGAGATTGAATGTCTTTGTAACCAGAAATTTCAATAAATGTTTGCAAGTCTGTGGTACGCACTTGCGATAGCATAAATGTTTTAATGGGTTCTTTACCAACATCATAAGCTTGCGTTAAGGTCATGGTTTCATTGATATAAGGCTCTACAGCTTCAGCATAAATCTTATCAAAAACCGGTGCCATGATAAAAAACGTCATGAACAAACTGATGCCGATCAATACCTGATTCGAGGGTGTTTGTTGTAAACCTAAAGCTTGTCTTAATATCGATAGCACCACAATGATGCGGGTAAATGAAGTGAGCATTATGACCATTGCAGGAATAAAACTCATTGCTGTCATCAGCAATAAAATCTGCATTGTTACCGAATATTCAGTTGTTCCGTCTGCAGCTGTTGTAACCGTTAACGCAGGTAACACACCATCTTGAGCCAGTGCTGAAGGCGATAAAACCATTGCCACTAGCGCCATCATCGCCAATACCAATGCTGTTGTGTACTTATTCATTATTGCTGTTCCTTGGCTTGTTTTAGACGGCTAGCAAACGAAGAAATGGGAACGTCGACGGGGGTGGCTAACTTATCAATCAGATTAATCTGTTGCGAGGTTACACCAAGTAGATATTGCTGGCCATTGACCTCCACCAATACCACTTTTTCACGTTGACCGATGGGAGTTACTGCAATCGTTTTAATCACACCGCCATTAGATGGCACTAACTTAAGACGTTTTACAATATAAGCTAACAAAAAAATAAGCGCTAATACGACAATTAATCCACCAACCATGTTGGCTAATGTTGCCACATTAGACACTTCAGCGGGATGAGCAGAGGCATTTTTAGCCAGAGTACTAGACACTTCAGGGACGCTTAACGCCTCACTCATAATGCTCAGCATTAGTATCATATTCGCCACTGCTATTCCTTGTTTGTGCAACCAACTTAGCAAAGCTCAACACACGCCAATCTTTGCTATATTATTGTTTATTATATTTTTTAGTTATTTAAGTTTTTTGATACGTTCTGTTTGGCTAATAACATCCGTTAAGCGGATACCAAATTTGTCATTCACTACCACAACTTCACCATGAGCAATCAGGGTTCCATTAACCATAACGTCTAAAGGCTCACCGGCTACACGATCAAGTTCGACCACCGAACCTTGGTTGAGCTGGAGTAAATTACGGATACTAATAAAACTGCGACCCACTTCCATGGAAATCGTTACCGGAATATCTAGAATACCGTCTAACTTGGCAGCTTCTTCTTTCGTGATAGGTCTGGAATCATCGACTAATTCATCAAGCTCTACTTGTTCTGCTTCTTCTAAAGCCTGCTCCGCCATTGCTGCAGCCCAGTCATCGCCTGTATCTTCTGTGCTCATTCTACTTCACCTTATAAATCTGAAATATCACGCGACTTGCCTTTGCGAGTCACTAATTGCATCTCTGTTTTAACCGTTTCTGGCCGCGGAATTTTCTCACTGATTTTTAATGCTAAATTATCGCGCGATTTACCCATTTTACAACGATAAGTCGGTAAACCTTCAATTCGCATCATAATGTGTTCAGGTAAATCTATCGGGATAATATCCCCAGCTTTAAACCCCATCACATCACGTAATGTCACTTCATGTTCAACAACATTGACATCAAAACCGACCTGCACGTCCATGATTTCATCACGTAATGCTTGCGACCAGCGCATATCAGTATCTTGTTTATCACTTTGAACACCGGCATCGAGTAATTCACGAATGGGCTCAATCATCGAATACGGCATGGTAATGTGGAAATCACCACCGCCGCCATCAACTTCGATATGGAACGAATTAATCACGACCACTTCTGTCGGGCTGACAATATTCGCCATTGCAGGATTCACTTCAGAGTCGAGGTACTCAAACTCCACATCCATTACTGGTGCCCACGCTTCTTTATAATCTTCAAAAATAATTTTAAGCAACAACTGTACAATACGACGTTCTGTTGGTGTAAATTCACGGCCTTCGATTTTGGCATGAAAACGGCCATCACCACCAAAGAAATTGTCGACCAGAATAAAGACTAAACGTGCTTCCATGGTGATTAATGCAGTGCCTTTAAGTGGACTGAAACGCACCATATTTAAACTGGTTGGCACAAATAAAGTATGTACATACTCGCCAAACTTCAGCATTTGTACGCCATTGATCGACACTTCGGCTGCGCGACGCATCATGTTAAACATACTGATGCGTAAATGCCGTGCAAATCGCTCATTTACGATTTCAAGCGTGGGCATACGGCCACGCACAATTCGATCTTGAGAAGAGAAATCATAAGAACGCGCATCAGCGCTGTTCTCTTCTATTTCATCATCATCAACATCATCAACACCATGCAAAAGCGCATCAATTTCATCTTGGCTTAATAAATCACTCACATTATCGCCTTAGCAGTTAATGCTTTTGGTTATTGCATTACAAAGCCAGTAAACAGGACTTTTTCAACAACTTTCTTGCCTGTTATTGGTTGCAGCGTATTTTGAACATTGAGTAACGCTAACTGACGTAGCTCATCTTTACCGGCTTGGGTACTGAGTTTCTGTACGTCAGCTGCACTAAAAGTAGTTAGTAATGCATCTTCAATCAATGGAATATGTTTTTGTGTAAGCACACTATCATCACCACGCACCATTAATTGAACTTTAATTTCAACCAGTCGAGCTCGGTCAACGCCGGGCAAATTAAATAGGAAAGGTCTCGGCATACCGACATAATTAGCTTCTTCCATCGACATAGGTTTGGCATCTGTAGATGTCTCTGTTTCTGTTTCTGTCTGAGAGTCAGTATTTTCAGGTTCATCAGAGCCCATAAAAAACCACACGCCGCCCCCAATAAGCAAAGCCAACACTAAACCAATGCCACCAAAGATGACTAATTTTTTGCTTTTTTTTCCGCCTTCAGCGGCTTCATTCAATTCTAATTCTTGTTCAGGCATTCTGGTTCCTAATCAACATTGTGATTAATATTGAAACTTAGCTAAGTAGTCAGCTTTTATTGAAAAGTCATATTATTGCTATAGGTTACCTGCTTAAGCATAATAATCTATAGCTGAATGTAAACTCCTTGATGGATTTGTCATCAAGCTGACCTCTTGTGCTGAAATTTCATCCAACTGACTGTCTCCCCCACCTTGATTAGATGATTGTTCATGCGGTTGTTCACTACCACCATCACCTTGGGACACTTGGCTGTCTGTCAGTTGCAATCCTTCTTGAGCCAGCATATCGCGTAATCGAGGCATAGCTTGTTCAACTATATCGCGGGTTTGCGACTGCGCTACATGAAACTGTACTTGAGTTTGATCGCCCTGGATTTGAATTTTAACCGTTAAATGTCCAAGTTCTGGTGGATCAAGACGAATTTCAGCTTGTTGAATACCATTACTGACCATGGTTATTAACTGCTGTTTCATTACAGGAGAAAAACGCTGGATCATCTCTTGCATCTGAGCACCAGGCTCTCCCTGTGGTCTTAACGATAGCTGAAATTGTGGAACATCACTTTTATGAATTGGCGTAAAACTACTTTGGTTTGAAAATGTTTTATTATCAATTTCACTCGCACTAATATCATTATCTATTTGCATTAAAACAGAAGCGGCGTCACTACTTACTTTTTTACCGACAACAGTATCAAGCACTACCGAAAAATCCGCTTTAGATAATACCGATGCTTCAACAGTTCCGTCTGTTTTGATATTTGTTCCAATACTTTGCTTATTAATATCATTTACTATATCACCACCTAATATCGAGTTTGTATTAAGTGAATTTGTCGGCAAGGTTGATGCTGTAGAACCTAAATTAGATACCGAAGGTGAAATGACATTATCTGTTGAACGGCTTAACGGCGAAGTCGATATCGCATGCGGCTGATTGAGTAAAGTCTTGTCAAGTTCGTCCGGTATGACAGTATTATCGTCCAACTCAACATCACCGTTTATTGTCGTAATTGTCGGCTCATCGTTGAAAATAATATCTTTAGATGTTTCATTATTAAACTTTTTTTCAAAATCCCCATTAATATCGATAATATCTTGTTGATCAATATAACTAAAATTACTGTCTATATAATCTCGTTTTGGTGATATGTTTACTAAACCTTCTAATCCAGCTGCAGCTAATTCAAGTATAGAATCATCAACTACAGGCTGTTGTAAATTAAAGTCATTGACTAATTGTGTTAAATTTTGGTTATCTAACTCCAATAATTCTACTGGTGCTAATCCAGAAAAAGCAGTCAATTCTTGACGTTCTTCTGCTGTTAGTTGAGTCAAAAAATTTTTTGAAGTGACAGAATCATCAGGAACTTCAATCAAATCGGCAAATAAATCATCCACTAAACTTTCTTCTGCAATAAAACTGGAGTCTTGAGACTCGGTCAATTCAGTTGGAATATCTAATCTCTTATTCCCGGACCAGTCACGTTGATCAGTATGCGGCAAGATATTTCCGTCTGAAGGATGAGATTTACTGAGTGAGTCAGCCATATTAAGTTGAGCAAAAATAAGATCAATATCGGCACCATTTTCAGTGTTACTGATATTAGTGAGATCTGTAGAATCTTTTAAAGGGTCTACTATCGCATCAGATTCAACCATCGACAAAACTTCACTAGAGACAACTGGCGAAATATTAGCAACAGGCGATTTAGCTAAACCTGATTGATTCGCCTGATGAAAAGCAGATAAGAATGATGTATTTTCAACACCTTGTATCATATCTTTGCTACTTGCATCAGCTGTTTTACTGCTATTGCCAAGTAAAATATTGCTCAACTGCTGCATAATCTGCTCCACTCTATCATGTGAGGTTAACGTTATTTGTCGCCGGTATTTTTCTAACAACATCAAAAACGGCGAATTTAACAATGTACTTTGAAGTGACGAAACCGCGCTATAAAGAGTTGTATCCATCTACAGAAACTGTCACTTCGCTGACGATTATTGTTTTATTTAATATTACTAAGCAATTAAGGTGCCAATTGATGTTTACTAGAATGACTTTGTTTGATTGAAACAGAATAAGTATTGGCAAGGTACATATAGTAATAACGACGCAGGTTCATCACTGACCGTGATATGAAACAATAAAATAGATTAACTATGGTAGTGTTATTTAAGATTTCGGCGAAAATATTGCTGCATAGCAAATTCATCAGACATTTTTTGTTCGCGCTTAGCTTCTATCACCATCGCTTTAGTTGCTTTTTGGCTTAATAGCATCTCTACCGCTTTGCGTTTTTGTTGTTTTTCTTGCCAATGAATTTGACGATAACCGACTTGTTTTTCAGCATCTTTAACCGCGGCAACTTGCTGAATAATCGCGCTATCGACTTGACGAATAAATTGATGAAATTGATGGTATTGGTTAGCACGCAATGTAGTCCCCGTATGCCCTTCCATCTGTTTCATATAATCTAAACGATAGTTGTTTAGCGCGTCCAACTGCCCCTGGCGTTTTTGTTTTTCGAATTGCGCCGACTTAAGCTGTAATGCAGCTTGATCTTCAGCTGCCGTGGCTAACTTCAGTACTGTTAATAGTGGGTCAGTTCGAGTCATTGATATTATCCCTGACACTGTGCGGCAATTTGAGTCAACATGACTCGGCTTTCTTCAAACGTCACCGGGTCTTTAAACCCCTGCCGCAAAAAGGCATTCATTGCAGGTTGTAAGCGTATGGCATTATCAATCCTAGGATCGCTGCCTTGTGAGTACGCCCCAATTGAAATCAGATCGCGATTTTGCTGATACAGCGAATACATCTGTTTAACTTTACGCATCGCTTCTAAATGTTCTTCACTTATCACCATTGGCGCGACACGGCTAATCGATGCTTCTACATCAATAGCGGGATAATGGCCCGAATCAGCAAGCTGACGAGATAATACAATATGACCATCTAAAATTGCTCGAGAAGCATCGGCGATAGGATCTTGTTGGTCGTCACCTTCGGTTAATACCGTATAAAAAGCGGTAATCGAACCTTGTCCGGCACCGCCATTACCCGCTCGCTCGACCAGACGCGGTAACTTAGCGAATACTGAAGGTGGATAGCCTTTGGTGGCAGGTGGCTCACCGACAGCAAGAGCGACTTCTCGTTGTGCTTGTGCGTAACGCGTTAAACTGTCCATCAGCAATAGTACATCGTAACCTAAATCTCTAAAATACTCGGCGATACGCGTGGAAGTTTCACAGGCTCGTAAGCGCATTAACGGAGAAGTATCCGCTGGTGCAGCCACAACGACTGAGCGCGCACGGCCTTCTTTACCTAAAATTTCTTCGATAAACTCTTTAACTTCACGACCACGCTCGCCCACTAACCCCACCACAATAATGTCGGCTTTCGATCCTCGAGTCATCATGCCAAGTAGCACACTTTTACCCACACCAGAACCGGCAAACAAGCCCATTCGCTGCCCTTTACCAACCGTTAACATCGAGTTGATGGCACGAACGCCGACATCTAACGGCTCAGTAATCGCTCGTCGAGATAATGGATTAATATAAGGACCATGACGCGATGCATGTTGATCTGTATTAAGCGGGCCTAAACCATCTAACGGCACGCCGCTACCGTCTAATACTCTGCCTAATAATGACAAGCCTACATTTAATCCTGATTGTTCACCTAAAGGCTTTACACGGGCACCAGGTAAAACGCCTCTGAGCTCTTCAATAGGCATTAAATACAGTAATTTGTCATCAAAGCCGACAACCTCAGCAACCAACTCGCCAACCATGGTTTCAATAGAGCATAAACTACCAACCGGCGCGCGGCACCCAGTCGCTTCAAGCGTTAAACCAACTACCCTAACTAACTGGCCGCTTGCAACTGGTCGCAGCGGTAACACGTGTTTATGATGTACCGCGAATTTGTTCAGTAGTTTATGTTGACGAGTGCTCATCGTTATTTCCTTGAGATAGGTCTTTCGTCTGTTGCTGAGCGTCTGCGACTTTACCAGCTGTTGAGGTATCGGCTTGTGCATTTGAATTAAGAGGCGCATTTGAATTAAGAGGCGCACTTGTATTAAGAGGCGCACTTGTATTGAACGTCGTGCTTGTATCGAGAGTTACACCGGCATCAGAATCAACAACATCAGAGTCTTCAGCATCGATTGACACTGCCGAAGAAGCATCAATTTGTTGAACTAACGGTTCAGTAACCGCATCAGCGCCCAGCTCTGACTGATGATCTGTAAAATGATCTTGGCCAATATCTGCTTTATCAGCTCGACCAGTACTGTCGGTTCTACCAGCAAGTTCAGCTACTTGCTGATGTTCATTGAAATTATCGACTGCGGTGGTTTGATATTGTGGATGAGTTGATTTTTGCTGTTGCACATTTTTAGCTAACTGATTCGACTGGGCGTCTAATTCACTAAACACTTGGTTAATACGCTGCTCTACACGTAAATCGACAGCAGAACGAACGCTTTCAATCATACAGTCACCATTAGATAACGTCGGATCGATATCGATTTGCCACTGGTTTTTTTGCAGTTGCTCGGCACTGTAACATTGGTTTACGAGTTCAGCATCAGCCTGATTAAAGCGTAATTTAACCAACTGTTCTTTTAATGGAAGTGCGTCAACGCCTTGGCGTAGCGCCGATAATATATGCTCTGGATGAGTCTTAAGCTCATGACCGATAACCGATTTGGCTAAACTGATTGTCATGGCCAACAATTCCGCTTCAATTTCATTATCTAAGATGGATAATGGCAACTCGAATTGGGAAATAATGTGGTTAAGTTGTGCAATAAGTTCATTGGCTTTAATTTGCCCAGCTTCTAATCCTTGTTGCTCGCCTTGAGTGAAACCTTGTTGATGACCTTGCTCCAGTCCTTCTAAACGCCCTTGCTCTAATCCTTGTTGATGACCGTCTTGCTTACCCTGTTCAAACCCTTCTTGCTCAGCTGCAGCACGAATCTCTTCAATTTGCGCCATCGTCGGTGGCGCCATCGACTTCTCAGCCCCAGTAACAGGACTAGGTGTGTGAGCTTCAGCGAAATGACCAAAAAAATTTGAAGGTTCTAGACTGCTATCTTTGGTAATATCAGGTAGCTGCCAATGACTAAATTCAGCCTCGCTATCGGTAGTGAGTGCATCTTTAGGCGGTTTTGATTCTGGCATAATTCATCACTTGTGTTGTTAAAAACATTGGCTCAAAACAAAAATATTAACAGTAGTACACAATATTAAGAGTAATACTAACAACCTAATAATACAGATAGCTGACAGATATCCAAATAGAAATACCCGCCAGTACTGTCACACTAATGAATATGCGGATGGTTACAAGAACTCGTCACCACCGCCGCCGCCTAGCATAATCTCACCACTGTCACTGAGTCGACGAGCAATAGACAGAATTTCTTTTTGTGCCACTTCAACTTCACTAATACGGATAGGTCCCATGGCTTCTAAGTCGTCACGGAGCAATTCAGCTGCACGTTTAGACATATTACCCAGAATTTTCTCTTTCAACGCTTCGTCCGCACCTTTGAGTGCTTTCATCAGCACATCTTGCTGTACTTCTCGTAACAATGCCTGAATACCGCGGTCGTCAACGTCAATGAGGTTTTCAAACACAAACATCATGTCTTGTATTTGCTGCGCCATTTCTTCATCTGACTCACGCATGGTTTCCATGATTTGACTCTCAACACCGGTATCGAGATAGTTCATGATATTAGCAGCCGCTTTTAGGCCACCCATTTTAGCCGCTTGCGCACCGCCTTGACCCGCAAATTGTTTTTCCATAATGTCGTTTAATTCTTGCAATGCCGCAGGCTGAACTTCTTCAAGATTGGCAATACGCATCATCAAATCTAAACGGGTATTTTCAGGGAACTGACTAAAAATCTCAGCAGCTTGATCGGGTTCTAAATACGATAATACAATTGTTTGAATCTGCGGATGTTCATTTTGAATAATGGTGGCCACTTGACGTGCATCCATCCATTTTAATGAATCCAGACCTTTAGCTCCGCTGCCCATGATAATTTGTTCAATTAAATTACCGGCTTTATCTTCACCCAATGCTGCAGTTAACGCTTTACGGACGAATTCTTCACTGTTAAAACCAATAGAAGAAAACTTTTGAATATCGTCTAAAAATAATTGGTGAACGCCAATGACCTTTTCTTGACCAAAGTCATCCATGGCTGCCATCGCCATACCCACTTTTTGCACTTGCTTAGGCTCTAAGTGTTTTAAAATTGACGCCGCATCTGCTTCACTCAAGCTGAGCAGCAAAATAGCCGTTTTTTCAACACCAGTAATTAACTCGGGGTCAAATGCTGTTGATTTCTCTGCTTTAGCTGCTTTATCTTTTTTTTCATTAGCCATTGTCTTGTAACCAGTTTTTAATCACTTGAGTGGAAAGCTCAGGCTCATTTGCCACTAACGCTCTAATTGCTTTAATCATATCATCATCTTTATGCAAATTAGGTATTTGAATTGACCCATCATCGGCATAACTGTATTCCGCCTCTTTGGTATTAAGCATACCTAAGGTATCTGCGGCATACTGATCTTCAATTTCAGCTAACTCATGTCCTGGACGAATATCGTCAGGCATGTTGATGCCATTGGGATTGGTTAACTTCTTAAGCATAGGTCGAACTACGGCCAGAATGAGTACTAAAATAACAATTGCACCTAATGCCAATTTAATCGCGCGCCAGAACCAAGGCTGCTCCCACATATCTGGCTCAGGTAACACTTCAATTAACTGGTCCATAAACGGAACCGTTACCACTTCTAGCGCATCACCACGCTGGGTACTAAAACCTACCGCGCCTTCTAATAAGCGACGAATATTAGTTAATTCTTGTTCTGTTCTCGGCACGCGAGTGACTTGGCCGTTCTCATCAACTTGGCCAGGTTTAAAATTAATCGCAACAGACACACTAACACGACGAACCACCCCAATTTGTTGACGGGTATGGCTAATGGTAGTGTCTAATTCATAATTACGCGTAGCTTCTTTTGATGAGTCACCAGACATGGTTGAGGTTGTTGCTTCACCTGCCACTTGCGGAATATCAGATTCCATCGGTGGTTGATTACTTAGCGCACCAGGAATACCGCCAGAGTTTTGACCAGACGAATTTCTCTCAATGATCATTTCACTGCGAATCGCCGGTAAATCAGGAGAGAAACGCTTGGCGGTTTGCTCTACTGCGGTAAAGTTCATATTCACATCGACTTGAGAAGTAAAATTCTCAGGTCCTAAAATTGGCATTAAGATTGATTCGATTTTCTTACGGTATTCAGCCTCTTGCTGTTGTACTAGCTCTTGCTCGCGACGTGCTCTAGAAGACGCGCCATCTTGACTACCGGAATTGAGTAAGCGCCCATTTGAATCGGTTACCGTCACACGAGTAGGTTCAAGCCCTTGAACAGCAGAGCCTACGATATCAACAATGGCATCAATCTCTTCCTGGCCCAAACCACCACGACGCACATTAACGACCACTGTGGCACTGGGTTTAGATGCATTTCGGGCAAAAACATTTTCTTTTGGCAATGCTAATATCACTTTCGCACGACTAATGCTTTTTAACTCTTCAATGGCTCTGGCTAGGTTTTGTTCTTGGCTTTGTTTTAAGCGGGCTTGTTCCATACGCTGACTGACACCAAAACCACTATCTTGGTTTAAGTAATCATTTGCTTGAGTACTACTTTGAATACCGGCACGGCTGAGCAGTAATTTAACTTCTTGATACTTATCTTCAGGCACTTTAACCACATCGACGTTAATTTGATAATCGATTTGGTTTTTATCAAGCACGTCTAAGACTAGGATCATCTCAGCGGTTTCCATTTTACCAAGTGGGCGAAAATCAGGCTCTTGAGCCCACATCATCACAAAAACAGCCATAGCAAGGCATATTGCTAATGCCAGAATCATGATGACTTGACGCATCATATCTGCACCACCAACGCCACCAAGAAGTCCAGATTTGTTCTCTTGTTGGACACCGCCATCGGCTGTTGAACCCGAACCTACCATAATGTCTGTGCTCACAATACGTACCTGCTATATCTAATGTTGTTATGTTATTTAGTGCTCAAAACCGTCTGCGACTAAACAGGCATACTCATAATTTCTTTATAAGCATCGACGAGCTTATTACGTACTTGCACCGTTGCTTCAAAGGCAACGCCGGCTTTCTCACGCGCAATAACGGTATCAGACAACGTCACCGTGGTGTCGCCCATGTCTAAACGAGTGGCTAAGCTTGATGATGCTTGTTGCAGCTCATTGACGCTACCCACCGCTTGAGACAATAACTGACTGAAATCAGCACCCGTGGTGTTATTCACTTGCTGGGTAAGGTTAGGACGAATAGATGAACCAATAGAAGGGGCTATTTCGCCGCGAAGCGATTGCATTTCTTGCATTAATGGATTTGCGCTAATCTGCATGGTGTAACTCCCTTTCGTCGACTTTTTGACGACAACAATAACTGATAAGGAGTTAAAGCAATTTAGATGCCAGTATTACAATTAGTAAAAGATTCGTCGATAAAAGAGGGGGCGAACACAAGCAGAAGCACAAGCAAAAGCAAAAGTAACCTATCCATTAAAACAAACAGGTCACTTTTACGTAGGTGAACGATAAAAAATAGACTTATTAGACTATAAAATCATAACGTTAACTAACGATTAGTTGACGATTAGTTGACGGGATTTACGTTACGCAGGTAATTGAATACCCATATCACGCATTTTGGCCATTTTATAACGTAGCGTACGGGCGCTTATACCGAGTTTTTCAGCGACCATTTTCCGACTACCCTGACATTGATTAAGGGTTTCTAAAATAATGACATGTTCTTGGGCTTTTAATTCGTCACCTAAACCGTCAACTTCGGCAGGTTTATCCGCATCAACATATTCTGTTGCAACCAAATTAACATCGGCAGAATCTAAAATAATGTCATTGACACCAATATCATCATTAACCCGTAATATCAGTGCTCGTTGAATAACATTATCTAACTCGCGCACGTTACCGGGCCAACGATGAGTTAATAAACGACGAGTTGCAGCGTCATCAAGTTTAGGTACAGAAGTCATATTAAATGCTTTAGCATGTTTAATCAGCAAATGCCGTGCAAGCGGTAATATATCTGCCGGACGTTGATGCAGCGCGGGCCACGTTAACGGAAACACATTAATTCGGTAGTATAAATCTTCCCTAAACTCACCCGAGGTCGCCATGGCTTTTAAATCTCGGTTTGAAGTAGCCAACACTCGCACATCAAGTTTAATGGTTTTACGACCACCTAAACGCTCTACTTCGCGCTCTTGTAATACCCTAAGCAATTTAGCTTGTAAGCCAAGTTCCATTTCAGATATTTCATCAAGTAATATAGTGCCGCCTTGGGCTTGTTCAAACTTACCTGGGCAGGCTTGATAAGCGCCCGTAAATGCGCCTTTTTCGTAACCAAATAAAGTGGCTTCTAACATATTTTCAGGTATTGCTGCGCAGTTAATCGCAATAAACGGCTGATCATGGCGTTGACTATGTTGGTGAATATAGCGCGCTAACACTTCTTTACCTGAGCCACTTGGACCCATGATCATTACCGATGCATCAGACACAGCTACCCGCTGAGCCAGCGACAACAGCGCTAAACTTTTCTCATCAGCGACCACAGGCTTATCATGATTTTGTTTTAAAGGTAAATAACGTGATACCTGATTCAACAGCACTTCAGGCGCAAACGGTTTAGCCAAATAATCCACGGCACCTAATTTCATCGCATTCACGGCACTGTTAATAGTGGCATAAGCGGTCATTAACAATACAGGCAGTTTAGGTTGATGCTGTTGTAAATAACCCAACAACCCCATACCACCAATACCGTCCATCTGCACATCGCTAATCACCATATCAAAATGGTTTGCTTTTAAGGCTAAAATGGCCTCTTCAGCACTACCCACATCAACACAGTCGTAATGGGCAAGCATTAGGGTATCAAGCAATGCCTCACGTAAATCGGCATCATCTTCAACTAATAGAATATTTGCTTCAGCCACGCTTCACCTCCTGATCACTTGCTTTGTTCATGTGCGGAAAACTCAACCTAATATGGCAACCCATTCCCGGCTTGCACGATAACTGAATTTTGCCGCCATGATTATGTACTACCGACTGCACAACCGCTAAACCCAAACCGGTACCCTGACTTTTAGTGGTAAAAAAGGGTTCAAGTATTTGTTGTTGCATAGACGGCTCTAGCCCTTTGCCATTATCGATCACATCTAACAATAGCCCATCTGGTGTTTCGCTGGCACTGACTTTTATTTTTGTTGCGCCTGCTTCAAGGCTATTCATCACAAGATTATTCACCGCAGAACTAAGTGCATTTGCATTGGCAAGCATCAATGAATGTGAAGTATCTTCAACAACAAGCTGGCAATGTTTTTTATCGGCAATCGGTTCGCAACTGGCCATGACTTGGCTAATGATTTCATCCATTGAGACGGATTCAGCCATCCCATCTTGACGCCCCCTTGCCATTAGCAACATGTCATTAACTTGACGTTCAAGCTCATTAAGCCGGTCAACCAATTTAGATTGAAATTTAGACCGAGCAGAATCAGATAATTTAGGGCTAGCAAGATTAGAGGCATACAGCAAAGCTGCCGACAATGGGGTGCGCACCTGATGTGCTAATGTCGCCACCATTTTGCCTAATGCCGATAAACGTTGTAAATGAGACAGATTTTTCTGCAATAAACGCGTTTCGGTGAGATCGGTTAACACAATCAACTGCCCAGGTTCTGGCGCTAATGGCGTAATAGCCAATTTTACTCGTCGACCATTTTTAAGCGACACTTCATGGCCGTCATCATCTTGTGGGGCAAAAGCGCGATGAATAATATCAAACCAACGCGAACCTTGCAGCGGTCGACCAAGCAATTCAGTGGCTACTGGGTTGGCTAACGTAACCACACCGTCACCATCAAGGATCACCACACCAGATGGCATGGCTTGAAGAATATGCGCCATTTGATTTGACATATTGGCGGCCTTACTAGAATAAGCACTGATAACGGGAGTGGCTAAGTTGCTAGCAAAATTCACATTACGCTGCAGAACTAAATTAGCTCCAATCGCTGGTGATTTAGCCTCTGTATCAGTTGTAGTGATAGACGAAGCTGTCGCAGGTAACTCATAGTCTGAATGATCTGTATGTGTTAACGCTCGTGCTAAATACATGGTCGCTCCGTCAAAAAAATAACATTTGATTAGCTAATTGCATTTACTGTGCCAAGAAATTTGTCTGCGAAATGGCTTACCTTTAAAACAACTTAATCTGCGAAACAACTTCACTACGAAACAGTAAGCTGAAAACATTGATTTTAGTAAGTGACAAATATGAAAAAACACACTCAAGAGTGTGTTTTTCTACTTTACGCTATTTACGTCATGTACATCAACAACATGAACATGGCTAAAGCTCTTAGTGCTAATGAGCACTATCGTTATCAGCCGCAGCCATTAAGTAGTCATTAGCTAGTCTTTGCTCAAACCATATTTACGCATTTTTTCGACTAATGTTGTACGACGAATACCCAACATTTCAGCGGCTCTTGCTACCACACTGTCTTGCTGCTCAAGTGCTTGACGGATCATGTCGATTTCTAATTCCGCTAGTAAGTCTTTTAAATTAACCCCTTCTGGCGGCAATTCACTAGGGAAACGCGTTTCTGGTATTTCAACAGGTTCTTCATCACTGAATATTGAAGCTAAAGCATCGCGCTCTAATTGTTCTTCATTGATTTCAACACAATATTCTGGTACCTCTATGTAACGGTACTTATGCGGTAAATCATTAACGTCGACTAATCCACCAGGGAATAAGATGGTTAAACGCTCTACCAAGTTTGATAATTCACGCACATTACCAGACCAAGGGTGTTCTTTTAACGATTCGATGGCGCGTTGAGTAAAACGAACCTTACCACGGCCTTCATTAAACACTCGGCTAACTAATTCGTGCAATAAAAGCGGCACATCGTCACGACGCTCACTTAAACTTGGCATCTCAATCGGAAACACATTAAGGCGATAATATAAGTCTTCACGAAATGAGTTATCTACAATCATGGTTTCAAGGTCACGATGCGTTGCGGCAACGATACGCACATCGGTAGCAATTGTTTTACTGCCACCAACACGTTCAAATACCTTTTCTTGCAACACACGTAACAACTTAACTTGCATTTGCAGCGGCATATCACCAATTTCATCTAAAAACAGCGTGCCACCTTCAGCCAATTCAAAACGGCCTTTACGAGATGATATCGCCCCAGTGAAAGAGCCTTTTTCATGGCCAAACAATTCACTTTCAAGTAATTCAGCAGGTATAGCGCCACAATTGACCGGAATAAACGGTCCATCTCGTCGTTCAGATAAATAATGAATATTACGCGCTACAACTTCTTTACCGGTACCCGATTGACCCAATACTAATACTGTCGCATCAGAACTTGAAACTTGGTTAATCAAATGGCGGACTTTAGCAATACCTTCACTGCGGCCGACTAAGCTTCGGAATAGTTTGGTTTGATTACCATTAGTTAAAGTGTGTTCTCGCTTGGCTTGGCCAAAAACTTGGCAAAAATGCAGCAGTTCAGTCAATTGCGGGTAATTTATCGGCTCTTCAATTGTTCCGAGCATGTTGGATACATTGGCATCAGTATCGCCTAATAACAACATCGGTTGCCAGGGCACTATAGCGGCTATGTTTTTGATACTCTCGACGCTGATGTTTTCATCAACTATGACAACAGCGCGATACCGAGATTGTTCGATCAGGGCTAAAAATGATTGATTAGAAACAATTTCACACTGCTCGCCTAGGAATTCGAAAATGCAGCACAAACGAGTCACGCGCTCTGATGGGGTACCGACAATTAAAATTCTTTGTTCTATTTGCATCATTCAGAAGGCCAAAAGCTCTTGTTATAGGTATTGATTCGGGATGATTATGCCGCATATCGCCACATAAACCAAAGTACATTGCCGTCATAAAAACTAACAGCACTGACATTATTCTAGCATTATTCCTAAAACAGGATCGTTAATCCGCTAAAGACAGTGAAGAAAAACGAACTCAATGATAAATATTGTATTATCAGCCCATCATAAGCAAGCATCAGTTACATTTTATCTACAACAGATAGCATTTTATGTTAAAAATGATGGTTTTTCATTCAGAAAATCTAATGGAGCAAGTTTTGTTTCGGTTATGAGGATCAATATAGACTCGCTAGAAACTCTCTCTCACGGAAAAGAGATGATGCTAATGAATTAGCTTTATTGGGTATTTGAAAGGGATACATGAATGGCAGGTTAGCAATTTATATAAAGAGTTGGATATCATAAAATAAATATTAAGCCAGATAGCAAAAAAGACGCTAGGCGTCTTTTTTAGTTTAAATACAGTATGCGGTAACGATTAACTAGGCTCAGAGGTTAACTCATGCATATCTTGAGGAATTGCATCCCAACCTTCTTTAATGGTTTTTAAAATCGACACCACATCGTCAATTGCTTGTGAGTCGTTATTGAGATTGGCTTCAGACATTCTGACTAACATATAGTCGTATAACTGAGTCAAATTACCGGCGACTTCTGCCCCTGCATCCATATTCAAACTGCTATTTAAGCCGTTTACAATCCCCATAGCCTTACCAATTAACACACCTCGATTGGGTATATCACCGTTGCCGATTGCAAGTTTAGCCTGAGCTAAACGTTCTAGTGCGCCCGCTAATAGCATTTGAATAATACGGTGTGGTGTAGCCACGGCCATATTGCTGTCAATTGACACCTTACGATATGATTGCATTGATCCGCGCATATTGATACCTACCTATTTGAATCGATTGCTTTATACACATTAATTTGGCGTTTTGTGGTATTGCCTGCCTGTAATAACGTTTGCCGAAAATCCATGATTTTTTGGCTTTGTTTTATTAGTGTCTGAGTCAAATCATACTGCTGTTCGAGTAACTCTCTATCAGTAAAATTAGTATCAGCCACTAAGGCATTGATTAAACCTTGACGCGTTTCAATAAGTATAAGCAATTCTGATACCAGATCTGACAAAAATTCATCTTCAGGTTTAGATTTTTCAATTTTATCAATAAAAAACATTAGCTTATTATTAATATAATTTATTCTATTTAGTGAATACATCAACCTAAGACCTCTTTAAATACTCTTAAAACAATATGAACAGGTTACTAGTCAAAAAAGTGCCATTGCTGCTATAAATATTATAAACAACATAATAACTTCGCACTTCAAGCTAACGCTAACAAAAATCATTCTTTAACTATTATTTCTCACTACACCTGGTAATGAATCCAGTCGTGACTGTAAATCACTTGCTTGAGTATTCAAGCTTGAGACAACTAAATCCATCGCATTGAATTGTTTATATAATCGTGCACTAAAAGCAGCCATTCGAGTATTTAATTGCTCACGACTGTCTGTTAGCCGGCTAAGCTGCTCATCCAAGGTGGTATCTCGGCTATCCATGATGCCACCCGTTTGAACATAACCATCTAACAACGATGACATTTTACTGGCCAATCCAGTATCTTCGGAGCTAAACATTTCTGCAATAGCTCCTTTGTCTGCGGCAATAGCTTCAGTTAATTTAGTAGAATCAACTTCAAGTAGGCCTTCACGGGTAGTGGTTACACCCAAATTAGCCAACATTTTATTGCCATCAGAGGTACTGTATTGACTCGATAACATATTGCGCATTTGGCTCTGAATACTTCGCGGCAGCGCATCACCTTGTAAAATACCCGCTTGCTCAGTTTCTGCGTTATAACTTGTCAGACTATTAATTGTTGTCATCACAGAGTTATACGCTTCTACAAAACCCTCAATTGCTGTTTTGGTTTTAGCGGTATCTTTGCTTATTGTTAAGGTAGTTGTTTGATCGATATCTGCCGCCGTTAATGTGAGAGAAACGCCGGTTATAGCTTCTTCGATAGTATTTTTCTTTGACACAACTTTTACGCCATCAATATAAGCTATGGCATTTTTAGCTGGTGTGACTTCGGTCATGCTAAAAGTGTCGACTAAGCCGGTATTACCATCTGTATCTGTTGCAGTCACACTAATGATATTGTCTAATCCGGTATTTTTTGAACCTAGCACTAATTGCGGCCCTAATTCACCGTTAATAATCGTCGCTGTTACATCACTGTTGTCATCTGAACTGTTAATCTTGTTCATAATTTCAGTTAGCGTGTCGGTTGCTACTACATCAATATTAAAACTGTCATTACCACCAACAGCAATGGTAAGCGAACCCTCACCTAAGGTAGATGCTTTGTCTGCAACAACGGCAGAAGCCACCTTTTGACTTTGGGCTAATTGTTCAACTTTGACCTGATAACTGCCCGTCACGGCTGTAGCGTCTACCGAAGCAGATAAATAACTTTTAGAAGATAAAGCTACTTTTTGACTACCGAAAGTGGCCGATTCGGTTAACGTTGTTAATTTATCATTAAATTCTGACATAGCACTTTTTAATGAGCCAATACCAGATATTTGTGCATTAATCTTACCTTCATTAACATCAAACTTGGCTATCTTACCGGCACTTTCGGCATTGACCAACGCAGTAACAATACCGCCAATATCAAGGCCAGAACCTATACCTACTGATGTTAATCCCATAATAACCTCTACTATTTATCGCTTATAACGTTAAAAACTTAATCGCATAATACTGAATCAACTTTACTACTCATTAGACTTCTGTTTTCATCAACAAGCCAGTGACTTCATTTAATTTTTTAGCAATATCCAAGGCTTCTTCATTGGGGATTTGCCTAATTAATTCACCGGTAGTGACATCTATCACTTTAACTACTTGTATGCCTGAATCCTCATCCACTTTAAAAGCTAAGCCTTTTTGCATCATATTCATGCTAGCAGAAATATCATTAACCGCTTGGTTTAACTCTTCAGAATCGACCTTAGTAGCCTGATTAACTTGCTCTGTAGTGCGACTGTTATCGCCCGGCTTTTGTATACCATCAGCAGGCAAACCTGCATTAGCAACAGTAGACTGCTTATCGAGTAGATTAGACAATCCATCTTTTCGTAAATTGATAGTTGAACCTGCTACATTAACATCCATGACACACCTCGATTGCGCTAATAAACCATGCAATTATTACACCGCTTTCGTCATCATGCTAATGTTCATTACCAATAACGATTACATTAAACATCACACCAAACGGTAGATAAGTATTTTGATTTATCATAGGTTTTAAAGCATAAAAGGGAGAATCGCAAGCGACCCTCCCTATTCAGTTACCTTAACTTAGTTAATCGCTATTACAGCCGTGACTATTATAGAAGCGACAACGCAGTCTGAGGGATCTGGTTAGCCTGGGCTAACATTGCAGAAGATGTCTGTGACAGAATCTGCTGCTTGGTTAACTGCGCAGTTTCAGCGGCAAAGTCAACATCTTGAATACGGCTACGAGCGTCTGACACGTTTGACTGAATATTATTCAAGTTATTAATAGTAAAGTTCATACGATTTTGAAACGCACCGATATCAGCTCGGTTGTTATCAATCATTCCTATTGCACCATCTATGGCGGCTAGTGCTGATTGAGCTCCTTCTTGACTAGAAATATCAACATCATCTATGGCGGAAACCACTGATGAAGCAGTTGCTACTGCTGTGGCCACTCCAGTTGAAATATCTGTACCAGTGCCAGCGCCACCATCATCAATCGTTGCGGTTTTGATTGCAAGGTTTTCTGGTGAGCCAGAAGCCAAACCGCCAGCATATACGAGCCCTGTGCCTGCGCTGTCAACGGTAACACTTACGCCGGTATCCGCTAAAGAAGTGTTAATCGCTGATGCTAAACTACCAATATCTGTTGCATTAGTTAAATCAACTGTTAAATCTGTAGCTACACCATCAGCATCAGTGTGAGTAAATACAAGAGCCTCGTCACCACCTCCCGCAGCAGCAGTGAGTCCAGCTACATTCGCTGAAGCTACAACACCACTAACAGCAAAACCTTCTTGACCTATCATATCAGCAGAAACATCTGTTAAAGTAAGTGAAATAACTTCATTGGCATTCGAACCAACTTGGAAATTTTTGGTATTAAAACTACCATCAAGTAATTTCTGACTACCAAACGAAGTAGTATCTGAAATTCGAGTCAACTCATCTTGAAGTGACGTGATTTCTTTTTGCATTGATGTACGGTCAGCAGATGAATTTGATCCGTTAGCTGATTGCAGGGATAGATCACGCATACGTTGTAAAATATTGGTCGACTCTTGCATCGCACCTTCGGCGGTTTGAGCAACCGAAATACCGTCATTGGCATTACGAGCAGCCACACCTAATCCATTAATCTGACTGGTCAAACGGTTTGATATTTGTAAACCGGCAGCATCATCTTTGGCGCTATTAATGCGTAAACCTGATGATAGGCGTTCCATAGACGTTTTAAGACCATTATTGGCACCATTTAAGTTACTTTGTGCCTTCATTGATGTGACGTTTGTATTTACTGAAATAGCCATGATATTGCCCTCTACCTAACTTGAATAGTGCCTGTCAGTTGTGTCAGGCAAAGTTTATTTTCTACATATACTGTAACGGCACTATCTAAAAAACCTTTAGAAAAATATTAAAAATAATTTTTGCTATTTACATATACTAAAAAAAAACCTTAAAAATCAAAAGTCAAAAAGCAGGACATATGTCCTGCTTTAATATCAAACTAAAATCATCACCATTTTTAGCCCAATAATGACAAGGCGGTCTGCGGTAACTGATTAGCCTGAGCTAACATCGCTGAAGAGGTTTGTGATAAAATCTGTTGCTTTGTTAATTCAGCGGTTTCTGAAGCAAAGTCCACGTCTTGAATACGGCTACGAGCATCTGACACGTTTGACTGAATATTATTCAAGTTATTAATGGTGAAACTCATTCGGTTTTGAAATGCCCCCAAATCTGCACGGCTACTATCAATCATTCCTATTGCACCATCTATGGCGGCTAGTGCTGATTGAGCTCCTTCTTGACTAGAAATATCAACATCATCTATGGCGGAAACCACTGATGAAGCAGTTGCTACTGCTGTGGCCACTCCAGTTGAAATATCTGTACCAGTGCCAGCGCCACCATCATCAATCGTTGCGGTTTTGATTGCAAGGTTTTCTGGTGAGCCAGAAGCCAAACCGCCAGCATATACGAGCCCTGTGCCTGCGCTGTCAACGGTAACACTTACGCCGGTATCCGCTAAAGAAGTGTTAATCGCTGATGCTAAACTACCAATATCTGTTGCATTAGTTAAATCAACTGTTAAATCTGTAGCTACACCATCAGCATCAGTGTGAGTAAATACAAGAGCCTCGTCACCACCTCCCGCAGCAGCAGTGAGTCCAGCTACATTCGCTGAAGCTACAACACCACTAACAGCAAAACCTTCTTGACCTATCATATCAGCAGAAACATCTGTTAAAGTAAGTGAAATAACTTCATTGGCATTTGCGCCGACTTGAAAGTTTTTAGTCCCATAATTACCATCAAGTAATTTCTGACTACCAAACGAAGTGGTATCTGAAATTCGAGTTAATTCATCTTGGAGAGCACTTAATTCTTTTTGCATTGATGCACGGTCGTTAGCCGAATTCGAACCGTTGGCAGATTGCAATGAAAGGTCTCGCATACGTTGCAAGATATTGGTCGATTCTTGCATCGCGCCTTCTGCTGTTTGCGCCATTGATATCCCATCATTGGCATTACGAGCTGCCACACCTAACCCATTTATTTGGCTGGTTAATCTGTTAGCAATTTGTAAACCTGCGGCATCATCCTTTGCGCTGTTGATCCGTAAACCTGATGATAAACGCTCCATTGACATGGAAAGTTTGCTGTTAGCGCCGTTTAGGTTGTTTTGCGCTTTCATTGATGTGACGTTGGTATTAACTGAAATAGCCATATGTAAAATTCCTCTTCTTAGTTGAACGCCAAGACTCGGAGCTTGGCTAAACGGTTAATCATTAAACTGTTTAATGTGTGGTAACTCTTATTTAAATCTTGAAAGTACATTTAAATCTTTAAGCATATATCTTGGAGCAAGCAGTTAACTCTTAAAGTAAATAGCCAAACCTTGGTCCAAACTCTTTATATATAGTCAAACAAACTGGTCGAACTTACTTTGCTGAACAAACTCGATGCTGCGCTGAGTGCGAGTTGTTGCTTTTCAAATTCGGTAATTGCCGAGGCAAAATCTAAATCTTCTAACTTTGATAGAGCCGAGGTGTTAATCAACTTTTCATCAATATGATTGTCGCTATACTGCTGCAGCACTTTCAGGCTGTTGCCGGTTAAGCTACGTTGCTGACTCATTTGATTGACGCCACTATCAATGTTATTCAAGAGCTGTGCCAACTCTGCTTGACCAGCAGGTGTTTGTGTATCGTTGCCGCTTTCGAATAATGCGATAGCCTTGCTGAAAGTATCGAAAATGCTGACTTGTGGCTGTTGTTCGATAGTAAAGGTGTCATTAACTGCAGGCTTGCCGTCTATTGTTACTTCCATGTCTCTAAACTTAATCGGCGCAGAAGCGTCGAAGGGAGCGGCTACAGATACGATAGCTGGCGTACTGTCGCTCACCTCTACACTTAAACCACCAGCACCGTCATCGCTAAATTTAAAGCTATAGGTATCAGCTACATGCGCGACTGCTGGTGTTTGCGGTACGATTTTGGCGCTAGATACAACAAAGTCGCCTTGCTGAGACGGCAAATAATTGACACCATAGTCGCCCATGGCATTGGGTGCATTCATAAAGGCGGCGTCGCCTGGCACATTAGTATTAACTTGTACCCCTGCAGCAACATTGCTTTTACGAATACCGGAATCACCGCTGTAAACCACATCACCATTATTATCGAAAGCAAAAGGTGCACTGTTGGTTTTATTGCCCGCAAAAATATAATTACCCGATTCGTCTTTGGTATTGGCAATGGACATTAATTGTTCAAGACTTTGACGCATGTCATCGGCAATCACTTGCCGCTCGGCGGAAGTCATGCTGCCGTTAATGCCGCGAAGCACAGACTCTTTCATGCTGCCAACTAAGGTATCGGCTTGACCTAACTGGCTTTCGGCTTGTTGAATGTGATTAGTGGCGTAATCAATGTTTTTTACAAATTGATCTATTAAGGTATTTTTTTGCTTTAAGTTATCAATGCCGATGGCTGCAACTGGGTCGTCACCAGCGGTATTGACTCTTTTACCACTATCAATCTGCGCTATGATGCTATTGGTGGCAGATTGCTTGTTTAATATGCTATTGGTGTTTTGCTGAAACATCTGTCCGGTAGAAATTCTCATGATGTATCTCCTAGCGAACCGAGCTTAATAAAGTATCGAAAATGGTTTGTGCTGTAGTCATAATTCTGGCGGCTGCTTGATAAGATTGTTGAAAGCGCAATAAGTTTGCTGCTTCTTCATCAAGGTTTACACCCGATTCACTTTGCACTCGGGTACTAGCTTGTTGATATATTGCCGTCGCCGAGCTCACGCGCACTTCAGCAGACTTAGTTTGGCTACCAATATCTAATTTAGTATTTTCAAACACGCTGGTTAAGGTGCCAGTGCCGTTATTCATTAATTTAACGTCTGATAATTTGGCCATTTCAACTGCGTTGCTGTTGTTGCCTTCGGCAAATGCTAAATCAAACGTAAAGCTATCTGCGGTACCACCAGTACCGCTAGTGGTAATGTCAAAATCCATACCAAAGGCATTGATGTTGTTATTGCTAATCGTGCCTGTGCCTAATGAAGTACCCGAACTATCAAAGGCTTCATAAGTATTAGGAACAGCAGCAGTATTTAACTCAAAGGTAATTGATGAGCCATTAACACTTTGAAAAACAGCGTTAGTTGAGTCCATGCTGTTTAAGCTAATTGCCGTATTTCCAGAATTACTCGTATCGGCCGTTAACGTTGGCCCTGCAGCGGCAATGCCTTTAGGGTCGGTCATCACTACTTTTAAACCTGCAGCAGCACCAGCCGTTGGACGAATTTCAAACTTATCACCATCCGCTATTGGGCCGCCGGCAACATTAATGCTAAAACCTGCACTACTTGTTAATTGAGTACCCGATAATGTTAAGTTTGATACTTTTCCGGTTTGATTATCTGTTAATTGATAACCATTCGCTGTGGTAAAACTTAGTTGGTAGGTGCTTCCTGACAATGCGCCAACATCGTCAATATTGACCGACATGGCTGCCGTACCGCTATTAGTAGAATGACTTCCGACACGGCCAGATGCCATTAATGGGTCGTTAATATCACGAAAAATATCACTACCAACGTCACCATTTAAATCAAAACCTTTGGATTGCATTTCGTTAAAGGTGTCTGCTATGCCTAATGCTAATTGACCGAGTTCAGTACTGGCCGGTAATAAGGTGTCGTCCCTAAATGAAAATAGTGCGCCAAGTTGACCGCCTAATTTAGACGGGTCAATGTTAAGGGTTTTATCGCCAATAGAGGCATTAATGCGTGGTTCATTTGGATAAGGATCGCCGGTACTGATGCCCATCGACATCGACACTTCACCTGACACCAACATTACTGAGCCGCCCAGCATAATTGACTTTGCGCCGGTATCTAAAGGGATGACATTAACCTGAGCATACTGGCTGAGCTCTAAAATGAGTGCGTCTTGTTTGTCTAGTACTTGACTGTCTTGGTCTTGAGATTTCATCAACTCTAAATTAATGTTGCCTAGTTCTTTACTGATTTCATTAATACGGGTGGTAATGGATTCTATTTGGCTATTGGTTTGTTTCACCTGGCCATCTAGTTGTGATTGCATTTGATTCAGACCAGCGGCTAACTGTTGCGCAGAACTTAAGCTGTTAGTGCGAATACCAAGATCTGTTGGTAAATCGGCCACACTATTGATGCTTGCAAAAAAGTTGTTTAGATTTTCTGGGACCATTTTGCCAATTTGAGAATAAATCTGGTCTAGCTCACTTAACTTACTGTAAGACGTTTCAGCCGCACTCATGCTTGTTTGACCGATGCGTAATTCACGTGCAGCAAACTCGTTGTAAACACGTTTAACATCGGACACATACGTGCCGGTGCCATAAAAATTATTGCCCAAGCGTTGTGATTCTAATGATGACTGGGTAGCAACTTGTCTGTTGTAACCTTCAGTATTGGCATTGGCAATGTTATTACTGGTCACACCTAACTGAGCTTGAGATGCTTGGACGCCTGTGCGAGCGATATTGAGTAAGTCAATCGACATTATTTAGTCTCCACAGGTAATATAGATTTAAGGCCTTCTTTTACCGACTTCATCACATTGATGACTTTATTGGCATATTGAGGGTCGGTGGCGTAGCCGGCTTTTTGCAATGCTTTAATAAACTGAGTTGGCTCGCTGGCAACTTTACGTGCATCCTGATAACGATCGCCTTGGCTAATAAATGACACAAAGTCATTAAAGCTCTGTTCAAGGTTGTCATACATTCTGAAATCCGCTTTTTGTTGCACCGCAATGCCCTTTTCAAATTCCAATGTATTGACTGAGGTTTTATCACCTTGCCAACGCTTGTCTGCTTTGATATTAAACAGGTTATGACTCATAGTACCGTCGTTACGGCGTACCACTTTTTGGCCCCAACCGGTTTCTAACGCTGACTGGGCAATTAATACCTCAGCTGAGGTGCCTAACGATTTAGCCGCTTTTTCAGCATGGGGATACAAGACTGAAATAAAATGTTCTGGGCTAGTAAATTGACTCACTGCAATGCCTTTAGCTTTAGGAACTGCAAAATCTGTTTGCGGCAATACCTTGCCTACTTGTACCGCTTGACTGGCTAATTGCTCACCGCGCAATACACTATTTAACTGTTCACCGTTTAACACATTTGTAAGTTGGGCTGACATTGGTCGCATCGATTCGGCGCTATCTATAACAGAATGGGCTGTATCAGAATTAGCGATTACTGAATGCGATGCGGCTATTTGATCTTTTGGCGCAATAATATCGAGAGTGTCTTTATCTAATTCTGTTGCTGGAGCAACAAACATACTTGGGTTAACTTTATAATCACTATTGCCACGTAATACCGATGCTGGCGTAATGGGGCTATCATCTGGGTCTAGTTGCTGCACCATCATCTCAGCCAAGCCCAACATGCCTTTATTAGATAAATCGACTGACATTTGCTGATCGCGCATTTGTTCAAAAAACGCAGTGGTTTCACTGTTCATTGGATTGTCTGACTTAAACGCGGCATTAGCATCTCGCATGCTTTTCATCAGCATTTGAATAAAAATACCTTCAAATTGCTTTGCTGCTTCTTTAAGTGCCCCCTTCTCGTCTTTCTGGGCTTGGACACGAAGTGAATCTAGTCCTCCTAGATCCAGAAAGTTCGATGAAGCTGACAACTTTTCCATAGTCATTCCGACAATTATTAGATAATGATAAGTTCACCATGCAAAGCGCCTGCCATTTTTAACGCTTCGAGTATGGCAAGTACGTCTGATGGTGCTGCACCCACTAAATTCACGGCTCTTACAAGCTCATCAAGTGTGGTACCAGGATTAAACATAAACATACGACGATCTTTTTCTGACACATCAATCGTACTATTTGTGGTAACAACCGTATCACCGCCGGCTAATGCGTTGGGTTGTGATACTTGGGTGGCTTCAGCAATGGTGACAGTTAATCCACCGTGAGTGACAGCAGCGGGTAATAACTTGACGTTTTGGCCAACCACTATGGTGCCGGTACGTGAGTTAACAATCACTTTGGCTGATTCTTCTGCTGGTATAACTTCAATGTTTTCTAATACCGATAAAAACGACACCCGCTGTGATGCATCGCGTGGCGCGCTCACTTGAATAGAAGTGGCGTCAATGGCCTTTGCCATATCCGGACCCAGTAAATCGTTAATCGCATCTGCGGTGCGTTTGGCGGTCGAAAAATCTGAGCGACGTAAATTGAACGTAAGGTAATCACCGCTAGCAAACGGACTAATAACGCTGCGCTCAACAATGGCACCACCTGGAATGCGGCCAACGGTTGGGGTATTTTGGATCACCAATGAGCCATCAAGCCCTTCAGCACTAAAACCACTGACAATTAAACTGCCTTGAGCAATGGCATACACATTGCCATCGACCCCTTTTAGGAAGGTTTGTAATAAAGTACCGCCACGTAAACTTTTTGCTTCGCCTAAACTGGACACGGTAATGTCAAGATTTTGACCCGGCTTAATAAAGGCAGGCATTTCGGCATGCACCGCAACGACAGCGACGTTCTTTGAATTAGGACGAACAGAGTCTGGTAAATTAATGCCGAAATTTTTGAGCATGGTTCTGAAGGTTTGTTCGGTATAACGGGTTTTCTCCCCAGTACCTGGCAAACCGACCACCAAGCCATAACCGATTAATTGGTTACTTCGCACCCCTTGAATACTGGCGATGTCTTTAATCCGTTCTGCATGTGCAGGTGCGGTTAGCATAAGTATTGATGCGACTATCGATACAGCCGACGTAATCAGTTTAATTTTCATGCATTACTCCTTAAAAAGGCCACCAGTCACTCATAAAGAATGAACTCAGCCAACCGACTTTTTGGGAGTCAGCAAACGTACCGGTACCGCTATACTGAATACGAGCGTTAGCCACTCGTGTCGAATCGATTGTATTGTCTGGATTAATGTCTTCGCTGCGGATCATTCCGGTGACACGAATAAACTCATCACCGTTGTTAATAGAAATCCATTTTTCACCGCGGATCACCAAGTTGCCGTTACTGAGCACTTGGATGATATTGGCCGAAATACTGCCATCTAAACTGTTAGACTGATCGGCGTCAGACTCGCGCTTGGTATTCATGCTGTCGGAGTAACCCAAATCAATTGGGACACCACTGATGGAAATATTTTTACCGCCGGCATAAATGGGCTCTACACTTAAATCTGAGCCTTTTTTGATTTCGTTATTGGCGCTTTTCGACGCTTGAGTGGACTCTTTTAAGGTCACGGTAATAATGTCGCCGACGCGATGCGCACGAATATCGGAATACAAGCTTGATGCTTGGCTATCAAGATAAATAGATCCCGTTGGCGCCACCTGCGTAGGAACGGTATCTGGGTATACCGGCGCATAAAATGGGTCATCAGCAATCGGTTTCTTGGCAGTAGAACTACAGCCAGCCAATAACACTACTGAGGCTAACGCAATGTATTTAATCATGTTAGCTCCTTAGAGATTCTGATTAATATAAGACAACATCTGATCAACTGCCGAGATAACTTTAGAGTTCATCTCGTAAATACGTTGACCTTGAATAAGGTTGACCAACTCTTCTGTTACATTCACGTTAGACGTTTCTAGTGCTCCTTGGCGAATAGAACCTAAGCCGTCTTGCGACGCTGTACCTTGAATCGGTGTGCCACTTGCACCCGTTTCGGTATACAAGTTTTGTCCTAACGGGTCTAAACCTGCCGGATTAATAAAATCGGTCATGGTTAACTGACCAATAACTTGACTGGCTGCGGTACCAGGGGTTTGCACTGACACTTCGCCCGATGCCGATACCGTAATACTGGTGGAATCATCCGGGATGGCAATTGGCGGTTGCACCACATAACCTGAACCTGGGGTTACAATCTGACCGGTATCATCTAAGCTGAACTGGCCATTACGCGTGTAGGCTGCTGTGCCATCTGGCATTTGCACTTCAAAAAAGCCCGAACCTTCAATCATTAAATCTAATGAGTTATCGGTAGTCAGCATGTTGCCTTGGGTAAACATTTTTTGGGTAGCAACAACTTTAGTACCCGCACCAATGTTTAAACCATTGGGTAACTTGCTGTTGTCTGAGCTAATGCCACCGGCTTGATTAACCGTTTGATAAAGTAAGTCTTCAAATACCGCACGACTTTTCTTAAATCCGACAGTACTGGCGTTGGCCACGTTATTTGAAATAACGGCAATGTTAGTTTGCTGGGCATCGACACCGGTTTTACTTATCCATAACGCTGGATGCATAATAATTACTCCTAACTAATTCTCATCAAGGAAGTGGACGCCCGATCAATTTCTTCAGCGTTCTTCATCATTTTGACTTGCATTTCGTATTGACGTTGAATATCAATCATGGCAACCATTTCATGCACTGAGTTCACATTACTGCCTTCAACCGCGCCGCTTTCAACTTGAACGCCGGGGTCGTTTGGTGCATTGCCACCCGCAGTTAAGCGAAACAACCCATCTTCACCGCGCATTAGGTTTTCGTTGCCAGGATTAACTAATTTAATCCTCGCGACCTCTTCTATCACTTCCGCGGTTGCTCCTTGCGGACGTACTGAAATAATACCGTTGGCGGAAATTTCTATTTTCTCAACCGGGATGGGTAACACAATCGGACCCGAAGCTCCCATTACAGGGCGGTTACTGCTATTTAACAACAAACCTGTACTGTCAATTTTTAAACTGCCCGCACGGGTGTATCCTTCAGAACCATCTGCCGCTTGCACTGCAAGCCAGCCATCACCCTTAACCGCAATATCAAGGTCACGACCCGTGGTTTTAATCGGACCACCGTTAAAATTACTGCCTGGGCTTTCCATCATCGAAAATACCCGTGTAGGCAAGCCTTCACCAAATGCCTGCATTGAACGGGCTTGGACCATGTCTGCTTTAAATCCATCAGTATTGGCGTTAGCAAGATTGTTCGCACTCACTGCTAGGGCATTCATCCCCTGCTTTGCGCCACTCATGGCAATATAAAGAAATTTGTCCATTTTTTGCTCCGTCAAACTTTCTGCAAAAACACTATATACACAGAATAAGCAAGCATCATGCCAATGGGGTAGTCGGTATTTTTAGATACAGTAATCAACTGAAATTGAATAAGAAAAATAAATAATGAGTCACGGTGGGTGTCAAAAAACAATCAATCAACACTAGGGAGGTACTAACGAGGAGTCACAAGGAGTAATGAGGAGTGACAAAAAGAAGGATAAAGGCAAGGTGTTGCCGTAAACGGCAACACCTATTATTACATAAGCATAAATTTATACTGTAAGCGTAAAATTAGCGGATCTGTAATATGGTTTGATTTAAAGTATTGTTGACTTCAAGCGTACGCGAGTTAGCCTGGAAGTTACGCTGAGCTGAGATTAAATCAACCAGCTCTGTGGTTAAATCAACGTTTGATTGCTCTAGCGCGGATGAACGAACGCTACCAAATGTACCACTATTGGCCTCACCGGCTAACGCTGGACCTGAATCTAAACTGGCTTTCCAAGAAGTGTTACCTACTTGTGTAAGCCCTTGCTCGTTAGCAAAACGAACTAATGCCACACGCGCTAACGGAACCGTTGAGCCATTACTGTAACTGGCCGTGACTAATCCGTCTGAGCCAATACCAACGTTAGTCAATCGGCCTACAGTAATACCATCTTGAGTCAATTCAGTGACTTCAAACGGTGATGCATACTGAGTTGGATTATTAAAGTTAACTTCAATCGATTGGGTACCATCAGCACCAGGGCCAAGCACATTAGCTCCAGTACTACCTAATGCTTCTGTATTAATCGTGGTTGGATTGCTAGTTGTATAAGCACCAACAGAGTTAAATTTAAGCACCGAACCAGCCCATACCGTTCCATCTTTTGGGTTAGTGGCTTCTGCCCGTCCTGCAAACGAGGTATCACCAATGCCATCGCCATCGGCGTCGACATCATAAACCCCTGCCGTATCAACATTTACAGGTTCACCGTCAACTGCATAAAACGCTACCCAATTACTTTCGTTAGTATAAGACGCGTTCAAAGGTTTAATAAAATAAGAGGTCATAATATGTGACTCACCTAGTGAATCATAAATAGTGACCGAGGTGGAATTATTAAAGGTGTCGGAATCTGCAGGATCAAAATTAGCAGGATCCAATGCTGACTCACCCACATTAAGGTTCATCTGTATGCCAATGCTTGCCGACTTAACTGGGCTACCCGCTGTATCAGGGATTTTAATCGGTTGGGTTGTGGTTAAACTGACCGATGTAGAGTTGCCTTCTTTATCAACAGGAAAACCTTGTAAAAAGTTACCCGCTGAATCGACCATATAATTTTCGGAGTCGACTTTAAACGCACCGGCACGAGTATAAGATTGATCTTGAGTGCCTAGCTCAGATGATGTGACGAAAAAACCGCCACCACTGATCGCCAAATCAAGCGAGTTACTGGTAAATTGTAAACTACCTTGGTGAAACTGTTGCGCAACCTGTGTGGTAGTGACACCGCCACCCACTGCAGTTTTACCGTTCGAGAAAATTGAATTGGCATAAACATCAGCAAATTCAGCACGAGACTCTTTAAAACCAATAGTATTGACGTTAGCGATGTTATTCGCAGTTGTATTTAAGTCTTTTTGCGCGGCAGCGATACCACTCAATGCGATGTTAAATGACATATTACACCTCTCACAATTAATTCATTTATGATGACAACTAACGGTTTGTTGTTAGCCGTACTATGTTTCAGATACTGCGAGTACGTCAGATAACTTAATTCCACCTACTCCACGCAAATTCAAAATTGCTCCTGTCGCTACTGTGCCCAATGACACACTGGTAACATGAGCGTAAGTCGATACGGCTAAATCTTGTGACGTTCCATCGACTTTACCACTGGCCTTAATGGCATAATTACCCGCTTTAGCTGGGTTGCCATTTTTATCTAGACCATCCCAAGTCACATCAACATTGCCGCCTTTACTGCCGTCAACATTAAAGCTCTTAATAAGTTGACCAGCCTCGTCTTCAACCCTTACCGTAATCGTTTCAATTGCTGAAGGTGTACTAATCACCCCTTTTATCTCAGAACTTTCAGTAGAGATAGCGCCGGTATCAGAAGGAATGAGCACTTTACGGCCAACCAAGCCTGAAGCTTGTAACGCCTGGCTAGAACTCATCACAGTATTAAGGTTAAGGATTTCATCATTAAGATTTGAAATACCATCGACTGTAGAAAACGATGCCATTTGGGCAATCATTTGATCGTTATCAACCGGTTTAAACGGATCTTGCATCGACAATTGCTGACTGAGTAAAGCAAAAAAATCTTCTTGCTTTAACATCTGATCTTTTGATTCAGGGATAGCACTTTCTTCAGGCAAACGAATTCCGTCAAGGAAAGGATTACCCGTAGTTGTGCTGGTCGTATTTGTCTGTACAGAACTTTTCGTTGTAGCGCTAGTATTAGATGCACTACTGGATTGTTGCGGTAAAGACTGACTGTAAGAATTAACGAGGCTCATTGTTACCTCCTTGAATAATCATACTATTTACCCATCCTTAATGTCTGTTGCAACATAGACTTTGTTGCATCAGCCACCTGAACGTTCATTTGATAAGAACGCGATGCAGAAATCATATCCGCCATTTCTTCCATCACATTGACATTAGGTTTATAGATAAAACCATCCCCATCCGCCATGGGATGGTCTGGCGAGTATTCTTTTAATAATGGCTTATTACTTTCGACAATGCCTTTAACGGTTACGCCAGGCGAACTGTTTTGCTGGCTATTGGCTTTTAGCATTTCGGCTTCAAAAACAGGATGACGCGCGCGGTAGGTTTTATCGACACTGCTAGACACAGAATCAGCATTGGCAATATTACTGGCGGTGGTATTCAAACGCACTGACTGCGCAGACATACCTGAACCAGAAACATTAAAAATATTAAATAAACTCATAATTAATCACCTCGCAATGCTTTACGCATGCCACTAAATTTTCCCTCAAGAAAGCCTAATGACATTTGATATTCGAGCGCATTTTGCATAAATGCTGCTTGCTCTTTCTGCGTATCGACAGTATTACCATCGCCAGTATCAGCTTGATTTGGCATACGATATTGAACATGCTGTTGACTTAACGCCGTTAAATCAAAATGTTTCTCTGTGGTTTGGCTCATACTCAAGCCTGTCTGATGCGAGCTTGCCGCTTGCATAGCAGAAGCAAAATTGACATCTTGAGCTTTATAATGAGGAGTATTGGCATTGGCGATATTACTTGAAATCACTTCTGCTCTTTGAGCTCGAATGCCCAAAGAGTATTGGTGAACACCTAATGCATTATCGAAATTAATCGCCATAAAATTGCCTCCATCAGCTAACTGGTAGAAATAAAGCAAAGGTTATGCCAACAATTTAATTTATGAGGTAATAAAAGATAAAAACAAACATGCCGACGAATGTCGGCATGATAAATAGATTAAGTTATTATATTATCTAGGTTTTCTTTTGATAATAAATCCCAGGATTACAGCGAACCATATTAAATTCTTCGGTTAATCCCGCAAGAGATTCTGACGCACCCAAAAATAAAATACCTTTAGGATTAAGTGCGGCAGCAAATTGCCGCAAAATTTTAGCCTTTGCCTCAGGAGCAAAGTAAATCAACACATTGCGGCAAAAAATAATATCGTATTTACCTAATAGGCTATAACTTTCAAGTAGATTATGGGCTCTAAAGTTAACTAATCGCTTCACATTATCTTTAACTTTCATGTTACCCGAAGGTAAAGCATCAAAAAACTGACGTTTACGTTCTTCAGACAAACCACGAGCAAGTGCTAAACCATCATATTCAGCATTTTTACAACGATCTAGCATAGAAGGTGATAAATCTGTTGCCTGAATTGTCGCGCCTCCTGGTAAAGCACCAGGTTTACGTTGTTGATATTCCAACACCGTCATGGCCAACGAATAAGGTTCTTGACCTGAAGAGCACGCAGCCGACCAAATTTTTAATGGCCTGCCAAGCTTACTGTATTCAGGCAATAGAGTATTGTGCAGTAATTCAAATGGATAACGGTCTCGAAACCATAACGTTTCATTGGTGGTCATCGCATCTATCACTTCAGCGCGCAGTTGCCGTTCTATCGGTTTCATCGACTTTTTAACTACCTCAGACAAAGAAGGCAAATTATGCTTCCCCATCAAAGGCGCTAAACGACTGCGGACTAAATATTGTTTGTTCTCACCTAACACAATACCGCTATGCTGTTCTAAAAACAGCCTAAATTGATTGTACTCTGCTTCAGCAAGTGATTTATCTGTCACATTATCTTCCTAATAGGTAAGCCTATGAACTCAACCTCCAATATTTTGCAATCTTTTGCAATAATAAAAGGTTTATAAACTTAAATGTTTGTTAACCGCAGCGGCTAACTCATCGGGGTTAAACTTAGCAATAAAGTCGTTAGCCCCTACTTTTTGTACCATCGCTTGGTTAAATACACCACTTAATGATGTGTGCAATACTACTTTAATATTCTTTAATTTTGGATCATTACGAATTTCAGCCGTTAAGGTATAACCATCCATTTCAGGCATTTCAATATCAGAAATGATTAACGGAATTTCAACTGAAACATCATCCATTTCTGCGGCAATACTTTTCAGTTTTTCCAGCGCCTCTCTACCATCTTTAGCGGTATCGATTTGCAGATTTAATGACTCTAACGAACGAATAATTTGTTTGCGTGCTACAGCAGAATCATCAATAACCATAATATGATAATGCTGTTCTCTATCAATAGTTAATGCTTCATTGAGCTCTTTACTGATAGAAGTCTTAACCGGTGAAATTTCATCAAGAATTTTTTCAACATCTAAAATCTCTACCAACTCACCTTCAATCTCTGTCACCGCAGTTAAATAAGAAGAGCGGCCAGAACCTTGCGGTGGAGGCATAATCGCTTCCCAATTCATGTTGATAATACGTTCAACTGAACTGACTAAAAAGCCTTGAATACTACGGTTATATTCAGAAATGATAATAAAGCAATTTTCTGTTGATGTCAGTGGGCGTCCACCCGTTGCGGCACTTAAATCGATAACGGAAATGGTTGCGCCACGAATATGAGCAACACCTTTAACAAAACGGTTTAATTTAGGCAACGTAGTCAGTGGTGGGCATTGCAAAACCTCTTTCACTTTAAACACGTTAATGCCAAACCGTTGACGGCCGCTAAGCCTAAACAATAGTAGCTCGAGTCTGTTTTGCCCGACAAGTTGGGTACGTTTATTTACTGAATCTAAAATGCTCGACATAACAAGGCCTTGTAGTTAACTGTCACCCAAAAGGATAAAAATTGTTCTTTGAAATTATAGTAAACCTTGGTTTAGCATAATACGGTTAGTACATATCTTACTGATGGTCACTCAATTTGAGTGTAAACCATCACCAATGTAACAAATACATCTCAATTTAATGAATCAAAAAGTGGGCATGCAACTTGCTTTAATTTTGTATAAATTAGCTCGCACTGTGAACTGACACTTTTTTGACGAAGGGATAATGTTATTCTTATGTCCCCTAGCCCATTTATTTTAGCTTATTGTGTATGCAGAGATTACTCGCATATTTTTCGTTTTTCAAAGTATAGGTGCATTCTGGCAAAACAAGCTAGTATCTTCATTATGAAAGTATTTTTTTTATGTTTTTTGTGTTCAATAACATTTTCTTTGCCTGCAATTGCTAGCGAAGAAATTATCACACCTTCACTATCGACCATTTATGCGTTAGCTAAAGAGGCGGTAGCCAAAAAAATTGATGCTGACTCAAAAGCTAAAGTGCAAATAACCCCACAAAACCTTGAGGGCAGAATCAGTCCACCAGCCTGTTACCCACCGATTAATGTCGAACTTGCCAGTGAACGGGCTATTAGTCGAAATAACATGGTAAAACTCAGTTGTAATAGCCCTGACTATGACTATCCATGGCAAATGTATCTCTCTGTTCGAGTCGAAATCCAATACCCTGTTGTGGTGGCCAACCAACTATTGTCCCCTGACCAAATTATTGGCGAACATCATTTACAAGTCATGTATGTTGACCAATATAGCTTAAAAGGTCAGTTTTTTTCCGACACCACGACATTAATCGGCTCGCGGGTGAAACGTCGGGTAGCGAAAGACTCTCCAGTATTAAGTAATAACCTGTGCTTTGTTTGCAAAGGTGACACTGTTTCTATTTATGCTAAAACCACTAATGTAGAAATAAAAACCCTTGGAGAAGCACTGCGTGATGGCAATATCGATGAGGTTATCAGAGTAAAAAACAGTAACACTAGCAAACAATTCGATGCGGTTGTAATTGGCGTTGGCGAAGTTGAAGTAAGAATGTAAAATAGCGTTAAAGTTTTTTCCTGGGGTGCCGATAGCCTGATTGGAAAACCTGATTCATTACGCTGGAGCCTCCCATGGCAATTGATATTAAGCATAACACTGCTACCAATACACAAATGCGCACTGCACGTGACACGCAGTCTGCTACGCAATCTACAACTACTGCAGCCCCAAAATCAGCTGCACCGGTTAAAACAGATTCCGTTAGCATTACCTCTCAAGCTCAACAGCTTCAGAGCGCACAAACAAAAATGGCATCGTTACCAGAAGTAGACCAAAAAAAGGTCGCTGAAATTAAGCAAGCAATCTCTGAGGGACGATATAAAGTCGATCCAGAAAAGCTTGCAGCGAATATTGCCAGCTTTGAAGCAGAGCTAGGCGGTTTATCGTTTGACAGAGAGTAACCGTTAAACGTTACTCTTTAACTTGTTTTAACGACACACAGATAATAGGTGCAAACTTGCATCATAGAGCAGTGTTAGTTAAAAAAACCTAAGAGTAATTTATGACAGAGTTAAACCAGCCATTACACAAGCAAGCAAGCGAAGATCAACGCAAAGAGCTACACCAACTGCTTGATAGTCAAAATCAGACATTAACGCAGCTGAAATCGCTGATTGTTGAAGAGAAAGCGGCATTATCCAAACAAGATGCCGACAAACTGCTGGCGCTTTCCAAAGATAAAACCCAGTGCTTATTCAATATGAAAGCCACTGACGAAAAACTGGCAAGCCACTCACAGCACAATCTGCTCACCACCGATACTGAACTGGTACAACAAGTCTCACGAGCTAAAACTATTCTCGCCGAGTGCAAAGACATCAACAGTCAGAATGCCAGCTTGATTGAGCTCAATATCGCCAGCCTCAATCGATTTGCCCAGGCATTACAAGCCAGCCGCAATGCCTCAAGCTTGACCTACAATGACAAAGGTAAAACCTCTACCATTTCAACACTGGGCAATGACTTTTCAGCCTAATAAAACTTAGCAACAGCCTAGAGCGCTGCGCTGCTAGGACGCTTCGCGGCTAGAGGCTATAAAATCTTAGCAGCGAAGCTGTCCCTAGAAGCGCAGCGACCCTAGCAGGACGTAGTCTGCCCTAGAACCTAGCAGGACGTAGTCTGCCCTAGAACCTAGCAGGTGATTTATTGAGCTAGCATAGCTTGGCGTAAACTTTGTTGTACCGGAGTTTCACCTAACCAAATCTTAAGTAAAGCCTGACGAAATGCCTCTCCAGCAATATCTCCCTGAGCATTACCATTTTTGATACTGCTCACGCCCTTGCCTTTTTGGGTGACAAAAGTAAATTGATCACCGTCGACAATTTCATCTGCAAACAATTGGGTAAAATGTTCAATATCTTTGGCAATTGAGTGCGTGTCATTGTCGGTAGCAGCTTCAAAACCGTCAGTAATGGCATCACGCATTTTGTTTGAAGTGATCATCCCAGAAGTAATCGTTAGCTGGATCACCGCTATCGGCTGAGTAAGCACATCTTCTAGAGTGTGCACTTTTGTCGGCAGATATAAACTACCCACATATAAATCCATAAAAAACTTACTGCGTACACCAGCGCCATTCAATATCAATGGCTGCTCTGCTACTGTAATTTGCTCTGCTACATCAACATCTGCAATCATGCTAGCTTGCGCCAACAACGGCATCATTAACGATAAGCTCAATCCAATTGAAGCTAATAATTTCATATAAACTCTCTAAAAAACTGCAATATCAACGACTACACCATCAGCCGTTTAACCAACAACCGCAACTCAAGTCGGGTAATTTAACCGCGAACGCCTAATTTATATTGGCCATTCTGTAGAAACATCAATGCTTGCTTGTGCTTTGGCGAGATTAAAATTGGACCATCATCAAAAAATAAAAAGCACTTCCAATTACGCACAAACACATCCCAGCGAGTTTCAACAATTTGGTATTTTTCATAGCAAAAGTACACCACCGCATCATCAGGCCATTGAATATGCGCAATAATTGCTTCAGGCATCGCATTATCATTAGAATCCCATGCCGACTGCCAATGCTCCGTTGCCGCCCAAGCATCTTGCTTTATTGGCCAATCACCTTTTTCAAACAGCTCTGCACGACTGCTCTTATTGCTTATCCACTTATCCCACACTTCCATGGCACTTTTATCGGTCAATGGCTTAATCAAGGCCTTATCATCATCTGATACAGGCAAATCTTTATGGTTAAAAATCCACTTACGCTTATAAAGATCAAACGGAATATATGAATGTGACAAACAACTGCTCCTAGCAACAAAAAATGAAACGCAATTATAGCGCTAAAGCCGATCAGACTGCGATAGCGACAGGGATAAATGATGTGATGATTTGTAAAAATATTAATGCTGAAGATAAAAAGATTAATTGAAGAAAAGTCTGAATCTAAGAAAAAAACGACTAAATGAAAATGAGGGTAAAAGAATAGTAGTAAGAATTAACATAAATTATATGGTCTCCCCACAGGGACTCGAACCCCGATCGGCCGCTTAGGAGGCGGCTGCTCTATCCTGTTGAGCTATAGAGAGACCCAGTTATTATACTGAGTTTATAATCGAATTAAACCTTTTATATTTAATTGCTTGATTAATAACCAACTAATTCATAATCGCCTTACTCTTATCGACTTACTCTTATCGACTTACTCTTATCGACTTACTCTTATCTATTAGCACTTAGCACTTAGCACTTAGCACTTAGCACTTAATTTTGAACAATTAGCTTCTAGTAACCAATCATTAGTTCTTAATCGCAATATCATTTACTTGAATATTATCTGCACTGTCGATGCCGTCAAATATCGCGGTTGAGCTGTCTTCGGTAACTTGTTCGATAACCACATTGGCACGGCTTTTTGTGGCGATGGCACGCATGGAATTAAATCTGTCTGGGATATTTTTTTGTAATACGATTTGGAACTTATCACCCATTTTAACACCATTTTTACGACCTAAATTGATGATAATACGATCCCCTTGCCTGGCGACAATTTGGCCTAGTAATGGACGACAGTTTAACTGCTTATCCAGCGACATCACGCTTTGCTGTAAAATATCGCTGATCGCCTGACCATAAGATGATCGCCAAAAGCGCTGGTTAGCAGGTGAGACGATTTCTTGTCTTTCAAATTCCCAAGGCGCTGAGGTGGCGAATGATTCTGACCACACTACTTCACCGCTGATCCCATGGTAAAGGGTTAATTTAAAAATAAACTGCCTTAGTGGATCATCCTCGACAAAGCCCATATAACTGCTTTGAGCTGGCTCGGTCGAAATATCAATGATTTCAGGTTGCAGCAGATATTGGCTGTCGGTAATTTCGCCTAACCAACTGGGAATACGGTATCCTTTAAAGTTGACCAGTTGATTGGTGTTATCAATTTTTTCATCTGCATGTAGTCGTGCAAAACTGTATCGCGACTGCGCATTGATAGCTTTACCTAATTGCTCGGTGATTCGCTCTTCAAAGTGAGCTAATTGGCCATAACGCAACTGTTCGCGTTCTTGTAAATAGGCTTGTGGCAACATAATCGCGGCCTTGAGAGACTGGCTTTTACATTGAGCGTTAGGTTCTTGTTCGCTGAGTTCAAGCTGTAACACCACGGTAATGGTGTGTTGGCTGATCATTTCACTCATTAATTCAACGTTATTGGCCGATCCCATCCGCTGAATTTGAAAGGTATCTTGAGTAAGCCGACCTTGGTTGACTTGTTGTTCGCTGGAAAAGTTAACCCCGGCTTTTAAACTGGCGTAATTTAATGCTTGGCTTATGGCGTCTTCACGGGCTTTATCTATATCGCCATTCACGATTTTAGCCTTACCAGTTACTTCAATTTGTTCAGCCAATACCGACGACGTTACACACAATGCACTCACGCATAGCATTGCTATTACGGCAAGGTGATTAAAGGTTTTTGTTCGGATAACAGGGCTGTGTCGGATCAACATACAATGTCCTAATGTCAAAAAATCGTCTATTTTGCACAATTGTGTAAATTCAGCTTACTCTATTTTAATCAAAGCAAAAATTGTGCCGACTCACTATATTAGTGGTTATTTTCGATGTTGCACTATTACAGTAAAGCTTTTAACGCATTTGCCGATATAAAGAAACCAATAATAAAGAGTACATAATTGGCCTTAGTTATCGATGGACAAGGCGATTAAATGACTCATTTATACCAAGACTAGCGGCATTATTTGTTAGAGGAATTATTATGATTAACAGGCTTTTTATCTCCACGGTCATGCTTGCGTCGTTATCGTTAGCGGCATGCACCCAAACGCCTAATGCTGCCAATAACCTTGCCTTTAGTAATAACGGTAAATTTGTCAAAATCGTCGACGAAGATGAGGTTTATCACGATAAACTGGCTTATGATATTCAGGCTGCGGGAATATCACCCAAAGGCCAAGTGAATGTGTGGGCAGAAAAGTTAGTCAACGAGTTAGTGTTACAAAACGACGCCTTGCGCCCAGATCAACCACTGCTGATTTCTACGCCAGTGATGACCAGTAATTTAAATGCAACCAATGAATTAGCATTACAGTTACAACAAGGATTACTCGCGGCGTTCCACGCTCATGAATTTAACTTAGTCGATTTAAATGTGGCGACAAATTTGCGCGCCACAGAACAAGGCGAGTTTATGTTGAGCCGCAACTGGGAACTGTTACGTGCAGATTTACCGGTTTCACACGTATTAGTGTCAACCATGACCCTAACCCCTGAAGGTATTGTGTTTAACGGCCGAGTGGTTAATGTGACCAATAATCGCGTCCTTTCAGCGGTGCAATCATTTGTGGCAGCATCGAGTTTGTCGGGTTATTTACAACCCTCTGAACTCATTGAATCACGCAATGGTTTACTGTATCGCCACGAGAATAAGGGCGACAGTCGTTACACCGTATTAGGAGATAAACTATGAAGTCGTTGATGTTAATTATGCTATTGCTGCTCACTGGCTGTGTGAGCAAAGATAAATATGTTCAGTGGGAAACCGAAGCGCCAGCCTCGTTCCCAACGCTAACGGCAATTGGTTATGCCCCGTTGGCGACTCAGCCCAGTAAAGAGCCATCACATCGTATTTTAATGGCGATGCAAGCTTCAAAAATTGCCGCTTACCGAGAGTTGGCTGAGCAAGTATATGGACAAAAAATTTCGGCTAATAGCGACGTAAGTGAATGGTTACTAACTGACGACAACGTTAAATCTAGCGTGAGTGGTATTATTCGCGGCGCTAAAGTGGTTAAGACCTACCCTTCTGGTGAGTTTTATGTCACGGAGCTAGCTCTGGACTTTAAACAAGTATGGCAGTTGTACGAACAACAAAATCGTCCTAAACGCGTAAAAGAAGTTACTTACTTTTAATTGAACGTTTACGCTAACTTGTTGATATAAAAATGCCGCTGATATCAGCGGCATTTTTATTATATTAGGTTAACACTTATCATTAAAACGTCAGTTTAAACACTAAACCTAATGCTGCTTGGTTTTCCATGTCTTCCGTAACGTCTGGGTAACTTAACTCCATTTCGCCACCAAAATAATAACCTGCGTACGCATTAAGGCTAACATTACTAGTTGCTTGCCAGCCTGCGCGAGCAAAGCCTACCCATTCTTCTACTTCAATGGTTTTGTCATCATCAGCAATTAAAAAACGTTCTGTTCGCATTGAGCTACCCACACCGAAACTCCAGTCACGGTTATACTGATAACTTAACTCTAATCCTGCAGGACCACTAAAACCAGCTTGGAACGGGTTAGCAAGTACCCACTTCTCGTTTATCTGCCAACGCACGGCTAAGTAAGGTACGGTGCGCACTTCTGAAATATCATTTAAGTATGCAACACCAAAGCCGAGCATATTGCCGGAATCAAAGCGGTACATGCCCGAGGCAACGACACCATAACTTTGCGCATTTGAAGATGATGCAGTATCGGCATAGGCGTATTGCAGTTTGGGGGCTATAAGAAACATCCAATGATTATCAAGACGGTAAGATAACGATAAACCAGCACTGTACTGATGTATGGTTGACCAAGGTTCAGTACTGCTGCGTAACAGAGTGTTTTGGTTCATATCCCAGTCGTAATCGAGATTATCGTAGCCTAGATTTGCCCCAATTGACCACTGACGATTGAGTGGCATGCTGGCCGAAAAACTGGTCTTCCAAGCATCACGTTGTAACTGATTAGGGTTATTGCTATCAGCCCCAACATTAGCGGTACCCGTTGATGTACGAGCCACAGTGAGCGAAAATGGTGAACGTTCTGGCGCTGCTAAAGCATGCTGACTTAACAACAGTCCCGATGCTAGCAAAATTGACAAAGCTGATGTACTCAATGATTTTGGCTGAATTACGTTAACGTTATAAAGCGTCATATCAATCTGCTTCCCTTCAAATAATGAGATAAGTTAGCTATTAACTTGGCTTAACTGCACCTTGGCTTAATAGCACGTTGGGTTAATAGCACCTTAGTTTAATTACGATAATACTGTTATCGCGCCAATTAAGTTCAACTTTTATTGGCTTATTTTACGTCTACTTGGTGGGCTCGCAAAAACATCTCGGCAGTATCTTGTAAATATTGTTGCCTAGTTGTCAGTAAATCACCTATCTCTAATCCTAGCTCTAAACGTAATTTTAGTTCGCCAAATAACATTAAACACAATCTAACTGCGCTTTCGTGCGGATTTTCAAAAAAGTATTCGCCATGTTCATTGACCTTTTTTAAGTAATTTCTAATCAGTCCGAGTACGTGCTTGGGACCTGCGTCATAAAACAATCTAGACACTTCTGGGTGAGTGTCTGCTTGAGCTACGCAAGTTTTAAATACTGTCATTGTTTCTTTGCTAACAATCATTTCACCAAATTGCAGAGCAAACTGCAAAATAACCCGTTGTGGATTTGCTGCATCAATTAAAGCTTCGCCAGTGAGTTGATGCACAACACATTTAGACTCAATCGCGGAAACAAACAAATCATCTTTGGAACCAAAATGAGAGTAAACGGTTTGTTTTGATACACCGGCATGTTTTGCCACTTCGTCCATGCTGGTATTAGGAAAACCCTGATGGCAAAAAAGGTCAATCGCAGACTCAAGTACTTGAGCCCGCTTTTGCTCACTGCGGCTCAAACTAACCTGTTCAATGTTATTAAGCGATGTGTGTTTTTTTATCATGTTGGTTCCGTAAATTAACCCATTAAGCACAATCGAGTGTCAGCGTTACTACTCATTATTTAGCGTTATAGTAACTAAAAATAGACTGGACAGTCTAGTTTTATAAAACTAGACTACCGAGTCTAGTTAACATTTAAGCTACAAGTCACAATTTGCGGTTAATGAGTTCGCTTATTGTTATTAACACTGGTTTTTAAGATAAATCAACATTGGCACAATATATTGCTTTGCAAGGAATAAACTTATGTACGCGTCAAAGACATTCACCCCAATCATTCGATACTGGGCGCTAGGTTTAAGCTTAATCTCATTAGGCGGTTGTGGCTCTGAGGTAAAAGAGCATTCACAAACAACTGAGTATCAAACGGTATTGTCACAGCCTTTATCATTAAGCGACCGTTATCAACACATGCAAACTTATACGGGTACAATTCGCTCGGCCAATACCACCGGAATTGGCTTTGAGCTTGCGGGTAAACTGAATAATATCCTAGTCGACAGTGGCGATACTGTGAGCAAAGGACAAACATTAGCGAAGCTTGATACTGATTTATTAACCGCAGAAAAGCAGCAATTACAAGCCAGTTTATTGCAAACTCAAGCGGATATAGATTTAGCAAAAAGCACCTTAGCCCGTACTCTAAAGTTGAAACAACAAAACTATGTGTCTGAGCAGCAACTCGATGAAACTCAGCAACAAGTAATTAGCTTACAAGCTAACCAAAAGCGTATAGAAGCCAGCTTAAGTGCGACCAATTTGAAAATTGAAAAATCAACCTTACAGGCCCCATTCAATGGAAAAATCAGTCAACGTTTTCATAATATCGGCGAAGTGATTGCGCTAGGCAGTCCGGTTTTCACCTTAGTTGGTAACAGTCAGCCTGTGGCTTATATTGGGGTACCCATTGATATCGCACAGCAGTTAACCGCCGAGCAGATGGTAGATGTCCGTGTAGGTAAGCAAACCTTTATCGCTAAAATTGCCGGTATTAGTGCCGAGGTCAATACCATTAGTCGCACGGTTCAGTTGCGTATTCATTTGCCCGACTCAGCCAGAGTGATCAATGGCGAAATAGCTTATTTGGCGTATCAACAAGACGTGCAAGCACTTGGTTATTGGGTGCCTATGTCGGCATTAACCGATGGCGTGCGCGGATTATGGAACGTGTTTGCCTTAGTTGAGGCTGAGCAAGGTTTTTATACCATTGAGCGCCGCGATGTAGAGATTATCTATACCAATGAACAACAAGCGTATATTCAAGGTGCCATAAAACCAACCGATGTAATTGTATCGCAAGGATTACATAAATTGGTCGTTAACCAGAAAGTCACTCTCGCTCAAGCTGAGAAAACGGGGGCATTATGATTAAAGCATTTTTAGAAAATGGCCGCCTAACCAGTTTATTTATCGCATTATTAATTGTTGCCGGATTAGGGGCCATTTCAAGCCTACCGCGTACCGAAGATCCACATATTACTAACCGATTTTCGTCTGTTATCACTCAATACCCTGGTGCATCTGCAGAGCGGGTTGAAGCACTTGTGACTGAGGTATTAGAGAATCAATTACGCCGTTTAGAAGATTTAAAGCTAGTCCAGTCGACCTCTCGCCCCGGGATTTCGGTTATCCAGCTAGAATTAAAAGACACGGTCACAGAGACGGATCCGGTGTGGTCGCGCGCTCGAGATCTTATCGCCGACAGTAAATCATTGTTGCCAGTAGAAGCACAAAATAGTGTATTAGATGATCAACTAGGTTATGCCAACACCGCCATTTTAGGACTTGTTTGGGCTGACGATAGCCCTGTAAGAACCGATATTCTTAATCGTTATGCCAAAGAATTACAAAGCCGTCTAAGACTGCTCAGTGGTACTGATTTTGTTAAACTTTATGGCGCACCACAAGAAGAGATTTTAGTTGAGCTAGATGGCAATAAAATCAGTCAATTGCATTTAACCCCCGCCAGTATTGCCGCTATTTTAAATAATGCCGACAGCAAAATTTCAGCCGGTGAAGTTAATAACAGCCAATTTAGAGCCTTAGTTGAAGTCTCTGGTGAGTTAGATTCGCAGAATCGTATCCGCCAAGTGCCGTTAAAAGTAGACGACTATGGTCAAATTATTCGCTTGGGGGATGTGGCCAATATTAGCCGCCAAGCCAAGACTCCGGCATCGAGTATCGCTTTAATCGACAGTCAGCAAGGCGTTTTGGTGTCTGCACGCATGCTCAACAATAATCGAGTCGATGTGTGGCAACAACATGTAAGCAGCGCCATAGATGATTTTTCAGCTAATTTACCAGCCAATATTAAGGTGCAATGGTTATTCGACCAACAAAGCTATACCAGTGACCGATTAGGTGACTTGGTGATTAATCTGCTACAAGGATTTGTGATTATTTTAGTGGTTCTGATGCTAACATTAGGACTGCGCAATGCAGTGATTGTGGCGATATCATTACCATTAACCGCATTATTTACCCTCACCTGCATGAAATATACTGGACTACCGATCCACCAAATGTCAGTAACAGGTTTAGTGGTTGCGCTGGGGATTATGGTCGATAACGCGATTGTGATTGTTGATGCCATTGCGCAACGCCGTCAACAAGGTATGAGCAAACTGGAAGCGGTATCAAAAACCTTACACCATTTATGGCTACCACTAGCAGGGTCGACTATTACCACCATGCTAGCCTTTGCACCTATTGTATTAATGCCTGGCGCTGCGGGCGAGTTTGTGGGTGGCATTGCCATTTCGGTCATGTTCGCCTTACTCGGCTCATATATTATTTCTCATACCATTATTGCTGGCCTTGCGGGTCGATTCAGTCGCAGTGAAAAACCAACGGCTTGGTATCAGCAAGGGATGGCATTCCCAAGAATTAGCCAAGCATTTACCGCCAGTTTACAGTTTGCGTTATCTCGGCCAATACTGACCGCCATCGTAATTGGAATATTACCGATAGCTGGCTTTTTTGCCGCGGGCAAAATGACTGAACAATTTTTCCCTCCGTCTGATCGCGACATGTTCCAAATTGAAGTATACCTGGCACCTCATGTCAGTATTGATAACACTCTCGAGCAGGTCAAACTGATTGATAAAAAGCTGCAACAGATTGACGATATTATCGCAGCTACATGGGTTGTTGGCGGTAATACGCCCTCTTTCTATTACAACTTAACTCAACGGCAACAAGGGGCAACCAATTACGCCCAAGCGATGATTAAAGTGACCGATTATGCCGCCGCCAATCAGTTAATTTTACAATTACAAAAAGAGTTTGATGCCCAATTTCCACAAGCACAGATTTTAGTGCGAAAACTGGAACAAGGGCCTCCCTTTAACGCTCCGGTTGAGCTGCGAATTTATGGCCCTAATCTTGATACTCTGAAAACATTGGGTGAACAAGTACGCGGCATTTTAGTCGCCACACCAGATGTAATTCATACTCGTGCCACCCTCAGTTCTGGCGCGCCAAAAGTGTGGTTACAAGTGAATGAAGACGCCAGTTTAATGAGCGGCCTAAGTTTGAGCGACATTGCTAATCAAATTCAAATGGCGACTACCGGGATCATTGGTGGCAGCATTTTGGAGCAAACAGAATCACTGCCAATACGGGTTCGCTTAGGCGACAACAGCCGCGAACAAGCCACTCGTTTAGCCGAGATTAATCTGGTGTCACCATCGGGGTCAGGCATTCCACTATCGGCATTATCTTATAACGAAATAAATGTCAGTCGTGGTGCAATACCGCGCAGAAATGGCGAACGCGTTAATACTATCGAAGCTTATATCACCAGTGGAGTATTGCCAGCACAAGTGCTCAATGAGGTTAAAGATACTATTGCTAATTTGTCTATTCCTGCGGGATATCATCTCGAAATAGGTGGCGAAAGCGCAAAACGTAATGAAGCAGTAGGGAATTTACTGTCTAATATTGTGTTGGTTGTAACCTTACTATTGGCAACGGTAGTGCTGTCTTTCAACTCATTTAGATTAACCGCCATCATTTTACTGAGTGCTTTTCAATCGGCCGGTTTAGGCTTGTTATCCGTGTATGTATTTGGCTATCCGTTTGGGTTTACCGTCATCATCGGTTTATTGGGATTGATGGGTTTAGCCATTAATGCCGCAATTGTTATTTTGGCAGAACTTGAGGATATTCCCGAGGCGCGCGATGGCAATTTGGCCCTAATCATTAGTACGGTGAGCAGTTGTGGGCGTCATATTGGCTCAACCACTATCACCACCATAGGCGGCTTTTTACCGCTAATTATTGCCGGTGGCGGCTTTTGGCCCCCCTTTGCTATCGCTATTGCAGGCGGTACGCTATTAGCTACTATGTTGTCACTGATTTGGGTGCCGGTAATGTATACCTTATTGATGAAGCCGAAAGGTATACTGGCTAATCACTCAGTCGCGTAATGATATAAATTTCATCAGAATTTATCATTACTTACCACTTTTTCGTACTAAATAACGGGTAATTAGTAGTCCTTAGATGTACATTTAAACTCGTATACCTACCTATTGAAAATTAATTGTCATAATAATTATGGAATAGTGCATATGAATTATAAAAATTGGCCTATAGCAAAACAAATTGGCTCACTTGCCATATTGTCTTCTATCGTTATCTTTACCGCTATGTCTTGGTTTTCCTATCAATCGGCATCCACTGTATTGCATGACAAAGCAATTCAAGCGATTAAATCACAAATGCACAGTAATACTCATTTAATTGAACTGCAGTTCAACAGTATGCTGGACTTAGCTAAACGAAATGCCGATGTTCTGCGTACCTTATATCCAGGACAATTCTTGATAGAAGATCGCACCGTTGAGGTGTTAGGAATTAAGACCCCTGTACTAGTCCATGATAATGAGCAAATTAACAATTCAAATAATAACGTAGATCACTTTTCGAAGCTTACAGGCGGAGTCGCTACGATATTTGCTCGCGATAATGATGATTTTGTTCGTGTATCAACATCACTTAAAAAAGCAGATGGTAATCGTGCATTAGGGACGTATTTAGGTATTACGCATCCCGGTTATCAGCGTTTGGTTAAAGGCGAAGAGTATGAAGGCTACGCCAAGCTTTTTGGTAAAGACTACATGACAATTTATCGCCCAGTAAAAGATCCCAATGGCAAAGTTATCGCTATTCTTTTTATCGGTTTTGATATCACCCGATCTGTTGCACAAATCCAAAACTCACTTAAACAACTGACTCTTGAAGAATCAGGTTCGTATGTCATCATCCGAAACTCTGATCAACAGATTATCTCTCATCGTGAGTTAACATCAGAAGAACCATATAATGAAACATTGCTCGATGGCCTATCGCTTGAACAGGCACTCACAGATAAAGGGAGTTGGGTTTACAGCTCCTTGTCTAATCAAGAAATGTATTCCTATTCCGTATATATTCCCGGTTGGAATTGGACTTTGGTCGGTTTCGTTCCTGAAAAGGAATTGAGTGATGAAAGCTTAGGCATGTTAAAAATTAACGCCATATTGGCATTGCTAGGCGTAGTTATTATTTCCGTTTTACTTTTTAATGTCATTAATCGTGCAATTAAGCCATTAAAGAACCTACAGAGGCAAATAGCTAAATTAGGCCAAGGGGATCTTTCACAAACTTTCGAACAATGCCCTCAAGACAGCCACAATGAAGTTGATCACATCACGATAAGTGTGGCCCAAACGGCTGCAAGTTTAGCAGGATTAATTGAGTCGTTAAAACAGTCTGTCAGCAGCTTAGAAAGCCAAGCAATTCTTAGCCAACAAACATCAAAATTGAATGGTAATGAGGCAAAATCACTGTTAAACCAAACAGAACAGATTGCGACAGCTATCGAAGAAATGTCTTCTTCTATTAAAGATGTAGCGCAGAATTCGAGTCAAGTTGCCCAGCAGGCGCAAGAAATTGATGGCGCATCAAACCAAGGACATACACAGTTAACTCAGGCGGTTACAGAACTACAATCCTTGCGTGAACAACTTATTCAAAGTCAAAAAAATATTGAAAGCGTCAACAATGAAACTCAAGCCATCAGTCAGGTTACTGAAGTCATTAACGGAATTGCAGACCAAACTAATTTACTCGCCTTAAATGCCGCAATTGAAGCAGCCAGAGCGGGTGACCAAGGTCGTGGCTTTGCTGTTGTTGCTGATGAAGTTCGCTCATTAGCACAAAGAACACAACGTTCAATTAGTGAGATAGGTACGACTATTAACAAATTACAACAGCAGGTAGAACACACAGCAACACAAATGATCCAGTGTCAGCAACTGGGTGAGTCATCAGCGGTACAAGCTGATACAGTTAATAATCAACTCACACTGATTAATCATAATATCGGTGAAATGGCAATATTCTCATCTAGTATTGCCAGTGCCACCAAACAGCAAAGTACGGTAGCAGATGAAGTGTCACGCAGCTTACATACTATTTCTACACTTGCACAAAATAGTGATGAACGGGCAACAAAAGCGGTAAGTGATTCAGAGCAATTAACCAAACTTGCGCACAGTATCAAACAACAAATAGGTGTATTTAAAGTAGTTTAACTAAGTGGGATTTTAGCAGACCAGTACTCAAACTACTGAGTGCTGGTTAATTATCTTAATCGCTTAGTTGAGCAACGATAATCGTCACAACGAGGATTTGCGACTTAGGTAATACAGGTTCATGCTTAATGTTATTTCACGACAGTAGTTTACGACAAAAAACAAAAATATCCCATTAAGCTGCCGACATATGAATTAAGAATGATGACAGCTTAATAAACGAACCTAATTATCTAAATTTCAGCTTATGTGGCTAAGCTAGGTAAGATAATTGGCAGCTGACCTCTAATCGAGTCGATGTCCTGCTTTACAATATCTTTATCTATTTCCAGCGTAACAACTTTAGTGACGTTAGTGCTCATTTCTTTGCGTAAGTTACCTAGAAAATGAGGTGCGGCAACAACAATCAATTGGCTAAATTTGTGCGCATTATATTCAGCCTCAAGGTATCGACAAATCTCCCTAGCAAATTCGACAGCCTCATTCTTTTTAGGCTCTGTTTTCCCCCCGACAGAATGATGACTATTGGTTGCTCCTCCAGCCTGACGGCCTGGTAGATCTGAGGTTAGTTCCTGTTCATGCTGCTGTGCTTCGGGATGGATCATACTCTTAATCTCAATTAATGTAGATTTTGCTGTTTCTGCGTTAAATAGACGTGCATGTGCGCTATCCGCGACTAAAATCCAACTACTCATTATATATCTCCCGTTAAGTGCATTACTAACAAATTGCCATGTTCAAAAAACAAACAATTAGCGTTAATTAATTATAGACAATATTTCTGTTAACACTTGGGAATTGAACTGTATTTCCTGGTATCTTTGAATAAAAATCTTACTTAGCAGTGCCGAGTGTACTACATATTTTTTGGGCTTTTTAAAAGGCGGCGACTGAACATAAAATTGGCTTTGTTAACAGCCACTAAGTAACAAGCTAATGAGTGCTAGATTGAGTCATAAGTTAAAACCGGTCGATTTTAGTTTTGTAAACAAGATGAGTAGCCAATAAAAAACCGCTTTATTACTAAAGCGGTTTTTTTATATCAAACGATATAACGTTTATAGTTCGTTGTTACGATCCATATTTTCAGTATTCTCAAGCCATAACGCGTTGATGATACCGAATGAACACGCTAACAATACCCCTAAAATCCACGCAAAATACCACATAGACGTTGCTCCTTAATTTAGTAAAGTGAGCTTTTGTTGTTTTCAACATACTCACGATTTAAGCGGCCGTACATCTTGTAGTAAGTCCAAATGGTGTAACTTAATACTGTAGGTACGAAGATAATAGCGGCAACGGTCATCACTTTTAGTGACATTTGGCTGGCTGTAGCATCCCACATTGTTAAGCTGACATTAGGTTCTAATGATGAAGGCATAACAAATGGGAACATTGCTGCACCACAGGTTAAAATGACACTAGCAACCGCAAGCGAACTGAAAAAGAACGCAAATCCACTACGATTTAAACGACTGGCAAAAATCACCAATATTGGCATTAATAATCCTAACACCGGGAATAACATGGTAAGAGGATATTTATCATAGTTGGTTAACCAAGCACCCGCTTCAACCGCCACTGTCTTAGTAGTTGGATTTGACGGGCCAGCAAGGTCAAGGGCTGAGGTAATAACATAACCATCAATACCGTTTACAAGCCAAACACCAGCTGCACCAAATAGAACCACTAATAAACCACCACAAACTTGCGATACTTTAGCACTTCTAACCCGCAGCTCTCCGTCGGTCTTCATTTGTAACCATGTAGAACCTTGCATTATCACCATAGTGACACTCACAAGACCGGCTAATAAACCAAACGGATTCAATAAACCCAACAGACCGCCATGATAAGTAGCACGTAGATATTCATCAAAGTTAAATGGTACGCCTTGAAGCAGGTTACCAAACGCCACACCAATGATTAACGGTGGTACAAAACTGCCGACAAATAATGCTCTATCCCATGACTTACGCCATCTTGGATCTTCAATTTTAGAACGATAATCAAAACCGACTGGACGTAAAAACAATGCAAATAGCACTAGCATCATTGCCACATAAAAGCCTGAAAACGATACCGCGTAGACCATAGGCCAAGCAGCAAATAACGCGCCACCAGCCGTCACTAGCCATACTTGGTTACCGTCCCAATGTGGTGCGATAGTGTTAATCATAATACGGCGTTCAGTATCATCTTTACCAATAACGGGTAACAATATACCTACGCCCATATCAAAGCCATCTGTCACGGTGAAACCAATAAACAGCACGCCGATTAACGCCCACCAAATAAATCTTAATACTTCATAATCAAACATAATCAGGTCCTCAGATTAAGCATCTTGGTTTTCGAAATGATAACGACCGGTCTTTAAGCTGCTTGGACCAAGACGAGCAAACTTATACATCAAGTAAGCTTCTATCACCAACAGGATGGTATAGAACACCGTAATCGAAATAATACTGAACCAAAGATCCGCCGTCGTTAAACTAGACGCCGACATGAATGTTGGCAGCACTTCAGAAATGGTCCAAGGTTGGCGACCAAACTCTGACACAAACCAACCAGCTTCAATGGCTACCCATGGAAGTGGCAAACTGTAAAGAGCAGCACGAAGTACCCACTTTTTCTCGGCGATTTGATGACGAGTGCTTTGCCAGAAGGCTGCAGCAAACACCAATAGCATTATCACCCCAGAGCCAACCATTAAGCGGAAACTCCAGAACATAGGGGCTACAGTAGGAATTGAGTCATAAGACGCTGCAATAATTTGCTCTTCAGTCGCATCAACCACTTTGTCGGTATAACGCTTAAGCAAGAAACCATAACCCAGGTCGATTTTGGTTGCTTCAAATTGCTCTCTAACCTCAACCGATTTATCACCTGCACGTAATTTTTCAAGTAAAGCATACGCAACCATACCGTTACGAATTCGTACTTCGTGATCTTTAATAAGATCCTTAATACCGGTTACTTCTCCATCTAAAGAACGTGTCGCAATGATACCCATCGCATATGGGATCTTAACGGCGTAATCCGTGTGCATAGTTTCTTGGTTAGGGAAACCAAATGCCGTAAAGGCTGCTGGTGCAGGTTCAGTGTGCCATTCAGCTTCAATTGCCGCTAATTTAACACGTTGCACTTCACCGACTTCATAACCCGATTCATCGCCTAACACGATGACTGATAAAATGGATGCCATACCAAAGCTTGCTGCAATAGCGAATGAGCGACGAGCAAAAGGTAAATCTCGGCCTTTCAATATGTAATATGAGCTAATGGCAAGTACAAACATGGCACCGGCAACATAACCAGATGCGACGGTATGAACAAACTTAACTTGCGCGACGGGGTTAAATACCACTTCGGCAAAATTGGTCATTTCCATACGCATAGTTTCGTAGTTAAACACCGAACCCACTGGATTTTGCATCCAACCATTGGCGATCAAAATCCATAAAGCTGACATATTAGAGCCAAGAGCGACAAGCCAAGTGACGACTAAATGTTGGCGTTTGCTGAAACGATCCCAACCAAAAAAGAACATCCCGACTAACGTAGACTCAAGGAAGAACGCCATTAAGCCTTCAATCGCCAGAGGCGCGCCAAAAATGTCACCTACGTAATGAGAATAGTAGGACCAGTTAGTACCAAACTGGAACTCCATCGCTAAACCCGTTGTTACGCCTAAGGCAAAGTTAATCCCAAACAACTTACCCCAAAATTTAGTCATGTCTTTATAAACTTGCTTATTGGTCATCACATACAGTGATTCCATAATCGCAAGAATAAAGGCTAAACCTAGGGTGAGTGGAACAAATAAAAAATGATACATGGCTGTCAGCGCAAATTGAAAACGCGATAGCTCAACGACCTCTTCGATAATCATTGGCGACTCCTTACTTCAGTACAACCAAATACGACATAGCAACACTCGGTTACCATAATGATGATGTTATACCTGAAAACGGTAATATTGAAGCAGTGGACAACTCACCAAAGAGTGAAAAATGATAAATTAATCTATTTGCCTGTGTTTTCAAGTCCAGTCCTAAACGCCCTATATCTTACGGTATAATGGCTTGGTAGATCATATTTTTTAATCAAAAATGTGATAAGCATTAGATTATTTGCATGAATAATTTTTTGACTTAAAAAATCAGTCCTTTACAGTCGATCTCACACCTATTCGATGCACATTTGATGTCAGATGGATCACAACTCAACAAGAAACTTGTGGTATTCGTTGTAATAAAAATTGTACAACCATCGACCCCCTATCTTGAGGTATTGACAAAAAATGGATAATTGCTAGGAATAAAAAGCAAGCATGTATTATTTTTGACAAAACACCCTGCTCACTCAGATTGTTAATAAAAAGTAGTTAAATACACAAAAAATTAATATTAGATAAATATTTCTATAATTAACAATACACCATGATATACATAACGCACTGTTTAAATTAAGTATAAGTAAATTTATTTTAAAAATTAAATTAAAATAATACAATAATTCATTAAATAAACTAATGCCAAACATCATTTTTTCTCGTTTGAGCATACATTAGTTCAATTGTATAATTTGCGCACAATTAAGAAGACGAACACTAAGTAGTGCAATGAGTCGTTGTCTTAATTCCAGTGACCTAACCTAGAGAGAATGTGCTATGACTCAATTATTCGAACATATTGCCAACTTGTACAAACGTGTTTTTACTGAAATGTTTACTGCTAAAGAAGTGAAATAAGCGAGCTCACGTTTTTATCTATACCGTGTTTAGTGAATGTTTTTGTTAGCGCAGAAATAATATTAAGCGGTAATCGTTATGATCCAAGGATAACGAATCAGAAAACCCCATAGAATAAATCTATGGGGTTTTTCTTTATCACCACAACATAAAATCAGCAGCGGTAAACAAATTGAAACCAATAAAAAAGGCGACTCAAAGGAGTTAATGCTATTCGGATAAGCATTACTGTTTATATTTAAGTGGATAACGGCTAGGTATATAGAGCACTGAGCGTGGATACGTTCGGTGCTTTCTTTTATCTGGAAGGATAAAGTGTTTTATATCGGCTCGCATTTGCTTAAGTTTCGCTGGCAGCTTTCCATCTGGTGATAAAGCAAGCCACCTTAATTGTGTATCTATCAAGCTTATTGCCGCGGTAAAACTGATACGGGTTGGCGCAACTTTAGCTTCCTTTGCTATCGCTGTCATTTCTAAACGAACCAGATTATAAGCGATAAGCACTCCCCACAATTCTTGCTTAACACCTTCAACAAATTTGCTTCGTAACGTCACCTTGCTTTGTAGCTGGGTTTGCTTAAGTTCACCGTATCCTTCTTCTATTTCCCAGCGTTGCCAGTAGATATTAAGTAGCTTGTCCAGCGGATACTTAACGGGATCAACCAATGAGGTGACGAAGCCTTTTATTTCACCTTTTGGCTCTTGATAAGCAATAAAACGGGCACGCCATGTTTCGGGAAGCTCGGGGTTTTTCTTTCTCGCTTGGGGAGAGACTGGCATATCAATGAGCAAATCATTATTCGCAAACTCTTCGACCACCTCGTAACGCATTTTTGACTTTACGGGTGTCAGCCAATGTCGCTGTACTCCAGAGCTTTGCCAATTGACTAATAAGTCAGCAGAGAAATAACAACGGTCAAATAGGGTTAAGGAGTTATCAGGTGTATCTTGAACTAAACGCTGTGCGAGTGTGATCTCTCCTACGTGACAACCATCAAAGGCAGCACCTAATACCATTCTGGTTTCAGTAGATATAAGGCTGACTAATCGAAGTTGAGGATAGGGTTTGTGTGTTTTTGAAATAAAACCAAACTCATTGGCATTTTCTTCAGAGTCTTGGCAACGAAACACCGTTCCATCAACGGCAAGAGTGGTAAGCCCTAGTGTATTTTGGTCCCCTAACGCTTGCTCAAGCCAGGCTGATATAGTGGATTTAAATAAGTAAGACATTGGGGCTTCACCTAAGCGTCGTCGGCAATCCGTCAATACACTCGGTGCTACACGAGACCAGGTGGAGTCTCCAGATTGAAGTGCTATATCCATCGAGCTACAGACTTCTTTGATGGACTGGTTACGTATTAATCCCATCCAAAGCACTAGCCAGACTGCCTGCTGCGCAGGCAGACGGCGATTACGGATACTCGCCTTGTTAGCTGAAAGGAGTGATTGTTCGATCCACTCAGAATCAATAGCCTCCATTACAGAACCATAAGACCCACTTTCTTCAACAGACTCATGAACTAATTCAAGCTCTTGCTCAAACATAAAAAATCCCCACCAGAATACTGGTAGGGATTATCTTTCATCTGCAAGATCGGTCAAGTGCCCTTAAACGATCGGCATTGACTCAAAGGAGTCGCCTTTTGCTTTAGAAATTAAGTGTTTTAGCTAAATCAAGTGCTTTAGCTAAACTAAAAATTTAATTTGCGATTAGCCGATTTTCACTCGTGCATTACGGAACATGCGCATCCATGGGCTATCTTCACCCCAGTTATCTGGATGCCATGAATTAGCAACAGTTCTAAATACTCGTTCAGGATGCGGCATCATAATGGTTACGCGACCATCAGTGGTACAAATACCCGTTAAGCCATTGGCAGAACCATTTGGGTTTTCTGGGTACTGGGTCGCAATTTGACCATGGCCATCAACATAGCGCAGTGCAATAGTGCCCGATGCTTCTGCATTTGCTAACGCTTGAGCATTGGCAAATTCAACTAAGCCTTCACCATGCGATACTGCGATAGGCATACGAGAACCGACCATGCCTTCAAAAAATACCGATGGATTTTGTTGCACTTCAACCAAACTGAATCGAGCTTCAAAACGCTCTGAGCGGTTACGCACAAAACGCGGCCAATGCTCACTTCCTGGAATAATTTCTTTCAGATTAGATAACATCTGACAACCATTACACACGCCAAGGGCGATGCTTGAATCACGTTCGAAGAAACGGCTAAACTCATCGCGAGCACGGTCATTAAACAGAATCGACTTAGCCCAACCTTCACCAGCACCTAACACGTCACCATATGAGAATCCGCCACAAGCCACTAGGCCTTGGAATTCTTCAAGGCTAATACGGCCAGATAAAATGTCCGACATGTGCACGTCGCGGCTTTCAAAACCGGCACGGTCAAAAGCGGCTGCCATTTCAACATGAGAGTTAACGCCCTGCTCACGTAAAATAGCCATTTTAGGGGCAGCGCCTTTAAGAATATAAGGTGCAGCCACATCTTCACTTGGATTAAAGCCCAATTTAACCGTTAAACCTGGCGCATCAGCTTGTTGTTTAAGCTCATACTCTTCACGCGCACATTCTGGGTTGTCACGTAGCGCTTGCATGCGATAGGTTGTTTCTGACCATAAGGTACGCAGTGCAGTACGGCTGTCAGCAAATATCACTCGCTCGCCATCGTTAATGCTAATCTTGTCTGCCGCTTGTAAGCCACCAATGTGATGACACGTGACACCTTTAGCCTCAAATTGTGCAGCAATGGCTTTGGCATCAACAGCTCTGACTTGAATTACAGCACCAATTTCTTCGTTAAATAAACGCTCTAAATCAGTACCATTCAAGCTGGCTAAATCAATCATTAACCCGGTATTACCAGCAAAAGCCATTTCCACTAAGGTGGTAAATAAACCGCCGTCGCTACGGTCGTGATAAGCCATAACCGCTTGCTCGGCGACTAACTGCTGCATCACTTCAAAAAAGCCCGCTAAGTTAGCGGTTTTATCTAATGTGGGTGCAATATCGCCTAACTCACTATAAACCTGCGCTAAACAAGAACCGCCTAAACGATTTTGGCCATTGCTTAAGTCCAGCATTAATAATGCACTGTCACCTTTATCATCACGAAGTTGCGGCGTTACCGTTTTACGAATGTCTTGCACCACACCAAAAGCAGTGATGACTAACGACATAGGCGATGTGACAGTTTTCTGAGTACCATTTTCTTCCCATGCGGTTTTCATTGACATGGAGTCTTTACCGACAGGAATCGTGATACCAAGTTCAGGACAAAGGTCTTCACCAATCGCTTTAACCGCCTGGTATAAACCCGCATCTTCGCCTGGGTGACCCGCTGGAGACATCCAGTTAGCAGAAAGCTTAATACGCTTGAACGAGCCAATGTCAGTACCGGCAATGTTCATAATCGATTCGGCAACTGCCATACGAGCAGAGGCGTCAAAGTCGAGTAATGCTAACGGAGTACGCTCACCCATCGACATCGCTTCACCGCAGTAACTGTCATAACTTGATGCGGTTACTGCACAGTCGGCAACAGGAACCTGCCATGGACCCACCATTTGGTCGCGATTAACTAAACCAGTGACGGAGCGATCACCTATGGTGATAAGGAAGGTTTTGTCAGCCACGGTTGGCAAGGTTAAAATGCGCTTAACGGCATCTTTTAGCTCAATTTTAGTTTGATCTAACGCTGGCGATACTGCTTTGGCAGTCACCACATCACGGCTCATTTTAGGCGCTTTACCTAATAAAACTTCAAGCGGTAAATCAATCGGCTTGTTATTAAAGTGACTGTCGGCAAGCGTTAAATGCATCTCTGCAGTTGCTTCACCAACCACCGCAAATGGCGCGCGTTCACGGGCACAAATATCAGCAAATTGTTGTAAGTTCTCTGGTGCAACCGATAACACATAACGCTCTTGAGATTCATTACACCAAATTTCAAGCGGGCTCATGCCTGGCTCGTCAGAAGGAACATTACGTAAATTGAATACCCCACCGCGATCAGCATCATTCACTAACTCAGGGAACGCATTAGATAATCCACCAGCGCCCACATCGTGAATAAATTGAATTGGGTTGGTGTCACCTAACTGCCAGCAGCGGTCGATAACTTCCTGACAACGACGTTCCATTTCTGGGTTTTCACGTTGTACAGAGGCAAAATCTAAATCTTCGCTAGACTGACCAGACGCCATAGAAGATGCGGCGCCGCCACCTAAGCCAATGTTCATTGCCGGTCCACCAAGCACAATAAGCTTAGCGCCAACGGTAATCTCACCTTTTTGAACGTGTTCTTCTCGGATATTGCCTAAGCCACCGGCAATCATAATCGGCTTATGATAACCACGCACTTCAACGCCATTGTGGCTAGAGACTAATTGCTCGTAGGTGCGGAAATAACCGGTAATGGCAGGACGACCAAATTCATTGTTAAATGCTGCGCCGCCAAGAGGGCCTTCGAGCATGATTTCTAACGGAGTGACGATACGATCTGGCTTACCGTAATCCCCTTCCCATGGTTGTACAAAACCAGGAATTTTCAAGTTAGAAACAGTAAAACCAGATAAACCCGCTTTAGGTTTAGAACCTCGGCCAGTAGCACCCTCATCGCGAATTTCACCACCAGAACCAGTAGCAGCACCAGGATATGGGCTAATAGCGGTAGGATGATTGTGAGTTTCTACTTTCATCAATATATGCATTGGTTCGGTGTGATAGTTATAAACACCATCGGGATCAGGGAAAAAACGACCCGCTACCGGACCCGTCATCACTGCGGCATTATCTTTGTAAGCTGATAACACGTAATCGGGCGTGACTTCAAAAGTGTTTTTAATCATTTTGAACAATGATTTTGGCTGTACTTCGCCATCGATTGTCCAATCTGCATTGAAAATTTTGTGGCGACAATGTTCCGAGTTTGCTTGAGCAAACATCATTAGTTCGATGTCGTTAGGGTTACGCTTTAAACGAACAAAATTTTCAATTAAATAGTCAATTTCATCATCGGCAAGGGCCAAGCCTAGCTTAATATTGGCCACTTCTAAGGCGCGGCGGCCTTCAGCAAGAATATTTACACTGCTAAATTTTGCTGGTTCTGTACGAGCAAATAATATTTCAGCAGCTTCAAACGCCGGCAGCATGACTTCGACCATGCGGTCATGTAATAAACCTTGCAGTAGTTTTTGCTGCTCGGCTGTTAATACTGACGCTTCTACATAATAAGCAATACCACGCTCAAGACGGTTAACTTTGCCTAAGCCACAGTTGTGGGCAATATCAGTTGCTTTAGAAGACCAAGGAGAAATAGTGCCAGGACGAGGAGTAACAAACAGTAAAGTGCCTTGTGGGGCATGAGACTCAATAGCTGGGCCATAAGTAAGAATAGTTTCTAACTGTAGACGTTCATTATCATCTAGTGGTTCACTCAAATTGGCTAAATGTACATATTCAGCATAAATTTGCGATACAGGAAGCGCTGCGTTTTCGCAAGCCTCCATGAGTTTTTGAACTCTAAATGCAGATAGTGCTGGGGCTCCGCGAATGATTTCCATCACGTCTATTCACCTTATAATATAGGAGGATCAGAATTGGCGCTATTATAGGGAATTGCACACTACAAATCACCTTCAAGCGCAGGTGAAAACAGTGTTTCCTGATAGGGAAAATATCCCATTCAAGTAATGCTAAAATGAATAACATAAACACTTTACCTTTTAACAAAAAACAACCACTAAATGCTGCTTATTTACTCAACTATAGGCGTTTAGGAAAACTACTGATAAAGTAAGCAAAAAATAAGCTAACTCCCCTACATATTTAAAGGCTATTCAACCGGTATTTCATTCGTTTTTACACATCATTCTGGTGACATTAACGAAACAACTTAAGATAACCAATTAATAAATATGATCAAAACCTTATTCATAATCTTACTTTGCGGGATATTATCCGCCTGTCAACCTGTTGATATTCAAGATGTTGATATTGCCGCCCCCGCACCTAAGCGTACCGTATTAAAGGTAGGGACATTATATGGCCCGCAGATTTATCTTAATTCAGAACAGGGTGAAAGCGGATTCGACTTCGAAATGGCGCAGCGCTTTGCTGACTATTTAGCCGTTCCTTTAGAAATGATCCCGTACACCAATCGCAAGCTATTATTCGCGGCATTAAAAGAAAACAAGATTGATATTATTGCGGCTGGCATCGCTAAAACCCCTAACCGTAGTCAACAATTTAAGCTCGGACCCACCTTATATAAAGTCAACCAAGTGTTGGTTTATAAGGAAGGCACTCCGGAGCCCAAAGATATTAGTACTCTGTCAGGTGAAATTACTGTCATGGCTAACTCATCTTCAGTCAATACCTTAACCAAATTACAAAAAGACTATCCTGAGTTGATGTGGAATCAAGTCAACGACAAAGACAATGAAGAACTGTTTGCATTAATTGCCAACGGTGAATTGAACTACACCATTTCAGATTCAAATAGTTTATTGATCAATCAGCGTTTTTTACCTGAACTACGCGCGGGGATGATTTTAGAAGAAAAGGTCGAAGTGGTGTGGCTATTACCGCCTAATAACAGCGACCGTTTAATGAGTAAACTATTGGCTTTTTGGCATAAAGAAAGGCGTGCGGGTACGCTGGAGCATTTAAACGAGAAGTATTTTGGCCATGTTAAGCGTTTTGATTACGTTGACACTCGTGCCTTTATCCGCGCAATTGATAACATCCTGCCCGAATATCGTAGTTTTTTCGAGCAGTATTCTGGAGAGTTAGATTGGCGTAAATTAGCGGCTGCTAGTTATCAAGAATCACACTGGAACCCGAGTGCTCGCTCACCTACAGGGGTGAGAGGTATGATGATGCTAACCCAACCTACAGCGGCTTATGTTGGTGTAGATGATCGCTTAGATGCAGAACAAAGTATACGTGGTGGGGCATTTTATTTAAAAGACATGATGGAGAGATTGCCTGACACCATCTCTGAAGCTCAACGGATCTGGTTCGCACTGGCTTCCTATAATATCGGTTTAGGTCATGTTGAAGATGCACGACGATTAACTGAATCAATGGGAATGGATCCTAGCGCATGGCGTGATGTCAAAAAAGTATTACCTTTGCTGCAACAATCTAAATATTATAAACAAACTCGATATGGTTATGCCCGTGGTAGCGAAGCTGTTCATTATGTTGACAGTATTCGTCGTTATTACGACACCTTAGTGTGGATCGATAATCAAACCCAAAAGTTGGAGATTATTGAAGAACCTCAACAAATTGAAATCATTGCTGAAGACGCTTCAAAAAATATCCATGAAGCAGCACACTAATTATTGTGCTGACACGCTTATCGTCATAAACCTGACCGATAATCGTCACGAATATAAGGTACTATGGTGCTGAATTTATCGTAAGAAAGCATTCTGCTAAAGTATGCGGTTTATCAGTAACCTCGATGAGGTTAGCCAATATTAAGGGATCACGGTATGAGAAGAAGAGCTATAAGCAACACCATGTCACGTCGTCGCGTCATGCTTAAAGTACATAAAAGCCGCATTCAAAATCGTCAACGAGCTCATTTTTTATTGGTACAAACTGAAAATTAATCTTCCGTTAACCACATAAAAACCAGTCACTCAATCAGTCTATTTTATAGCTAACTGTTTGAGTGCTTTTTTTTCTGCTCTACGTCGTTGAAAAAATGCACTTAGCTGCGCACCACACTCTGCAGCCAACACACCTGAACTGACTTCAAGCTGATGATTAAAAACTGGATGTTGTAATAAATTAATCACGCTACCTGCCGCGCCAGTTTTTAAATCATCTGCACCATAAACAACCCGCGCAATACGACTGTGCACCATGGCACCTGCGCACATAGTGCAGGGTTCTAACGTGACATATAAAGTCGTGTCGAGCATACGATAATTCTCTAACACCTTGCCGGCTTGACGAATACATTCCATCTCGGCATGAGCGGTTGGATCGTGATTCACAATACTTAAATTACAACCACTGGCAATCAATACATCGTCTTTAACCAATACGGCACCCACTGGCACTTCGCCTTTTAGCTCGGCTTGCTCGGCAAGTTGCATCGCTAAACGCATCCACTTTTCATCAATGGCGCGCTGAAGCTGATTCGATTTCTCATTGTGCGCATTAGAAAGTGGGCAAGTATCGCTGGAAACGTGTTTTTTTGGGGTATCTGTCACTCTATAAAACCTAGGTAATTGTCATACGCAGCTATTCTAGCAAATAAAAAAGACGCCGCAGCGTCTTTTTATTTAAAGTAAGGAGTCACGCTACTGCGTTATTCCCATTCAATTGTTGCTGGAGGCTTACCTGAAATATCATAAACCACACGTGAAATACCATCGACTTCATTGATAATACGATTCGACACGCGACCCAAGAAACCATACGGTAAATGTGCCCAATGCGCAGTCATAAAGTCGATAGTTTCTACCGCGCGTAACGATACAACCCAATCATACTTACGACCATCACCCATTACGCCTACCGAACGAACAGGTAAGAAAACGGTAAAGGCTTGGCTGACTTTATTATACAAATCAGCTTTATGCAGTTCTTCAATAAAGATAGCATCGGCACTGCGCAATAAATCACAATACTCTTTTTTGACTTCGCCAAGTACACGAACACCTAGACCAGGTCCTGGAAACGGATGACGATAAAGCATGTTGTAAGGCAAGCCTAACTCTAAACCGATTTTACGCACTTCATCTTTAAATAATTCACGTAATGGCTCAACTAAACCCATCTTCATATTGGCAGGTAAACCGCCAACATTGTGGTGCGACTTAATCACATGCGCTTTACCCGTTGCACTGCCCGCTGATTCAATCACATCAGGATAGATAGTACCTTGGGCTAGCCATTTGGCATTAGCGCATTTCTTTGATTCTTCGTCGAAAATCTCAACAAACACACGGCCAATGATTTTACGTTTGGCTTCTGGTTCTGCTTCGCCAGCCATCGCATCTAAGAAACGGTTTTCAGCATCGACGTGAACAATTTTGAGTCCAAAATGATCGCCAAACATTTCTAATACTTGATCCGCTTCATTCAAACGCAGCAAACCGTTATCAACAAACACACACGTTAGTTTATCGCCAATCGCACGATGTAATAACATCGCCACAACCGATGAATCTACCCCGCCAGATAAACCCAGAATAACTTCGTCATCACCAATTTGCTTTTTTAAACGCTCAATAGCATCTTCAATAATTGATGATGGCTTCCAATTGGCTTTACAGCCACAAATGTCTAGCGCGAAATGCTCTAGCATACGCTGACCTTGGCGAGTATGCGTCACTTCTGGGTGAAACTGTACGCCGTAAAAACCTTTCTCTTCATTGGCCATAGCGGCAAACGGACAAGTTGCCGTTTTCGCTACGGTCACAAAACCTTCAGGGATAGCAGACACTTTATCGCCGTGGCTCATCCACACATCAAGCAAAGGTTTGCCTTCTTCGCTAACGGCATCTTCAATGCTTTTAAACAAAGCTGATGTGGTTTGCAATTCAATTTGTGCGTAACCAAACTCACCTTCGCCAACGCCTTGAATCACTTTGCCACCAAGCTGTTCTGACATGGTTTGCATGCCGTAACAAATACCCAATACCGGTACACCAGCAGTAAACACATATTCAGGGGCACGCGGTGAATTATCTGCTGTGACACTTTCAGGGCCACCGGCTAAAATAATACCATTTGGGGCAAACTCACGAATTTGCGCTTCGCTCACATCCCACGCCCATAACTCACAATACACACCAATTTCACGGATACGACGCGCAATAAGTTGAGTGTACTGAGAACCAAAATCGAGGATTAGAATCTTATGATCGTGAATATTACTCATGAATAACCTTTACATATTAATTAAGTGTAATAACTCGCATCCAATTGATGCGGTCAAATTAACGCTAATAAAACGAGGGCGACATAACGTCGCCCTTATCATAATTACGAACGATAGTTTGGTGCTTCTTTGGTAATGGTCACGTCATGAACGTGTGACTCACCCATACCTGCTGAAGTCACTCTTACAAACTGTGCTTTTTCATTTAACTCTTTAATCGTGGCACAACCGGTTAAGCCCATGCATGAACGCAAGCCGCCCATGTGTTGATGAATGATCTCTTTCAACTTACCTTTGTACGGCACGCGACCTTCAACACCTTCAGGTACGAGTTTGTCTGCTGCGTTGTCACTTTGGAAGTAACGGTCAGATGAACCTTGAGTTTGGCCCATAGCGCCCAGAGATCCCATACCACGGTATGACTTATAAGCACGACCTTGGTAAAGTTCAGTTTCACCCGGCGCTTCTTCAGTACCAGCAAACATAGAACCCGCCATGATGCATGATGCACCTGCAGCTAATGCTTTAGCTAAGTCGCCAGAAAAACGAATACCGCCATCAGCAATAACAGGAATGCCTAAGGCGAGTACTGCTTCAGCAGCATCAGATACCGCAGTGATTTGTGGTACACCGACACCCGTTACAATACGAGTGGTACAAATTGAACCAGGGCCAATACCGACTTTAACGGCGTTAACGCCCGCTTCAACTAGCGCAATTGCACCAGATGCGGTGGCAACGTTGCCGCCAACAATTTGTAAATCAGGGTATTTGGCTCTAGTGTCACGAATACGCTGCAATACGCCTTCTGAGTGACCATGTGATGAGTCAATCAATAACACGTCAACACCGGCTTTTACGAGCGCGTCAACACGCTCTTCATTGCCAGGACCCGCGCCAACTGCAGCGCCCACACGTAAACGACCTAATTCGTCTTTACATGCGTTTGGTTTGCGTTCAGCTTTTTCGAAATCTTTAACGGTGACTAAGCCTTTGAGTTTAAAGTTTTTATCAACCACTAAGACTTTCTCAATACGATGAGAATGCATTAGTTTTTGTACTTCATCTAACTTAGTACCTTCCGTTACTGTGACTAGACGATCTTTAGGGGTCATCATGTCGGCAACGGTTTTGCTCCAATCAGTCACAAAACGCACGTCACGACCTGTAATAATGCCCACTAGTTCGTGTGCATCATTGACTACAGGGTAACCAGCAAAACCATTATGTTCAGTTAATAAACGTAAATCAGTTAAGCTTGTGGTAGGTGTAACAGTAACGGGATCTTGAACAATACCGGCTTCATAACTTTTAACTTTACGGACTTCTTCGGCTTGTTGCTCAATACTCATGTTTTTATGAATAAATCCTAAACCACCTTCTTGCGCCATCGCGATCGCAAGACGAGATTCAGTCACAGTGTCCATAGCAGCAGACACAAGTGGAATATTTAATTCGATTTTAGTCGTTAAACGAGTTTTAAGAACAGCGGTATTAGGGAGTACGGTCGAGTGGGCAGGAACCAACAACACATCATCAAAGGTTAGTGCATCTTTCAGTAAACGTAGCATGGCAACATCTCCCTAGTAAGTAGGATTTGAGGTGAAATATTGCGGCGAGATTATACCTTGCATATTGCAGTTGGTAAATGGAAAATGGATTTTTATTAACGTTAGAATGAGAACTCTCATGAGTGCCACAAAAAACAATGTTTATAGTGTTTCGCAATTAAATAGCGAAGTGAGGCATATTCTTGAAGGTCAAATCGGCAAAATTTGGCTAAATGGTGAAATATCAAACTTTTCGGCCCCAAGTTCAGGGCACTGGTATCTCACCTTAAAAGACGCTCATTCACAAGTTCGCTGTGCCATGTTTAAGGGCCGTAATCAATCTGTGCGCTTTAAACCCGTCAATGGTCAACAAGTGTTGATTAAAGGCGCCATCAGTGTTTACGAGCCTCGTGGCGATTATCAGCTGCTACTTGAGTCAATGTTGCCAGCAGGTGATGGACTACTCGCACAAGAATTTGAAGCATTAAAACTAAAATTGGCCGCTGAAGGCCTATTTTCCCTAGAAACCAAACGCCCTATTCCAACTAATATCCAACGAATTGGTGTCATCACATCGGCAACGGGTGCGGCGTTGCGAGACATCTTGCATGTATTAGCACGCCGAGATCCCTCAATCGAAGTGGTTGTGTACCCCACTCAAGTTCAAGGTGCTACAGCCAGTCAATTAATCTGCCAAGCCATTGTTACTGCCAATCAACGCATGGAAGTTGATGTACTGTTGCTTACCCGTGGTGGTGGCTCGTTAGAAGATTTATGGTGCTTCAACAGCGAACATTTAGCCCATGCGATTTACAACAGCGCACTGCCTGTGGTGAGCGCTGTTGGCCATGAAATAGATACCACTATCAGTGATTATGTTGCCGATGTACGCGCCCCTACGCCGTCAGCCGGTGCTGAATTATTATCGAAAGACAAAGGCAATAAAGCTGAAAAGTTGGCGCTATTGCTATCGCGTTTACAGCAAGGGATGAAACATTACCAATTGCAGCAGTATGGACGATTAACTCAGTTATCTCACCAACTCCAACGCCATGAGCCGCAACATAAACTGCAGCAATTTGAACAACGATTTGACGAAATGCAAATGCGCTTAGAAAATGCCTTACAGCATAAACTCAGTCGCCTAACCTTACGCCACCAGCAATTACATAATCGCTTGCAACAACGTTCACCAATTAATACCTTAACCATAGAAAAACAACGGCTTGGGTATTTAATTGAACGCTTTAACGACGCCAGTAAAGATTATTTTAAACAGGCTGAATCACGAGTTTCACAGGCCGCCCATAAACTTGATACCGTCAGCCCGCTGGCAACCTTGAGCCGAGGTTACTCAATCACAAGTACCAATGAGCATGTTATCGAAAATGCCAATCAATTAAGCAATGGTGATGTAATTCATACTCGGTTAAAGCAAGGAAGTGTCACCTCAACAGTGACAGATGTCTCAACCAAATAACAAGCATGATTTCGATGATAGAAATGTGGCAAAAGGACGTAACATGAAACGGATAGATTATCGATTATATATGCTTGTTATTTAGATCACTTACCATCCATATATCAAATTACGTGTGCCAAATACATGTAGTCATCTAGATTATTGTTCACTAACTCCGTTATCGGTTAAACAAAAAAGCCATCTTTCGATGGCTTTTTTTATTTACAGATCAACAAGCATTGCTTGTTAACCACACTCACGGATAAAACTATTTACCCATTGGTGTTAATATAATTTCTACACGACGATTTTGCGAACGACCTTGCTCGGTAGAGTTGCTGGCAATTGGGCTTGACTCGCCCATACCAGTTGAAGATACACGTGAACCACTAACCTTCTGGCTCGTCATATATTGCGCAACTTCACTCGCTCGTACTTGTGACAAACGCAGGTTATAAGAATCTGAACCCGAACTGTCGGTATAACCAATCACATTTAAGCGAGTGTCATCATATTCTTTAGCCACTAATACAACACTGTTTAACACTGATTTAGCGCGTGAACTTAAGACAGTTTGATCAACCGCAAAAGTCACTTCATTAGGCATGTTCAGTACAATATTGTCACCGTTGCGCGTCACACTCACGCCAGTTGATTTTAACTGTTTACGCAATTCTGCTTCTTGCACATCCATGTAATAACCAATACCACCACCAAGAGCCGCACCAGATGCTGCACCAATTAATGCACCTTTACCGCGGTCGCTTTTGCTTGATGAAAGTACACCAATGGCTGCGCCTGAAAGACCACCGATAATAGCGCCATTTGTGGCTTTAGCATTTTCTGATTCGCCCGTATAAGGATTAGGTAATTGGCAACCAGACAACAACAGCGCCGAACCGATTAATGAACTGCATAACAATGATGCATTTAACTTTACTGACATACACACTCCTAACTACTTATCCCATATGGATAAGTAAAAACTGACAAAATCAAAAATCGTCATTCTAACGTAGATCTAAGGTACATAAGCATAAATTTTACGTTATATTTTATTAATCAAACGTCGACGAAACCCAATCACTCCAGCGAGTAAGCCAATACTTAACCAAGATAACGCCCCGCCTGAATGTTCAGTTTCAATATAAATTTCTTCCACATAAACCGCATCACGGTCGCTACTTTCAAGTGGCAACGCGTACAAGGCATTGGACTCATCACTACTTATTGTCGCAACCGGATCGGCATAACCTAGCTCATATAAATCGATCAACACATCATAGTGATCGGCTTGATAACCACTGGCTAACGTAGTGAGCACTTCGTAATCATCATTACTAGAATCTGCGTGGAGGGTGAATACGTCGGTTGAGTAATAATGGATCCACGGCCCACCATCTTGGCTTAAATATAACTCGGCAAATACATCAGCCTGAATGTCGCCCGCACTGCTGGTTATATCAGCATCAAAGGTCACACTAAAGGTTTGATAAAAACCATCATAATCATAGTCATCAAATAAACTTGAATCTGCACCGTAGAAAGAAAAGTCGTAATAAACAACTTGATTTTGCTGCGCCAACGCTCGTTGTTGCTGGTTGGCCGTTGTCGCGGCAGCTTTTTGATTTTTAGCCATCACTTGTTCACGGGTGACTTTTTTATTCAGGGTTGTAACGGTACCTTGCAACTTAGCTTGCTCATGTAAAGCGCTCACCCTAGCCTGCTTGTCCGCTTCAGTTTCTGGCGTTTGCGGATTGATGACTCTTGCTTGACTGTATGTACCAAAAGCTTGTTCAGAGATCCGCTCGGCGCCTTGAACTGTTGGCGAACTTAACCAGAGTGCACTGGCAACACATAAACTTACGCCCCATTTTAGCTGGGTATTAATTGTCGATAGATTGGCTGTCTTGGCAGTATTATGTTTCATGTTAGTTCCTCACAGTCTTGATATTGAGGCCATTTAACCCTAATCAAAATGAACGTAAGCTGAACATAGTAATAAGGTAGACTTCCGTTAGCGCTACCCTTTAGTGCCACTGTTATAAATCAATACCGCGAAAACATCCCATAGAGGTAAACCATTCAGTTAATGTTCATCTGCTACCCCTTATACTGCCAAGTCAAATCATCGATACATTGGCATTTACTGATATCTTACGGGCGTTTATGTTTCGCTTACGGCTATTTACTCAATAAGATTAAGTAGATGTTTCTATATAGAAAGGGATCTTTTACACTGGCAATAATGAGGTTATTAGGGAACACAATATGCAGCGTATGCTCAACGTAAATGCCACCATGTTAGGCCTGATGTTAGCAGTACTTTCACTAGCGTGCTCAGTGCCGTCCTATGCTGCTGCATTACATTCATCAGCAGGTGCTCAGTTCTCCCCAGGCCCCAATAATAATCGTCAAAACAATAACCAGCAGAACAGTAACCTGGTGGTTAATAGCGCTCAACAAGCTGTACAAATGGCTCAACGAAGTTATTCAGGTAAAGTATTAAAAGTGCAATCAGCTAACGTCAATGGACATCCTGGTTATCGAATTAAATTACTCACCAATGATGGAGTCATTTTTTATGTGTTAGTCGATGCCACCAATGGCTCGGTTACAAGGAACTAGCTCATGAGATTATTACTGGTCGAAGACGATTTAGCCCTACAAGCAAACATCAAACAGCACCTTATCGACGCGCAATATACTGTTGATGTCGCCAGCGATGGTGAAGAAGGCTTATTTCAGGCTCAAGAATATCAATACGATGTCGCCATTATCGACGTCGGTTTACCTAAGCTTGATGGCTTGTCATTAATCAGTAAGTTACGTGAGCAAGACATTAGCTACCCGATCATTATTTTAACCGCTCGAGACAGTTGGCAAGATAAAGTGGTCGGTTTAGATGCCGGCGCAGACGATTACTTAAGTAAGCCGTTTCAGCTAGAAGAACTTGTCGCACGAATTAATGCATTAATTCGCCGCTCCGCAGGTAAAGCCAGTCCAGTAATTCAAAATGGTCCCTTTAGCATTAATACCCGCAGTTTAGAAATTAAAAAGAGCCTGCAAATAATTAACCTTAGTGGTTCTGAGTACAAACTATTTGAATACCTGATGCTGCACCCAGGGTCGGTACATTCCAAAAGCAGTTTAATTGAACACATTTATGATCAGGATTTTGATTTAGACTCCAACGTGATTGAAGTGTTTATCCGTCGTTTACGTAAAAAACTCGACCCCGACAATCAATATCAATTAATTGAAACACTGCGTGGTCAGGGCTATCGACTGCGTCAATTAGACACTGATGCGTAAACTACTCAGCTCGCTTAAAGTCCGCATTGTGATCAGTGCGTTATTACTGATTTTGGTATTATTGCCCATTATCGGCATAACCGTTAATAACGCCTTTGAAACCCAAATTAATGTCGCGGCAAAAAACCAGTTAAAAGCCTATGTTTACTCTGTTTTAGCCATGGCAGAAGTGGAAGATAACCAATTACAAATGCCGTCTCATTTACTTGAAAACCAATTCAATGTGATTGGTTCAGGTCTTTATGCGTTAATCACCACCAAAGATAATCAGCTACTGTGGACCTCAAACTCATTTCTCGGCCTCAACACCCCGATTAACTTACCCAAGCCCGTAACCGGTAGAAGTACCTTCGACTCGATATTGATTAATGACAAGCCACAGTTGATATACAGTTTTAGCGTGAGTTTTGCCACCAGCGAACAGCCTTTTACCATGACGCTGCACATTATAAAAAACCAACAAGAATACCTACAACAAATCCAAAAGTTTTCTAACACCTTATGGACTTGGTTGCTAGTGTTAACCGCCTTATTGGTTATTGTACAGCTCAGCTGGTTGCTATGGACCCTAAAACCTTTAGGCCAATTTAGCCAAGAACTCAGTGCGGTAGAACAAGGCACATCAATGCAACTCAGTACCCGCTACCCTGTGGAATTGCAAAAAGTAGCGCAACAGTTAAACACCTTATTACAAACCGAACAAAATCAGCGTAAACGCTACCGTAATGCGTTAGCCGATTTAGCCCACAGTTTAAAAACACCTTTAGCGGTAATCCAAACTCAAGCTGACTTAAGCGACGCCTCGATGGAACAAATTAACCGTATAAACCAAATTATTGCTTACCAACTAAAGCGGGCACAAAGCGCGGCGGGCAGTGCTTGGCACTTAGGGGTTAATGTTGACAGTATTGCCGTTAAATTAGTCAGAACCTTAAGTAAGATATACCAACATCAAAACCTCACCATTGAGTATCACCCCAACGAACAAGCCCGCTTTAAAGGCGATGAAGCAGACTTAACAGAAATGCTTGGTAATGTGCTAGACAATGCCTGCAAAGCCGCGAAAACAAAAGTGACATTAACCCTTACACAGCAAGATAGTCAGCTGTGCATGACAATTGAAGATGATGGAGAAGGTATTCCGAAAGATAAACAGCAACATATTTTTGAACGGGGGATCCGTGCAGACACTTACACTCAAGGCCACGGGATCGGACTGGCAATCGTTAGAGACCTTGTCGACAGTTATCACGGTAAACTTACTGTTGGCCAATCGGCATCATTGGGTGGCGCTCAATTTGAGTTTACTTTCCAACAATAAACACCTGCTTTAGATTGCCGCTATATACTATTTGTTTAGTTTATCTATCTAGCTTATTGCTCTTGCTTACTCCTCTCGCATAGTTCTAGCGTATTAACTTCCGTTATGAGCTTTCAGCTTATGTTCATCTTCGGCCCGTTATGATGAACCTAACAGTCATCAATGACGCTGGAGATAACATGAAAAAAGCCATTCAAGTACCCGCTCAGGCATTGCTCGCCTTAGCCTTGGTCTGTATGCCATTAACCAATGTGCACGCGGCGCAACCAACTAATTCATACACTTATACAGCAGAAGATGATGTGGTGAGTGATGCTGAGTTGGCACAAATGCTCGCGCCAATAGCGCTATATCCAGACAGTTTATTAACCCACATATTAATTGCGTCAACGTACCCATTAGAAATTGTCCAAGCCAAACGCTGGTTATCAAACCAAGGTAACCGCGACACCAACCAAATTATGACCGAGGTAGAGTCGCAAGACTGGGACCCAAGTGTCAAAGCCTTGGTAGCATTTCCCAATGTATTGCAGCGTTTAAATGATGATTTAGCGTGGACTCAAAGCGTAGGCGATGCCTTTTTGCAAGATGAAGGCCGCATGCTAGACACCATTCAATCATTAAGACAACAAGCTGATGAAGCCAACAACTTAGCCGACCTTGAGCAAGTAAAAGTGTCGCGGGTTGAGCGCCGGATTATTATTGAATCAGTTCGCCCAGAAATTGTTTACGTGCCTTATTACGACAGCCGTATCGTTTATGGCAACTGGCGCTGGAATCGTTATCCACCGGTTTATTGGAATGCACCTGCTTATGTACATTATCGCCCTAACCACAGTGCTATTTACTGGGATAGCGGAGTACGTATTAGCTTTAACTTCTTTTTTAGTGGTTTTCATTGGCATGATCGCCGTGTAATTGCGGTACCAGTACGTCAAAACTACCGTTACTACACACCACGAAAAATAAGTTACAGCCATGGTGCCCAACATTGGCAACATAAACCTAAGCATCGCAAAGGTGTGGCTTACCACAGCCAAGTGATCAGCAAACGTTATAATGGCCATTATGAGAAACGTAACAAGCAGGTAAGTTATTCACGCGAAGCCAAACGCCAGCAAGCCAATGAACCTCGTCATTATTCCACCAAGGTGAATGATCAGCGTAAAGACATAAACCATAGCAGCAAGCAGGATAAGCGTAGTGACAAATCAACGTTAAGAAGTGTAGGCCGCAATGAGCCGATTGAGCACAAAAGTAGCCAGCTAAAACGCGAGTTAAGCCAGCAACGTCAACCAGCAGCACAAGTAAAATCATTTGAGCGCAAAGGTGAGCCGATGAAGTCAAACTACAGTCGCCAACGCGATGTGGCCCAAACTAAGCCTAAGTATGAGACAAAACCAGTGGCGAACATAACAAGCAAGCCGCGCACTCAAGAATTACAACAAGCTCAACGTAACACTCGAGTTGAAACATCGCGCCAGCCGCAAGTTAACGCGATGCGCAATCCACAACAGCAAGTAAAACAAATACGCAGGAGTGAACCACAAAAGCAGCAAGTTCGCGAAACAACTCGATCGACGCCTCAGCAAGCTTCGCGATCAATGAGTCAGCAACGTGATAATGCATCATCACGCCGTGCAAGCCAATCGAGAGACACCGGACCTTCAAGAGAGAAACCGTCTAGAGAAAGACAGTAAACAGTAAAAAAAAGCCGCGAACTACAACAAAAAACAACATGAGTAGGTCTTGTCTCTCATGTTGTTTTTTGTCTATATAAAATCAATAAAATTGCCAGTATTCACGCTAAACCTGAGCATGGGGTAATACAATACAGACATTTAAGCCATGAGGTTCTACTTTGCTAAAAGTCAATTCACCATGATGTAAACTGATAATATGCTGACAAATTGATAAGCCTAAACCCGCACCATGTGAAGCGTTTTCATCAACACGATAAAAGCGGTTTTTGGCTAAGCTGATTTCCTCATCTGACATGCCCCGGCCTTGATCAAGCACATAAATTTTTGTCTGTTGCTCGTCCTGAGTAACCTTAATGGTTATTAAGGATTCTTTAGGACTGTATTTACAGGCATTTTCGATAATATTTTTCAGTACTAATTCGATGTAAAACGGATCGGCATTAATGTTCATATCTTTAGGAACAAAGATATACCACTCGTAATCGGCAATGACGTGTACTAGCTGATTTATCACATTCTCAATAATATCTTGTAGCTTACAATCGGTTTTATTTAACGCCTCTATAGCATCCACTCGTGATAACAACAACAGCTGCTCCACTGTATGGCTAATGCGGTTTACACCCTCGCCTATGGCTTCTATATATGGCAACGTTGCCTGCTGAATTTGTGGCATTTGGCTAGACAATACATCGCTTAAGCCATCGCTGTGTAACTTAATAATCGCTAATGGCGTTTTAAGTTCATGGGCGGCATCGGCACTAAAACGACGTTCACGGATCATCGTCTCGCTAATGCGCAGCAAGAAGCCGTTAAGGGCTTTTTGCGTTGATGCTAACTCCTTCGGTAAAGTGAAATTGATAGGGGTTAGGTCTTGGGCTGAGCGGTTATCTAAATGACGTTCTAATAACTTAACCGGTTTAAATAAGTAATAAGTTAACAACAACATGAAAAACATCATAATAGGAGTAATGATTAACGGCGAGCGCCAAGTGTTGCTGATAATTAATGACACGATCTCTCGTCGAACATCATCACGCTGTGCGGTTACAATCCATACCTGATGCGACGATGAGAAAAAGCTGTACACATGCCATAACTCATTATCGATGCTACGAGTGTCATAGCCTTGGATGAAATTGGTTAGTTGTTGCTCGCCAGAACTATCAGAATACGCGAGTAACTGCCCCGAGCTGGACAGTAATTGAAATGATAATTTATGCTCATAAGACAAGGTGACAGGATTAGATTGATCAGCAAAGGTTTCTATTTTTGAATCCGCAACATGGAACAAACTTGGCTGCTGGAGCAATTGTGCCAGTTGAGCTTCTGTTAAATGTTCGACATAAAACTGTTCCAACATTTTGGCGGTTTGCACCATCTGCGCATCAAACAATTCTTCGACTTCATGCATAGCATCACGCGTACTGAGTATGCTCGAAAAAGTTACCGTAAGAACAATCCCCACCAGCATAATCAAACTTAATAATAATCGTAACGAAAACATAATATCCTTATTGTATTAAGTGTAATTAAGTCGCTGTTTGGCTGCCCAGCATTTACTTCATCTACCCTATCTAACTCATAATAAAGCTATACCGTTTCAGTTAAAATATAGCCTATACCGCGCACGGTTTTGATCAGCTCAGTGGCCGTTTTTTTACGTAGATGATGAATATGCACTTCAATCGAGTTGCTGCCCACTTCATCCCAGCCATAAGTTAGCTGTTCAAGTTGATTACGGGTTAATACGCGACCTGCTGATTGAGCAAATTCGAGTAACAATTGATATTCACGGCGTGAAAGCGACACTAACACATCGCGAAAATGCACTTCACAACGGGCAAAGTCGATGTTGAGAGCACCATAGCTAAATTGGTTATTATCTAGGCCATGTTGGCGTCGAATAATAGCCTTAAGCCTAGCAATTAATTCCCTCACATCAAAAGGCTTACTTAAATAATCATCGGCACCAATATCTAAACACATTAAGCGGGTGTCAAAATCTGTATTTGCGGTCAACACAATAATAGGTAATGAGATACCATTTTTACGCCACTGTTTTAATAAGTCTGCACCATTGCCGTCGGGTAAACTTAAATCGAGAATAATGGCGCTAAAATCTTCATTTTCTAAGGCGATTTGGGCTTGATTATATGATGCTAAATGATCGACCTGAATACCTGATTTAGCTAAGCTCATTACGATGCCTTGTGCTAACAACTTATTATCTTCTACTAATAACACCCGCATTCAGTACCCTTATTCATTAACGAAACACCTTAAAATCGACACCTTGTTGCTGTAAAAAACCTTCAGCATCAGCTCCTTTTAGCATCGACATTGTGGCCAACATTCCTGCCATAACACAATTGGGCGCCAGCACAGTGACCGATAATGGCGCTTGCTCTACAGGGTAACCCTTTTTAGGATTAATAATATGCCCATAACGTTTACCGTCCACCTCTATATAGCGCCGAGTAGTACCACTAGTGGCTAACGCCCCCTGGCGAATGGTTAACAGTGCCGCAGCGTTATCAAGCTTATGAGGGTTTTCAATCCCCACCTGCCAGCCATCGCTTTTGGTGATCGGGCAAGCAATATCACCACCAAAGTTAACTAATACCGATTGCTTTGGCCAACGACTCGCTAATATTTGTGCAGTGCGATCCACCGCATATTCCTTACCGATACCGCCAAAGTCGACACTCATGTCTGCAGGCATACAGACGGTCTTGTCAGTCAATGCAATACGAGCAAAATCCACCTTAAGCAAAGCAGCATCAATATCCGTTTGTAACGGCACACGATGGTTACCATCAAAACGCCATAACGCCATTAATGGACAGGCACTGATATCAAATGCTGATTCACTTAATTGAAAACATTGTTGAGCAAATTGCAATAAATGCACTGTCTCGGCATCAATCGGGGTCGTTTCACCTTGGGCATGATTTAACTGCCACACCACGTTAGCTTCAATAAAACGGCTGAATTTATGTTCTATACGCTTTGCTTCGTCATAAGCAATAGTCAGCATTTGCCTCGCAATATACTCGTCATCAACTGCCATTAATAATTCACATGGGCTAGCCATAGCATTAAATGAACCTAAAAAGCCCCAAGGACGAGGCTGTAAGCTCATCACTTTTGGGGCTTTTGACATTGTTGTTAGTGGTTCAAGCAAGTTAAACTACTCTGTTTATTGATGATACATTCATCTTAAAACGAATAACTCACTTGAGCTACTATCGCTTTCACCGCTGGGAATAAATCGTAGTTTTGTAGCTGACCAGGTATCTCAGTACCATTATTTTCAGGATTTTGCTGATAATACTCAATACGATAACTTAATTCATGGCCACCCGATAAACGCTGGCCAAATTTAAGTCCTATGGTGTAAGCCGTCATATCACCAATGCGATAATCGGCGCTGGCATACTCAGGTATTGCATCGCCACTCATCAAGAATGGTTGATAAAACTCAGCGGCTTGCTGCTGGTAATAACGTAAGTGCAATTGTGCGTACATAGTTGGACTAAAATTATATCGGTAATGCGTTTCTAAAGTATGCGATTGAATATCCCAATCATCAGTACTATAGCGATATGAAAAATCGACTACGCCAGAATCCAGTGCACCTTTGGTGAGTAAAAACACACTGTGCTTAAGGCGTGAGTCTGGACGATTTTCGTAACGGTAAGCTTGTGTTTGACCGTTAACATCGACCTCACTAAGGATCTTATACGGGTCGGTCATGTAACCTGACACACTTGATAAACCATAGTTAGCTTGCATCAACCAATTACGATTAATAATCTGAGTCACACCAAACATAATATCACTGGTTTGTTTAGTATCATCACCCGCTAAACGCGTTTGATCAAAGGCTGCTTGATAATCGGCATCACTGGCATAATCGCCACGAAACACCATTTCTGACATTGCCACAGGACGACCGCCAACAGGGTCAACCACATCATTGGTAAATGCCCCCGATAACGACAATGTAGTGTTATTTTTATTAAAACTACGTTCAAGACCCGCGTTAATGCCCATCGAAAGATAATCAAACTCTTTTGAACCGTACACACCTACGTTACCGGTCCAATCTTGATTAAGCACTTCTTGCCAGTTAGCGCTAAGCTGAACCCGAGTATCATGAAAGGTATCATCTAGCGGTGTTTCGCCAGCACTGACAGTATATTGGCCATCACCTGACGGACGCGTGAAAGTTTGACTGTCACTTTGTGCCACTGCACCAGAAGCTGATGCACCGGTTAAACTGTCGACCACAATTTTAAGGTCCAATAACGAACTGTCACCAAAGGCTTTTTGTACATTACCAATCGCTTCTGCAGCTTGAACACGGTCTTGCTCGCCATAATACATAATGGCAGCATCGACCTTCCAATCATCATTGGCAGGAATCGGTTCTGCTGCACCGGCCTGTTGGCTTAATAAACTACAGCTTGCTAATGCCAACGCACTGGCAATACTTTGCTTAGATGTTAGTTGCATCCACAACCTCCGCCCGCTAATGAGCGACCACCACTAGTACCTTCTTTACTAAAATAAATATGGTCATCTAACGCGAGATCAAGTTTTTCGCTGTTCAACGCCATATCAGCACGAGCTAATTGATCTTTTTCCCAAGGTTGTACACCTAAGTTCGAACAGCCAACCAAACTACTGACAATGGCTAATGCCACCACAGCTTTGGCAAAGGGTTGATAAAATACTTTTGTCATCAATTTACTCCTGTAACAACATTTGGATTTCTTGTTCATAGGCGGGAATGTTTTCGGTAAAAAAACCCATGTGAGTTTGCACTAACTCACCTTTACGATTGAACAAAAAGCTACTTGGCATACCTTGTAATTCAAAGGCTTGGGCAATATCACCTTCAGGGTCAAAACGAAGATTAAATTTTGCCGGCAGTTTGCTCAAAAACTCATGGGCTAATGCGGTATCAACATCAAGGTTAATTGCGACTACCTCTAAACCTTGTTGTTGATATTTAGCCTGGATGGCATTCATCCACGGAAATGATTTACGGCATGGAGCACACCAAGACGCCCAAAAATCAACATAAACCACTTTGCCAGCAAATTGTTGCAGACTGACACTTGCGCCTTGTTGATCTAACACATCATGTTCTAATGACGGAGCAGCTTGAGCTTGGGCATTAACACCTAACCCTATCGCTAAACTTAACGCTATAAACTTAATGTTACGAAAATGACAAAATAACCCAATTGACATCATATTTTCACCTAATAAACATATTGCAAACAACATAGTCCACCAATCTTAAGATTCACTTAAGCATTGTAAAGATATCGTAAAGACAATTTATGCCATTAAAAAAAGAAAATAACATTAGCCTCCAATCATTTTCGACACGATGCCTTTATCGTTACCAGACTCGGCCACTAAAATCCCTGCTAAATGTAAACTTATAAAAGGGATGAAATACCACAGTGCCAACTTATGAATTGTTTCAGCCTGTTCTTCTATTGCCTCAGGACCAAACTTGAGTAACAAACCTGTTATTACAGAGAACGCTATGCCAGCATAAAATACCCAATACACCCATGCCTGAAACTTTTGCTTTGTCGTAGCTTGGCGCGAAAAAGGCGACGGATAATGCAGACCAAATTTAGCCATATAAACAAACCGAGCAAAAACAAATACGCCCACCGCATAGCCAAAATAAATATGCCACTGGAACATAACGCCACGAATACTTTTAGCAATGCTCACCGCTTGTTTATCGGTAATAATGACATCTAATTTCGCTAAGCCTTGGTGAATTATGGCGGCCATATGGTTTTTTTCCATCCACCCAAGCCTTAGTAATACGGTTAATAACATCACCATCATGGTCAATGCCAACCCCCAATGAATAAGACGATGGAATAATGGATAAGTTGTCTGTGTTTGCATATAAACCTCGGTAGGATTGCGATGATGGGGCCATTATCACGCCGGAATCTTAACAATCACTTATGGATAACAATAATCGAAAAAGAATCTAAAACATGACACTATGGCGATAAAATAACTTTGAACGAACTCACAGATGACTCATTTTCTGCACAATACCTGTCAAATGGCGTTATTCCTTGCAGGTTTAGGAACTTCATTGGGCGGACTTTATACTTTATTCCCACAGTGGGCTGTTGAAAACCTTAACCAGTTAGCCTATCACTCCAGTGACACAATATTTATTCAGCATTGGGGATTTATGGTATTAATGGTTGGATGCAGTTTTTTTATTGCAATGTTCCGTTCAGCTTGGATAAAACCGCTGTTTTGCATTGCGCTCATTGAAAAGCTGTTTTTTGTTAGCTTGGTATTGAGTCATGCCAATCAAGATTTTGTCGATGGTTTTTGGTTATCAATGGTAATGGACAGCATGATATGTACTTACATTGCCGCGTATTTATGGTGGTGTCGAGCCACTGGTGATTTAACGTATTAAGATAGGTAAACTCAATTTAACCGAGACTATCTGGCGGTGCCGCGACATCGCATTTTTTACAAATAAGGATCATTCCTAATTGCTGTTGCCGACCTTCTACTGTCATTACCCAAGGGCGAACAGTCCAAGGTGGATTATGGCGTACATGTTGAAAATGGCCGCAACCTAATTCTGCCACCCAATGATGTTCTTCATCCAAATGATAACCGGTAATTTTTTGCTGCATCCTAGTTCACCCAATCTTTAATACCAATTCTAATAGACGGTAAACACCTACAAAAAAGCCTGAACAAGTCAGGCTTTTTGAGTAATAAGTAACTTAAATAACAACGAGGTTACTTAGTACGATCGCGAATGTGGCTCATTGCACGCTTACGACGACGCTCTTGACCCACGGTCAACTTCTCAGTTCTACCTTCAAACGGGTTAGAACCTTCATGGAAACGTAACTGAATTGGCGTACCGACTACTTTTAATGAACGACGGAAATAGTTCATCATATAGCGCTTATACGAATCAGGTAGTTTCTTAACTTGGTTACCATGAATAACCACGATTGGTGGATTATAACCGCCAGCGTGAGCATATTTAAGCTTCACACGACGACCATTCACCAATGGTGGTTGGTGATCATCTTGCGACATTTGCATAACGCGCGTTAGCATTGATGTACTTACGCGACGTGTCGCACTGTCGTAGGCTTCTTCAATTGACTCATATAAATGACCAACGCCAGTGCCATGTAATGCCGAAATAAAGTGAATACGAGCAAAATCGATAAAGCCTAAACGGCGATCAAGTTCGCTTTTAACACGGTCTTTGACTTTTTGATCAATACCGTCCCACTTGTTTATCGCAATCACCAATGCACGGCCTGCGTTTAAGGTAAAACCTAATAAACCAAGATCTTGCTCTGCAATACCTTCGCGTGCATCGATAACTAATAATACTACGTTAGCATCTTCAACCGCTTTCAAGGTTTTAATTACCGAGAATTTCTCGATAACTTCATTTACTTTACTGCGACGTCGAACACCAGCAGTATCAATTAACACGTACTCTCTACCTTCGCGTGACATTGGAATGTAAATACTGTCACGAGTGGTACCTGGCTCGTCATAAACGACGACACGTTCTTCGCCGAGGATACGGTTAATCAGTGTTGATTTACCCACGTTAGGCTTACCAATAATGGCGAGCTTAATCGGTAAGTTTTGTAGGCGTTCTTGTTCTGCTTCCGCTTCTTCTTCAGTATATTCACGTTCAACTTGCTCGCCTTCTTCGTCGAGTTCGCGAACAATACCCATAGCTTCGGCATAAGGCGTTAGTGCGTAGTCAATCATGTTGGTTACACCACGACCTTGCGCGGCAGCCATTTGATAGACTTCACCTAAACCTAGAGACCAAAATTCACCACAAGCTGAATCGGCATCAATACCATCAACTTTGTTGGCAACCACAAAAGTGACTTTATCACGGCTACGTAAATGCTGAGCAATCGCTAAATCGGCAGCGGTCATACCAGCACGAGCATCGGTCATAAATAATACGACGTCAGCTTCTTCAATCGCGGCCAATGACTGTTCAGCCATTTTGGTTTCGATCCCTTCTTCGCTGCCATCAATACCGCCAGTATCAACAACGATAAACTCGTAGCCAGCTAAAAATGCACGGCCGTACTTACGGTCACGTGTTAAACCTGGGAAATCAGCGACTAACGCATCACGAGTACGAGTAAGACGGTTAAATAATGTCGATTTGCCGACATTCGGTCGCCCTACAAGGGCCACTACAGGGATCATGATTTTGCCTCTAAAAAACTTTTCAATAAAAAGCCCCCGGAACGCTTCCAGGGGCTCTAGTAAGGACATTATACCTTAATTAACGCAAAAATAGTGCTATGACTTATTCCGCATCAGTTTCAGTATCTTCCTCAACATTCATTTGCTCTTCTTTGTTCAACGTAACAATCGCGACTTTGCCGCTACGGCCTTGAACATAGATTTTGTCACCCACCACTAAAGGTTGGGCATATAATCCATCACTATCAACTTGAACTCGGCCAACTATATCGCCGCTGTTACGGTCAATAAAATGCAAGTAACCTTCAAAGTCACCGACAACAATATAATTATCAATTACTGCAGGGGCTGTTAACTCACGGTTTTTAAGGACTGAAGTGCTCCATAACTCTAAACCATTACGGCGATCGACAGAGTAAATACGGCTATGATCATCGACCAAATACAGGCTAATACCTGCAGCGGCTAAATCATTAAAGCTTGAATATTTACGCGACCAAACTACGCGACCGCTACGAAGTTCCATAGAGACTAAGTTACCATTGTAACTAGCAACATACAGATTTTCGCCCAGTATTAATGGCGTCATATCAATATCAGCCATCCGGGTAAACTCATTTGCACCGGTTGGACTAAAAACGGCTTGTTCCCAAGCTGCTTGGCCATTACTTTTAACGACAACTGCGACTTTACCGTCAGCTGTTCCCAAAAAGAAACCGCCCGCTTCATACGCAGCAGAACCTGTACCTCTTAAGGTAAGATTTGGCAGTTGCATTTCATAGGTCCATAACTTTTTACCATTATCGATATCAAATGCTTCAAATGCGCCTTTACTGGTATTTACCGCGACAACATCTTCTGCCACTGTTGGTGCCGATAATAACTCGCCATTTGCTTGCGCAGACCACACAACGTCACCCGTTGCTTCGTCAAGCGCAACCAATAAACCGGTTTCGCCACCAACAAACACTTTATTACGTGCAGCGGTAACACCTGCAGCTAAAAGAATACCCTTGGTTTTGGTTTCAAGCTTATCTTCAAAGACATCATTGAAGTCTTTTTTCCAAAGCTCATCACCGGTTGTTTCATCAAAGGCAACCACAATACCGCTACGATCGGCAACAAACACCTTGCCGTAACGAACGGTAGGACGAAGTTGAGAGTAATAATCCCCTACACCGTCGCCGACACTGGTATCCCAAGTAATCTCAGGAAACACGGTTGCTTGTATATCAACTAATTCACTCACTGGCTCTTCTTCAACATCACTTGAAGAACAAGCAGACATAAGAGCAACACTTAACCCAACGGCAAGTAGATTTTTACACCACGACTTCATCGGCTAAATTCCTTATGCCTTGTTTAGATTGTCTAATTTCATGGTCAGCGCTGGACTGGCTAACGCGCCACCATTATCCACTGCTGCTTGATAAGCTGATTTGGCTTTATCCAAATCACCTTGACGCACTAAAAAGTCGCCTTTCAATTCTTCACGTTGTGAAGCAAATGCTTTATCTGTCACTTGATCTAACGTCGCTAACGCCATGCCTATATTGTTTTGTTCTGCTTGAATACGTGCTAAACGAATCATCGCTACCATACCCAAACCAGAACCTGGTTGGGCAGCAATTATCTTAGTAAATGAAGCTTCAGCTTTAGCTAAATCACCCGCTTCAACCGCTGACTTTGCTACCATTAATTCAAGCAATGCTTGATAACCTTGCTGATCATGTTCTGATGCAAAGCTTTCTGCCTGAACCAATAACGCAGCAGGGTTAGCCGACTGTGTCACGATAGACTGAAACGACTCTGAAGCTTCTTCAGCCGCCGTCACTTTCATGTCTGAATATTCGTTCCAACCATATAGACCGCCAAGGCCTACTACGGCACCCACAATAATTGAGGTACCATAATCTTTCCAGAACTGCTTGATAGCATCTACTTGTTGTTCTTCTGTGCTATAAATTTCCACTTGCACTTCCCCTTTAAAATCTGTTCTTAAATCAGTTCTGCAATTTTAGCTACGAGTTCACTACGCGTAACCAATTGTTGTTCATCGTTTGTTCTTAGCGGTTTAATAGCGACTTGGCTATTAGCCATTTCGTTTTCACCAATAATTAACGCAAACTGAGCACCACTTTTATCGGCACGTTTCATTTGCTTTTTAAAGTTGCCACCACCGCAATGGCTCATGACTTTAAGTGTTGGTAACTGTTGACGCAACTCTTGAGCCACTTTAATGGCTTCAACGACGCAATTTTCACCCATTGCAGTGACATAAACGTCAACTTCTGGGGCAATATCACTGGTTAACTCAAGTGTTTCAAGCAATAGTACAATACGCTCAAGGCCCATTGCAAAACCAACAGCTGGGGTATCTTTACCACCAAGTTGGCCGACTAAGCCGTCATAGCGCCCACCCGCCAATACTGTACCTTGAGAGCCCAGGCTAGTGGTAACCCATTCAAATACAGTGCGGTTATAATAATCTAAACCACGGACTAAACGCGGATTAATGGTGTATTGGATACCAACAGCGTCTAAGAGTTCACATAAAGTTGAAAAATGTGTCTTGGTCTCTTCACCAAGATAGTCCATCAATGCGGGAGCATCAGCTAAAAGAGCCTGCACTTGCTGATCTTTACTGTCTAGCACTCGCAATGGATTGGAATACATGCGACGTTGACTATCTTCATCTAACTTGTCTTTGTGCTGCTCTAAGAATGCAATTAAGGCATCACGGTAAGCTGCACGTTCAGCCGGATCGCCTAAAGTATTAAGCTCAAGTGCCACGTGTTCTTTAATGCCTAACAAGTCCCATAAACGGGCAGATAACATTAATACTTCAGCATCAATATCGGCGCTAGCAATGCCGTAAACTTCAACGCCAAACTGGTGGAATTGACGGTAACGACCTTTTTGCGGGCGCTCATGACGAAACATGGGTCCCATATACCATAAACGTTGTTCTTGATTGTAAAGCAGACCATGTTCGTTACCCGCACGCACTGTTGAGGCTGTGCCTTCAGGGCGTAAGGTTAAGCTGTCACTGTTACGATCTTCAAAGGTGTACATTTCCTTTTCAACAATATCGGTCACTTCACCAATAGAGCGTTTAAAAAGATCGGTACTTTCTACAATAGGTGTACGAATTTCACTGTAACCAAATGCACTAACTGATGAGCGCAATACAGCTTCGATTTTTTGCCATAAAGGACTTTGAGTAGGCAGAATATCATTCATTCCACGAATAGCTTGGATTTGCTTTGCCACTGTTAACGTGTCCACTTCTTGATTAGCTTGCGCTAATAAAATGTAAATATACCCTCAACATCGACAACTCTTGGTTGCCATGCACAGGATTAAGATTATTCAGTTTTATCGATTATCGCGATGCGATTAGCCATCATGCTGGCTTTAGCGCGGATTTTTGCTTCTAAACCATCGACAATATTTTTATTGTCAAAGCGCTCTTTTTGACGCACTCCGTCATCATAATAACCGCTCTTAGCATGGCCGCCAGTTAAGCCGATATCAGCCACTAACGCTTCGCCTGGACCGTTGACTACGCAACCAATAATAGACACATCCATTGCAGTGGTGATGTCCTCAAGACGACGTTCGAGTTCATTGACGGTACTAATCACATCAAACTCTTGGCGCGAACAAGAAGGACAAGCAATAAAGTTAATGCCACGGCTACGAATACGTAGCGACTTTAAAATATCAAAACCAACTTTAATTTCTTCAACCGGATCGGCCGCTAACGAAATACGTAAAGTATCACCAATGCCTTCAGCTAATAACATGCCTAAACCGACAGCTGATTTAACTGAACCCGCACGCATCCCACCGGCTTCGGTAATACCTAAATGTAACGGTTGACGAATTTGTTTAGCCAGCAGACGGTATGATGCGACAGCTAGGAATACATCTGACGCTTTAACGCTGACTTTAAATTGATCGAAATTCAAACGGTCCAAAATATCCACATGACGCATCGCTGATTCAAATAATGCTTCAGGCGTTGGTTCACGATATTTGTCCATTAAGTCTTTTTCAAGCGAGCCACCATTCACTCCGATACGGATGGGAATGTTTTTATCGCGGGCGCACTCAACCACACTGCGAATGCGTTCTTCATTGCCGATATTACCTGGGTTAATACGCAGGCAATCTGCACCGTATTCGGCCACTTTAAGCGCGATACGATAATCGAAATGAATATCGGCCACTAATGGCACATTGACAGACTGTTTGATAATTTTAAAGGCTTCAGCATCATCCATTGTCGGTACTGAAATACGTACAATATCAGCGCCCACTTTTTCTAATGCTAGAATTTGCGCCACGGTGGCCGCAACATCGGTAGTTTTAGTATTCGTCATCGATTGAACAGCAATCGGTGCACCATCACCAATAGGGACATTGCCCACATAGATACGTGTTGATGGTCTGCGAATAATTGGGGATTCGTTATACATGCAAATATGCTCTACTGCTGTTGCTAAAGCATTATGACGCTTTAGGCAGGGTTAATCTTGCAACTCGACCGTTGGCAAACTCAGCTAAACTGACATTATTGCCATCGAGGCTGATGCTGGCTACTTGAGGAGCACCCAGAATCACTTTAAAAGGTTTTATTCCACGAACTTCAATTCGTTGTGCCGAATTCTTCACGCCATCAACCATCACTTTGCCGTTTGCATCAGTCACGTTAACCCAGCAATCACCGGTAAGCTCAATGGTTAACACACTTTCGCCACTGGCTAAACTGGTGTCGGTTGTTGATGAAGATTCAGTACTAGCAGTTGTAACGCTGCTGCTAGCCGCTAATTGTTGTGCAGTACTGGCTGCATCTTGTGCCGTTTGAATCAGCTTATCTTCGGCTTCTATTGCTGCCTTGTTAGCCGAATCTGTTGCACTATCATTGCCTTCGTTACCTACATCATTAGCAGTAGATTGCACTGAGCCACTTCGAATGATCTGTTGCGGTTCAGGCATGTTGCTTTCAGCAGCAATCTCTTCAACGGTAGGCTGCGATAAATCAACATTGGTTAGTAACGATGATTTCTGTACCCACCACAACACTAACATGGCAATCAATACGGCAACGATAAGATAAGTCACTAAATTAAGACGACTATTACGAGCTTGATGAGTCGTTTTACGTGAAAAACTTTGCATTGCAGGCGCAACAATTTCAGGCAACTGATGGCTTAAGCATTGTTGAATTTGGTTAATGTCAGCACTCACAACACGGGCATAATTTTTAATATAACCTCTAACATATGTGGTGGAGGCAATATTAACAAAAATGTCATTTTCAAGATCATTGATAATCTTGGGACGTAAATGCAATTGGGTTGCTACGGTCTCAATTGAGAGTCCCTTTGCTTCGCGAGCCGCTTTTAAAATGGCGCCAGCAGTAACAACATCCTTTAACAATGACGTTTCTTCTACGTCTTGTTCTACTTCGAATTCTTTAGTCATTAATTCAAGTTAGCTCTATAATTTTTGGCTTGTGGAGATGCAGGAAACTTGGCAATAAGTAAAATGCCAAATCGTTTTACGGCTTCTATATCATTCGCCGCCCGCTCAATCTTAATCCCTAAGGCTAAACTTTCTGCTGATTCGCTAGCAACTCGATGGTATCTTGCGAGTTGTTCGCGCGCATTGCCGTAGTCAGCATCTTCCATGGCTAACTCGGTTAATTCTAATAACGTTACTTTACGTCTTTGATCATACTTTAACGCCATATTAAAATACTGTCGCGCTTTTTCTTTATCACCGGCTTTACGGCTGCATACGCCTAAGTTTTCATAACTCGATGCGGTACGGGTATATTTAGGTGTTTCAATCGCCGCAAGAAACATTTTCTCAGACTCAACAAAATTATTTTGCTGACACAAAAACACCCCAAAGTTATTCCGTGCATCACCAGTAACATCACTCAAGCTAATGGCTTTTTTATATGACTCTTCTGTTCGCTCTATATCACCAACTGTTTGATAATAATAAGCCATTGCCATATGAACTTCACTGATATTCGGTGCATATTCAACAGCTTTATTTAAATTGTACTTGGCTTGTTCACTATTTCCACGATTTAGATAAGTTAACCCAAGTTGCATTCGTTCTCTAGCGGCCCCCTGCTTATCAAACCGACGCTCTGCTACAGGGGTATCAGTACCACTGTAAGTACGCTCAGTAACACAAGCAGTGACGGACAAAGCCACTAAAGTAATCAGAACAACCTTTTGCATTCCGTGCTTCATTTATAAGCCTATTATCTATGCAAACAACGAGTTATTCCATTGTGACTGAAATCTGATTCTGTTGCATTTGTTTTTTTGCTAAACGCTTTGTTCTATCACGAATATCGCCAGCTAGTTGGCCACAAGCAGCATCAATATCATCACCACGAGTTTTACGAACAATCACTGTTAGGCCGTGTTCCATCAACACTTTAGAAAAACGATCTATGCGTGAGTTAGAAGAACGACCGTAAGGAGAACCAGGGTATGGGTTAAACGGAATTAAGTTAATCTTACATGGAGTATCTTTCATTAGAATTGCAAGTTCATGCGCTTGGTCTGTGCTGTCATTAATATGATCAAGCATGACATATTCAACCGTCACGCGGCCGCGATTTGCATTAGACTTTTCTAAATAACGACGAATACCCGCTAAAAATTCTTGTAATGGATATTTTTTATTAACTGGAACCAACACATCGCGCAGTTCATCATTTGGTGCGTGAATACTTACCGCTAATGCGACATCAATGGCGTCACCTAATTTATCAAGTGCAGGTACTACACCAGAGGTTGATAACGTCACTCGACGTTTAGATAAACTAAAGCCAAAATCATCCAGCATAATATCCATCGCAGGGATCACGTTAGCAAGGTTCAGCAAAGGCTCACCCATCCCCATCATCACTACGTTAGAAATTGGTCGATCGCCAGTGTCTTTATGGAAACCTAAAAATTGCGATACACGCCAAACTTGGCCAATAATTTCAGATACCGTTAAATTACGGTTAAAACCTTGTTGGCCCGTTGAGCAAAAGGTACATTCTAAAGCGCAGCCGACTTGTGACGATACACACAAGGTCGCGCGGTCTTCTTCAGGAATATATACGGTTTCAACTTCTTGGCCTTGGCCAACATTGATAGCAAATTTAATAGTGCCATCATTCGACTTTTGAAAACTCGCAATTTCAGGCGCAACAATTTCACACTTCGCGGCAAGTTTGGTACGCAACACTTTGTTTATGTTGTTCATTTCTTCAAAGTCAGTAACACCAAAGTGATAAACCCACTTCATTAACTGATCGGCACGAAACGGTTTTTCGCCCATCTCACTGAACAACGCCCGTAGTCCTTTACGATCAAGATCTAATAAATTGATTTTCTTTACACTCATTCGCCTAACCTCAAAACACCAAAACCTGTAACAGGGCGGCGAATTATACAGTTAGCATCACGTTTTAGCCAGTATATCTGCATCTAGTGATATGTTAGTATTACTGTAGGCTATATGGCCTTCTACGAGGAAGTTTTTACTCACACTATGTTAACCCTTTTACTAATTGTTTCTTTTGCTATTTTGATTTCCTTTTTGTGTAGTATTTTTGAAGCAGTTCTCTTATCTGTCACTCCAAGTTATATCGCAACCCTAAAAGAAACTAACCCCTTTATTGCTGCGCAGCTCGATAAGCAAAAGCAAAATATTGACTCTCCTTTAGTGTCTATCCTAACGCTAAATACCATCTCACATACCATGGGTGCTTCTATTGCAGGCGCACAGGCGGCTATTGTGTTTGGTAGTCAAATGCTTGGGGTATTCTCAGCTGTTCTAACTTTTTTAATTTTGTTCCTCTCAGAAATCATCCCTAAAACATTAGGGGCTAATCATTGGCGTAAATTGGCGCCATCGGTATCGGTATGCCTATTCTGGATGGAAAAAATGACCATGCCTTTAATTTGGATGTCTCAAAAAGTCACCAATCTGTTAGGCAAAGGTAATAACGGTCAATACATTCGTCAAGAGCTCGGCGCGATGAGTAAAATGGGTAAAGACAGTGGTGAGTTAAGTGAACAAGAATCACAAATTTTAACCCAAATGTTATCGATGAAAGACATGCACGTCAGCGACATCATGACCCCCAGAACGGTAATATTTAAATTATCGACTCACATCACTCATGCGCAATTTATCGACCAATATTTGTCGAGCCCGTTTACTCGTTTTCCGATTTACCAAGGTGACCGAGATAATGTGATTGGTTATGTCAATCGTAATGACATTATCCTTCAGTCTCGCCAAGCACCAGATACCGAAATTGGTACTCATTTAAAAACGTTACTTGTAGTCCCCTCTTCCGTAAGAGTATTGCCACTGTTTCAATTAATGATAAAACGTAATGCTAAAATGGCATTAGTGGTTGATGAATATGGCTCAAGTGAAGGGATAGTGACAATTGAAGATATCATCGAAACCTTAATTGGTTTAGAAATCGTTGATTCAAAGGATTTAGCTCCCAACATGCAAGCTCTGGCACGTAAGCTGTGGCAACGACGAATCAAGAATAAAGGTTTAGTTATATACGATGATAATTAACTTGGTTAATTAAGCCACTTGCGCACGGATACATAATCAAAAAATCAATTATTAACATTCTGTTGGTCGCATTTTTTAATACAAACTGTATTGGCTATATCCAGCCAACTAGTACCATCATTTCCGTTGTTTGAGCTGCAATATAAAGATCACAACAACGCGCAGTGATGACATGTTTAGCTAAATTAGTATAAGATGGTGACATTATATTGAGGAAAAAAATGTCACATATTTATCGTTTATCTATAGCTCATATTAATGACACTCATTCTAACTTCGAACCTAGTCCAGTCCAGTTTAGCCTGACAGCCCAGCAACGCACTTATACACTTGAAGGCCATTCAGGTGGCTATGCGCGTTTAGGTTACCAAATTGAACAAACAAGGCAGCAAGCCGCAGCCGAGCAAACTCCATTTCTATTTTTACATGGCGGCGATAGCTTTCAGGGCACTTTATATTTTAGAGAGTTTCAAGGTGCCGCCAATGCACACCTTCTTAACTTACTCAAACCTGATGCCATGGTGTTGGGTAATCACGAAATCGATGCAGGTAATAGCCCTGTGCAGGCCTTTTTAAACCGTATCGACTTTCCGGTATTAGCCGGAAATATGGATTTAAGCGCAGAAGATAGGCAGAAAACAGGTCGATTATACGGCCACCCGATGTTGTACGACTTTGATGACAGTACCGGGACAGCAAAAGTATTGATAAAGCCATTTCACGATATCCAAATGGCTATTATTGGTATTACCTTAGATCAAATGCATTTAATTGCTAGGCCGGATCCCGATACCCACTTTGTTAATGCTATCGACACTACCCGTAAAACAGTTCAAAAACTGAAACAGCAAGGCATTAACCATATTATTGTACTAAGCCACCTAGGTTTAGACCAAGACCAAGAACTTGCTGCCTGTGTCGACGGCATAAGTCTAATTGTCGGCGGACATTCTCATACTCTCCAAGGTAATATGAGCAACATTGGCTTAAGTGATATTCCTTACGCAGAAACCATAAACTCAACGCCTATTTTGCATGCCGGAAAATATGCAGAAACGCTGGGTATTGCCCAAATCAATTTTGATTCAAATGGCAAAGTAACCGAACTTATCGGTAATAACTATTTTATGCTTGATGACAATATTCATGTCAGCACCAAAGACGGACAGCCTGCCGATAGTGCTATTGCCGCAGATTTAATCGAGCAGTTGTTCAATCACCCAAGCATAAAAGACGCTAAGCATGATGATGCTATTCATCAGGTGATTCACAGCCAATACCGCCCATCATTAGATGCGCTAGAAAACCAAATACTGGCTCATATACCTCGAAACTTTGTCCACACTAGGTTGCCCAGCAAACAGCTGCCTCATGGCAGTGAAATAGCCCCTTGGGTGAGTCGTAGCATGTATAAAGCGGCTAAATACATTGAGCCAAATATCGATTTTGCACTCCATAATGCGGGAGGTGTAAGGCAATCACTCAATAAAGGGCAATTATCACTTGCCGATGTTATTGGCCGCATTTTGCCATTCGAATTACCCCTAACCTTGTATCAAATTATGGGTAAACATATTATTGAAGCTTTAGAATCGTCCATCAATAGCGCTACCAATAATGGTATTGTCGGCACAGGTGCGGGCAGTTTCCCCTACCCCTATGGATTACGCTACTTCTATGATGGTAAGCGAGTTAAAGGCCAGCGGATCACTCAAATTGATATCTACAAGCAGGATCAATGGCAAACTCTTGAATCTAATAAGTTGTATATTGGCGTATCAAGTTCTTATACCGCAGCGGGTAAGGAAGGTTATGATGCGTTATTGCATGCCCACTGGCAGCAACCGATGAGCAATCAAACGCTGCCAGAAGCCTTTATCGATTTTGTTAGTCAACATGGCCATCTCATTACGGGACAACTATTTACAAATGTACATTACATTAGCCATCGCGATTAAACGGCAACTTCATATATTTAGAAGACAATACCTAAAAGAAACCACCTAACAGCAGATAGAAGACAATAATTCGCGGTAGATCACAGACCATAATGAGCAGAGATGGTTAAATAGTTCAAAGGTTGAATTAATATCCTCATTAATTATCATTTTTGGCAAAATAGGAATACATACATGAAAGCTAAATTAATTGCATTTGCTGCCGCTGCCACTTTGGCTATGGGTGTTTCTTCTGTATGGGCACAAGGTGCTTTGCATCAAGGCGAAGTACTCGACACCATGAATGGTGGCGGTTATACCTACGTTCAACTAAAAGAAGCTGACAAAACATATTGGGCTGCGGGTCCGCAAACTGAAGTGGCTAAAGGCGATAAGGTAGAAGTGTCTGAACAAATGTGGATGAGCGACTTTAAAAGCTCAAGCCTAAACAGAACCTTTGATAAAATCATGTTTGTTGGCAATATTAATAAAAAATAGTACGTTTTATCGTAAAAAACTTACATAATTGGCCAATCTTATCGATTGGTCTTTTTTATGAAAAACTCAATAAATCAACCTCATCAAATCGTTGATTTTTCTGCATCCTATGCAACTCAAATAAGTGAATTATACCATACGGCTGTACAAGGCATTATTCATCCAAGATACCCGACCTTAAAACTCAATGCGTGGTCATCAGCACCCCGTTCGGCCAAATTTTGGCAACTACGATACAAACGAAATAAAGCCTGGTTAGCACTTGATAACCAAAAGGTCATTGGTTTTATTAGTCTAGAAACTCATTTTAAACACCAGGGGTATATTGACTGCTTATACGTTCACCCCGACTATCAGCAGCAAGGCATCGCCCGCGCACTCTATAAACACTTACAACATTGGGCTCTTCAGCAACCATATCCTTATCTCAGTGTTGATGCGTCATACTTATCTAAACCGTTGTTTGAAGCTATGGGATTTGTTTTGCAACAAACAAGCTATCAACAAAAGTGTGGCCAAACGTTTACCGGCTTTTACATGAAAAAACGGTTAATAGACTCGCTACTAGGGCGGGCTTAGTCCTGCGAGAACGCTATAAAAGCGATAAAAAACGATAACGAGCGTTACAAGCCTAGGTGCTAGGACGCTTCGCGGCTAGATTCTATAACAGCGGTAGAGCTAGGACGATAACGAGCGAACGCTTTGACCGCTTTATTTAACAGCGTAGCGATCTAGCAGGACGCAGTCCGCGCTAGCCTCTAGGCTGTTACGTTCGTCATCGCTTGTTACCAGCTTCATCGCTTACTACCTAGCTTCACCGCTTTAACAAAGGTTGAAGCATTTCTTCCAATCCGTTGAGCTTCACTTCATACATTAATGCTAGTTGCTCACCAAGTTTGCCTTCAGGAAAACCTTTAGAGTGAAACCAAACCAAATAAGGTTCTGGTAACTGCAGTAATTTACGACCAGCATATTTACCAAATGGCATGGTTTGATTAATCGCTTCTAACAATTGCTGCTCATTCATCACTTATGGCTCCACGCCTTTGTTTATCGATTAGGTTAATGTAATACCGATTACATTAACTATTTTATCAGTTCAAAGCCTTTATCAAAACTGCTTTAAGTTAAGCAAAGTGAACTGACAATGCACGCGATTGACATTACGGGCCATCAAAAAAGTACAACGAGTGAAATGCACAATGATTGATACTGGGTTAATTAATGAGAGGTTAGCGGCTCATTAATCAACCAACCCTGAGTAAACTCATGCTGAATGAATCGTCGCCTCTATTCAAACTCACCCCAGGCTCAGTTCAAAAGCGATTGTAACTGACTATATCGGACAATAATAAGACCACTGGTTAGCGTAAAATAACCGATTGAATCAAATTTAAGCTTAAAATAACTCGTTTTGCTGCATCCCTAAAATATATCAATTAGCTATATCAAAATAGATTTATAGTCATTTAATGCATATAAAACACGTATTCATATTTTATATGCATTGAAAACACCTCATAAAACAACAATGTTATTTGCACATAACAGCTGCAAGTCATTATTAAATTTAACCTTTCACTAACATTGGCGGATGCAAACCTTTGCTGTCAATTTTCTGCCTTTATGGTCAAAACAGTCAAATAACCGCCTCGAAGACATTAATAAAAAACCGTCAAAAATCAGCTAATTGACTAAATCTATAACCATTATTACAGTGTAGTATCAATTACATTTAACGGTGTAAGTTAGTTATATTGAGAGGGCAACATCCATGATCATATTAGTTGGTGGTGAAAAAGGGGGGAGTGGTAAAAGCTGCCTTGCGCAAAATATTGCAGTCTTCCTAACCAATGAAGTTCAAGCCAGCGTGATTATGGTCGACTGCGATCCGCAAAGAACCACATCAGACTGGATCCAAGCTCGGAACAACAACCCAAAACTGCCGGCCATTAACTGCGTGCAACTGTATGGCAAAATTCGTAATGACTTGCTCAGCTTAGAGCAACATTATGACTATGTTATTGTCGATTGTGGTGGCCAAGATAATCTAGCGCTTAGAGCAACCATGTCAGTTGCATCCTATGTATTAATGCCATTGCGCCCAAAACGACGAGATTTAAAAACCGTCAGCCATATGGACGATATCGTCTCAACTTGTTTGATGATAAACCCAAAAATGAAAGCATCATTTGTGATCACTCAATGCCCAAGTTTACCGAACCAGGCAAGCAGAATTACTGAAGCAAAAGATGTCTGTCGTACTTATGACATTAATGTATTAGATGCCGTTAACTACAGCCGCAATATTTACGACGACAGTGAAGAATCTGGCTTATCAGTATTTGAGTTAGAACCCCAAGGTAAAGCTGCAGAAGAAATGCGCAATATTGCCTGTGAATTACTCGACATTACTGATGCAAAGCAACTCATTGAACAGCGCAATACTGCATCGAACGTGACCACGATGAGAGGAAATTATGGGACTAGCCGATCTCAAGAAAAACGCTTCGTTATGTAAAAGCACCAATAACATTGCAGTATCAATTGATGACTTTATTGCAGCAGCCGATTTATATGCTGCTGGCCAAGACCGCCCTCAACATGAGGAAAAGCAAACGCTAATGACAAGCGATGCAGGTAAGCAAAACAATATAATCGATTTTTTACAACGAAAATATCCACAGCATGTAGAGCCAATAAAATCGGTCAATAAAAGTAAACAGCAACCTTTTAGACGTTGTACCTATACCTTAAGTGAAACGGCAATAAGCCAGCTCGCATTACTCAGTCAGCAAGGAGGAATAGCAAAATCAAAACTTATCAGGCAGTTGATTTCACAATATTTTAGTCTATCTCCACAACAACAAAAACGGTTAGATGTTAGCTTTACAGACCAATAGTTAATTTTGCAGACAAATAGTTAATTGAACATAAATTTAACCAAACACAACGACGACCACTTTATCCCCGCCCTTTCACTGGCAGTAAATATGAGACTAATATTTGCTAGCCAGTGCTTTTATTTAACCAAAATCCCAACCTACACGTTAAGCAAACTACGTTATCACTTATGTCTCCCATTGCTATTTAGTTTTTCCTAAAGCTTGAATTTGCTAACAAACTGCCCCATTAAATACTCATGGAATTAAACAGCGACTAGCGAATGAAATAAATGAGCCATGCTAAAAATTGCAAGCTCAGATAATACATAAGCTTAAGATAACAATCTTAACGCCCTCTTCGACTACCAGGACACTTCTATGATCGCGATTGTAATATTACTCGTTATATCAATAACAGCTGTGGCATGGATTGTCAGTAGCCAATGGCGCCTCAACCGTCAACGTAGCATTGTCGCCAGCAAACCATTTCCCACTCAATGGCGTCATATATTAAAAAAGCGTTTTCCTTATTTCAAAGCCATGCCGACGGATTTGCAACTTCAACTCAAAAAGCATATTCAGATATTTATTGATGAGAAACAATTTATCGGTTGTGACGGATTCGAAATCAATGACGAAGTAAAAGTGACGATTGCAGCCCAAGCGTGTTTATTATTACTCAACCGTAAAACTGACTATTACCCAAAACTTAAACAAATCTTAGTCTATCCAAGCGCGTTTATCGTTGAGAAAAACCGCACGGATCTCGCAGGGGTACAATCAAGCCAACGCAATGTGTTGCTGGGAGAGTCTTGGGAATATGGCAAAGTCGTATTGTCATGGAACAGCACTATAGAAGGCGCTGCCGATCAGTTTGATGGTAGCAATGTTGTTATACACGAATTCGCTCACCAGCTTGATCAAGAAGATGGAACAGCTAATGGTGCACCACCACTGCGCGATATCACTTCATATCGCTCATGGTCTAGCACATTGGGGCAAGAATTTAAGCAACTTCAGTATTGCGCTCAACACCATATCCCGTCATTATTTAACTATTACGGCGCGACCAACCCGGCGGAGTTTTTTGCGGTGATAAGTGAAACGTTTTTTGAACGACCCGTGGAGTTTTACCAACAGCATCAACAATTGTATAAAGAATTGAGCCAGTTTTATCAACTAGATCCAATAAATTGGCATTAAAAAAGTATTAAAACACATAATAATAATTTACTAGGTTAACAGGAATACTATGCAATCAATCATTCACCGACTCGGTTTTATTGCCGTGTTAATGACGACAGTGGCAGCCTTCGATTTACATGCAAGTGAAGCCGAAGAATCAACACTTGAACAGAGCCAAACTGAGCCTAAAAACAAACAAGTTAGTCAGCAAGTGAGCTCCGAAAGTGAAGCTGTTATAAAAGACATTAGCCAAAAAAATGAGTTAATTGATAGCCAAGGCTTATCAGAAAAAGACAACCAAGAAGTCAGCGCCTTGTTAAATTTATTACATGAAAGTGCAGCTGCTGCTGACTGGACCACTTATTTTAGTCTTTATCATCCACAAGCGGTGTTTATTGGTACCGATGATTCAGAGCGTTGGAATATGGTTGAATTTGAGCATTATGCCAAACCCACTAAAGGCTGGCGTTACGATTTAAAGTCACGTCACTTGTTACAAATTGACGATACCATTGTATTTGACGAGCAGCTCTATAGCCCGGCGTATGGTATCAGCCGGGGTACAGGTGCGTTGGTACAAACTTCTGAAGGATGGAAGATAGCGCAATATCATTTGAGTTTTCCAATTCCAAACGATAAAGCCAAACGTATTACCAGCTTAATTATGCAATAATCACAAAATGATAGAAAAAAGGAGATGCCCAATAGGCATCTCCTTATTATTTGTTCAGTCAACTATATTAACTCATCGACACGGCAAAACACACGTTCGCTAACTGGCAGAAATGAGTAAAACTGTCATTATCTTGCGATTCAAAATGACGAGCAGTGCAATGCCTATCAGCATAAAATAATCCAAGTACTTTATTACCAATGGCTAATGGCGCAATCAAAAAACCAAATATCGAAAATTTTTCCACGAGTGCATAATCAATTTGTACTTTGCAACCTTGCGAAGAAGGCGCATTAACCCAAATACTGCGCTTTTGTTCAATACATTGACTAAAGACAGACTTTCTATCATCAAGGTCAATAACAAAAGCCTGCCGAAGCATATCAACACCGTCGCCCATCATTATTCGAGGTTGTAACAACTTTCGGCTTGGCGATAAAAGTAAAACACCACAACGGTCGACTCCTACTCCGGTTAAAATACCTTCTAATGTAGTCCGCATAATTTGATTGAAATCGGTTTTCTCTACTGCATATTGAGTAAGTTGACGTAGTTTATTCAATTGATAACTTTGGTCCACACGACGTATTTCTAATACTACATCTAACTCAGGCTCGTCTGCAGTTGCATCTTGTGGGCTCAAGTCTAATACAGCACTTTTATGAATCAATATCTTACTGGAGTTAGCAATATAGGGGATTAAAACCTTAGCGCCATAGGCCGCCGCTAATTTATGAGTCGCTTCACTGCAAGACACAATTCTTTGGGTCATTTCCTTTGGGCTAATATCTAGCATCTCCGCAATTTGTTTAATTCGCTTTTGCAGTTCAACTTGATTTACATTTGATTTTGAGAGAATTTCAGATAATTTATCTGCCAAAAAAATACAACGAATTTCAGGCATACGGTCATCAGGTTGGGCTAAAGATTTTTGTAATACTTCTCCTAAACCCCAACTACTCGCAATACCCTGTGTAAGTTGAACAAAAGAGGTTCCTAGTTCTGCTCTTATTACAAAACTCCGTTCCACTTTGTCATCAATCGCCGCTAACTTACGATCTAATGTTTCAGTAGTCTCTCCGCCCATGCTCCAGAAAGCACTTTCCCCAATCCGGTAAAGCAAAGAAGCAATAAAGACTTCTTCACGTAATGATTCCCCTCTATCATTCATCATCATTCGCGCCAACATAGCCGATTGAAACGACTGGGCCATTAGCTTTAATAAGCGAATATAAACACCTTCGGACAAGTGCTTGTTTTCTAATAAGCTGGTTAATAATTTGGCGGTGAGACAAATATTTCGAATAGTATCAAACCCGAGTACCACTGCAGCTCGGCTAACAGTAGAAACCTGATTAATGCCTTTATTATAAATAGCACTGTTCGCAACACGTAAAATTCGTGAGGTTAACGCATTATCATGCATCACACTGCGACCTAGCAACGCCAATGAAGACACATCATCTTTGGCCAGTTTCTCTAAGTCACGAACCGTTGAACACAACGCAGGCATTTCTTGCTCACTAATTCGTTTAGTCCAGTAATCAGCGCCTTTTTGTTGATTTGAAGCTTTCAAAAAATTAACCCATATTTAATAGATATTAAAATGAGTATACTCATTTTAGAACAAGTGTAATCCTTTGATTGCCTTTTATTGTACGCATGTCTAAATAATCAACGGACTGCTATATTTAGTGTATAAACTATGTACGGCTAATGTGTAAGTTTGAGGCCAAATAAAAAAAACGGCTCACAAGAGCCGCAATCACAATAGTGTGGTTGGAAAAAACTTACGGGTAGGAAGTATCCAAACAATCAGGTTTAACAACTAAGCATTCGCTTATAAACCATCATATGAGGATAAAAATCCCGTACGACCTGTAGGTGAGCCGCACGGGGTTACAACAGTCACAAAGTGACCAAACTTGTAAAACGGTTGGGACTAACGATTAAAACTGTTCTTCTTCAGTAGAGCCCGTTAGCGCTGTTACTGACGATTTACCGCCTTGAATACACGTTGTCACTTGATCAAAGTAACCTGTACCCACTTCTTGCTGGTGCGATACGAAGGTATAACCTTTCTTAGCAGCAGCAAATTCAAGCTCTTGTACTTTTTCAACATAATGCTTCATGCCTTCACCACGTGCATAGTCATAGGCTAAATCGAACATGTTGTACCACATGTTATGAATGCCCGCTAACGTGATGAACTGATACTTATAACCCATGTTAGACAGCTCTTGCTGGAATTTAGCAATCGTTACATCATCTAAATTCTTCTTCCAGTTAAACGAAGGTGAACAGTTATAAGCTAATAGTTGATCTGGGTATTTTGCATGAATGGCATCAGCAAATTTCTTCGCTTCTTCAAGACAAGGTTTAGCCGTTTCACACCAAATCAAGTCTGCATAAGGTGCATAAGCAAGACCACGTGAGATTGCTTGGTCTAAACCAGCTCGAACACGGTAGAAACCTTCGTTAGTACGTTCACCGGTAACAAATTCACGGTCATATTCATCACAATCAGAAGTCATTAAATCAGCAGCATTAGCATCAGTACGTGCAATAACCAAGGTATCAACACCACTAACATCTGCCGCTAAACGTGCAGCAACTAACTTTTGCACCGCTTCTTGGGTTGGCACTAAAACTTTACCGCCCATGTGGCCACACTTTTTAACAGACGCTAATTGGTCTTCAAAGTGAACACCTGCAGCACCAGCATCAATCATTGATTTCATTAGTTCAAATGCATTCAATACACCACCAAAACCGGCTTCTGCATCAGCAACGATAGGTAGGAAATAGTCAGTGTAATTGTCATCACCAGGATTTACTTCTTTGCCCCATTGAATCTGGTCAGCACGGCGAAATGAGTTATTAATACGGCTCACAACAGCAGGTACTGAGTTTGCTGGGTAAAGTGATTGGTCTGGATACATAGTGCCCGCTAAGTTAGCGTCAGCAGCTACCTGCCAGCCTGATAAGTAAATCGCTTCTATTCCCGCTTTTGCTTGTTGTACAGCTTGACCACCAGTAAGTGCGCCCAGTGAGTTTACGTAGCCTTTTTTAGCGCCGCCGTTAACCAGTTCCCACAATTTTGCAGCACCCATTTTAGCAATGGTATTTTCTGGTACAACAGAGCCACGTAAAGCAACAACTTCTTCAGCAGTAAAAGGACGCTTAACCGATTTCCAACGTGGATTTTCAGCCCAATCTTTCTTAATTACATCAACCTGTTGCTGACGAGTAAGTTGTGTAGTCATAGTGTCGCTCCTTACTGTATGAGGGTGGCAAAGTGAATCATTCAACTTTGCCTAATTCAGTAGTGTTGTAATTAATATCGTTATCCGGACATTACGCCGTTAACAGTTCATATCCTGGTAATGTTAAGAAATCGACTAGCTCATCAGAGGTAGTAATTTGTTCAAATAATGCTGCCGCTTTGGCGAACTCACCTGCTTTAAAGCGCTCTGCACCAAGTTCCTCTTTCACGTTGGCCATTTCTTCTTTCAACATGTCTTTAAACAATGCTTTAGTGACCAGTTTGCCGTTGGATAAACTTTTACCATGCTGGATCCATTGCCAAATAGAAGTGCGCGATATTTCAGCCGTGGCAGCATCTTCCATCAAACCGTAAATCGGCACGCAACCATTACCCTGGATCCACGCTTCGATGTACTGCAACGCAATACGAATATTCAAACGCATGCCTGCTTCAGTTCGCTCGCCTTCACAAGGCTCAAGTAACTCGCTGGCTAAAATTGGTGCATCGACATCACGAGTAATGTGTAATTGATTGGTTCTATCGCCACCGATGTAATCATTGAAAATTTTCATTGCGGTGTCGGCTAAACCAGGATGTGCGACCCAAGTACCGTCATGGCCATTGCGAGCCTCTAACTCTTTATCGCCACGCACTTTTTGCAGTACCAGTTCGTTAGTCGCTTCATCTTTAGCAGGAATAAATGCTGCCATACCGCCCATGGCTAATGCGCCACGTTTATGGCAAGTTTTTATCAATAGACGTGAATAAGCACTTAAAAATTTAGTATCCATCGTTACCGCTTGACGGTCGGGTAGTACACGGTCTGGATAGTTCTTTAAGGTTTTGATGTAGCTGAATATATAATCCCAACGACCACAATTCAGCGCGACAATGTTTGAACGAAGTTCATAAAGAATCTCCTCCATTTCAAATACCGCAGGTAATGTTTCAATTAAACAAGTACATTTAATCGTGCCAGGCTGTAAGCAAAAACGCTCTTCTACAAAGGCGAACATTTTTGCCCACCAACGCGCTTCCACATGGCTTTCTAACTTAGGAATATAAAAGTAAGGTCCAGATTTTTTAGCTAACAGCTGACGATAATTATGGTAAAAGTACATAGCAAAATCGACTAACCCACCAGGAATAGGTTTGCCTTTGTATTCAATGTGCTTTTCAATAAGATGCAAACCACGTACACGAGCAATTAACACTGCAGGATCAGGGTTTAACGAATAATGCTTACCGGTTTCAGGAACGGTTAGTTCAATATCGCCACGAACGGCATCACGAAGGTTAATTTGTCCTTCGACAATTTTTTGCCAACTCGGTGCTAATGAATCCTCAAAGTCGGCCATAAACACTTTTACATTCGCGTTTAAAGCATTGATGATCATTTTACGGTCAACGGGGCCAGTAATTTCAACACGTCTATCAGTGAGATCATCAGGCATGCCACGGATAGTCCAATCACCATCACGAATTGCACGAGTTTCAGGTAAAAAATCAGGCAACTCACCATTATCAATACGAGCTTGTTTTTGTTTACGCTTAGCTAATAGCTCAGGTACTTCATCAACAAATTTTGCACATAACGAATCAAGGAAAGCCACAGCGCCAGAGTTAAAAACGTCTTCTTGGCCGTTGACAGTGGGACCAATAAACGTGAGATCGGTTTTAATCGAATCATCAGCATTTGCTGTGGACTTACTGTATTGAGCTACTAATTGTTCTGCCGTCATGATAATGGCTCCCTAAATGCTGTCTGTTTTGATATCGGTTGTCATGCTTCACTGTGTAGTGACGTTATCTACTGTCTACTTATCACGCTTATCTATACCAACTCATCGGCGTATATATTCGCGTTCAAATAAACCATTTCTAATAACATTTAACTGAAGCTGACTGTTTACCAAAAACTTTCAAATGTCTGTTTCGTACTAAAAACTAACCAAAAACGTTTGTAATTGCAACAGTCTTCACTTTACTAAAACGACTTAAAAACCAGTATTACAGATCACATAAAATGGTCTTACCAACCGAGAAATAAACACTTAAACAAATGATATTAAACACAATAAAAAAATAGAGCTTATACTTTAAATTGGCCATCTGAAATTCATCTTACCAATTGACCGGTAAATGATAATGGAAAAATAGCTTGTAATATTATTACTTGATGTAAAATTATATTTACTAAACTTTAGTCTATGCCATTGAATTAAACAATTTTGTAACGTTTCTAGCTTACCTACACGTAACAAGGTTTTAAACTTTAAAAACAGATAGTTAAAACTAGGTAATTAATCACTAAATTTAAACAACTGTTTTAAATTTACGTTTACGTAAACGGAATAAAATAAGCCGCCGCAACGGCTTAAAATGTGAGTTACGTCACCCGATCAACAAGCTCAAGTAGATTGGTTTTTTTTAAATAAAATTCAATTTTTTTAAAAATAATTTAAAAAAACTTCATAAATGGGGCAATAGAGAACCAAAATGGTGCAGCAACAAGTAACAAACGGTGATCTGCGCTGGGCGGAATATGCCAATAATAACCAAGCTTCGCTCACAGTATGTTAATTGTCGTTTATTGATAAATAGTTAATGATTCAGCTCTAGCTCAAATAGAGTGGCCAACAAGGTAACGCAAACGGTGATGAGTGTATGGAGTTAACACATGTTGTAAGTGACAAAATAAGACGGACATAGCGTTAGCATTTGTAGCGGAGGATTTTACCTTGAAGCAATTTGGTGCAGACCATAAATGCATAATATTAACTCAGAATAAAAGATGGGGTTGCGCGATAAAAAGAGATTATTTCAAATCTGCACTATCCAACTTACTCGTTGCTCGACTAACAAGGCGCACTTATAGCGTGTCTGTGATAAATTAATAGCGCAAATTACGCTGATAAAAAAGCTTTGATTAACTTTCCTTATCCAGTGCACTGTAACGTTCACAACTGCCGTAGTGTCAGCGTTTAGCTGCTATCACAAGCTGGTTTAGCATATGTTGATTTACTTTACTCAAGGTAATACACGGGAGGGATATACAGTCAGCTAGAGGGTTATCGTTATTTGATGGCGTCGTTATAACAGATGACGCAATTTCGACCGTTATGTTTAGCCTTATAAAGTGCTAAATCGGCACGGCGAATTAACGGGTCGAGGCTTAGGTCATCCTTATCGACGCTACTCACACCACAACTCACTGTGACAGTAAAATCGTGCCCTGAGAAACGGGTGTTAATATTGGCAACGGCATGGCGAACCTGTTCGGCAAATTCAACCGCGATATCTTCAGTTTGCTTTGGCATAAAAATAGCAAACTCTTCCCCACCCATTCGGGTAAATATATGGGTCGGCTTTAACATTTCACCAATCACATGTGTGACCTTTTTTAATACCCAATCGCCCGTAGCATGACCATATTGATCATTAATATTTTTAAATAAGTCTAAATCCATCAACAGCACAGAAAATGACTCGCCAAGCATTTGAGCTTGAATAAATTCATTTTCTGCCATTTCTTGCCCGGTACGGCGATTAAAGATACCTGTTAATCCATCTCGCTGCGCTTGCTTCATAAATTGATTACGCTGCATCCAAGCAGATATTAATAACAATAATAAACCAACAGAGAGCCCAACTAATAATGTTGAAAACATAATCGATGAACTTTTCTCTTTCATGAATAAATCTTTTTGTTTCATCAAAAGTTCATGGTCTTGGATCAAGCTGGTATTCTCACGATTTTTTTCAACGCTATCAAAGCGGGCCATTTGGTAGGCATTTTCTTTTACTTTCTGTTCATCAAGTAATTGCTGACCAAGTGCAGAAGCAACAACTTGATATTGGTATGCTTTATCGAACTGACCACGTTTGCCCGCAATTAAAGACAGTATTTCGCTAACACGTTTTTTTACCTGCATATTACTGGGCTTATTGGGTAAAGCATTAACTAACTGCGCAAACATATCGGCTTGCTGATAATCACCCAGATGGAAATATATCGAGCTCAAATAAGACTGTATTTCATTAATCTCAATTTGAAATTTAAACTTCTGGTAGCGCTCTAAAGCCACTAGATAAAATGGTTCTGCTTCAGCATATAAGCCCTTATCAAACAAAACATTACCTTGCCCCTTAATTGACATAATCTCAATCAATGGAAAACCATGATTTTTACAATAAAGTTGAGTGTCTTTAAAGAACGTCTCGGCTTGATCAAAGTGGGCTAGCTTTAAATGAGCAACTGAGTGATATAACATCGAAAAACATTCACTTTTTGGGTCTTTACCTTGGTTTAAACTCAGTGCTAATTGCGCGATACGTAGCATTTCCTCATAAGCATTAAGCTGTAAATACACATTCATCAAGCGAATATAGGACATTATTTTGATACTTTGATCTTGATAACTGTCGATACGAGAAAGGTTATCCTCTAAAAGAGCAAAAGCTTTTTGATAATTACTCAAGCCGATATTTGCAGTGATTTTCAATAAATAAATATTGGTGAGTTCTTCACCAAGTGGTCCGTATGTCAGTGCTTCATCGAAAGCTTTATCTGCTTCGACAAAATGACCTAAATAAAGATCTTTTGTACCTAGCAACATATACAGACGGCTATGCTGTGGTGAGGTGAGTAACGATTCAGAGGATAACGCGGTATCAATCTTTTCAATGGCATAACCAATATCAGTCTTCAAAGATTGTTCAATAGTGTCGAGTTCTTTATCATAATCGATGTTGTCAGCTATCGCCGCGCGGCTAAAAAGCAACACGATGATAATAAAAAAACACATCAATATTTGAGGCAAAAAATAATTACTCTGTCGGATTACTTATAATCATATACATGGCCATTTCTTTATCACCAGACAATTGGCTAACACGTGCTTTATCTCCTGACATCACAGCTTCAATCTCTTCTTGTGTTAATCCATTTGATTTCATTACACCACGTGGATCAAGCTTATATGCTTCCAATAAAGCGGCGTCCGTTCCAAGCTTAGTAAAAAATGTATTCATGTTAGACATATCGTAACCTTATATTCTAGATTATATTTGTAATTAGCGACTTAAATTTACATCTATGTGATTATCATTTGTAACAACTTTAACTTTACTGGGTCGTTCCGTCGACAAAAAACGTCGTAACCAATTGTTTTATTGCAAATCTCTACACAAAATTGCCCATTAACATCTTTTTATCAATAAAAACTATATCAATTTCGCTAAGATTGAATCATTTACATCCAATAATCACCATTAATAGCTTGTCGATAAAAAGTACGGCGGTTTAAAGCATACTATTACTTTATTACCTCATTTGTGAACAGCCATAAAAATACTTAGCCAATATCTGCTTCGGCGATACCTAATTTGGCTAACATCTCATGGTTAAGCGTCATTGGACGCGCTGGAGGAATTAACAATGTGCTAATCGTCGTTAGTTTAGCCTCTGGCAATACATATAACGGCATGCGCTCTATAACAGGTGATTGAAATGGCAAATTTGCTGCTTCATATATAATCACTTCATGATCCAGCGGATACCACTGATTTAAGTGTTCAACCAAAATCTGTAATTTATCTTTAGTGCTACTAAATTGAGTTAAGGTATGTTCACCCGCAAGAGCAATCTGCCAAAGTAAAAGATGCGTTGTAGGATCCGGAACATGGTGATAAAGCATGAACTGAGTCGCTTCAAAGCTTTGATGACCACTATTGCCTGGGTCAATGCCTAAATCAGCCCACAAACAAGCTTCAGCTGAAATACCCGGTAACATGCTAGCGTCAAAACCTTCACTGCGGGCCTGTTTAATCGACCAATGCGCTACGCAAGAAAATACCCCAGGATGGCCATATAAGGCACATACAACTAACTTGCCTAAGCGAACTTCGTCTAAGATAGCGTCAACCATTTCGGCATAAGTATCACGACGATTTTTTACCTCATCGGGTTGAGCATAATAAGGTTGAAGCGAGCGAACATCTGAATTAAGCGACATTAACCAACGTTCAGAAAAACCATCGGGCACTAACGAAAAGACCACATCAGCATGCTCTATATAACTTAAACTTAATGCACCTATTTGCCCTGCAAGCTGTAATCCCGTGCCAACACAAACAAGGTTACCTTTCTTTGCACTGGTTAATGTTGCTATCGGTGCTTGTTGTCTCGTCATCGTGGTTTCTTATTTTGAAATAATTACAACGCTAAATAGAAGCATAAAATAAAATTATCAGTAACTTATGCATTAATAGCACTTGACATTATTAAAGGTTAACTAGGGCATCTAAATCATAAATTGAGCAACATCCTACCAACATTTTTTGTACAATGTTAAATAAAAATGAAAATTTACTCCAAATTTATTTATCGAAGAAAATGGAACTTCAACCGCTAAATTGACTCAAAACCACAACATCTTCTAATAGACCCTTGTCAGCATAGGGACTGCTTGGGTATGATGACCGATAGAATTTAGGAAGTAGCGCAGACAATGATAAACAAAAAACAAAGTCTTACCCTTGTAAGCGCAGTAGCGCTTTCATTATCTCTTAGCGGATGCAGTGTGTTTGATTGGTTGATTTACAAGCCAGATGTGCCACAAGGCAACTACATGGAAACACAGCAAGTTGAAAAACTTCGTGTCGACATGACTAAAGAGCAAGCAGAATATATTTTAGGTCGTCCAGTATTGCGCGACAGCTTCTCCGATGACACTTGGTATTATGTGTACCATTTTAAAAGTGGTCGAGATGCTAGCATTACTCATAAAGAGTTGATCATTCACTTTAATGGCGACAAGATTTCAAGTGTTGCTGGTGATTATGACCTAAGTGCAGAATTTAATACTCCACTTGATGAAAGCTCATTGCCGTCAGTTAACGAACAGGATCTTAAGCCTTTATTACCAGAAGTTCGTCCAGATGCGAAACCTTTAGTTGAAGAGCTACGTCCTGCGTTAAAAAACCAGGCCGAAAATGATAATGATAATGCACCAACATAAGCCACACGATAACATGTGATTTATGCCAATAAAAAAGCAGGATCTCTAACGAGAGTCCTGCTTTTTTATTATATAACCACCTAAAAACTTAATCCATCACCTTACTAATGGTAAGTTAATTGACTTTAGCACCGGTGATTTTATTAATACGACCTTCGTCTTTGGCTTTTTCGGCACGCTTGCGACGAACATCTTTAGGATCTGCAATTAACGGGCGATATATTTCAACACGTTGCCCAGGAACGAGTACCTCATCATGTTTGGCCTGGCGACTAAACACCCCAAGCTTAACCTCTTCAAGGTTAATCTCCGGAAAAAATTTAACAATATCACTTTGCTTAACGGCTTCAATGAATGTAGTGCCTGGCGACACCATCACCGAAATAATTTTCTGCTGTTTTGGCAATGCATAAATAACATCTACCGAGAACTTTTCTGTTTCATTAATCACGATAAATCACCTTTGCCCTGTCAGTAAATGCCATTACCATTGACGACATCAAATCTTTAAACACTTTGCCAAACGCCATATCAACCAGCATGTTTGAAAATTCGAAGTCTAAATCAAATTCAACTTTACAGGCATCTTCGGTAAGCTCAGTAAATTTCCACAAGCCATGCATATACTTAAACGGGCCATTTTCCAATTCAAGTGAAATCGATTTAGCTTGGATCACTTGATTGCGGGTGGTAAATGTTTTACTGATCCCCGCCTTACTAACATCAACCGACGCCACCATGGTTTGACCATCAAACTCAAGCACCTTACCACCGACACATCCCGGTAGAAAATCATGATACGATTCAACATCATTGACTAAATCATACATCTGTAAGGCACTAAATCTAACCAGCATACTTTTGGAAATCTTGGGCATCTGACATCACTATCGTTAATACAATAGTGCGATTTTATCACGTTAAATAAAAAAGGCATCTCCGAGAGCGTTAAATCACGTTGGAAATAACACAATCACCAAGAAACTGGGTATAATCGTTGAAATATCAAAAATCTCCCCCATATCTATTAGTTAATAGTATTAGCATAATAGAGTTTATCAAATGGGCTCACTGCGGGTTGTCCAGCACCATCCTTCAGGTCAATAACGGCAATCAGAACGGTAATAATAATGGTAAAAAAGAAATCAGCAAACGCCTCAGCGAGCATCGCACGCAATAAACGCGCGACCTTTGAATACCGCATAGAAGACAAAATCGAAGCGGGATTACAACTTATGGGCTGGGAAGTTAAGTCCATTCGCATGGGTAAAGTAAATTTATCTGATTGTTATGTCTATATTAAAGAGGGTGAAGCCTTTATGCATGGTTGTACTATTCAACCACTTAATACCGCTTCAACCCATGTAATATGCGATCCAATCAGAACCAAAAAACTGCTATTAAAGCGCAGTGAAATTGACAAACTTGCCGGCCTAATTGAGCGTCAAGGCTACACCCTGGTACCATTATCAATGTACTGGCGCAAAGGTGCCTGGGTAAAAGTCGAAATTGGCTTAGGTAAAGGTAAAAAAGATCACGATAAACGTGAAGATACCAAAGAACGTGAGTGGAAAATTGAAAAAGCTCGCGTAATGAAAAAAGACAAAGAAAACGCTTAATCTCGTTAGTAGGCCACTGAAACGATTAAAATTGATAAGTTGTTATTGAACATAGGCCTATAACGAACAGATAGTGAACAAACGATTATATTTTGTTAATGGATACTAGGTATTCATCTAACAAAGCGTTATAGTTAACTCAATTGGGGGCGATTCTGGATTCGACAGGATTCACGAAACCCAAGGAGCATGTCGAGGGGCGGTTGGCCTCGTAAAAAGCCGCACCGTTATAGTTGCAAACGACTCTAACTACTCTCTAGCAGCTTAGGCTAGCTAGCCATCAACCACACGTTTCGCACGTGGACAGTGGATCCTGATGGTCATATTACAGTGTGCTAGCGAGGGAACTCCGTCCGGGGGTGAACCGCGAAACAGTACCGGACTCACCAAGTAGCATCCTGTCTTTCGGAGACTGCTTGGTTAAATAAAAGAGAGACTAAACATGTAGTGCCGAGGATGTAGGCTTTCTGGACGCGGGTTCAAGTCCCGCCGCCTCCACCAATTACCGAAAGGGCTTAGCAGCAATGCTAAGCCCTTTTTCTTTGCCCATTTTTGCATGGCAACTTTATACATTAACTTCATTTTTAAACTAACATCAACGTCGTGGCGCTTTGCCCACACCCGACCAAGAAGGGAAAAACTGCTATTCCCTCTTGGCTCTTTGCTCAAGAATTGGCCATTACAAGCCGTCCCACAACATTTTCCAAATGGATTAAACAACAGCTGCGAAAAGGTCGTCATGGGGATAGATCCAGCTTTTAACTTCGTTTGAATCTTGCTTCGGCCCATCTTGCAGTAAAGAGTGAAAATGCTAACGTTTCCGATAGGCATCTAATAGGTAGGATGCCTTATAGCACATGGTCAATGATGTTCCCGACATCATAATGACATTTCCAATATCCATATAGATCAGATGTGCGAGAAAGGCCTGTCAGACTCACGAATTCTGTTGTAAAGAGTCTTCAACGGCCTCAATTGTTATTAAGCCTGAAACTATGGATCAGCTCACGCATTCTGTTGTAAAGAGTCTTCAACGTCATCAAGTTCAGAGTTGAATCACGCCAATTGCAAGCAAGGTATGCAAATCATTTTTTCCCCATTTCATTTTGCTTAGACTCGCCAATTTCGAGAAGTTGAAGATGGAATGCCCTACTTAACTCTAATCCAAATGTTTCTAGCGTTCCCAGGCCTTACCAGAGCTCCTTATTGTTGACGTTTGGACTACAAAAATGAATTGAGTATCACAAAATAATGCCTAGACCTGAAAGGATATTAAAGTGCGCTGACAAAAGCTGTTACAACGTTTGTAAGTTCCTGATCTTTTCCAGCATTTAATTTACCATCAACAAAGTAATCATAAAAACGACCTAAGCTATACGTACCTTTAATATCGGCTCCCCACCACGGCATTAATTGCGATAATGTTTGAAGGTTAGTAGCACCACCATTAGGGCCTGGAGAAGTGCTAAGTAACAATACTGGTTTCTTCGTTGCAAACATTGGATTTTGTAAATCGCCTAAACGAGAAACCCAGTCGATTAAATTTTTAAATTCTGCAGGTATTCCACCATTGTGCTCTGGAGAAGCAATGATGAAAGCATCATATTCAGCAAATAACGCACGTACTTGTTTAGCCGTTTCAGGATGGCCTTCGCTTTCTTCTCTATCTAAACTAAAGAAAGGCATTGGATAATCTCGAATATCTAGCATGGCAACGTCATGCCCTTCAATTTTGCTCGACGCTAACTCTAATAGCATTCTATTGATAGAGTTTTTACTGTTACTTGCTGATACGGTGAGTATTTTTGTCAAGATTAAATTTCCTATATTATGAAAGATTGATTGTTGAATTAACAATTAATCCTTTTGGTTTTTAAATTAATTTTTTAGTTATAGCTAATTTAGTACTAATAAAGCGTAATCTCCAGCCGTTCTCTCAGCGGTGATAACCTTAAGTAATAACATATTTAATTCACCTTGTTTAAATAAATAAGTGTTAGATGAACTTGTTCGCTGAGCGCAGTAAAATCTAATTTTTCATCACGTACCAAATCACCATCTTTTACTTCAACACCATTAAGAACACCTTCACCACCAGTGACATAAGCAATAAACTCGCCCTCCTGGGTGACATTCTTATTTTTGCTGAGCAAACCAACTTCAATAACAGTTTCGCTATCAAGTGTGACACTTTGTGATTTATTGCCACCATAAACACGTATCATCTGGTCTTTTTTAAGATCATGAAATTTATAACTTGCAGGCTCACCGGCCGCTTCAGGTAAGACCCATAATTGCAGCATTCTGTTTTCTACATTATCAGGGTTAATTTCATTGTGTACAAAACCTTCACCACCAGCACGTTGTGCTTGCACTTGATTGGCTTGCATTGACTTGCCGTTTTCCATAGAGCCTTGGTGCTCTATACTTCCTTCAAGCATAACCGAAATGACATCCAATTCTTTATGTGGGTGCATGCCCGTTTGACCTTTAGGCGTAAAACGCGCATCAGCTAAATATATAAAGTTGCCAAGTCCATTCCATGTATCGTTTTGTCCGCCAATTTTGTTATCAACAACAAGACGGGTTTCTTTTAATCCTGCAAATCCACCTCTGTGTAATGAATCTTTACTTAATAACTGCATTTTAATTTCCTCTTTCATTACTAGCTGATAACAAAAACCAACTTACTGTTTGGTCTTTTCGAACTGTAAAGCTATTATATATATAAAATATTTTATTAAAACAAAGTAATACTGACAAATATGTTCGAATTGACTGAACATTAATATCAGTATCAAAGTATCAATAGGTGGCTAGTGAAATTATCTTTAGAAGCTTGTGAGGTGTTGGATGCGATAGACAGAAAAGGCAGCTTTGCCGCAGCCGCAGCCGCTCTATATCGCGTACCGTCCACAATGACTTATACGGTACAGAAATTAGAAGAAGATTTAGGGATTATGATTTATCGACGAGAAGGTCGAAGATCTATCTTAACGCCTGCGGGTAAAGTGCTACTTGATCAAGGTCGAGAATTACTAAAAGCAGCTCAAAGTATTGTAGAAACAGCAAAACAAGTAGACAGTGGCTGGGAATCTCATATCACTATAGCACTCGATACTATTTATGATATTGAAGAGTTATATAATGTCGTTGAAGAGTTTTATAAACTTCAAACCCGTGTTGAAGTTAATATCACTGAAGAAGTATTAGCAGGGAGTTGGGATGCAATTATTGAAAATAGAGCTGACTTAGTCATCGGTGCACCCCACCCAGAAATAAACACTCAAGGAATTAAGTTTGAAGAAATTAAAGTAGCAGATTGGCAATTTGTGGTAGGGAGAAATCACCCTTTACTCGAATACGATCTCCCTTTATCAGAAGATGATATCAAGCCATTTCATTCAATTATCATTAAAGATTCTTCAAAAAGGTCCCCCGCCATGACTCATAGGATATTTGAGAAGCAAACAGTGTTACGAGTTGCCTCGATGGAGCAAAAGATATCAGCTCAAATTAGAGGGCTAGGAGTTGGTTTTTTACCAACGCATCGTATTACTAATCACCTTGAAACTGGGGAGCTGGTTTCCCTTAAGATCGCTAAAGATGCACCATTAACTCCTCTGTTCATTGGCTGGAGAACAAATAACAAAGGCAGAGCAATAAGATGGTTCATCGATAAATTTCGTGAGTGTAATAAATAACACGCACATATTAAAGAAGTAAATTCATAACTTTTTTAGGCTAAATTAAGTGGTCAGTAGCCTATAAATCATGCATTTCACTAGACTGTTTTTAGTTAAGAATAAGATTCTATTTCATTTAAATTATCTAAAAGGTTAATGGCTGCAATATCGGATTTCCTGCCGTAAACCTTTGAATTATTACGGCGAGATTGAACCTTAATAACAAGGCCACTCCAAATTATTGGCGAATATTTAACCACCACTCTAGTCTTTAGTTATCTATATTTACTTGCAGGTAATGAATGATGGCTAGGCCAAGACAAACCATTGTTAGCCTAGATGACACGCCTACTCCCTGTTTATAGAAAGTTGCCACTGTTGTTCGCGTGTGGTGCGTAAGGCTTTTCTCTGGTATTGATAACTCGACAGGTGAAAACTTTGAGCATCACCGAGAGTGGGTTGATTCACGTATTCTTGAGCTAGCGACCATTTTTGCCATTGATATTTGTGCTTATGCATTCTTGTTAAAAAGCAGGGAGCAATCACTTACATGTCGTTGTTAAAGTCGATGCAGAGAAAGTGAAACATTGGTCAGTTAAAGACGTGTTGGTTCAGTGGCACAAAGGCTTTAAAGGGCCATTACTGACGCAGAAGTTTGTTAAAGGTGAAGACCTAAACGAATTAGAACCTAACACAGTGAATGATTGTATAGCCAAGTACAGACAACGCTTAGTCGATATCAGTTGGTTTATGCGCTCACTCAGTGAGCCGATAGCTAGAATGGCTAACAAAGAAGATAAGTGCACTGGCAGATTTTATTCACCGCCATCCATGCCGCTCACCCTTCGGGCCAGCTAAAGCTGTTCAAATCCATTCCCGATGAATTTGTGGGAAGGAAGATTCAAATCTCAAGCCTTATTAGATGACGCTGCAGTATTAGCTTGTATGGCTTATGTCGACCATTCTTTATTAATAGAAAGGCCTATACGCGCCAAGCTGGCATCTACACCAGAAACCACTGATTACACCAGCATTCAACGCCGAATAAACTCAGCGATAAAAGATGAACAACCAGCAGAATTATTGCCTTTTATAGGTAATGAGCGTGTAAACATGCCTAATGGTTTAATGTTCAGTGTAAAAGACTACATAGTGCTGGTTAAAGATACCGGGCGAATTATTCGTCAAGATAAGCGAGGGCAATGAGTTAAAGTAACCAAGATATTCTCAATAGACTGAATATACCCGCTGAAAACTGGTTAAAAATCACCACAGAGTTTGGTGCCTTATTTAAAGGTGCAGTCGAGGCGTTACCTGCCTTAACAGAAGATTGTGAGCATCTGGAGCGAAAACGATGCAAAGCGCTTTAAACTGCCAGCGCTGGCTGTGCGCTTAAGGCTTAATCTCTAAAACTAAAACTAAAACTAAAACTAAAACAATAACCTGATTTCCAGCTTGATATCAATCAAGCCACTAGTGCTGTGTTGGATCTACCGCATTGCTCACCATTCTCCATCTAGCGCTCAGTTTATTGATAATTCCCATATAATTTATACATTTGAATAGTCCAGAAGGTTATCGCAACTAAAGCTAAAAGCAGTTATGTTAATTATCATAAAATGGGTGGCATGGTTAATTTCGGCTAGATGGCAAGCGGTGGCGGGCGATATCAAGCGATGACAATCTAAGAGCTTAGAACGCTGCGCAGCTAGGACGCTACGCGACTAGATGCTATACAATCAATAGCAACAGCCTAGTCGCGCAGCGATCCTAGCAGGACGAAGTCCGCTCTAGCAGTGACGAAGTCACGCCCTCTGGCGAGCCTGCGAGTTCCTAGAATCTAGCACCTAGAACCCGATAACAAATAAGTCCATAAAGCGGTTTACTGGCGTGGCCTCTAGCGTGGTTTGATCTTTACACACAGTGAAGATCGTTTGGCACTGCTGGTTTGGGAAACGTGATGCTAAGTTCGCTTTGAATTTCAGCTCCAATAGCGGCATTCCTTCCTTACGACGGCGGCGATGACCCACTGGGTATTCTACAACCACTTCTTCTGTACTGCTGCCATCGTTAAAGAAAACCTGAATCGCATTGGCGATAGAGCGTTTATCCGCTTCTAAATACTCTGCCGTAAAGCGCTTATCTTCGACAATCTCCATTTTGTCACGCAGCTCATCGATGATGGGATGTGCGCCGTGAAATTCGTCTTCATAATGGTCGGCGGTCAAACTGCCGAACACCAACGGAACCGCAATCATGTATTGCAAGCAATGGTCGCGGTCCGCAGCGTTGGCAAGCGAACCCGTTTTTGAAATAATGCGAATGGCTGACTCGTGGGTGCGGATCACAATCTTGTTAATTTCCGCCAAACGAGATTTTACCTGAGGATGTAGTATAACCGACGCTTCTGCGGCGGTTTGCGCGTGAAACTCGGCAGGAAAGGAAATCTTAAACAAGATGTTTTCCATCACATAAGAGCCATAGTCTTGGGAAAATGAAAACTGACGTTCAGCCTGGGGTTTGAGCGCTTGGTCTTTATTGGTTTTCGAGAAGGAGACATCGTAAAAACCCCATTGTGGCGCGGTTAACACGCTTGGTATGCCCATTTCACCGCGCATTGACATGTTGGCCAAACAAACAGCTCGTGAGGTGGCATCGCCCGCAGCCCAAGATTTACGAGAGCCCGCATTTGGTGCGTGACGATAGGTGCGCAGTGCACCACCGTCGGCCCAAGCTTGAGATATTGCCGCCATGATTTGCTCTCTGTTGCCGCCCATCATTTTAGTAACAACCGCAGTGGAGGCCACTCGTACTAATAATACGTGGCATAAACCAACCCGATTAAACGAGTTTTCTAGCGCAATCACGCCTTGAATTTCATGTGCCATGACCATCGCTTCAAGTACTTCTCGCATCATGAGAGGCGGCTCGCCATTTGACAGTCTAACTTGAGATAAATGATCCGCCACGGCCAGAATGGCGCCTAAATTATCCGATGGATGCCCCCATTCAGCTGCTAACCAAGTGTCGTTGTAATCGAGCCAGCGAATGATACAACCAATGTCCCACGCGGCTTTTACCGGATCGAGAGTCAGCGATGTTCCTGGCACTCGGGCGCCATTTGGCACCAATGTGCCTTGTACGATAGGTCCGAGGTGTTTGGTGCACTCAGGAAAGCGCAGCGCGAGCAGCCCACAACCTATTGTGTCCATTAAACAGTTACGAGCGGTGTCGAGAGCTTCTTCGCTGCAGACTTCAAACGTTAATACATAATCAGCAATATCTTGGATGACATGGTCGTAATCGGGACGATTGTTAATATCTACATTACTACTCATTTTGAATCCTTATTCGTTTGATTTGTTATTTGCTGCTAGGAGACTATAAAATCAATAGCTTAGGACGCTTCGCAGCTAGAGGCTATAAAATCTTAGCAGCGAAGCTGCCCCTATACCAGCGATGACAAACTAAGAGCCTAGAGCGCTGCGTTGCTAAGACGCTCTGAGGCTGGAGGCTATAAAATCAATAGCATGGATGGGTTTATAGCGTGTCACGGAAGTGATTGCACTTGGGGAGGACAACTGGGTAAGCATGCGATCGGGCATTGCTAAACAATATACTTTTGGAACAACAATAACCGGTCAGATGTGGCGGCGGGACTTGAACCAGTGTCCATAAAAAATCCCTGCTGGCATTGCTGCCTGCGGGGATTTTTTGTTAATCAGCCACAAGCTGATTAATGGTCACTTATAACAATTAGATTAATCGTTATTAGCTTTGTTTTTTCACAAACTTCGATTTCAGCATCATTTGGCCATTGCCATCGACTTTACAATCGATATCGTGGTCGCCGTCGACAAAGTGGTTGATCACTGCTTTAGTGCCGACTTTAAGCACGAGTGATGAACCTTTTACTTTAAGATCTTTGATTAAGGTGACTTTGTCGCCTTCTGCTAATAAGTTGCCGTTGGCATCTTTTAAAATGATGGCGTCTGGATCAACCACTTCTTCATTTGGGTTCCATTCATTGGCGCATTCTGGGCAAATTAACAATGTGCCGTCTGAATAAGCGTACGGAGACTCACATTTTGGGCATGGCGGGATTACATCACTCATATCTTTACTCTCTGTGTTCTTGGCAGTTGTCGAATAAGTTAATAGCGCTAATACGCAGTTCGACAGGCTTTATCGATTGGCGTGAGATAGAAAAGTATCTATCCTGCCGAATATTGTAATGACATTATAATGCCATTATCACAAATTGACTACCCTAGGGTGATAAACCAGCTGATCCACTTGCCCGCTAATGTAACGGCTAGCGTAACGACTAGCATAGCAATTTGCATAACCACTCGCGTCACCAATAGCCTAACAATAGGTGAATTGAAGTTTAGCTTTTTACCTGTGGATTAGGGCGACTTTGATTGTCAGCAAAACTCACATCATGCTTTTCGAGGTATTCGCGAATAAGCTGACGGGTGACTTGTGATGGGGTGAGATCTTGCGCAGCACACAGTTGTTCAAATGCCTGCTTTTTTAGCGGGTCCATTAATACAGTAAAACGTGCAGTTTTATTTTCCACAGTGGCTAGCCTTTCATTACGACATGATAATTTGATTATAATCCAGTGTGTGGCTAAAGACCATATTCTGGATTTTTTATTCGCCGTACGATTATTGCTAGCCTTTCACTCGAACTATTCACTCAGGTCATTAAATAGAGCTATTCACTCGAGCTAAACAACTAGGCTGGTTAAACCTAATGATGCCTTAGCCCGAGTGTGTTTATCTGTTAAGCAATGCTCGCTAAACGTGGTAACAGCGCTTTAAAGCTCGGTCTTGTTGATGAACTATGCTGCAAGCAATCTTGCACTAACTGGCGCAACATTATCGCTTGTGGTGTGTTTGGGTTATCGATGAGGTTTAGCATGTCATCGACCAAATAACCAAATGCCCTAACCTCAATCGCTTGCATTAATTGCAAATGCTGTGGGGTAAACTGCTTTAAATTTGAGGCGGCACCAAAGTCACCAAACAACACGTTATCGTGGGTATTTATCATGATGTTGTGGGCATAAATATCACCATGGCTTATACCATTTTGGTGTAAATGAGCCAAAATATCAGCCATTTGGCTGGCAATATGAGTAATGCGCGCCCAGGTAAATACCGTTTGCGCTTCAAAAGTGTCACGGCTACAGGTTTGCAACGACGGCGGTAAACCTAAATTACCGTAGCTTGGTGGAATAAGTTGCATCACTAAACCCAGTTGTTCTGGTTGATTAATTTGTGCCACCACATTAATCAGATTAGGGTGCTCGCCAGCGGTTAAGCAACAATCAAGCTCATCTGCTGGATAACCATCACTGGTCACCATGCCCTTAAACAACTTAATTGCGACATCAGCGTCGCTGCTAAAGTTTGCCTCAACTGAGTTTTCTGTATGGTGAGTCGCTTGATAAATTAATCCAGATGCACCCTGCCCGAGTAACTGACCTAAGGTAAACTGGGTTAATGTCACGATAGGTACGCGAGTATTATCGCAATGTTCAACATGACTAAACGCGTTACCTGCAAAAGCCAACCAGGCTAAGTTAGGTAGCTCAAATAACCAATGTGGTAAGGCGGTAAGCTGGTTAGCCGATAAACGGATAAGAGCCAATTGATGACAATTAGCCATGCTATTAGGCAGTGCGGTTAATCGGTTACCCGCTAACGCGAGTTTTTCCAGACGATGACATTGGCCTAAACTGTCTGGCAACTGCTCAATGTGGTTATCGGTTAATATTAACCAACGGGTTTGCTTTGGAATGGATGCTTCGGGTACGGTGCGAATTTGATTAGCTTTAAAACCTATCATTTCGAGCTTTGGACACTGGCCTAATACGGCTGGCAGATGATCAAATAGGTTATTCGACACAAACAAGATTTTAAGTTGATGCAAGTCAGCAAAGTTATCGGGCAATGACGATAATTGGTTATTGCCAAGATCGAGCACTTCTAGGGTATCGGCTAACTCAAACAGTTTTACAGGAAATTCCGTGAGTTGTTCTGCGATACTGACCCGTTGATAACCCAGTAACAAACCATCATTTAATTGTTGCAGTGTTTGCATCATGTTTCTCTTTGCCGAAAATTGTCGACATAGTAATAGAGTGCACTCACTGAGACAAATTTCTGCCAAAAAAAAGACCACAGCAAAAGCTGTGGCCAAGACGGATGCTAAAAAATACAAATTGGGGTTGATAGTTTTAGCGCCATTTCTAGCATAGAAAATACTGCTTAGAAATGGATTCCTACAAACTACGTTTGACTAACCTCTGCTGAAATCAGTAACGTAAAACAACAAACTAGGTTAAATCAATTCCGTTAACATGGTGTCGGCGTATGCCACTAATTCGCCGCCATCACGCACTTTTGCCACATAATCTGGATTAGCAATAAATGGACGGCCAATCGCCAACAAATCAAACTTATTGTCGCTAATGGCTGCACTGCCCGTTTCGGCGGTATAGCTACCTACACCCACTAACGTGCCAGTGTAAACACTGCGTAGGTAGGTCGATATGCTGCCACCTAAGTAATCAAACTGCATTGAGTCGTCAAAAATACCGCCATGTAAAAATGCTAAATTGCGTTTAGCCAACTCAGGTAATAAATAGTCAAACACGCCACGGTCGCGAGGATCGGCTGCCATATTAAAATAGGCACCAGGAGATACTCGAATAGCGGTGCGATCTGCGCCAATTCTAGCCACAATAGCGTCAACCACTTCTAAGGCAAAGCGTGACATATTTTCAGGAGTTTGGCCGTATTCGTCTTCACGACGGTTACTGTCATGATGTAAGAATTGGTCAATCAAATAACCATTTGCAGCATGAATTTCGACGCCATCAAAACCAGCATCAATCGCATTTGCAGCGGCTTGAGCATAGTCAATCACTAACTGCTTGATATCATCTAACGTGGCAGCCTTTGGCGTTTGGTAAACTAATTCGCGCATTCTAGGCACAGTACCTTCTACAGCCTGAGCAGAAGCAGATAACACGTCGCCACCATCAAAAAAGTGTGAGTGTGCTACACGGCCAGTGTGCCAAAGCTGAGAAAAAATTTTGCCATCATTTTTGTGCACCGCATCGGTCACTACGCGCCAGCCGTCGATTTGAGCTGGAGTAAATAAACCAGGGGTATTTGGGTAGCCTTGCGCATCTGGACGGATAATTGTCGCTTCACTGATTATTAAGCCTGCTTCAGCACGGCGAGCATAATAGTCTGCAATAGCTTGAGTAGGAACAAGATCATCATCCGCCATACAACGCGTTAATGGTGCCATTAAAATCTTGTTTGATAATGTTAGGGTGTCATTGAGTTTGTATGGTGTAAATAAACTTACCGTCATGTGACGATCTCCTTTCTTGAATATACATTCAAGATTAATCTTAATTGAATACACATTCAAGTATTTTTTGAATAATCGATCAAATTTAGTTAGACTCGAGCGTTATGAGTTATCACGCTTTGATGTTGACCAGAAGTGACCAGATATGAGACACGCTGAATTTAATAGAGAAACGGTTTTACGTGCTGCCATGAGCACCTTTTTAGTGAATGGATACGCTAAAACCAGCATGCAAGATCTCACTAAAGCAACGGGGCTACATCCGGGGTCAATTTATTGCGCTTTTGACAATAAAAAAGGCTTGTATATTGCGGCTATTGAGCAGTACCAACAAGATCGCAATGAACAGTTTCAGCAATTGTTTGCTAATGACCGTTCAGCAGTAGACAACTTAGGGGCTTATTTAGCCTTAATTGTACAAGAATGCTTAAGTTGTGATGCTACTCAGGCGTGTTTACTGACCAAGTCACTCAGTGAGATGGGCGAGCAAGATGAGCAAATTAAACAAATGACTTGTCAGTTTTTGCAGCTATGGCAGCAGTCATTAGTAATGGTGTTCGATACAGCAAAAGCGCAGAAGCTAATAGCTCAAGACTGTGACAGCCAATTTTTAGCACAGTATTTAGTGATGGGAATTTACGGTTTACGAACGGTAGCTCACACCCAGCCTCATGAGCAAGTATTACAGCCTTTAGCAGATAAACTGTTAGCCGACTTATTACGCTGCGAGTCGCTAAACTAGCATGCCTAACTCTTGCCGTTAGCTCATGCGTGAAAGGCAACACATACAAAAATTACAAAAAAAAGACACTTTACGTGTCTTTTTTTACTTAAGGTTCATTTAATTGTCTATTTTGCTCATAACTCGTTGCGAATACACTCGCTCACCCAGTGAGTTAAGTATTTTGCACTCGCCTTCTAATACCGCAATAATAGATTTACCTCGACGAAATGATTCAGGGATCATTACACGCCCAGTTTGGCTGATTTGCAGATCGGTCATCACAGCATTATGCATTTCTAAACCGACTGGGGCTTCGTAATACAAAATAGTCACTGTCGCATTTGACGTTTGACCTTCAGCAGATTCAGATTTCATATTTGGACTCTCATTTCTAGCATACTAATTAAGTGTAGAAATGATATTGATCATCTAACTCATCAATTCATCTCAGGATAAAATGGATCAAACTATGGACTTTCAATATTGAGTTAACCCAATAGAGAAATCCTTTTTCTTATTTTTATATTTAGGCTTTATACGCTAATACTCTACTAAATTGTATTATCGATTGAAGCTTCATGATACATAAACTTAACACATCTGATGTGTAAATATGAATACTTATGTCCTGTAAGTGCGAAGCACTAGCGCTTTATTTTACCGTATTTACAATGTAAACAAACCGACTAAACCTCATCTCGGGATGATAAATAGGCCCGTTCAAAAAGTCAGATGATTTCAAGTAGATCATCGACATCGTTTTTGTTGTCTTACAAACAGTGCAAATTTACTTGGCAAAGGCAGGTCTATGGTAAGTGAATCCAACTAGTGACTAGGGCAAAGGACTGTTTGATAACCTTTTATTATTTTGCTAAAAGATTATTTATGCAAAATTTAGAACCAGCACCTAAACAGCACAACTTATTCCTGCTAGAATCGATGACAATTTTTAGCCTTAAACATTTAATAAAACGAGATTAAGATGGGCAGAGCATATCAAAATAAAAAAGAGTCCATGGCGAAAACCGCTGGCCAAAAGACACGAATTTACTCACGTTACGGTAAAGAGATTTATATTTGCGCTAAAGGTGGCGTCGACCCAGACGGCAACCTAGCACTACGTAGCTTGATTGCCCGCGCGAAGAAAGATCAAGTTCCGGCACACGTTATTGAACGTGCCATTGAAAAAGCTCGTGGTGGTGGTGGTGAAGATTATGATACCGCCCGCTATGAAGGTTTTGGTCCTGGCGGCTGCATGGTGATTGTTGACTGCTTAACAGACAACGGTAACCGTACCTTTACTCAGGTTCGCCAAGCATTTGTTAAAAATGATGCCAAGTTAGGTAGCCCTGGTACTGTTGGCCATATGTTCGAACATCAAGCCGTTTTTGTGTTTGAAGGCGAAGACGATGAAGCTATTCTTGAATTGCTTATGATGGCTGATGTCGACGTTGCCGATGTAGAGCTAGAAGATGGCATCATCAGTGTATTTGCACCCGTATCAGAGTTTAACAATGCGCGCACGGTGTTAACTGAAGCCTTTCCAGAGATTGATTTTAAGGTAGAGAATTTAGCATTTGTGCCACAAACCATGACTGAACTTACTGGTGAAGATATTGAAAGTTTTGAAAAGTTCTTAGCCGCTCTTGATGATTGTGATGACGTTCAGAACGTTTACCACAACGCAGATATTAACGACGACGAATAACTCAAACTTAGGCTGTTAAAGTGTTCTAAGCCTACGTACTAGAACACTTTTCAGCTTGTTTCTATTAAAGCCGTCACGTCTTTTTTTCACTCTCAAGATCCACAACCTAAACGCCTCAATGTTAAAATGCCAAGACGCTTCGCTGATAAATTCTATAAAAACGATAATGCTGAAACGCTAAAAGTTCAACAGTCTAACCGAATCCCCCTTCCTGCTTTATTTTGCTATAGCTTTATGTTGCTATAGCTTTATGTTGCTATAGCTTTATGTTGCTATAGCTTTATGTTGCTATAACTTTATGTTGCTATAACTTTTTAGTGATCGACGTAAGTGAAGCATGCGCTTTTCATCGTTGTTATCTGCCTAATAATCCACCGAACACTTTATTAGCAATGCATTAGGGGTTATCACCCTTACCGATGTTACCGCTTTGATTACTTTAAGCATGATCAAAAAAGATCATTGGATAATAGCTCATTTCATGTCACTCTAAATAATACTCTTTATACATGTTATTTTTGAATAGCTAACATCGCTAAAATCAATTCAAATGTCATATCGGCACCAAACATTTAAAGGATGACCCATTGCTAACATTCATTAAAAATGAAAGTAAAAGTAACGGAGAACTTCAGCAAACTCACGTTATATCCCTGTTTTCATTGGTCGGAATGTCGATGACTTTTGTGATGGGAGTAATAAGCTTATTTAACAGTAATTATGTGTTAACCATCACTCTATTTGTCTCCAGCATTATTTATTGTTTGGCTTACGTGGCGCTAAAAAAATACAACAAGCTTAACCTTAGCTCTTTTATTATCATTTACTCGTTATATATACTGATGTTCTACTTAGTCTTTACTGGCGGGGTGGAACAAACAGGTCCATTGTGGATATTTATTGTGGCGCCAGTTTCCGTTTATGTACTGGGATTAAGTTATGGTCTGGTTAACCTGCTATTTTTCATAAGTGTTGTCGCTATTATTATGTTTTCACCGATAGAGATGCCTCAATATGCAACTTACTCAACTGAGTTTAAAGTCCGGTTAATATTGTCATTTTTAACCACTACCTTCCTCTCCGCGTTATATGAATATTCAAGAATGTTATCCTACAATAGTGCGCTGAAGCTCGGTAAAAAATATCAACAACTCGCGTTATCAGATCCATTAACGACACTGGCTAACCGACGTAATGCATTAACTATTTTACAGCAGGAAAAATCAAGAGTATCAAGAAACAACGAATCATTATCCGTTTTGCTGTGCGATCTTGATCATTTTAAAATGGTCAATGACAAATACGGTCATAATTGCGGAGATATCGTGCTTACCGAGCTAGCGCAAGTGTTTAAACAAAGTGTGAGGCAACAAGATTGCGTTGCACGCTGGGGTGGCGAAGAGTTTCTGTTTATTCTGCCGCAAACCTCGGCGGAACAAGCTTTTATCATTGCTGAAAAAATTCGTACTAATGTACAACATCATAAGGTGCTTTTTCATAAGCAAGAGATTAGCCTAACCATCAGTATGGGTATTTCACAGTTAACCGATAACCAAACTATTGATGAGCTTATCAACAATGCCGACAGATATTTGTATCAAGCGAAAAAGAATGGCAGAAACCAAGTATATCCACAGCAAACAACATCTATCGACCTATGAGCCGATTGGAGTGTTTTCCATCCCATAAATGTTGTACTGTTTTATATCCAACAATAAATGCTAAATGCTAGAACGCTTCGCGGCTAGATTCTATAAAAGCGATAGCGCAGATGCTTTACAAACTTAACAAGCTGCAACGAATGTATTGATGCTTTACTGCGCTTAGCTTTTTAACAATGCAGCGTTCTAGCAAGTTGAAGTTAGCTTGAGTTGCTAGGTTGTTATGACTGCACAAGGTTAGTTTTTATGATGCTTTAACAAAAAACGCAGCCTAGGCTGCGTTTTGGATATCGTTGAATAAACGACTAGGGTTAACGGTTAACGTAAGTCCATTTCTTGAACTTTTTCGTAAGCGATTTCAGGTGCAGTTACATCTGGTTTTTCATGTAAATCTGCTTTTAATTGGCCTTTACGATGCTTTAGTGCCGCATCTAATTTTTTAGCGGCGCTCGTGATAGCGGGATACATGACTAAGTCAGTACCTTTGGCAGCAATGCGAGTTCCTTCATAGTTAGTTCTAATTTCAACATCATATTCACCATGCTCTTTAGCTATGATGATATCTAGCGAGATAAGCGTCGGGAAATGGCTAGCTATTTTAGCGAATTTTTCATCTACGTGTTGTTTGACAGTATCAGTAACATCAACATGGTGACCAGAAAGATTTATTTTCATAGATTATCCTTAAAAGAATTTACTTGCCAAATGTATTGCGTATTACAATTGCATGCTGACATAAATAGTGTTGTTGTACAAATGCAGGCTGACATATTTAGACATGGAACGTGTGCTTTGTATCACAAGTGCTCAAGCCTATAATGTGTTTTATATCTACTTGTATACTTTAACAGCGACAACATTGATAAACGTGCATGGGGTATATCTAATTGACCTAACCCTTACATTGATTAAACATCAGATTACTGATTAAGTATAGACACAATTTAGTCCCAAAGGTTGCAACTTTTGTGTTGTTTACACAAGTGATGGTAAACCAATCAATTAACCGCTAAAAACAGTTAATTTATAAGCAATTATACTTATTTTATTTTTATAGACTTAGCTAAATTAAGTCGAATTAATCATTAACAGGAACATTTATGACGACTAATCAGCTCCAAATTGACATTATTTCCGACGTAATGTGTCCGTGGTGCATTGTCGGTTATCGCCGACTTGAACAAGCATTGAGCAAATTTGATGATTTAGAAGTTACATTGCAGTGGCATCCGTTTGAGTTAAATCCAGCAATGGGGCCTGAAGGGCAACATTTAGGCGAGCACATTGCTGAAAAATACGGTTCAACACCTGAGCAAAGTGCTCAAAATCGTCAACGGTTAACCCAAATGGGTGCCGATTTAGGCTTTGAGTTTAACTTTTCCGACTCATCACGTATTTACAACACGTTACTGGCCCACCAGCTACTGTATTGGGCTGCCGAGTCTGGTAAGCAAACTGACTTGAAATTGGCGCTGTTTAGCAGCTATTTTACTGAGCAGAAAAACCCCGATGACATTGAAGTACTCATTGAAGCTGCAGCAAAGGTAGGGTTAAATGCTGATGAGGCTCGTGCTGTGCTCACCGACAAACGCTTTGAAGCTGCTGTAAAAGAGGAAGAGCAACTGTGGATCAGCCGCGGAATTCAAGCCGTACCTGCCATTGTGTTTAATCAACAATATTTAGTCTCTGGCGCACAAGATCCCGACACTATTGCTGAGTTGATTACCAAACTGACTACAGAAGAAGCTTAAGCCGTTTTCATTAAACAAACAAAACCCAGCTTTAGCTGGGTTTTGTTTGTTACGAGGCAATCACTTAAGCCTAGTTCAACTTGGTAACTAATAAGGTTGGCGATTCAGTGCTTGAACCTGTCACCGTAAAGCAATAGGTACCGACGCTTGTGGCATTAAAGTGCATGTTGGCGCCTTTTTCCACTAAGGTTTTCAACACCCCTTCAGTCACAGCGTCATCACCGGCTATTGCGCTAAAGTCAATTGTCGACCAATCTGCTGTCGCTATTTTAAATTCATTATCATCGGTAGCTAACGCAATATCGACGTGGTAAATGACATAGCACAGCACATATGCATTGATTACCAATAGATAGTCTTCCGTTTTTTTAAAACAGATAGTCTTTCGTTGTTTTAAAACAGATAGTTAAATAGTAATAAATCCATCTAAAAAGCTGATTTAAATGGTATTTAAATCGCTTTAATGGAAAAGGCTTTATCAATTTTGTTTGTATCGATTTCGCCACATGTAGTGGTCGTTTCGGTTTGACTATTTAGCTCAAATTAATGGACATTAAGGTACGCCTAGTGTTGAATCAATAGAGATGTGTTACCGTTTGGTGAGTGACCGCTTTTCAGGGTAATACACGCTAAATTAAGTTGTTATAAACACCACTTTTATGTGGTTTGGGGAGTACAAAATGGGCTTTAAATTAACGGTAAATTGGCAGTCTTCACCAAGTGAGGAAGGTGAATTTAATCGCGACCATGAGGTTAAGTTTGGTACAGGGCAAACGATTCAAGCGTCATCAGCCCCTGAATACAAAGGCAATGCCGATAAAGTGAATCCAGAAGAAAGCTTACTGGCTGCTTTGTCTTCTTGCCACATGTTGACCTTTTTAGCGATTGCCCATTTAAAGCGACTGCCTGTTGCCAATTATGTTGATAATGCTACTGCTGATTTAGGTAAAAATGAAGCAGGTAAAGTCGCCGTGGTTAAAATGACATTAGTGCCTAAAGTGACGTTTGCAGAAGGGATTGAAGTTGACGCAGAAACGTTAGCGAAGATACATGAAAAAGCCCATGCAAATTGCTTTATTGCTAACTCATTAGCATGCGAAGTTGAAATAAAGCAATAAGCTTTTTACTGTTTCGCTGTTTTAATGTTTTAATGTTTTAATGTTTTAATGATAACCCTCTCAACATGACGCTGAGAGGGTTATTTTTTATTGGTTTACTGAAGCCAATTTAAAGTTATTTGGCTTTTATGTCAGATGCTTTACCTATTTTTGGCATTGGCAAGCCTTGTAATGGCGCAATAGGTTGTTGTACTAGTTCATCTTTCAAATAACTGATAGCAGCATCAAGTTGTGCATCTTTACCGCTAAAAGTGGCATAAGGTAAGTTATCGACTTCAATGTCTGGCTCAACCCCGTGACCTTCAACAACCCAACGCCCATCGATGGCATATTGTGGGTATTCTGCCACTCGTGCCATGCCTTTATCGGTCACCGAATTGCGACCCGATAACCACACTCCAGCGCCCGCAGTTTGCTTACCGATAATAGGCGCAATGTTTAGCGCTCTAATTCCGGCAGAAAAAGTCTCACCATCTGAGTAGGTCATTTGATCGGCTAATATCACTAAATGGCCTCTAAAGGTTTGCTGCATGTTTGCGTTGGTGCTGCCATGAGTTGGCTGCCAAAATGCCCATGCACGGCGTAACAGTTTTTCGATAATCCAACTGTCGATATTGCCACCACGATTGCGACGAACATCGATGATTAAGCCATCTTTGTCGTAATTGGTATAAAACTCGCGAGCAAAGCTTTCGACATCACCGCTGCCCATGGCATATAAGTGTAAATAACCAATATTCCCTTTAGAGGCTTTAGCCACTTTGTCGCCGTTATGCTCAACCCAATCAAGGTAACGCAGCTTGGCATCGGTACCTATATCATGGGGAGTTACTATGGTATTGATGGCTGTTTTACCACGGACTAAACCGAGCAACACTTGCTTGTTGCCTTGGTTTCGCAGTAGTTGAGTCACATCAGCAATGTTAGTGATTTTCTTACCATTGATGCTCGCAATCACATCACCTTCTTTCGCATCAACCTCAATACGGGCCAGTGGTGAGGCTGATAACGGCAACTCAGGGTCGGTTTGATAAATATGGCTTATGACCACGCCTTTATCGGTTTGTGTCAGCCTAGCTCCTAACGCAGCGGCTTTGGCTGCATCGGCATCTTGGGCAATATCTCCACCTCGTACTTGTGAATGTAATGAGTTCAGTTCACCCATCATTTGGGTGAAAATATCATTCAGCTCATTACGATCGGTCAGTCTGTCTACCAAAGGTTGATATTTAGCTTTAGCTGCTTGCCAATCTACGCCGCGCATTTTTGGATCAAAAAACGAATCGCGATGCATTAACCACGCATCTTCAAAAATTTGTTGCCATTCTTGCTGCGGAGAAATACTTAATTGCCATTGGTCGGTGCTGACTTTGGCGCGCGATACATCGCTGGGCAGTTTGTCACCGGCATCGACAATCATAAGGCTTTTAGGATCAGACTGTTTGCGCAGCATGATTTTACTGCCATCTTTTGATAACGAATATTGGCCGACATCTTCACCAAAGGTGTCGACTTTAATATTGAGCGGGTCAAACTTAATCAGTTTTAGCTCGCTTTTATCTTGGCTGCCATCTAATAAATACAGCTTATCTTTGGTTGCGGTTAAGCTATTGTAGTTACCTGCATCAACTGGCACTTGCCATAAGCGTTGGTTTAATCCGTCCCACTCTACTTTGACTTTTGCTGGGGTGTCTTGGTCTTTACTGTCAGCTTTTTTAGCGTCTTTGTTAACGGTAAGCTCGGTTGGTTTGGCAAACGGAAACGACGCTTTAGCATCTAACGCTAAGGCAAACACTTGAGTGCGCTTGTCAAAAATCGGCCCCATGTTACGGTCGCCCCAAGGCGAGCCAGGATTGGCTTTAAATTCGCGGTTAGACAAGAAATACAACCATTTACCGTCGTGGCTAAAACTAGGCGAAAAAGACTCGTATTTGTCTGTAGTCAAGGTTTGTGATTTTGACTCGTTAATGGAATACAACACAATTTGCGGACGTTGTTTGCCAATCTCAGCCTTGGTTAGCGCAATAAATTGACTGTCGCCAGACCATTTTATGTCTTGGTAAGGGCCTAAACCTTCGCCATTTTTAATGATTTTTTGGTTATTGTTGCGACTTAAATCGAGTAACCACACATTACCCATGTAATCGTCATGCACTAAATAACGGCCATTTGGTGATAACGATAAACTGGTGCGTAAGGTGCTGCCATCTTTAGTAAGTTGCTTAGCACCGGCAGAACCGTCGGCAGGATATTGCCAAATTTCTTGTTCGCCAGACGCATCGCTAATGCCATAAACCCATTTGCCGTCATCACTTAATAGTGCATCACGTACACGACTATCGGCGGGTGACTCTATTTGCACTAAACGGCGACCGTCGTTACTGGCAATAGCTACATGGCTACGGGCCGTTATGACGACGTTATCGCCTTGATGAGAAAATACTGTCGAGGTGGCGTAATCCATTGGGTCGTTAACCCACTGTTCGCGGCGATGCGTAAAGTCGCTGGTAAGCTCTATGGCTACTGTTGATTCCGCAAGATCGGCTAGATTAAGTAACTTAATGTCGGCGCCCTGCTGAAACACAATACGGCCGTTATTAAGCTGAGCGTCACGCACTTGCCAGTCGGAATATTGAGTGTGTTGCTTAATGTCTTTGCCATCTAGGGTCATTGACCAAATGTTGTCATTGCCAGATTGATCACTGACAAAGTAAACACGTTGGTTCCATAGCATTGGCTGTTTAACCGAGCCTTCGTGGGCGTTGGTTAACTGTTGTGCTTCTTGTTTACTGCCTAACTTATAACGCCAAATTTCACCTTTAGCGCCGCCGCGATACACTTTGACATTGTCGCCGCTAACTTGCAGACCAAATTGGGTAAAATAAACATATTCACCTTTATCATCAATGGTGCCTTCGACTGCGTCAGCTAACGGTAAATCGGTAATGGTTAAGGATTGTGGGTCAACGGTTTTAAGCACCCAAAAGTTAGCCGGGCCAAAGGCGTTGTCGGTTGAATACAATACTTCGCCAGATGCCGTCCAACCTTGCAGACGTACTCGACTGTTTTCAAAGCTCACCCGTTTAGCTACGCCGCCTTGAATCGGCATCACATACACTTCGGTAGCGCCTTCATAATTGGCAGTATATGCCACCCATTTACCGTCTTTAGAAATGGTTGCGTCCAACTCTTCAGCCGCTAAACTGGTTAAGCGGCTGGCTTTAGTTTGGTTATTTTTTTGACTGAGTTCTGTGGTCCAAAGATCGCCTTCGGCAGTAAACACTAAGGTTTGATCGTGTAATGCAGGAGCGCGGTAATAGCCTTGATTAGAGGCGTTGGCGAATATCAATGATGAACACGCTAAAGTGCCTAGTGCCAACATACAATGCGCAACGGAGCGACGAAGTTTCATGGTGAGGAGCTTCCTTATAAAGTCGATAATTAGAGATAACGCGTTATCGAGTAGGCTATTTTTATTGATTGATTCACGTTATCAGAGTTATGCCAATTGTTGCAGTACAAAAATGTAACGAACCTCTACAGGGAACAAAAAACGGCTAAGCAATAATTGCTTAGCCGTGGGTATTTTACCGTCTTAGTATTCTGGTATTTTGCTTACTGCGAAGTCAGTTGCAGTACAATTTTATGGTATTGCTCATAAAGTGGATGCGACGGATCTGATAACTCAGGAAAGCGTTGATCTATGGTGATCATATAACGCTCAGCTTGAATCAGTTTATTGTCGGCCATTAATACTTTTAAACGAGCCAAGGCAACATCAGCAGTATCTAACTCAATGTCCCCTTTTAACGAACCATTAAATGACTGTTTCACTTGCTGTACCTCCTTGGCATTACTGCGTGATTGCAGATCTAATGCTTTCTTTTGTGCTTCTGTATTTACTTTGGCAGGTGCTGGCGCTGCACTCATTGCCGCGGACGATGTATCTGCCATTTGAGATTCAATGGATCCATTGCTATCAGAGCGATTGTCATCAGATGCTTCACTGATTGCATCGCGATTTCTTGACTGATTATTTACAGGTGCCGATTTCATCGACAATCCCTGCACTGCAATGGATTCTGCTGCTGCGGCATCTTCAACTGGTGATTCAGTTAGTTTAGGTACATCCGATGTCGATTTGGCCTGCTTAAATGGTGGCTGCTGAGCAGGTACGCTTTGCTCCAAGTCAGAACCAAGGTTTTTTTGCAAACTTGGATTTAATATAAATAATCCCGCCACCAGCAACACTGAGGCAGCACTTGAGTACACCCATGCATTGCGTTGCCAGATTGATTTTTTAGCTGAACTGGCTTTAGATACATTAGCCTCCGAACGCGCCTTGGTTAATATGGCTTCATCAAGTTTTGCAGAAGGTTGCTCTAATGGTTGTTGATGATAAGCATCTTTGATTTCAGTTTGTAATGCAGTGAACTCTGCATCATGATCTTGTTGCTGACTCATAACGTTGTCTCCTGCCTTTGGGTAGCAATACATTGCTTAATACTCTGATATGCATAACGAATACGACTTTTAGTTGCTTCTAAAGTCACATTAGCAATGTCGCTTATCATGGCGGCGGTCATGCCCATTTCAATGTTGAGCAAAAAAGCTTCTTTTTGCACTGGCGGTAACTTAGCAATGCAACCCTTCATCATATCGGCTTGTTGCTGCTGCTCAACTTGCGGCTCGGGCGAAGCTTGATCGTCGGCTTGTAAGCAGTCCATGGTTTGATCTTCGCCAAGCGGGGTCACTTTATCGAGAGGCTTAACGGCTCGCACATGGTCAATCAATAAGTTATGGGCAATTTTATATAACCAAGTGGTGAATTTGGCGGTGACTTGATATTGCCTCGCAGCATTAATCACCTTACCCCAGGTGTCTTGATACAAATCTTCGGCGAGCTGCTGGTCATGTAATTGACGCACAAAATAACGATACAAAGGGCCTTTGTGTTTAAGGTATAAGGCCTCGAACGCGCGTACGTCACCGGCTTGGTAGTCGAGCATCAGTTGCTCGTCACTTCCCACTAGGGGAATTAACGACTCATCCTTAGGGTGTATTGATGTTTGCACCATTTTATCCTTTTTGTGACGCATTTATTGGCTAACCCAACGAGTATCAGGTTCAGTCATCAAAACCTGCTTATCAAGTACACTTGCAGTTTTTAACATTTGCACAAACTCATGGCGATAGCCAAAACGGTCTTGGCCCATTGCAGACTCAGCAAGTGTAATTAACTTAGCATAATCAGTATCGTGGACATAATTATTCTGATTGAGTAGCTGACCAAATCCAGCGACTGCCGCGGCAAACCTAAAGTCATCGCTGGCTTGATGCAAATGAGTCAGCTGCTGCTCACGACTAATGGGATAGGCGATTAATTGACTGGTTTGTTCGCCAATCGCTTTATAACGCAGCTTTAAATAAGCCACTTCATTTACAGTGTGTTGATGAACTTTAGCATCATCTATTTGCGTTGATTCCGTGGCGGCATAACGCAGCGGATCAACTAGGCGATTATGGCTGTCGTTATAACGGATTTCATATAATGCAGTAACGGTATGACCCGCACCAATCTCCCCTGCATCAACGGCGTCGTTATTAAAGTCACTACGATTTAACAACCGATTTTCGTAACCAATCAGTCGATATTCTGAGACCAATGCGGGGTTAAATTCAATTTGCACTTTAACATCGTGAGCAATGGTTAACAGTGTGGCACTGAGTTGATCAACTAGTACTTTTCGTGCTTCATTTAAGGTGTCGATAAAGGCATATTGACCGTTAGCTTTATTCGATAATTGCTCCAACAAATGGTCGTTGTAACTTGCAGTACCCGAACCTAGGCCAAAACCAAGCGTTGATAAGCCAATACCCTTTTTGCTTTGACTGGCAACGAAATCGACCAATTGCTGATGATCTGTTATTCCCAAGTTAAAGTCACCGTCGGTAGCTAATATGACTCGGTTACTTCCGTTTTCGATAAAGTGCTTTTGCGCTAATTGATACGCCAACTCAATACCTTGGCTGCCGTTAGTGCCACCTTGCGCATTTAACTGACTTAGGGCTGTTTTAATGGCAGTAAAGTCATTACCTGCGACACCGTCAAGCACTACACCGCTGGCACCGGCGTACACCACAATCGATACTTTATCTTGCGCCGATAATTGCTGACTCAACATCAGCATGGCTTGTTTCAATAATGGCAATTTATCAGCAGATGACATAGAGCCTGACACATCAAGCAGTAACACCAAATTACTCGCACCAAGCTTATCAGCCGCAACATCAAAGCCTTTAATACCAATGCGTAATAACTGAGTATCAGCATTATACGGTGATGGTGCTAATTCAGTATTAACCCTAAATGGCTGCTCAGTGGTTGTCGGTACTGGGTAGTCATAGCTGAAGTAATTGACTAACTCCTCTACCCTAACGCTATTCTTTGCCGGCAGTTGGCCTTGACTAATTAATCTGCGCGTAGTGCTGTAACTGCCAGTATCAACATCGATTGAAAACGTCGATACCGGCGTTTCGCCTGCTACCATATTGCCGTTTTGTACTAGCGACTCAAATTTGTCATTAACATTAGGGGCTAATAACAAGCTGCGATCGCTTGCGCTGACATGCTGAGGACTCACAATACGCTGCGCCATTGACGATGCCATGACTTTAGCGCTGCGATGCACCTCCTTTGATCCTTGGTATGCATCAGCCTGTGGCTCAGATGCCATCACTAAACCTGCTACCTCAGATAACTCGGGACGCGCTTGTGCAGAGGAATCCGTTTTACTCTCGGATTGAATTTTAGAAGCGGGCTGACTTTGTTTCGCACTGTCTTTGGATTCTTGCGCACAACCACCGATAATAATCGCACTAATCACGATGGCTAATACACTGCGAGTGAGTTGCTTATGGGTATTGTTCATGGTTATTTTCCTCATCTATCGACTGATTATTCATTTTGGTCACGTCAACAAAGTGACTTTGCATACAGCTAATAACGAGCGCGATGAGCAAAAGGGTTATTGATATAAAATGTGTTTAAGTAGTTTTCGTATTTAGAAACTGAGTGTTAGCCTCAAGAAACACTGAAATGAAGCCAACAGAGCATGGCTTATGCTATTATCTAGCACCTTTTTTATCGCCTTAATATTGACGTTAACCGCCGCTATACTCTAGTGAGCAAATTAACTAAATATACTAATAGAATAAGTACGTTAAGGAGTTAACATGCAAGCCCTAGTTGCTGTTGTAATGGGTTCGAAAAGTGATTGGCCTACAATGGAAGCCGCCGCTGAAATTATGGATAAGTTACAAGTGCCTTATCATGTTGAAGTTGTTTCAGCTCACAGAACACCAGACAAGCTAATGGAATTTGCAAGTTCTGCTGCAGATAAAGGCTATAAAGTCATTATTGGTGGCGCAGGCGGAGCAGCCCATTTACCAGGCATGATCGCCTCTAAAACGCGTTTGCCAGTGTTGGGTGTCCCAGTACAAAGCAAGGCGCTATCTGGTATGGACAGTCTATTGTCTATTGTACAAATGCCTAAAGGGATTGCCGTTGGCACCTTGGCCATTGGTACTGCCGGCGCGTTTAACGCAGGTTTATTAGCCAGCCAAATTTTGGCGATTAGCGATGCAGCTTTAGCTGAGCGTTTAGAAGCATTTCGTGATGAGCAAACTCGCTCGATCCTTGATAATCCCGATCCGAGAGAAGACTAATGACGTTGCCAAAAAATCTTTGGGTATTGGGTGACGGTCAATTAGGTGCCATGCTCAGTCATGCTGGTCAGCCGTTAGGCATTAATGTGCGCCCAGTCGATATTATGACGCCATCAGATGCACAATTACCGCTAGAAGCTGACGACATCATTACCGCTGAACGTGAACAATGGCCTGAGTCGCAGTTAAGTTTACAACTCAGCCAACACCCACATTTTATTAATGGTCCTGTGTTTGGCCGTTTAGCAGATCGTTTTAGCCAAAAAAGTCTACTCGATGAATTAGCGGTCGCCACATCACCATGGCAATTAGTTGATGACAATACCAGCACTGAAGCGTTACATAAGGCTTATGGTGAACGGGTATTATTAAAACGTCGCACCGGTGGTTATGACGGTAAAGGTCAACACTGGCTTAAACAGGCTGAAGCAACAACCATCCCTGCCGATTGGCGCAACGAAGCCATTGCAGAACAAGCGATTAACTTTGATGAAGAAGTGTCGTTAGTCGGCGTGCGCACCCAAGATGGCCGCTGCTTATTTTACCCACTAGCACTTAACTTACATCAAGACGGTATTTTAATGGCCTCTATCGCGCCATTAAGCCGCTTAGCACCTTTGCAAGCAGAAGCTGAAGACATGTTAAGCAAGGTCATGCATGACCTTGAATACGTGGGTGTGATGGCAATGGAATGTTTCCGTGTTGGTGAACACTTAATGGTAAATGAGTTAGCGCCACGGGTGCATAATTCTGGCCATTGGACTCAAGCAGGTTGCCACATTAACCAGTTTGAATTGCACTTACGTGCCTTATGCAATTTACCTTTGCATCAACCACAAGTGAACTTTCAATGTGTGATGGTTAACCTAATTGGTGTTGATAAAGACGACCGTTGGTTAAGCCTGCCAAATGCTGAACTGTTTTGGTACAACAAAGACGTTCGTGTTGGTCGCAAAGTGGGTCACTTGAACCTGTCAGTGCATAATAAAGCGATGTTAGATGACAGTATTAGCCAACTAAAAGCGTGGATGCCACAGCAATATCAAGCACCATTAGATTGGATTTTGGCAGAGTTTGCCCAATAGCTGGGTTAAACAGGCTGGTTAAATTAGTTTGTAAAATCAATTAAACAAGTCATCAAATCTGTTTATTAGGACGTTACCTAAAGACACACGAAAAAAGGAGCCTAGGCTCCTTTTTTGTTATTGATTTTTTGTTATTGATTTTTTGTGATTGAATGATTTTTTATGATTGAATACTTTCTTGTGATTGAATAGCTAGGAATTTCGCTTAAAACGCTAATCATTGTTCACCGTCATCAGTAAGCCGCTACACAAAGTCACTCTGACTTAATCAAAGAATACTCGCCATAACCACGACGAATCTAAATCTTCTTTGCATTGATGATACTGCGCAGCGTAGCGTTTTGAACGTTTGTCGACTTTATTGGCTACAGGCGTTAACCATCTTTTGGCTTTATAGCTGCCACGTTTATAACCGCCCCAACCTTCGTGATAATTTAAGTATTGGTTTTTAGCATCCCACTTAGACACACCATTAATTTTATGGGTTTTGTAAATAAACCAGCCCATAAAGTCCATCGCATCATCAAAATCACTGCGGCTAGACCAATTGTTACCGGTTTCGCGAACGTAATCATCCCACGTCATGGTTTTAGCTTGTGCGTAGCCATAGGCATCGCTGGCTCGTCCGGTGGGGATAAAACCTAAAAAGTATTCCATTGGTGGTGCGGCATTGTGTTTGAATGAACTTTCTTGGTACATCATCGCTAAAGGGACATGTACTGGAACGCCCCATTTTTCACGGGTATCTACTGCGGCTTCATACCAAGAACGGTGTTCTTTAAAAATAGCACACAGATTATCAGGCTCTTTCGGAGGCGAGGTGGCACAACCTGCTAATGACAGTAATACAATTGCGCTAACGACACCTAAAAAAAACTTCATAACACCTCTACCAGTACCTAAGATATTGATTCTGGGCTCAGTTTTACATCAATTAAAAACCAATGCAATTATCGTTACATTTTTTGTTGCATTGTTTTATAAGTGAACACCCATTATTTCAACAATGCGCCTCAAACTGAAAAGATTGAGTGACCCTGATTGAGCACATAATTGATGGAGTGGGTATTAACGTTTCATTTCACATTGATGAGATTCTGTTTGCCAAATAATTGGCTGCCAGTAGCCCTGATTTTGACCAATATAGATTTTATCGGTATTGAATTGAGCTGCTATATGATAACGCTGATCGAGTTCAACATTAACAGTCAATACTTTCACTTTACGGGCCGATAATGACACTTTTAATTCTGGTGAGTTAATCAGTTCTGCCACTGTAAATGCATGCTCACCTGGCGATAATAGGTAATTGGGTCTTGAAATAACCGCCACGCCATCTAAGTGAGTGACCACGACACGGTATAAGTTGGCACTGTTATCAGGTGCTAAATAACTCGACACAGTACCGCACTCTACCATTTCATCTGGCGATGAAGCACAGCCATGTAAAGCTAATGCCGCTACCGCTACAAGCAGTGCTCGCCAAGATGAATAAGCTTGCATGATTACTTCGCCTCGAAAGTGCCTGCAGGAACAAGATCATTAAAATAGTGAGCGAGGAAAGTCGCAAAATTATCTTGTGGTTGAGCCTCTAAACTGTGCTGCTCAAGCAAAGATTTTTTAGCCTCGTTTTCATAGCTTTGCTCGACTTCATCACTTAATGGGTAATGGCTTAAAAATTCATGATAATCATTTGCCAGTTGTTTAACCCACACGCTATGGTCGGTGCCTTTAACCACGACTTCGTTGATCACTCGCCCTGATAAGGTTTTATCTGGATCATCGATAGCTTCAGACCAAGTGCTTAAGGCTGTTTGGTAAGCATGGCTATCATCACCGTCGAGTAGCTTCGCGATTGTGTTTAATTGTCCAAATAACTCGTGCATCCATTGCGTTAAGCTAATGGTCTTACCGTTACGTTGTAATTCAAGTCCAGGTTTACGGCCTTCTAATACTACGGCTTTCAAGTTAGCGGCAATCTCTGCGTCGCCGACGGCATCGGTATCTTCAGATGGCGATAATAAGCAGTACAATAAAAATAGGTCTAGGAAACGTACTTGAGTTGCATCTATCCCAACAGGGCTAAATGGATTAACGTCTAAGGCACGTACTTCAATATACTCAACACCTGCACGTGCTAAAGCTTGTGAAGGTTTCTCGCCTTTTTGGGTGACACGTTTTGCACGGATTGGCGCGTAAAATTCATTTTCAATTTGCAAAATATTACTATTGAGTTGGCGGTATTCACCGTCCACATTGATACCAATTTCTTCAAACTTTTTCGATGGCATTTTAATTGCCGCGCCAACGCCTTCAAGATAATCAGGCAATGAGTTATAGCTAATATTAAGCGTGTCTTGTTCTTTGTTGGTATAGCCTAGATCACTCATGCGCAATGAGGTTGCATAAGGAAGGTATAAGGTCCCTTTACCGGTTTTTTTAAATTCGAAATCGACGTCTTGATCTTTTATAAATGAACTGCATAATGCTGGCGTTGAACCAAATAAATACGGTAACACCCACACTAAACGACGGTAGTTACGGATCAGTCCAAAATAAGATTCTGAGATAAAGTCTTCAAAGCTGATATTTTTACTGCAACAAGCGGCACTGTTGGTCATCTTGTCATCATACAAACGTTGCCATAAATCTTGCGACACCGAAAAGTTAAAATGAACCCCAGAAATGATCTGCATTAATGCACCATAACGATGAGTTAACCCTTTACGATATAAGGTTTTCATTTTACCGTTATTGGAGCTGCCATATCGTGCGACAGGAATATCACTGACTTCACCTACGTAACATGGCATGCTGACAGGCCACAATTTTTGGCCGTTAAGGTTACGCACACTGTAAGCGTGGGTTTGCGTTAACCCCTCGAGCAAATCATCAATACTGTGACAGACTGGCGTAATAAATTCTAATAAGGCTTCGCTGTAATCAGTGGTAATGCGCGAATGGGTCAGAGCAGAACCGAGCGCTTCTGGGTGTCCGTCTTGTGCTAAATGGCCGTTTTCATCAATACGCAATGCTTCACGTTCAATACCACGTAACATGCCCAATAAAGCCTCACGGCCTTGAGTGTCGCTTAAGTGTTCGACTTTTTCATTGAAAGACTTCAATTTACTACTCTCTTTTATGGATTCGCATTGCGAGTAAACAGCTAGACCTGATAATAAACGAGATTATTACTGAAAACGCGAAAAAAAATGTAACTCAGTATAATTAGCGTGTTTATGGGTGTTAAATTAAAAAACGGCAACACAAGTTGTCACCGTTGATAGAGCCTTAAACATTATCTTTTATTTGCAAAAATAACCAACACCGTATGGTATTACGATTAAAGCACATAATTTAGCTCAACCTATATTTATAATAGACTGAGCTAAGTATACATCTCATGTATATGAGGTTAACACTAGCTTATTTCAAGGCTAGTGTTAACCCTTGTAGTAACAAGTGTTCAACTAGTCGGCAAGTGTCATCATTTCAATCTGATACCCAAGGGCTTTTAATTGAGGTACAACGGTGGTTTTATCACCCACCACCAGCATTACCATATCATTGATATTTAATAACTTACTGGCAAGTTTGTTTAACTCATCTGTCGAAATGTTTTTCACAATTTTGTCTTGCTTAGCCGTAAAGTTTTTATCGAGCTGATAACGTTGGATCATTCTTAGAAAACCGGCTTTTTGATACGGGGTTTCGTATTCTAATGCCTGGCTTTGCGCAATCGAACTGCGCATAAAGGCACTTTCTTCGTCGGTCATACCCGACGCTTGGTATGCATTAATTTCGTTAACAAACTCAGCTAATGCTAACCCTGTTACATCGCTTCTTACGCTAGCATACGCCATAAACTGACCGGTATCTTCTGCGCCACCAAACTGAGTACGCGCACCATAGGTGTAACCTTTATCTTCACGCAGATTAAGATTAATACGGCTATTAAACGCATCTCCTAATGGGTAGTTCATCAAATAAGCTTTAAAGTAATCGCCTGTTGCATCATACGGTAACGACACTTGGCCGATATTAATCACCGACTGTGCCGCACCAGGTTTATCAATCAAATAAATAGTGTTTTTAAGGTGTGTTGGCAATGCTGGCAGTGCTGCAACCTGAGTCGCCTCGCCTTGCCATTCATTAAATATCGACAACTTAGGCATTATTTGTTGTTGATTTAAGTCTGATACCACAACCATTTGAGCATTACCTGCACGGTATTGCTGTTGGTAAAATTGCTTTACGTCATCTAGCGTTAATGCCGATATTGATTTAATCGTACCATTACTGCTGATCCCTAATGGACTATTGTTGCCATATAACAAGGCAGCAAAACCACTACGGGCTAGATAGTTAGCATCGGACATTTGATGTTGCAAACCTTGCAACTGCTGTTGTTTGACTCGTTCAAAGTCTGCAGCAACAAAACCGGGACTGAATAAACGCTCTTTAACGATGGCAAGCGTGGCATCTAGGTTTGCCGTTAAACTCGACACTTTAAGGTAGCTTTGTGAATCGCTGGCGCCAAAACTAATCGACGAGCCCAGCATATCAAGCGCCCCAGCTAAATCTTCGCTGCTGCGTTGCGCACTCGACTCATTAAGCATAGATGCGGTTAACTCAGCAAGACCCGCCTTATTATTGGGAGTTAAACGATGGCCGCCATCCAAATAAATAAGCAATTCAACCGTTGGTGTTTCGTCACTTTCAGTGCCCATCACTTTAATGCCATTTACCAGCTTGCTGTCCCATAATTGCGGCACTGTCAGTATCGGGGCCGCGGCTGATGCCGGTATTTTATTGCGATCAAATGAAGATTTAGCGAAAGTGATATCAGATAATCCGGTTACCGCTTCTTGCGCGATAGGCAAAGTAGTCGGTTCAAAATTATCCGCGTGGGCGATTAATTGTGTTTGTCCTTCTGGCACAATACTCATCACCACCATTGGCTTATTTTTAATGTAGGTATTAAATACCCGCATTACATCGGCTTTGGTGACATTAGCATAACGGGCTAAATCAGCTGCCACCATGTCTGGCTTACCAAAAAAGGTTTGATTAGCGGCAAGTGTAGAGACTTTTCCGGCGACACTTTGCATGCCAAAAATAGTGTTGGCTTCGAACTGTACTTTGACTTTTTGCAAGTCATCGTCGGTTACGCCACGTTGTTCAAACTCACTGATAGTTTGATTTATTTTAGTTTCAAGATCAGCAAGACTGCCACCTTTACTTGGGTTCGCGACAGCGTAAAGAGATAACTGACAAGTAAGCTCTTGGCATGGATGACTCACCGCAGCTTGGACCGCATAACCATCTTTGACCAAATTTTTATAGATAAGTGACGTTTTACCGCCACCGAGAATATTAGCGAGCAAATCGAGTGCAGCTTCGTCTTTATGTTGCGCGTAAACAGTGGGGAATCCCATGTATATTAATGGCAAATGTACTTTGTCTTCCATCGATATATAACGGGTTTTATCCAATGTCACCATGGTTTTAGCTTCAGGCTTAACCGTAGGCCCGGCTGGAATTTCACCAAAGTATTTATTTACCCAAGCCAGCGTTTGCATCTCATCAAAGTCGCCACCAATGGTTAAGGTCGCATTGTTAGGCCCATACCAACGTTGAAAAAAATGTTTCACATCAGCAACTGTGGCGCGATCTAAATCATCTGGCCAACCAATAACAGGCCAAGAATATGGATGACCCGCTGGATAAAATGCTTGGTTAAAACGTTCATTTAAACGGCCATAAGGACGATTATCAATCCGTTGTGCACGTTCATTTTTGACGGTTTCACGTTGCACTTCGAATTTTTCACTCGTGAGGGCGGGCAGTAAAAAGCCCATACGGTCAGACTCTAACCAGAGCATTTTCTCTAGTTGATTACTTGGCACAGTTTCAAAATAATTGGTTCTGTCGGTATTGGTAGTGCCGTTTAATGTTCCGCCCGCTTCAGTAACCACTTTAAAATGCTGTTCATCACCAACGTGTTGTGACCCTTGGAACATCATGTGTTCAAATAAATGTGCAAAGCCACTGCGACCGGCTAATTCACGGGCTGAACCGACATGATAGGTCACATCGACATGAGCTAATGGATCTGACTTATCTTGATGTAAAATCACGGTTAAACCGTTGGCTAACTGATATTTTTTATAAGGAATGCTAACTTGATTTTCTATCGGCGTGGCGTTTTCAATTAAGGTAACGCCTTGGGGCAAACTCGACGACTGGTACCCATCATATGCGCAGCCACTTAACGCTGCACTGATGGCCGCTGCTAATATCCATTTATTCAAATTTAGTTTCAAAATCGACTCCTTCCTTAAAACAAAAAAACCATCGTTGCAGAAGTAACGCGGTATCAATACTCAAACGTATACGTCATCAGCAATACAATGACGCTATAACGTAATAATTTACCCATAAACATAAATAATGAGGCGGGCAAGATAGGTATTTTTAACCATCCAGCCAGTAAACATAGCAAATCACCGATTATCGGTAACCAAGATAATAATAGGGCCCACATACCATATTTTTCTATCCATGCGAGTGCATAGCGGTATTGACGACGTTGAATATCTTGTGGATTCTTGGCTAACCGCCCTGCTCGACCAAGACCATAACTGGTTATCGCACCAAGCGTATTACCAATAGTGGCCAGTATTAATAATTCGAACCATAAAGATGGCGTTTGATTAAGTAATGCCACCAGTAACACTTCTGAGCCGCCAGGCAAAAGCGTTGCAGCGAAAAAGGCGCCGCTGAACATTAACCATAAACTCGTCATCGATAAATCTTATTGTGCACTAGCATATTCATTCCAATGACTATTCATTTTATTTTTATCGTACCTTCACAATGAATATCTGCACAGCATAATATGATTATATTGAACGCGATAAATCTTAAATTAACTCACCAGTATCTCAAGAGTGCTTTAAACACTATGCAGATACACAATCACGATACCGTTCATTGTGACGTAAACATGCAAGGTTACCCCACTCAATATACAAAAATTGAGCAACAACAGCGCGAATACGTTAATGAATAGTGAAAAAACTTAAAGTTATAATAACAAATTTAGTTATTCATATAAGTTATAATAAAATAACGTTGTTTGTCATTCGCTCACTTCATACAATGCGATTAATGTTTATTAACCTCAACGGGTTTATTAGGACATTATTTAGCGTAAATACTTCGCATAGTCCTAAAAAACTAGACAGTAATACAGCGTCAGATCGCCATTGTAGGGTTTAGCTTTTAGTAATTAATCACTCATTAGTGAACTAATGGGTCACGTACAACGATGTTGCCTAATCATATTTAGCGACGTCACAATGACATAATTTGGAACTTTCATGATATTGCAAACGCTCAAACGCATCCCTTTTTGGCAGAAAGTCATTGCAGGTTTTGTTTTAGGAACACTCACTGGTGTCGGATTAGGCGAGTCAGCCGTGATGTTAAAGCCTCTTGGCGATCTGTTTATCAGTGCCATTAAAATGCTGGTTGCTCCTTTGGTATTTTGTGCCATTGTGGTGAGCATTACCTCTCTGGGCTCGCAAGGTAATTTAAAGCGTTTAAGCTTTAAAACCTTAGCCATGTTTATGTTTACCGGCACCGTTGCTTCATTTATTGGTTTAACTGTCGGCAGCCTTATCGACATGGGCGGTAACCTAGCCTTAGCCACATCGGAAATCCGCGAACGTGATATCCCAGGCTTTGCTCAAGTTTTGCTCAATATGATCCCAGTGAATCCATTTGCCTCGCTAGCCGACGGTAATGTGCTTCAAATCATTGTCTTTGCCGCGTTAATTGGCATTGCCATTAATGCTGTAGGTGAGAAAGCAACGCCGTTAAAAAATGTCATTGAAGCCGGTGCTGAAGTGATGTTTCAATTAACGCGTATGGTATTAAAATTAACACCAATTGGTGTATTTGGTTTAATGGCTTGGGTTGTGGGCGAGTACGGCTTAAGTACATTATTACCATTAGGTAAGTTTATTATTGCGATTTATATTGCCGCGTTAATTCATATTATCTTTGTGTATGGTGGTTTAGTTAAATTTGCTGCGGGTTTAAGCCCACTGCAATTTTTCCGTAAAGCCATGCCAGCCCAGATTGTGGCCTTTAGTACCGCATCAAGCTTTGGTACTTTACCTGCCAGCACACGCAGTACCGAAGCGATGGGCGTGTCCAAACGTTACAGTGCTTTTGTACTTCCACTCGGCGCAACCATGAACATGGACGGTTGTGGTGGTATTTATCCTGCTATTGCGGCCATTTTTATTGCGCAAATTTATGGTATTCCGCTCGATATGACGGACTACATGTTGATTGCGGTAACGGCAACGGTAGCGTCTGTCGGCACAGCAGGAGTTCCTGGTAGTGCGATGGTGATGTTAACCGTGACTTTGGGCGTGATAGGCTTACCACTGGAAGGTATTGCCTTTATCGCAGCCATTGACCGTATTATTGATATGATCCGCACGGCAACTAACGTGACTGGCGATATGATGACTGCGGTTGTGATTGGAAAATCGGAAGGCCAATTGGACGTAGAGCAATTTTACTCAGATGAAAAACCGGTTGAGCAAGCCGCTTAACAATATTTTCATTGTATGGTTTGACCTAAAATACCTTGATCATTTTTAAACAAGCCAGCACTTTTTAGTGCTGGCTTTTTAGTGTGAATCGTCAAAAAAGATAAACGCCCATAAATGAGTGAAGGCTATTGAGCTAACGCTGGAATGACTTAAATTGGAAAAGTGCTCCACATCCAAAAATCTAGGTCAACAGTCGTCTACATCAGAAACGATCTACGTTGAACCCGACAGTTTCAATCCGATAATGCCAATAACAATTAACAGTAGACTCACTAATCGAATCAATGTGACTGACTCATTAAACAATACCATTCCTAGTATTGCAGTCCCTACCATTCCCACTCCAACCCAAATAGCATAAGCCGTTCCAACGGGCAACGATTTCATCGCAATGCCCAGTAGCCCAACACTAATCAACATGGCGACAATAGTACCGACGCTTGGCCATAAACGAGTAAAACCTTCGCTATATTTAAGTCCTATCGCCCATACAATTTCAAATAATCCCGCTACCACCAAAATAAACCAAGACATACACACCTCTGTGTTACGGGGCCGTCCCCGGATGAAATAGAGAGGTAAGGTCGTCCTCACGTCACATAAACAGATATCAGTATCACAAAAACAACCTAAGCCATTATCTTGTGATTAGGGCATTCACTGAGTAGGTTGCGATCTACTATTGGTACGTTTTACCCTGATGCATCAACCAACCATTAAGGTGGTGGCCATTAGGATCGTCATGAGTCCAATGCACTACGCCGCCTTTGTTATTCCATTCATACACACCGTAAAATTGTATCTCATCACCGACCGATATCGCATCAATCCGTGGCGCCAAATCAATATTATGTGCAATTAATACGGTGATCGAAGAAGATATCTTAACAATTAATCTTTGATGTCTAGCGCCTTTATTGTCATCTGGTAGCAGTTTAACCACGGTTCCCAGACCTTGTACCTGAACATTTTCCTGCTGATGCTCAAATGCTTGCTGGATGAGTGCATTGTTATTTTGGGCTACAGAATATTGCACTGTGGAGTTAGATTTGAGTGCGGTGGTTGATGTATCGGTGAATGATTCAGCCACACTATATTGCGGTAAAACGAACCATTGATATGACGAAAAAATTATAACGAGTAACGCGAGCCATTTTTTCATGTGTTGTGCTTTCCTTAGCCTAATTAACAAGATAGTTAAACAGATATTATACGATAACAACCCAAAAGGAACACAAGATAATGATGATGACGAGTATACAGGATGACTACAAATCTTTAGATTACAAATTGATTATGCAAGCAGTGAACTTTATCTAAGCCAGTCTAATTTAGCACCGTTAGAGACCACGGATTAGCAGCAATTTTAGGATCTACATAAGATAGTAGCAGGAATAGTTAACTGACTTGGTTGAGCTTAGGGGGGTAAATAGATTTCAAAACTGGACACAAAAACGCAATGTAAAAGAAGATTAAAGCGAGTATCAATTGATACTCGCTTTTTTCACTAGCTTGCCAAATTAGAACTTAGCGTTTGCCCAAAGCCACACTTTATCAGTATCAACTTTACCGGCTCCAGCATCGCTTGCTGAATAAGCTGCGTATTTAACACCTACGGTATAATTTTTATCAATTGGTAAACTGAATACGGCGTCAATTTCGTCGCCTAAATCGTTTACCGTAGCGCTAGATTCGTCAGCTTCAAAATCATGGTAAACCAACGCCCAATTACCACCAACAATACTACCACCAATAGACACATAGGTATCGGCTAGCCCTTGGGCTGGCGTCCCTAAAAATTGATCAGACCAACCATTAAATGCGTGTAAAGTGGCAAGCGGTGTTGCAAAACCATATTCACCATTATCAGACCCAAGCAGCTCGTATCCTAACTTGACGGTCAGCCCGCTAAAACCTACGCCAACTTCGCCCAATAAATAATCAGCAGAATAAGATGTGGTTGCGGTATCGGCATCTTGTGTGGCGTATTCTACCGTATAAAGTAGTTTGATTTTGTCGATATCTTTAGCACCAGCAAAGCGCACGCCATAAGTGTCAACGCCGTTATCAAGGTTGGTATCTTCCTCAAGCAGATAGCCGTAAGCACTTAGCTTACCCAAGCCTAAATTATATGATGCATTGATGATGTGATCTTTTGAATCTATGTCTTTTATTTCTGCAAAAATACGGTTGCGCTTGTAGATATAGCCATAGTCAACGCTAAAGTCATTCATTGCATATTGCATAGTAACGGCATCGAATGTTTGGCGATCTTGACGCCAGCCAACATGGCCGATAAAACGTTGGTTATCGATAGCAATAACTTGACGCCCAGCTTTAGCAGTAAAACCATTACGCTTGTATTGTAAGAAAGCCTGGTCTAATTCAGTTGTTTCAGGGTCTGCAATCACAGAGTAATCAGCATTGTTGCCAATCGCGTCATTATAATCATTAACCCCTGCTAAGCTGCGTGAATCCTCAAACTCAACTAAAGCTGTTAAGCCGTAATATTCAGCGGTAGCAAAGGTTAAACGAGTCCGAAGTGTCAATGCATCAGCATCTTTTAACGCATTGTCTTGATCGACAGATTCATAACGCAAATTCAAATCTACATTTGCTGTTCCCTGAGTCACTGCATCAGCGATTGATGTGACTTTAACATCCGCTGCAGAAGCATTTCCCATAGCCAGTAATAGTGAACAACTAAGTACCGATAAGGCACATTTTTTTGTAAAGGCAGAATTTAGGCAAGCCTTATCCGCAACTTGACTCGCAAGCAGTTTTTTATTCATCTTACATCCCAAATAGTTATTTTAAGTTAAGTTATCAACACGCTGTAAAGCGTAACAGTGCGACTAGCAAACTAACTGTTGCTTACTTTAACGGCTTCATTAATTGGTGTCTGTGATTTATCTTGCATTTTAAATACTTGTTTTATTGCTGACAGTGATTCTATCTTGCGTTGTTTTTCATATAGGAATTTAAGTACCTCAGAACGCAGTCGGTTGTACTCAGTATCTTGAGCTAACGCTAGGCGGTTTCTTGGCCTTTGAAGGTCGACTGTTAAAATTTCACCCACTGTGGCTTCTGGACCATTGGTCATCATGACAATTTTGTCAGACAACAACACCGCTTCGTCTACATCGTGGGTAATCATAATCACGGTATTATTTAACTGACTTTGGATCTCCATTAACGAGTCCTGCATGTGTGCTCGTGTTAACGCATCTAATGCTCCAAATGGCTCATCCATCAGCAACACTTCCGGTTGCATAGCAAGCGCCCTTGCAATACCGACTCGTTGTTTCATTCCACCAGAAATCTCTCCTGGACGTTTATGCATAGCATGATCCATCTGCACTAATTGCAGGTTATGTTCAATCCACTGTTTCATTTCTGTTTTGCTCATCTTGCCAGCAAACACTTGTTTTACAGCAAGCTCAACGTTTTGATAGGCACTTAACCAAGGGAGTAACGAATGATTTTGAAATACCACCGCCCGTTCAGGTCCTGGCGCTTTAACTTCAGTACTTTTTAAAATGACCCCACCAGAGCTGGCTTGGTATAAACCTGCAACAATATTCAGTACGGTCGATTTGCCACAACCAGAGTGACCAATCAAAGAGATAAACTCGCCTTTATTTATCTTCAAATTCACGTCTTTAAGCGCTGTAAAAGATCCTTTAGGCGTGGGAAAAACCATATCAACGCCGCTAATCTCTAAAAATGTGCTCATGTTGTTACCCTCATTGATCCCAAGATACCCAATGCTGTAAGGCCAGAATGCCTCGGTCTAATAAAAAGCCAATAAAGCCAATCACAACCACCGCGGCCATAATTCGCGCTAATGAATCAGAACTACCATTTTGAAATTCATCCCAAACAAATTTTCCAAGTCCCGGATTTTGCGCCAGCATTTCCGCGGCAATCAATACCATCCACGCGACCCCTAGGGATAAGCGCATACCGGTAAAAATCATTGGGATAGATGCTGGTAAGACGATTTTTTGCACATGGGTTATTGCCGATAACCGCAATACTTTGCTGACATTGATGAGGTCGCTGTCGATACTCGTCACGCCGATTGTAGTGTTGATAATCATTGGCCAAACACTGCACAAGGTGACCGTGAGCATGGAGTTAATAAATGATTTAGACACTAGCGGATCCGGCGAGACATACAGCGCACTGACCACCATGGTAACTAAAGGCAACCAAGCGAGTGGAGATACGGGTTTAAAAATTTGAATAATGGGGTTAATTGCTGCCTGCAAACTGCGGCTTAACCCCATCCAAATCCCCAATGGAATAGCAATAATGGCCGCTAAAATAAAACCACTCATGACGGTAATTAGACTAGTGACAATTTGATCCCAAAAAGTTTCTTTACCTGTGTAAGCACGTACTTTGGCGACATAACTTGGATCGTTAGCAACACGCGCCTCATTTCGTGTTTCTTGACGTTGATAAAAAGCCTCGGCCTTTTCGCGCTCAGTTATATGCTCCTGATACAAATTGTCAAATTGCGACACGACAGCAACCGGTCCCGGAAACTTACCTAGAGAGGTTTCAATACTATTAGCTGTCACCGCCCACAGAGCTAAAAATATCGCAATGCCGATAAACGGTAATAGTATCGCCCTACTTAACTCGGCTATTTTCAGCATAACAACTGCCATGTTGCCTCGTTCAATTAAGCGATTTTGTGCAATAGAATAAAGACTGTTCATCCAAGACTCCTTAACGGTTTGTTACAGCTTGTCGCCTTGCTTTAATCCAATTACAAATGAATTAATGTAAGCATTAGGCTTGCTGCCGTCATAAACTAAATTATCAATAAAGTGAGTTTGCGGTGCTTTGAAACCGGTTTCTTTACTGAAATCTGGAAAGTCAGCTGCGGGGATGAGCTTATCGTCGATGAGTGATTGCGCGGCTTTTGCATAAATATCTGGACGATAGACTTTTGCGGCGATGTCTTTATACCAATCGTCAGATTTATCTTGTTCAATTTGGCCCCAACGGCGCATTTGAGTTAAATACCAAATCGCATCTGAGTAATATGGATAAGTTGCGTGATGCCTAAAAAATACATTGAAGTCTGGAACCGCGCGCTTATCGCCTTTTTCATATTCGAACGTACCCGTCATACTATTAGCAATCACCTCATAGTCAGCACCAACATAATTAGATTGAGACAGTATTTTTACCGCTTCTGGGCGGTTAGCATTGTTATTGTCGTCTAACCATTTAGCAGCGCGGATCAACGCACGAGTAAGGCGTATAGTGGTATTTGGATATTTTTCGGCAAACTCGGCTGTAATACCAAACACTTTTTCAGGATTATCTTTCCAAATTTCATAATCGGTCACCACAGGTACACCAATGCCTTTAAACACAGCTTGCTGATTCCAGGGCTCACCAACGCAATAGCCATTAATTGTGCCCGCTTCCAGTGTCGAGGGCATTTGTGGGGGCGGAGTTACCGACAGCAAAGCTTGTGCATCAATCTGCCCTGATGTATCTCCTTTATGAGGTGCGTAAAACCCAGGATGAATCCCACCAGCGGCTAACCAGTAACGCAATTCATAGTTATGTGTAGAAACCGGAAACACCATACCCATATTAAATGGCTTACCAGCCGCTTTAAATTCTTCAACTACGGGCTTTAGTGCATCAGCTTTAATGGGATGAACGGGAAAACCGTCTGCCTGTTTAGCAATGTGCGGCTTCATTTTGGCCCAAACGTCGTTTGATACCGTAATTGCGTTACCATTTAAATCCATCGAAAATGGGGTAATAATGTGCGCTTTAGTACCGTAACCAATTGTTGCAGCAATAGGTTGACCCGCTAACATGTGGGCCCCATCTAATCGACCATCAATCACACCATCGAGTAACACTTTCCAATTTGCCTGCGCTTCAATCGTGACGTATAAACCTTCTTCTTCGAAATAACCTTTTTCATAAGCAACCGCAATAGGTGCCATATCAGTTAATTTGATAAAACCAAACCTGAGCTCTTCTTTTTCAGGAAAGCCCACTTCGGCACTTACAGTGTTGATACACAAACTTGCCCCAATACTGACCCCCAGCAATAAAGACTTAATCTGCTGAGTTAACGATATTTTCCAGTTCATATTATTTCCCCGTGATGAAAATTGACAATAAAAAAAGGCGCTTCGGATATCCATTTAGGAATATCTCGATAGCGCCTTTGCTAAAATTGAATTTATTAAATATTATTTATCAGTCAGTTAGTTGTAAAATTGATAACCTGTACTGTCTAAAAAGACTGGATATGGCTCATCAAATATCCAACCTTTGCTATCCATTTTTCATGCCAAAACATTAACAGGTTGATTTTGAATAACTTTAATTTTAACAATTAAATAACGTAATGCTACTACAGTGCAATAAAACAGTTTAAGTGCACCAATATGCATCAAAAGAGGTATAAGTAATTTTGTACCAGTAGATAAAAACAAAAAAGCCAACGCAAAGGCATTGGCTTTTGAATCATCTGGTAAGTTTTAGCCTAGTACTGCCAGCAAAACACCTGCAGCAACAGCACTGCCTAGCACACCTGCTACGTTAGGTCCCATAGCATGCATGAGTAAGAAGTTTTGGTTGTTAGCCTCTAAACCTACCTTATTCACTACTCGTGCAGCCATTGGCACAGCAGAAACGCCTGCTGCACCGATAAGTGGGTTAATTTTTCCGCCAGAGAGCTTACTCATTAATTTAGCCATCAATACCCCAGAAGCAGTACCAATACTAAACGCAACCGCGCCAAGGATTAAAATACCTAGCGTTTCGATACGCAGAAATTGATCTGCTGATAGCTTAGACCCAACAGCAAGACCTAAAAAGATAGTCACTATGTTGATTAACTCGTTTTGCGCCGTTTTCGATAAACGATCCACTACGCCCGATTCGCGCATTAAATTGCCCAAACAGAACATGCCAATTAATGGGGTTGCTGCAGGTAAAAATAAAATGGTTAACCCTAGCACCATCAGTGGAAAGATAATCTTCTCTTTCTTACTGACTTCACGCAATTGTTCCATTTTAATTTCACGTTCGGCTTTAGTGGTTAGCAGTTTCATGATCGGCGGCTGAATTAATGGCACTAACGCCATGTATGAGTATGCAGCAACAGCAATAGCACCTAACAATTCAGGCGCTAGTTTAGACGCTAAGAAAATTGCCGTTGGACCATCTGCTCCACCAATAATGGCAATAGCTGCAGCATCTTGCATACTAAACTCAAACCCAGGCACCCAATTTAAGGCAATAGCACCAAGTAAAGTGGCAAAAATCCCAAATTGCGCCGCTGCCCCTAACAATAGTGTTTTAGGGTTAGCAATTAGCGCACCAAAATCAGTTAATGCACCCACCCCCATGAAGATGAGCAATGGGAATACCCCAGTCTCAATCCCGACATGGTAAGCGTAATACAGTAAGCCACCTTCATCGGTAAAACCTGCATTAGGAATGTTGGCTAATATGGCGCCAAATCCGATAGGTAATAACAATAACGGTTCAAATCCTTTAATTATCGCTAGAAATAACAATAAACAACCAACAGCCATCATTAGCAGTTGGCCACCAGTAAAGTTAGCGACACCCGTTTCAGCCCAAAAAGCCAATAATCCTTCCATTTCGACCTCTTATGCTAATGACAACAATGTTGAACCTACAGTTACACTGTCACCCTGCTTAACCGCTAACTGAGTTACAACACCATCTTGTTGAGCACGAATTTCGGTTTCCATTTTCATCGCCTCCAGGATAATGATCACTTCACCGGTTTTAACCGCTTGACCATTACTGACTAACACTTTGAAAATATTTCCCGATAACGGCGCGGCCATGGTGCACTTAATCTCACCCGTAGGCGCTGAGGCGACCGTTGCAGACGCTGCCGTAATAGGTGCAGCTGATGCTGGCGCGATGTGACCAATCTCACCACCTTCACTCACTTCGACCACAAAATGTTGACCATCGACATCGACGGTATAGGTTTGTGGGCCTTTATCGGCTTTCACTTGTAAATCATCTGCACTTGGGACAGGTTCAAACGCATCCGGATTGCCGCGATTTTTAAGAAACTTAAGACCAATTTGATTGAACAACGCATAAGTCATTACATCGTCATCTGATTCTGCAGCTAAACTAAAGCCCTGCTCTTTGGCGGCTTCGGCAAGCTCGACACGTAACTTATCCAATTCTGGTGCAATTAAATCGGCTGGGCGACACGTAATTGGCTGTTCGCCTTTTAGCACTCTGGCTTGTAGTTCTGCATTAACTGGCGCTGGTGTCGCACCATATTCGCCTTTTAGTACACCTTCGGTCTCTTTGGTCATCGACTTGTAACGCTCACCCATCAGCACATTGATCACCGACTGTGAGCCAACAATTTGCGATGTTGGGGTAACGAGAGGCAAGAAACCAAGATCTTCACGTACCCGCGGGATCTCTTCAAGCACGGCATCCATTTTGTCTGCTGCGCCCTGCTCTTTTAATTGATTTTCCATATTGGTTAGCATGCCGCCAGGTACTTGAGCACGTAAAATACGTGAATCAATGCCTTTTAGTGCACCTTCAAAACGGACGTATTTTTTACGCACTTCACGAAAATAGGCTGCTATCTCTTCTAGCAACACCATATCGTAACCGGTTGCCCTGTCGGTATCTTCAACCATTGCCACTAACGTTTCGGTAGCGCTGTGGCCGTAGGTTTGGCTCATTGAAGATATTGCGGTATCAAGCACATCAACGCCCGCTTCAATCGCTTTTTGATATGTAGCGCTGCTTAGGCCCGTTGTAGCATGACAATGCATCGACACCATTAAGTCCGTTTGTGATTTTAAGCGGCTAATGAGGTCATAAGCTTGCATTGGCTTAAGTAAACCCGCCATATCTTTAATACATAAAGAATCTGCGCCCATGTCTTCTAGGCGTTTAGCCATATCAACCCAAGTATCAATGTTGTGAACAGGGCTAGTGGTAAATGAAATGGTGCCTTGGGCATGGCCGCCCACGTTTTTAACCGCTTTAACCGCGGTTTCAAGATTACGGACATCATTCATTGCGTCGAAGATACGAAATACATCAACGCCATTGGTATGAGCTCGTTCTACAAAACGCGTAACGACATCGTCGGCATAATGTCGATAACCTAATAAATTTTGGCCTCGAAGCAACATTTGTTGCGGGGTATTAGGCATGGATTTTTTCAATTCGCGAATACGATCCCATGGATCTTCGCCTAAATAACGAATGCATGAATCAAAAGTTGCGCCGCCCCAAGACTCTAGTGACCAGAAGCCTACTTTATCTAATAACGGTGCTATAGGTAACATATCGTCAATACGTAAACGTGTTGCCAATAATGATTGATGTGCGTCACGCAGGACGACATCGGTTAATGCTAATGGCTTGCTCATAATGACTCCAAATTTATTTCGCGCGGTATTGATGTATCGCAGAGGTAATAGCGGCAACCAGCTTAGGGTCTAAGACGGTATGTTTAGGCACATTAGCACTTACCGTTGCTAGCGTAGGAACCTCTACTGGGGCCGGAAAAAGCTTGGCAACAATGCCAATACCGATGATTAAGATACTCAAAAAAATAAATACTAAACCCATGCCCATTACCATAATGCCTAGCGCATCGGATAACTGCTCAGATATCGATGTCATGTGTCCTCACTTTATCTGTTAAACATCAAACCAATACGTTGACTATTCTGTACCGTCCCTCAATGTGCTATCACGGTGCAATGTCACAAAACGTGCACCAAGACAACAACATCCTTAACGACTACAGACATAACTTGACTACTCAAGAAGCATAAATATTCAAACTCAACGCTTATTCAATGAAGGTGTATTTCATGGTAAAAACCGCAAACTGAGTTTGTAAACCTAAAATCCTGTCACAAAATATAAACAATTTACACCAACAATGCTATCTTTTTGTAAATTGGTCTTACCAAAATAGAGAGAACCAATTAAACAAAATCAATAAAATACAAAAAAAATGATAATAACCTGATGAATCATCAATAAAATCACTATATTCACTTTAAAATTAACAAATTCATAATTCAATGATAAAAATCACTCACACTTTATTGGTTTAACAAATTGATGAAATAGATGATTAAACATGACATGAGTAATAAGTGAATAAAGATGTGAAAATCAAATTTTATGAGATAAAGCGGCTGCAGTAAGATGAGAAAGACAATGAAAAGTAAGCAAAAAAAAAGCCCTGCATTGATGCAGGGCCTTTTTATTATGGTGCGCGTGGGAGGAGTCGAACCTCCGACCGCCTGGTTCGTAGCCAGGTACTCTATCCAGCTGAGCTACACGCGCAAAATCGGTAAAACAAGCCATTCATAAATAATGCTATCGTCTGCACTTCATGTGCGTGACGTTATTTAATGAATGGCGGAGAAGGAGGGATTCGAACCCTCGATGGGATTTAAAGCCCATACTCCCTTAGCAGGGGAGCGCCTTCGGCCACTCGGCCACCTCTCCGCAATATATGGTGCGCGTGGGAGGAGTCGAACCTCCGACCGCCTGGTTCGTAGCCAGGTACTCTATCCAGCTGAGCTACACGCGCATAAATTGGGTTTTTAGTGAAACATGAAATGGTGCGCGTGGGAGGAGTCGAACCTCCGACCGCCTGGTTCGTAGCCAGGTACTCTATCCAGCTGAGCTACACGCGCATTCATGTTTAACACTTTAATAGATAATGGTGCGGATGGGAGGAGTCGAACCTCCGACCGCCTGGTTCGTAGCCAGGTACTCTATCCAGCTGAGCTACATCCGCATCGTATATCTATTGTAAGAAATGGCGGAGAAGGAGGGATTCGAACCCTCGATGGGATTTAAAGCCCATACTCCCTTAGCAGGGGAGCGCCTTCGGCCACTCGGCCACCTCTCCGTTTCTTGGCGCACATATTACTGTTTGATGAAAATAAGTCAAACCCTTTTTAGGAAACCTAACTTCATTTGGAGTGTTTTTAAGCACATTGGAGATAATAGACTCAAATCTTGATGAAAACAGTCGTTTTTTGATGAATATTCTTTTTAATTTACAGACATAATCTCATTAAACCTCTGTTCGTCCGACAAGCGTTTTAAGGTTTTTAACCAAAGATATAATTAAACACATCGTTGATTTAAACAACCTAGCCTAGTCATTGGGTGATTTATACTCACTATTACAATTCAACATCATATTAACCAATATCGACAATAGCCGCATAATGCCATTTAGGAAGGTTAATTTGCTATAGCTTGCACGAGATTACGATGGGATTTGTATTGATCAACGATTCCCATTACAACGCTATAATCAAGATGAATTAAGCACATTTAAATAATGACTCGTTAAAAAAAATGGTTTGATACCAATTGTTAGCTACAAATAGCATCCAGTGATAATTCAACACGAGTAAAATAAATACGTTAGTCGGATGGTAAATAAATGACGACTCATTTATAGATGCGTTTAACAAACTGAATCAGTGTGTTAAAAAGTGCTTTGTGAGAGCCTCATTCATTCCACTTCAGTCTTGTATCAACTTAAGGGGAAATTGTCCTGCTCACACCAACAACCTTAAATTGGAGCTGTGAGGTACTCTACGCTAGAGCTAATGTAACCTCAACGCAGAATAACAGATGGGTAAATTGATAAACGTAGAATGTTTACTGGTCACTCATATTTAAATTGACTCGTTATTATTTGAATTTGGTTCTAAATTTAGCTCTGCATTTGGGTTAACCCAGCGAAATGACACGTAACTAGCGGGTCTTTTAATTGAAGCAATCGCATAAACAAAGGACAGTTTGATGACAGTGAAAATTCCGAGCAGAGGTTAACGAATAAGGGCTGATTAAACTAAAGCGGTAATGCCACTGCAATACAAAAACAAAAACAAAAACAAAAAAGCCAGCAAATGCTGGCTTTAATGATATCGACATCATCTGTCGAAATTAGTAATTACCACCTTCAGAAGGGGTACCTGACTTCTCAGACTGAATACGTTGGTAGATCTCTTCACGGTGAACAGATACTTCTTTAGGTGCGTTAACACCAATACGTACCTGATTACCTTTAACACCTAACACAGTAACGGTGACTTCATCACCAATCATTAATGTTTCGCCTACTCGACGAGTCAAAATTAGCATTCGATTGCTCCTTTAAGTTCAATCTGCATAACACGCTTTGTCCGTAATATGCGCTCATTATAAGGTCTGCTTTACATAAAATCATAGTATCAATTGGTGAATACATCAGTTTATAAAGCAAATTCTCTTAGGAAATCATAAAACTTGACGATTAGTCGTCTTTTAAAAACGAGATCAACCGTAAATTATTCATATTCACGATATAAGACTCCGTTACTAAACAATCCAATACGGCAAACCAATAACAAAAACGATAGGAATTGAAAACCAATACAACATTAGAGTACTACATATAAGTACAATAATAAGCATTGCCCAACGCTAGCAACCCTTTTAAACGCTTTTACTGTTAGCAAGTTAGTTCACTATGCCAAATCTATTCATAGCACTCAAGTCATAAAGTCGCATATCTTAGACTTTATGACTCAATTGCCAAAAAAACGCTAATCTACAGATTTTATTAACTTAAACGTTCGTTTACCCAGGGCTCTACAAGGGCTAATGCTGCGGCTAGATTCTCAGGTTGAGTACCGCCAGCTTGTGCCATATCAGGACGACCACCGCCCTTACCGCCAACATGCTGTGCAACCATTGCGACTAACTCACCCGCTTTGACCTTCTTGGTTAAATCGTTGCTGACTCCAGCAATTAAATTAACTTTACCGTCTTTAGCAGTACCTAGCACAATAATCGCAGACTTTAGCTTTTGCTTCAGCTCATCCTGTAAACCACGTAGTGAACCTGGGTCAATACCATCAAGTTGTTTAACTAAAAGTTTAACGCCATTGATTTCTACTGCATCACCGGCCATATCAGCACTGGCCGCAGCAGCTAACTTATCTTTTAATTGAGATAAATCTTTTTCTAATTGCTTCACTTTATCTAGCTGAGCTTTTAACTTAGCGACTACCGAAGCACTATCTGATTTTAGTAGTTGTGCAGCCTCATCTAACATGGCTTGTTGATCAGCAATATAAGCCATTGCAGCAATACCTGTTACAGCTTCAATACGACGCACACCGGCAGCAATACCATTCTCAGAAGTGATTTTAAATAAACCGATATCTCCAGTGCGGCCAACGTGAGTACCACCACACAGTTCGATAGAGAAATCACCCATAGTGACAACACGTACTTGGTCATCGTATTTCTCACCAAATAGTGCCATTGCACCTTTTTCTTTGGCTTCATCAATGCCCATTTCAGTGGTACAAAGTTCATGGTTACGACGAATTTGGGTATTAACTAAATCTTCGACAGCCTTCAATTCTGATGGCTTAACCGCTTCAAAATGAGCAAAGTCAAAACGTAAACGTTCAGGATTAACAAGTGAACCTTTTTGAGACACATGTGAGCCTAACACTTGACGTAATGCAGCATGCAATAAGTGAGTAACAGAATGATTTAATTGCGTACGATGACGTAAGTTTTTATCCACTTGTGCGGTTAACTGCTGGCCTATGACTAACTGACCTTGAGCTAATTGACCTTGGTGACCGGTAGCTGGACCAAACTTTTGAGTATCGGCAACGGCAAATACTACGCCTTCAGCTGTCAACTGGCCTTTATCACCAACCTGCCCACCAGATTCAGCATAAAATGGTGTGTTGTCTAATACTACGACAGCATCCTGACCCGCTATCACGGTATCAACCGCTTTACCGTCAACATATAAAGCAATCACGTTTGGCTGACCAGTTAACTCGGTATAACCGCTAAATGAGGTTTCTGCATCGATAATTAATTGGCTATTATAATCAGCGCCAAAGTTGCCTGCAGCTTGTGCACGGCTTCTTTGTTCAGCCATTGCTGACTCAAAGCCAGCTTCATCAACGTTAATATCACGTTCACGACAAACATCTGCAGTTAAATCGACAGGAAAACCATAGGTGTCATACAGTTTAAATAAGGTGTCACCATCTAAAGTATCACCTTGCAAGCTATTCAACGCGCCGTCTAAAATAACTAAACCGCGCTCAAGAGTGCGAGCAAACTGCTCTTCTTCCGCTTTTAAGGCTTTTTCAACAATAGCTTGAGTTTGTTTTAAACCAATGGCGGCATCGCCCATTACGCTTATAAGCGTTGGCACAAGTTTGTAGAAGAATGCGTCATTAGCACCCAGCTTGTTACCATGACGAACTGCACGACGAATAATACGACGCAACACATAACCACGACCTTCATTTGATGGCATAACACCATCAGCAATTAAAAAGGCACATGAACGAATATGGTCGGCAATAACACGCAGAGATTTATTTTCTAAATCAGTTACACCGATAATTTCAGCTGTTTTGGCAATAAGTTGTTTAAAAATATCGATTTCGTAGTTTGAATGCACGCCTTGCATAATCGCAGCAATACGCTCAATACCCATACCAGTATCAACAGAAGGTTTTGGCAATGGCAACATTTCACCGTCGGCCTGACGGTTGTACTGCATAAATACAATGTTCCAAATTTCAATAAAGCGGTCACCGTCTTCTTCAGGCGTGCCAGGACGGCCACCCCAAATATGATCACCATGATCGTAGAAAATTTCACTACAAGGACCACAAGGACCGGTGTCACCCATCTGCCAGAAGTTATCTGACGCAAAAGCCCCGCCTTTGTTATCACCAATACGGATCATGTTTTCCGCTGGCACGCCTATTTTTTGAGTCCAAAGATCATATGCTTCATCATCTGTTTCATAAATAGTGACACATAAGCGTTCTTTTGGCAGTTTGAGTGTTTCGGTTAGGAAGGTCCATGCAAAACGAATTGCATCTTCTTTGAAATAATCGCCGAAACTAAAGTTGCCTAACATTTCAAAAAAAGTATGGTGACGAGCGGTATAACCCACGTTATCTAAATCGTTATGTTTGCCACCTGCGCGCACACAACGTTGTGAAGTTGTCGCTCGGGTGTAATTGCGTTTATCCATGCCGAGGAACACATCTTTAAACTGGTTCATACCCGCATTGGTGAATAACAGTGTTGGGTCATTTGTGGGAACAAGCGAGCTGCTATCAACAACCTGATGTCCGTTATCTTCAAAGTACTTTAAAAAAGCGCTTCTTAACTCTGCTGTAGTCTGAAACATGAAATGGCCCTGAATATAGAAAATACGAAAGTAACGAGCTTGGCATGCAAGCCTGTAAATGTAAGCATTATATACTGAATTTACGTCAACATGCGAGATGAGTGGCTCGATTATCCTCTGAGCATAAACCGATAATAATAGTTATTGATAAGCGATCTCACCGACTAAGGTTAACTAAGCTCAACTCGAGCTAATAAACACCTCCCGAACAGCCCGTTACCCAACTAACGACGTTAAATTCACAGGCAATTGGCTCGTTGCTGGCGGTAAGACTGCCTTGTGAGTAAGCAAATGGTCAGCTTGAGATTGCAGATTAATAACAAACCTTTGTTGTCGAGTGTTAGGTCTGTTATCCACATTTGAAGTGAGCTCAATGCCCTCTAATTTAACCAGATAAACCTCCGCTATCACGATAAAAAGAGCGTGGTTAGGAATAACACATTAGCTTTTAAACCAATTGAAAAAGGTAACTGCAGAACTAATAGATTTTTTGGCAAATAGTGTGATTTAAAATGCTAAATAATTCAGAACTAAATCATTAAAAGTATGGGCATTAAAGCTATGTGGGATTATTCAAAGTAACGCAGAGTACCGGATATGACTCAATAACCCTGAGATTGACAATAATCGAGTACTAGAGATTTTTCACATATCAACGTTTTTAACGTTGCAGTTTTTAACGTTGCAGTTTTTAGCGTTATAATTTTTAGGGTTATCGTTTTTAGGGTGTAAACAACAGGGGCTTTTAGCGAGGAATATTCGCGGCGCGCAAGATGCGCTACCGCGATAGATGTAACTGACTGACTAGCTTAGAATACTTCACCCGTTTCAAGGTCAATATTCTCATCACTTTCTGTTTTAGAATCTGATGCATTAGCACCACCATTCAATAACATCGCACGTAAAGTGGTATTAATTTCACTGGCAATGACGGGGTTTTCAGTCAAGAATTTACCTGCATTAGCACGGCCTTGACCAATTTTCTCGCCTTTGTAGCTATACCAAGCACCCGCTTTATCAACTAACTTGTGCGCAACACCTAGATCGACTAACTCACCAGTACGGTTAATACCTTGTCCATAAAGGATTTGGAATTCAGCTTGCTTAAATGGAGCCGCAATTTTGTTTTTAACCACTTTAACGCGGGTTTCATTACCGACAACTTCGTCGCCGTCTTTAATGGCACCGGTACGACGAATATCTAAACGTACTGAAGCGTAGAACTTTAGTGCATTACCACCGGTAGTTGTTTCTGGGCTACCAAACATCACACCAATTTTCATACGAATTTGGTTAATAAAAATAAGCAAAGTATTTGATTGCTTAAGATTACCAGCCAGCTTACGCATAGCTTGGCTCATCATACGAGCGGCAAGGCCCATATGTGAATCACCAATTTCACCTTCAATTTCAGCTTTTGGCGTTAACGCTGCAACAGAATCGACCACAATAACGTCTACAGCACCAGAACGAGTTAACGCATCACAAATTTCTAACGCTTGTTCGCCTGTATCTGGCTGTGAACAAAGTAAGTTATCAATATCTACGCCTAACTTTTTCGCATAAATTGGGTCAAGAGCATGTTCAGCATCAATAAACGCACAAGTTTTACCTTCGCGTTGCGCTGCGGCAATCACTTCAAGAGTTAACGTCGTTTTACCTGATGATTCTGGACCGTAAATTTCAACGATACGTCCCATTGGTAAACCGCCCGCACCGAGTGCGATATCCAATGAAAGCGAACCGGTAGAGATAGTTTCAACATCCATTGTGCGATCTTCGCCCAACTTCATAATTGAGCCTTTACCAAATTGCTTTTCAATTTGGCTTAAAACGGCGGCTAGTGCTTTCTCTTTATTTGGATCAACCTTCATTATAAAACCCTCTTAAGGCATTCAATACGTTTAGTAAAATGCTATTTCGACTTAGGTGAAGTGACGTGAATCATTTCAATATGTTCATCAGTATACTGTATAGTCATACAGTATCAAGTGCTGAGCTGATTTTTTTTTAAACCTTTGAGAATTGATCATTTACATCAATATTTTATCCTCATAAAATTTTTTGTTTGAATCTATTTATACGCTGGGGGCAAATATTGTTAAGATTAGCCCCATAAGATTTACGTCCTACGATTGATTAATAGTGAAGTGTTCATAATGACAGTGATTGATACCAGCGATTTAGAAAAACACACCCCGATGATGCGCCAGTATTTGGGCTTAAAAGCGGCCCATCCTGATATGTTATTGTTTTATCGAATGGGTGATTTTTATGAGCTGTTTTACGATGATGCTAAACGCGCTTCTGAAATGCTGGGTATTTCACTGACGGCTCGTGGAAAAAGCGGTGGTGACCCGATTCCCATGGCAGGCATTCCATATCATGCTGTCGAAGGCTATTTAGCAAAATTAGTTAACATTGGTCAGTCTGTAGCCATTTGTGAGCAAATTGGTGATCCAGCCACATCAAAAGGCCCTGTTGAGCGCCAAGTGGTGCGCATTGTTACCCCTGGCACCTTAACTGACGAAGCTCTACTGCAAGAAAAACAAGACAATTTATTGGCAGCACTGTATCAGGGTAAAAGCGGTTTTGGTTACGCGACTTTAGACATTTCGTCTGGTCGTTTTGTTGTTGCAGAATTACCCACTCGTGAAGCTTTAGAAGCCGAATTACAGCGGACTAATCCAGCAGAGTTACTTTACAGTGAAGATTTTGCTGACATGTTATTAATCAATAACATGAAAGGCATCCGTCGTCGCCCAGAGTGGGAGTTTGATTACGACACGTGTATTAATTTACTGCTCAATCAATTTGGCACCAAAGATTTGCACGGTTTTGGTATTACTGATGCACGATTGGCGTTACAAGCTGCAGGTTGTTTAATGCAGTATGTAAAAGATACCCAAAAGATGGCGTTACCACATATCAACTCGATTGTGCGCTTTAATCAATCTGAATCTATTATTTTAGATGCCGCAACTAGACGTAATTTAGAGTTAACTCAAAATTTATCTGGCGGGCGAGAAAATACCCTATCATGGGTATTAGATAATACCGCAACCCCTATGGGTAGCCGTATGTTACAACGCTGGATCCATGAACCATTACGCAATCGTCAAACTATTCAATATCGCCATAGCGCAGTCAGTGAACTCATTGAGCAAGACTTATATCAAACCTTACATGAGCAACTAAAAAGCTTAGGTGATATCGAACGTATTATGGCTCGTTTAGCACTACGCAGTGCCAGACCACGTGACTTTTCACGTTTAAAGCAAGCACTAACGCTTCTGCCTGAAATCCAGCAAACATTAGCAACATGCCAACAACCTCGATTAAATACGTTAGTGCAATTACTGGGTGAATTCCCTGAACAACATGATTTATTAGAACGCGCTATTGTAGACAACCCTCCCATGTTAATTCGTGATGGTGGCGTTATCCGTACTGGCTATAATAATGAGTTAGATGAATGGCGTAAGTTGAGTGAAGGCGCCAGTGATTATTTAGTCGAACTTGAAGCTCGTGAGAAACAACAAACGGGGATTAACACCTTAAAAGTCGGCTATAACCGGGTTCATGGTTACTATATTGAAGTTAGCCGTTTACAGTCAGATAGAGTGCCACTGAGCTATCAGCGTCGTCAAACACTCAAAGGCACCGAACGATATATCACCCCAGAATTGAAAGAATACGAAGAAAAAGTACTTTCAAGCCAAGGCAAAGCACTCGCGCTTGAAAAACAACTGTGGGAACAACTGTTTGACTTATTGTTACCTAAATTACAAGAATTACAGCAGTTTGCAACGGCTGCTGCCGAGTTAGATATATTAAGTAACTTTGCCGAACGAGCACAATTATTTAATTATCAATGCCCACAAATGACCCACGATATTGGTATTAATATTGAAGCGGGCCGCCATCCAGTCGTTGAACGAGTTAGCCAAGCAGCATTTATTGCTAATCCGGTAGCGTTAACACCGCAGCGCCAAATGCTTATTGTCACAGGTCCGAATATGGGCGGTAAATCTACCTATATGCGTCAAGTTGCATTGATTACATTGATGGCACATATCGGCTGTTTCGTTCCAGCAGACCATGCTCAAATTGGTGAAATCGACCGAATTTTCACCCGTATTGGTGCATCAGATGATTTGGCATCGGGCCGATCAACTTTCATGGTTGAAATGACCGAAACGGCTAATATTTTACATAATGCTACTGCAAACAGTTTAGTGTTGATGGACGAAATAGGTCGCGGCACCTCGACTTATGATGGTTTAGCGCTCGCTTGGTCTGCTGCTGAATATCTAGCCAAAAACGTCAGTGCACTGACATTATTTGCTACTCATTATTTTGAGTTAACCCAATTGCCCGAGCTGTTACCGTCAGTCATTAATGTTCACCTAGATGCAATAGAACACGACGACACAATTGCCTTTATGCATTCGGTACAAGAAGGTGCGGCAAGTAAAAGTTATGGCCTACAAGTTGCGGCCCTAGCGGGTGTGCCGGCATCAGTCATTAAAGCGGCAAAACATAAGCTTCATCAACTTGAAAACCGAGATATGACGTTATCTCAACAGAACCCAACTCAAGTAAGTATGAACTTATTACCTCCGATACCAGAGACCTCACCCGTGTTGGAAAAGTTAGCCCAAATTAATCCAGACGAGTTGACACCTAAACAGGCGTTAGATTATTTATATGAGTTGAAGCGATTAAGTCACACGAGCACCGAGCTACGAAAATAACTGGCCAAGTGAATTGTTGAACTGTGGAAGCCTGCAAAGGCTTCCATTTCAATGACGTATTAGGTGTTACATCAAACGAGTAACGCCCCTGAAATACGATGAAATGAACCAACAGTATTAAAATACTATCAGTAATACCTAGGTTATATCGTCAAGTTGCCACTACACAACGCTTAAATTAAGTTGGCGATTAGTAGGATAAACCTAAGCGCATGAGCAAAATTAAAATGCTCATATAGGTTTTAACCCTAATATCGCAATACCTTAATTGACCTTATTGACACATTAATGATGACATATCATTTGTGTGTTGATGATAGTCAACCGCCTAATATTCACAATAAACGTTCACTATCCATTAATCTCTGAATAATGCTTCAACCGACAGTCCTTGCGCCCCAAGTAAGTCTTTTAAGCGTTTAAGCGCTTCGACTTGAATTTGACGTACACGCTCACGTGTTAAACCAATTTCGGCACCGACATTCTCTAATGTTGAAGGTTCATATCCGAGTAAACCAAAACGTCTTGCTAACACTTCGCGTTGTTTAGTATTTAATTCGTTTAACCAGCCCACTATCGAATTAGATAAATCTTCATTTTGTACCCGATAATCAGGGCCAACGGAATCATCATCAGCAATAACATCTAATAATGCCTTCTCATTATCGCCACTCAGAGGCGAGTCTACCGAAGTAATTCTTTCGTTTAACTTCAGCATACGGCTAACATCACCGGTCGACACATCTAACTTTTCGGCGATTTCTTCTGCGGTCGGTTCGTGATCAAGTTTTTGGGCAAGCTGCCTTGCTGTACGCAAGTACACATTTAATTCTTTTACAATATGAATTGGTAAACGGATAGTGCGAGTCTGGTTCATGATCGCCCGTTCAATGGTTTGTCTGATCCACCACGTTGCATAAGTGGAAAAACGGAAACCACGCTCAGGATCAAACTTTTCAACCGCTCGAATTAAGCCTAAATTGCCTTCTTCGATCAGATCGAGCAGCGCTAAACCACGATTGTTATATCTTCTGGAAATTTTAACAACAAGACGGAGGTTACTTTCTATCATGCGGTTGCGAGACTTTTCGCAGCCTTTGAGGGATTTACGTGAAAAAAATACTTCTTCCTCTGCTGTCAGTAGCGGAGAAAAACCTATTTCACCTAAATATAATTGAGTAGCGTCTAAATTTTTTTGTAAGTCATCTTGGACTTTTTCTTCAATATCAAGTTGTTGCACCAAATCGCGTTTACCGGTTGCAACTTCTGGTGGTTGTTTAGCTAGATCGACAAGATATTCTGCTGAAGCAGTATTATTTTTGCGGCTCATAATTGCTCTCCCAAACCTAATTTGTGGTATTTAATCTACTTCACTTGCTTATCCTCCGTTATTTATGTTGCTAAACAATTACTGTTTAGGTAGATATCGTAATGGGTTGACAGACTTACCATGAAATCGTACTTCAAAGTGAAGCATAACTTGGTGTGTCCCGGTACTGCCCATTTTTGCAACTGTTTGTCCTGCACTCACATATTGCTTTTCTTTAACCAATATCGTGTCGGCATGCGCATAAGCACTTAAAAAATCATCATTGTGTTTGATAATAACTAAGTTGCCATACCCGCGCAGTGCATTACCGGCATACACGACTCTCCCATCTGCTGCGGCTTTAATAATATCGCCGCGATTACCAGCAATCTTTATACCTTGATTGCCTTGTTCTGATGCCGAAAAATATCCAACTATTCGGCCTCTAACTGGCCAGTGCCATTGCTGAACTTGCTGTGGCAAATTAGCGACAGAACCACTCGCACTTTGGTTAATTGTTTGTTGGGTAGTTGTTACAGAATACGCAGGCTTCACTTTGTGATCAAGATCTTTTTTCGTTCTGACTGAAACGACTGCTGGGACTGGGTTTGGCGCAACCGTAGGTTTGATTGTTTTTAATATAGAACTATTCGAACTCAAAATATAGGGTTTAGTAACGGCTTGGGTTTGTACTGAATTAACAGAAGGTTGGGATGCTCGAGCTGGTGCCGATTGACTATTATTGGTAGTGGCTAAATTAAGCGTTTGCCCAGGATAAATAGTATAAGGAGCCGATAAACGATTCAAACGGGCAACTTCGACAAAATTACGTCCAGCACCCCAAGCTATTGAATAAAGTGTGTCACCTTTCTGTACTTTATATTTATCGGTTTTTAATGAGCCTTTATGATACCGAGGACCATGATTTTTTGACGATAAGCTGTCTACCGGTGCGGGACGATCAGCTTGAAAGCTGCATCCAGTGAGCATGATTGCTAAGACCACAAAGTTGGGCCAACCGGTATTCATCAAACAAAGTCCTTAACGGGGAAATAGGTGATTGTTAAGCTAAATAAGCTTACTCCAAACGAAAATATCAATAATGGATAAAGTTCATTTGTATCGTGTTAACTAAGCCAAATCTCCATTAATGAGAGGAACAAATTTAACGGCCTCTATTATCTCAGATTTGAATGTCTGTCCAATGCGGGTAATTTTGAGTAATTGCTGGGTGTCTTCTCCTACCGGAATAATCAATACTCCATGTTCGGATAATTGTTCAAGTAATGCTTGAGGTACTGTCGCAGCAGCAGCGGTCACCATTATGCCATCAAATGGTCCACGGTTTGACCACCCTTGCCAACCATCACCATATTTGAATGCGACATTATGTAAATCTAGACGTTTTAGTCTTTGACGAGCTTGTATTTGTAATGCTTTTATACGCTCAATTGTGAACAACTCTGGAATTAACGATGCTAAAACAGCGGCTTGGTAACCTGAACCAGTGCCAATTTCTAACACTTTTTGAGGATTATGTTGCAGCAACAGTTCAGTCATTCGAGCCACAATATAAGGCTGCGAAATTGTCTGTCCCTGCCCGATAGGTAATGCCGTATTCTCATACGCCTTATGAGCTAATGCACCATCAAGGAACAATTCACGTGGTGTTGTTGCTACAGCATGCAATACCGCAGGATGTCGAATCCCTGCCTCGGCCAGCTTTTTGGCCAAATTCATTGCTGATGTAGAAGCTACACGAGTCATATTTTTATTATCCAATCGGCTAATCCATCAAGTTGATTGTATGCCGTTAAGTCTACCGTGAGTGGCGTTATAGATACATATCCCGCAGCTACAGCACCAAAGTCAGTCCCTTCACCGGAATCTTGTTCACTGCCAACAGGACCAAGCCAGTATATATCTTTACCCGCTGGATCTTGGGTTTTTATCATACCTTCGGCTTTATGTCGCGCTCCTAAACGGGTAACTTTAATCCCTTTAATTTGTGCTAAAGGTAAATCTGGAACATTAACATTCAAAATTTGATCACGACTAATAGGATGTTGCAGCAACCCTTTTACAATTTTGGCTGCGTAAACAGCTGCTGTATCGTAATGGATTAATGATTTTCCAACCAGTGACACAGCAATAGCAGGTAAACCTAAAAAACGTCCCTCCATTGCAGCTGCAACAGTGCCTGAATATAAAGTGTCATCCCCCATATTCGCCCCGGCATTAATACCAGAAACGACAATATCAGGTTCGGTTTGACACAATTGCCTAATCGCGAGATGCACACAATCTGTCGGTGTACCATTAACCGAAACATAGCCATTTTCTAAGTTATTAATTCTTAATGGATTAGTCAAGGTTAATGAATTGCTCGCACCAGAGCAATTACGATCCGGTGCGACAGTTAATACTTGCGCAAACTCACTCAATGCGAGGGTTAATGCAATGATACCGGGGGCTCTCACGCCATCATCATTACTGACTAAAATATTAATCATTAATTAACACTCTTCATTTGTTTGTGCTTGTTGCTCAGCAACCATAACTTTTCGTTGCGACTCTTGGACATCTTGGTAATCAGCGAGCTCGCGTAACACCGAGGTGGCATAACTCCCTGCAGGTAACACAAATTCAAGTATGAGCGTATCAGCATCAAACTGCCATTTCATTCCTTGAGGCTCAAGTAATAATGGCCGTCTCTCTTGCGATAAACCCGCTTCTTCGAGTCCCTGTAAATCGGCCGATAATTCAGCTAATGGCGTTAACTCTAAAGCTAATGCCTCACCTTGTGCTAATGGTGTTCCCCGTCCCCAAAGAGGAGCTGAAAGTTGAATATCTTTTTCAGCTAAGCGGCTGTTGAGAACATCATCCCATACTTCGGCGGTAAAATAGCTTTTACTGCCAGCTAACATCACGCAATCGCCAGCGACGGTATCGACCTGATGATTAGCTAAACGAAATGACACTACCTGATTGAATATATTGGAACGCACGGCCGATAAATACATGCTGCGCTTATGGCGATCTTTTATGTTTCGACCACCACTGAGCATTTGTCGACCTAAGATTAGGTTTTTACCATCATGGCCAAAGCGTTGCTCACCAAAATAATTGGGGACACCGAGTTTGGCTATCTGCTGTAAACGAGATTCGACATCGGCAGTATCATTGATATTACGCAATGTCAGTACAAATCGATTTCCAAGTAAGGCGCCAATACGCAATTTTTTACTGTGACGACTGCTCGACAGAATGGTTAATTTATCGTCATTTAGCTCTGTCCACTCTGGCGTTTCTTTACCTGGAATACGTATGCCGAACCATTGTTCAGTAATAGCATTTTTGTCTTTCTGACCGGCATAGGTCACTTCTTTGGGATGCACTTTAGCAAATTTAGCTAATATTTCAGCTACATATACGGTATTCATGCCATTTTTACGTACATGAAGCATATGATGCTCGCCTTCCCCTGTTGGGGTAAAAGGCAAAATTTCTTTAACAATAAAGTCGCTGTTATTGGTACGTAAATCAGCTTGGCTTATGGGTTTACCAAATAGGTAATGTAATTCTTTCATGTGACAGAACTCTCTATATTTTGTAGGTTATTGGCTCTTCATCAACACAACAGCTTCAACAGCAATGCCTTCTTTACGTCCAGTAAAACCGAGATTTTCGGTAGTCGTCGCTTTAACATTAATATTATCGATATCTGTTTGTAAGTCAGCACTTAAGCACTGACGTATGGCTTCAATATGGGGTGCCATCTTAGGTGCTTGAGCAATAATGGTGACATCTAGATTACCTAAAACAAACTGCTTTTGCAGTGCAAGTTGATAACAGTGTCTTAATAGCACTCGACTATCGGCACCAGCAAAATTAGCATCAGTATCAGGGAAATGTTTACCTATATCACCTAACGCCATCGCCCCTAATATCGCATCACTAATGGCATGCAGTACCACATCACCGTCAGAATGGGCAATCAGTCCACAGTCATAAGGAACAGTAACACCACCTAAAATCAATGGGCTATCACCGCCAAATTTATGTACATCAAAACCATGACCGATACGAATATTCATTTAAAAACCTTATCTTAACTTGCTTTGAACTAATATTAACGAGTGTGGTTATTTCAGTTAATTATTGTTGCGCCAGAAACAGAGTTGCTAACTGTAAATCATCTGGATGAGTCACTTTGATATTATCCATTCGGCCATTAACCAATCCCGGCATAATACCTGCCCATTCCATGGCACTGGCTTCATCAGTAATAGGTACTTGCGCCGCTAATGCTGCCGATAAGTGGGTTCGTAAAATCGAGACCGGAAAATACTGCGGCGTTAATGCATGCCATAGCAACGAGCGATCGACAGTATGAACAATATGACCACTGGCGTTACTGCGCTTCATGGTGTCGCGAACGGGTGCAGCAAGAATGGCACCCTGAGGATGAAGAGCTACCGACTCAATCAATTGGGTTATATCTTGGTGGGTTACACAAGGTCTTGCCGCGTCATGAACAAGAGCCCACGCATCTGGATTATGACTATGCGCATAGTCTAACGCAGCTAAAACAGAATCAGCACGCTCTCCACCACCAACAACTTGGGTTAACTTAGGATGTTTAGATTGTGGCAATTGGCTAAAATAATTATCTTGTGGATGCAATGCAACAATAACCTGAGCTATATCAGGGTGAGCTAACAATGTATCTAATGTATGGCCGAGAATGCTTTGTTGGCCAAGCATTAAATATTGCTTAGGTTTGTCAGCCCCCATGCGACTGCCAACACCTGCAGCAGGCACAATTGCAATAATGGAACGAGGATTGTTTGACATATATGCAGTACCAATATTTAAAGTAATATGACTGAGGGTTAAACCTGCTGTGCAACCTGCGCTAACGATTAAATGGGTTCCGTTCACGTAGTTCGCTACCCACGACCCGATAAAACGTTTCGCCGTCTTTTACCATACCTAATTCGTTACGGGCACGTTCTTCAATGGCTTCTGTGCCACTTTTCAAATCGATAATTTCTTCTTTAAGAATTTGATTTCGAGCGACAAGCTTGCCATTACTTTGTTCTTGGCCTGCTATTTGGGTTTGCAATAAGACATATTCTGACAAATTGTTATCGCCCAACCAAAGCCGGTACTGTAAAAGTGACAATAAACAAATCAGTAAAAATATTAGTTGCTTCATAATATTAACTTATGTCGAAGTAATCCTTAGAAAATATGTCCGTTATAGTACAACAAAAAAGGCCACCGAGTGGTGGCCTTTTTAAGCTAAAGCAAAAATATTATCCTTGGCCTTTCACTTCTTTAAGACCGTTGTATGGTGCTTTTGAACCTAGAGCTTCTTCGATACGTAGCAATTGGTTATATTTGGCAACACGGTCACTACGGCTTAGTGAACCCGTTTTGATTTGGCCAGCCGCGGTACCAACTGCTAAATCAGCAATCGTTGAATCTTCTGTCTCGCCACTACGATGAGAGATAACAACAGTAAAGCCTGCATCTTTAGCCATTTTAATTGCAGCCAATGTTTCGGTTAAAGTACCGATTTGGTTGAATTTAATCAAAATAGAGTTAGCGATGCCGTTGTCGATACCACGCTTAAGGATTTTAGTGTTTGTTACGAATAGATCATCACCTACTAATTGGATTTTATCGCCCATTAGTTTAGTTTGGTGAGCAAAACCATCCCAGTCAGACTCGTCCAGACCATCTTCGATAGAAACGATTGGGTAGCGTTCAGTAAGACCTTGTAAGAAGAAGTTAAATTCTTCAGAAGTAAACTTCTTGCCTTCACCTTTAAGATCGTAGATGTTGGCTTCTTTGTCGTAAAATTCAGAAGCAGCACAATCCATCGCTAACGTGATGTCTTTACCTAGCTCGTAACCGGCGTTGGCAACAGCAACTTTGATTGCAGCAAGTGCAGCTTCGTTAGATGCTAGGTTTGGAGCAAAACCACCTTCATCACCAACCGCAGTTGAGTGACCGTCAGCTTTAAGTACTTTAGCAAGGCTGTGGAATACTTCCGCGCCCATACGTAGGCCTTCACGGAAAGTTTTAGCGCCAACAGGTTGGATCATAAACTCTTGAATATCAACGCTGTTATCGGCGTGCTCGCCACCATTGATGATGTTCATCATTGGAAGAGGCATAGAGTAAACACCTGGTGTACCGTTTAGATCAGCAATGTGAGCATATAAAGGGACGTGTTTAGCCGCAGCGGCAGCTTTTGCAACTGCTAGTGAAACAGCAAGAATGGCGTTAGCGCCAAATTTTGCTTTATTTTCGGTACCGTCTAAGTCAATCATGATTTGGTCAAGTTCAGCTTGAGCCAATGCATCTTTACCTTTTAGTGCTTCAGCAATTGGGCCATTAACAGCAGCAACCGCTTTAAGAACCCCTTTACCTAAGTAACGTGCTTTGTCGCCATCACGCAGTTCTAATGCTTCGCGACTACCGGTTGATGCGCCAGATGGTGCCGCAGCCATACCAATAAAACCGCCTTCTAAATGCACTTCTGCTTCTACAGTTGGGTTACCGCGCGAATCCATAATCTCGCGACCAATCACTTTAATGATGTTAGCCATAATTCCCTCGTACTTTGTGTAAGTAAATTAAAAAATTAAAAGAAATAAAAAGTTAATACCAATAAAAATACATAACAGACTTAAAAAAGCAGATTTATTGGTATATAACTTTCAGTTTAGTAATTTTAAATCGGTTAGTGCTTAGGATAAATCGAATTAGACTTTGCATCAACTTAGTTTTCACTGCAGTTACACGCCATCAATGCGATTATATGATCTAACGCAAGTATCTTGAATAAAAAAGCCGCTAATGGATACATTAGCGGCTGATTCATTAATCGATATCGCGTTTTTGATACGCATAAGAAGCGGCTATGAACCCTTCAAATAATGCATGACCGTCGCGCGGTGTTGAGGTGAATTCCGGGTGGAATTGACTCGCAACGAACCATGGGTGATTAGGCAATTCAATCATCTCAATCAGTTTACGATCAGATGATAAACCACTAAACACTAAGCCGGCCTTTTCTAGGCGATCGATGTAGTTGTTATTCACTTCGTAACGGTGACGATGACGTTCAACACAGGTTGCAGAATCATAGGCTAATGCCGCTTTTGTGCCTTCTTTTAAATGACATAGCTGAGCGCCTAAACGCATAGTGCCACCTAAATCTGAAGACTCATGACGCGTTTCGACATCCCCTTCTTCATTAATCCACTCAGTAATTAAACCCACTACCGGATAAGGTGTCTGTGGATTAAACTCAGTTGAGTGCGCACCTTCTAAACCTGCTACATGGCGAGCAAATTCAATTAATGCTACTTGCATACCTAAACAGATACCAAAGTACGGAAGATTGTTTTCACGAGCAAATTTGGCAGCAAAAATCTTGCCTTCTACGCCACGTTCGCCAAAGCCGCCTGGTACTAAAATACCGTCTAGGCCTTGCAATACTTCTTCGCCTTTAGCTTCAACTGTTTGTGAATCAATGTACTTAATGTTCACTGTTACACGGTTTTTTAAGCCTGCATGCTTTAATGCTTCATTCACCGACTTGTATGCATCAGGGAGTTCAATGTACTTACCTACCATACCAATAGTGACTTCACCATTTGGATTGGCTTCTTGATAAATAACGTTTTCCCACTCAGACAAATCAGCTTCGTTACACGCTAAATTAAAACGTTTGATGACTAAATCATCTAATCCTTGCGAGCGTAATAACGCAGGGATTTTGTAGATGCTATCAACGTCTTTTAATGAAATAACCGCACGTTCTTCTACGTTGCAGAATAACGAAATTTTAGCTTTTTCATTGGCAGGAATTGCACGGTCGCCACGACAAACCAGTACATCCGGTGCAATACCAATTGAACGCAACTCTTTAACAGAGTGTTGCGTCGGCTTGGTTTTAATTTCGCCTGCAGCGCCTAAGAACGGCACTAAGGTTAAATGCATAAATAGTGTACGTTCGCGTCCTAATTCAGAACCTAACTGACGAATAGATTCAAGAAACGGCAATGATTCAATGTCACCTACCGTGCCACCGATTTCTACAATCGCGACATCATGGCCTTCACCACCAGCTAACACTTTTTCTTTAATCGCGTTAGTAATGTGTGGAATAACCTGAATGGTTGCGCCTAAATAATCACCACGACGTTCTTTACTAATCACTTCTTCGTAAATACGACCAGTAGTAAAGTTATTGCGACGATTCATTTTAGTACGAATGAAACGTTCGTAATGACCTAAATCGAGATCGGTTTCAGCACCATCTTCAGTCACGAAAACTTCACCGTGCTGAGTTGGGCTCATGGTACCCGGATCGACGTTAATATAGGGGTCAAGTTTCATAATGGTTACATTGAGGCCACGCGCCTCTAAAATTGCCGCGAGCGAAGCTGCTGCAATGCCTTTACCTAGTGATGAAACAACGCCACCAGTAACGAAGATATACCTTGTAGTCATGCTGAACCTGAGAAAATGTGTTGGAAAAAACGTGCTTGTAAGAAAGCACTAGGACGGGGCGATATTATAGCAAAGCCACCTCGTTTCGACAAACTTAAACGCGCTAATTTTAGCTTAATTTATGTTTTCGTGTCGTTTTACCACATTCCAGTAGTGGTCTAATTCTTCCAAGCTATGCTGTTGTATCGGTTTTCCACTATTGTCTACACATTGCTCAACCCCTCTAAATCTACGTTCAAATTTATGATTGGCTTGACGTAGTGCTTGTTCAGGATCAACGTTTAAATGACGAGCAAGGTTGACTACAGCAAACAATAAATCGCCCATTTCATCAACAATTCTCGGTTGATAAAATTCAGGGTCTTGATGTCGTAGATTAACTTCTACCAGTACTTCATTCATTTCTTCATGTATTTTGGCAACAACAGGCTCAAGCTCGGCCCAATCAAAGCCAACTTTAGCCACTCGATGTTGAATTTTTCGTGCTCTAGATAACGCCGGTAATGCTTGAGGGATATCATCTAACGCTGAGTGCAATTTTTTTTGCTGACGTTCATTGGCTTTTAACGAATCCCACGCTTGGCTTAAATCGTGAGTATTGGTGATGGCACCAACAACGTTGTTTTCTGACTGAGCAAATACATGTGGATGACGGCGAATAAGCTTATCGCTAATTCGCGCCACTACCGTCGAAAAATCGAACTTACCTTGCTCTTGCCCTAATTGGCAATAAAACACTATCTGAAACAATAAGTCGCCCAGTTCATCAGGTAACTCTTCCCATGCTTGTCGCTCAATAGTATCAACAACCTCATAAGCTTCTTCTAAGGTAAAGGGCACAATACTGGCAAAATCTTGCGCTTGATCCCAAGGACAACCAGACTCGGGGTTGCGCAATTGCTGCATGATGGTCAGTAACGATTGAATATCTGCCACAGAAACGGTCCTCTATTGTAAAGATAAAATCTAATGAAAAAGGCACCTAACAAGTAGATGCCTTCAAGATAAGTCCATGATGTTAATTACGTTATAATCGACGCGACTCAATCACACCATCAACAAGCGACAGTTTACCGAGAATCCGTGATAAACCATCTAAATTATACAATTCAAGTTCAAGCTCTACGGTGGCCGTTTGGCTTTTAACATCAGAAGATGAACTCATGGCCATCACATTGGATTTCTCTGCCGCTAGCACTGTGGTTAAATCTCGTAATAAGCCACTGCGATCATGGGCAAGTACTCTAACGCGAATACGATAACCACCAGAGTAGTTTTCACCCCAAATCACATCGACACTGCGTTCTGGGTGGGCACGCATTAATTCTTTCACTTGCTCGCAATCACTACGGTGCACAGAAATACCCCGTCCCATAGTAATATAACCAAAAATTTCATCGCCGGGAACGGGTTGGCAACAACGCGCAATGTGGCTCATTAAATTACCAACACCATTAACTTCGACTTGGCCTTTACTCGACTTTTTAGGCTTATGCGACGCTTTCTTTATAATGTCTTCAAGTAAGTTTTCGTCAGTGTCTTCTACTTTGCGAATTTTGGTATCGGTAAAATTAACCACTTGATTTAAGCGTAAATCGCCGCCACCGATAGCCGCCAACATGTCATCCATAGAGTTTAAATTAAAGCGCTCTACCGCCACTGCCGCATCTTTAACTTTAAGACCCACTCGGGCTAATTCAGACTCAAGCATTTCTTTACCCGCGGCAATATTTTTATCGCGGTCTTGTTGCTTAAACCAGTGTTGAATTTTTGAACGCGAACGAGACGACTTGATATAGCCTAAATTAAGATTGAGCCAGTCACGTTTTGGGTTAGGCGTTTTTGAAGTGATAATCTCAATGCGCTCACCCGTTTCAACTTGGTACGTGAATGGCACAATGCGGCCGTCGACTTTTGCACCAATACACTTATGACCCACTTGAGAGTGAATATAATAAGCAAAGTCGAGTACGGTAGAACCTAAAGGTAAGTCAACGACTTCACCACTTGGGGTAAATACATAGACTCGGTCTTCAAATACTTGGCTACGGACTTCGTCAACCAAATTACCACTTTCAGCGACATCTTCTTGCCACTGTAAAATTTTACGCAACCAGTTAATTTTTTCTTCGTAACCGGTTTGTTTGGTATTGCTGGCACCTTCTTTGTATTTCCAGTGCGCGGCAACCCCAAGTTCAGAATCTTGATGCATCGCCTCGGTACGAATTTGAATTTCTACGGTTTTGCCTTCAGGACCAACAACTACGGTATGAATAGATTGATAGCCGTTCGGTTTTGGATTTGCTACGTAATCGTCAAACTCACGCGGAATGTGGTGCCAAAGGTCATGCACAACCCCTAACGCGCCATAGCAATCTTGTAATCTTTCGGTGACAATACGTACAGCTCGGACGTCAAAAAGCTCATCAAACTTGAGATCTTTGCCCTTCATTTTTCGCCAAATACTGTAAATGTGCTTAGGGCGGCCGTACACTTTGGCGCGAATATCATCGCTATCTAAACGCTGCTGCAACTGAGTCACAAACTTGTCGATAAACACTTCGCGGTCGACACGTTTACCATCAAGCTGTTTGGCAATGTCTTTGTAAACAGTTGGATGCAAGTAGCGAAAAGAAATATCTTCAAGCTCCCACTTTAATTGACCAATGCCTAAGCGATTTGCTAACGGCGCATAAATATCAGCAATTTCTCGTGCTAATAATACCCGAGTTTCTTCATCGGCATTTTTTACCGCACGCAGTAAGCATACACGTTCGGCTAATTTGATCACTACGGCACGAACATCTTCAACCATGGCCAATAACATTTTTCGGATGTTATCTATTTGAGGTTCGGCATCGCGCGAATTTTGACTGACTTTTAATGCGCCAATGGCATTCATGGTCACAACGCTGGCAACTAACCTTGCAAGGTTTTCACCGTATTGCTCTAGGATTTGTTCGTCATTGAGAACGCCAGCATCGAATAGCAAAAATAATACTGCGGCTTGTAGCGTTTCGATGTCCATATTCAGCGGCGCTAAGATTTCGATCATTTCGCGAGCACGCGCAAGCAGCTCAGTATGGGCCAGTTTGTTTTTAACCGGTAAGGCCTCAACTTGCTGGATCAATACCAATAACTTCTGAGCATCATCTTTATCGTCGAGATAACGAGCGACCCACTCATCTAATTGGAATACTTGCGTATTAAAATGTGCTTCGCGAACAGATACCATGAACCCTTCCTTAGCCGCATGACCGACTGACATCCAACCATATGCACATGGCATAGTGTGCATATATGGTGTTAACACCAACTGAACAACCTATCTTGAAGCGCAATATTATTTTGTCAATTCAATAGCGTTCAGTTGGCCAATTTTTTAGCATACCTATCGTAAGCGGCTAAAAAATCGTTGTTTAAATATTTAATTCAAATAACACCATGGCTTCAATATGATGCGTCTGCGGAAACATATCGACTAATCCTACTTGGGCAATTCGATATCCACTGGCTAATAATACACTACTGTCACGCGCTAAACTTGCCGGATTACATGAAACATACACCACTTTTTTAGGTTGCATTTTCTGTAACCATTGTAAACTTTCAAAAGCACCTGCTCGAGCAGGGTCCAGCAACAGTTTATCAATTTTGCCTAACCATGTTTGTGTAGATAGATCAGCACTTAAATCCGCATGATAGAAAGTCACATTATCCAATTGGTTGTCGACAGCGTTTTGCTTGGCTTGTTGCACCATTTCAGGCACACCTTCAACACCAATGACTTCTGCTGCCTTTAATGCCAACGGTAAACTGAAATTACCCACACCGCAGAATAGGTCTAAAATACGCTCACCTGGTTGAGGGTCTAACCATTGGATGGCTTGATCGACCATGGCCTGATTAATAGCACCATTAACTTGGACAAAATTACCAGGAGTGAATGAACAACGAACAACCTCCTGTGCAAGATGATAATAAGGTAACGCGACAGCTTCATCACCCGCGGCATCAACAACAGGCAGCAAGGGGAACAATTGGGTTAATTGACCAGCATCATCTTGCAATAATAAGTTAAGCTGGTGTTTTTCGGCAAAGCCCGTTAACCAGCGAATATCGGAAGCCGGTAATACTTTAGTCACTCTTAGTACCGCAAAATTACCGTTATCAGCTTGGGTGAGTTCAACGTGCCCTAAACTGGCCTTAGCTTTAAGTTGATTTAAATTAGCCGCTAATGGAGTAATCAAAGCAGACAATGACTCAGATAACACTGGGCACTGCTGAATGGAAACAATTTTATTGCTATTTCCGGCGCGAAACCCAAGTTGTAACCGCTGAGTATTTTTATCAAATAATGTGGCCAATCTTGCTCTTCGGCGATAATGCCAGGCCTCACCCACTATAGGGTCAGCGATAATATCAGCATCAATGGCTTTAGCACTCGACAGCTTGTTGATTAAATCAACCAAGGCGGTTTGCTTATGCTCGCGTTGCGCATTAGTGTCCATGTGCTGCAAATCACAACCGCCACATTGTTGATAATGTGGACAATGAGGTTTGATTCGATTAGCCGATGCAGACTCAATAGTGATGAGCTTGGCTTTAGCGTAGCTTTTCTTTTGTTCGACAAATTGCACCGTAGCGGTCTCTCCCGGTAACACTCCCGGAATAAACACTATTTTGCCTTGATGTTGCGCTATGCCTGCACCTAAATGGTCAAGTTGAGTGACACTGAGGCTTAACTTTGCTGATAATTGCTTAGATTTGTTCGGTTTTGCTTGGAAAAATTGTGCCATTTCGGCCTCAGGTATTGAATAAAAAACTAGTCAAGAGTGCGCCATATCTGGCAGTCTAGACGGAATAACAGCGATTTAGTAACAGGGATATACCTAACAGCCATGAAAAGTGCCAACAATATGACCAAATACAGCCTACGCTCTTGGGTTCTGGTACTTGCGTTAGCGCCCACTATTGTAGTGGGTATTCTACTTGGAAGTTATTTCACGATAAACCGCTTTTATGAATTGGAACAAACCTTAATTGAAAAGGGCAGCAACATTGTTGAGCCATTAGCCATTGCCAGTGAATTTGGTATTATCACTCAAGACCGTGAATCAACTAAACTTTTACTCGCCGCCTCACAGATAAACAATGCATCGCTAATCTTATCTATTGCTGTTTTTGATGCCGAAAACCAACTCTTTGTCACTTCGCACTACCACAAAGATTTTGAAACGATGCGTTACAAACAAACGCTGGCAAACTTAATCGGTACAGAACATGAAACGATTGGCGATACCTTAGTCATTCGTGTGCCAATAATATCCCATACTGGGTTAGAACAAAAACATGTTGCCAGTATAAATCGTCAAAGTAACAGCGACATCGATAATAATGCCTCTACCAATGGTGTCGTTGCGCCAATTTACAATAATCAACAAGAGCGAATATTAGGCTACATATCAGTATTACTAAATAAAGAGAACGCCTTGCTCGAACAACATCGAGCGGCTATAGCGGCGTTTATTATCGTATTAATCGGCGTGCAATTTAACCTATTTTTTACCTTCCGCTTAGTCAAACACGTGAACTACCCCATTACCGAAATGGTGCGAGTGGTAGCCAAAATTCGTGAAGGTAAACTCGACACTCGCCTAGAAGGCAACTTGATTGGGGAACTGGATCTACTCAAACGAGGGATCAACGCAATGGCAAGTTCATTGTCAGAATATCACGATGAAATGCAGCAAAATATTGATCAAGCAACCTCTGATTTACGCGAAACCCTCGAGCAGATTGAAATTCAAAACGTTGAGCTCGATATTGCCAAAAAACGCGCGCTTGAAGCGAGTCGGATAAAATCAGAATTCTTAGCCAACATGTCGCACGAGTTACGTACACCACTCAATGGTGTCATAGGATTTGCAAGACAGTTATTAAAAACACCTCTGCATACTAGCCAGCTCGACTACATAAAAACCATTGAACGCAGCGCCAGTAACCTACTGGGTATTATTAACGATATTCTCGACTTCTCTAAACTGGAAGCCGGTAAAATGATATTAGAAAAAATGCCTTTTGCACTGCGAGAAACGCTAACTGAAACCCTGACTATTATAGCCGGTAGTGCACAAGAGAAAGGCCTAGAACTGGTTATCGACATTGATGCTAATGTGCCAGAAAGTGTCAGTGGCGACGCGATGAGAGTCAGCCAGATTATTACTAACTTAGTTGGTAATGCTATTAAATTTACCGACAAAGGCAGTGTCATACTCAAAATACACTTAGTGGGTCAGGACGAAGATAACATTACCCTGCGCTGCGAAGTTATTGACACCGGTATTGGTATTGATGAGAGTCAGCAAGAATATTTATTCCAAGCATTTGGTCAAGCCGACTCATCCATTTCACGCCGCTTTGGTGGCACAGGATTGGGCTTAGTGATTACTAAACGCTTAATCAACCAAATGGGTGGCCAGATAGGCTTTACCTCGGCCCCTAATAAAGGCTCAAATTTCTGGTTTATTCTGCCGCTTGGGATCAGTCAATTTGAAATTGGCGAAGTGTTGCCGGTTGATGCATTGCAACATAAATCAGTCTTATTATATGAACCACGGGAATTAACCCGCGACACATTAAATCGCCGCTTAGTGTCGTGGCAATTAATTATCACTAATGTGGCCAATCCAGAAAATCTCACCTCCGTGTTACAAACTAAAAACAGCAAATTTGATTACATCATCATGAGCTGCCATGGTTTTGCCGACAATGCGTCTTTTATCCATTTATTACAGCAAGCCAAACAACATACCGACTGCCTGATTTTATTACATGACTGTCTAGATCAAGACATGATAATCAATGTGCTAAAAGTCAACGCAGATGTATTGCTCAGCACCCCAGTGAGCGATTTTACCCTAGCGCATCATTTAATATATCCACCAGTACCTTCTACTTTTGTCAGTTTACCTGAGCAAATAAATCTTGATGTAACACAACGCCTCAATGCATCAGTATTAGCCGTTGACGACAACATGGCCAATCTTAAGTTAATTGATACTTTGCTCAAAGAACTAGTCGACAATGTGGTGACCGTTAATAATGGCGCCGATGCGATTCAACAAGCTAAAAAACAAGCATTTGACCTAATCTTCATGGATATTCAAATGCCAGGAACCGATGGCATAACCGCAACCCAGAAAATACGATCAGAATCACTCAACCGTAATACGCCGATTATTGCAGTAACGGCACATGCTATAGCAGAAGAGCGTGAGAATATTTTAGCTAGCGGTATGGATGGTTTCCTACCTAAACCGATTGATGAATTATCACTAAAAAGCGTTATCAGCCGCTGGATAATTAAACCTCAATTTACTCATTTCGACACCCATGTTCTCAATTGGGATTTATGTTTAACCCAAGCAAACCAGAAAACCGATTTAGCCTTAGACATGTTAAAGATGTTAGTTAATTCATTACCTGAAACAACCGCAACTATCGATAAAGCATTAATAGCCAGAGATGCTGAGACACTGTTGCAGGCAGTGCATAAACTGCATGGTGCAACATGTTATTGCGGTGTACCGACAACACAAAAGCTCTGCCGGGATATTGAGTCAGCATTAAAGCATAAAATTGACATCGATGACCTAGAACCTGAAATACTAGAGTTACTTGATGAGTTAACTAAGGTAGAATCAGCTGCAAATCAAGTGATAAACCAGCTATCAGTGGATGTTCCCAATGACCAGTAAAACCGGTTTTTTTAAACGCCTAAAGGCATTGTCGTTACCTCAGAAGCAACTTTTTGCACTCGCACTGTGTCAAAGAATGCTCCCAAACTATCAATTATTTTCTGAAGTATGTGAATTTGGCCAACCGCAGGTATTAAGTACTGCGCTAGAGTTATTATGGCAAAGCCAATATGACAAAAAGCTTAAGTTCAATATTGATGTGCATTTACAGCGCCTCGATGAAAACACCCCTGATCCTAGCGAGTTTGAAGCCTATGGTGCTTATCCCGCCATGGATGCGGCTGTAGCCATTGCCACCTTAATGGGTGCGATAGATGGAAAAATTGAAGAAGATATTACTAACATCAGTAAGTTATCATCAAGTACTGTCGCCAATTATATTGAAGCTATTAGCGATGAATCATTAATGGATGAAGAACTCGATGAGTTTGTTTTTTCTCACCCAGTAATGGAACAAGAAAAAGAATTACAAGGCATGTTACTCGACATTGTCGAAGCTAATCCAGACATAACCAGCGAACTGGTTAAAGGTTTACGTAAAGATATTATCGAAGCCGGTGTGTCTAATATTGGTATTAGCCTGTAGCAAAAACTTGTAGCACGGATCGGTTACTGCCAATAAACGTCATTTAGCCTGAAATTATTCAGGCTTTTTATTAGGTGTCGCGCCATGAGAAGAATTTTTTATCAAGGTTTCACTTTCAGTAACACCAATGGTAAAACTGATAACTGGACGCTAGTGATTGGCAATCAAGTACGAGTGGGTTCGTTATTTGAGTTAAGGCGGCAAGTGCATTTTTTTTCTGAACTTGGAATATTACCTCCACCGAAAATATCAAAAGCAAATTTAGCCTTAAAATCTGACAAATAATCACTCGTTTAACTTTAGCCTAATTGCATCCGCCTATCGAAAAGCAGTAAAGTGACCTTATTATCATTTTGCTAAGGAATTGCGAGGGATGTCCAGTATTCTTACCCCGCTAATCGCTGTATTTATTATTATGCTGCTCGGCAGTATTGTTCAAAAAATGCGTCTGTTGCCAGCAGACACCGATTTGATCCTCAATCAGTTTGTTTATTACATTGCTTTCCCCGCTATATTACTGATTGTGCTAGCTGAAACGCGCATTGAAGACATTATTCAATGGGGTTTTATCGGTGGGTTTAGTCTGGCGATGATCATCACTTACGCTTTAGTGATTGTTGTATCACTAATTCGCACACCTAAAAAACAAGCAGTTGCCGCCATGCGCGCATTAAATGCTACGTTTGGTAATACCGCATTTATTGGCATTCCATTGCTGAGTTTATTATTCCCAGGTCATAAAATGGCATTAGTCGCTGCAGCGATTGCCAGCTTGTTGTCGGTGTTCATGTTTGCTTTTGCTTTAGTATCAATTGAGCTAGCCAGCCGTGATAAACAATCAACCGACCATGCCATCGTCATCATGGCTAATGCCCTGTATAAAAACCCAATCGTGGTTGGCAGTGTTATTGGCATCGGTTTATCAGCACTGCATATTACCTTACCGGATAGTTTGGCCTTAATGCTACATCAGGTGGGAAATACCTCTAGCCCATGTGCACTGTTTGCTATAGGAATGGTACTTGCCAAAGCATTACGACATCAATCTGGCACAAAAATGTTCAGTGTTGGTTTGATTGCGGAACTGAACTTAATCAATTTACTCAAGCTAATTATTCAACCTTTAATTGCCTTTGGTTTACTCAAACTGTTCGGCGTAGAAAAGGAATTACTGACCATGGGAGTCATTTTGGCAGCGTTACCGACAGCAGCAAGTGTGTACCTTTTGGCCGACCGCTACCAAATTAACGCCAATGTCAGCGCCCAAGGTATTTTATATGGCACATTAATCACTTTTATCAGTTTGCCGATAATAGAAACACTTTTAAAATCCATTGCTTAATGAACAATCAAATCTAGATGATAAAATAGTCAGCGATAATTATTCCTCAACCACTTTACTGTATATAAAATCAGTATATACTGTTTATCAATACAGTGGTTTGGTGGTTTCATTGACAGGAATTTATTATGCTTTGCCAACTCAGCATCAACAATTTTGCTATCGTGCGTTTTTTAGAGCTCGACTTTAAAGCCGGTATGACAAGCATCACCGGCGAAACAGGTGCAGGCAAATCGATTGCTATCGATGCGCTTGGGTTATGCCTTGGTAATCGAAGTGATGCCAACACTGTCAGGCCTGGAGCCTCCAAAGCCGAAGTGAGTGCAAGGTTTACCCTTCATGATGTACCTTTAGCCAAACGCTGGCTTGAAGATAGCGATCTTGATGCTGAAGATGAGTGCATATTACGTCGAACTATTAACAGTGATGGCCGCTCAAGAGCCTACATTAATGGTAATCCTGTGCCCGTGACGCAATTAAAAGCCATCGGTCACCTATTGATTGGTATTCACGGCCAGCATGCTCATCACGCAATGCTTAAAAGCGAGCATCAATTAAACCTACTCGACCACTATGCCAACCACAAAATACTGCTCGATAGCGTTAGCGCTAGCTATCAACGCTGCAAACAAGTGGAAAACGAGCTAAAGCATCTTGAACAAGCACAGCACGAACGTATTTCGCGTCAACAGCTACTGCAATATCAAGTAGAAGAGCTTAATGAGTTCAACTTAGGCTTGGAAGAATTTGATGAAATAGAACAAGAACACAAACGCTTAGCCAATGGCACAGATTTAATTGAACGTTGCCAAGCAGGTTTGCATTTATTGACCGAAAGTGATGAAGGCAATATAGAATCTCTGCTTAATAAAGTGGCCAGTATTGCTGATACGCTTCAAGGCTATGATGAATCCCTTGCGCCTATCAGCACTATGATCAGCGATGCGTTAATTCAAGTACAAGAAAGCGCTAGCGAAATTGAAAGTTATTTAAGCAGTTTAGAGCTTGATCCAGAACATTTTGCCTATTTAGAAAAACGTCTTTCAACGGCAATGCAATTGGCGCGCAAACATCATGTGAGTGCTGATAAGCTGGCGCTACATCATCAAGCATTGATGAGTGAATTAGCCGAACTTGCTGACGACGAAACTAAATTAGATGGTATAAGACAACAACTTGAAGCCACCAGAAATGCCTACTTAACCAATGCACAAAAACTGAGTCAAAGTCGTAGCCGTTATGCTAAAGAATTGGACAAGCTAGTCACCCAGTCTATCCATGAGCTTAATATGCCTAAGGGTAAATTTACCATTCAGATTAATCATAATCCGGACAACATTTCAGTTAATGGCTGCGATAGCATTGAATTTATGGTGACCACAAACCCTGGGCAACCATTACAACCGATTTCTAAAGTTGCCTCTGGCGGTGAGTTATCGCGTATTGGATTAGGGATTCAAGTGATCACGGCTAAAAAAGTCGCCACTCCGACACTGATATTTGATGAAGTTGATGTGGGTATTTCTGGACCAACAGCATCGGTAGTCGGTCGTATGTTACGCAGCCTTGGCGAATCAACTCAAGTATTGTGTGTCACCCATTTGCCGCAAGTTGCAGGTAATGGTCATCAACATATGTTTGTGAATAAATTTAATAAAGGTGGCAACACCGAAACGACCATGCAGACGTTGGATAAAGATCAACGGGTGAATGAACTTGCGCGCTTATTAGGTGGTGATGTCATTACCGAAAATACCTTGGCGAATGCCCGTGAGTTGTTGCAATAATCGTTATGCACTTATAAAAAGCAAATCAATATGTTAACGTAAAGTTAAAATAGATTTACGGATAAATCATAATGATGAAAGTAATAAAGGGCTTGGGTATTTTTGTCGGGCTAATATGTAGCTTACTGGTATTTACCGTTGTCTGTTTAGTGGCCATTAATGCAACAGACAGAACAAAGTCACCTAACACTCTTTTAGTTGAAAACTGGCTAAAACAGCAACCTATCGACCCTAGCGAAAATGGCTATGAGTATGCAATTACTATCGTAGGCACAATAGGAGACGATAAAACAAATGATAAAAAACCATTAATCAGCTTCAGCGAGCAAGAAGTTGAGTTAACTGACAACTTTAAAACGGCTTGTTATCAAACGGATTTGATAATATGCAGTCAATTTATTAGCGATAATAGCGATAGTATTAGAAATGTCATTGGCGCTCATAATGCCAATATACAACAATATAATACATTATTAGATATGCCTTATTGGCAAGAAGAACCACAGTCTTTAACCCCAAACAATCAAGCTCATTGGGGTCTGCTTTTTAAGTTAAGAGATGTTCGTCAGCTTGCTGCGATAATAAGTGTAGATACATCTGACAACAAACTTGACCAACAAGCTACAGTGGCATTTTTAAACAAAGATGCACATTTTTGGAATATGGTTTATCACTCATCTCGCACAACACTCAATCATATGATTGCCGTTAACATGATCAAATATCAGCTTAATTTAGCTAGCACCTTAGCTAAAACCACTGATGCAGCTGTTGCAACCAAAGTCACAGCTTGGCAAACATCTTTCGAATTAACTGATAGTGATTTTGAACGGATATTTTCTGGAGAATGGCTTTTTGCCCATAACGTTACAGAACAAATGTTAATTGAAGTGCAGTCTGATAGCGTGGCTTTTTATGAGAAATGGTTAGCCTATGCGTTGCTTAAGCCAACAGACAGTGACAATCTCATGGCTGAGTATATTGTCAGCTTAGTAAAGGAACCAGTTTCAACGACCTCGATGCACACGCTCAAAGAACCAAATTATTGTGCTAACGACAATTATTTTCAGCAATTATGGATGTTACGCTACAATCCGATTGGTAAACTATTTAATTGCACTGTTTATGGAACAGATTACAAACAACGTTTAACCAATATGAATACAGAGTTAGAGCAATTGCGGACCAATCTACTTACCGCAAAATCATCCTAGTAAGTAGCTGCAACTGATTTAGTATGAGTATTATCGACAAAAAAGAGCACAAATGTGCTCTTTTTATGTATTAGGTATGATTTATAAGTGCATTTATAATTCTTTGCTAATCGTTAATTATGATCAGTTACTTATAATCAGGTATTGATAATCAGTTATAGATAATCAGTTATAGATAATCAGTTATAGATAATCAGTTATAGATAATACACCGCTAGTTGCACACCTATTAACGAAAAGATTCCCGCCAATACATCATCAATCATTATCCCAAAACCGCCATGCACTTTGGCATCAAGCCAGCGAATAGGCCATGGTTTGACGATATCAAAAAAGCGAAATAGTACAAAACCAAGTGCTAACCACATAAAACCTAAAGGCGCTGCAATCATGGTGATCATCAACCCAACCACTTCATCCCACACAATAGCACCATGATCATGTACGCCCATATCTTTAGCTGCTTTGCCACAAATATAAAAGCCAGCGAGCATGCAAATACAGGTAATGATCAGGTAATTGGTTAAGCTTAACTGTTGCATGAGCAACACTATGGGCACCGCGGCTAAGGTACCAAAGGTACCCGGTGCTTTTGCCGCTTTACCGCTGCCAAAGCCTAATGCCAAAAAGTGAATTGGATGGGCTAAAGACAGCTTTTTTACGAATTTATCTTGGGTTAATAATCTCATAGTACTTCAATTAAAAATGCACAAAGCCACGTGAAATCGGGTTAAATTCCAACCCATTTTCGACTAGTTTTAATTTATCACCTGCACAGATTTGACCAATTTTTACAAATTTGACACCAGCATGAATTAACGCGGTATCAATTGCGCCGCGTTGTGATTCTGGAACCGTAAACAATAACTCGTAGTCTTCACCACCCGTGAGTGCATAGCTTAATGCATCTTCATGACTAAGATTGGCTTTAATTGAGTTTGATAACGGAATTAGATTCACATCGATGATGGCGCCCACTTTCGATGCCGTTAATATATGTCCAATATCAGACATTAAGCCATCAGATAAATCGATAGCACTGGTGGCAAGTGTACGCAGAGCTTGGCCAGCTAAAACACGAGGCGTTGGATAATAATGACGATTAATCAGATATTCTTTATCTTCAGTGTTAACCGTTTTAACGCCTCTGAGGATATCAAGACCTAAAGCTGAGTCACCTAAAGTGCCGGTGACATAGACCCAATCACCAATTTTTGCACCATCACGAGTTAATGCAGTACCTTTAGGAACTTGGCCATTAATCGTAATACTGATACTGCGAGGTCCACGGGTAGTATCACCACCAATTAAGGCAATACCATAATATTCTGCAATCTCGAACAGGCCTTCACTAAAATGTGCTAACCAAGGCTGGTCAACATTGGGGAGCGTCAGTGCTAAGGTAAACCAGGCTGGTTCTGCTCCCATGGCGGCGAGGTCAGAAAGGTTAACCGCTAACGATTTATAACCTAAAGCATGAGCAGGAATGCTTGCTAAAAAGTGGACATTTTCAACGAGGGTATCACAAGAAATCGCTATCGATTTATTGTCGGCAGGATTCACTAACGCACAGTCATCGCCGATGCTTAACTCTACATCGCGCCTTTTTAGGCCTTTATTGCGGAAGTAATGTTCAATGAGTTGGAATTCTTTCACATTCAGTCTGGTACGGTAAACCGTCCACCTCAATTTTGAAACAATTAATAACAAATGAAAACGGTATCCGAAGATACCGTTCTGGTGTTACTTATGCTTCACTAACTTATCAAGCAAGCCGTTGACAAATTTGTGACTATCTTCAGCACCAAACGCTTTCGCTAACTCGATACCTTCGTTAATCGCCACTTTAAACGGCACATCTTTACGGAAGGTCAACTCATAAGTTGCCAGACGCACAATGGCTTTTTCTACTGGTGACACTTCTTCAAAATTACGATCAAGATGCGGCTTTAACAGCTCATCAATTTGCGATGTTTTTGATGCTACACCAGTTAACAACTCACGAAAATAAGCGACATCAACACCGTCAGTGTTCTGTTCAGTTAAAAACTCATGTTCTACGTCAGCAACTTTGTTTTTACTTAACTGCCATGAATAAATGGCTTGAACGGCTAAACGGCGGGCCTTACGGCGCTCTGAAGGTTTCATACTTTTCCTACTATTACAGCTGTTGTTCTAGTTGTTGCAGTACATTAACCATTTCAAGCAAACTAAGGGCTGCTTCGCCACCTTTATTGCCTGCTTTAGTACCCGAGCGCTCAATAGCTTGCTCAATGGTATCAGTAGTTAATACACCGAATGAAACAGGAAGATCATACTCTAATGCAACTTGTGCAAGACCTTTGTTACATTCACCAGCAACAAATTCAAAATGAGGTGTACCGCCACGAATGACAGCACCTAATGCAATGATACCGTCAAACTTTCCACTTGCTGCAACACGTTTTGCTGCAAGCGGTAATTCAACTGCACCAGGTACGCGAACAACAGTAATGTTGTCGTCACTGACCTGGCCGAAACGCTTTAATGTGTCTATTGCACCATCAAGCAGACTTTCAACTAAAAAGCTATTGAATCGCGATATTACGATCGCCACTTTGGCATTTTTCGCTTCGATATTACCTTGAACTACGTTCATTCTATCTTACCTAAATTAGCTAAAGCACCCGGCTCGGGGCAAAAAGAGGCGTTATGATATCACAGCCAAAAGCCCTGAGCGCTATGCAATTAATGAATTTGTTAAATTTACCATAAGCCAAAATTATTCAGCTATATAATCAGTCACTTCTAAACCAAAACCAGACAGTGAATGATAACGTTTTGGCGAACTGAGTAAACGCATAGTGCTGACACCTAAACTCGACAGAATTTGAGAGCCTACGCCAACACGACGAGATGTTCCTTGCCACATTGCTGGCGCAGGAGATTGACCATTATCTTCAGCTTCAAAGGCTTTTACTTTGGCCAATAAATTACTTGTATGTTCATCATTACCCAGTAGTACTAAAACGCCACCTTCGGAAGCAATCCGCTCCATGGCTTTTTCTAATGGCCAACTGCGCTTTTGATCACGTTCAGAATGCAGCAAATCATTAAAGGTGTTTTGCAAATGCACACGCACCAAACAATTCGGTTTTACTTCATCTTTAACCAAGGCGTAGTGTAATTGATTATCGATAGTGTCTCTAAACGTCACCATAGTAAATTCACCAAAACGAGTGGGTAATTTACACTGAGCTTCACGTACAACGGTAGTTTCATTAGTGTTACGGTATTCGATTAAATCGGCAATAGTACCGATTTTAATCCCATGTTTTTCACTGAATATTTCTAAGTCTGGACAGCGCGCCATGGTGCCATCTTCGTTTAAAATCTCAACAATGACACCTGAAGGTTCACAGCCAGCTAAGCGCGCTAAATCGCAACCCGCTTCAGTGTGGCCAGCGCGGGTTAATACTCCGCCCTCTTGTGCCATCAACGGAAAAATATGTCCAGGTTGCACTAAATCAGAGGCTTTGGCGTCTTTGGCAACGGCAGCTTGTACGGTCACTGCACGGTCATGAGCAGAAATACCTGTTGTGACTCCGGTCGCCGCTTCAATTGATACGGTAAAATTAGTCGAGAACTGGGCATTATTATTGGTAACCATTAAAGGCAAATTAAGCTGCTGACAACGCTCTTTGGTCATTGTTTGGCAAATTAATCCACGGCCATAGGTTGCCATGAAATTGATTGCTGCTGGCGTCACTTTATCAGCGGCCATAATCAAATCACCTTCATTCTCTCTGTCTTCATCATCCATCAAGATAACCATCTTACCTTGACGAATATCTTCAATGATTTCTTCTATGCTATGTAGCGCCATTGTCAGACCTTTATTTAGTAAGTGTTTGATTTAAACCTTAGGCATTAAATCTATTGGTATTGCATATTATGTATAGGGTACAAATGGTATTTTACTGTCGCGATTAACGTAAAAAACCTGATTTAGCGAGTAACTCCATGGTCACGCCCGATGAAGGCTGCACATGGTTAGTTTCCGGTTGCATTAAACGTTCTAAATAACGCGCGATTAAATCGACTTCGATATTGACACTATCACCTACTTTTAAATCCACCAGCGTGGTTTCACCTGCAGTGTGAGGTACAATCGTTAATCTAAAACGAGCACCATCAACTTCATTAACAGTCAGGCTCACACCATCGATGGTTATCGAGCCTTTGTGAGCAATATAGCGACTTAATTGGGCCGGTACTGATAACCAAAACTCTAGTGATTTACCTCTGTAAGCGCATTGCTCAACTTTTGCAATGCCGTCGACGTGTCCACTTACCATGTGTCCACCTAATCGAGTGGTTGCCGTAACCGCTTTCTCAAGATTAACCTTTTGACCGACCTGATAACGACTAAAGCCAGTTAAGTCAACGGTTTCAGCTGATATATCAGCAACGTAACCATCACCTAAACGCTCAACAACGGTCAAACACACGCCATTGGTTGCTATACTGTCACCTAGCTTTACATCCGTTAAATCCAGCTTACCGCTGGCAACTGTTAAGCGGATATCGTTACCTTTGCGATCAATTTTACGTAATGTGCCAAGGGCTTCGATTATTCCAGTAAACATAATACTCACTTTTTGCAGTTAAACTTTGCTGTTGTTCAGGTTTTGGACTGAACAACACGCACATTAATAGGGTTGATTATATCTGAGGATATAACGCTTATCTTGTCCAACGTTGCGTTCATCAATTAATTGCAGTGCCGGCGTTTGCTCCATTGTACTGTAATTAGGTAACTGCAACATATTACGTCCGTGGCTACCTAATAGTTTAGGCGCCTGGTAAAGCACAATATCATCAACGAGCCCTTGGGCGACAAATGCTCCGGCTAAGGTAGCACCGGCTTCAACTAAAACAGAATTAGTATGCTGACCTAAATATGTTAGCAAAGCTAACAATGGGATTCTGCCTGACGAGTCACACGTTAACTGAAGAAATGATACGTGATCTGGAAATGCAGCTTTGGTGCTTTCGGGATAATTACAGCCAGAAACCAGTAAAATAGGACTTTGAATTGAAAATAATTGCTGTGTTGCTGTTAATCTTGCGCGACTGTCGAGCACAACCCTTAGAGGTTGGAAGATTTCATCTTTTGTATGGCGAGTGGTTAACTCACCTAACGCCTCATAGCGCACATTAAGGCTTGGGTCATCGACAAGAATGGTTTCAACACCAGTGATTAATGCACAATGGCTAGCGCGGTATTTTTGCACATCAGCTCTTGCTGCACTGCCAGTAATCCACTTCGACACGCCATTAGACAGAGCCGTTTTACCATCTAAACTGGCTGCTATCTTTACCGTTATCCAAGGAAGTCCTGTTTTCATCCGCTTCATAAAACCCAGATTAAGGTCATAGGCTTGTTCGCTGAGCAATCCAACATCAACGTTAATACCAGCCTCACGTAACAGGGTTATACCGCGACCAGACACTTGTGGATTTGCATCGGTCACCGATACCACAACTCTGGCAACTTTGGCATTAATTAAGCCTAAAGCACAAGGTGGTGTGCGGCCATAATGACTGCAAGGTTCAAGAGTGACATACGCCGTGGCACCTTCAGCAGACAAGCCATTATCATGCACCATTTTCAGCGCATTAACTTCGGCATGTCCTTGGCCAGCACGTTGATGATAACCCTCACCAATAATCTTATTCTGATAAACAATGACACAACCAACACAAGGATTTGGCCGAGTGGTATAACGGCCTTTCTCGGCAAGCGCGATGGCACGGCTCATCATTTGGGTGTCAAAGGTGGACCAGTTAGACATGGGAGATAATCTCTTATTGCTTAAATGCCATTAAAACCATTAAAACAGATATTATTAAGCAGCATTACTTTTGCAATTTAGCAATGGCTTCACCAAATTGGGATACATCTTCAAATGCGCGATAAACCGATGCAAAGCGGATATATGCCACTTTATCAAGGCTCATCAACTGTTCCATCATCAGATTACCAATCATTTCAGAATTCACCTCACGCTCACCTGTCGCGCGCAGTGTTGATTTGATTTTAGTCAATGCTTGTTCAATTTCATCAATTGAGACCGGGCGTTTTTCGACCGCACGTAGCATGCCGCCACGCAATTTTTCTTCATCGAATGGTTGTCGAGTGCCGTCACGTTTGATGACGCGAGGCATGACTAATTCTGCGCCTTCAAACGTGGTGAAACGTTCATGACATTCGGTACATTCCCGGCGGCGACGTACTTGGTGACCATCAGCCACTAATCGAGAATCTATAACTTTGGTATCGGTCGCGCTACAAAAAGGGCAATGCATTGAACCTCCTGCAGAAAAAAACAAAATGGCCGCTAACAATTAGCGGCCATTAAAGTTTATCCTATTTGTTGAGCAAGGTTAACCTAAACCTTTTCAACAGGCATCAAGTGACGATTAACCGTATACAGGGAATCGGGCACATAATGCCAACACTTGACCTTTCACTCGTTCAGCCACTTCGGCGTTAGATGCATCATCAAGAATGTCACAAATCCAACCGGTCAATTCTTTCGCTTCTGCTTCTTTAAAACCACGACGAGTAATTGCTGGCGTTCCAATACGAACACCAGAGGTGACAAACGGTGAACGTGGATCATCAGGTACTGAGTTTTTGTTGACGGTAATGTTGGCATTGCCCAATGCAGCATCTGCTTCTTTACCGGTTAAATCACGACCAATTAAATCAACCAACATTAAATGGTTTTCTGTACCGCCAGAAACAATTTTGTAACCGCGAGCTAAAAATACTTCAACCATAGCTTTAGCGTTTTTAACCACTTGCTGTTGATATACTTTAAACTCTGGCTCTAATGCCTCTTTAAATGCAACCGCTTTACCTGCGATTACATGCATTAAAGGGCCACCTTGGCCACCAGGGAATACCGCTGAGTTCAACTTTTTATACAACACTTCATCATCGGCAGCAGAAATAATAATCCCGCCACGTGGACCCGCTAATGTTTTATGAGTTGTTGAGGTGACCACATGTGCATGTGGGACTGGCGTTGGATAAACATCTGCAGCCACTAAGCCAGCAACGTGAGCCATATCAACAAGCAAATAAGCACCAACTTTATCAGCAATCTCACGCATTTTAGCCCAATCGACTATGCCTGAAAATGCAGAGAACCCGCCGATCATCATCTTAGGCTTATGCTCAATGGCTAAACGCTCCATTTCGTCATAATCAATTTTGCCAGCTTCATCGATACCGTAAGGAATGATGTTGTAAAGCTTGCCTGAAAAATTCACTGGTGAACCATGGGTCAAATGACCACCATGAGCAAGGTTCATCCCTAAAACAGTATCACCCGGTTGTAACAACGCCATAAACACTGCGCTGTTTGCTTGTGAGCCTGAATGAGGCTGTACGTTGGCATAAGTTGCACCAAATAATTCTTTTGCGCGTTCAATAGCCAATGTTTCAACAACATCAACGTATTCGCACCCACCATAATAACGCTTGCCTGGATAACCTTCAGCATACTTGTTAGTTAACTGAGAACCTTGCGCTTCCATCACACGTGGACTGGTATAGTTTTCAGATGCAATCAATTCAATGTGTTCTTCTTGACGACAAGTTTCATCTTCAATGGCTTTAAATAATTCTGGATCATAATCCGCAATATTCATCGCTTTCTTCAACATGGTAGCTCCAACATCATTATCTATATAGTAGGGTTGCGCGGTATTCTACTCTGCAACGATAATGATTTACAGTACAAACAACATGAAATTCACTGTGTTCTGAATACAAAACGATTCATGTTGATAACACCAAGCTAGCAGATTGTTTAGCGAATTGAGTCTAAAAAGCACGCTAGATAAAATCACACAATTGCCTGTTGAGTTCAGCACATAATACAGTAGAATTATCACCATCTTTGTTGACAATTAGACAGTATAATTATGGCTCAATTTGTATACAGCATGCTTCGTGTGGGTAAAATTGTCCCACCCAAAAAGCAAATATTAAAAGACATTTCGTTAAGCTTCTTTCCTGGCGCTAAGATTGGTGTGCTCGGGTTAAACGGTTCGGGTAAATCAACATTGCTGCGCATCATGGCGGGAATAGATACCGAAATTGAAGGTGAAGCACGCCCAATGCCTGGGTTAAAGATTGGCTACTTACCGCAGGAGCCGCGCTTAAACGAACAACAAACTGTGCGCGAAGCCGTCGAAGAAGCCCTAAGCGAAGCTAAAAATGCACTAATACGCTTAGACGAGGTCTATTCTGCTTATGCTGAGCCCGATGCAGACTTCGACGCACTTGCAAAAGAGCAAGGCGAATTAGAAGCCATCATCCAATCTCAAGATGCGCATAATCTTGATCATATTCTTGAACGTGCAGCTAACGCATTACGTCTGCCCGATTGGGATGAGAAAATTGCCGTACTCTCTGGTGGTGAACGACGCCGAGTGGCCATTTGTCGCTTATTGCTTGAAAAACCGGAAATGCTATTACTCGACGAACCAACCAACCATTTGGATGCAGAGTCAGTGGCGTGGTTAGAGCACTTTTTACAAGAATATAACGGCACTGTGGTGGCGATTACCCACGATCGTTACTTCTTAGATAATGCTGCTGGCTGGATTTTAGAACTTGACCGCGGTGAAGGTATTCCATGGGAAGGTAACTATTCATCTTGGCTTGAACAAAAAGATGCGCGCTTGTCCCAAGAATCGTCCACAGAAAGCGCCCGCCAAAAAACCATTGCTAAAGAATTAGAGTGGGTACGCCAAGGTGCTAAAGGTCGTCAATCAAAAGGTAAAGCCCGTATGGCTCGCTTTGAAGAATTGAACACCAACGATTACCAAAAGCGTAACGAGACCAATGAACTGTTTATTCCACCAGGGCCTCGTTTAGGCGACAAAGTCATTGAAGTGACTAATTTAACCAAGTCATATGGTGACCGCATACTGATTGATGATTTGACATTCACGGTTCCTAAGGGCGCTATCGTCGGCATTATTGGTGCTAACGGTGCGGGTAAGTCAACCTTATTCAAAATGATCTCAGGCGAGGAACAACCAGACAGTGGCTCTATTTCTGTCGGTGATTCGGTTCAAATTGCGTCGGTTGATCAGTTCCGTGATTCGATGAATGACAAAAACACCGTGTGGCAAGAAATTTCAGGCGGCCAAGATATTATGCGCATCAACAACACTGAAATTTCTAGCCGTGCTTACGTAGGCCGCTTTAACTTCCGTGGTGGCGATCAGCAGAAAATAATTGGTTCATTATCGGGTGGTGAGCGCAACCGAGTTCACTTAGCTAAGTTATTACAAGCCGGTGGCAACGTATTATTACTCGACGAACCCACCAACGACTTGGACGTTGAAACTTTACGAGCGTTAGAGGAAGCGTTATTAGAGTTCCCTGGTTGTGCAATGGTTATTTCCCATGACCGTTGGTTCCTTGACCGTATTGCGACCCATATTTTGGATTACCGTGATGAAGGTAAAGTGAGCTTCTATGAAGGTAACTATACTGAGTACTCAACTTGGTTAAAAGCCACCTTAGGCACCGATGTAGTAGAACCGCATCGATTAAAATACAAGCGTTTAAATAAATAATTCGTCTGCAATAAAGTGTTGAATAATAAAGCAGAGCCTCAGCGCTCTGCTTTATTATATTAGCCATTATTTAAAAGATTATTACAAAACTAACGATCGAAATCTCGACAAGTGTCAAAAATTTGTCAATTTATTGTGAGCAATGCACCACAATCTGTTTGTAAAGCCAAAATAACTTCAGTATTATAAATTATTAACGGATTATTTTACTCTTTGCTGATTACACTCAGCGCAATACAGAGTGTCGATGGTTCCAGCTTGTAGAGAAATTTAATGGAGATATCAGTGAGATACGGTTCAATTAGCCTTGCTTTATTGTGCTTATACGCAAGCAACTCATTTGCGGCACTCGAAGTCATTACCACATCAGAAAAGCAGACTCTCAATAAAATTGAAAATCAATACGATATCGATTCTCTGCTAATCACTGTTAATGACAAATTCTCACAGCTTAATAAAAAAGCCTATGACGTTGAAGGTCTGAAAAAAACAATTGTTTCAGAACAGCAGCGCTACGATGAGCTTATTACAGAATTACCTAAGGTTATTCGGGCTAAAACAGGGCTTCCAGAAACCTATATACAAATTGAAGAGTCTGTCAATTTAGTCGATGAATTAACCCTAAAGGCAGAAGAAGACAGTAAACGCCTTGAAACTGAAAAGGTTGAAATATTAACTGAATATGAGGCGATAAATAAAAAACGTGCCGCTAAAAGTCAGCAACTATTTAAACTCAAAACTGATATTACTAATCGTTTAATTGCAGATTTATCTAAATCAAGCAGCACACTGCCAGTCAATATTAATGGTTCGACTGAGTGTTCAAAATATCAAACTATCGCAGATTGTTTGAAAGAGTCTAAAAGCAGCATTTTATCCAATACTCGTAATGAGTCGCCGTTTTTAAATGACAAAAGTGTTTTATTGTCATATGAAGTTATCGACGCCAATATGAATATGAGAGGCGATTTGCATTATAAAGTGGCGATGAACTTTAAGCCTTCTTATAACGATAAAATTGACTCAATGTTAAATGAAGAATTAGGCCTTAAGTCGGCGATGGTTACCTTAATCAGTAACGTACCAGCAGATTGGTATATCAATGGCACCAAAGTAGGCACGGGTAAAAAACTTTTTCACGAGATCCCTTTAGGGAAACACGGCATTTTAGCGTCTTACCAAAATCAAGATAAATCAAGCGTCGAAAATGTTGAAGGCAATGGCGTATTTAATTATAAATTTGCCAATGTTGCTGCGTCTAATACAGCCAGCAACCAAGCTAAAGCAGTGACAGCAGAAGTCCCAAAAGGCATTCTTAAACCATCAGCTAAACCGCAGCCTGTAGTCCAAAAAACTAAGGCTAAATACACCTTGTTTTCAGACCAAACCAGTATTAAGTTAAGTGATGATGATGCCAAAAAGAAATCATCCGATAAAGGTTATGAATACTTTATGGGTGTTACACCTGTCAATAAAAAGCAAAACATTGAATTTACTAACGAGCCTATCGAGAAGTAATGTTTCAACCAGTGTTTTAACATAACTATTTGTTCAGCCTGGCTGACATAAATCAAAGCCATATCTTCGGATATGGCTTTTTTGTTGCTATAGCATCATCAAAACCCACTATTGATATGCGCCTTGTTACAAAGAAAATTAAAAGATTTACATTACTTTACGCTTGGTTAAGCAAATATAATTACAATAAGCTTGCATCAATCACGGGCTAGTCGTTAGCCAATGTCGTCTTGTAACGACATCATCAATTATTGCTTATAGAGATGTGTACTTAAATGATCAAAAAACTTAGCCAATGTCTTTTTTCGACTACCGTATTGATGATGGGATATGTTGGGTTTATTTCCAATGGTATTGCCGCGCCCACACCTCCTCGCGCTGAAAAAGTGGTTCCTGTCGTCACCGCCACCGTTGAACAACATGAGCTTTCGCAATCAATTACCTTAATAGGAAAACTGGCGGCAACTCACTCGGTAATGATAGCGCCGCAAGTCGCAGGAAAAATAGACAGCATAGCCGTCACATCTAATCAATACGTCAATAAAGGCCAAGCACTACTGACACTTGATAACCGCAAAGCAAAAGCCAGCGTGACCGAAGCGCAAGCCTATTATCAAGATGAAGTGCGTAAGCTTAATGAGTTTAACAAGTTGATTCACGTTAACGCCATCACTCAAACAGAAATAGAAGCTCAAAAGTCCAGTGTTGATATTGCTTTCGCTCGCCTTGAATCAGCCAAAACAGATCTGGATTACCATACTCTAGCCGCGCCATTTTCCGGAAACACTGGTTTGGTTAACTTCAGCCGCGGCAAGATGGTCAGTATCAATGAGTCACTATTATCACTTGATGATTTATCCGTGTTACAGCTCGATTTACAAGTGCCGGAGCATTATCTCTCTTTGTTAAGTACAGGAATGTCGGTAAACGCTTCCAGCAGAGCATGGAATAAAACCATTTTTACTGGCAAGATTATCGCTATTGATCCACGCGTCAATTCACAAACACTCAATCTCAATATTCGTAGTCAGTTTGATAATCAAAAGGGTCAATTAAAGCCCGGTATGATGATGTCAGCGACACTGGTATTTCCAAGCGTGTCTTCCCCTATTGTTCCGGTACAAGCACTTGAATATTCTGGTACCAAACGTTATGTCTACGTAATCAACCAGGACAATATCGCCACACGCACCGAAGTGATGTTAGGCGCCAGAATTGACGACCAAGTGTTACTGGAATCTGGCATTAACATCGGCGACCACATCGTCGTTCAAGGGCTGGTAAATATGCGTGATGGTGTCAAAGTAAAAGACTTAGCTAAGCAAGTTCAAACAAGCCCTGTTAAACAGGAGCAACAATAATGTGGCTAAGTGATACGGCGGTAAAGCGCCCTGTAGTTGCGATTGTATTAAGTTTATTACTGTGTGTTTTTGGCTTAGTGTCGTTCTCTAAACTGTCGGTTAGAGAAATGCCCGACGTACAAAATCCGGTAGTGACCGTCATGACCACTTATAGCGGTGCATCTGCCACTATTATGGAAAGTAAAATCACTAAGAGCCTTGAAGATGAATTAACTGGCATCAGCGGTATTGATGAAATCACCTCAACCACTCGAAATGGCATGTCACGTATTTCAATCGAGTTTGAACTAGGTTGGGACTTAACCGAAGGCGTCAGTGACGTACGAGATGCCGTTGCCAAAGCACAACGTCGCTTACCCGATGAAGCTGATGATCCGATTGTATCTAAAGATAATGGTACTGGTGAGCCGTCGATTTACGTCAACTTAAGCTCTGAAAATATGGATCGTACTCAACTCACTGATTACGCCCAGCGGGTATTAGAGGACAGATTTAGCTTAATTACTGGGGTGAGCTCAGTCAATATTTCTGGTGGCTTATACAAAGTCATGTATGTACAACTAAAACCGCAATTAATGGCCGGTAGAAATGTAACTACCAACGACATTATTAGTGCGTTAAATACCGAAAATCTTGAAACACCCGGTGGCGAAGTCCGTAACGACACCACCGTCATGTCAGTCAGAACAAAACGGCTATATTACAGCCCAGAAGACTTCAACTATTTAGTTGTCCACACTGCTGACGATGGCACACCTATTTATCTTAAAGATGTCGCTAGCGTGTTCATTGGGGCAGAAAATGAAAACTCGACCTTTAAAAGTAACGGCATCGTTAACCTAAGCCTAGGCATAGTGCCGCAATCTGATGCCAACCCATTAGATATATCATTGCAAGTACAACAAGAAGTCGACAAAGTGCAGAGTTTTCTGCCAAAAGGAACGCAGTTGGTTGTCGATTATGATGCCAATGTGTTTATTGCGCGCTCGATTAATGAGGTTTACAACACCCTATTCATTACTGGGGTATTGGTTATTCTTGTGCTGTACATTTTTATCGGTCAAGTACGGGCAACACTCATTCCTGCAGTCACAGTACCAGTATCATTAATTGCCGCATTTATGGCGGCATACAGCTTAGGTTACTCCATTAACTTATTAACCCTAATGGCGCTTATTCTAGCCATTGGTCTAGTGGTTGATGACGCCATCGTTGTGGTTGAGAATATCTTCCACCATATTGAACAAGGTGAAAAACCGATACTTGCGGCCTACAAAGGGACTCGCGAAGTCGGTTTTGCTGTGATATCAACTACCCTAGTACTGGTGATGGTATTTTTACCTATTTCATTTATGGATGGCATGGTCGGGTTATTGTTTACTGAGTTCTCCGTGATGCTGGCAATGTCGGTGCTGTTTTCATCCCTTATCGCCCTTACCCTTACCCCAGTGATGAGCAGTAAACTATTAAAAGCCAATGTGAAGAAAAATCGTTTTAACATTGCGATCGATAATGGCTTTAATCGTTTAGAGCAACGGTATCGTAGTATGGTCAAATGGGCATTGCACTGGCGCATGGCAGCACCATTCATTATTATCGCCTGCATCGGTGGTAGCTATTTACTCTTGCAACAAGTCCCTTCTCAACTCTCACCACAAGAAGACCGCGGGGTATTATTTGCGTTTATTAAAGGCGCCGAAGGCACCAGTTATAATCGCATGGTTGCCAATATGGACATCGTTGAAAACCGATTAATGCCACTATTGGGTCAAGGAGTAGTGAAATCATTTAGCGTTGAAGCGCCAGCATTTGGCGGTCGAGCGGGAGATCAAACCGGATTTGCGATTATCCAGTTAGAAGACTGGCAAGATCGTGATACCGATATTAAACAAGCGTTAGCGTTAATCAGCCAAACGTTAAAAGACATTCCAGATGTCATGGTACGGCCAATGTTGCCAGGATTTAGAGGCCAATCAAGTGAACCGGTTCAATTTGTACTGGGCGGCTCTGACTATGCTGAGTTATTTAAATGGGCTCAAGTACTGCAACAAGAAGCCGATGCAAGCCCTATGCTGGACGGGGCTGATTTAGATTACGCAGAGACCACACCAGAACTTGTTGTGACGGTAGACAAGCAACGAGCTGCAGAGTTAGGCATTAGCGTTGCAGAAATAGCGACAACCTTAGAAATCATGTTGGGCGGCCGCAGTGAAACAACCTTTGTTGAACGTGGCGAAGAATATGATGTGTACCTTCGCGGTGATGAAAACAGCTTTAACAGCGTCACAGACCTCAGTAAGATTTACTTTAGAAGCAGCAAAGGCGAATTAATCACCCTTGATACCGTCACTAAAGTTGAAGAAGTTGCCTCGCCGCAACGATTAAGTCATACCAATAAGCAAAAATCGATCACCATCAAGGCAAATTTAGGCGAAGGTTATACCCTTGGCGAAGCCCTCGACTTTTTAGAACAACGCGCAATAACATTACTGCCAAACGATATTTCAATTGCCTACACGGGTGAGTCAAAAGACTTTAAAGAGAACCAAGCTGGGGTGCTCATTGTATTTGCTTTAGCACTGCTGATTGCTTATCTGGTATTGGCGGCTCAATTTGAAAGTTTTATCAACCCTGCAGTGGTGATGTTTACCGTTCCCATGGGGATTTTTGGTGGCTTTATTGGCTTAGTGCTCACTCATCAAGGGATGAATATTTACAGCCAAATTGGCATGATCATGTTAATTGGTATGGTAACTAAAAATGGTATTTTAATCGTTGAGTTTGCTAATCAGCTACGCGACAGAGGCTTATCGCTCGACAATGCCATTATTGACGCATCGGCTCGTCGCTTAAGACCCATTTTAATGACAGCCTTTACCACCCTTATTGGTGCCATTCCATTAATCGTATCAACCGGCGCGGGGAGTGAAAGCCGTATTGCGGTAGGAACTGTGATATTCTTCGGCATGGCATTTGCGACCGTTGTCACCCTATTGGTGATACCCGCAATGTACCGACTTATTTCTTCGTCAACTCACTCTCCAGGGTTTGTTGAAGCACAACTTAATGACGCCATTGCCGCTCAAAAAGCGCAACAGCCTTAATCTTCACAGGTGTAATAATGACAACGCTTGCCGTATTTGTAGATGTGCAAAATATTTATTACACCTGTAAGCAAGGTTTTGGCCGTTCATTCAATTACCGAGCTTTATACAAACATTTGTCGGCACAGGGCACTATTAGCCACGCAATAGCTTACGCTATAGCACCAGCCGATGACGGTCAGGTTAAATTTCAAGATGCACTAAAACATATTGGTTTTACGGTTAAAACCAAACCTTATATCCAGCGCAGTGATGGTTCTGCCAAGGGAGATTGGGATGTTGGGATTACCATCGACATGCTAGAGATAGCGCCCACGGTAGATGAGGTTATTTTACTGTCTGGTGATGGTGATTTCGATTTATTACTCAAAAAAATCAACCAAACGACCACATGCTACACCCATGTATTAAGTGTTGAACGCCTCACTGCAAAATCATTAACCGATCAAGCGCAACAATTCACTGCCATCGATACCTCGCTTCTTATTTAAATACAAACAATGACAATAATCACCCACTTTAAGCACAAGCGACAAAGCTAACACATACGACAAAAACATCGCTAAGATAGATACCAACAGAAATTAGTTTGATTTATTCCTCAGCCATTCAGCCTTCATTTACACAAGTTTCTTCTCATCAATACGGTTTAAATTTGATGAAAGGAAGATGAGTAGATCCCAAACCCACAAACAATGTTATTATTTTGTTGTGTAAAATAGTGACTGTATTTACAATATATCATCCTGTTATTATAGGTATCAAAATCAGTTTTTTATAAAAATAATAATAAGGTCTCTGATGGTGTTCTTTTTCCAAAGATGGTTATGCTCGCTGTTATGCTTACTTCTTTCAGTTGCCTTTATTTCAGCCACAAACGCAGAACAGTTTCAAATAGATAGGCTCAATATTGCTGACGGTTTACCGTCAACCATGATCACCTCTATCTATCAACAAAAAAACGGATTTTTATGGTTTGCAACCGATGCTGGTGTGAGCCGTTATGATGGCCAAGAGTTTATAAACTTTCAGTTTTCACCGGGATCCAAAAGACATATATCGAATAACTTTGTGACAGATATTATCGAAGACGCACAAGGCAATATCTGGTTTGCTACTGAAGACGGTCTTAATCAACTCACCGTCGATGATGAACTTAACATCTACCCCACCTCACAACAGCCTTTCGCTCAAAACACCAATTGGATAATGCGTTTATACTTGGATTCAAAACGCCAGCTATGGATAGGTACTGGCAGTGGGTTACAATATAAAACAGAGCATGGAACCGATTTCATCTCGGTTCCATTATATTTAAACCAACAAGATACTCCTGTAGAAACATCTATTTACAGCATCGTTGAAGACACTCAACACCGTATTTGGGTAGGGACCGACCATGGTCTCGCATTATTAGAACCCAACAGTACAACAATGCAGCTATATCAATCAGATAAAGCACAAGCAATATCCACTACAGGTTCAGCCGTTGCTACGGCAGATTTATTTAATGATTACATTCTGACGAGTCAAATAGATAATCATGGTCAACTTTGGTTTGGTAGCCAACATTTTGGCTTGATTAAATTTATGCCTAACGACAACACATTCCAGCATTTTTTTAGTCCAAAACAACCAAAGGTTGGACAAATTCCCAGTAACTACATCTCCAGCATAGCGATTGAAGACGATCAACATATCTGGATTAGTACCGATAAAGGTGCGGCAAATTTAACTGTCGCATCCGAACATTTTGACTGGTTAACCTCACAAACGTTTAATCAACAATCATTACCGACCAATGATGTTGATGATGTATTTATCGACCATTCAGGAATCATTTGGTTTGCGACTAACCAAGGTGCGGCCTTTTACACGCCATTGAAAAAATCAAGTCGACTGTATAAACCCCTTGCCAGCCAATCAGAGCTATCAGGAGGCAATGTTTACGCAATAGCCTTAACGCAATCAGGTGATGCCTGGGTAGCAACAAATAAGGGTATCGATAAGATAAACATCGATAATAAAACGGTTGAATTAGGACCTTTAAAAGATAAAACCACTCCATCATTAATAAACAATATTTGGAACGTAACAACAGACAAAGATAATAATCTGTGGTTTTCTGACGCTGAAGGCCTGAGTTTTTATGATCAACGCTCTGACACTGTGCAACACTTTAGTAATAAAGTGAATAATCCCTATGGCTTTCCTAATACTGATTTCTATACTGTTGACCCAGACCAAGAAGGCAATGTGTGGATCACTGGCTATTTAGACGCTGGCGTAATGCTATTTAACCCGCAAAAAGGTTTAATAAAACATTATTTTAACGATGCGGATAATCTTTATACTTCAGGTGGGAATTTCACCTTCGACAGTTTAATCGCTACCCAAGGTGAGTTATGGTTAGCCACCACCAATGGTATTTTCATTATCGATCCTAAAACGGATATCACCTCACACTTAAGCTTAGGTAATGAAAGAGAGAACATCCGAATAGGCGGTATTTACCAAGATAAACAAGGCATTATATGGGCAGCAACCCAAGGTCTCGGGTTAGCAAAAATAATTCCAACATCAAATGTACCTCAGGGATTTACCATTGAATACATTACACGTCAGCAAGGCCTACCAGATAACCGTTTAAAAGCCGTCATTGGTGATGACCAAGGTAATTTATGGCTAACGAGCCAGCATACGTTGATCAAATATACCCCAAAAACCGCTAAAATAAGTGTTTATCCCAGCGTGATTAACACCGACAACTTAACCTTTAATGAAGCCGCAATAGCCATTTATCAACACCAGTTACTATTAGGTACTAATAAAGGGGTGATACAGATAGATATCGACACTATTAGCCAAAATGATTTTGCGCCTCCGGTGCATATCACTTCGGCAAAAATAGCCAATAAATCGTATATTAATATTAACAGCCATAACCCTCCCCCGAAGCCGATACTTGATTACGACAACAACATGATCCAGTTTTCATTTGCATCATTAGACTATACTGCCCCTGAACGGAATCAATATCGATATATGTTAGCCGGGTTCGATCAGGATTGGCTGACCACATTATTACCTCGGGCGATGTACACTAATTTAGCCGCTGGTGATTATGTGTTTAAAGTACAAAGCACCAATAGCGACGGTATATGGAGCAACCAACAGGCAGAATTTGCATTTAACATAAAAAAAGCCTGGTGGTATTACGCATTAATTGCTTCGGGCACCATGATTATATTGATTATGATTTTGTTTGCGTTATCTCGAATCAAACAAATGAGAGAGCTCAGTCGCCGGGCTAACTTTGACAGCTTAACGGGATTGGCAAACCGGTTTCATTTTAATCAACAACTGTCATTACTTATGTCTAATCCATACAACACCGCCGCTGTGGTGTTTATCGATTTAGATCACTTTAAAGAAGTTAACGATTCTATGGGCCATGACGTAGGCGATGAGCTCATTATCCAAGTTGGTAAACGGCTTCAGCATTGTTTAAGCCAACAAGATGTATTGGCTCGACTCGGCGGAGATGAATTTGCCTTAATCATTCCATACGAGCAAGTTGCGGCCGACGTGAACCGAGATTTAGTTAATATCATTGAACGAGTTCGTCAAACGCTCAACAAAGGCTATCAAATTAATCAATATTGGCTAAACAGTTCTGCCAGTATTGGTGTGGCATGCTTCCCGGAAGATGGTAAAGATGCCAAAACATTATTAAAACATGCTGATACCGCCATGTACGCAGCTAAACAAAATGGGCGAAACGGAAGTTACTTTTTTAACGAAACATTATCCACGGCACTATTAGAAAGATTATTGATTAAAGATCAGCTAAATAATGCCATGTCAGATGCGCAACTTGAAGTGCATTACCAGCCAAAATGTTGCGTTGATACACATGAGATTGTCGGTTTAGAGGCGTTACTTCGTTGGAATCACCCTCAACACGGGATGATTTCTCCTAGCCGCTTTATTGATCAAGCTGAAGACAGTGGCTTAATTATCGATATTGGATTATGGGTACTTGAACAAGCCTGTCAGCAAGGATATCGCTGGCTTCAACAAGGGATACTGAGAGGCAATATTTCGGTTAACATTTCACCGGTACAATTATCACAACCGACTATTGTTGATGACATTGCTGCCATTTTAGAACGAACCACCTTCCCGGCTCATCATCTTGAACTTGAAATAACCGAGTCATTACTCATTAAAGATTTAAAAACAGCACAAGACGTTCTATTAGCACTCAAACAATTACGCGTACGTATTGCCCTAGATGATTTTGGCAAAGGTTATTCGTCATTAAACTATTTGACCCAGTTCCCCATTGATACTTTAAAAATTGATAAGGGGTTTTTAAGCAGTATTTTGCCTGAAGAAACCAGCAATATAGTATTACGAAACATCATTACCTTAGGTAATGAGCTGAAATTAGATGTCATTGCAGAAGGCGTCGAAACTCATGCTCAGCTGCTTAAATTGAAACAGTATAATTGTAAAATAGTTCAAGGTTTTTTATTCAGTCATGCTCTTGATGTCACTCAATTAGAAGTATGTCTTCTACATAACAAGTTAACCTTATGTGAATATGTTGAAGTTGAAAACGAATAATGAGAGCGGTAACTTATTAGCGATTCATGCATAAGCAGCACCCAAACTGTTAACGACTTACTGCGACGTCTGCAAACACACATAACCTTCACTAACGATGCTGTTACCTATCAATCTGTATTCTAAACTAACCCTAATAAGGTGCCTTAAACTCTCGTTATTGATGCGAAGACACATTCATTTCAAGGCAGATAATTACCTGTGAAATGCTTATTCATATCGCATTACATTGTTATTATTTAAATCAATAATGAGAGGGCTCACATGATTGGGAATATCACTTTATTTGCAAAAGTGTTATTCTTGCTGGGCCGTAGCAGGACACTTCTATAAAGGATTATATGTCGTTAATACGTTACAAAAAACTAATTTTTGATTACATTCCCATGCCCAAACGAGCTCGTTTATTCATCCAATTGATATTCATATCAGTGGGAGTTTTATATACATTTAACTCGACCATCGCCGTGGCAGAACCACTAAAAATCACTTTAGCGGCAGAAGATAGTTGGCCTCCTTTTGCCGATGAAGTGGGTAATGGTATTTCCCATAACCTTATTAGACAGGCTTTTAAGCAAGTTGATGTTGACGTTTCTACTATTGTCGTACCCTATACTCGTGGTTTGATTATGACCGAGCGAGGTTCGGTTGATGGCGTTTTTAATGTGACAAAAGAGCAAAGCACTATTAACCGATTTATATTCGGTAATGAACCTTTGTTTACAGTAACAGCTTCTTTTTTCTTTGCCAAAGAACACCCTACCATTGCGGATAATAAATGGCAGATCCCAATAAAAAGCACGATTGGTATTGTGAGTGGTTATGAGTACGGCGACGAATTTACGACGCTTGTTGAACAGCTGCAGTTACACGTCATCACGGTAAATAGCCAGCGCCAATTAATCAATTTATTATTAGTAGGCAGAATTGATACCGCCATTATGTATGACCTTGTTGCTGATGTTTACATCGAACAGATGGGTGTTAGCCGTAATATAAAAGCTAAGTTTAATAATCATACCAGTAAAATTTTCGTCGCATTTTCTAAACTTAACCCTCAAGCAGAGCACATTAGCCAATTACTCGACAAAGGGCTGCTAACGTTACAAAGACAAGGTAAGTACCAACAGCTGCTTCTGCCTTCAAATGATTAACGACATAACCACAATATCAATAATATAAGGTCATAGTGTAATGAGTCACCCCTCTGTAGAGCACAAGTACAGCCCAGTTCACTCTTTTTCTGTACAAATTTATTATGAGGACACCGACTTTTCTGGTGTGGTATATCATCCTAACTTCTTAAAATATTTCGAGCGTGCGCGTGAACATGTCATCGGCGCAGATGTACTCAGCCAACTTTGGCAGCAACAACAATTGGGTTTTGCCGTTTATCGCAGCGATATGTTATGTCACGATGGGGTTGAGTTTGCAGATATTATTGATGTGCGCACACAATTTTATTTTGAAAGTAAATATCGTACCGTATGGAAACAACAAATATGGCGGCCTAATGCTAAAAAACCTGCAGTAACCGCTACAATTGAAATGGTCTGCATGAACCAGAAGCGTCAACTTGCACCTATGCCTGTAGAATTAATCGCTCATTTATCAGCAGGATTTAAGTAATTAACCATCAGACACAACGACATTTAACGTTGAAGAAATTAACTTTTAGGATCACTAAAGTGTGGATTATTAATTTTTTGATAATTAAGTTGCGGATAAAGATGTTCAAACTCATTGGCTGTCAATGGTTTAGCAAAGTAATCACCTTGAATAGTGTCTACTCCAAAAAGATGTAACCTATCTAAAACAGACTTAGATTCAACCCCTTCAACCGTCACTTCAAAACCTAAATTTTTAGCCAGCTCGATACTGGTCTTAACAATTTGTTTCGCCGCTTGAGATGTTTCAAATTCATCTAAAAAAGCTTTATCAATTTTCACTTCATCAACGGGCAAATGACGCAAATAAGCTAAAGAAGAATGACCAGTACCAAAATCGTCAATCGCAAGTTTAACTCCAATATCACGTAATTGATTTAAGGTAACAATCGTTTGCTCGAGCGATTTCATTAACACACTTTCAGTAATTTCAATGGTAATGGTTTCGGCAGGAACCAGATACTGAGATAGTTTGGTGGCGACATCGGCAGCAAGGTTTGGATTATCTAAATCAGTAGATGACAAATTAATGGCTACATTAACGTAAACCCCCATATTTCGCCATTTGGCTTGTTGAGCCAATACGTTATCTAACACCCAACTACTCAGAATATCGATCATTCCAGTCTGTTCCGCTAATGGAATAAATTCATTTGGAGAAATTAATCCTAAGCCTTCATGTTGCCAACGAATTAACGCTTCAACCTGCTTACATCGGCCGCTTTTTATGTCTAGCTTTGGTTGAAATACCATAAATAATTGACCTTGCTTTAACCCTTTAGGCAAGCCATTAATAATCAACAATTCTCGGTATTGTGCTTTATCATCATCTTGATCGTAAAAAGCAATCGGCTGTTTTAATGCTTTGGCTTTCTTCAGTGCTAAATCTAAACGGCGCAGCATCAAACTGACATCGGCATGATGCTCATTGAGCGACAATACTCCGAGCTGCATTTTGATACTGATTGGCTGTTGTTCTATTTCAAATGGACTTTGTAAATCATTTTTTATCGTTTGCAACTGCTCGACAGTCAACGGTTGCTGGAAAAACAACAAAAATTCATTACCGTTCATACGTGCGATGAACTGTGCTTTACAGTTCAGGTTATCTATCCGCTTGGCAAAAGCTTTCAGCAATTTGTCACCAAATAAAAAACCAAATAAATCATTCACAAAACGAAATTGTCGAATATCCACCAGCACTAACATACCTTCTGAAATAGGCATTTTTGACAACATTTTACGTTTAAAGCCGACACGATTAGCTAATCCGGTTAACTTATCTCGTTCGGTGCTAAATAGGCTTGATTGATGTAAATGATGGAGGACATTAATGAGCGGTTTTAACGATTTGGCAGGAGAATCTATGTTAAATGAATCTTGATTGAGTAATTGTAATTCTAACGAGTGAGTTAATTGTTTAATAAAACGATGCTGACGCCAATGGAGAAATGCAATGGTGCACAGCATAATCACAATCATAAATAACACTGTTATTAGCAAATAATTCATTAAGTATTCATCATGTTACAGTTTTAGTCATCGGTTATTTAAACATCAAAAAAATCTCACTTAGATATTAATCATTTAATGTTAACTCATTGATTAATATCCGTGAAACTCACTTAACATAGCATTATTCGTAACTTTGCTTAATTGAATGGTACATATCAATAAACTCATCACTAGCAAGATCTTCTGGTGTTACAGGTAAACCTCGTAGGACAAAGACACCTAACCTTTCTTCTAACTCTTCACCGGCTCTAAGTTCACCAGTATAAAATGCCGCAGAACGAATAAAGTCGAGATAAGTCACTTTTTCAGGCATATAATGAAGATCAGCCCAACGCTCCACCACTTCCATAACTTCTGGGGCAAAGTCCCACGTTTTTAATACCGCACGACCAATCGGCCCCTGCATTTTACGTACGAGACTTCGTAAGTCATCAATTCGGCTAAACAATTCTGGGTGAACTTCTGCTTCGGTTAATACTGGTAATGCACCAATATTATGTACCAATCCCGCAAGGGTAAGCGTATCACGGTCTAGTTTTTTAGTGGGATGACGTTTGTTATACATTTCAAGCATCGCACAAGATGAAGCTGTCACTTCAATAGAGGTCTTCCATACCTCATCCATCACCTCCCACACCATTTCGTTGGTTGAGATAAAGAGCTGTTCCATGGCAACTGACGTGGTAATGGATTTAATTTGCACTAAACCAATACGATTAACGGCGGCATTTATGCTTTCTGCTTTATTACCACGAGAATATAAAGCGCTGTTTGCCACTTTAATAATACGGGCTGAAATAGCCGCATCTTGTCCAATAATATCTGCTACTTGTTTAAGGCTCGAATCTTGACGAGATACCACTTCTTGAACACGCATGGCCACTTCAGGTAATGTTGGTAAAACTAAAGCATCATCTTTGAGCTTTTTTAATAGTCCAACCAAGAGTTGATGTTCCGTAGACATGGGTTCTCCATAAATAAATAGTCTCTAATGTTGGATTATATACCCAAACCGATAACGTTTGCGATTACTCAACTGACGACAACTCAATTATTTATATCTTTCTGTGCTGATTTAACAGTTATAAATTCCTTCGATACAATAAAAATACAACCAACCTCACAAATACCAAGGCTATATTTGTCCTCGCTAATATCCTTAAGTAAGCTTCGACCCTTTCATCACACAATGTTCAATTAGGTCAAAAAACATGTTTAAACCTGAATTATTATCTCCTGCTGGTACGCTTAAAAATATGCGTTACGCCTTTGCTTATGGTGCTGATGCTGTTTACGCAGGCCAACCTCGTTATAGCTTACGAGTTAGAAATAATGATTTCAAAATGGAGACACTTGCCAGCGGTATTGAAGAGGCTCACGCCCTCGGTAAAAAATTGTATGTGGTGAGTAATATTGCCCCACATAATGCCAAGCTAAAAACCTATATTAAAGACATGCAACCGGTGATCGCGATGAAACCTGATGCGGTGATCATGTCTGACCCTGGGCTTATCATGATGGTCCGCGAAGCGTTTCCTGAACAAGTGGTTCACTTATCGGTTCAAGCAAATGCGATTAACTGGGCATCGGTTAAATTCTGGCAACAACAAGGCATCAAGCGAGTCATTTTATCGCGTGAATTATCATTGGATGAAATTGAAGAAATTCGCCAACGTTGTCCAGATATTGAATTAGAAGTGTTTGTGCATGGCGCACTTTGCATGGCGTACTCTGGCCGTTGCTTGCTCTCTGGTTACATGAATAAACGCGATCCTAATCAAGGAACCTGTACCAACTCATGCCGTTGGAAATACGATGTGCACCCAGCACAGCAAACAGAGACTGGCGATATCATCCCTGTGGCTCCAACCGTACAGTTTGAGAGCCCTACATTAGGTTCGGGCCAACCTAGTAGCGACATAGTGCTACTGCAAGAAGCTGGTCGTCCTGGCGAGTATATGCCTGCGTTTGAAGATGAACATGGCACCTACATTATGAACTCAAAAGATTTACGGGCTATTCAACATGTGGATCGTTTAACCAGAATGGGGATTGATTCATTAAAAATTGAAGGTCGTACTAAATCTTTTTACTATGTCGCGCGCACCGCACAATTATATCGCCAAGCAATTGAAGATGCCGCTACTGGCAAAGACTTTGATCGCACATTAATGAACAACCTTGAAGGTTTGGCGCATCGTGGCTATACCGAAGGGTTTTTACGTCGTCACGTTCATGACGAATATCAAAACTATCAATATGGCCATTCTGTGAGTGATAGCCAGCAATTTGTTGGTGAATTCACCGGTAAACGAAATGCTGAGGGTTTGGCTGAAATTGATGTAAAAAATAAATTTTCAGTCGGTGACAGTGTTGAAATAATGACAACTGAAGGTAATTTTGTTATCACTATTGAATGGTTAATAAATCGCAAAGGCGAATCGATTGACTCTGCTTTAGGCTCAGGCCATTTTGTGTTTCTAGCGCTTCCAGCAGCTATTAATATCGACAAAGCCATGTTAATGCGTAATTTACCTGAGGGAATGGATACCCGAAACCCTCATCAACCAGCTTAAATTAAGGTTTTTTATGGCACTAATCATTGACGATAGCTGTATCAATTGTGATATGTGCGAACCCGAATGTCCTAATGAGGCCATTACTATGGGTGAAGAGGTGTATGAAATCGATCCCGCGTTGTGCACCGAATGTGTAGGTCATTACGACAAGCCAACTTGCGTGTCTGTTTGTCCTATAGATTGTATCGACCCCGACCCAAAACATGTCGAGTCACATGATGCGCTATTACTAAAATACGCTGCTCTCACGGGCAATGTGTAACCTCAGGATTGAGCAACTAAGAGCTAATAGATAGTGCCTAGGTACCTAGCATCTAATATCTAGTATCTAGTATCTAGTATCTAGTATCTAGTATCTAGCATCTAGCATCTAGCATCTAGCATCTAGCATCTAGTATCTGCAAAAACGGCGCTTAATGCGCCGATTTTTATAGTCAAATAACACCATCACTATTCACTGGCTGTTAATGTTTGTAATACTTTTGCCAGTTGCTCAATGCCGATCCGAGCAGGTTTGGGTAAGTTATCTAACTCTATAGACAACAATAAATTTTTAACCTCTAACCCCAACTCTGTATCCCCTTCTATACGTAATTTACGCTGAAAAAATAGCGTGTCGGGATCTTCTTTGCCTGCTGCAACCAAAATTAACTCAGGCACATTGGCACTTAATGTCACATCAGGCTGAGTAAAAGCACGCACTCGTAGTTGTTGTTCGACACCCACCTCAAAACGCAAACCAATATCATCAACACAAATGCCTACCCACTTTTGTTTGAGAAAATGGAGTTCATCTGCCTTCAATTGTTCCGCTAACACTAAATTAAGCAGCTTATTAATGACGATTATTTTTAACGCTTCAGGCATCAAGTTCAGCGAGCGACGGCTTACTTGAGGCGCGAAATGTAACAAGTGCGCCGATAATTGTTGTGTAAATGCTTGAGCCATCGAGAGTACCTACTTGTAAATTGAACCAATAATCAAGTCAGTTTACTGGCAATTTATCTAACGAAACCTGTTTTAAATCAAATCATGTTAACTCAATCACATTTACACTCCTGTTCTTTGAAAAAAATGAGAACACCAACATGGAACTCTTATGCCCTGCAGGTAATTTAGCGTCGCTCAAAGCCGCTCTGAACGCTGGCGCTGATGCGGTTTACCTCGGACTAAAAGATGACACTAATGCGCGCTCGTTTGCAGGTCTAAACTTTTCTGCAGTACAACTGGCACAAGCGACAAAACTGGCCCAAAGCCAAGGGCGAAAGGTATTTTTAACCCTAAACACTTTTCCGAAACCCGGCGAAGAACAGCGCTGGTATCAGGCCGTTGATTTAGCCGCACAATTAGAAATGGATGCCCTCATCGTAGCTGACTTATCATTACTCGATTATGCCCACCAGCATTATCCGCACCTTCCGCTACATTTATCGGTACAAGCCAGCGCCACAAACTTAGGGGCTCTGTCATTTTATCAACAAGCTTTTAATATCGAACGAGCAGTATTGCCACGAGTGTTGTCGATTAAACAGGTTAGAGATTTAGCTAAAGTGAGCCCTGTTGAGCTTGAAGTATTTGCTTTTGGTAGTTTATGTATCATGGCTGAAGGACGCTGCCATTTATCATCATATGTAACAGGACAATCACCTAATACCGGCGGCTCATGTTCCCCGGCTAATCATGTGCGCTGGCAAGATTCTGGCAGCGATAAATTGACCCGACTCAATAATGTATTAATCGATAAAGCTGATGCGAACCAACAACTGGGTTATCCAGTGGTCTGTAAAGGCCGTTATGTTGCTGAGTACGATCATGATGCAAAGTATTTACTGGAGTCACCTACCAGTTTAAACACCTTAAGCTTGTTACCCGAGCTCGCCCAAGCGGGAATTAAATCACTTAAAATAGAAGGACGTCAGCGAAGCCCTGCTTACGTCAGCCAAGTCACCCACGTTTGGCGTAGCGCTATCGACACTTATTTAGCCAACCCCGAGTCTTTTTGCGAGCAACCACAATGGTCGCAAGCGTTAGCAAAAGTATCCGAAGGACAAATCACTACATTGGGCGCTTACGAGCGTCAATGGCAATAAGGTTTTACAATGAAAATATCTCTCGCTCCAATTAGTTACTGCTGGTCAAAATCTGACGTTGAGCACTTTTATCAGCAAGTAGCATTGAGTAACATCGATAGCGTTTATTTAGGTGAAACCGTATGCAGCCGCCGCCGTGAACTGAAGTTTAACGACTACCTAGATCTCGCCAATATGCTTAAGTCTCATGGCAAACATGTGGTGTTATCAACCATGGCTTTGATAGAAGCACAATCTGAGCTTAATGAACTGAAACGAGCTATTGATAATGGTGATTTTAGTATCGAAGCGAATGATATGGCTGCAGTACATTATGCGCACCAAGCGAAAGTCCCCTTTGTGTGTGGGCCAACAATCAATAATTACAATCGGACCAGTCTTGATTTATTGCACCAAAAAGGGATGTATCGTTTTGTCATGCCTTGTGAATTATCACAGCAGTGGTTAAACACCGTCATTAATCAAGGCGATAAACCCGCTTTTGAAATAGAGGTGCTCGGTCACGGCTATTTACCCTTGGCACATTCTGCACGCTGTTTTACCGCCAAACATTACCAATTGCCAAAAGATAAGTGTCAAACTATTTGCCAACGCCATAGCAAAGGCTTACTGGCTCAAACTCAAGAGTCACAACCGTTACTCCGCTTAAATGGCATTCAAACTCAATCTGCGGCGCAGGTAAACCTGATTAACCAAATTCCACAAATGATAGACATGGGGATTGATTATTGGCGTATATCCCCCAATAAATTAGCCGATATAGCCATGGGTTCAGAACTTACTGATGTATTAACACAAATAACAGAAGAGCCGCTTAATAGTAAATCGCTAATTAATAAACAGTTTAATGACAATAAACAGGCATCGATTATCAATCATCATTGCAATGGCTATTGGTTAGGGTTACCGGGCATGGACTATTCCCTTGAGCCCAATACTCCAGCGCGTTAACCTTATAAACGCTACTTGATAGCCATTAATAAAAGTGGTCATGAACCGTCATCATATCCATGTTTATTAATGGCATACAAACCATAAAAAAGTGCTAGATCCAAAGATAACACACACCCGCAACAAAGTTTCAACAGGCTGATTAAATTAGATTTTAACCATATACCCCAACAATTTCTTAAAGTAAATATCTACTCACATTTAACTAATATCTATTCGATTAAGTTATCATTTTACATACAGCAAATAAGGGGGTAACCTTGCCTACCCAAAAAAACAACTGAATGGACATTCAATTTTGGTCCATAATAAACAGTTGGGTAGCACAGCTGGCCAACTTAGAACACATAAGTAAGGTGTATTTAACGTGACACATAAAAAACATAACATTAAAACAATTCTCACCTTTATTATTCCGTCACTGATTGGCTTGTTACTGTTTATGACGCCTATCAATGTCGAAGGTTCGATTACCATTCCGATTGCAATCATCTCAAAAGCGTTGCAAAGCCAAATGGGCAGTTCGATTCAGCTTATTGTTACCTGCATTGTAGTATTAATGGCATTGGCCTCGTTACTCACACAGCTCATTAATCCTAAATTCGTACGTAAAAGTACTTTTTTACGCACTTTACTGAAAGTGAATTTATTTTGGTTAGCGGTGCGCATTCTAGGCGCAATTTTTATCGTCATGGTTTATTTGCAAGTGGGCCCCGAAGCGATTATTTCATCGGCCACGGGTGGCTTAGTTCTGAATGATTTAGTACCTGTACTATTTTCAGTATTTATTTTTGCTGGCATGTTATTACCGCTATTGCTCAATTTTGGTTTATTGGAGTTTTTTGGCACATTATTAACCAAAGTAATGCGCCCAATATTCAATTTACCTGGTCGCAGTGCTATTGACTGCATGGCATCTTGGTTAGGTGATGGCAGTGTGGGCATTTTAATGACCACTAAACAATACGAAACCCGTTTCTATACTGCACGCGAAGCTGCTGTTATTGGTACAACCTTTTCTGCCGTATCGATAACCTTTAGCTTAGTGGTGATATCACAGGTCAAACTTGAGCACTTGTTTGTGCCGTTCTATCTGACAGTGTGCTTAGCTGGTTTTGTTGCTGCAATAATAGTCCCTAAATTACCGCCGCTATCATGGAAGAAAGATCTGTATATTGATAATACCCCTCGCCATGAAGATGACGAAACGATCCCAGCCAATCATGGTGTGTTTTCGTGGGGATTTGATCAAGCAATGCAACGCGCATCTTCTGCAGGTGGAATTAAGCATGTGCTAACGGAAGGGATTAAAAACGTTGTCGATATGATATTCGGGGTTATCCCTGTTGTTATGGCTATTGGTACCGTCGCATTAGTGTTGGCTGAGCATACGCCTATTTTTAATTACTTAGGTATGCCATTTATTCCGCTGTTAGAACTGCTGCATATTCCAGAAGCTACCGAAGCCTCGAAAACGATTGTGGTAGGGTTTGCCGATATGTTTATCCCATCCATTTTGGCCAGCTCTATAGAATCAGATTTGACCCGTTTTGTTATTGCTGCTTTATCGGTTACTCAGCTTATTTATATGAGCGAGGTAGGTGCTCTTTTAATTGGTAGTAAAATACCGGTTAACTTTTTTGAGCTATTCGTTATCTTTATTCTACGAACCTTAGTAACACTACCGATTATTGCATTAATGGGTCATTTACTCATTTAGTTGAAGTCAGTATATATAACCACTCAAAATAACCAGGGAGCGCAATGCGCTCCTTTTTTAAACTAAATATTATCAGCGTAATCGAGATAAATCGAGTATGCTTAAACAATAAACACTGACTATGTGTCTTTGCGATATTGATTACTAAGGGCAAACTATGGACGACAGACGTAAATTTTCTCGTATTTTTTTTGCAGCCAGTGCTCATCTCGCGCAAACAGAACAAACTTGGCGCACTAAAATTTTAGATTTAAGTCTTAACGGTGCATTAGTAGAATTACCATCTGGGTATACAGGTCAACTCAATAGCATTTTAACCTTAGAGTTTGTGTTACCCGACTCTGATATTGAACTCAAAATGGAAGCGGCAATTGTCCATAAAACCCCAGAACACCTGGGCTTAAAGTGTACTCACATTGACGTTGACAGTATTACCCACCTGCGCCGAATTATTGAACTCAACATAGGCGATGCAGAGTTATTAGATCGTGAGCTTACGTCGTTAATCACTCCAGCGCCTTAAGCTTTCAGATATACCGTAAAATGCAAAAAAGGTAAGTCAATGACTTACCTTTTTTATGCTCAAGTTTTGCTTTTAGCAACCGAGGGTTAATTAATTAATTCAAGCAGCTCATGGATAGTTTTCACTGGAATAATTTTTGCCCCAAGCCCTTCCATGGTTTTGTGATAATTACGAAATGGGATAAAAATCTCAGTAAAACCATGCTGCGCAGCTTCTTTGACTCTCGGCACACCACTATCAATTGGGCGGACATCGCCATTCAAACTCAACTCGCCCATAATACAAGTGGTTCTAGGCACGACAAAGTCGTTTAAACTGCTCAGTAATGCCGTAACAAGCGCTAGATCGATGCAGGTTTCTGACTCATCAATTTTTAAACCGCCTACTATATTAAAAAATGTATCATGAAAAATTTTGGTTTTAGTATGCTTACGTAAAATACCGGTTAACATTTTAATCCGATTCATGTTTAAGCCCACACACACTCGTTGTGGAAACTCAGATTCAGTCTCGGTGGTTAAACATTGTATTTCCAATAGTAAATTACGGTTACCTTTACGAATACAAGTGATGGTCGAGCCCGGCGATTCGGTGGTTGAACCCGATAAAAATATTTCACTTGGGTTATCAACACTGATCATACCGCGTTCACTCATGCGAAATATCCCCACGGTATCAACATCACCAAAACGGTTTTTATTGGCGCGCAAGGTACGAATTTGCCCGTCGTTGGTGTCGATATGTAGCAATGAATCTACGATATGAACCAAGGTTTGCGGGCCTGCTATTTCGTTATTTTTATTTACGTGAGCAATAATGAACATGGTGACATTATTTTTTTTACAATATTGAGTAAATGCTTGAGCCGCCGTTTTAACTTGTGAAGGCGACCCCGGACTGCCATTGGCCGCATCTGTGACAACCGCTTGAATAGAGTCAATGACAGCAAACTTGATTTGCTTGGCTTCTAATTCTTCAATAATGGCTTCTACACTGGTTTCAGACAGCAGAAACAAGTTATCTTCGTTATAATTAAGCTTTAAACGATTAACACGGTTTTTGAACTGAGATAATGATTCTTCTGCAGTACAGTACAGTGAAGCCATAGATTGTGACATCCGAGCAACCAAATCAGACAGTAATGTTGTTTTACCAGCTCCTGGGTCACCGGAAATAATATTCACCGATCCCGTCGTTAAACCACCACTGAGCACTCTATCTAATTCACCGATTTCAGTCAGTCTTTTTTCGGCATCTTGTGATTCAACTTCACTGAGTTTTTTAGAGCCCCCCCCCACAGCACCAGCGTATCCCAATACCGATGAACGTGAAGTTGAACTCTTTGAGGCCGACAGTTTCATTTCCACCAAAGAATTCCACGCACCACAACGACACTGTCCCTGCCAACGCGGATAATCCAGGCCACAATCGTCACAAACAAATGCCATTTTTGGAGCTTTCGCCATGTTAGTTCCTAGGTTGCAAATCAATTAGTACTTTTATGACCCATGTCACTCAGTCTACGAATCAATAAAGCATCATTGTTAGAAATTTCTTTACTGCCTAAACCTCACATCGAACGAATCAAATATGACGGTTTAGGCAACTCATAAGTATAATAATAACAACGATCTTTAGTCAGAGTCTTGCCAATGATTAAAATATTGTCCACACTCATGTAAACAAACTGTAAAAATCAATAAACAAACGTTACATCAATACAGCATTAACATTAATACGCTATGTTAGTCTTCGTTTCAGAGTAATTAACAACGATATCATTTGTGCATACCTATCGAACAACATTGAAATGTATATTACTATAAAGATCAGCAATTTCTTGCCGATAAAATTATCAGCCAGGCTCACAATAAGCATTTAAAACGATAAAATAATGAGTTTAGATAACCACAGGGCATTAATCGAACAACTAAAACCACTGATCATGGAACCTGATTTTCAGGACGTATTTGAACAGTTAACCGTTGACGAATCTAATTCAACCCGTTTTCTATTGAAAATGGAGCTAAACCGTATCTCATCTTTATGTACACGAATTATAGATTTACGAGATAAAACGGAACTGCCATGCGAAGAAGTTGTCATCGCTAACCAAAGATATTTTCTAGACGAACCCGCTAAAGAAGCACTGCTACAAGCACTACCATTATACCGCAACAAATATACCTTAGGTGTATACGAGCACGTTATAAAAGCGCATAAACTGCGACGTCTGAAACTCAGAGAAAATGTTTCAATTGAGGTTGTCGACGAGGAAAATCCATTTTTAGTGCCTGGTGTGGTACTTGGCAGCTACTTTAATCGCTGTGAAGAACGAATGAATTATAGCATTCGAATTATGGTTTCTCAGCAAGGCATAACCGAAGTCAATGGCGCAACGCTAGATTTATCTGTCGGCGGCGCTCGCATTAAGTTGCCATTAAAGCATCATTTAGACCAAGATAAACCTTTGCGAGTAAAACTACTTGAACTCAGCGATGAATTTTATCTAGATGATCTAAAGCATGGTGTTGAATATCAAATAGTGGATATTCAAAACAAAGATGATAGTGCTATTTTTAGATTGAAAAGACTGGGTAGTGGAGAAGCATTAGACGGCGTACTATCGCAGCTTATACGCAGTTATAAATTCCGTTATAAAGTTGATGTCAACGACGTCATCGTTACTGCTACCGGATTAGGTTATGAACGTCATTACTTACCACTATTAACGCATCTTCCTTTATTTGTTTCGATTGTCGATGGTAAACCAATCATAGCCTACGAATTACTGGGTAGAGGTAACCAACCAATCCAACATTATTTTCAAGATGAAAATGAAATAAGTCAGCTACCGAGCTTTATTAATACCCGACGCTTAAGCCAAATGATCAAAAGCTCCGAAAATAATGAACATTGTTATTTATTCAGTTTTACACACAATGCTAATGGTAAATTACATTTTTATTCTGCTACCTTAGCAGAGCTTAAAGCAACCAAAAATATGCATCTCTTTTTAGGTTTTGCGTCGACAAAAACCAGCTGGCGCGTATTTAAAATTGTAATGCAGCCTATTGATCATAGCAAAAACTATAAAACATCCACCTTACCGGGGGATGATGCTCGTTATGCGGCCCTCACTGAGCAACAATTAGCTCAATTTAGTCATACTTTACAACTTATTGATTTAACCAACGAGGAAGCTCGTAAAGACTATCAATGCTGGTTTGATCAATCTGATGTGAATGGCTTAAAGATTTTCTCTCAAGCAAAAATAAAACAACACAGCATCAAAAAAGTATCAATGCCATTTAGTGAGCGGCGCCATGAGGCTCGATTCGTCTTTAAAACCTTAGTCACAATTCAACAAGGTGATAAACAGGCCACTGGTATTACTCATGATATTTCGAGTCGAGGTTTACAACTGACTCTAGATAAATCAGCTAATTTCAACGAACCGGGTCCGGTTACATTATCATTTCCACGCCTGCAAGCCGCTGCTGGAAAAACTAATTTATCGAATTTACCTTATCAGCTAATTCGCAGCCGGATGAATGGTGCAACTTTGCATTTGAGTGCCATCATTGGCCACTCTCCGCATGAAGGCGTTGAGTTTTTAAGTAAATTAATTGCTCACAATAAACAAAAACTCGAGCAATTATCAGACAATGAAGGCCAGAAAAAAGAACTGGCTGATGGTATGAAAAATCTCGTGATGCGCCAATTGCCAGGAGTGCCATATTTTATCGAAAAAACAGTAAAAGCGGCACAAATGGCTTACATAGGTATTGGTACCACGACTGATGAAATAAGCCATTTATTTGCTCAAGACAGCGATAAGGTACTGCAATACAATTTAAAGCCACTACTAGACAACAATGTATTAAAACAACACATCATAGACCCTATCAAGTTAATGAAACCCACTCATGATATGGCCTTTTTTGAAGTGTTTATGCAACTCACCCGCCACCCTAGAGGTACAGTACAGATCCAATGTAAACTTAAATCAGAACTGGGTAATAGAGAACAACAAATTCAATTTATTACTCAAAGCAAAAAAGTGGGTCGCTTCATGGCGTTAAGGGTGTATATAGGAGCAACTGACAAGCCCGATATGAGCTATATTCGACGCGAGCTAGAATATATCCACATTCATGCTAATCACCGTGCAAAGCAATTAGAAGAACAATTATGGAGAGTTATCGGTTCGGGTGAGCTATTAGATATTACTACTGAAGTTGAAATCCGTTTTCCAAGCTTAATGATACTAGCCTAAGCAATCTTTCAGAAACCGCTACTCGTAATAAGCTATGGCATAAATCGATAAGAAGGATTTAGTTCAAATCAGCATTTTTTGCTAGTCAAAGATTGAGTAACCAGAGAATAGGTTAATAACCACTTACTATTCCCATACAGCTAACTTGGCTCACATTGATAAATACCACTGTTTAATTTGTACAAAGTGATCTTGCTCGGCTTGTCGTTCAGTCAACATACCAGCATGATTATAATCCAATAAATTGCCCTTTTCTTTGGCGAGTAAAGTGTACTTAACCTGGCTAAAACCACATTCATCAATCATATCGCGTACATCTGACGGATTGCCTAATACGTGATCATTTTTACCAGCGATAAACCATGCCGGTGGCCATACCGCTTTAGTTGCGGCTTCTGCATAGTGAAAATTATCATCATGATCAACCCAATCACCTCGCACCCAATCAATCGTTTGTAATAATGATGCACTGCTCTCATTATCCATACCAACACGGAGTCGACAGGCATCAAAGTAGCCTTGTCTGCCAATATAAAAAGGCGCAAAACGATTCCAGAAAAAATCGACCATAAGCCATTTTTTAAATGACTTCACTTTGATAGTACGTTTGGAACCAAAGGTTAGTAACGATGCAACACTAGACTGTAAATGACTATAACGAGCCAGACTACTGGCCATTAACACCCCGCCCCATGAATGGGCACACCAATGGACTTTATTAACCAAAGGATGACGCTGTAGAATAAACTGCTGCACTAGTGGCAATTGTTCACGGATGACTTCTCCTTGTCCCAACGTAAAGTCACGGTGAATTTTAGGCTCGCTTAAGCCTCGTCCTGCGGTATCCATCACATAAACATCAAAACCAGCGTTAGCTAAAAAACAGCCTAAACCACGGCCAGAACTGCTATAAAACACTCTTCCATTAGACATAGCTCCATGCAACATCAAAATAGGAATACCTAGGGCTGTCGGCAACGAAGGACGAATATGCCGCAGGTGCAATTGACCAACTCTGTATGGTATAAAAAGTGAATCTTGGAGGAGTTCTATAGTCAAAATAGGCAGTTATGTTAGTGATTATAAATATAAAACTAACATTACTACCATGAAATACAACTAGAATAGAGTAATAATTCTATATTTAGCCTTGTTCATAAAGATAAACATCAAAACGTTATAGTTGTAGGCAAAACACTAATGCTCGTAAATCGACATTTTGTATCGATGCATCAGCAGCAGCAATTAATTTAGGTTTAGCATGAAATGCCACACCTAAATCTGCAGCTTGGATCATCGGAATATCATTAGCGCCGTCACCAATTGCCACTCGCTGACCTGATGGAATGCCCCACTGTTCAGCACATTGACTAATCACATTAGCTTTGTATTGAGCATCTACTACTTCACCTGTCACTGCGCCACTTAGCTTACCATCAACAATAACCAGCTCATTGGCAAACGCCGCATCAAGATTAAGTAATGTTTTTAAATGGCCCACAAATGGTGTGAATCCACCAGAAGCGACAACCAGTTTCCATTGATGCGTTTTTAACTCGGCTAACATCACTTCAAGACCAGGCATTAAAGGCAAGGTATCGCACAACTGCTGAATAATAGAGGCATCAGCACCAGCAAGTTTACTGACTCGTTGTCTTAAAGACTGTTCAAAATCCAATTCACCACGCATAGCACTTGCCGTAACTGCTGCGACCTCCTCACCCACGCCAGCCATAGCGGCGAGTTCGTCGATACATTCAATTTGAATGGCAGTAGAATCCATATCCATCACTAATAAACCGGGTTGGTTTAACCGTGCTAATGGCTGTTGAATGAGTACAATTTCGGCGGGTATATTTTGAGGAAATGACGCGACCCACCCGTCATTAGCAGTTTGAGCCGACAGTTCAAAACCAAATAAATCGTTTTGCCTGTCAAGCCTTGCGATATGAGTATCGCTTGATATTGAAGATAACCAGGCTTCTATCTCTGTTGAGCATTGCGCACTAAAAATAACTCGACAACGATACGGTAAGTGAGATTGTAAGTTACGTAAATAATCTGACTCTTGATAACGATATAGCACACAGCCTAAATGTTGATATGTCTCACAAGTATCTGAAAATAAAAAATTTAGTAAAACATTATCACGTTGTTCAAGCATCAATACGGCCTCTTAGTATGTTACGACTATCTACTGACAAATTTTTCGATTAGTATAGCTTTTTGATAATTCTCTGTAATTGGGTTAGCACAGAATGGTTGCTCGGTAAAAGAACTCCCTAAAACAGCCTCCAATTAAATAGAAAAAACACTGAGGATTAAAGTGATTTTTGTTAAAGGTCTTAAGAAAAGGCAAAAAATTAGCAGAATTGTGCAAATCATTGTGGCAATAGCACTGATCTTCGGCCTAATGTACTTGTGGCAATCAAGTTTACGTAATGGTCAAAAATTATTAAATTCACAAACCAAAGTGATGGCAAGGCTATTAGCACAGCAAGCCGCTAATGGTGCGGCTCCAGCAATGTTTTTACAAAATGATGAGCAACTGCAATGGTTAGCATCAGCACTTGCTGCTGATCCTAAAGTGATGTCGGTGAATATCTATAATTCACAAGGTGTAAGGCTAGCCTTTGCCCAAAGTGTGTCTTATGAAAACTTAGAAGCCGACTCTGAAATATTAAAAGGCTTATTAAAACCATATCCCCCCCTGATTGAGAACGTTGTTCAAGACGACAACAATTTAGGTTACGTTGAAGTACGTTTAAATCTTGATATATTTTTCGACGAAATAAAAATATTGCATGAACAGAACATGCAATTACAGCAGATGATGTTAATTGTAGCTGGCTTTATTGGTTTGCTGTTATCGCGAGCACTTTCATTTAAGCGTGCCGATTTTGACCGCCGAAAAGCCCAAGCTAAATTACGTAAAAAGCCTAAAAAATCGACCTTGATCGCTTCAAACGAAACGCAAGCAGACGAGTCAGAAGATGTAAAACAAGATCCTCCTGCCTAGAGAGATTGCTGACAGAAATGACAAACATAAAAAATGGGCACTCAATGAGTGCCCATTTTTATGACTAACGATTAAATTACAGTGTTAACGCTGCATCTAAAGTCATGATGATCATGTCGCTGAATGTCGTTTGACGCTCATCAGAGGTCGTCTTCTCACCGGTACGAATGTGGTCTGATACCGTTACAACACATAACGCTTTGGCGCCTAATTCATGTGCTACACCGTATAAACCAGCGGCTTCCATTTCGACGCCAAGAATACCCATTTTTTCCATAACATCAAACATTTGAGGATCTGGAGTATAAAATAGGTCGGCAGAGAAAACGTTACCTACACGGATTTTAGTGCCGTGCGCTTTCGCTGAATCAACAACAGCACTTAGTAAGCTGTAGTCTGCGATTGCAGCAAAATCGTTATCTTTAAAACGTAAACGGTTCACTTTAGAATCAGTACATGCACCCATACCGATAATCACATCACGTACTTTTACGTCAGTGCTGATTGCGCCACAAGTACCAACACGGATTAAGTTCTTAACACCGTAGTCTTTGATAAGTTCGTGTGCATAGATTGAACAAGATGGGATACCCATACCTGAACCCATAACAGAAATACGCTTACCTTTATAGGTACCGGTAAAACCTAGCATGTTACGTACATCAGTCACTTGCTCAACATTTTCTAAAAATGTCTCAGCAATATATTTTGCACGTAATGGATCGCCTGGAAAAAGTACCGTTTCAGCAAAAGCACCTTCAACAGCATTAATATGTGGTGTAGCCATGTTATAACCCCTATGTTTCTATTTTATTTTGTATTGCTTAGTCATGTTTACAGTTTAGCAAAGCCATTAAACTTTATATAGAACCGTCGTTTGAAAATGTGACTAATTAATAAAAGATTCACCATAATTCATCGGTTCTAACTCAAAATAACTCGCAATAGACTGGCCAATATCAGCAAAAGACTTACGACGGCCTAGCGAGCCTGCAGATAAACCTGCACCATAAGCGAGTACCGGCACACGTTCACGAGTATGTTCGGTGCCAACCCAAGTAGGATCACAACCATGATCAGCAGTGAAAACCACTAAATCTTCAGGTTGTAAAATCGCTAATAATTCCGGTAAACGAGAATCAAAGTACTCAAGTGCTTTAGCATAACCGGCAGTGTCACGGCGATGACCATAATGAGAGTCAAAATCAACGAAATTGGTAAACACAATCGTGTTATCGCCAGCACGTTTAATTTGCGCTAAGGTTTCGTCAAATAACTCTTCAAGACCAGTCGCTTTAAATTGTTGAGTAATACCGCTGTGCGCATATATATCAGAAATTTTACCGATACTCACCACTTCACCGCCAGCATCTTTAAGCTTATCTAATACCGTAGGCGCTGGTGGTAATACCGCATAATCATGACGGTTACCAGTACGAGCGAAATCAGCCGCGCCAGTGCCAACAAACGGACGAGCAATTACGCGACCAATGTTATAAGGCTCTAACTCTTCACGCGCTATTTTGCACAAGTTGTATAGATTTTCTACACCAAAACTTTCTTCATGACATGCTATTTGGAATACAGAGTCCGCAGAGGTATAGAAAATAGGCTTGCCTGTTTTCATGTGCTCTTCGCCTAACTCTTCAAGAATTTGAGTACCTGACGCATGGCAGTTACCTAAAAAACCATCTAAACCAGCACGTTCAAGAATTTTATCTGTAAGTTCTTTAGGAAATGAGTTGGTTAAGTCACTAAAATAACCCCACTCATAAAGGACAGGAACACCCGCCATTTCCCAGTGACCACTAGGAGTGTCTTTGCCTGAGCTTAATTCGTCAGCATGGCCATAAGCACCGATGAGTTCGACATTATCAGCAAATCCAGCAGCAAATTTACCCGTACTTTCAAAACCAGCATGGCCTAGACCAAAGCGAGCAAGATTAGGTAATTTCAATGGACCTTGACGGCCGATATCCGCTTTGCCGTCAGCACAGGCTTGCGCGATGTGACCAAAAGTATCAGAGCCAACGTCACCAAACTTATCGGCGTCGGTAGCAGCACCAACACCAAAAGAGTCGAGCATTAAGATAAAAGTACGTTTCATTATTTGTTTCCTTTATAAATCTGAAGCGCGAATATAACGATATATTTCAGGCGTTTTCTCAGGCGCGCTATCACCAATAATAATGGCTTGCTGAATAGCAGCGGCAGCTTCGGCGAAAGCATCTTCAGATTGAGCATGGATCATCGCTAACGGAATATCTTTGTTAACTTCCTGACCCAATGCGCATACTTGAGTTAATCCAACACTGTAATCCAGTGCATCACCTGGTTTGCGACGTCCACCACCTAAGGTCACTACGGCTAAACCAAGTTCTCGTGTATCCATTTTGTAAGCAAAGCCAGATGTATTGGCATATACAGGTCGTACAATTTTCGCATGAGGTAAATACTTATCATATGCCTCAACAAAATCTGTTGGGCCACCCAAGCCAGACACCATTTTAGCAAATGCCTCTGCTGCTTTACCATTATCTAATACAGTATTTAGTTTATGACGAGCTTCTGCTTCATTCTGTGCAATACCACCCAAAATTAGCATTTCTGCACATAATCCCATGGTGACAGCATATAAACGTGGATTACGATATTGACCAGTCAAAAAGTTTATCGCCTCACGAACCTCAACCGCATTACCTGCACACGAAGCCAATACTTGGTTCATGTCAGTTAACAATGCCGTTGTTTTAGTTCCTGCGCCATTAGCAACAGCAGTAATACTGCGAGCTAATTCTTCAGATGCTTCGTAAGTAGGCATAAATGCACCGCTGCCGACTTTGACATCCATTGCAAGAGCATCAAGCCCCGCGGCTAACTTTTTAGATAAAATAGATGCGGTGATAAGTGAGATAGATTCAACGGTGGCGGTATTATCACGAATCGAATAGAAACGCTTATCAGCAGGGACTAAGTCACCGGTTTGACCAATAATGGCAACACCAGCATCTTTAACCACTTTGCGGAATAATTCACTTGAAGGCTCAGTTTGATAGCCAGGAATAGCATCAAATTTATCTAACGTACCACCGGTGTGACCTAAGCCACGACCTGAAATCATTGGTACATAACCGCCACAAGCTGCAGCCATAGGGCCAAGCATTAGGCTGATTACATCGCCAACACCACCAGTGCTATGCTTATCGATAATCGGGCCATTGAGGCCCAGAGAATCCCAATTTAATACGGTTCCGGAATCGCGCATTGCAATCGTTAATGCAATCCGTTCGTCCATATTCATATCTTTGAAATACACTGCCATGCCGAACGCAGCAATTTGGCCTTCTGAAACGGTGTTATGAGTAATGCCATCAACAAAGAATTGAATTTCTGCAGTGCTTAATACATCGCCATTACGTTTTTTGCGTATAATTTCTTGAGCTAAAAACATGTTACGTCTCCCTTTAGGCAACCCATCACCTTTAGGGTCGCCTTTAATAATAGGATGCTATCAAGTGATAGCGCCTCAGTACGACAATGATCCAAGGCCATACTGAGATTTTTGACTATCTATGCGATTAGTAACCTGAAGTAGGCTTAGGGGTATCAACTAATTCTAATGTATGTAATAAGCTATTTAATAAGCTAGATGCACCAAAACGGAAAGTTTGTGGGGTAACCCAATCAGCACCCAAAATGCGCGCAGCCAAGTCTAAAAACTCTGCTGTTTGTGCTGCATCACGAACACCGCCGGCAGGCTTAAAGCCTACATTGCGATTTTTCTCACTGATTACAGTTAGCATAATTTCAGCCGCTTCAAGTGTGGCGTTCACCGGTACTTTACCCGTTGATGTTTTAATAAAATCAGCACCGGCATCGATAGCTAATTCTGATGCTTTACGGATCAAAGCTGGATCTTTCAACACACCAGATTCGATGATAACTTTTAAAATCGCATCATCGCCGCACTCTTCCTTACAGGCTTTAACCAATTCAAAACCGACGGTTTCGTTACCTTCCATTAATGCACGGTATGGAAACACAACATCGACTTCATCAGCACCATAGGCAACTGCGGCACGAGTTTCTAGTACTGCGATGGCAATATCATCATTACCGTGTGGAAAATTAGTTACGGTTGCGATTTTAATGTCTTCACAATCAAGTTCATTTAGTGTTTTACGTGCAATAGGAATAAAACGAGGATAAATACAAATTGCGGCAGTATTACCTGCTGGAGACTTGGCTTTATGGCACAAATCGATGACCTTTTGATCAGTATCATCGTCATTTAAAGTGGTTAAATCCATTAATTCAATACCACGTTGTGCCGCTTTTTTTAAATCAGTCATAATTGCTCTCCGAAACGATAAATCAAAGTTGATAAATTTTTTTCAGGCAACACTATGTAGCTGGCATATGATTATAATTATGGCCGGGCCTTCAGTATTGCCAGTAAATCTTACTACTATTTACTAACCTAAGTATTCAATCTGATAACGAGTACCACGACTTGAATCCTTGAAGACCGGAAAAGATAAAACAAAGATAATTGTTTCAACTGTTCCGCGAAAAATCCATTTTAGCGCGTAAAAATAAAACTTTGTAGGGTACAAACTTTTATATAAAAACACTCTTATTAGACAATGATTTTAAATGAAAGTTCGATATTTTTTTATTGTAAAATTTGGAGCCGCTAATGCGACTCCAACAGATTCACTATACCAATCTTAGAACTTGTAAGTTGCAGATAGGTAATGTGACCAACCAGTAGATTCTAAGCCGACAATACCAGCACCATCATCAAGTAGATATACATCTTTAAAGCCTTTTAAGCCATAACCAAGCGCATATTGGTCTGAATGCCAGTATAAACCAAAGAAGATATTTCCACCGTTAGAGGTCATTGGTACGAATTCGTTACCTTTGTCATCGCCATCAAATTGATAATCGATATAACCTTGGAAAGACATGAAGCTCTTGTTGTCGAAGAAATAGAAAGGCTTAAACCAGTTTGCAGAGAATTGATAACCATTCCAATCTTTTTTATTGAAATCGTAAGTTGCATAAAGGTTCATGCCAGTTTTACCTAACCAAGGAACCATTACATCTGCACCAAGTCCCCAAAAAGACATGTTTACACTATTACCAGATTTATCATTGTTTTGACCATTCCAGTTGAAAAGTGTAGAAAAATATACTTCTTGGATTGGACCAAAAGAAAGATCTTTACCTGTAATAGCGTCTAGTGAAAAACGTGGATTGAATTTCATGAACAATTTACTTGTTCCAGCACCTTTATCACTATTGCTAGACTCTTGGTTAGCTAAGTTGAAAACATCAACATAACCATATAAATCAACAACACCAGAACGTCCACCAAACTCCATTTCTAGATAATTGTGACGATCACCAGTTGATTTGTCATCAGGCTTCTCGCCAACAGAATACATCGCATTAAACTGCAACCATTTATAATCAGTAGCGTGAAGATCTGTACGATCTGCCGCGAAAGTATTACCAGAAATAGCAGCAACTGTTGCACCCGCTAAAGCTAACATTTTTACATTTTTCATCATCAACCCCATGTATATTATTTAACTATCTTCTTGGATAGCACTTCTTTTTAATCATTCGTATTTTACCGTTACTGATATAAATCTCAATATTTAATCGATAAAAAACGAATACAAAATTCTTTTTTGTGAACAATGTCGCGACTTTTTGTCCACACATCATTAACAATTTGACATTTCAATCTTGACTAGAGAATTTAATGCATCCTCTTTTGCAATCACTAAAACAGCATAACTTCGTATTGGGAAACGGTGGATTAACACAAAAATCAATAACAACTTTATTACAAAACTGGGTCTCTAATAATTATTAAAGTAAAGACCCAGCTGTAGGAGGTATTCCCCCTGGAATTACTCTTAACTTAGATAGCTAAGAATAAACCGGCTAATGTCGCGCTCATTAAGTTAGCTAATGAACCAGCGATAACAGCACGGATACCTAGTTTTGCAAGGTCATGGCGACGTGAAGGAGCCATAGCACCTAAACCACCAAGTAAGATTGCAATAGAAGATAAGTTAGCGAATCCACACAATGCGAAAGAGATAATCGCTTTAGTACGGTCTGACATCATTGCGCCAGTTTCAGCTACTACTTTAAAGCCTTCAGCAGATGCATCTAGTAGATACGGAGCGAAGTTTAAGTAAGCAACAAATTCGTTAACAACAATCTTTTGACCGATGAAAGAACCAGCAACAAGCGCTTCGTTCCAAGGTACACCGATTAAGAAAGCTAGAGGCATAAAGATATAACCAAGGATAAGTTCTAGCGTAATACCCTCTAAACCGAACCAACCTGTTACGCCACCGATGATACCGTTGACCATTGCAATTAATCCAACGAATGCGATCAACATAGCACCAACGTTCAATGCAAGGTGCATACCTGATGCAGCACCTGAAGCAGCAGCATCTAACACGTTTGCTGGCTTATCAGGATCATCTGGTAAATCGTCCATTTCATTGATAGCCGCTTCTGTTTCTGGGTGCATCAGTTTAGCCATTAATAGGCCACCTGGTGCCGCCATGAATGACGCTGCAACTAAGTATGCAATTGGAACACCCATTTGCGCGTAACCCGCTAATACAGAACCAGCGATTGATGCTAAACCACCCACCATGATGGCGAATAACTCTGATTGAGTCATAGTAGCAATAAACGGACGCACAACTAGCGGTGCTTCAGTTTGACCAACGAAAATGTTCGCTGTTGCTGACATTGATTCAGTGCGGCTTGTGCCTAATGCTTTTTGTAGACCGCCACCAATAATGCGGATGATCCACTGCATAATGCCTAAATAGTAAAGCACTGCAATTAAAGAAGAGAAGAATATAATGACAGGTAATACGTTGATGGCGAAAATAAAACCAACTTTAAAGTTAGCTAAATCACCAAATAAGAAGCTAGTACCTGCTTGTGCATAACTAATCACACTTGATACTGCGTCAGAAACACCTTTCAGAATATCTTTACCGATTGGAACATATAATACGAAACCAGCGAAGAATGCTTGAATTGCTAAAGCACCACCAACGGTACGTACACTAATTGCTTTTCTATTATTTGATAGTGCAAAACCTATCAATAGTAAGGTGACCACCCCTACTAAACTCATTACTATATCCATTAATCATCACCCTTTTGTTAACAGTTTTTTTGAATGTTGTTAACTCACCTAATTTCCGCTGATGATTATAACTGAGCGTGAAACGAAAAGCGTCGTTTTGATCAAGTTTTTAAAGTTTAATTTCAAACCCTTACGACATTAAAAACAATTTATGTCTCTATGTTCATTAAAAAACAATTAAAGCTCAAACAGTTGCAATGCATTTTTATTCAACTGTTCTAATATACAAACAGTCGGCTTTTTCTTTAAAAATGCGATTTCGGACACAATTCGAGGAAGAATAAGAGGGGTATTACGTGATTTAGGATGATCAAAAGGAGGCATACTTGGTGAATCAGTTTCCAATAAAAAGTGTTCTAAAGGTAAATTAACCACTGTTTCTCGGAGCTTTTTCGCACTTGGATTGAGTATTAAAGCACCAACACCTAATTTAAAACCGAGTGAAATATAACGTTTCGCAATTTCACTATTGCCATAGAACCCATGCACTACGCCGCCTTTAGGCAGTCTAATATGTGCCAACATTGACAATAATTCTTGGTGAGCTTTAACAGCATGTAAAATGACGGGTAATTGGTAAATTTGAGCAAGCGATAACTGTTTCTCAAGTAACAACAATTGTTTATCTGACCAATGGTGCAATTTATCCAGCCCACACTCCCCAACAGCAACCAAACGCCTATTCTTGCTATATTGTTGTATCGTTGCTTCAAGCTTAATAATGGCAGCATCAATGTCCTCAGGCACGTACCACGGATGAATACCAAGGGAGAAATAGCAATTAAACTGCTGTGCTATTAGAATTTGCTTTTGCCATTTATCAACCGACACACCAGGTAAAATAGCAGAGCTAATACCATGGCGATGCATGGCATCAAATAATTGTGTTCTATCATCATCGAACTCTGACATGTCGAGATGAGCATGAGTATCAATCATAAGGTTGCTCTTTTTTATTGCCATTCTGATTTATGACGGGCTCAGATGTCGATGCTTCATTTTTAGGTTCGCTCAATCGTGGTACACAGCTGCGTTTATTTTCTAGGGTTAACCCCATCTCATCACACCATAAAATGTACCTTTTCCAGGGTTTTACAATAAATAGCCTAAAAATAGCCTTAATCATCTTAATTCCCTGTTAAAAATAATAATAAAAAAGGCGGCACAGCCACCTTTTTTAACATATCTGTAAAAAACTTCTTAACATTTAATGTTCGCGTGTTTTGGCAAACTCAACATCAGGGTAGCGTTCCATCGATAAGTTTAGATTCACCATAGTAGGAGCAATATAGGTCAAGTTGTTACCGCCATCTAGGGCTAAATTTTGACTACATTTACGTCGAAACTCTTCTAATTTACGTTCATCTTTGCAATACACCCAACGTGCGGTACTCACACTGATACCTTCGTAAATAGCTTCTACGTTATATTCACTTTTTAAGCGTCCAACAACTACTTCAAACTGTAGCACACCAACCGCACCTACGATTAAATCGTTAGAATCAATTGGTCTGAAGACCTGAACGGCTCCCTCTTCAGATAATTGCACTAACCCTTTAAGCAGCTGCTTTTGTTTTAGTGGATCTTTTAAACGAATACGACGGAACATTTCAGGTGCAAAGTTTGGCACCCCAGTAAAGCGAAGTTTTTCGCCTTGAGTAAATGTATCACCAATTCGCATGGTGCCATGATTATGTAATCCAATAATATCGCCTGGGTACGCCACTTCGGCACGACTTCGATCACCAGCCATAAAGGTCAAAGCATCACTAACATTGACATCTTTACCGATGCGAACATGGTGCATTTTCATACCTTGTTCATATATACCCGAACAAACACGCATAAAAGCAACACGGTCTCGATGTTTTGGATCCATATTGGCTTGTATCTTAAAAATAAAACCAGAAAACTTTTCTTCATCAGGCGTGACATTTCGTACATCACTTTCACGGGGAAGCGGCTTTGGAGCCCATTCCACGATACCATCCAAAATATGATCCACACCAAAGTTACCTAAGGCTGTACCAAAATATACTGGCGTAAGCTCGCCTTTTAGAAAAGCTTCTTGATTGAATTCATTTGAAGCGCCAGCGACCAGTTCCATTTCATCACGTATTTCAGAGGCATACGATCCAAGAACTTTATCTAATTCAGGATTATGTAATCCTTTGATAATACGCTCATCTTGAATTGTATGACCCATACCGCTCTGGTATAAAATGATTTCATCACGCAGAATATGATACACACCTTTAAATTCCTTACCTGAACCAATTGGCCAAGTAATCGGTGCACAAGCTATTTTTAAGATGTCTTCTACTTCATCCATCAATTCAATGGGATCACGAATATCGCGGTCACATTTGTTCATGAATGTCACAATAGGTGTGTCACGCAAGCGCGTCACTTCCATAAGCTTAATAGTACGATCTTCGACACCTTTAGCGGAGTCGATAACCATTAAACATGAATCTACTGCGGTTAGTGTACGGTAGGTGTCTTCCGAAAAGTCTTCGTGACCAGGCGTATCAAGTAAATTGATGAGCGCGCCACCGTAAGGGAATTGCATCACAGAGGTGGTAATCGAAATACCACGATCTTTTTCCATTTCCATCCAATCAGATTTAGCATGTTGACCAGACTTTTTGCCTTTTACCGTGCCAGCCTTTTGTAAGGCATTTCCGAATAAAAGCACTTTTTCGGTGATGGTGGTTTTACCCGCATCGGGGTGCGAAATGATGGCGAAGGTACGACGCTTGTCGACCTCAACTTTATTGCCTGACATGTTAACCTTGCACTAGCCGCTAAAAAAGGCGCAAATTATAGCGCCTATCGATAGAATTGGCTAGGCAAAGTGTTTTTTAGCTCTTAGATGACAATTCGTTAGATTGTTGAATCATATTTTTCATTCTGGCTAATTCAATTCTCGCATAACGATGCTCAACAAAATCATAAATATTGGTGGCTAACGTTAAACGATAGAAATTAGCCGCTTGCTGATATTGACCATTTTCAGCAGCATGTTTCGCTAAGTAAAAATAGGCTTCACATAAACGTTCTGCATATTCTTTAGGCTGAGACAAACCTTCTTTTGCGGCAGCAAATACTTGTTCTTGATTTATCTTACCTAAGTAAAAATCGACTAATACACTGGACCAGTCTTTATCCTTTAACTGCTGACGCTGTATCGCAAGGTCTGCCAAAGCAGGCTTACTATCGATTGAGGAAGACATCAAATACAACCATAAAGCTCGATAACCGTCGCTTGGGTCACGATCATAGAATGCTTTCATATCATCAACGGCTAATTCGTAACGTTCGCCATAATATAATGCAATACCACGATTTAAAAAGGCATAGTCATAGTTTGGTGACAGTTCGAGTACACCATCAAATGCTTCATAAGCACTATCAAACTCGCCTTCTTGAGTGTAATAAATACCAAGAAAGTTATATGCATCGGCTAGATCAGGTTGTAATTTTAATGCTTGATGAAAATCGATTCTGCCAAGTAGACGTAATCCGACACTGTCATAAATGACCCCTCGATCGTAATGAAAACGTGCACGTTGTTCGTCAGTTAACTCCATGGTAGCTAAAATTTCATTTAGCTTTGCGAGTGTCACTTCTAATTTATAATCAGGCATAACCGGCGCGACAATCATCTGCCCTGCAATATTATCATTTGAACCTAACGTTGCAGCACAACCTGACAACAACATACTTGCACCGACAACAACGGCAACGATTGTGGTGCGTAGTTTACATTCCATCCGCTTTACCTTATCAGGTTCTATTAATATTCAATATCATAGCAATCTGGCAATCTAAGAGCCATGCACATTACAGATTATTTTTTTATAGATAAAAAAAAGGAGATCAAATGATCTCCTTTTGTGTCGTTAAGCCTTTAAATTACATTACTCAGCAGTTTCTTTCGCTTGAGCTTCTTTAATTGATAGTCTTACACGACCTTGACGATCCACTTCCATTACTTTAACAGCAACTTCTTGGTTCATCTCTAAATGGTCTGACACGTTAGCAACACGCTCATCGCTAATTTGCGAGATGTGAACTAAACCGTCTTTACCAGGAAGAATGTTAACGAACGCACCAAAATCAACGATACGAATAACTTTACCGTTGTAGATACGGCCCACTTCAACTTCTGCAGTGATTTCTTCAATACGACGGATTGCTTCTTTAGTCGCTTCACCGTTTGAAGAGGCAATCTTCACAGTACCATTATCATCAAGCTCAATCGTAGTACCCGTTTCTTCGGTAAGCGCACGAATTACCGCACCGCCTTTACCAATAACGTCACGGATCTTCTCAGGGTTAATCTTGATGGTAGTGATTCGTGGAGCATGGGCAGAAATATCGTCACGATGTGAACCAATAGCTTGATCCATAACGTTTAGAATATGAACACGAGCACCATAAGCCTGTTGCAGTGCGATATCCATGATTTCTTTAGTGATACCTTCGATTTTGATATCCATCTGCAATGCAGTAATACCATCACGAGTACCGGCTACTTTAAAGTCCATATCGCCTAAGTGATCTTCATCGCCTAAGATGTCAGAAAGCACAACGAAATCGTCGCCTTCTTTAACTAGACCCATTGCAATACCCGCAACAGAAGTCTTGATTGGTACACCTGCATCCATCAATGCTAATGAAGTACCACATACTGAAGCCATTGAGCTTGAACCGTTAGATTCAGTAATTTCAGATACAACACGAATGCTGTACGGGAATTCTTCAGCTGAAGGCATCACGGCATTCATACCACGCCATGCTAACTTACCATGACCGATTTCGCGGCGCTTAGGTGAGCCAACCATACCTGTTTCACCAACAGAATACGGAGGGAAGTTATAATGAAGCATAAAGCGATTAGTACGTTCGCCCATGATGCTATCAATCTTCTGCGCATCACGTTCAGTACCTAAAGTACAGGTTACTAATGCTTGAGTTTCACCACGTGTAAATAATGAACTACCGTGAGTACGTGGAAGTACACCCGCTAAAACACTTAACGCGCGGATCATATCTGGTTCACGACCATCGATACGAGGCTTACCACTGATAATACGGCCGCGAACAACGCTTTTCTCTAAACTACCGAGTAAGTTGTCTACTTCACGAGTATCAACATCTGGATTCTCTGCAACTAGTGCAGCTTTAGCAGTAGATTTAACAATACCGACTTGTACATAGCGGTCTTGTTTAACTTCAATTTGGTAAGCTTCTGTCATGCCAGCTTCTGCAAGATCTTTGATTTTAGCAACTAACACTTGATCTTGAACTGGTGCAGTCCAATCCCATGTTGGTTTGCCAGCTTCAGCCTTGAACTCGGCAATAGCATCAACAACAACTTGTTGTTGATCATGTCCGTAAGTTACCGCACCTAACATGATTTCTTCTGCAAGCGCTTTAGCTTCAGATTCAACCATAAGTACAGCAGCTTTAGTACCCGCAACCACTAGGTTTAGTGAACTTGTTGCAAGCTGATCAACTGTTGGGTTAAGTACATATTCATCGTTGATATACCCAACACGCGCAGCACCTAGTGGGCCACTGAAAGGAATACCAGAAATAGCTAACGCTGCTGAGGTACCAATCATCGAAACAATATCTGGCTCGATTTGTGGATCAACAGAAACCACAGTGATGATAACTTGAACTTCGTTTTTAAAACCGTTAGGGAATAAAGGACGAATAGGACGGTCAATAAGACGCGCAATCAGAGTTTCATCTTCTGATGGACGGCCTTCACGCTTGAAGAAACCACCAGGAATTTTACCTGCAGCATAGGTTTTTTCTTGATAGTTAACAGTTAGCGGGAAGAAGTCACGGCTTAAATCCGCTACTTTTTTACCAACTACAGTAACTAATACTGTGGTATCGCCCATGCTTGCTAAAACTGCAGCATCAGCTTGACGTGCAATAACACCTGTTTCTAAGGTGACTGTATGTTGACCATACTCAAAACTCTTTACAATTGGATTCACGTGACCCATTCCTTAATTTAATGACCTTTAATTACGCGCACAAGTATACTTCAATTAGACTGAATAGTTAAATAGACGCGAGTTACAGAATGTGAAAATCTTTAAAATAATCATTTTCCTACATGAGATCATCGTATTAACAAATGATTTAGACGTTATTAAGCAAAAAACTTTACGATTAAGTGACCTGAGGTTTGCTATTTGATTTGATTATTGATGACAAGACAGATGAATTTGACTAAAGTTGTAGCCAATAGTGTCAATTTTTGTAAGGGTTAACTAATTAATTAGCCACGTTAAGATTGATTTAATAGAACCTATAAATCATGAGTAACTTTAGCATTTAAAAATGCTAAAACCAACGTAGAATTAGTCACTTATATGACATGGAATAATACATGACTGCTCGTTTTAAGTCTCTTACATGGAAACAAACTAACTTAGTGGTATTTACTGCTTTGTTTTTTGCAATTGCCATCTTTATCGTAGAAATTGCGTTAGTTGTTATAACGACTAAACAACAGCTTACAGCAGCACAGCAAGAACTACTCAATTCCGTCGAGCAAACCACTACGAATGCGGTATGGTCGTTAGATGACAAACTTGCGAGTCAAACACTCGAAGGCATCATCAAAGTTGATAACGTTGGTTCAGCGGTCATTGAGCTTGATGATGGTTCGCTATTTGTATCTGTGGCCAATGAATCTGATGAGTTTTCCAATAACTACATATCGTTAAGTAATCGTCTTTTTGGTAATTTGAAAGAAATTTCCCGTTCGCTGTATCGTCCGTTCTACTTTGAAGGCAACAAACAACAGCAACTCATTGGCACATTGACCATTTTTTACGACACCCAAAAACTGACGACTAAACTCTTTAGTCAGCTACAACTTGGGCTAATAGCAACATTGGCTCGCGCACTATTGCTCACTTTAGTATTAACAGTGGTGTTTCATCGTTTTTTAACACAACCCATCGCACGCATTAGTGAAGCTATTGATAAAATTGATCCAGACTATCCTGATGAAAACTTGTTGCCGATGTCTCAAGCCCATAAAGATGATGAATTAGGCCTAGTGACCAGTAAATTTAATCAAATCTTATTACAGTTCAGCCAAACTCAAAATAAACTGCGAAAAATGGCGACGCGTGACCCATTAACAGGGCTACCGAATCGAACCTTATTGTTAGAAACACTCAATGTGACAATTCAACGTTCACGTGTTCATAAGCGAAATTTTGCACTACTTTTTATAGACTTAGATCGTTTTAAAAACGTCAATGACTCTTTAGGTCATGCATTAGGAGATCAATTCCTCGCCCGAATCGCACGTATTTTAGAAAGAGTGGTAGGTGATCGAGGTAGCGTAGCGCGCTTAGGCGGCGATGAATTTGTGATTTTAGCCGATGAAATTCAAACCCCGTCACAAGCAGCTGATTTTGTTGATAAGTTGCTGATCCAATTAAACACTCCAATTCAGCTAAACGAACATGCTATTCACCCAGCAGCGTCTATCGGTATATCGATATATCCCGAAGATGGTAACACCGCAGAGGATTTAATTCGTCATGCAGATATTGCCATGTACAGCGCTAAAGCCGCTGGTTCTAATCAATGGTCGTTCTTTAAACAACAAATGACCGAACGTGCTGCAGTAAGATTACGTACAGAAGCCTCGTTACACGATGCTTTGAAAAACAACGAGTTTTTATTATATTTTCAACCTAAATTTGACTTAAAGACCAATAAAGTCGTCGGATGTGAAGCTCTTATTCGCTGGCAAAAAGACGGCCGATTAATAAGTCCTATGTCATTTATCCCTGTAGCCGAAGAAACCGGTATTATCATCCCTATTGGACGTTGGGTTATCGAGCAAAGCTGTAAAGTCATCAGGGAATGGCAACGTAAATATAATTATGCTATCCCTATTGCTGTGAATGTGGCCTCGCAACAATTTGCAGATGCCAGTTTAGTACCTGATATTAAGCAACTGGCGATCCGTTATCAAATACGTCCGGAATTACTTGAAATAGAAATTACAGAAACGTCACTGATGAATGATGTTGAACAAGCAATTACCAAATTAGAACAACTCAAATCAGCGGGTTTTGGTATTGCGGTCGATGATTTTGGCACAGGATATTCTTCATTATCATATCTACGTCATTTGCCGATTACCACAATGAAAATTGACCGTGCATTTGTTAGCGATCTTCCAGAAGATAGCGCAATTGCGTCAACTATTTTAATGCTCGGGCGCCAGCTTGATTTGACCATTGTTGCTGAAGGTATTGAAAACATTCAACAACTTGAATGGTTAAAAGAAAATCAATGTGAAATCGGTCAAGGTTTTTACTTCAGCCAGCCATTACCCATAGAAGAATTTGAAGAAAAATATATTGCCTGCAATACCGCGAAAATAATGCATGTTTAACGGCAACAAATGCAAGCCTAAATCAGACATGCCAAAGTATTCATTAGCGGCCAATTATGAATAAAGCTTGATCGTAAGAGTTGGGTTGGTCTGTGGCGAGTTCGTCACAATAAAGCGGTATTATCTAAAGGTGGCTGTCTTAACCTTCCGCAGGTTATATTACCTCATCTAAAGAGCTTAATTGTTTCGGCAAAATTGTAAGCATTCTCTATTCTCTATTCTCTAAACAATCCTAGCAGCACTCTATTGAAATGGTCATCAAACTTAGTACATTGCCGTAATGGTTTGAGACAAATGTAGGGTTCAAATTGTTGTTTTATTTACTCACTCACTAGAAGTTGCCGATGGCAGGATATTAAGTTGTCAAAGCCCATGCATTGACTATTAAGTCCCTGAGCAAGTGATTAGCACTTTCTTGGCTACTGCATAATTGTTGGTGTGATTGTACTAGATAACGACTCCTGCGAGCCCTAACGCCTTTAATCCTGCAATCTCTAGTCTACATTCAATGTTAAATCATATAAGAGTGCTCACACCTATGTTTATGGAACAAATTAAGTATTCAATTTACTGTGTTGGGTATGATGTTAAAAGATGTTGCAGATGAATAATAACCTGAAGATTATGCTGAAACGTAAATGCTTAGACAAATAAATAGCTTATATCTTTAATCAAATGGCCATATAGTTTCTGAATCAAGATCTTCTGAAATAATGAAATAAAATATTCAGAAATCATGATGACTATGAAAGATCGAACCGTAAATTAGTCATAGTCAATTAAACGATAAATATCGATGAAATTAGCTAGCAGGGTGGGATTAAGCGAGTATAAACAATGCAAGAACAAAAACAGCGGTTCTCGTCCAGCAAAACATCGTACAACAACTTACATTGGGATATTTAGCCATTAGAATAGCCTGAAGATATAAAAGACTACCAAGATGATACTCCCATATATTGGGGAGATAACGCCAAGACAACTGGTAGGTACGAAATTGGCAATATTTTGAGGCGAGTTCATTATTTTAGGCAATAAAAAAAGGAGGCTTATGGCCTCCCTCTTTACGGTTAAACTACTTACAAAAGTAAGCAGATGTCGAATTAACGACGTAAACCTAACTTCTGGATCATAGCAGTATAACGAGCTACGTCAGTACGCTTTAAGTAAGCTGAAAGCTTACGGCGTGCACTAACCATACGTAATAAACCACGACGAGAGTGGTGATCATGGATGTGCTCTTTAAAGTGACCTTGAAGGTGATTAATTTGAGCAGTTAACAAAGCTACTTGAACTTCAGTTGAACCAGTATCGTTTTCGCAGCGACCAAAATCAGCCAAAATTTTTGCTTTTGTTTCAGCACTTAGTGACATGTGTATCTCCAAAAAAAGTAAATGTATCTCTAGCCGATCACTAACTCAGCCAGAGTGAGCGCGATATTCTAACCAGATTGTTAGTTAACCGCAATAAAATTCGATTATTTATCTGAAAAAGCCAACGACGAAACCGACTCGACTACTCAGCAGTATCATTATCGTGGATTACAATCAAACGTTTTGGCGCTAATAAACCATCATCATTCATGATACCCATACCAACAAATCGACGTTCATCGCCAATAGTGATACGAACTAACTCATCAGGCTTAAGTCCCGCAGCTTGAATTGCTTGTCCTTGCATGACGTAATATAACATCGCCTCAGGCAAGTTAATTTCAGCGAATTTAGCCACTGCAGTGTCCATTGGTAACAATAACGGATCCATTAGGGTCTGAGGAGCAACATCTTGTCTATGAGCTTGTTCAAGTAGTGCTTCTAATTGCGCTAAGGTAACCATTTTTTCATAAGGATATTCGGCAACTTGAGTACGACGCAACATAATAACATGTGCTCCACATCCAAGCATTTCACCTAAATCATCAATAATGGTACGTATGTAAGTCCCTTTAGAACAATGAATGTCTAGGGTTAGTTCATCACCTTCAAGCTTAATAAAATTTAGCTCAAATACGGTAATTGGCCGTGACTCACGTGGAACTTCAATCCCCTCACGGGCATATTTATACAAAGGTTGACCTTGGTATTTTAATGCCGAATACATTGATGGTATTTGTTGAGTGGTTCCTCGAAAAAACGCGAGCTTTTCATCTAGTAATGCTTGAGTCACATTCACAGGGCGCGTTTGCACGACTTCCCCATCAGAGTCACTCGTATCAGTACGTTGACCCAATTTAGCGGTCACCAGGTAGCGCTTATCCGAATCTAATAGATGCTGAGAGAACTTAGTCGCTTCTCCGAGGCAAATAGGCAACATACCTGTTGCTAACGGGTCTAAAGCACCTGTATGGCCAGCTTTATTGGCATTAAAAAAACGCTTCACTCTTTGCAGGGCAAAATTAGAGCTCATGCCAGTATCTTTATCGAGTAATACGATTCCGTCGATGAAGCGACCTTTAGGGCGACGAGCCATTAATCTTGCTCCTTTTCACCATCAACAGACTCGCTGTTATCAGGTGCGTCAGGCGTAAATTGCTGCTGTTTGGCTTTATCTTTATTTATGACTTGTGTGACTAGGTTAGACATACGCATGCCTTCTACTAGCGAACTATCATAAATAAAACGTAATTCAGGCATAACACGTAATTTCATACGTCCAGCAACTAAAGTACGTACATAAGGCGCGGCTACAGTCAGCGCATCAATTTTTTGTTGAACAAGTTCAGTGTCTTCTTCAAAAAAAGTCACATAAACTTTTGCATAACTTAAATCACGAGAGACGTCGACGTCATTTACTGTGACAAAACCAATGCGAGGATCTTTCATATCGCGTTGCAACACCATTGCCAGTTCTTGCTGGAGTTGTTGTGCAATACGGCGGGTACGACTAAATTCTTTTGCCATGATGATATGCCATATCGTTAGGTCTACAATCAAAAAGGGCGGCTAAAGCCGCCCTTCCATTGGTACTTATAAGCTGCGAGCAATTTCGACTATTTCGAAGACTTCAATTTGATCGCCCACTCGGACGTCATTGTAATTCTTCACACCGATACCACATTCCATGCCATTACGGACTTCTTGTGCATCGTCTTTAAAGCGGCGTAATGACTCAAGTTCACCTTCGAAGATAACCACGTTATCACGTAGTACACGAATTGGTGCGCTACGTTTAACAATACCTTCGGTAACCATACAACCAGCGATAGCGCCGATTTTAGGTGACTTAAACACATCACGAACTTCTGCAAGGCCGATAATTTCTTGTCTAAATTCAGGCGCTAACATACCTGTCATTGCAGCACGAACTTCATCAATTAGATTGTAGATGATGCTGTAATAACGTAAATCAACACTTTCTGAATCAATGGTCTTACGAGCCTGTGCATCAGCACGGACGTTGAAACCAACAAGAATCGCATTTGAAGCTGCTGCTAATGTTGCGTCGGTTTCGGTTAATGCACCTACACCACGAGCAATAATATTCACTTTAACTTCATCTGTAGACAGTTTAGCTAAAGATTCACAAATCGCTTCAAGAGAACCTTGAACATCAGCTTTAAGTACGATATTCAGCTCTTGTACTTCGCCTTCTTCCATGTTCGCAAACATGTTTTCTAGCTTAGACTTCTGCTGACGCGCTAACTTAATGTCACGGAATTTACCTTGGCGATACAATGCAACTTCACGAGCTTTACGTTCATCACGTACAACTGTCGCTTCATCACCAGCTAAAGGCACACCAGAAAGACCTAAAATCTCTACTGGAATAGATGGACCAGCTTCGGTAATAGCGTGACCGTTTTCGTCTTTCATCGCACGGATTTTACCGTACTCTAAACCACATAAAACGATATCACCTTGGCGTAACGTACCTTCTTGAACCAAGACAGTAGCTACTGGGCCACGACCTTTATCAAGTTTTGATTCGATAACAACACCCGCTGCCATACCATCACGTATTGCTTTAAGTTCTAATACTTCAGATTGAAGTAAGATACCTTCTAACAATTCGTCAACGCCCATACCCGTTTTGGCTGAAACGTGAACGAACATGTTATCTCCGCCCCAATCATCTGACATGATGCCATGTTGAGACAGTTCGCTCTTAACGCGCTCTGGATCAGCATCTGGCTTATCCATTTTGTTAACAGCTACGATTAACGGTACGTTACCCGCTTTAGCATGTTGAATCGCTTCAATCGTTTGTGGCATTACGCCATCATCGGCAGCAACAACCAAAATAACAATATCAGTCGCCTTAGCACCACGAGCACGCATTGACGTAAACGCCGCGTGACCAGGAGTATCAAGGAAAGTGATCATGCCGTTTTCAGTTTCAACGTGGTATGCACCAATATGCTGAGTAATACCACCGGCTTCGCCAGCAGCAACTTTCGCACGACGGATATAATCAAGTAATGACGTTTTACCATGGTCAACGTGACCCATGATAGTCACAACTGGAGCACGAGACTCTAGTTGGATATTGTCATCGCGATCTTTCAGTACTTGATGCTCAAGTTCGTTTTCACGAATAAGCACCACTTTATGACCTAATTCTTCAGCAACCATTTGGGCTGTTTCTTGGTCAAGTACTTGGTTAATCGTTACCATAGTGCCCATTTTCATCATTTGCTTGATGATAACAGTGGCTTTAATTGCCATTAAATGCGCTAATTCTGATACGGTTACGGTTTCACCGATACGCACATCACGACTAACAGCTGCAGCAGGTTTATTAAAACCGTGTGCCATAGATTCAGGTGCTGTACTGCGGTTACGCATGTGTTTTTCACGACCGTCACGAGCATCTTTTCCGCCACGTTTTTTGTTGGCGTTTTTGTTGCGCGCACGACGACCACGTTTTTCATCATCAGCATCTGAACTGTCTTCTGCTGCACGAGCAACTTTAGAGGTTGTGATGTGGTGATCGCCATTCTTTTCAGCATCTAAACGTTGGCGTTCTTCTTCAGCCCAACGCTTTGAGTTTACTTCAGCAAGGAGGCGTGCAGTTTCAGCTGCTTTAGCGGCTTCATCTTTTTGCTTTTGAGTAAGCACTGCTTCTTGAGTCGCTTTTAAACGATCTGCTTCAACTTTTGCTGCTGCAGTTTCTGGGTCAGCAACTTTAGTTACTTTAGGTTCAGACTTTACTTTTTCTGATTTCAATTTGGCTTCTGCTTCCGCTTTTTTCTTCGCTTCTGCATTAGCTTTCGCTTCTGCAGTTGCTTTTGCTTCAGCTTCCACTTTTGCTTGGGCTTCAGCTTCTGCTTTGGCTTTTGCTTGAGTTTCTAATTCAGCTTGTTTTGCTAATTCTGCATCATCGCGCTTAACAAAAGTACGTTTTTTACGTACTTCTACCTTCACGTCTTTCGACTGACCGCCAGTGCTTGCAACACTTAACGTAGACACCGTTTTACGTTGCAATGTCATTTTAGTCGGAACTGAATCTGCACCATGCTGTTTTTTTAGATAATCAAGAAGTTGTTGCTTCTCTTTTTCTGAAACAGTATCGAGTTGTTTTTTGTTCATACCAGCTTGTGAGAATTGCTCGATTAATCGATCAACCGATTTTCCCACTTCCGCTGCTAATTTTTCTACGCTTGTATCTGCCATCAATTAGATCCCCCTGTTGATCGACTTATGCTTCTTCGCCAAACCAACAGATATTGCGGGCAGCCATGATGAGCTCGCCTGCTTTTTCTTCTGTTAATTCTTCAATATCAATTAAATCGTCAATACCTTGCTCGGCCAAGTCTTCTAAAGTCACTACGCCTTTGCTCGCAAGAACATAAGCTAAATGTCTTTCTAATCCTTCCAATGCTAGTAAATCATCACTTGGCTCTGCACCATCTAACGCTTCTTCCGACGCTAATGCTCTTGTAGAGATTGCCGCCTTTGCACGTTCACGTAATGCTTCAACGATTCCTTCGTCGAAACCTTCTACTGCTAATAGTTCAGATTCTGGGACATAAGCAATCTCTTCTAGCGAAGTGAATCCCTCATCAGCCAATACGGCTGCAAAATCTTTATCTACATCCAGATAAGCTACAAACAAATCAATCACTTTTGCACTTTCGGCTTGGTGTTTTTTGTTCATGTCTTCAACTGTCATTACGTTTAGTTCCCAACCAGTAAGTTGAGTGGCTAAACGTACGTTTTGGCCATTACGACCAATAGCCTGTGCCAAACTGTCAGCTTCTACAGCAATATCCATCGAGTGGTTGTCTTCATCCACAATGATAGATGCAACATCAGCTGGCGCCATGGCATTGATCACATATTGTGCAGGATTATCATCCCACAACACGATATCGACTCGCTCGCCACCTAATTCGTTTGATACGGCTTGTACACGTGCGCCACGCATACCAACACAAGCACCAATAGGGTCAATGCGACGATCATTTGATTTCACAGCGATTTTAGCACGAGCGCCTGGATCACGAGCGGCACCCATTACTTCGATTAATTCGTCGTAAATTTCTGGTACTTCAACCCGAAACAGTTCAATTAACATTTCAGATTTACTGCGGGTTAAAAATAACTGCGCACCACGTGCCTCTGGACGTACTGAGTACAATAATGCACGCACACGGTCACCAGGACGGAAAGATTCACGGCTGATTAAATCTTCTTTAAATAACACGCCATCAGCATTGTTACCTAAATCAACAACTACGCTTTCACGGGTGCTTTTCTTAACAACACCAGTAACAATCTCACCTTCACGCTCAATAAATTGTTCAACAATTTGTGCACGTTCAGCTTCACGTACTTTTTGTACGATAACTTGTTTCGCGGTTTGTGTGGTGATACGGTCAAATGCAACTGAGTCGATCTGATCTTCAATAAACTCACCCACTTGAATCTCTGGTTCTTCATAACGAGCGGCTTCAAACGTAATTTCGCTGTATGGATTTTCCAGAGCTTCGCCTTTATCGTCAACTACCATCCAACGACGGAAAGTGTCGTAATGGCCTGTTTTACGATCAATAGCAACGCGAACTTCGATATCGCCTTCATATTTTTTCTTTGTTGCGGTAGCCAGTGCAATTTCTAGCGCTTCGAAAATTTTCTCGCGCGGAAGGCCTTTCTCATTGGAAACCGCTTCTGCGACTAGCAGGATCTCTTTATTCATTTGGTCTTGCCTCGTTCTTCACCTGAAACTATCAAAACTTAGCTATAACGTTGCCTTTACGGATATTATCCAAAGCAACAATCAAGTCTTTACCATCAACGGTGATAGTGAGCATTTGCCCATCAACACTACTGATGACGCCTTTTAAATTACGACTACCGGCAACAGGCATAGTCAATTGTACTTTTGTTTCTTCACCGATATAAGCTCTATATTGCTCGGCGGTAAATAACGGTCTATCTACGCCAGGTGAAGATACTTCTAATGTGTATTCTGTAGAAATAGGGTCTTCAACATCCATAACTGCGCTAACTTGACGACTGGCTTCTGCACAATCTTCAATATTGATGCCATTCTCGTGATCAATAAACACACGAAGAATTGAGTGACGACCAGCTTGAATATACTCAATGCCCCATAGTTTAAAGCCTAGAGCTTCAACAGGTACTGTTAACATTTCAACTAGCTTGGATTCTATTGTTGCCAAAAATGACCCCCAAAAAAACAAAAAAAGGGCTAATAGCCCCATTGCAACCCGCATCTAACACGGATATTTAAAAGTTCATATAACAAAAAACCCCGTAATCACGAGGTTATTTTATTATAAAACCTGTAAATTGTGATTTATTCTCTTACGAAATTAAATCACAAGGAGCTGGTTGCGGGGGCCGGATTTGAACCGACGACCTTCGGGTTATGAGCCCGACGAGCTACCAACTGCTCCACCCCGCGTCAACTGATGCAAGTATATTGATTTACACTATATCTTGCAATAACTAATCAAACTCAATCCATGATTTGTTAGTTTAAATCTGGTGCCGAGAGCGGGACTTGAACCCGCACGTCCGTTAAGACACAGCCACCTCAAGGCTGCGCGTCTACCAATTCCACCACCTCGGCGACACCTGGTATACTAGTCAGGAATTTTCGTTTCTGACTGTTCGGTCTGAACAGGCGCATCATCAATGATTTGCTCTGCTGCTGGACCTAAATCTTTCCACTGATCATTTTGCTCAGTGTGATTAGCACTTAAATTACCAATCACTAAACTTAATGCAAAAAAGCCAATGGCTAATACTGCAGTACTGCGAGTCAGGAAATTACCTGAACCACTTGAGCCAAATAAAGTGCCTGAGGCACCGGCTCCGAAAGATGCGCCCATATCGGCACCCTTTCCTTGTTGAATTAAAATTAAGCCAATAAGACCTAAAGCTACCACCAAGTATACAACTATCAGAACTTCGTACATATAATTACGCGCTCATTGCTATGGTACATAAACTTAAAAACTCACTTGAGTTCAAACTTGCACCGCCAATCAGACCACCATCAACATCAGGCTGGGCAAATATATCTGCCGCATTGCTTGGGGTGACGCTACCACCGTATAGAATTCTGATATTCTCACCAATAAAGGGAGATACTTCAGAGAGGCGACTGCGAATAAACGCATGTACTTCTTGTGCCTGTTCTGGTGTTGCGCTTTTACCTGTCCCTACAGCCCATAAAGGTTCGTAGGCGATAATTGCGTTATCAAAAGCCATGGTACCGTTTTTTTCAATTACTATATCAAGCTCTTCCGCAATCACCTCAAAGGTACGTCTTGCTTCACGAGCTGGCCCTGATTCACCTACGCATAAAATCGGTGTCAGACCATATTTTTGTGCTGCGGCAAACTTCTCTGCCACGATATTACTCGTCTCTCCGTACATACGGCGACGTTCGGAATGGCCGATAATAACATATCGACATCCAGAATCTTTTAGCATCTGCCCGGATATTTCGCCGGTATATGCACCAAAATCATGTTGACTAAGATTTTGTGCACCCATTCTAACAAGCGCACCATCTAAGGTTTGCTTATTGGCTTCAAGCAGCTGCCTAACACTTTCAAGATAAATTGAAGGCGGGCATAAAACCACTTCAGCGGAATCATTTTGGAGCTTTGTAGCAAACTTCTTAAATAGTTCTTCTGCTAGTGCTGAATTACCATTCATTTTCCAGTTGCCAGCGACCATAGGACGTCTGAGTGCCATTCACTGTCTCCTCTGAAAGCGGCGTGAATAATAGCGAACCACTTATCAAGTTACAAGAGCTAAAAGGGGAATATTTCACATAAAGTGTCGAAGCGTCTACTTTTTAAGCGAGCAACAACATATCTGAATATTCAAATGATTAACATGCTGCCTTTACCGCGTCAGCAATACGATTTGCATGTGCAAGCACTTGCGGATGATCATCACCTTCAACCATCACTCTGATTAACGGTTCGGTACCCGACTTTCGTAATAAAACCCGTCCGCGAGCACCTAATTGCAACTCAACCTCAGCTTGCGCAGATTTCACCGCATCGGTATCTAACGGATTAGAGTCCCCTTCAAAGCGGACATTAACCAATACTTGAGGCAACATCTTCATCGGCTCTGTTAATTGTTCAAGCGACGCATTTTGACGGCGCATCGCTGCTAACACTAAAATACCTGCAACAATACCATCACCGGTAGTACCATGATCTAGGTTGAGAATATGACCAGAGTTTTCACCACCTATACGCCATTCATTCTCCCTCAGCATTTCCATGACATATCTGTCACCGACTTTAGAGCGAACAAAAGGAATATCAAGTGCTTGCAACGCTAAATCTAAACCTAAATTAGACATTAAGGTGCCGACCACTCCACCTTTTAAAATACCACGTTTTTGAGCATCTACCGCTAAAATATACAGGATCTGATCACCATCGACTACTTCACCATGACGATTAACCATCATAATACGATCACCGTCACCATCTAATGCAATCCCTAAATCAGCTTTTTCAGCCAATACAGTCTCACAAATCTTAGCCATTGATGTTGCGCCAACTTTATCATTGATATTGAGTCCATCGGGTTTATCGCCAATAGCAATCACGTCAGCACCCAATTCACGGAATACATTAGGGGCAATATGATACGTTGCACCATGAGCACAATCGACGACAATTTTTAAGCCCTCAAGAGTTTGGTCGGCAGGAAAGTTCCCTTTGCAATATTCGATGTAACGCCCTGCAGCATCTTCAATTCGACGAGCTTTACCTAATAAGTGCGACTCAACACACACTAACGGCTTTTCAAGTTCAGCCTCAATTTCTAATTCAATTGCATCATCAAGCTTACTGCCATCGGTAGAGAAGAACTTGATACCGTTGTCATAGTAAGGATTATGCGAAGCACTAATTACCACACCAGCTTCTGCACGAAAAGTACGAGTTAAATAAGCCACTGCTGGGGTCGGCATTGGGCCAAGTAATAACACGTTTAATCCAGCAGCTGATAATCCAGCTTCTAACGCCGATTCAAATAGGTAACCTGAAATACGGGTATCCTTACCAATAATCACTTTTTGAGTGCCATTTCGAGACAATACTCGTCCAGCAGCCCAACCGAGCTTCAATGCCAGTTCAGGGGTCATTTTACCCGCCCCGACTCTGCCGCGAATACCATCGGTTCCAAAAAATTTTCTTTGTTTCACAGATCCCTACTTAAGTGATTTCACTGTACTTATAACGTTATTGTGCCGCTGCCACTACAAGTAGGCCATTGTTTCTGACATCACTTTAAGTACATCGACAGTTTCGGGTACATCATGGACACGTATAATATGCGCACCTTGCTGAGCAGCAATCAATGCCCCTGCGAGACTACCCGCAAGACGTTGATCGGTATCACGCGCTAACAGGTCACCCATCATGCTCTTACGTGATAAGCCCACCAGTAAAGGTAAGTGAAACTCATGCAATTTTGGCAACGCAGCTAACAGGCGGTAATTATGCGCTAAAGTTTTGCCAAAGCCAAAACCTGGATCAAGAATTAAGCGTTCGCGCTCAATTCCGGCTGCTTCGCAGTAAGCTATACGCAATTCAAAAAAAGCGGCAACCTCATCAATCACATCCTGATACTCAGGTTTATCTTGCATTGTTTTTGGCTCGCCCTGCATGTGCATCAAGCAAATTGGCACATCTAACGTCGCAGCCATTGCTAAAGCCCCAGGCATTTGTAATGCGCGCACATCATTAATCAAATTAGCACCGGCATTTACCGCCAGTTCCATCACTTCAGGTTTGCTAGTGTCTATCGAAATCCATACGTCGTGTGTTTTTGCAGTATATTCAATAATAGGAATAACCCGTGCGAGCTCTTGCTCAACAGAAACCTCTGCTGCTCCAGGGCGAGTAGACTCACCGCCGACGTCTATAATTAATGCACCTTGTTCAACCATATAATCAACATGTCGACAAGCTTGTTCGAAATCGATGTATTCGCCACCATCAGAAAACGAATCTGGTGTCACGTTTACAATTCCCATTACTACAGGGGCTGACAAGTCGAGCGTTTTATTGGCATGAGTTAATTGAAACAATGGTATTTTCCTACAGTAGATTAAAAACAAGAAAACCCCTTGCGGGGTTTTCTTTATTCACTAAATTATTTATTTAGCTGGTGATTCATCCGCATCATTAGTATCGGCTTTATTATCGACTTTAGCGTCGGTTTTAGCGTCATCCACTGGCGTTTCAATTTCAGATTTAGGCGTGGTATTGCCATTATCTTTATCGTCAGATGATTCATCTTTTTGCCATTCAGCTGGCATACGCACTTCACGGCGATGCATTAAATCGTCAATTTGCAACGAATCAATCGTTTCGTACTTCATCAGTGCGTCTTTCATCGCATGTAAGATATCCATATTTTCTGTCAACATGGTTTGTGCACGTTGATAGTTTTTATCGATAAACATTTTGATTTCTGAATCAATTAATGACGCTGTATCACCTGACATAGCCTTTGATTTACCCATACTGCGACCTAAGAAAACTTCGTTTTCTTCTTCTGCATAGAGTAAAGGACCCAACTTGTCAGAGAAACCCCATTGCGTAACCATGTTACGTGCAATTGATGTCGCGTATTTAATGTCTTGCGAAGCGCCGGTAGAGACTTGTTCGCTTCCGTAAATAAGCTCTTCGGCTAAACGTCCACCGTAAGCAACTGAAATCTGTGATTCTAATTTGCGACGGCTTTGACTAACAGCATCAGCTTCAGGTAAGAAGAACGTCACACCTAATGCACGACCGCGCGGAATAATGGTCACTTTATGTACAGGGTCATGTTCTGGCACTAAGCAACCAACAATAGCATGTCCGGCTTCATGATAAGCCGTCATCTCTTTGTCCGATTCAGACATCACCATAGAACGGCGCTCAGCACCCATCATGATTTTGTCTTTAGCACGCTCGAACTCTTCCATACCGACTACACGACGATTACCACGAGCAGCAAACAACGCAGCTTCGTTAACAAGGTTTGCTAAGTCTGCACCAGAAAATCCTGGGGTACCACGGGCAATAACACTTGCTTTAACATCGTCTGACAAAGGTACTTTACGCATGTGTACTTTAAGGATTTGTTCACGACCACGCACGTCTGGTAAACCGACGACGACTTGGCGGTCAAATCGACCTGGACGAAGTAATGCAGAATCGAGTACGTCTGGACGGTTAGTTGCCGCAATGACAATAACGCCTTCATTACCTTCGAAACCATCCATCTCAACCAGTAACTGGTTTAATGTTTGCTCACGCTCATCGTGACCACCACCAACACCAGCGCCACGTTGGCGGCCTACAGCATCAATTTCATCGATAAAGATGATACAAGGAGAAGATTTTTTAGCTTGTTCAAACATGTCACGCACACGAGATGCACCAACACCGACAAACATTTCGACAAAATCAGAACCTGAAATAGTAAAGAATGGCACCTTAGATTCACCAGCAATAGCCTTCGCTAGCAAGGTTTTACCTGTACCTGGTTGCCCAACCATTAACACGCCCGTAGGAATACGGCCGCCTAATTTTTGGAACTTAGTTGGGTCACGCAAATAATCAACCAGTTCTTTCACTTCTTCTTTTGCTTCATCACAACCAGCGACGTCTGCAAAAGTGGTTTTAATTTGATCTTCGCTCATCAATTTGGCTTTACTCTTACCAAATGACATTGCGCCCTTACCGCCACCACCTTGCATTTGACGCATGAAGAATATCCATACTCCAATTAGCAGTAACATTGGGAACCATGAAATAAAGATTTGAGTTAAGAAACCAGATTCTTCAGCTTCTTGGCCTTTATAGTCAATACCTTTAGTTTGAAGATCATTAATTAAATCTTGATCATATATAGGCATAATTGTGGTGAACTTCTCGCCGGTACGTTTAGTCCCTTCAATAGTTCGTTGATCGCTTTTTATTTCGACCTTGTTAACTTGACCATTTCGAACATTGTCCAAAAAGGCGGAATAATCCATCTTCTGCGAATTCGAAGAAGAGGGGGAATAACCCTGGAAAACTGACATCAGCACAACAGCGATGACAACCCAGAGTATTAAATTTTTAGCCATGTCACTCAAATTACTCGACCTCTTAACAGTCCTGCGATTATTAACTTTAGACTACTACAACTTGTAACCAGTCGCCACTAGATAGACTTCTCGAGAGCGCGCTCTAGAGGAGTCTGGTTTACGGGTTTTTACTACTTTGAATGCCTGTTTGACTGTTTTTATGTAGTCGTCAAAGCCCTCCCCCTGAAAGACTTTAACAGCAAAACAGCCGTTAGGCGTCAACACTTGATGACACATATCTAGCGCCAATTCAACTAAATACATAGCTCTTGGCTGATCTACAGCACCCGAACCACTCATGTTCGGAGCCATATCTGATAGTACCACATCCACTTTATCTTGACCTACTCGCTCAAGCAATGCCTGCAGCACTTTATCCTCTCTAAAATCACCTTGAAGAAAATCAACGCCAACAATAGGATCCATCGGTAAAATGTCACAAGCAATCACTTTACCTTTGTCGCCAGTAAGTTTAACAGCCACTTGTGACCAACCACCAGGAGCAGCACCTAAGTCAACGACTGTCATACCCTGTTTTATTAAGTGATCTTTTTGTTGGATCTCTTCTAACTTGAATGCTGCTCGTGAACGTAAGCCTCGTTTTTGGGCTAATTTCACATAGTGATCATCAAAGTGTTCTTGCATCCAGCGAGTTGAGCTCGCCGTACGTTTTTTGGTTGTCATTTAAATTCCGCAACGATTCAGAGTTACATAAGCTCTATATAAGGGTAGAATACCCGTTTTTCAACAGTAACTCAGCAAAAGTTGGTACAAATGAACTTAACAACCAAACAAAAACAGCATTTAAAAGGTCTGGCGCACAGTCTAAAACCAGTGGTGCTGCTTGGTGGCAATGGACTAACTGAAGGTGTTCTGGCTGAAATTGATAGCGCTCTTACACATCATGAATTGATTAAAGTGAAAGTAGCCTCTGCAGACAGAGAGCTAAAAAATGCCATCGTTGACGCCATTGTACGTGAAACCCAGTCTACGAAAGTGCAACTTATCGGTCATGTGTTAGTTATTTTCCGTCATTCGGCTGAAATGAAAATTGCTTTGCCTAAAGCCAAATAATTTCGCACCCTTTTATAAAAAGCCGCTGAATACAGCGGCTTTTTTATTGGAGATGAATTATCGTTAATCAGGGATGATCAGGTATTGGGATAACTTGATAATGCTCTGCCTTTAAGCCTAGAAACTCAGGCAAGGTAGCACCAATTGAAATCGATGACCAAGTACCGGTTAAAATACCAATAAACATCGCGATAGAAAAACCTTCAAGCGGTGCCCCACCCAAAATCCATAAAGCCACTACCGTTATCAATGTAGTTCCTGAAGTGACCATAGTTCTGGAAAAGGTTGATTTAATTGCTAAGTTGTTAATGTCAGTTATGTTCCACTGTGGTTTAGCCACTAACTGCTCCCGGATCCTGTCCGCAATAATAATTGAATCATTGAGTGAATACCCTAAAATTGCCATTATCGCGGCTAATACAGTTAAATTAAATTCCATTTGGCTTAACGCGAAAAAAGCTAACACAAACACCACATCATGTACCAAAGCAAACAGTGCACCTGACGCTAAACGCCATTCAAAGCGAAAACTTAGATACCCCATAATACACAGCATGGCGACTAATAAAGCTAAACTGCCTTGTTCAACCAACTCTTGTCCCACTTGTGGTCCGACGATACTGCTATTTAACACGTTGATGTCAGTATTTAATGGCGCCAATACTTCAGCCAGTTCTGGGCGTTGATTCTCATCAGGTATATTGGCATATCGTAATACCCAACGGCCTGGTTCACTGGCTGAAATAACACTGACCTCTTGTTGATATGCTGCAGTCATTAATGGCTGTATTTCACTGGCAGTGATGTGATGATCCATTTGAATCTCTGTGACCACACCGCCGGTAAAATCTAAGCCCCAATTAAACCCTTTTATTCCTATCGCGGTTAACGATAACAGCATTAATACAATCGAAATCAGACTCGATGCATAACGCCACTGAGTTAAGTATTTGAGCTTGTCTGTTGAATAATTTGTTTGAGTTGAGTTCATAAAATTACACCTTAATAGCGCGACGAGTGTCACGACCATAAACTAAGTTGATTAATGCGCGTGAAGCAAAAATACCGGTAAACATACTGGTTAATAACCCCAAACCTAAGGTCAACGCAAAGCCTTGAATAGGGCCATTACCAATCGAAAATAACACCACTGCGGTGATCATCGTGGTGAAGTTAGCATCAAAAATGGTTGAAAACGCACTATCAAATCCCACATCAATCGCATTGGCAAAGCTACGACCTTCCGCAAGCTTTTCTTTTATTCGCTCAAAAATAAGTACGTTAGTATCGACTGCCATACCGACAGTAAGCACTAACCCGGCAATACCTGGTAAGGTCAATACCGCTCCAGGAATGAGCGCTAACAATCCAAATAACATCACCAAATTGGCGATTAACGCTATATTTGCAACCCAACCTAAACGGCGATACCAACAAGCCATAAACAGTAATGTAGCCGATAAACCTAAGGCTAGAGCAGCAAAACCATTAACAATATTCTCGGCCCCTAAACTAGGCCCAATAGTACGTTCTTCCACTATGGTTACAGGTGCAGTCATAGAGCCAGCTCTTAATAACAAAGCTAATTGCTGCGCCTCTTGATGGCTACCTGCTCCAGTGATTTCAAAGCGGTTACCGAGTTGACTCTGAATGGTTGCAACACTGATAATTTTAGTGGTTTGTTTGGCTTTACCTTGTTCATCACGGCTGTATTCGCTATAAGCTGTTGCCATAGGTTTACCGATATTATCTCGCGAAAAATCAGACATTAACTTGCCACCTGCAGCGTCAAGACTGATGTTTACTTTCGCCATACCAAAATCGCCAGTAGTGGCTCGAGCATCAATAATGTGATCACCACCGAGTACTGGTTTTTTTGACACATAGACTGGCTCATTATGCTCATCATTCATCACAACAGCATAAAGAGAGTCAGCTTGCACCACTGGATAAAATGCCAAACTAGCGGTTGCACCGATAACATTTTTAGCGGTGGCAGGATCTTGCACTCCTGGTAACTCAATCCTAATCCGGTTCTCTCCTTGACGTTGAACTAGCGCTTCGGTAATACCAAGTTCTTCAATACGGCTGCGCATAATTTGCAAGTTTTGCTGTACCGTTAAATTGGTTAATTTGAGCTGTTCACTTTGGGAAAGATTGATACTCAAAGTTTGTTGATGGCCTGTGACTTGCCATTGAGGGTACTGCTGAGCAATAAATTGTCTTATTTGACCACGAGCATCATCACTGGCGCTGTTAACCGTCAGTTCCGCTCCAGTGCCAAAACGCACCATTACACCGCTGATATGCTGCTCTCTGACAAATTGCTTTACAGCATCACTCACTAATACTGCTTGGTTTTGAAACACTAAATCAAGATCCACATCCAGTAGAAACTGCACTCCACCGCGTAAATCTAAACCAAGTTTAATCGGTTTAACGCCTAAATTTAATAACCAATCCGGCGCTGCTGGAGCTAACGCTAACGTCACTTGAGCTTGGTGTTCAAACTGTTGTGCTAAGGTCTTTTTAGCTTGGGTTTGCATATCGGGATCATCTAACACCACAAGTAAATTATCTTGTTGCTGCTCGATACGCTTACTGTTTATGCCCGCTTGTTGTAACACATGGTGGATTTGTTCCACTGTTAATGATTGGGTCGGTTTAACGGCAAGTTGTACGGCAGGGTCTTCACCATACCAAGATGGCAAAGCACTCATAAATAAGATGATGAGTGTGCTAATTAATAGCCAGTATTTCCACTGAGCATATTGATTTAACGGTTTGGTATTCGATTTTGATTTCATAACACTTGATCTCACTACATCGGGGTAAAACCTCGATAAAAATGTACGTGAGTGATGATAGGTATTGACCCAATTCATCTACCCACAGCAAAACTCATTAGCAAGGCTAATGACATTTTTAATCAATATAATGTAGTTAACAGGTGTGAGCGTGAACGAAAAGTAGATTAGACTCTTTCCAAGCGGAAAGTCTTGAAGGGGCTGAAGCCGTTGATAATACCCAGTCCAATTGCGGACTAAAGTTAATTTGATAGCCTATGGTTAAACTTGGTACTGGCGGAGAAACAAATTCATAGGCCAATAGATAATTAGGTTTTGATTCATCCGATTGATATTGAACAATACTGAGGTAACGCGCTGAATAGGTAGGAACAAAATGAATATCGTTTGAACTAGAATTCTCAGAAACAGAACGTTCAGAGACAGATTTTTCAGAGACTGGGTTTGTTGATGAAGGTTCGCCAACGTAGCCCAATAATGTGCTATTAACATCAATAAGCGTATTGGTTAACGCAGTTAGTTGATTTGAATCTACTGGACTGTTAACGAGAGTATCAATTGTGCTATCTGCTGAATTATTTTCTAAATTATTTTCTAAATTATTGGCTAAATTGTCGATTGAACTGTCTATTGATTTAACTGACGCCAAGGTGATATCAACAGGGGCTGAACTTATTGGTTGTTCACAAATTCGATCATCTGTCAGCGAATCCACATTATATGAACAAGAATAAGAAGTAGACGAAGCAAATGGCATCGATGCTAAAACTAACACACGGCTATTGAGGAGGAAGATTGAACACAACCCCACAATTACCAGCATTAGTAGTATACGAGCCCATGGAAACGTCATAATGACCTTATTTAATCAAGCTACACAATTTCTAAAATTCAAAATTCTAAAATTAACATGTCAAAAACACTATCTAATAAAATCATCTAACAACACTGCCTAATAAAGTAATCTAACAAATTAGTTTTTAAACGATTTTCTAACAGATTGTTCAAAGAATATTATTGCTCATACGGTAAAATGTAACAACAATGTAAACTTAAACGATAATATCTATTGCACCTTTAATCTGCAAATGAATTTTTTTACATGTTCTATCATATCTAGCACATGCATTAACTCTACGATGGATATAAAAAAGCACTAAACAGTATTCTATTTAGTGCGATGTCTGGCTAGTGGCCATTATATCGGTATTGGGTTGTGCATAAAAGTATGATAAATGCTTAAGCAGTTAGTTTAATACAATAACTAAAACAAATGGTTAAGAAAAAGGCACACTCGATTATTCACAATACTTAAAGATATTTAACCGTTATGATTTCATAATCAGTCAATCCACCTGGAGTGGTAATCGATACTTCATCGCCTTCACTTTTACCAATTAATCCACGTGCAATAGGTGAATTAACAGAAATTAAATTTTGCTTAATATCCGCCTCGTCATCACCGACTATGCGATACGTCACTTCAGCATCAGTATCTATGTTCAAAATAGTTACTGTTGTACCAAAAATGACTCGGCCAGTATTTTCTAACTTTGTGACGTCAATAATTTGAGCGTTAGATAACTTGCCTTCGATGTCACGAATACGTGCTTCACAAATGCCTTGATCTTCACGGGCTGCATGATATTCAGCATTTTCTTTTAAATCGCCTAATTCGCGTGCTGAAGCAATTGCTTCAGTAATTTTTGGACGGCGATCGAACTTTAACAATTCAAGTTCTTTACGTAATTGATCAGCGCCAACTACAGTCATTGGGACCTTACTCATAATGTCTTTGTCTCCTTTAAAAACAAAAGCATCCCGTGCTGACGATAAGTCAACACAGTAAAAATTCAGTTGGAAGTACGCAATCGACTTAGCGTGCGTATCTAGGATGCATCTTTTCGATGATGGCAGACAGCTTACCTAAGCTTTTACAGACTTGCTAGTCATCCATCATCAAAATGTCATAAAAAAGGTCGCCAAAAGGCGACCTTAATCGTTAACGCACCATAAAATTAGCTTTTGATGCGTTTGTGTAACTCTTGTAAAGACGTCACCTTGATACGATCATCTGCAGAATGCGCTAAACACGTCGCAAAGGCAGCATTTAATGTCGTAGTGTAATTCACTTTATAGCGCAATGCTCCACGACGGATCTGACGTGAGTCTTCAATTGCTTGACGACCTTCAGTGGTGTTAACAATGTAGGTATATTCACCATTTTTAATACGATCAAGAATGTGTGGACGACCTTCATGCACTTTGTTAACTAAGCGAGGATTAATCCCTGCTTCACCTAAAATAATCGCGGTACCATGAGTGGCATCAATTTCATAACCTAGCTCAATCAGCTTAGAAGCTAAATCGGCAACGCGTTTTTTATCACTGTTACGCACAGATAATAACGCACGGCCCGATTTAGGCACTTCAGATGTAGCACCAAGCTGTGCTTTGGCATAAGCTTCAGCAAAAGTATCACCCACGCCCATGACTTCACCGGTTGAGCGCATTTCTGGGCCTAATAGCGGGTCAACACCTGGGAACTTATTAAACGGTAATACCACTTCTTTTACCGAGAAATATGGTGGAATCACTTCTTTAGTAAAGTTTTGCGAAATTAAGCTTTGGCCAGCCATCACTCGAGCTGCAATTTTAGCTAACGGCACGCCTGTCGCTTTAGACACAAATGGTACTGTACGAGCGGCACGCGGGTTAACTTCAATCATATAGATTTCGTTATCTTTTACCGCAAACTGCACGTTCATTAAACCGATCACGCCTAATTCAAAAGCCAGTTTAGACACTTGGTCACGCATTCTGGCCTGAATATCAGCACTCAAGGTGTAAGGTGGTAATGAACAACCTGAGTCACCAGAGTGAACTCCTGCTTGTTCAATATGCTCCATAATGGCGCCAACCACCACAGTTTCACCGTCACACACTGCATCGATATCCACTTCAATCGCATCATCTAAGAAGTGATCAAGTAATACTGGTGATGCATTAGATACTTTAACCGCTTCATTGAAGTAGCGTAGTAAATCTTGCTTGTCGTATACGATTTCCATCGCACGTCCACCCAACACATAAGACGGACGTACAACCAACGGATAACCTATTTTTTCCGCTTCTATCACAGCACTTTCAACTGTTGTCACTGTCGCATTTTCTGGCTGCTTCATGTTCAAACGTTGAATGGCTTGTTGGAAACGTTCGCGGTCTTCTGCACGGTCAATCGCATCAGGGCTGGTACCAATAATCGGTACGCCTGCGGCTTCTAATTCGCGCGCGAGTTTAAGCGGAGTTTGGCCACCGTATTGGACGATTACACCTTTTGGCTTTTCGATACGCACAATCTCGAGTACGTCTTCTAGCGTTACAGGTTCAAAGTATAAGCGGTCAGATGTATCGTAGTCGGTTGATACCGTTTCAGGGTTACAGTTAACCATGATGGTTTCATAACCGTCTTCACGTAATGCTAATGCAGCATGGACACAGCAATAATCGAACTCAATACCCTGGCCAATTCGGTTAGGGCCACCACCCAAAATCATGATTTTGTCACGGTTCGATGGGTTAGATTCACATTCTTCTTCGTACGTTGAGTACATGTAAGCCGTGTCAGTTGAGAATTCAGCAGCACATGTATCTACACGCTTGTATACCGGATGAATTTCATGGCGATGACGTAGTTTACGAATTTCGCCTTCACTCACACCTAACACATCAGCTAAACGTAAATCAGAGAAACCTTTACGCTTTAATTGACGTAAGTAGTTTTGCTCTAAACCTGACATACCAAGCTCAGCGACTTTCGCTTCTTGGGTAACCAAATCTTCGATTTGAACGAGGAACCAGTGATCAACGTTAGTCAGAGTGAAGATATCATCACGACTTAAACCAGCACGGAATGCATCGGCTATATACCAAATACGGTCACAACCTGGCTCTTTTAATTCATGACGGATACGTTGCATCGCTTCTGGTGATTGTAAATCAACCAGAGAATCAAAACCGTTACGACCCACTTCAAGGCCACGTAACGCTTTTTGTAATGACTCTTGGAAAGTACGGCCAATGGCCATTACTTCACCCACAGATTTCATTTGGGTTGTTAGACGGTCATTTGCACCGGCAAACTTTTCAAAGTTAAAACGGGGGATTTTAGTCACAACGTAATCGATTGCAGGCTCGAACGACGCTGGTGTTTTACCGCCAGTAATGTCGTTGCTAAGCTCATCAAGCGTAAAACCAACCGCTAACTTAGCAGCAATTTTAGCTATCGGGAAACCGGTTGCTTTAGAGGCTAAAGCAGATGAACGTGATACACGTGGGTTCATCTCAATAATAACCATACGGCCAGTATTAGGACAAATACCAAATTGTACGTTTGAGCCACCGGTTTCAACACCAATTTCACGCAGTACCGCTAAAGAAGCGTTACGCATTAATTGATATTCTTTATCGGTTAGCGTTTGTGCCGGTGCAACGGTAATTGAGTCACCGGTGTGAACACCCATCGCATCGAAGTTTTCGATAGTACACACGATAATACAGTTATCGTTGCGATCACGAACCACTTCCATTTCATATTCTTTCCAACCAATTAATGATTCATCGATCAATAATTCGTTAGTTGGCGACAAGTCCAAGCCTTGAGAACAAATCTCTTCAAACTCTTCTTTGTTGTAGGCAATACCACCGCCGCTGCCACCCATGGTGAAAGACGGACGAATGATACAGGGAAAGCCCACCATATCTAATACGCCATACGCTTCATCCATGTTATGAGCAATACCCGCACGCGGGCAGTCTAAACCAATGGATTTCATCGCTTTGTCGAAACGACTACGGTCTTCAGCTTTATCAATCGCATCCGCTGTCGCACCAATCATTTCAACATTAAACTCTTTTAGTACGCCTTGTGCTTCAAGCTGAAGCGCGCAGTTCAGTGCAGTTTGTCCACCCATCGTCGGTAGAATTGCATCTGGACGTTCTTTGGCGATGATGTTGCGTACCACTTCCCAATGAATAGGCTCGATATAGGTTGCATCGGCCATTTCAGGGTCGGTCATAATCGTTGCTGGATTAGAGTTAACCAGAATAACGCGATAGCCTTCTTCACGAAGTGCTTTACAAGCTTGCGCACCTGAATAATCAAACTCACACGCCTGGCCAATAACAATTGGACCGGCACCTAGGATAAGAATACTTTTTATATCTGTACGTTTTGGCATTGCTTCTGTCTTCTCCCAGATAACTACTTGGCGTGCTGACGGTATTGTTCAATTAGCTCGATGAAATGATCGAACAGCGGTGCGGCATCGGTTGGCCCAGGACTCGCTTCAGGGTGTCCCTGGAAGCTAAATGCTGGCTTATCCGTTAGGTGAATACCTTGTAACGAACCATCAAATAACGACTTATGCGTCACCTTGATGTTTGCTGGCAATGTGGTTTCATCAGCAGCAAAACCGTGGTTTTGACTGGTGATCATCACGCGACCATTTTCAACATTGCTCACTGGATGGTTTGCACCATGGTGACCAAACTTCATTTTTAAGGTTTTCGCACCAGAGGCTAATGCAAGTAACTGGTGGCCTAAACAAATACCAAACACTGGAATATCAGTTGTTAATATTTGCTGGATAGCAGTAATAGCATAATCACATGGCTCAGGGTCGCCAGGACCATTTGATAGGAAGACCCCATCAGGGTTCATGGCAAGGACATCTGCAGCAGATGTTTGAGCAGGCACTACCGTCACATCACAACCACGGTCAACCAACATACGTAAAATATTACGTTTTACACCGTAATCGTACGCGACAATTTTATATTTGAGTTCCGCTGCTGGTGTTTCAGACGGTAAACCACCGACTAATTTCCAGCTACCGTTACGCCATGTATAAGCTTTATCGGTGGTCACTTCTTTGGCTAAATCCATGCCTTTTAGACCTGGGAACGCTTTCGCAGCTGCCAGAGCTTTCGCTTCATCTAGGTCGCCGACCATAATACAACCGGCTTGGGCGCCTTTTTCACGCAAAATTCGAGTTAGTTTGCGGGTATCAATATCAGCAATACCAACCACATTATTCGCTTTTAAATAATCGCTTAATGATTGTTGGTTGCGGAAATTACTCGCCATAAGCGGTAAGTCACGAATAATTAAGCCACATGCATGAACCGAATCCGATTCTGTGTCTTCATCATTAGTACCTGTGTTACCGATGTGAGGATAGGTTAATGTTACTATTTGGCGTGAATATGAAGGATCTGTAAGGATCTCTTGATAACCTGTCATTGAAGTATTAAATACCACTTCACCAACAGAGATACCGGTAGCACCAATTGCGGTGCCAGAGAATACTGATCCATCTTCGAGTACGAGTAAGGCAGACTGTGTCAACGCGACCTCCAGAAAAGAGCCAAGCCACTTAAAATTATGTGTTTTTATTTTGCACTAAAATACCAATTTTCGATAAATTACGAAATTTTGACAAATTCTAGCGATTGTATAAGAAATTCGTTTTTACGTCTATATTTTGTAGGATTGTTTTCAAAAAAAAACACCAACGAATGGTGTTTTTATTATCTAGTTCAATCCTAATACTTGTTGCATGTCATACAGACCTGCATTTTGATCGGAGAGCCAAAAAGCCGCCCTCATTGCCCCATTAGCAAAGGTCATTCTACTCGATGCTTTATGGGTTATTTCCAGCCGTTCGCCTATGTCAGCGAACATTGCGGTATGTTCACCGACAATGTCACCAGCACGAACCGTTGCAAAACCTATGGTATTAGGATCACGTTCACCAGTAATACCTTCACGCCCAAATACCGCACATTGGTCTAAATCACGACCTAATGTTTGGGCTATAATTTCACCCATTTTAAGTGCAGTACCTGACGGTGCATCCTTTTTATGCCGATGATGCGCTTCGATTATTTCGATATCGGTATAATCACCCATCACCTCTGTAGCCAGTGCGAGCAACTTCCACATCACGTTAACACCGACAGACATATTAGGCGCTAATACCACTGGCACTTGTTCTGAATAGGCACCAATTTGCTCTTTTTGAGCATGATTAAAACCTGTGGTACCAATGACAATAGCTTTGTGATTTTTTGCGCACCAATCGAGATGAATAATGGAAGATTCAGGTGACGTAAAATCAATTAATACGTCAAAGTCGTCAACCACTTTATCCAGTGAATCGGTAATGGCAACATTCATCGCGCCAACACCAGCAAGTACACCAGCATCAATACCGATTAAACTTGAACCTGTACGTTCAATAGCTGCGCCAAGTATTATGACTTGTTGCTGTTTAGCAGATTCAATCAGTGTACGGCCCATACGGCCACTGGCACCAACTACAGCAATTCTCACTTTTGCAGTCATTTCATTCTCCCAGTGTTAACTAAAGGTAAACACACAAACAGCATATACAAAAACGCCTAAGTTAACTTAGGCGTTTTTAACAACTAGATAATTTCTAACAATTCAACTTCGAAGACCAAAGCTGAATAAGGCGGGATTGAAGCACCCGCGCCACGCTCACCGTAAGCCAAGTGATGCGGGACATATAATTTTAGCTTAGTGCCAACTGGCATTAACTGTAATGCTTCAGTCCAACCAGCGATAACACCAGATACTGGGAATTCAGCAGGTTGGCCACGAGCAACAGAGCTGTCGAACACATCACCACTGATGAAAGTACCATGGTAATGAGTACGTACGGTTGAATCATACGTTGGTGTTTCACCGTCGCCTTGTACAAGCACTTCGTATTGAAGACCAGACTCAGTTATCGTAATACCGTCACGCTTAGCGTTTTCAGCTAGGAATGTATCACCTTCAGCGGCAGCAGCTTCTGCAGCAGCTTCTTGTGCTTCTTGTAAACGACGACTAATTTCAGTAAATGCAACTTGAAGCTCTTCCATTGATACTGCGCTTTCTTTACCGGCAAATGCATCAGCAAGACCAGCTTGAACAGCAGGGATATCAATACCTTCAAAAGAGTTTGCTGCTAGTTGCTCGCCCATTTGACGACCTACACCGTAGCTAGCATGCTGTTCCATAGTGCTGAACAAATCTGACATAATAATTTTCTCTCAATAAACATAAAAAATTCGCACAAGAGTTTATCACAATAAACCCCGTAAATGTTGGCAAAAAACGCTATTTAACTTGAGCAATTTTACACTCAGCCAAAGACTGTTTTCTTGCCTGTGTATAAAGCGGCATCACTTGATTCTGTGCCGCTTGCAAGTCTTCAATTCGGTGACTGTGTGACGGGTGAGTCGATAGCAGTTCAGGGCCTTGGGCTCCGCCCGCTTTAGCCATGTTTTGCCACAAATTAACACTTTGAGCTGGATTAAAACCTGCTTTGGCCATTAGCTCAAGACCAACAATATCAGCTTCAGATTCCTGACTGCGGCCAAAAGGTAAAATAATGCCCACATTCGCCCCGAGCCCCAGTCCGGCCATGTACAAATCTTTATTGGCAATACCCGATGCTCCTAATGCGGCATCCGCAGCTTGCATGCCAAGACCCGTTATCTGCGCTCGAGATACTTGCTCGTTTCCATGTTGTGCTAAAACGTGCGCCACTTCATGTCCCATAACCGTAGCCAATTGATCTTGATTCGTCGCCACATTTAGTAAACCGGTATAGACACCAATATGGCCACCAGGTAGCGCAAACGCATTGACTTGATCTGATTCAAACAACACGACATCCCATTGCTGCGATTGGTCGGGCAACACCGCAGTGATACGTTTGGCAACACAGTTCACATATTGAGTTTGCGCTTGGTTTTGACTTGTTTTTTCACTTTGCTTCATTGTCTCAAACGACTGAGCACCCATTTGCTGCATCTGGGTATCAGAAAACAACAAGGTTTGCCCTCGACCTGTTGGCGATTGACTATTAACACAGCCAACTAATAAAGCAGAAACGAGTAGGGTTAGCGCGAGAGGTTTCATGTTGTCATCCCTTAAAATTCATTTAGCCAAAAAGCTAATCGATCATTCATTTATTTTATACCAATCAACTGGACCAATGCACCATTTGCGATATTAAACATCAGCCACAATTCATGTGTTGATTAACGTGTTGATTTACGTTTAGCGAAATCACTAATACTGCGTTTATTGGCGGTACGACGATTGGCTTGCTTATCGCGCGGCGCTCGCTTACTGTTTTCGCTAATAGGTTTGTCTGTTACCGCAAAACCAGCTAATTCAACTAATGGTAATGCCTGTCCGGTTAATTCTCGAATAGCCTCTAAACTGAGTAATTCAGAATGACCGACTAATGATAATGCCACGCCGCTTAATCCCGCCCGTGCAGTACGTCCAATACGATGAACATATACTGCTGCTTGGGCAGGCAAATCAACATTAATGACTACTGGCAATGCGTCGACATGAATACCGCGCGCTAATACATCGGTTGCGACTAATACAGTCAGTTGTGCCGTTTTGAATTGCTCTAAGGTCTTACTTCGCAGCGCTTGTTCTTTATCGCCATGAAGCGCCGCAGCGTTAATACCCGCTTTAATTAACTTTTTACACAATGCATCAGCATCATCTTTAGCATTCACAAACACCAATACTTGCGACCATTGATGTAAAGCAATTAAATGAATCAGCGCTTTGGCTTTGCTGCCTTTATTGACGTGATAGAGAGTTTGATCAATATCAGCCACGGTACTATTTAAAGCATGCGCTTCAATTCGTACGCAAGATGCAGACTGTACCTTTTGAGCTAATGCGACCAAAGATTCGGGTAACGTCGCCGAAAATAATAACCGTTGGCCACTTGGCATTAATGTAATCAGCGCATTAATATCAGCGATAAATCCCATGTCCAGTAATCGGTCTGCTTCATCAAGGACCAAACTCTGCAGATGTTCAAAATCAATAACACCTTGTTGTGCTAATGCGAGTAAACGGCCCGGTGTAGCAACGACGATGTTAACCGGTTGAGCTAAGCGATCAATTTGAAGCTCTATTACTTCACCGCCACACAGTACCTCTACGCGCAAATTAAGCGATTGTGCCAGCGGCACTAAGTTTTGCGATACTTGTGATGCTAACTCTCTGGTCGGTACGATGATCACGGCAGACAAATGAGCCGTTGGAAGCAGACTAATGCGTTGCAATACAGGCAAACCATAAGCATAGGTTTTACCGCTGCCGGTTTGGGCTAATGCCAACACATCTTGCCCCGCCAATATAGTTGGAATAGCCAGTTGCTGAATACGACTCGGCTGATTCACTGTCGGCGGTAATGCGGCTAATAAACTTGAATCGAGTGATAACGCTGAAAATGACATGTTAACGCCTAATGTTAATAGGATAAATTGACGATATTCGCCAATAAAAAAGGCTGCTTACCCAAAGTAAACAGCCTTTAACGAGGTCGCTAGATCATCGCGATTAACTGTTTAAATCCTGAAAGAACTTTTTAACGCCATCAAAGAAGCCTTCAGCTTTAGGGCTGTGCTTTTTTGATTCGCCAGTTAACGTTGCTTCAAACTCACGCAATAACTCTTTTTGTTTTTCATTCAAGTTAACCGGTGTTTCCATTACCACTTTACACAGTAAGTCACCTACTGCATGGCTACGGACCGACTTAACCCCTTTGCCGCGTAGGCGGAACATGCGCCCTGTTTGGGTTTCTGTTGGGATTTTAAGGCTAACTTTACCGTCTAATGTCGGTACTTCAATCTCGCCGCCTAATGCTGCTTTACTGAATGAAATAGGTACTTCACAGTAAAGGTTATTGGCGTCACGGGTAAAGATAGCGTGTTCTCGCACACTAACTTGAACGTATAAATCACCTGGTGGAGCACCAAACTCGCCCGCTTCACCTTCGCCAGTAAGACGAATACGATCGCCTGTATCGACACCAGCAGGAATTTTAACTGATAAGGTTTTGCTTTTCTCAACTCGACCTTCACCATGGCACTTGCCGCAAGGATCTTTAATGATTTTACCGCGACCATGACAAGTAGGACACGCTTGCTGAACAGCAAAGAAACCTTGACGCATTTGCACTTGGCCTTGGCCATGACACGTACCACATGTGGTTGCAGATGTGCCTTTTTTAGCACCACTCCCGTCACATAAATCACAGGCAGCTAAAGTAGGAATTCGCAGTTCTTTGGTTAAGCCGCGTACGGCTTCTTCTAAAGACAATTCAAGGTTGTATCGTAAGTCACTACCGCGCGCAGCTTGACGTTGACCACCACCACGGCGACCACCACCAAAAATATCACCGAATACATCTCCAAAGATATCGCCAAAATCACCTTGGCCACCGCCGTGCCCACCACGATTAGGGTCGACGCCAGCATGACCAAATTGATCGTAAGCCGCTTTTTTGTCGCTGTCGGTTAAAATTTCGTACGCTTCTTTAATTTCTTTAAAGCTAGCTTCTGCGGCTTTGTCACCCGGATTACGGTCTGGGTGAAACTTCATCGCTAAGCGTTTGTACGCTTTTTTAATTTCGCGTTCACTGGTGTCACGTCCAACACCGAGAACTTCGTAATAATCACGCTTTGACATAGTGTTCTGTTTCTCGAAGGTGTGAGTAAATTGTTAAACTTAAATTATACAAACGGGCGTTTGAGGATACCCCCAACGCCCGCTTTAACGGTAACTAGCTGAAATTGCTAATTACTTTTTGTCGTCTTTAACTTCTTCGAACTCAGCATCAACAACATCATCAGCAGGCTTTTCTTGGCCAGCATCGTGCGCTTGACCTTCTGCTTCACCTTGAGCTTTAGCTTGAGCAATTTCCATTAACTTAGCAGACGCTTCGATTAGCGCTTGAGTTGCTGTATCAATGGCTTCTTTATCTTTGCCTTTTATGGCAGTTTCTAAAGTTGCGATTGCTGCTTCAATCTTTTCTTTTTCGTCACTAGCTAGTGCATCGCCAGCTTCTTCAACTTGTTTTTTAGTTGAATGAGCTAAACCATCTGCTTGATTACGCGCTTTAACTAACTCTTCAAATTTAGCATCTTCATCAGCATGAGCTTCTGCATCACGTACCATTTGTTCAACTTCTTCATCAGATAAACCTGAAGAGGCTTTGATAGTAATGTTTTGTTTCTTACCTGTTTTCTTGTCTGTTGCAGACACATGTAAGATACCATCAGCATCAATGTCGAACATCACTTCAACCTGTGGTTGGCCACGTGGTGCTGGCTCAATACCTTCAAGGTTAAATTGACCTAATGACTTGTTAGCACTCGCTTGCTTACGTTCACCCTGAAGTACGTGAATAGTCACGGCACTTTGGTTGTCATCAGCTGTTGAGAATACTTGCTGAGCTTTAGTCGGGATAGTGGTGTTCTTCTCGATAAGCTTTGTCATCACACTGCCCATGGTTTCAATACCAAGAGATAGTGGGGTAACGTCAAGTAGAAGTACGTCTTTCACTTCACCAGAAAGTACGCCAGCCTGAATCGCCGCGCCAACAGCAACCGCTTCATCAGGGTTAACATCTTTACGAGGCTCTTTGCCAAAGAAGTTAGTGACTGCTTCTTGTACTTTAGGCATACGAGTCTGGCCACCCACAAGAATCACTTCATTGATATCTGATATTGATAAATCAGCATCAGCTAGTGCAACTTTAAGCGGCTCTAGAGTACGTTGAATTAAATCTTCAACTAATGACTCTAACTTAGCACGAGTAATTTTAACCACTAAATGCTTAGGACCTGATGCATCAGCAGTGATGTAAGGCAAGTTAACTTCAGTGTGGTTAGTACTTGAAAGCTCGATTTTTGCTTTTTCAGCGGCTTCTTTCAAACGTTGCATTGCTAAAGGATCTCTACGAAGATCTAAGCCTTGGTCTTTTTTGAATTCATCAGCTAAATAGTTAATCATACGGTTATCAAAGTCTTCACCACCTAAGTGAGTATCACCATTGGTTGCTAGTACTTCAAATGTTTGGTCGCCATCGTTGCTGTCAATTTCGATGATAGAGATATCGAATGTACCACCACCTAAATCGTATACAGCAACAATGTTGTCGCCTTGTTTCTTGTCGATACCGTATGCAAGTGCAGCAGCAGTAGGTTCGTTGATAATACGCTTAACATCAAGACCTGCGATACGACCAGCATCTTTAGTGGCTTGACGTTGTGAATCGTTAAAGTAAGCAGGAACGGTAATAACCGCTTCAGTCACTTCTTCACCTAAAAAGTCTTCAGCAGTCTTTTTCATCTTTTTCAAGATTTCAGCTGAAACTTGTGGTGGTGCCATTTTGTTACCACGTGACTCAACCCATGCATCACCATTATCAGCTGCGATAATTTTGAATGGCATGATGTTCACATCACGTTGAACTTCGTCATCTTTAAAACGACGACCGATTAAACGCTTGATGGCAAAGAATGTGTTTGTTGGGTTGGTTACAGCCTGACGCTTTGCTGGCTGGCCTACAATAATTTCATCATCGGTATAAGCGATAATTGATGGGGTTGTGCGATCACCCTCTGCGTTTTCAATTACGCGTGCTTTGCCGCCATCAAGGACTGCTACACACGAGTTTGTTGTGCCTAAATCGATACCAATAATTTTGCCCATGGGGTCCTCCGAAATTGACGTTAGTCGTCACAAATATGTTATTTGATGTTGATATGGGGATGAACAACAAGTATTTCAAGCATTTTGTTGCTTAACTTGAGATTCAAAATTAACCACTCATATCAGCCTTGATACCTATATTGGGACAACAAAGTGAATTACAAGGGGATAAGTAAATATTTATCCTGTTTTATGGGTTTTTTTATGCGGGCCATACCAATAAGGTAAGATGGATGAACAATAAATCACAACCACTGCCAAAATAAGCGAAATAGTGAAAAAAACAGTAAAACCAGCCGGAATAGTGCAGTAACAAAGCGTAGACACGTTAATACTTTACCGAAAGTCACCCACTCTAATGATGAGTTAGATTGTAATAGCGATATAATCGTTACTCATACCAGTATTGAGTTTATTAAGCACATCGTTCATTTTCAATCGACATTGGTTTATATCATATTAACCTGCTTGGCATTTCAGCGGTGTTAGTCGTATTTTGCTGTCACACTGCAAACAAAAGCATTAAATAACGCTAATCATTTGATAAAAAATACAACTAGCGTTATAAAAGTATATATAGATGTTTAAAAAAGTACTAAAAATTCAAATGATTGTAGAGGAAGTAAGGCAATGGGACTGCCAAGATGGAATTTCAGTGATAATACCGAACGTAAGATACGCATTGTTACCTTAGCAATTGTTATGGTAATTCTAGTTTATGAAAAGTTTTATGGCGTAAGTACCACACAATATCCAGCTATGTATTTGTGTGTATTTTCACTTATCGCCACTTTTATGACCAATGCAGTACAACGTCGATATTTCACTTATGTGATGGAATACGCGCAAGCATTTAGAATTGTGGCGATATTAATGACTTGTGCCTTTTTTGCAATTTGGTTATTAACCACCTATGAACGTTTGGTTGAGCCAGTAACGCCCAGTCATCTTATTTATAATTTATAGCGCTCTGTTATAGCGTCTCTCAGCACAAACAATAAAGGGCGCTTATTTGCGCCCTTTATTGTTATAAGTACAACAAAATGCATTATTGCCTACAGGTGTAATCACCCCAAGCTAGCCACTTGTATGTGGTCAGTGCATCTAACGCCATTGGACCACGGGCATGTAATTTCTGGGTGCTCACGGCCACTTCAGCGCCAAGACCAAATTGTGAACCATCGGTGAAACGAGTACTGGCATTCACATACACTGCGGCGGAATCTACTTGATTCATGAAGTCATTCGCTGTGTGAATATTATCCGTTAAAATGGCTTCAGAATGTCCTGTAGAATAATGACGGATATGCTCCACGGCTTCGTCAATATCGTTAACCACTTTGATCCCTAACGTGAGCGATAACCACTCTGTTGAAAACGATTCATCATGTGCAGGTGTAACATCAAAACCTAACCCATCAAGATAAGGTAAAGTCATTGCACAAGCATGGAAATGAACCCCAAGTGAGTGTAAATGTGAGGCAATATTAGGAATAAATTCGGCAGCAACCTGTTGATGTATTAATAATGTATCTAAGGCATTACACACAGTCGGGCGTTGAACTTTAGCGTTGGCAATCACATCGATTGCACGCACTAAATCGGCTTGTTTATCGACAAATAAATGACAGATGCCAATGCCGCCTAAAATGACAGGAATACTCGATTGCTCAGCACACAATCGCTGCAGGTTTTGTCCACCACGAGGGATAATCATATCAACATATTTGTCGAGTCTTAGTAAGCCACTGACAAGACTCCGCTCTGGTGAATCAATGAGCTGCACGGCATCTTTAGGTAAATCTAAACTCACCAATGCATCACGGATAACTTCACTTAGCACTTTATTTGAGGTTAGGGTTTCTTTACCGCCACGCAAAATCACTGCATTACCGGTCTTTAACGCCAACACGGCAATATCAACGGTGACATTTGGCCGAGCCTCATAAATAACCCCCACCACACCTAATGGGACACTGCGACGAGTTAAGCGTAAGCCGTTATCCAATACCCGACTGTCAGCTTCTTTGCCGACAGGGTCGGCTAGTGCGATGACATTATCAATGTCAGCTATAATTCCGCCTAGCCGCCCTTCGTCCAGCATCAACCTATCTATCATGGCTTCGGTTAAACCACTTTGCTTCGCTGCAATGATATCTTGTGCATTCGCTTGTAAAATATCATTTTTCCGCTGCGCTAAGTGGTCTGCAATCGTAGCTAACAATACGTTTTTTTGTTTCGCTGTTAAACTCGCTAAAATAAAACTTGCAGCCTTAGCACGTTGCCCTAATTGAGTTAAATATTCTGTTTCTGTGGCTGACATATGTTTATCCTTAATTATCAAGTACGACCATATCATTGCGATGAACCACGGCATCGCCGTAGTTATAGCCCAGTAGACTTTCTATATCATCAGAATGTTTACCGCTAATTTTGGTTAAATCATTGGCGCAATATCGGCTAATGCCTTTAGCCAAAATCTTACCGGTTTGATTCACAATCAGTAAGGTCGCCCCGCGCTCAAAATTGCCTTCAACATCGACAATGCCTTTAGATAATAAACTACGACCATTAGCAACAACGGCAACCGATGCTCCAGCATCTACAACTAATTTACCTTGTGAAGCAGGACCAGCCAATATCCATTGTTTGCGACTTTCTAATGGATTTTCGATTGCACTAAAATGAGTACCGACAGACTCCCTCGCCGCCACTTTGGCAATAACATCAGGATGATGACCGGAAGCGATGACAACTTCTATGCCCGCTCGTCGAGCCACATCCGCCGCTTCAAGTTTAGTCGCCATTCCGCCCGTTCCAAGTCCTGACACTGAACCGCCAGCCAATAAACGTAAACTGTCGTCAATATTGACAACTTGTTTAATTAACTGTGCGTCGGGATGGGTGCGTGGGTCGGCATCAAATAAGCCTTTTTGGTCGGTCAGTAAGATAAGTAAATCAGCATCGCAAAGTAAGGCTGCACGGGCTGATAAATTATCATTATCACCCACTTTAATCTCATTGGTTGCAACTGCATCATTTTCATTAATTATCGGGATAATATTATGAGCTAATAATGCATTTAAGGTGTCGCGCGCATTAAGGTAACGTTCACGATCTTGTAAATCAGCACGAGTTAACAATAACTGGCCAACATGCAACCCGTAAATACCGAACAATTGTGACCAAGCCAAAATTAACTGACTTTGACCCACAGCTGCAAGTAACTGTTTATTGGCCATAGTGTCTGGCAACACCGGATATTGTAAATGCTCTCGCCCAGCAGCTATAGCGCCTGATGTACACAATACGACTTCAACGCCTGAACGCATAAGCGAGGCCATTTGCCTGGCTAATTCAACCATATGTGCTTTATCAAGCTTTTTACTGCCCGATGTCAGCACGCTGGTGCCTAACTTAACTACTACGCGGCGATAACCCATTTGTATTACTCAGCTTACAAAAAATATTCAGTTCATTTTTATACCCAATTCACTCGATAATTCATAGTGAAAGCCGCTAATACTGGAATATTTGTCTAGATTAACCATTTTCAGGTTAATAAATAGTTATCAAACAGTCCTTAATTCTGCTAACTCAGTTGCATTGAGCTGCAATAGGGTAGTTATTGGCGCCTTATTAGAAAAACAAAAAAAGGGCTAATAGCCCTTTTTTATATTGGCTTTAGCCAATATATTAACTCACTGTACTCATGGACAGCTAATTAACCGTAAATAAACTTGGCAATAAACAATGCGGCCACCACTAAAATACCTGGATTTAAATCTTTAAAACGCCCTGTCATCAATTTGATCGCAGCATAAGAAATAAACCCAAGCCCAATAGCATTGGCAATAGAAAAGGTTAACGGCATTAATAAGCAAGTCACGACAACAGGAGCGGCTTCAGTTAAGTCTTCCCAATCAACATTGACTAGGCCAGACATCATTAAAATAGCAACATAAAACAAGGTTCCAGTTGTGGCATACGCTGGCACCATACCCGCTAATGGCGACACAAATAACGCCGCTAAAAACAGTAATCCAACTACAACGGCAGTTAAACCTGTGCGACCACCTGCACTCACCCCTGCGATACTTTCAATATAGCTAGTGGTAGTTGATGTACCCAATGCAGCACCAGTGATCGTGGCGACGCTGTCTGCGGTTAAGGCACGTTTTACTCGAGGTAAACGGCCTTTTTCATCAAGCAGTCCGCCACGTTGAGCAACAGCGACTAAGGTACCTGATGTATCAAATAAATCGACAAACAAGAAGGCAAAAACCACCGATAACATGCTTACTTCTAATACACTAGACAAGTCCATCTTCATAAATGTTGGTGCAATAGACGGTGGCATTGAAATTAAGCCTTGGTATTGCACATCGCCAAATATCATTCCCAGAACAGTCACAATTAGGATACTGAAAATAACAGCACCCTTTAAGCCACGTTGAACCATAGCAATAATTAAGAAGAAACCTAACGCAGCCATCAATGCAGGAAATGAGGTGATATCGCCCATAGTCACTAATGTTGCAGGGCTAGCCACTACAATACCGGCATTTTTTAAGCCAATTAAGGCTAAAAATAATCCAATACCAGCTGCGATACCAAAACGTAACGACATTGGAATACTGTTGACTATCCACTCTCGGATCCTAACTAAGGATAAAATTAAGAAACACACTCCTGACATAAAGACCGCGCCAAGTGCTGTTTCCCAGCTATAACCCATTTCACCAACAACGGTGTAAGTAAAAAAAGCATTCAGTCCCATACCCGGAGCCAATGCAATCGGGTAATTAGCTAATAACCCCATAACTAAGCAACCGATGGCAGCAGCTAAACATGTGGCAACAAATACTGCACCATGATCCATCCCTGCATCAGCAAGCATCATAGGGTTAACAAAAATGATGTAGGCCATCGTTAAAAAAGTAGTCAGACCGGCCACAGCCTCTTGCTTAAGACTGGTGTTGTTCTGTTTAAGTTTAAATAGTTTTTCTAACATGGAACGGGGTTCCTTGGGCAAAGGTTAACATTGGATTAATGGTTAAATTGCTACAGATGAGGATGCGGTAAGCCTTGTGCTACTGACCATACTCGCTGAGTCGACATCATTACAGAGGGCTTACTTTATTGCGGGGAATTATAAATACTTACGACCTTTATAGCTATCAATAGCCTTTTTGTTGAAAGATTTCAGTTTTTTATATAGCGCACTAATCAATTAGCTACTAACCAATTAGCTTGAATCTAACTAAAAGCTAGCTGAATTTAAGACAAAAAAAAGCCTACTCAATAGAGTAGGCAGACATGTTACAAGCATCCCATATGGGGAAAGGAAAGCTAGCACCACTTAACGTGATGTGGCGATAAATTAATTAATTTACCACCCTGTCTAAAACCGTCAAACGAGACGAACAAAAGGTTGATGGATATTAACACTACGTAAAGAGGGTCAATTCTTAACGTTTCATGGCGAATATACCGCCACGTAAAACTGTTACGTCGGCAAACCAAGTGTTCTGCCAATAAAATTTGCTGTTACCTGTATAAGACATAGTCATGCTCCTGATTAAAGTAAAGTTGTATAAACCTAGTAAAGCTTGGCTCGGTTCCCTGGAACGTACATTTCTCAAATCCATTGAGACAACTTGTCACTCAGATCCTTGGAGGTTATATCCATCCTGGATTAACTAGAGTCGACAAACACATTGCTTGTCGACGAAGTGAATTATACAAAACTGTAATTTAATTACAAGTATTATTTGCTTTAATTCACAAAAACATCATTGAAAGTGATTTAATTACAATCACTTCGTATTAAAACTATGTATAACTATTGTTATCAACATGTAAACTGCAAATAAAATCAATATAAAACAGATAATTAGATATTATATGACTACAACTTTGAAAACTGTAATAAAGCAACCAAAGGGCTTGCAGTTGGCTTTCCATACAGAGGATCGCCCTCCACCGCACTACCTGCAATATCAATATGGGTAAATGCCAGCTCTGTTTGAGCTAATCCAGAGGCTTTTATCAAGAAAGCGGCAGGATATTGATGCCCACGAGCCGTAATTGAAGACGGACCATTATTCGATGACACCACATCTGCAGCGCCATTTTTATCGGCAACTTTATCAAAGTCTTCTGGACGTAATCGTGAAACCTCAAATGGTTCACCGCATAACTGACCCACTTCAGCGAGTGTTGCTGCAACCCCTTGCTTTTTAGCCGCGCTATTTTCAACTAATGCAGGGTAACCACCGTAGGCTCGCACAACATGACCAGTTAACGTCGCCACCGAAAATAATTGTGGATTCACTGCGGTTTGAGCCTGTATTCGCAAATGCGATAATAAGTCAGCCAATACTAAGCGACCTTCTGCATCAGTATTACCAATACGGACTCGCACACCTGCGTGGCTAGTAATGATCTCATCGGTGACAAATGCATCACTGCCAATACTGTTTCTTACTAATCCGAGTTCAGCAATGACTTTAATACCTTTAGGTTTCAGTATTGATAGTGCTTTCATTAAACCGGCAACTGCTGCCGCGCCACCTTTATCACGGCTCATACCAGCCATAGAACCTGCAACTTTAATATCAGCGCCGCCTGTGTCGTAAACAACACCTTTGCCAGCAAAGAATAAGGTTTTTGTAATAGGGCCTTCACCAACATATTCAAGCTTTACCACTCGAGGATGATGACGTGCAACATCAAAAGAGCTTCTGCCCACCGCACTGAGTAATGGGTATTGCGCTTTTAACTGCTCGACTTGATCAACCACAGATACAGCCAAACCGCTATCAGCAAAAGCATCAACACAATATTGTGCAAACCCAATAGCCGACATACGCTCAGGTTCTGTACCACAAAGATCGCGCGCCAATACTCGTCCAGATTCTGCCGCATTAATTAACCTACTGTGCGCGGCGGTATTCAATAATCCAATAGCCTCTAAACTCGGTTGCAAAGACTTTGCTTCTCGCGCCTCTAACGGTTGCCAAAGCTCTTGTCCACACGCCAGTGCGGCAACTTGTTCTGCATTGGCAAAGCGATTGTCAGTTACCCTTGGAACAACAAGTAAAGGTTTAGTGGCACCTGCGGCTTTAGCAATGGCAATACCTTCTCGAGCGGCTTTGGCAAAAATCCTGACATCGCTATACTCATTGTCGCTATCTGTCACTGGGGAGATAATCAAACGACCACCGGCTAACCCTGGCGCAAAAAGGAGCGTGGCACTTTTACCGACACGGAAATCTATTTGACTAGCGTGTGCAGCAAGCAAACTCACTTCATCTTGTTTGATCTCAGCTAAACTCGTCGCTATCACAACAACAGCGTCCCAACCTTCGCCTTCAAAAATAGCCTCATCACTTGTGACATCAATAATTGGCACTTGGAACGCGGTAACCGCTTTATTCACTTGGGTCATACAAGATCCTTACTCTTTAGGAATATAGATAAATTAGTGGGTTCATAATTATTTACAGATTTGTGGACTAAACCTTGGCAAATCGCTATCGCAATATCAAGTAACTGCGCAGAATATGTTAAAATAGTGGCAGTAATATTTTGTGTCGTATATCGACTTGATTTCATCTTAGAGGGCGTTTCGTGACTGCATTAACTCAATTATATCCTCAGCCTCTATGGCAATGGTTTGAACAAATTTGTGCTATTCCACATCCATCAAAACATGAACATGCGTTATCACAACATATTCAACAATGGGCAAAAGCTCAAGGCCTTGCGGTTGTTGAAGACAAAGTGGGTAATTTAATCATCCGTAAGCCTGCTACTGCAGGAATGGAAAACTGCAAAATAGTAGTGTTACAAGCGCACATTGATATGGTGCCGCAAAAAAATGCCGACAAAGTACATAACTTTGAAACCGATCCGATAGAAGCCTATGTAGACGGTGATTGGGTTAAAGCCAAAGGCACAACCTTAGGTTCAGATAACGGTATTGGTATGTCTTCGGCGCTGGCCGTTTTAGGCAGTAAAGACATTAAGCACGGGCCACTCGAAGTGCTGCTCACCATTGATGAAGAAGCCGGCATGACTGGCGCCTTTGGTTTAGAAGCCGGTTACCTTGATGCTGAAATTTTAATTAATACTGATTCAGAGCAAGAAGGTGAAATCTACATGGGTTGCGCCGGCGGTGTTGATGCACAGATAAGTATACCAATGTCTTGGCAAGCACCAGAACAAAGCAACGCCAGCTTTTCACTGACTATGTCGGGTTTAAAAGGCGGCCATTCTGGTGTCAATATTCATCTTGGTCGTGGTAACGCTAACAAGTTATTAGCGCGATTTTTGTTTAAATACAGTGACGAATTAGCCCTAGAGCTGGTCAGCTTTAGTGGTGGTTCGCTGCGTAATGCTATTCCACGTGAAGCTAACGTTCAATTGATGTTGCCAGCTGAAAATGTTGAAGCATTAAAACAAGCTATTGAGTCATTCCAAGCGTTAGTGCGTGAAGAGTTAGCCGTAGCTGACCCATCGATGTTACTCACATTAGCCGCTATTGATGCACCAACAAAAGTCATGGGCGAAGAAGCGCAAAATACCTTAATCGACTTATTACATGCTTGCCCTAACGGCGTAATGCGCATGAGTGATGAAGTGGAGGGTGTGACTGAAACATCACTAAATATAGGCGTGATCAGTACTGAAGATGAAAGCGTAGAAATATTATGCCTTATTCGTTCATTAATCGATTCGGGGCGTGAAGAAGTCACCGGTATGCTAACCGCACTATCAAATCTATCGGGTGCTAGCATTGATTTAAGCGGTGCTTATCCAGGTTGGAAACCAGACACTAGCTCATCTGTTATGGCAATTGTGCGTGACACCTATAACGATATTTATAAAAAAGATCCTACTGTGATGGTTATTCATGCGGGTCTTGAATGTGGTTTATTTAAAGAACCTTATCCACATATGGACATGGTATCGATTGGTCCGACGATTCGCTATCCGCACAGCCCAGATGAAATGGTTAACATCACCACGGTTGGTCAATATTGGGAATTACTGCTTGCTGTATTAGAGCGTATTCCTGCTAAAGAGGCGTAATCAATCAAGTGATTATGGCCAAGGTTATAATTGGCGGATAAGCTATAAATCAAAGGCGACAGCAATGTCGCCTTTTTGCTCTCTATGGTTTCCGTTATAAAATGGGCGCCTAAAATTGTAAATCGAGTTGAGTAATTTGATCGGCACTATTCTCGGAAGAAACCAACGTCACATCCGCTAGGCCAACGCTCACACCGAGTAACCGAATCCCTCGCCCTTGGCTTCGTTGTAATGCTTGCAGTAATAATTCATGAAACAGGTTAATTGAAATCTCATCACTGCGATGCTCGATGGTGGTCTGCTTAAAATCATTAAATTTCAGTTTTACAACCTGCTTATGGATCTGTCTATCTTTCGCACTCCGATGAACCCGAGCACTCAGCTCTTGAATAAGCTGTGGTAATACTTGATGACATTGCTCTAACGTAAAAATGTCTTTGGCTAACGTGGTTTCAACCCCTACGGACTTACGCACTCGGTGCGGGCTAATTTGCCTTGAATCGATACCTTGTGCACGCTCAGCCAACACATGGCCAAACTTACCAAAGGCCTCAATTAATTGCACTTTAGGGTATTGTTGCACGTCATAACAAGTGGTTAAGCCAATATCGGCTAACTTTTTTGAAGTGACTTTACCGACGCCAGGAATTTTACTCAGAGGTAGGTCTTTTACAAAATCAGCAATTTGATTTGGGGTGATAACATATTGTCCATTAGGCTTATTTAAATCGGATGCAATTTTGGCTAAAAACTTAATGGGTGCAATACCTGCTGAAGCCGTTAATCCAGTGACCTCATAAATGTCATCACGTATCGCTTTGGCAATTAATGTCGCACTGCCTTGATGAGCATCGCAATCTGTGACATCAAGATAAGCTTCGTCTAAAGACAATGGTTCGACAAGATCAGTGTATCGATGAAAAATCTCACGTATTTGGAGTGACACAGATTTATACACCTCCATGCGTCCAGGCACTAAAATTAACTGCGGACATAACTGCAACGCATGATAACTGGACATAGCACTTCGCACCCCAAATTTGCGGGCTTCATAACTGCAAGTACTTATCACACCACGGCGATCACTTCTGCCGCCAACAGCAATGGGCTTTCCTCTTAACTCAGGAAAATCACGCATTTCTACCGCAGCAAAATAACAATCCATATCGATGTGAATGATTTTACGCATTCTATAACCATCATCATTATCTCAATTAAAACCATGATACTGTACATATAAACAGTATTCAATCATTCTCTTAAGGATACAAAAAAGCCCAAACGCAGTTGGGCTTTATTAACATGTAACATAGCAATTAAGACATTACATTTTGGTCTGTAAATAGTTTTGTAAACCAATACGTTCGATTAGACCGAGTTGCTTTTCTAACCAGTACATGTGGTCAGATTCAGTGTCATCTAATAACACTTCTAAAATTTCACGGCTTTGGTAATCAGCTTTTTCTTCACATAGCGCGATAACTTTACGCAAATGATCAGCTACATGATATTCGTATGCAAGATCATTTCTCAGCATTTCTTGCACATCTTTACCAATATTCAGCGCTTCACGGCTGCCAACATCTGGAGTGCCTTCTAAAAACAAAATGCGTTGAACTAATTTAGCTGCATGCAACTTCTCGTCGTCTGACTCATGCAGAATACGGGTATACAGTTCATTGAACCCCCAGTCTTCATACATGTGAGCATGGACAAAATATTGATCCATGGCAGACAATTCGCCGGTTAATAAACTATTTAAAGCGTCGATGACTTCTGGATGGCCTTTCATGATAATTTCCTATTAGTCGTTAATTTGTGATTGAAGATAATTTTGAATACCGGTTTGATTGATTAGCTCTTGCTGCGACTCAATCCAATCTAGATGTTCTTCTTCGTCTTCGAGTAAATCTTCAAATAAATCGCGGCTAACATAATCTTGCTGAGTTTCGCATACCTTAATGGCTTCACGCAAAATGGCAATTTGTTCCGTAATTGCAGTTAGATCACAGCTAAGCATTTCTTCAGCATGTTCACCAATGCGCAATTTATCTAACTGTTGTAGGTTAGGTAAACCTTCAAGAAACAATACACGTTCAATCAGCTTGTCAGCATGCTTCATGTCTTCAATCGATTTTTTATACTCTTTCTCATTAAGCTTTTCCAATCCCCAATGCTTAAACATGCGAGCATGTAAAAAGTATTGGTTAATGGCGGTCAGCTCACAGGTAAGTACACGATTGAGTTGGCTGATGACTTTAGGATGACCTTTCATAGTAATGTCCCTCGATAAATAATGTGATCTCGATCAATTACAAACAGGATAAAACACTATAGGGGTAATTGCAAATTTTCCTTTATTTTCACACACTTACAATTGATAACCATTATCATTATAACTAAGCTTTGTAACTCGTTAGCAATACATAAACATAAAAAAAGCCTTCAAAATGAAGGCTCTTTACAAAGCATGAGTTTATTAACTTAAGCTTTAGGCAATTAACGGTGTTAAATAATTCGATTTTGATTTAGCAACTCATTGCGAGCTTGCTCTTTTTCCATACGGCGTTTACGTTTGTCACATGGATCATCACAGTCACACGCTTTTTCAATTCCTAAAACACCTAAACCACCACAACTACCTTCTACCGCTTTCTTCTTTACGATATAGCCGATAGACATTAACAAAAAGAACAATAATAACACTACAAATGCTGCTATAAATGTACTCATTACAAACTCCAATTACTCATTCAGATAAGGGTATAATACTTTTTTAATCAATCAGTTTAAAATAAAGAACCTACTTAACATACGATTTAAACGCATCGCTGTAATAGACCTGATAACCCTGTTCTTGCTTCTCAATCAACATTATTGCTAAATTTTTCTCTTTAGCAAGTGCCAATGAAGCCTCAGTACCTAACACCATCATAGCGGTGGCATATCCATCTGCGGTCATACAACTTGAGTGTAACACGGTTGCAGAGGCAAGTTGATGCTTAATAGGATAACCGTTACGAGGATCGATTAAATGTGAAAAACGTTCGCCATTCTCTTGATAAAAGTTACGGTAATCACCCGATGTTGCTAATGACATGGTGCCAGGTTCAATCACTTGCTGAACGGCTTGCCCTTCACTCGTAGGTTGCTCAACAGCCACTCGCCATGGGGTTTTATCGGCTTTAGTACCTTTAACATTAAGCTCACCACCTATTTCGACTAAATAACCAGACACATGATATTTGTCTAATAGCGCGGCAATTTTATCGACACCAAAACCTTTTGCTATTGAAGATAAATCAACATACAGGTCTGCATTATGCTTAGTTAATGTTAAGCCTTTTATCGACAGTTCCTTGATGCCCATTTTAGCTTTAGCATTATCGATTTGAGCTTGCGTCGGGATGGTTGTAGGTCGTTTATCGGGACCAAAGCCCCACAAATTAACCACTGGCCCTAAGGTGATATCTAACGCCCCATCAGTCTCTTGATAAAGACGCATACCTTCTTCGATAACCTTAATGGTATCAGCGGATACTTTAACGCTTTGTTGAACTTGTAATTGATTGAACTTAGACAGTTCTGAGTCCGAACGATAAGTCGACATTTGATCATTTACCACTTCCAATGCCATATCAATTTCAGCTTGCAGTAACTGCGGTTCTGGCAAGCGGTCATTGTTGACTACTTTAATGTGATAAGTGGTCCCCATCGTACTACCAGATAATGAAATAATGGGCTCTGGTGAACTGCAAGCACTCACCAATAGCAATAACGCCGGCAATAGCAATAACTTGATTGAATTTACAGTCATGTCAAATTTACACTTGTAATAAATAAACAAAAAAATTGCAGCGTGCAAGACCAGTGTTTAACCACCCTGTCTGCACTGCTGCAATCTCATGACTTACATGTCGATGTTATGGATTAACTCATTAACCACCGAAATCATCTAGTAAGATGTTTTCGTCTTCGACACCTAAATCTTTTAGCATACCAATAACTGCTGCGTTCATCATTGGAGGTCCACACATGTAGAACTCACAATCTTCTGGCGCATCATGGTCACGTAAGTAGTTTTCATACAATACGTTATGAATGAAACCGGTATAACCAGTCCAGTTATCTTCAGCTTGCGGATCTGATAACGCCACGTGCCATTTGAAGTTTTCATTTTCAGCCGCTAAGCCGTCAAAATCTTCAACATAGAACATTTCACGTTGCGAACGCGCACCGTACCAGAAGCTCATTTTACGCTTAGATTTAAGACGCTTTAATTGGTCAAAAATGTGTGAGCGCATTGGGGCCATACCAGCACCACCACCAATGAATACCATTTCTGCTTCGGTGTCTTTAGCAAAAAACTCACCAAATGGACCAGAAATTGTCACTTTATCACCGGCTTTTAAGCTCCAAATGTACGAAGACATTTTACCGCAAGGCAAGGTTAAATTACGTGGCGGTGGCGTAGCAATACGCACATTCAACATAATAATACCGAACTCTTCTGGGTAGTTAGCCATTGAGTAGGCACGAATGGTTTCTTCGTCTACTTTTGACTCTAACTTGAAGAAACCAAAGTGTTCCCAGTCGCCACGATATTTATCAGGCACTTCAAACTCAGCATATTTAACATGATGAGCAGGAGCTTCAATCTGAATATAACCACCGGCACGGAAAGGCACAGATTCGCCGTCAGGAATTTGCAGCTTAAGTTCTTTAATGAACGTCGCTTTGTTATCGTTAGATAGAACCGCACATTCCCATTTCTTGATGCCGAAAATTTCTTCATCAAGTTCGATTTCCATGTCAGTTTTTACATTTACCTGACAAGATAAACGACAACCCTGACGTGCTTCGCCTTTACTAATGTGATCAAGCTCAGTAGGTAGAATATCACCACCACCAGACTTAATGTGTACACGACACTGGCCACATGAGCCACCACCGCCACACGCACTCGATACAAAGATACCGTTGTCAGCTAAAACACTAAGTAGTTTGCCACCAGCACCTGTTTTAATTGCTTTATCTGCGTCGCCGTTAATACCAATCATGATATCACCGCTTGCCACTAGTTTTGATTTAGCAAATAAAATCACTAACACCAAAACCAAGACAATCACAGTAAACATACTCACACCTAGATAGACATCTAGCGGAGTAGATTCAAGAATACCCATTCACTTATCCTTAAAGGTTCAAATTAATGCGTCTTCTCAAGGTCTCTTAAAGAGAAACACCTGAGAATGACATGAAACCTAGAGCCATAAGACCTGCAGAAACAAAGGTAATACCTAAGCCACGTAAGCCATTTGGCACGTCAGAATACTTCATCTTTTCGCGGATACCGGCTAACAATACAATTGCTAACGCCCAACCAATACCAGAGCCAATACCAAATACTACGCTCTCGCCAAGGTTATAATCACGCTCAACCATGAAAGATACTGCACCAAAAATCGCACAGTTCACAGTAATCAAAGGTAAGAAAATACCCAACGCGTTGTACAAAGGTGGAAAGTACTTGTCTAAAGCCATTTCCAAAATTTGTACAAGTGCTGCAATCACACCGATAAAGGTGATGAACTTCAAGAAGCTCAAATCAGCATCAGGAAAACCAGCCCAAGCTAATGCGCCTGGAGCTAATAAACCTTGATAAATAATTTGGTTAGCAGGAACCGAAATAGCCAGTACCACGATAACTGCAACACCTAGGCCCATTGCAGTAGTGATTTTCTTTGATACAGCTAAGAAAGTACACATACCCAAGAAGAACGCTAGCGCCATGTTTTCAATGAAAACGGAGCGAATTAATAAACTAATATAATGTTCCATTGCGTTTACCCTTTTGCTTCAACTTGCTCTGGCTTATACGTACGGATCAACCAGATCAGACCACCGATCAAGAAGAATGCACTCGGTGGCAGTAGTAATAAACCGTTAGGCTGATACCAACCGCCGTCAGAGATTTTGCTGAGGATTTCTACGCCAAATAATGAACCATTACCAAATAGTTCACGCACAACGCCAACAGACAATAGAATTGCACCGTAACCTAAACCGTTACCGATACCATCCATAAAGCTCATCATTGGAGGGGTTTTCATTGCGTAAGCTTCAGCACGACCCATTACAATACAGTTAGTAATAATCAACCCTACGAATACCGATAACTGTTTAGAAATGGCATAAGCATAAGCTTGTAATACTTGGTCAACTACAATCACTAATGAAGCGATAATGGTCATCTGTACAATAATACGCACACTGCTTGGAATGTGGTTACGAATAAGTGAGATAAACAGGTTAGAAAACGCTGTTACCGCAGTTAATGCAATCGTCATTACTAATGCTGTTTCTAATTTACTAGTGACAGCAAGAGCACTACACACACCCAAAATTTGCAATGCAATTGGGTTATTATTGATAATCGGTCCGGTCAGAACCTGTTTAAGTTCTTTAACGTCAGCCATTAGCTTAACCCTCCGTTGCGTGCTTTAGCGATAAAGTTTGCGAAGCCTTCTTTACCTAACCAAAACGTCAATGAGTGTTGTACACCGTTACTGGTAAGTGTTGCACCTGAAAGAGCATCGACACCATGAACAGAACTAGCCACTGTAGGGTTTTTAGTTACACTAATGGCCAAGTTACCTTGCTCATCAAATAACTTTTTACCTTTCCACAATGCTTTCCATTTTGGATTTTCAACTTCGCCACCCAAACCAGGTGTTTCACCTTGGTCATAGTAAACAAGTCCTTGAACTGTGTTTAAGTCAGCCTCAAGTGCCAAAAGTGCATACATCGTTGACCACAAACCATAGCCGTGAATAGGAAGAATGACGCTAGTCAGTTTACCTTCATCATTATGAACAAGGTATACAACGGCGGTATCTGCAACACGTTTGATCGAAGCAATATCGTTTTCTGGCACTGACGAAGTGTCAGTATCACGAGACGCTTTGCGTTGATCGTAAAGGTTAGCATTACCCTCAACAAACTCACCGGTTTTAAGGTCAACTAAGCGAGCATCAACATATTGCTCATACTTGCTTAGAATTTCTTTCTTTGTGACTTTGCCTTCTTTGGTGTTTATCAGGCTCGCCGCTTCAAGAATATACTTTTGCTTATCGAGTAACTTATTTTCTTGCTGAATAGGCTTTAACACCACGGCAGCAGTCGAAACCAGTACTGAACAAACAAGACATAAGCCGACAACAACAAATAGCGTTCTACCGAACGAATCTTTATTACTAGCCACGAGCAATCCTCCGCTTGATATTTGACTGTACGACAAAGTGGTCAAATAATGGAGCAAATAGGTTAGCAAACAAAATAGCTAACATAATACCTTCTGGGAATGCAGGGTTAACCACACGGATAAACACCACCATTGCACCAATGAGGAAACCGTATGCCCACTTTGCAGTATTGGTAAACGACGCAGAAACCGGGTCTGTCGCCATAAACATCATACCGAATGCAAATCCACCTAACACTAAGTGCCAATACCAAGGCATTGCAAACATCGGGTTGGTGTCGCTACCTATCATATTAAGCAACGTCGCAATAGCGACCATACCTAAGAAAACACCACTAACGATTCGCCAAGAGGCAATACGGGCGTAAATGATAACTAGACCACCTAGCAAGATAGCAAAGGTAGACACTTCACCAACAGAACCTGGAATGAAGCCCATAAATGAGTCAATCCAGTTAGCCGTTGAGGCGTAGTCAAATGTACCTTGCGCTGCTTGGCTTAAGGCCGTTGCCCCAGAATAACCGTCAGCAACAACCCACGTGGTATCGCCAGACATGCTTAATGGGTAAGCAAAGTACAAGAAAGCTCGACCAGCTAATGCAGGGTTTAAGAAGTTACGCCCTGTGCCACCGAAGATTTCTTTTGCTACAACCACACCAAAGGTAATACCTAAAGCGACCATCCATAAAGGAATTGTTGGCGGTAGAGTTAATGCAAATAGCACTGAAGTAACGAAGAAACCTTCGTTAATTTCATGGCCACGCACTGACGCAAAGAGTACTTCCCAAAAACCACCAACAATGAAAGTCACTGCATAGATAGGTAAGAAGAAACACGCACCATAGAACATCAGAGACGTAATGCCCGAGTCTGCAGAGAGTTGAGCGCCAAATAATTCAAATAAGCCTACTTGCCAAACATCTGGTGTACCGAAACCGGCCACCATCGCTACTTGAGCCTGTAAACCTACGTTGTACATACCAAAAAACATTGCTGGGAATGTACATGCCCAAACCGTAATCATAATACGTTTTAGGTCGACATTATCGCGAACGTGGGTTGCCCCTTTGTTCACTTTACCTGGAGTATAAAATACTGTGGCTGCCGCTTCGTAAAGGGCATACCACTTTTCGTACTTGCCGCCTTTTTCAAATTGCGGCTCAATACGTTCGATAAAATCTTTCAAACTCATTAGCCTTCCCTCTCGATCGTATCTAAACAATCACGTAAATATGAACCATAGTCATACTTACCTGGACATACGAACGTACACAATGCCAAATCTTCTTCATCTAACTCTAATGCGCCTAAACGGACTGCGCCATCAAAGTCGCCAGAGAGTAAATCACGAAGTAGCATAGTAGGTAGAATGTCTAGAGGCATCACGCGTTCATAGTTACCAATAGGTACCATTGCACGGTCTGAACCGCCAGTACTAGTGGTCATATTAAATAGACGCGATGGGCTTAAATGGCCTAGGAATGCACGTGTAATAGAGAATTTGTCAGCACCAGGCATAGCCCAACCAAATAATTCTTTTTCATCACCTTCTTCCAGTACACTCACCTGCTGATGATAACGCCCCAAATAAGCTTGAGGTCCTACCGCAGTACGGCCGCTTAACACTGAACCCGAAATCACACGAACACCATCACCAACTGTTTCATCAGCAGTCAGTTCAGTCATGCTAGCACCTAAAACGGTACGAACTAGACGAGGGTTTTTCGCTTTAGGACCACCAATAGCAACCACACGTTCAGTGTTTAACACACCTTGAGTGAACAGTTGACCAAAAGCAATCACATCCTGATAGCCAATATGCCAAACAGTACGTGTTGCAGAAGCTGGTAGAACGTTGTGAATATGCGTACCTGCAAGACCTGCTGGGTGTTTACCCGCAAACTCTTGAACTTGGGCATTAGCTGCAGGGATATCGGCACCTTGAGCTTTACATAGGTAAACTTTACCTTCAGTTAATCGTGCTAGGACCTTTAGGCCATTTGCAAAATCTTCTTTATGTTGAGCTATGACTACCACAGGATCGGCAGCAAGAGGTTGAGTATCAATTGCAGTCACAAAAATACCCGCAGCAGTAGCATCTACAGCTGGCACTTTACTGAAAGGGCGTGTACGCAAAGCAGTCCATAAACCTGAATCAATCAGATTATCACGAACAACTTGTGCGTCTAACGTGTCTAACTTATCAGCATCGTATTGAGCAAAAGCAACGCTATCGTCACCTTCCACAGCAATAACAACTGACTGAAGTACACGTCTTGCACCTCGGTTGATTTCTAAAATAGTACCACTGGCTAAAGCCGTATATTTAACGCCTAAATTCTTTTTATCTTCAAAAAGAACTTGGCCTTTTTGTACTTTGTCGCCCACTTTGATTTTCATCGTTGGACGTAAGCCAATATACTCTTCACCCAAAGTCGCTACGTGTCTAATGGCTGGGCCATTATGGATAACTTGCTCTGGTCCGCCTGCTATAGGCAGTTCCAATCCTTTCTTAATTGTAATCATATCCACAAGCACTACGTTTGAAGGAAAGACAATGCGCCACGTTCCGCTACAAAAACAAAGTGTTAACAAACACTTGCCATTTGAGCTAGCGCAGATTTAACTCGAAAATGCGATCATAATCACGCTGGTCGCGCGCATTTTACCGCAAATATGAGACTATCGCCACGAAAATTATAGGTGTTTTCAAACCAATACCTAACACAATCGGTGGCTTTTAGATCAGACTAATTAAATTAGAACCTAGGAGTGAATGTTATCTGCTGAATTCTGATTTAAAAAAAATATAGCATTAATTTTTAAAGAAATAATTTTAGTTGTTTGTTTACAAGAACAGTTGCGCCTCAAATAACACCGCCCAAATGAGTCATCACTTGAGCAGTATTAGTATTTGGGAATAAAAGGCACAGCAAGCAGCGTTCAAATAGTGTTCAACACTGCCTATGTCTGGAAAAAACCACTTAGAAATGGCCTTGGTAACCAAAGTACGTAGTCATTTCAGATTGTGCTTGAAATCCCATTGCGGTGCTATTTGCCACTAACTCTTCGTCTAACAAATTCTCTACACGTAAATACAACTCGTGCTGCTCAGTCAAACGGTAAGTTGCAGCGATATCAACCTTCCACTGACTATCAATAGCACGTTCATTGGTGAACCCACCTTGATAACCTAACTCAGATTGATACAAAGCTTGCGCCATAACGGACATATCACCATAAACAACACCAGAACTTAACGCCAGTTGTTGTTCTGGCACCCAAGGTAGTTGGCTATTGGCAGCAAAACATGCCATCAATTCATTGCAATTAGCACTGTCTGTTTCTGCTTGGGTATATTGGTATTTGGCTTTGAATGGAATTGAAAAGTGATCAAATGTTAGTCCATACGCTATGCTCAAATCTGCGCCGACAACAGAGACATCCTTAATATTCTCTTGTAATGATATTTGTTCATAATCACATATCATGCCCTGCATACAGCTTACATGTTGGTTATCGTAATCATGCATATAAGCCGTCATGGCAATCGATAAAGCATCTTGTTGGTAGCTTAATGCTAATTGATATTGCAGCGCTTCTTGCGCCGTTTGCTCAATATTGCCGGCTGAAGCGGCTGTCCAAGCTTGCTTAGCTTGTAACGCGGCTAACCACGGCCCACTCTGATAAGCTACTTCAATAGAAGGCGACCAGCCATCATCAGAAAAGTCTGCCGCATTAAGGCTCGTATTTACATCACCAAGCTCACGAGAAACGCTGACATGCTCATAACCTAAACCGAGATTAATAGACCACTGACCATAATTTAACTTAGTGTCTACCGCTGATGAAAATGCCGAAGCATCATCAGTATACGTCAGTGCATATTCATCATCTGTTGTCGGCGTCAGTGATAAATCATTGTTCCAAGACCAATCACGTTGACCTAAACGCATTTCAGCTTTATCTGTATGGTAGCGCGCACTATAAGTCACCTGATGCTGACCGTACATGCTGACACCTTTAGTTTGCATACCAAACCCAGCAAAATCGTTATTTTGGGTTAACGATCCTAAGTTCATCCCATCAGCGGTAGGTGTTGCTTCAAACATGGCAATACGAGACAGCAACGCTCTATTAATTTGTTCGCCATCAACAAATTGCATTGCTTGAGATTGTTGTGAATAGGTTTGATAATAAAAGTCGGTAGCCATCGTCGAAGTGGATGACATGATTAGCTTATGTGCTAACACGTAGCGTTGACGCTCGCCTTCAGTATTGTCGGTGCTGGCTGCTGAATATAATTGAGTCGGATTTACCGAAAAATCAACACTGGTTAACCCCAACGTTCCGCGGTCAGCTTCTTGCGATGAGTACTGATAACTAAATTCGGTCATTTGTTCATTGCGCGCTCCGGGTAAACTATCGGCAGCGATTTTGAACAGAATATCTTTTTGTGTCGTGTCGGCATCTCGGGCGATACGATAACCCACATCGTCAGCTGCAGATTGATAATCCACGGCTAATAACATGCCATTTTGCTTCGAAGTACCACTTAGCACAACCCCACCATTGATGGCATTATTGTTACTGCCTTCAACGTTGATATCGGTTGCATATTTTTGCGGACTAATTTGTACAGACTCATAATCAAGCTTACCAAAAGCAGCTTCTGAACTTTCAGTCACACTGGTCATGCTCGAAAAAGACACTTTTTGCTGGTGCAATAAATTGGGCTGCAATACTAAATGTTGTCCAGAATACGGCGCTGGAGAAAAGAATATACCATCTTGTAAAATGGCAACACCGTCAGTGGCACCTGCATGTGTGATCGTCACATCCTGATGTGGTCCGGTAGGTAACACTGTCGCGCCCGTCAACCCTAGTGCAATATCACTTTGGCGATAATGAAATTGGCTTATCGATAACTGTTGTAAATCGAGTTGATTATTAAGGTTATCAATAGACTCGGTCACCGTTTCTGCAACGGCATTGGTAGAATGGCAAACATAAAGCACTGCGGCTGCTATCACTGACAGGCTAAATGGGTGGTTAGACATATTAATCTCCGTATATGTGTCTGTTCACGCAAAAAATCGCTAAAATGGCGAATCACTTAGTAAAAATCGTTCATTACAATAACGGTTTCAGTTACATAAAAATAGCGTACTGTTAACGTTTACTCGACATATTAATCGTTGCTTCGCAAAAAAAAGCGGCTAAAGCCGCTTTTTTATCAAGATATCAGTTAATCGATTAGATTAAAGATTCCCTAAAATTTCGTCACTCAGTTTCAAATCATCGTTTTGGTTGACGCTCACGCCTGCAGCAATGATCATCCGAGCAATATCTTGCGCTTGTTCTAATGAATGCATTTCGTAAGTACCACATTGATATTCATTTAACTCAGGAATATCTTTCTGATCAATCACATTGGTTACATCAACCATTGCCGCTAGCCAGGAGTCTGCAACTTTACTCTCTGTCGGTTGACCAATTAAGCTCATGTAAAAACCGGTACGGCATCCCATCGGAGAAATATCAATAATCTCTATACCATCACCGTTTAGATGTTCACGCATAAAACCTGCAAACAAATGTTCAAGTGTATGGATGCCACGTTCGCTGAGGATATCTTTATTGGGTGCACAGAAACGTAAATCGAATACCGTAATGGCATCGCCACTAGGGGTGCTCATGTGCTTGGCAACGCGAACCGCTGGAGCATTCATACGTGTATGATCTACGGTAAAACTGTCTAATAAAGGCATTGCTTTCTCCAAAGTAAATAATAATCTGACAATATAAAGCCTAATAACACGATAATATCACTATTTATGCATGGTCACAGTGAGAGTTTACGGTTGATGTTTGCCATCTAACTCAAAGCGACTTAAGGCGTCTTCTGTGTAACTAAAGTAGCGCTTTACTGACTTCTCGTTTGCCATGTAAGACTTCAGTACTTTATTAAATAACGGGTCTTTAGCCGCTTCACTGTTAAGCACATCATCTTTTGCATATTTTAATGCGCGGATCACAGTGTCGGGAAAAGGTTTAACTTGCACATTATGCTCGTTAAGCAATACGTCCATTGCAGCAATATGGCCTTGAGTATAATCATCTAACATATCTTGATTAATGGCTCTGGCTGCAACTTTAACAATCATTTTCAAATCATTGGGCAGAGTGGAAAATGCCTGTTTGTTAATCAAAAACTCCATCGTCGAACCCGGCTCGTGCCAGCCAGGGTAATAATAATATTTAGCCACCTGATCCAACCCGAGCGGCAAATCATTATAAGGCCCTACCCACTCAGCAGCATCAATCGCGCCAGTTTGCAGTGCGCCATATAATTCTCTGCCAGCGAGTGCATCAACAGGAACGCCGCCGAGCTTCTTGAGCACTTCACCTCCTATGCCTGGTAAGCGCATCTTGAGGCCTTTAAAATCTTCTGGGGTTGCAATGATTTTATTAAACCAGCCGCCCATTTGCATGCCAGTATTTCCACCAGCAAGCGGCAATACGCCAAAAGGCTGATAAACTTCCTCCCATAATTCCATGCCACCGCCATAATGAAGCCACGCATTCATTTGCTGTGCATTTAATCCAAATGGTATAGATGAAAAAAACTGAGCGGCAGGCGCTTTACCTTTCCAATAATATGACGCGCTATGAGCCATTTCAATCGTGCCATTACTCACACCGTCAAAAACCGACAACGCTGGCATTAATTCGCCGGCACCATAAACGGAAATCACTAAGCGACCGTTAGACATTTGCTCGACCAATTGAGCAAATCTTTCTGGAGCCATGCCTAAACCGGGCAAGTTTTTTGGCCATGAGGTGGCTAAACGCCATTCAATCACTTGATGAGGAATATAATCATTTTGCGCAACAGAACTTGTCTTCGAAGGCGTATCTTGTTGACAGCCTAACAATAACGTTAAGCCCAGCAACCAGCAGGTTTGTATCACCTTGATCATGTAAATATCCTATCTCAATCGCACGCTTATTTTCATAACTGTAACATAATCATAACCAGTGACAAACATCACCTCACTACAATACAAAATAAAAAACCTCACAGGACATGTGAGGTTTTTTGTATAGTTCTGTCAGCAAGTTAATAACAATTAACCTTTATCGTTATCCCTTACAATTAGGAGTCCTAGGCACTTCATCCAAAGCTTGCCATTCTGGCTGGCTATAAGCATTTATGGAAAGCGCATGAACGCCATTGGCTAATTCATCTGCTAGCGCTTGGTTTACCAACCGGTGACGGGCAAGTAAGCGCTGTTCGCTAAATTGATCGCTAACTACAACCACTTTAAAATGGGTTTCTGAGTTAGGCGGCACATGATGACGATTACTCTCATTAATCACTTCAAGATGCAAAGGCGAAAAGGCGTGATTCAATTTATCGGTAATGATTTGTTCGACAGACATAGTGGTACTCTTATTAATCCATATCGATTAAATCAAAGGGTACTGGTTTGCCGAATAAAGGTCAAACAAGCAGGGTAAAAGTTAACGTTTGAGCACAACTTTCTCAAGTCGATCTGAAATTAACTCCTTGGCCAATCGGTTATATCAACACTATCGATACAATATGACGCATGACTCTCATTGTGTTGCTGTAATGCCTCACGTCCCAACCATGCATTAATAAATAATCCTTGTGGGTCGTATGTCTGCTGCTGTTTTTGCAGATTAAAACGTCTCGAACCGCGTGGATCAGCACCAACACCGGCTAGATACTGCCAATTACCCCAATTCACAGCTGAATCATAATCAATTAATTGCTGTTGAAAATACGCCGCCCCATATCGCCAATCACATTGCAGTTCATTGACCAAGCAACTTGCTACAATTTGCCTGCCGCGGTTTGACATATAGCCAGTGTCATTTAACTGCTTCATCAATGCATTCACAAACGGATAAGGTGTAGTGGCGGTTTTCCAAGCTCGAATGCGTTGGGCGTAAAAACTGGTTAATGGTTTACGTCCATTAATGCCTGAAAATCTAAACACCAGCGTATTGAATTTATGCGCGTAAAAATGGAAATACTCACGCCAAAGCAGCTCATACAAAATACACTCGGTCGATTCGTTAGCACCTTGTTGTAACTCAAATTGCTTTAATGCTGCGACGACTTGTCTTGCCGATAGACAACCATTGGCTAACCAAGGCGAAAACTTTGTTGAACATTCCCAGCCATCAAGTTCGTTTCGTACGGCTTTATAGTTATGGGCTAAATTTGACGAAAAGTAACTGTCTAGTTGCAATTTCCCTTGTGCTTCACCACCGCAAAAGACATTACTCATCGTTTGAGTTTGTGGCAACCAGCTAGGATAAGCCAGCCAAGACTGAAGTTGTTTGTCATGTGGCTTAAGTGCGACCATAGACGGGAGCCAAGATACTGCATCAATGGCAGGGCTGATATTAACGTTGTCGACCTTTTTACGGAACTGACTAAATGTCGGAGCTAGATCGGCTAATTCAAAAGGCAGTTGCTGCAGATCAAACAGAGTTTGGGTGGTAATCGTCGAATATTCAACATTGGAGCACTGCTGCTGAATGACTTGCCAAGCCGATTGCTCATCAGCACCACTATGGTTACTACGATATACCCTTGAAATATTATGGGCTTGAATTATATAGGGTAACGATTTTTGCGCTGAGGCATAAACAATATGCACTTGTTGACCATATTGATTAAGCGTTTCATCTAAAGCCCGCAATGATTCTAATAAAAACCGCAGTCGGTACTTACCGACATACTCAGCCTGATATTGAGCTTGGCGAAACCAGTTAGGGTCGATGCAGTACACCACCATCAACTGTTGTGCATGCAGGGCTATATCTGCAAAGATGGCATTATCTGCTACCCGCAGATCATCACCTAACCAATAAAGTGCATTGACAGTAGAGTGTGATGTCGATTGTAAATTCGTTTCTTCGAAAGTTTGCCCATCAGCATTATTCATCTATTCATTACCACGGCTTGTACTATTGCTAATGAGTACGTATACATAGCGGTTAACGGTTCAATAATGATCCATTTTAGCGATATCCCCAAACTAGCTAGACCTTCGGTCTTCGAGGTCCTAGAGTCGCTTCGCTGCTAGTTCGCTACGCGGATAGAGCGCTTCGCTTCTAGGAACAGCTTCGCTGCTAAGATTTTATAGCATCTAATCGCGCAGCATCCTAGGCGCTTAGCTTTTCGCTTGTTATCGCTTGTCATTTATAGGATAGGAACCGCTTGGCTGCTAAGATTTTATAGCATCTAGCCGCGCAGCTTACTAGCCTCTAGGCCTTTCGCTTTTAGCTTTTAGCTTTTAGCTATGGCCATTAACGAGATTTGTTAACCATAGTAATTAGGGATAATGTGTCGAAAAGTAAAATTAATACGCGGTTCAGTTACCTTAAGACGCTTAGGTAACGCATGTTGCCAGTGTTGCTGCATACCGGGATGCATAATCAGTAAGTCGCCGGATGCCAAGGGAAAAGTAACTTTGGTTTGCGTCGGTTTATGGCGCACAACAAAATCTCTACAGGCGCCTAACGTGATAGACGCAATCGCCGAACCCGTGACAATTTCAGGTTCATCGTCACTGTGCCAGCCCATACAGTCACGGCCATCGGCATAGCGATTAACTAACACTGAATTACTGTCTATTTGATGATCGTTGAGTAATTTTGCCCGTAATCGACTTAACACTTTTGGCCAAGCGAGCGCGGTGATGTGTAATTTAGAATAGTGATAATCGCAACCAAGGTCACCAAACCAAGCTTGGGTGCGAGGAATAAAATGCTGCTTACCATAGACTTCAATCGCCACGCGATCTAATGGGTATTGTTCGACTTCCATCATTAACAACTGTTGCTGCTTGGGTGACAAAAAACCTTTAATCCAAGTAACTGGTGGACTGATTTGGTTCATCGCTGTTGGCACAACAACGGTATCTTGAGTGAAGCCGCTTTGTGGCTCACCAAAATCTAATCCATGTTGAAATCCTGTCACCCGATCACCCTTTTATCTCGTTTACCTTAATTAATACCAACGTTTGATTCTAGCAATACATAAACCTGAAACCACAATGACTGCCATTAAGATTAATACCGAAAAATAGCCAAAATGCCATTTTAATTCAGGCATATTGTCAAAGTTCATTCCGTAAATGCCGGCGACTAATGTTAATGGTAAAAAAATCGCGGTGACCATTGTTAATGTCATCATCACGCGGTTAGTTTTATGAGCACTCACCGAAATATAACCATTGATTAAACTGTCCACTAAACCTTGATAAAGACTGGCACGACTGGATAGGCGTTCAAATTGATTATATAAATAGCTCAATTGTTCGTAGTCCATCTTAATATGCAGATGGGTGTCCTCGCCTAGTAATTGTTGCAAGATTTCTTCGTGGTAACTAAACGAACGTTTGGCTTTTTGTAGCTTACTGCTATAAGCGATTAGCTCTGCTAATAAATCATCTGTAGATACATCAAAAATTTCATCTTCTATTTCCCCTAAACGCTCTTCTAATGCCAACATCACCGCCAGATAATCAATCACAATTTGGCGCATCAATTCAAAACTGACTCGGCTCATCTCTGAACTTTCGAGGCTACCTTGTGCACTAATGCGTTGGATAACTTTGTTGACACTGATAGAAGGTTTCAGGTGCTGAGTGACTAAAAAACGGTCATTTACATGCAATAACAACTGGCTGCGCTCGAGCAGAAGATACTCATCTCTAGCCATAAGCTCGTGGGTTAACAAATATGAATGTGAATCATATTCTTCAAACTGAGGGGGATGACGCTCCCGTTGTGCTTCTTCAAAATCGAGGTGGTCAATCCCAAACAAAGGATATTGCTTGAAAAACGCTTGGCTATGCTGGCCTGAAATATCGACCCATATTAGCTGCTGTTGCGGGTCATACTGGCTCATGAGAGTCTCATCACCTTGTGATATCAACTGACCTTGCCCATTAAATAATAGTATTTGTATCGCCATGAAAACCCTTTCAACAACCCATTATTACTCTATATATGGCCTAACTGATCATCTCTGACTCGCCAGCCGTTTCAATGTGTTGTTTAATCTGCTCAAAATGACTATTGACCCAAGCACTACTGATTGGGCCCCAAGTTGAAATGCGATAATAACCTTCATTATGACGCTGACCTTGCTGCACAAAATCCACTTCAATACCAATATCAGCAAATGCAGCTATCGCATCTTGCAATGTCCTTCTTGGCATAAGAGTCAGTTTATGTAAGCTTAATAAGTTGTGTTGTTCTTCATCCAGCAGGTGCGCTAAATACAATTTTCGTAAAAATGCTTTTTGCGATTTATTGATCACGTAATTATTCGAAAACATCCTTCACACGCCCTATTACCTCTTCATCACTTAATAGAAATTACTGCATCTGTAGCCAATCACGCAAGCACTATTGCCAGTGTCAGTTGATTGTGACTGAATTAATCGCAGCATTGCGACTGAATTAATCATGGATCAAAGGATAATTGATTGATTTATCAATAACCCATTATGATTAACGCTACCTAAGTAGAGACAATCTGGTTATAGTTTTTAACAATCGATAGCATCAAAGATGGAAAACCAATAGACATGGATACCCCGCCGCAGTCAAAGAGCCCAATAGCACAACCGCAATCAAATGATCCGTCAGCGGTAAGTGATACCAACTCAGCTACGTCCTCTGCAGGAGACACATTAGCGCACGTTTATGACCATGGGCCACGTTTATCCCAAGATGAGTATATTCAACTTACCGAGTTACCACTGAGCAATATTGATCCTAATTACCCTAAACTATTATTGATCATTAGCAGTGTCGTGGCGGTGATAATCATAACTGTTTTAAGCGCATTTCTATTAATCACTAAACCGCTGCCATTGATGATAGCCTCAGTTGGTTTGGTTTCAGCCATGTTATTGGCCGTTGTGATGATTAAACTTATCCACCTTAAAGCACATAAAATTGCTTACGGATTGTTTAAACATGAAATGGTGTTTCGTGAAGGTTTATTTTGGGTATCAACAACGGCACTACCTTACACTCGGCTGCAACATGTTAATTTGTCTCAAGGGCCGCTCGAGCGAAAATACAACTTAGTCACCTTAAAATGCTTCAGTGCTGGCAGCGGATTAGCTGAGATAGATCTGCCAGGTCTTAATGCCGATTTAGCTGAACATTTACGTCAACATTTATTGAGCCAAGCAGCAGCAAGTCATCAATTACTCCGCACCGAAACAGAAATTGTTGATCCAACGCCATCTGACGCTGAAATGGATCCGTTATCCATTCAACCTCCTCAACAGGATAATCACAATGGATAAGTCATCAACATCATCAGATGATGCCCAGCCTGTTGATACCAATGGCATCGCAACGAATAGTTCATCCGATGCCAATATTGCCGAGGTGGCCAATACCCTTGATACGACAATAGAAAACAATAGCGCCGATACAAGGGAGCAGAACAGCAATTCAATAAGTGATTTACAACAATGGCAAGCATTGTCACCTTGGTCCATTGTCAGTAATATTTTCAGTACGTTGAAAAATATCCTCAGTAACGGTTTCGCTATCGTGCCAATCGTGTATACAGGGTGGCAACAAGGTTTTGATATGCAGTGGGGCATATTGGCCTCGAGTGTTTTATTAATACTGGTGACAATTTTTGCGATAATAGAATGGCGTAAATTTCGTTTTCGTCTTCATAACCATCAACTTGAAGTCAAACGCGGTTTAATATTTACCAAAAAGGATGAAATACCGCTAAGCCGAATACAAAACATTCGTTATGAACAGCCGTTTTACTTTAAGCCGCTGTCACTCGGCACTCTAGTGATTGAAACCGCTGGTTCTAAAAAAGACGAAGCTCATTTAGCAGCCTTAGATACATTACAGGCACAAACGTTAAAACGTTTACTGTTAAATTTAAGCCATACAAAAGCAACCTCGACATATGAGCTTCCAAACGTAAACAGTCAACAAAACGTTGATAACACCCAACCCATTGTGCGTAAAAGTTTAGCTGATTTAGTCTTATTTGGTTTTTATCAAAACAATTTTATTTGGTTTGCGGTTATCGCTGGCCCCATTGCAGGCCAAATAGATTGGGATAACATATTCGACTCACCGCTTGCGCAACAGTTTTGGCTGTGGGTCCAGCAGCAAACCCATCAAAACATTGGTTTGCAAACTATTATGCTAATCGTGGCCTTAGTTGCGATTTACAGTTTGTTTTCGTTAATTTCAATTGTGGCAGCCATTTTAAAATATCATCCATATCAGCTCGACAAACATGATGAAACCCTACAGCGAAGTGGCGGTGTCATTTCGCATCAACAAGATGCGTTGGCCATAAAACGCATTCAACTAATCCAGGTTCAACAACCTGCTATTGCACGTTTATTTAACCGCTGGACCTTATACTTTAAACAAGTCAAAGGCCATGAGGTTGAACAAAAAACCAAGCAGCACATGTTAGTTCCTAGTGTAAAGTCAGCTGAAATAGCATCACTCTTGGCTAGCATTCCAAATATTAGTGGCGGTGCAAGTGCATTACCCAGTAGTTATAAGCCTATCCATATTAATTGGCTCACAAAGCGAATCGTTTTACCGCTGTTTGTAGCCATCGTACTTACCATTGTGGGTTACAGTGGTCATCATAGCCATGAGTTTTTTGAGTTCACTTGGTTTGCTACAACAATGATGATGCTAGCGATTTATATTCGTTATAAACAATGGGGATATGTATTAGCAGATAAGGTTATTTGGCAGCATAGCGGCTTTTTCGGTCAACAATGGAAACGGGTCGCATTTGACAAAGTTCAACATGTTAAAATTACCCAAACTAAAGGCCAAAAACATGCTCAGCTAGCCTATGTTGAAATCGGATTAGCCAGTGGCAGTGTGATATTCCCGTATATTCCCATATCGGTTGCACAACAAATAGTGGCCCTGTCGCTCAATGCCACGGTCCATAATAATCACAATTGGATTTAATATAATGAATGAAATACACACAACAAATGTCAGCGTCGACGATGTTATCGACTTTTGGTTTGTTCAAATATCCCCTAAACAATGGTGGGTAAAAGATATCGAGTTAGATTTGCACATAAAAAACACATATGGCGCCACGTTACAGGCGGCCATCAAGGGTGAGTTACAACATTGGCGTAAAGATGCCCAAGGTCGATTGGCCGAAATAATCGTATTAGACCAATTTTCGCGAAACATTTATCGCGATACTCCAACCGCGTTTGCCGCTGACAATATCGCGTTAGAGCTTGCGCAACAAGCCGTTGCACTAGGTTGTTTAGCAGAGTTACCCATTCAACAGGCTGCATTTTTAATCATGCCCTACATGCATAGCGAATCAATAGTTATCCACCAGCAAGCGTTGCCTTTATTTGAACAATATGCACCCGACAATTTACGCAGCCAGCGACAACACCAAGCGATTATTGCTCAATTTAATCGCTATCCACACCGCAATGCCTTATTAGGCCGCGAGTCTACGGCTGCCGAACTCACATTTTTAACTCAACCCGGTTCTCGCTTTTAAGCAGACGAAAATCACCACGACATAAACGATAAATGTCGATTTTATTTAACCACTAACACCGGGCAATCAGCTTTATTGGCAATCGCTTCAGCCACATTATCATGCAAAAAATGAGACAGTCCGCTTCGACCATGGCTGGCAATAACCACCATACCAATGTCACCGCTGTTGGCCTCGGCCAAAATTTCATCAATGGCATCACCACGTCGAATAACCGTTTCAATCTTTAAATTAGTATTCAACTGACCTAATAACTCGTGCATTTTACTCGCCGCTGCATCTTCCATACTTTTAGCCAACTCTTCGGGCGTTATCGCAAGAATCATATAATTCTCATCACCGAAAGGTTGATCTACTACGTGTAAAATACGAATGCCCACTTGATATAAATTCGCCATTTCAATGGCATATCGTAAAGCATGTGCCGCTGTATCAGAAAAATCTGTAGGCCATAAAATATTACGTGTTCGCATATTATTCTCCTCCACAATGCAAAGTGTGCTTTTGCAACGACATGACACCCCTTACTAGAACACACTCGGATCCATCTCAACAAATTAAGTATAGTCAGTATTAAAAACTTACTTAGTGATCAAAATCAAATCAAATGCGAAAACTTGCTTTGGATCATAAACAAGCATAATATCAGACCGACTAATCAGTCGGTTTGTTAGCTCGATTCATGTAGGGTTTATCAAATCAACATCGTTATTTTTGCTGGAGCTTTAATATGAATATGGCCGTTGATAATAATCAAACTCAATTGCGACAGTTACTGACTGATCAACGAGCACGTTTTCAGTCCAATCCGGCACCTGATTACCAATCTCGGGTAGATAAATTAACCAAGCTAAAACAAGCTTTACTTGATTACCAACAACCCATCATCGATGCATTAATTAGTGATTACGGTCACAGATCGCCAAACGACACCATCATTTCGGATATTATGCCTTGTGTAAATAACATCAATTACACTATCAAGCATCTTAAAACATGGATGAAACCCAGTCGTCGTCATGCCGGTTTATTACTCTCCCCTGCCAAAGTGTCGGTGCAATATCAGCCCCTGGGCGTAATCGGTATTATTGTGCCGTGGAACTTCCCGGTAATGTTATCTATGGGTCCGTTAACCACCGCCATTGCTGCTGGTAACGGGGCAATGTTGAAAATGTCAGAATTTACGCCGGCGACCAACACCGTATTACGCAAAATGTTAGCAACTATTTTTGCCCCTACTGAAGTCGAGCTAGTGGAAGGTGAAGCTGATGTAGCCGCTGCATTTTCAGCATTACCGTTTGACCATATTCTGTTTACCGGCTCAACCGTTGTTGGCCGCCATGTTATGCGTGCAGCAGCTGATAACCTGACACCTGTAACATTAGAATTAGGTGGTAAATCTCCAGCCATCATCGCTCCCGACATGCCAATCGACACCGCTGTAGAACGACTTATTTTTGGTAAATGTTTAAATGCTGGCCAAATTTGTGTCGCGCCTGACTATGTGTTGTGCCCTGCGGAAAAAGTTGACGCGTTTATTGCTGCTTATCAACGTCGCTTTAATAAAATGTACCCTAAATTCGACACCAACCAAGATTACGGCAATATCATTAATGATCGCCAATACCAGCGTCTGCTAGCGGTGCTAGAAGATGCCAAAGCCAAAGGTGCAACAGTCACCTCCGCAATTGATGGTTCAATATCGACAACTCAGCGAAAAATAGCCACTCAACTAGTCACACATACCACAGACGATATGCTCATTATGCAGGATGAAATTTTTGGCCCTTTATTACCCATTATTGGCTATCAGTCGATAGATGAAGCAATAGGTTATATCAACCGAAATGACCGACCATTAGCCTTGTATCTCATGAGCTTTGAACAACAAACGCAGCAACAAGTATTGCAGCAAACTCATTCTGGTGGCGTTTGTATTAATGACACAGTATTCCATGTGGCCGCGGATGACGCGCCCTTTGGCGGTATTGGTCCGTCTGGCATGGGGCACTATCATGGCAAGGAAGGTTTCTTAACCTTTAGTCATGCTAAGACCATATTGAACAGTGGCAAAATCAATACCGGCATTTTTGTTCATCCTCCTTATGGCGGCGTGATTCAAAAATTATTGATGAAGTTTTTCTTACGTTAACTCTCTCATAGTCGCGACTGCAAGTATTGCTGTTGTTAGCGATACTTGCTGAGCAAAGTTTGTCATAAAATATGACTAGATAAATTATCCATAACCTAATAGATAAATAGATAAAGTAGGTATGTTGACTCCATGAGCAGTAAATCGATTGTGAACACCGATAAAAAACAAGCCATTTTAAACGCGGCTTTACAGCTGTTTGTTAACAAAGGCTTCAATGCGACATCGACGGCATCCATAGCCAAAGCGGCGAGCGTGGCAACAGGCACGTTGTTTCATCATTTCCCGACAAAAAAAGACATCATGAATCAGCTTTTTTTATCGATTAAACAAGAGTTTGCCACCAACATGGTGAGCAGTACCGATTTTAGTGGCGATATCGAACAAGATGCCAATACGTTATGGCAAAAAGCCATCGACTGGGCCATTGCACAACCCTTAAAGCAACTTTTTTTTCTACAATACTCGATGTCAGCAGACATTGATGCTGAGGTCAGAAAGCAAGCAATGAACAGCATTCTTGGATTTGTCGTCGAATTGATTACTCAAGGTAAACAACAGCAAATTATCGCTGACATTCCCAACGCCTTATTGCTCGAAAATTGCCATGGTCAATACCTAGCGGCCATCCGCTTTTTTACTGACAACCCGCATTTAGGTGATGACGAAATATACAGACACGCCAGTTTCAGACTATTTTGGCAGGCAATGAAAGCGTGATAGAAAGTATTAATCTAAACTAAAGTTGGTTAAATCAACATCATCAGCAGGTGTTGACGCACTATCAAAATCTAATTGTGGAGTGTGTGACGTTTGCTGGGTTTGTAACTCCAGCTGCTTAGCTTTATGTAAGGCATATTGACGGCGACGTTTGCGCTGTGTGCACAAACGGATCACATCTTGTTTTTGCAATTCGCTGTAACTCATCCAGTTAAAACGTTCATCACGGCTTCGAAGACAGCCCATACAATACCCACGACTGTCTGACTGACAAACGCCGATACATGGACTGGGCACCGCAAAAAAACTTAACTGTTCCATCATTAGAATACTTAACCTCAGCTAATATTGAATTTGGTACTTAACATTTAAATACACGATATAGTTATTTGTAACTGAGATAGAAAGCAATCGCTTGCCATATCAACCAAAGCCAGCATTAAACATTGTTATATTAAGGTTATACTAATTGAGCTAATTTTGTACATTATTGCAAGTTAATAAGGAGGGTCTCATGATAAATTTAAGACGTTCAGGGCAAGATTCAACACGTAAACCAATGTGGATTAAAACTATTTTACTGTTAAGTGGCTTAGTACTACTTGCATCTTGTGCAACAAAACCAAAGCAAGATTATGATGTTAATTATGATTTTTCAACACTCAAAACATTCAACCAACTCACTGTAAAGCAAACAGATGATCCGTTAACTGCAGATCGCATTAATGATGATATTAAACAATCATTACTTAGCCAAGGTTATGTATTTAAAGCCGATAATGCCGACTTTGTAGTGAACTATGCTTTTGTGACTGAAAACAAAGAAAAAGATTCAGGATTATCTATTGGCTTAGGTTCGGGTACTTGGGGGTCTGGTGGCGGTATTAGTCTTGGCACCAGTATTGGTATCCCGCTAGGCAGTGACACCGCTAAAACTCAAACCATTCAAATTGATATTATCGATCCCACAGATAAACGCCTCATTTGGCGTGGTAATGGTCAGTACCACTTTGACGAGGGCGGTGAAGATAAAGCCAAAGGTATTAATCAAACGGTTGCTGCTATTTTGGCGCAATTTCCACCCAAAAAATAATCTACCATCGATTTAGCCGCAACTTACTCATAAGTGAATTGCGGCTTATTCAAATAGAGACTACCGCTCAACTAAGCGACTAAACACAAATATCTATTTAGCAATTTGCCACTACACGGTAAACTAGCCATCACACTACTTTATTGACCCAGTTGAAATGACGACAGAAACATATAACCAAGCTTTATTAACACTTGCGCTAGCTGGAATAGAAGCCATAAACACCTCCGCGTCACAGCACAAAGCGGTCAGAACGCCAGCACAAGAAAGCCATTTTTTATGTAACTGGATGGTTGAGTCGTTAAAAACAAAACGTTTTTCAAAACTAATGGCCGACGACTTAACGGCCTGGATCCGTCAAGCGCGTAGTCAAGGAGCTGGGGCTCAACTAAAACGATTATTAATCTGTATTGCCGATCAATACCAACAGGCTAACAACAGTGACATCGCTACAGGTGTTGGTCTTAAGAACATGTTAGCGGGGCTCACAGCACAAGAATGGGTAGTGATCACCGATACCGATATTGATGCAAAACTGAAACTCGACAGTGATGGTAAATCCAGTTTAATTATCTCAGCAAAAGATTTTAATCAACACATTGTAGATGACAAAATAGTAAAACCCATCTCAATGTACATTCGGGGAGATGAAAAGCTGGTGGCTCGTTTAGCGCTAGAGCAAGGTATATTACTCAGTCCAGGCAATAAAAAAACCTCATTAATCAAACACCATAAAACTTACGTATTAATGCCAAGCAATTTACACCAGAGTTTATGCTTACTGTGTCTTGATCTATATTAAGTATTAAAAGTTGGTGTCGTATTAATACAACGGTAAGAATAAGGAAACACCATGAAAAAATGCTTTATTGCACTCACCTGCCTTGTGATGTTTTTTTGTGGTCCCACCGTTCAAGCGAACACAGCGCTGAAGTACAACGTCAACGCTTCAAGCAGTTGGGTGCCCTACTACATTACAGAATCGCCAAAAGAGCCTGGAATATTAGGGGAGTTGGTTCCGTTATTGCTTGCCAAAGCTAATATTGAAATTGAAAAACACAATTTTCCGCCGAAAAGAACAAACTATGCACTCGATAATGGCTTATTAGACTTTGACTTTGTGAGCCCTGGTTGGTTTCCTAATCAAGAATTAGGCACACTTTTTGTCCAGTCAAACCCCATTATCGCTATCCAAGAAAACATTATTACCTTAGAAGAAAAAGCCAACGATTGGCAAAGTATTGATAACATTAAAGGTAAAGAAATAGGCACAGTACGTGGTTATTTGTACCATGATGATGCTGAATTTATTCGAGTCGATTTTACTTCTGAACGCGACCTCATAAGAGCACTTTATAAAAATCGCGTTGGTGCTGCTATATCTGGTGATTTACCAGCGTTGTATTGGGCCAAAAAACTCAACAACCCAATTACCCTCGCTGCTATTCATTCAAAAGGCCACTTAGTTATGCGCCTTCGTAAAGAGCATGCGGCCTTACTGCCACAAATTAATGCCGCTATAGCAGAACTTGAACTAAATGGTACAACTCAAAGCATTATCGACAAATACACCAAGCAAGATGTATTTAATCGATAATTCAATAAGACAATTACGCTAAAACGGGTTTACGCTGTAGCCTTCGTGGGCTAATACTGCATGTGCAGTTAACGCGGATAATGCCATGGTAACGCCTGGTAATAAGTCTTGTGGTGTAATGCCGTAATATGCAGCTGTTTGACCACACACATAAAACCTAACTTGATTATTAATCAGCTGCGCAATTAAATCTTTATTAGCATTCTTTTGCCCTGCATTAAGTTGCTGATAAAAACTGTCCTTAGTCATATCATTAGCCGCTTTACCATGCACCACCATCGCAACAGAAATGTCCTCAAGCTTAACTCCAGCAGCGACGTGCATATTAATAAAGCGCGCCAGGGTATCGATACTACGATTTAATTCTGCTGGTTTAGATGCACTACTTAAATCAAAAGCGACTTTAAACTTCATACCGGCTGGTATGACTAAGCCGCTATTTACTTCAGCCACTTTGCCATAGTCTTTAATCACAGAACCCGATTTAAATGCATCAATACCCGCTGTTGCCGTAAATGATGAACATGCAATTAACGTCACTATTGTCGATGTAAACAGGTTTTTACTCATTGAACGTAAACCGAGTTTCATTATGTTGATATTCCTTATATCTATTTTTTATACTTACTCTAGCACAGATTAACGCTTAGGTTTTAGGCTGTTTCTGAGTATAATTGTCACTTAAATAATATGAACACTGAGTGATATGTCAATCCGCCCAATTACCGCTACAGACTGGCCCGCTATTATGGCGATACAAGCACAATGCTATGTCGAACTCACGCCAGAATCACTATCTGTCATGCAGAGTAAATGGCGATCTTCGCCCGCTAGCTGTGTGGTGTTTGAACAACAAGGTAACATGCTAGCCTACGCGCTTGTTCATCCTTGGTTGCAAGGCGATGCCCCATCGCTGGATACCGAGATAAGTGGCCAGATTAATGCCGATAGCTGGTATTTACATGACATGGCCATCTCACCCAACGCTCAAGGTTTAGGCATAGGTAAAAAGCTGTTTAATCATATAGTCAATCAGGCTAAATCAGCGGCGGTTAATGGCATTGGGCTAGTGGCTGTGCAAGGTGCACAAACTTATTGGCAGCAACAAGGGTTTACACCAAGCACCACCTCAGCAAAACTGACAAAGTCACTCGACAGTTATCCTGCTGGTGCATGTTACCTGTATTTATCCTTATCATAAGGTCTATCTCATGCACCCATCTGTCATCACCATCGGTTTATTGTGTTATACCAATCCTATTAAATATGTGCTCTTTCAGCGGGAGTTCAAAGTGCTGTAGGCAAGGCAGATGATTGAAGCGAATAGTGATTCTCGGTAACAAGCTCCTGCGTTACTCTACCTCCAGCATCTGACCGCCATGGATGGTGGGAATGTCTTATTTTTTATGGAAAAAAATAGACCATGCCGTCGTATTTTGAAAACATCTAACGCAGCATAAAGTACTTTGAAACCCGCCAGAATGGAGTCTCTCAGGTATTCCACTTCTGTGTTGCATCGATTTAAAAGGGAACAACCATTTCTACATCAATGCGCCTTGAATTGAAAAACCTGAGAGACTCTGAACTGAGCAGATATTTAATGAGATTGGTATTAGTTATATCTTCATGACTTTTGCTTGGTATGGTCATTTAAAAACCTTAAATAGCAAACTCTGGATTATCGCGGCTTTAGTGAGCAGAGGTATCGTCTTATTCGAATATTTATTGCAAGTTCCTGCGAATCGTCTTGGTTATACCGTGATTAACGTGGGACAATTAAAGATTGTGCAAGAGGTCATCACCTTATGTGTATTTATCCCTTTTGCCGTTAGGTATCTCAAACACCCCTTAAAGCTTAACTGTTTATAGGCTGGGTTATGCCTTTTAGGTGCCGTATTATTTATATTTAAAAGTGAATTACATTAATTTCAGGAGTTCTCCATGGCGCGCCAAGTGATCTATACCTTTAAAGGCCAAACCAAAACTATCGCCTTTAGCTATGACGTACATCATGATCTTTATGAAGCAGCAGCTGAAGCTGAAGGGATTGATTTAAAAAAGTTTCTAATCTTGGAAAAGCAAATTGCGTTAACGTCCAAAAAAGGCGCTAAAGCAGAGAAAGAATTTCGTAAAACCGAGTTTGCACGTTTTGGTTTTACGAGTATCAAATTTGTTCGTGAAGATGATGAGATTTAATCATTTTGGTTTACGTAAGGGCTAACTATGTTGAATTCAGATCATGCTAATTTCCCACGAGCGAGTTTTGTTCGACGTTTAGGTGCAATGGCGTATGACTCAATGCTTGCTATTGCCGTTTATATGTTTGCTGGTGCGTTAGGTTTTGGGTTTTTCTTTGGTCTGCAGAGCACCGGACTTATCGCGATGGGTGAGTACGAGCATGTGTCAGACTTGCTCAACAACACCCCGCTTTACCATGGTATTTATCAATTTTGGATAGCCATTTGTGTTGGTGGGTTTTACGCCATGTTTTGGAGCAGAGGTGGACAAACTTTAGGTATGCGAGCTTGGCGACTTAAGGTTCAGCACCCTAATGGTCAGAACTTAAGTTTTATTACGGCCTGTGCTCGCGTCATTTGGTCTTTATTAGGTGTTGGTAATCTGTGGATTATCATCAATGCTGATAAGTTAGCACTACAAGACATGATGACTCGTTCTGAGGTTGTCGTGTTATCAGTAGAAGCCAATCAAATGCGTAACTGGCGTGGTGCATAAATAAGTCACATACCAAACTAACTTACCTGCAAAACGAATAAACACGCATCAAACAAGTAATAAAAATGGCAACCCTTGGGTTGCCATTTTTATATACATTTTCACTTTCACTTTCACTTTCACTTTCAATATAGACTAAACAACCAATTGATTATTTACGAATATAATACAAAGCTAAGCCAGTAAATAACATGCTGGGCGCAATTGCACCCACCGCCGCTGGCAATTCATATACTATGCTCATCGGGCCAAATATCTCATTACTGATATAAAAGCTAAATCCTGCCACAACACCCAGTAGTACACGAGCTCCCATGGTCACCGTGCGTAATGGTCCAAACACAAACGATAATGCCACCAGCATCATCACAGCGACCGTTACCGGCTGCATAACCTTGCGCCATAAAGCCAGTTCATAACGACTAGGATCTTGTTGGTTAACCTTCAAATAATCGAGGTAGTCAATTAAGCCGCTAATGGATAATGCCTCAGGCTTAACCGACACTACACTCAACTTATCTGGTGTTAACGAAGATTGCCACACATCAGTATCAAGGTGATCACGAATAACCCGATCATCTTTAACCGTGGTATTTTCAACCACAGATAACTGCCAAGCATCGTCAATAAATACCGCGGTATTCGCATGGGTCACTCGGGTTAATTCTTGTTGATCGTTAAACTCATATAAACTGATGTTACTGAGCGTATTAACGTCTTGAACCTCACCAATATTAACGAATAAATCACCATCTTTTGCCCAAATACCACGATGAGACTTAATCAAACTGCCACCGGATATTTTAGTCGCTTGAAGCTCTTTTGCGCTTTTCTCCGCAATGGGTGCGCCCCACTCTCCCAGCGCCATGACCATAATCATCAACGGAATGGCCGTTTTCATCGCAGATTGAGTGATTTGTAAACGTGACATGCCAGAAACTTGCATCACCACTAATTCAGAGTTTGATGCTAGCATGCCCATACCAATTAACGCACCAAGCAGTACCGCCATTGGGAAAAACATTTCAATATCACGTGGCACTAAAAACAGCACGTAAATACCGGCATCTAGCATGGTATAAGCACCGCGCCCGACCAAACGTAATTGATCAACCCACTTAATGATGCCTGATAGCCCAGTCAAAATAAGTAAACACAAGCCTGATGTACTCACGATCATACGTGCGATATAAAGGTCTAATATTTTCATGCCGTCACCTGCTTACGTTTAAATAAGCCTAAGAACTTCATCCCTGTCGGGCGCTCTTTAATAAGTAACAACAATCCTAATAACAGCGCAAAGCCATGGATCCACCACATGCCTAAATACTGCGGCACCACCTCATCTTGCAGAGCTTTTCGGCCTGCAATCATTAATCCAAAGTAACCTAAATACAGCAAAATAGCGGGACCCATTTTAGCAAACTTACCCTGGCGAACATTAACCCGCGCTAACGGCACCGCAATCAAGGTCAATAATGGGATCGCGATAGGGATGGCTAAGCGCCATTGAAATTCAGCTGCAGCTTCAGGTCCTGGAGTATCCAATAATTGATCAACTGGCATTGCAGATAATTTACGTCGCCGCTCATCCACTTCCTGTTCTTTAATCTCCATTTTATAACCACCAAACTCAATCACTTGCAGTTCGAGTGATTTAGGACTGCCCTGATAACGGAAGCCTTTTTCAAGTTGTAACTGTTGGCTGCCAATATTATCTTCAATCACACGACCTTTATTAGCGACGACAATATTTGTCAGGCCATTTTCATCTTCAGGATCAGGAAGCTGCGCCACAAAAACTTTATCTAAGCTATTGTCTTTATTTATTTTTTCAACAAACAAAACGGCTCGACCATTCGGACTAGCTTGAAACCGACCTTGTGTTAAGGCTGCTAATCCAGCTTCAGATTGGGCTTTTTCTAATACCTGATTCTGACGTTCTTCGGCCCAAGGTCCGACATAAACCGACAAATAAGCTGTGAATAATAAATTGGCAAAAGCAAGCAACAGGGTTACTCGAGTGACATACCATTCACTCACGCCGACGCCATGCAATACCACCATTTCATTTTCAGCATACATTCGCCCATGAGCTAATAATATCGCTAAAAAGAAGCTCAGCGGTAACACTAACACCGTCAATTGAGGCAGATTTAGCCCTAATAATGTCATCACTAACGAAGCGGGGAATTCACCATCAGATGCATCGGCTAACACGCGCACAAATTGTTGACTAATAAAAATAGTTAACAGCACCAAAAGTACCGCAAATTGTGCTTTTAAAACTTCACTAATAAGATATCTAAATACAATCACAAGTAGGATCCGGTGGCTAAACTTATCTTTTTACTGGTATCAGAGCAACTTTCATGTAAACTGTCTACTTTCAGCAGTTTTGCTAGTTTTCTGACCAGCGCGGAAGGTGCTTTGGGGTCATGGTTAACATCTATTTTGGCTGTCAATTTACGCCTCTTTTTCGTTAATAATCCCAAACAGTTATCACCTTTTCGTTGATTATATGCCAGATGGCCTAATGCAAACATTATCTAATAAATATAAAAATTTGTCTTTAAGAATCTAGGAGTGCTCATGGAGTTTAGCGTAAAGAGCGGCAGCCCAGAAAAACAACGTTCAGCCTGTATCGTTGTCGGCGTGTACGAACCTCGCCGTCTGTCTGGTATCGCAGAGCAATTGGATAAAATCAGTGAAGGTTACATTAGTAACCTACTTCGTCGGGGTGACCTTGAAGGTAAACCAGGGCAAATGTTGCTATTGCATCACGTACCAAACGTACTAAGCGAACGTGTTTTACTGGTTGGTTGTGGCAAAGAGCGTGAGTTAGACGAGCGCCAATACAAACAAATTATCACAAAAACCATCAGTACCCTAAATGAAACCGGTTCAATGGAAGCTGTGTGCTTCTTAACTGAACTGCATGTCAAAGGCCGCGACACCTACTGGAAAGTTCGCCAAGCCATTGAGAGCACCCAAAATAGTCTGTATTCGTTTGATGCATTAAAAACCCGTAAAGGCGAAACTCGTCGTCCATTACGAAAAATGGTATTCAACGTGCCGACACGCCGTGAACTCACCATTGGTGAGCGTGCAATTGAACACGGAACAGCCGTATCTGCTGGTATGCATTTATGTCGTGACGTGGCCAACATGCCGCCTAACATTTGTAACCCTGCATATTTGGCATCTCAAGCGCGTCAAATGGCTGAAGTGTATGAAAACCTTAAAGTCACGACGATAGGCGAAGAGCAAATGGCCAAGTTGGGCATGAACGCTTACCTTGCTGTGGGTCGTGCTAGTGCCAATGAATCTATCATGACTGTGATGGAATATCAGGGCGCCGTTGACAGTACTGAAAAGCCAATTGTCCTTGTCGGTAAAGGGTTAACCTTTGACTCTGGCGGGATTTCATTAAAACCTGGCGAAGCCATGGATGAAATGAAATATGACATGGGTGGCGCTGCTGGTGTTATTGGCACCATGAAAGCATTGTGTGAAATGAAATTGCCTATCAACGTTATTGGTGTATTAGCGGGTTGTGAAAACATGCCTGCTGGTAACGCATATCGTCCAGGCGACATTTTAACCACTATGTCGGGCCAAACGGTTGAGGTGCTTAATACCGATGCCGAAGGTCGTTTAGTGTTGTGTGATGTATTAACTTACGTTGAACGCTTTGACCCTGAATTAGTGATTGATACCGCTACCTTAACCGGTGCTTGTGTTATTGCATTAGGTAAGCACGCTTCTGGTTTATTCAGTTCGCATAACCCGCTTGCACACGAAATGCTAAATGCTGGTGAGCAAAGTGGTGACCGCGCATGGCGCATGCCGTTATGGGATGAATACCAAGACATGCTAGACAGCCCATTTGCTGACATGACTAACTTAGGTGGTCGTCCGGCAGGTTCGATTACTGCAGCGTGTTTCTTGTCTCGCTTTACTAAAAAGTACAACTGGGCACATTTAGATGTCGCAGGTACAGCTTGGAACAGCGGTGCAAACAAAGGCTCTACCGGTCGTCCGGTACCCATTTTAAGCCAGTTCTTAATTAATCGTGCTGGTGTTGAAATTAGCGAATAAGTATTAACTTTGACGCATATTAAAGGGTAAAGCTTAAGGCTTTACCCTTTTTTTATTGTGGAAGACGCCAATAAATTAACCTGTAAAGTAAACCCTTAAAACCATCTGTACTAGGCTAACCATTGACGATGTAACTGCTCTTCATCGCCTAAATAATCCAATACCCAAGCCAGCGCGGGTGACATTTGTTCATCATTCCACGCCAAACAGCAGGCGCTAGGTTGTTTAACTCTATGGAGCGTTTTACAGACTAACTTACCTGACTCAATTAACGGTCCAGCCAAATGCTGCGGCATGTAGCCTATCCCTAAACCTTCGACAAAACAGTTAATGGCACTGTGCCAGTCGGGCACCACTAAGCGTCGTTGACTGTTTAACAACCACGTAATCCGTTTAGGAATATCACGAGAGCTATCTTCAAGACAAATAGACGGAAAAACACGCAACTCATCATCATGAAGTGGACCCATAATATTTGCCAATGGATGATCAGGGCTGACCACAAACAGCCAATCAATATTGCCCATATTAGTGAATTTAAACGCCCCACCGACTGGATTTGCGGTTGTCGCACCAATGGCAATATCACTTCTTCCTGCGGCAAGTGCTTCCCATACGCCATTAAATACTTCAATCCGAATAATCAGCTCAACATCTTGAAACTGTCTATAAAAATCTGCAATTAACGCATGAACGCTATCCGTTCTCACAATATTATCCAATGCAATAGAGAGCATAGGCTTCCAGCCATTAGCCACTCGTTGAGTGTCTCGTTTCATCAACTCCATATCGTTAAGAAACTGGCGCGCTTTTACGGCGAAATGCCTTCCTGCTGGGGTTAGGCTGACACTGCGATGATGGCGAATAAATAACTCGACTCCCAGTTCAGTTTCAATTTGTTTGACTGAATAACTTATCGCTGACGGTACCTTGTGCAATTTTTTCGCAGCGGCGGTAAAACTGCCCGTTTGGGCGACAACGTCTATTAGCTCAAAAACTTGCTGTGAAAGCATATCAATTTAACTCGCTAGAAAATGTACGGTAACAGCACAAGATGAATAACGCATTCGAGGTTTAATATTGAACTGAAACCCTCCATGCCTGTAATTACATCATGGTATCAATATTTTTGATAGCAGCTGTCAAAAATAAACGTTTCCAGCTAATTTAGTAAACCATTAAGCTAGCGGCCTTTATTGAACTGACGAAAATAGATATGCCTAATTTGAACAATAACAATATATTAATCAACACAAAACAAACAAATATAACATTCTACTTGTTTCTGTTTTATTTAGCCTTACTGAGTATGTTAGGTTTTGTCGCTACCGACATGTACCTGCCATCATTCAAATCTATTGAAGGGACTTTTAATGCAAGTACCTCAGAAGTGGCCATCTCGTTAACCAGCTTTTTGGCTGGCCTCGCTATCGGACAGTTATTGTATGGGCCGTTAGTGCATAAAATAGGTAAACGGAATTCACTGTTTGCGGGTCTAAGCCTGTTTATGCTGGCAAGTGCACTCATTGCGTTCAGTGACAGCATGTTGATGATGAATATTGCCCGCTTCTTCCAAGCCATTGGTGCTTGCAGTGCAGCCGTTATTTGGCAAGCGATTGTGATAGAACAATACCCAGCCGATAAAGCTCAAAATATTTTCTCTAATATTATGCCTTTAGTGGCATTGTCTCCAGCATTAGCGCCCATTGCTGGCGCACTGATACTGAATAGTTTTGGTTGGCGTGCGGTGTTTATTAGCTTATGTATCATTGCAGTATTACTCATTGCCATGACGTATTTTTTTGTGCCAAAAGAAAAAGCTAGCGTACACAAAAGCAAAACTCATATCCGCTATAAGCAACTACTGGCCAATACCCAATATCTAGGTAATGTAGTAATTTTTGGTGCGTGTTCAGGGGCTTTTTTTGCTTACTTAACGTTGTGGCCTGCAGTGATGGAGCAGTATGGTTACGCCGCGACAGAAATTGGCTTAAGTTTTATTCCCCAAACCATCATGTTTATTGTCGGTGGCTACTCAAGTAAATTACTGATCCGCAAATTTGGCACCAAAGGCAGCCTAAACTGTTTACTGATATTGTTTGGTTTGTGTGTTGCGGCCATTTTCACCTCCAGTGTGATCCTCGATACAGAAACAATATTGCCACTGCTCATTGCATTCTCTTTGCTAGCAGGAAGCAATGGCGCTATTTATCCTATTGTGGTCAATAATGCTCTGCAAGAGTTCAGCAATAACGCGGCTAAAGCTGCAGGATTACAAAACTTTTTGCAGATTACTATCTCTTTTGGGGCATCAAGTCTGGTGGCAATTTGGGCAAGTGCGGGTGATAACGCTATTGGTTGGGGAATTCTGGCCTGTTCAGTATTGGTTGCCGTTGGCCACATAATTAAAAGCCATGATTCTTGGGCACAAATACATCAGAATTTTACCTTTCCTGATCCAGCAAGATTATCTCAAGCCTCAACTAAAAATGACCAGTAACCGTGGTCTGGCGATAAAATAACGCCTTATATGATGAGGTTATAAATTTGTCTATAACTTCATCATATGCTAGGTTATTTATTGAACAATTTAATGTTCTAATTAATCATCAAATTAACAATCACAAGGAATGGGTTGAATGACGCAACACAACCGCTTGATAATGTCATTAGCGTTGGCAAACCAATAAATGAAACGCTTGCCTTTAACGCTTTATATCATCTTCCTCAGCGTTTGCTTTGCACTCACGCCAACGGGCGAGCTATTTGCAAAAGACCATCCGCAAGTTCGATTTATCACCCATACTTTACCCCCATTTAGTTATCTTGACAATGATCTTTTAAGCGGTTTTTCTATCGATATTGTTCAAGCGATGATGCAACATACCCAGCACACAGCCAACATTGAAATGTATCCCTTTAATAGAGCATTTCAGATATTGAAATCACAACCAAACACTGCGTTGTTTGTCATTGCTAAAAGGCCAGAAAGAGAAGTAAACATGAAATGGGTAGGTCCCATTATTAGCAGCGGAGTGTATTTTTACCAAAAACGTAATTCCGGACTCTCATTAGCATATTTAGAAGACTTAAAACGTGTCCGAAATGTTGGTGTAGTACTTGGTAATGCTGATCACACCTATTTGGATTCCCAAGGATTCACTAACCTCAGTACTGATAAATCCCAATTACAATCGCTCAAAATGCTCAGTTATGGCCGAGTTGATGTTGCGCCAATGAGCGAACTAGTGATGCCATTTTTGGCAAAAGCAGCCGATATCGATATCAACTCAATAGAACGTACCCCGATTAAGTTATACGACTCTACCTTGTATATCGCATTTTCAAACGACACTTCTGATGAGGTTATTGCACTATGGCAGCAAGCATTTGATGAGTTAAAATCATCAGGTATGTACCAGACCATTTATCAAGATTATTTTCCAACTGATACCGATATTGCTAAGCGATAACGGATCATTAATTTCCAATACATAACAACTGCAATAGATAATTTTTACTATCGAATTTTCGTTATCCGCTAAATATGCTTAATGCAATATCCCCAAAAGATCCTCTCTAAACCAAACTGACTAAGAATAAACAATGATTAACTTGTTACATGTAAGTAACAAATTTAATATAAAACCCAAAATAGCTTAAATGTATAATTTAATGAAATAAAACTCACTGAAAGGAATGTTCAGATGAAGGCGATGAAAGTCATACTCATTTCAATAGTCAGCGCGTTGGCGCTTTTTGGGTTAATGGCTATTTTATTGGGCTGGCTACTCAGTTCCATGTGCGGTAATAACGTTTACACCGAATCACTTTCATTAGATAAAATGTACAAGGCTGTTATCTTTGAAAAAAGTTGCGGTGGCGCTTCTGGCTACTCAACTCAAATATCAATCATAAAAGCTGACGAGCAACTGTGTGACAATTGTGCTGGCGACGTGTTCGTTGCCAATGACCATCCTAACGATAATAAACTCAACTTAGTCTGGTTAGGACAACAAGATTCTGACGACCAACAACTGCAAATTCATATTCCAGCTGATATCGTAATTGAGACTCAAGAAACGACTTGGTCCTCTTGGTTTGACAGTATCGATATTTCCTACCCTGTATTTGACCATTACCCATTAGCCTGTGAACAAACGCCGCAACCTAAAGCGTGTCAGTTTGTGACAAATGATCAGAAACTTATTGATGTGTTAATCAAGTATGAAGGCTTTAAAAACCATAAAGCACTGGCTGTATCGGTTAACGATATGGGTAATGTTAGATATGGATACGGTTATGGTTATGACTCAATGTTAAAAGCACAACGCAGAGCTTTAAAAGAGTGCACCAAAGGGACTCGTCCTACTCATGTAAAATGTGAGTTAATCCGTTAAGGCAAACCAATGCGATTTGAACCCAAACAACACAAAACACATTTAATTGATAATCAGAAAATAGATGTCTATTACAATCGTGTCACCACCCGTTTTAGCTTATCCATAAATCAGCAACAGGTTTATAGTCGACTACTGCTGTTAAGCCCATGGCGAAAGCAACAAATCCTTATAAACAACACGCCATACAACTTAACCATCATTTGGTTTTTATTGTGGCGATCCAGTTTAACCCCTACTCAGCAGTCAGACCGCCATCCTACAATTATAGAACTTCTGCCTGAACGGCGTAGAAAATCCATTATGATCGCGATATATTTAGGATTAATTAGCAGTATTAAACTGACGCTAGGGATATTAATCTATTCCAACGTCATATGAATATCGCATCACGAGGCCATTAACCCGCAGACGATTTTAGTGTAAACTCGAGCCCAACTTATTAACCTGTTATAAGCATCACCACATGACTCAAGCCTTGTTTTACCTTATGCCTGATAATCATAATCAAATGAGTGCATTAGATGCGCTCTATTTAGCTGCTTGCAGGTTAGCTGAACAACAATATCGTCAACAAAAAACCGTCTACATTCACTGCAAAGACAAACAGCAAGCTTATGCCATTGACGAATTACTGTGGCAATTTGAGCCAAACGCCTTTGTACCACACAACTTAAAAGGTGAAGGCCCAGTAACAGGTGCACCTGTGGAAATAGGTTTTGACACTTTAGGGCCAAATAAAAGTCGTCAAGTTCTGATTAATCTTGCAGACCAAATGCCCAGTTTTGCGGTAAACTTGCCCCATATTATCGATTTTGTCGCTAATGATGACGAACTTAAGCGCATTGCTCGCAATCGCTACCGTCAATATCAGAATGTAGGCATTACGCCCAGCACTCAAGCATTAGCTGAATAAACACTTAATTTAGATAGAGAACATAACGCTCCTATGGAAAAAACATACAACCCAAAGTCTATCGAACAAGCCCTTTACCAAAACTGGGAAGAGCAAGGTTACTTCAAGCCGCATGGTGATGAATCAAAAGGCAATTACTGCATCATGATCCCGCCACCGAATGTAACCGGTAGCTTGCACATGGGTCATGCCTTCCAAGACACCATCATGGATACCCTTACCCGCTTTGAGCGGATGAAAGGTAAAAATACCTTATGGCAAGTCGGCACCGACCACGCGGGTATTGCGACTCAAATGTTGGTAGAGCGTAAGCTTGAAGCCGAAGAAGGTAAAACTCGCCATGATTTAGGCCGTGACGCCTTTATTGATAAAGTGTGGGACTGGAAAGAACAGTCTGGTGGCACGATTACCAAACAGCTTCGCCGTATGGGCGCATCGGTTGATTGGGATCGCGAACGTTTCACTATGGATGAAGGCTTATCAAAAGCGGTTCAAGAAGTGTTTGTTCGCCTATACGATGATGAGCTCATTTATCGTGGTAAGCGCCTAGTTAACTGGGATCCAAAGCTTCACACCGCCATTTCAGACCTTGAAGTTGAAAACAAAGAGAAGCAAGGCCACATGTGGCACTTCCGCTATCCTTTGGCCCAAGGCGCATTAACAGCCGACGGTAAAGATTACCTAGAAGTGGCCACTACGCGCCCAGAAACCATGTTAGGTGACAGCGCAGTAGCCGTGCATCCAGATGATGAACGTTACCAGTCATTAATTGGTAAATTCATTCTATTGCCTATCGTTAACCGTTTAGTGCCGATTGTTGCCGACGATTATGTCGACATGGAATTTGGAACCGGTTGTGTAAAAATCACTCCAGCCCATGACTTTAACGACTATGAAGTCGGTAAACGTCATCAACTGCCTATGTACAACATCTTCACCTTAGATGCCGCCGTACGCAGTTTTGTTGAAGTGATTAATACTGATGGCACCCCAAACAAAGGCGTCGAGATGGCCTTGCCAGAGCGTTATGTTGGCCTCGATCGCTTTAAAGCCCGTGATGCTATCGTGGCTGAATTTGACAGCTTAGGTCTACTTGAAAAGGTCGCTCCGCACGGCTTAAAAGTACCTTATGGCGATCGCTCTGGTGTGGTGATTGAACCATTACTAACCGACCAATGGTACGTGGCTGTGCAGTCAATGGCTAAAACAGCCATTGAAGCAGTAGAAACTGGCGAAATTAAGTTTGTGCCGCAACAATACGAGAACATGTACTTCTCATGGATGCGCGATATTAAAGACTGGTGTATTTCACGCCAGTTATGGTGGGGACACCGTATTCCAGCTTGGTACGACGAAAACGGCAAAGTCTACGTTGGTCGTAACGAAGCAGAAGTGCGCGCTAAACATCAATTTGCTGACTCTGTGGTACTACGTCAAGACGATGACGTATTAGACACCTGGTTCAGTTCAGCATTATGGACATTCTCAACCTTAGGTTGGCCAGACAATTTAGAAGATTTAAAAACCTTCCACCCAACCGACGTGTTGGTTACCGGTTTTGACATCATCTTCTTCTGGGTTGCCCGCATGATCATGATGACCATGCACTTTATTAAAGATGAAGATGGCAAGCCACAAGTGCCTTTTAAAACCGTTTACGTTACCGGTCTTATCCGTGACGAAGTCGGCAATAAAATGTCAAAGTCTAAAGGTAACGTACTTGATCCATTAGACATGATTGACGGTATCGAGCTTGAAACCTTAGTTGAAAAGCGCACTGGCAACATGATGCAACCGCAACTTGCCGCGAAGATTGAAAAGAGTACCCGTAAAGAATTTGCCGACGGCATTGAAGCTCATGGTACTGATGCACTGCGCTTTACCTTAGCAGCAATGGCATCAACTGGCCGCGACATCAACTGGGACATGAAACGTCTTGATGGTTACCGCAGTTTCTGTAACAAGTTATGGAATGCGTCACGTTACGTGTTAATGAACACTGAAGTGCAGACGGATCCTGATAGCGATGAAGCGGGCGAGCCTTTAGATTGCGGTCAACTGTTAGTAGATGGCAAACCGGGTGAGATGGAATTGTCGTTAGCCGATCGTTGGATCATTGGTTTGTTTAATCAAACCGTGAAAACCGTTGAAGACCACATGGCCGCTTTCCGTTTCGACTTAGCCGCTAACACCTTATACGAGTTCACTTGGAATCAATTCTGTGACTGGTATTTGGAATTAACCAAGCCTGTTATGCAAAATGGCACTGAAGCGCAAATGCGCGGCACTCGCCACACTTTGGTCAACGTGCTTGAAAAAATGCAACGTCTAATGCATCCATTTATGCCGTACATTACTGAAACGATTTGGCAACGTGTTAAACCGTTAGCAGGCGTAACTGGCGATACCATCATGCTAGCATCATTCCCAACTTATCAAGCAGATCAAGTTGATGCGACCGCGATGGCCGATCTTGAATGGGTTAAGCAAGTGATTGTGGCTGTACGTAATATTCGTGCTGAACTTAATATTGCCCCATCAAAGCCGCTTAATGCGTTACTGCGTGGTGTGAGCTACGAAGATCGTATTCGTCTTGAAGCAAACCAAACATTCTTTGCAAGTTTGGCTAAACTCGAAACGATGACCATTTTATCTGAAGGTGAAACGGCGCCAATGTCGAGCACTCAGTTAGTTGGCAATATGGAGCTATTAATCCCAATGGCAGGTTTGATCGATGTAGGCGCAGAAATGGCCCGTATCGATAAACAGTTAGAAAAGCTTGCTCAAGAGATTGCCCGTATTGAAGGTAAATTATCTAATCAAGGTTTTGTGGCTAAAGCCCCTGCTGCGGTAATTGATAAAGAACGCGCTAAAATGACCGATTTAACTCGTGACATTGAAAAGTTAAACGAACAAAAAGTCGAATTAGCTAAGATTTAACGGCAAACATAAGTTGTTGTCTTAAGGTTTACTTTGTTTAACAAAGCACTCTTCAAAAAAACCAGCGAATAACTCGCTGGTTTTTTATATTCGTTGATGTGACCCATGGCGATAATATTAGGTTTATTTGGTTCAAAATTGAAACTTTGATATCTCAACTTACATTTTTGGTGTATAAGCTTCGGCCAATATCATCATTCTATCTAATGGGTCAAAACCATGTCTGATAAATACTTTTTTAAAGGTCGTAGAACCCCTAAGCCAGCTTATGGTGAAAGTGGTTATAACACCAAACGTGCCGCCAAACTGGGCACGGAAGCGTTACCGTTAATATTGTCAGTTCAAACCGAAGCTCGCCAACATGAAGTGGCTGCTATGGTCGCTGAACAGCAACTCTTTGCTAATATCACTATTGATGCAGATAAGCCTGAAAACATTGTTGATTTAACTGGTTTATTGAATAAACCCAAAGCGGTTACTTCTGAAGCTAAGCCAAACCGCAATGATGCTTGCCCTTGCGGCAGTGGTAAAAAGTACAAAAAGTGTTGCGGTGCTTAAACCAAAATACCAACGTTAGGCTCGTTGGTCACTAACGGACCAATGATTAAATATTGAAGCGGATCTTACGATCCGCTTTTTTATTGCCTTTAGATTGTTAACGTTAACGTTGTATACACTTAACAATCGAGGCTTACCTATGTAACCACATCACAAATTCACAAATGAGCGGCACTCTTGGCGGATCACTTATGGATAGGGTTTGGTATTAATCACGAACTTAGGTAAAGTGTCAGCCTTTGTTATAAAAATGAAACAGACCATAAAATAAAAGGGTGACTTATGAGCACTAATTCGCACTCAGACAATGATTTGAGTGAAGTAAAACAGTTAGGCATGTGGGCCGCGATCACCAGTTTAGGCTATATATTTTGGCTTGTCGGTGGTATGGAGCTAATAGAACGCATTGCCTATTATGGTGTCAAAGCCAGTGCTGGCTTATACGCTAAAGCGCCAGTATCACAAGGCGGACTGGGCATTAATTTAAGCGATTACGGTATTATTATATCCGTGTGGGCGTTGCTACAAACCTTCGTACCAGTGCTAACTGGCGGAATTTCTGACCGTGTCGGTTACAAAGAAACCATTTTCGTTTCTACCATCATCAAAATCTGTGGCTATTTAACCATGGCATTCTTCCCTAGCTTCTGGGGTTTTCTCGCTGGCGCCATGTTGCTAGCCATGGGTACAGGGGTATTCAAACCTGGTATTCAAGGCACTTTAGTACTGTCAACCAACCGAAATAATACTTCAATGGCTTGGGGCATTTTTTACCAAGTGGTTAACATCGGTGGATTTTTAGGTCCATTGGTGGCGGTACATATGCGTCAATTATCTTGGGATAACGTGTTTTACGCCTGTGCAGCCATTATTTCGTTTAACTTTTTATTCTTATTGGCTTACAAAGAGCCCGGCAAAGCTGAGCGCTTAGAGCGCGCACGCCAAGTGAAAAATGGTGAAATCACACAAGAAGCACTGTGGAAGGATGCCTTAAGAGAACTAAAGAAACCTGTGGTGATTTACTACATGCTGGTGTTTGCCGGTTTTTGGTTTTTATACAACTCATTATTTGATGTATTGCCTATTCACATTGCGGAATGGGTTGATACCAGCGTCATTGTCACCTCTTTATTTGGCCCAGAAGGCACCAGCAGCGGCATATTGCAGTTCTGGCTAGGGTTGAATAATGACGGCACCAAAGTGATGCCAGAGGGTATGCTTAACCTCAACGCGGGGATGATCATGACCACTTGCTTTATTGTTGCTGCGCTTACGGCTAAATATCGCATTACCACCACCATGTTTGTCGGTTGCTTATTGAGTATTTTAGCCATTGCCTTGGTCGGTGCATTTAATGCGGCTTGGATGATTGTATTGGCTATTGCCATGTTCTCTGTCGGCGAAATGATGATCAGCCCAAAGAAAAACGAGTTTATGGGTAACATCGCACCTGAAGGTAAAAAAGCCATGTATTTAGGCTTTGTCATGCTTCCTCAAGGCATAGGTTGGACGTTAGAAGGTTATTTCGGCCCTAAGCTTTATGACATGTACGCGTCAAAAGAACGCATCGCCCGTGAAGCGCTATCTGAACATGGTATGAACTTAACCGATATTGCTAACATCCCTCAAGGTGAAGCATTTAGTCGCTTAGTCAGTACCACAGGTCAAGACCCACAGGCATTAACCCAAGCTTTATATCAAGCCAACAATATCGGCATGGCTTGGTATATTATAGCCGCCATTGGGATTATTTCTGCAGTAGGTATTTTCATCTACGGAAAATGGCTATTAAGGATGCTGCGCCAACAAGTGGCTTAGTTGAGCTGACTGTAGAGTACTTTCCATATTTGATATAAGGGAAGCAGCAATGCTTCCCTTTTGTTTTTCTCGCCCAAAATAGGTTGATAGATTATTAATGAAGCAATAATACAGTCCCTCGTTAACGTCCCTCTCGTCAACTTACTTCCCATTAACTTATAACGCATTAACTCCGTTGTTATTACCGACTATGGTTTATTACCTACTCTATTTATTACCTACTCTATTTATTACCTACTCTATTTATTATCTACACAGTCCACTGCCAATTGGTAGCCCATATACATCAAATGACGCACATCAAATAACAGACGTAATGTGTCAATAATCTCAACGATTTACATGCCGAACTGTCTGGCCCATTAAGTCATTATCAGTTTAGATAAAGCGCCACTAGGTTAGATGATTCAGTTGACGTTGAAATGTCATTAACCTCTTCAATGGTCGATTAAATAGCGATAACTAAAGCTATTGGCATTGGTTGGATTGAGCAGATTTGATTAGGTTGGTTTGGTTTAAGTCGGATTAGATTGGGTAATAAATGATACTGAACGATATCTTCTTGAGAAGAAATATTAATACCGGCTGGCCATTAAGTGCTTATACACTGATGGATAAAATGAATAAAAAAAGGGAGGCATTGCTGCCTCCCTCTTACTTACTTTCTTAAGTGATGATTAAGAAGTTATCTAGATATTTAGTGCGCTGCACCAGAGTGAACTTTATCAAGACCGTAAGTTTTACCTTCAGCATGACAAGTTGCGCAAGACTCAATTGGTACACCGGCAGCAGACATTACGCTATCACCAGCAACTGTCGCACCATTACTCTTGAAGTGAGCTAGAGCAGCAGCACCAGAGTGAGCGTGACAACTACGACATGCTTCAGCGACAGGAGAAATAAATTCGCCACCACTGATTGCAATTGCAGTTCTGCCAGATGTTAACGTACCAGTGCCAGAGAAGAATGGCATAGCATCCCCTGCAGCATTCGCATCTTTATGACAAGCTTGGCAATTTGTTTTAGTTGCAGGATAGTTAACCCAAGTTTCACCATCTGTACCTAAGTAAATGCCAGCACCTGTGCTACCTGCAAACAAACCACTGTGGAAGCGATGTGCTACGGTCACTAGATCACGGTTGTTATAAGTTAACCCTTCAACGACTTCAAACGTAGGTTCGCCATCAGCATCTACACCAGCTTGCTTGTAAACATCTGCATGGTAAGAACCTGCATAGTTGTTGTTATGACAATCAGCACATTGTGTAAAGTTAGTCACACCATGGTTAGGTGATTTAACGTGAGACAAGTTGTCATGACAAGCATTACATTTAGCTTCGTCAGCTGTTGTACGGTCGTTACCAGCCTGTGTAGGTGAGGTATAAGCTGTCAACTCAGGACTAACGAAACGTAGATTGTCCTCAGTTAATACGCCTTTAGCCGCAACTGCATCAAACATAAAGTACTTAGTGACAATGTTAGCTGGAACAGGTACATCACAAGCACCAGTATCGGTTCCTGCACCTTCAGCTAGTTTGGTATTAACAACAACCATATCGGTCGTTGTATTACCACACATGTTCATTTCAGAAGTAACTGAAAGTATTTGGCCGTCTAACTGATTAGGTGTAAGTGCTTTAGTTAAGGTTAACTTGCCACTTTGAACCACAAACATTTCTGGATTAGAAGCTGTATTGATACTTAAACCACGCACATAATCGCCATTGCCATCAAGTGTACCGATTAAAATATCATCACCTGATTTAGCTTTGTTTAAGTACTGAGTTAAATCAGTACCATCAGCCGCAACCACACCATTTAATTTAACATCAATGATGACAGTTAATACGTCTGACGCGACTTCAGCAGAAGCAACCTCTAGTACCAAACCATTTTCAAAGGCGGCACGGCGATCAACACTGTGAGCTTCGATTGGGCTTAAACTACCTGCGCCATGACAACCAGAACAAACAGCGTCACTAGCAGGAACGATACCTCTATGGTTAACACCCGTCGTTAAATCAACATCAACGTGACATGATAAACAGGCTTCAGCATAGACATTGTCGTTCCACTGTGTGCCATTATCATGACAAACAGTACATTCATTTAACTCAGCAGGAAATCCAACTCCACCAAACATTTCTTTGGCTTCACCAGTCAACTTGTCAGCAATATGATGACCAGCATGAATAGTATGGATCATGGCATTGAAGTTAACGTTAAAACCAACTTCAGGATCGTCTTGTCCACCAGCATAAGCAGGATTATGACAAGCTACACAATTTTCAACTTTTTGGTAATTATGATGAGCACCAATGTTGGCAATACGCATATCAGTATCAGCGTAACCTTCCATTGGGCTATGACATCTAATACATGCTGCACTAGACACAGCATCTTTTGCAGAAACAGCAAGTTCGCCAGTAGCAGGAATAAAATCTACTGGAGTTGATAAAATCTTATCACTTACTGCTGTACCATCAGCCATCGTAACGTCATAGGCACGAATAAACACACGGACTAAATCGTTTGCATCACCACTTGCTAATACCACAGGCGCATTACCATCATGTGCCCAAGAACCAGTATAAGTACCAGGATTAGCTTCATCTTCAACTAATGTACAAGCATCGACTACAGCGCCGCCTCGAGCTGCGGCAGTACCGGTTAAGGTACAATACATGCTGCTACCAAAATCATTGGCAAGTGCATGGTTTGTCCACAACATTGGTGCGCCAGTGTCAGTAGCATTAGCTGATTGACTGGTCACGTATAACGCAACTTTATCAAGCCCAGTGTATGGAACGTCCGCTCCGCCACTTCCTTTACCTGTTACAGTAAATTTAACGTTAAATGGATCAGCACCTACTACGACGATATCCGTAGGAGCCAGTGTTAAGGTAAAGTCATAGGCATTTTCAACTGTTGTAACAACCGAACCAGCTGGAGTACCAGGCGTGCCAGGTGTTCCATCTGTACCCGCGGCACCAGCAGCTCCGTCAGCACCATCACTGCCGTCAGAACCACAACCGGTCACACCTAACGCTGCAATAAACGCTGCAGCAAGTAATGTTCTATTATATTTCTTCATTTTAAATCCCCCGATTTAAATTTGTAGGTTTTACGCATCTAAAATATAAGGAAATAGAACAAAACACCCGTCTGCAGTGGTAAACCTGTGAGGTTTGGTTACAAATTCGTTAACAGTAATCGATAGTTTTAGTTTTAGGTATACGCAAAAATGAAACCGTCAGTTTCAGATTAAGTAACCCTAAAGAGGTATTAAATGTATTTTGATAATGTAAAAAATAGTGGGTGACCAATAAAAAACCATAAAATCAGCGATTTACATAAATAATGGCTATAAAAAAGATTCAGACCACAAAATTAAGTGTTCTGAATCTCATCAAAAAATGTTACCAATCTTCACACTAGCAATGACTTAATGATATTGATTATCACTTCCTTAACATTTGACGAATAACGGCGGTAGTGTTCTGCTCGCTCAATTAAACAATAACTTGGCATAGCCATCACGCTATTGAGCTTATTAAATTCATCATGTGGAAGTTTTTCTACTCGTAATTGAGGAATTTGTTGCGCAAACGAACCTTCATTACAAATCGTAATGGCTAAGCTGTCCATGGTCAGTATGTGCCAATACCAATCTTCGAGTTTTCTTGCGCACTCAATATCTTCTAGTAGCAAACCATGGGTTTGACAATATAACTCTAAAGGATCAATACGATTGTTAAAGCCTTTACAGCGTAAATACACCACAGGGTGTTGAATAATATCTTCTAACTTGATGTTCTCAACACTACCCCAAAATGAATGGTTAATATTACCTACAACGCATAAAGACGTCACATTGGCAATAGGATAAGCCTCTAAACCATGAGCATCTTGAGTTTCAAAGCCAATACCAAAATCGAGTTCGCCATTGTAAATCAACTCTTCCGTGTCAGCTTGCCAACTGTGAAGTTTAACTTTGCCGATAACATCACGCGGAAGCTTACTTAACGCAATGGCTACACTGGTAATAATGCTCGGCGATACTGCAATATGTAAAATCGGTGTTTGATGGTGATTTAAGCGGTCGTCTGCCACTCGCTCAATTTGGCTCACCATGTCACACAATTGGCATACAGGCTGATATAAACGTTCAGCTAATGGGGTCGGTTTTAGCCCTTGTTGGCGACGAAAAAATAATTCGTCATTAAAAATAGCCCTTAATGATGTTAAACATCGACTAATTTTTGGCGCGGATACAGCAAGCTCTTTGGCTGCAAAATTAGCAAAGCCGGTTTCGTAAATGAGCTTAAACACCAACAAACTAAATACATCTAATTCGCTGACTTTTTTCAGTGCTTGAATATCCACATATCACCTAATCTGCTGTAATGAGGCGATTAAATTAACATGTATCCAAATAAAAAAAATTGATCTAGTGCTGAAAAATGCTATCAACTTCAGCTTTTGTTAATGAACGAAATTCACCCAACGCTAACTGGCTATCAAGCACGATTTCACCAATAGATTCACGATGCAGCGCCACCACCGGATTTCTAAAACGACCAAACATTCGCTTAATTTGATGGTACTTACCTTCACGCAACACCACCCGAGCTTGATGACTCGATAATACCGTGAGTTGTGCCGGCAATGTGGTGATGTCTTCAAATTCAAAATACATCCCTTTAGCGAATGCCTCTACATACCCTTGCTCTAACGGATTAGCTAAGGTTACCAGATACTGTTTGTCGACTTTATGCTGCGGCGACATTAATGCTTCGGACCATTTAGCGTCGTTGGTTAATAATAATAACCCGGTAGAATGTAAATCTAATCTACCGGCAATATGCAACATTTCAGTGTTAACCCCGGTCATTAATCCTAATGCTGTTGCATGTTTATCATCAATGGTTGCACTTACTACCCCATCAGGTTTATTAAGCATATAGTACTGTTTTTGATATTGACGCAGCACCACACCATTACATTCAATATGAGTAAACTCATCAATTTGTAAGTCTGGTGACTTAGCAAACTGGCCATCGACAAGCACTTTATTGGTGACTAACAATAGCCGAACCGCTTTTTTTGGAATTTGTAACGTACCAGCAATAAATTGGTCCAGTCGACCTCGTTTAGACACCATAAAACTTCACCAATATAGAATGATACCAATTTGTTTAAGAATACCTTATTCTGTTAAAAGGCAAAAACATTAAGGAGTAACATGCTTTCGCAACCTGCTAGTACAGATTTGCGCCCAGATATGACCAGCGCTGAATTAAAACAGGCGATTAAGTCACTGGATCAATATTTACAAGATAACATTTTTCAAAGTGCAATTAATGACACCTTGAATAAGCGATCACATTTTTTCGATGCGCTATTATGCCAACTTTGGCAACCCTTCGAATTAGATCCCGCGCGTATCTCGCTCAATGCAGTTGGGGGTTACGGCCGGCAAACCTTACATCCTTTCTCTGATATCGACATCTGCGTTATTCACGATGGTCCATTAACGCCTACGGAAGCCGCTTCTGTAAGCCAATTTCTGACTCAACTTTGGGATCTTAATCTCGATTTAGGTCACGCTGTACGCAGTTTAACTGACACATTCCAAGCGTGTAAGGATGACGTAACCATTGCAACCAGTTTACTGGAAATTCGTCATTTATTCGGTAATAGTCAGCACCAACAGCAAGTGTTGAATGCACTGTACGGCCAGGATTTATGGCAAAGCCAAGCGTTTTTTAATGCCAAACTCAGCGAACAACAAGAACGTCATGCCAAAGCACAAGGCACTTCATACAGTATTGAACCCAATCTTAAAACCAGCCCAGGTGGTATGCGTGATATTCAAACCCTTACCTGGGTTGCTCGCAAACATTTCGGCGTTGCCAATATGCAATCACTACGTCGCTTTGGTTTTTTAACTAATGACGAATATGCTGAATTAATGGAGTGCCAACACTTTTTATTTAGAGTGCGCTTTGCCTTACATCAAGCAGCCCAACGTTCTGAAAATCGTTTATTACTGCAATACCAAGCTGAAGTGGCTAAATTAATGGGTTTTGGTGATGGTATGCCCATCGGTGAAAGCGGCAATATTGCTATTGAAAAAATGATGCGCCAATTATTTCGCGCCATGAAGCGCATCAGCGAGTTAAACAAAATTTTAATGGCGTATTTCCAACGAGAAATTATTCCAGAGCTCAATCCACAAATAATCGCGATTAACGATAATTTTGAAATTGTTGATAAGTACATTCACGTTCGCGACGAAACCGTATTTATCGATCGCACCCAAATTATGGCGTTATTTGAGTTTATCGCGATTCATCACGACAAAATAATCGGTATTACCGCAGAAACCTTACGATCTTTACGCCAAGTAAGACGTCGTTTAATGGGTGATTTACAAGATTTTCAGCGTTGTCGAGAGCAATTTAAAGCGATATTTGTTCACCCTCAAGGCATGGGACTCGCCATCACCTTGATGCATCAACATGGTATTCTAGCCTCTTATTTACCGCAATGGCGTGAAGTTGTTGGCCAGATGCAGTTTGACTTATTCCATGCCTATACAGTCGACGAGCACACCCACAAGGTGCTTAAAAATATATATCTCTACGGAAACGACATCAAAACGTTGGATAAAGATCTGGCATTAGCCGCTGATATTTATCAAAAAATGTCTAATAAGTCGACGCTGTTATTTGCTGCATTGTTTCATGATTTAGCCAAAGGCCGTGGCGGTGACCATAGTAAACTCGGTGCTGTTGATGCCAATTTATTTGCTAAGTTTCATGGCTTAAAAGTGTCACAAGAGAAACTGATTTGCTGGCTAGTAGAAAATCATTTGTTAATGTCTATTACCTCACAACGCATGGATATTTATGATCCTGATGTCGTGAATGCTTTTGCCAAAAAAGTAGGTACCTTAACCCGTTTAGACGCCCTGTACTGCCTGACCATTGCCGACATTCAGGCAACCAATGATGATCTGTGGAATGACTGGAAAGCGTCACTATTAAAAGATTTGTATTTTGTTACTCGTAAAGCACTGCGCAATGGTTTTGAAAATATTCTGCAACTGCGTACTTTGGTACGGGAACACAAGCAAGAAGCACTGAATTTATTAGCCACAGATGACGATAGCAGTGACGATATCAAAAAATTATGGCGTCGTTTACCTATCGCCTTTTTCAGTAATGCCGAAGCGGATGATATCGCCAGATACACCCAAGCGATGATTAACCACGATCTTACGCCTGTAACAGACAATCAATACAACACGCTAATTTTACTCGACGATGTCGTGGTAAAAGGTTGCAGTGACGTGTTTGTTTACACCAAAGACAGACACGGATTGTTTGTAAAATTATTCAATACATTAGCGACATTACGTATTTCGGTGAAACAGGCACAAATAGCCCGAACTAAAGACGGTTATGTGGTTGAGTCATTTAAAGTACTCGATTTTGATGAAAAGCCAATTACCAGTGCACAGCGTCGTGAACAAGTCATCAACAAGTTACATCAGGTGCTGGATAAAGGTATTAATTTACCGAAAAAACGCCAGTCGAGGCGACATCAGAGTTTCGATAATCAGCCCAATATCGAATTTTTGCATTCACGTAAATCGACCCGTAGCTTAGTCAATGTGTCTGCATTAGACACCAGTGAGTTTATGGAACAAATTGCCAGTGCATTCAGGGAATTGGATTTGAATATTCATTCGGCCACCATCAGTACGGTCGGCGAACGCGCAGACAATGTATTTTTATTATCCAATAAAGACGATCAGCAGTTAACCCCTGAACAACAGCAGCAATTGTCGGCAACATTAATGCAAGCTATCACCACAGACGAATAACGACCTTAATCAGTCAGTGTTGTTGATACAAATGAGCCATGTGTGAATGAATCACCATGGCGCTTTTATTTCACCACTAAGCAGGCTTTGAGCAAACTGATGACTATGCGATAATCATGCCCATCAACTGCCGTAAATTAGGTCATCATGTCACAAGCCTTTAGTTATACTGCTGAATATGTACTAGACAAGTCGTACTTTGAAGAATGCTATCTGCAATCAATTCATCCCAGCACATCACCAAAACGTTTTATTAAAACCGCCATTTTTGCACTGGTTGGTTTGGCTATTTTAATGCTCGACACTCTAAGCCCAACATCAATGAGCACCAAAGAAACCTACTATTTAGGTTACTTTTTTATTGGCTTAGCCGTGGTAGAGTTTTTGAGTATTCGTTTTAATAAAACCTGGTGGTTATGGCGTCAAATGATGAGTAAAGCGGCAGGTGAGCATGTCAATCTTACAATAGATGATAATGGTATCAGTAGTCAGTCACTGCATGTTAATCAACAGATTTTGTGGACTGATATTTATCGAATTACTGAAACCGATGCGGGCTTGTTAATTAAACTGCAAAAAACCACGACTTATTTGTCTAAACGCTGCTTAGATAAAAGCGTTATCGACTTTATTAATCAAAAACAATAGCTTAAAAATAACTAAGTACTAGTTCAAGACAGTATTTAAATATAGTAGTTCAAGACAGTAGTTAAATACAGTAGATCAAAAAACACCACGTTTAGGCTAACGCATTCGCAATGCGTGGACGAATGTCGCTAAGTAACTCATCTTCAAACCATGGATTACGACTAAGCCAAATATTATTGCGCGGACTGGGGTGTGGGATTGGGATATAACGAGGCCCAAACCTGCGCCATTGCTGCACTGTTTCGGTTAATGTTTTCGGCTTATCGGTTAAATAATACTGTTGTGCATATTGCCCCACCAGCAAGACCAACTTGACGTTAACTAACTGCTGCAGCAATAAACCATGCCATTTAGGCGCGCATTCTGGCCGAGGAGGTAAGTCGCCAGATTTTCCTTTACCAGAACCGGCATAACTGCCCGGATAACAAAAGCCCATCGGCATAATAGCAATCTGTTTTGCATCGTAAAAAACGTCTCTCGTTACCCCTAACCACAGACGCAATCGGTCGCCACTGGCGTCATCAAATGGAATACCCGACAAATGTACTTTACGTCCAGGGGCCTGACCGATGATCAACACTTTTGCTTGCGGATCAATTTGCACTACTGGGCGTACACCATCTACCAGGCTTGATACGCAAAGTTGACAACTTTTTACTTGAGTGAGCAACGAAACCATATTCAATACCTTACTTTTTGTATATAAAATCATAAAAAGCGCGTTAATCGCTATATCTAACGGAACTAAGCTGCAGTAGTATTTGTCAAAATAACAAAGTTCTCCCAAGAAGGAACAACCATGCAACATTCACGTCATTCACGTTTAGCCCTTACGACTTTAGCTGCTATGTTAATTAGCGGTACAGCGATGAGTTTTAGTGCTGCTGCACTTCCCCAAGCACCCGTTAGCGATGTAGTTTCATTAAAAGAAGCCTGCCAGCAAATTGCACTTGAAGACCAACTGCCAGAAAGTGAACTCGGCGCATTTTTGCTTGATTGCGTTAACGACCAATTAACCGAAATGGGCTACGAACGTGTTGCGAGTCTAGATTAAGCCAATACTAAACCAATGCGAAACCAATACTAAACCAATACTAAGCCTAGACTACCCTCATGATGACGAGTATCAACTGACTCCCATAAAAAAACGCCATTAAGGCGTTTTTTTATGGGAGTCACCGTTGTTTGAGTAACATAAGCTTAAAACGCTTGGCAAAATATTCCAATCGATGCACCGATGGCAACAAACCAAGACAATGAACGTAATGTGCCAAAATTCAATAAATACAGCGCATGGTAAACCAGCCGTGCGACCACATGTACTATGGCTAAAAGCGCAACAATATCGGTGACATTATTGGTCAGTAATGCTGTTAATACTGCAATCCCAAATACGATTAGCGATTCAAATGCATTTTGATGCCCTGCTAATGCTCGCGCCCCAAAACCGGTTAATTGAGCTTGCTGGGCTCTTGGATGGTCATTGTCATATCGGCCTAATTTAGCCATTGCCATCGCTAATGGAACTTTTGCCGCATACGGCAACAGCATGGCAATCAATAAACATATCAGTATCGTCTGCATAATCTATCCTTAGTTATTAATATTCTTATTATGTGTAGCTGTGTTTTAGTTGTATTCGTTGTATTAGTTGTATTAGCTGTATTCGTTACGATTGAACGCGTTGTGTTAACCACTAGTGTAATCAGAACAAAATAACATAATCTACCGGCCTTAATAACAACCTAATTCATATAATGCTTAAGCACTCATCTGCAAAATCGTAAATTATTGTTTCACCTTATAAATCAATCACAAGTTAACACATCAACAACATTTTAGTGACTAGTCTACACTTTAACTTGAAAGATCTTTCGCAGCACCACGGTCATTACTAATACCTCCTAACAAGAATAATGGCTGTATCTAGTCAATCTTGTCATGGGTAAACATGAATAGCAGTAAACATAATAACCACAAATGCAAGGAATACATCATGAATATGAAAGCACAAAGCAGCTTAACCGGCGCAGCATTAGCACTCGCAATGGCAAGCTTATCAGGTCAGGCTATGGCCGCTGAAACAAGCACGGCACCTTTGGCAGCAGGCGAAACAGATTTAGTCCATTGTTACGGCGTTAACACCTGCAAAGGCCATAACGATTGTAAAACAGCCGACAATGCCTGTGGCGGTCAAGCAAGTTGTAAAGGCACTGGTTTTGTTGGCATGCCTTCAAAAGCCTGTGCTGATGTAGGCGGCACGCAAAAAGATGATTGGGTTGGTAAAGTCACTAAAGCTGATTTAGTACATTGTTACGGTGTTAACGTCTGTAAAGGCCATAACGATTGTAAAGGTGCTGATAACGCTTGTGGCGGTATGGCAAGTTGTAAAGGCACTGGTTTTGTTAGCACTACAGCAAAATCTTGTGCTGATATTGGCGGTAAAACAAGCTAATTAAGCTTCGTTTGATGACGCTGTCACCTACTATTGTGACAGGGTCATCAGCTTACTATCTCAATTATTAACGCAAGTTTTGCCTAAATTAAGCTAGAACATTTGCATTAAAATAGGATTCACCATGCCAGATACGCGCATTACAGAAGACTTTCTCGGATTTGGCTTGGGCTTACGAACCGACCATTTTGAATACATTTTGCAACACCAGCCAGATATTGACTGGTTTGAAGTGCTATCTGAAAACTACTTAGTCGCTGGTGGTAAACCCCGATATTATTTAGAAGCCATTGCCGAACAATATCCTGTAGTGATGCATGGCGTATCGATGTCGATAGGCAGTACCGATCCTTTAGACATGGATTACTTAAAAGCCCTTAAAAAGCTCAGTAACGACATTCAACCTAAATGGATATCTGATCATATTTGCTGGACCTCAATTCACGGCGTCAATAGCCATGACTTACTGCCACTGCCTTATACCGAAGAAACCGTTAATCATGTAGCGCAGCGAGTTCGGCAAGTACAAGACGTACTAGGTCGTCGAATTTTACTGGAAAACGTATCGAGCTATTTGTCATACCAAGACTCGACCATGGATGAATGGGATTTTTTAAGCCAAGTAGCAGAAGCCGCAGATTGCTTAATATTACTCGACATCAATAATATTTATGTCAGCGCCCGTAATCATCATTTTAATCCACTCGATTACCTTAAAAAAATCGACCCACGCCGGGTACAACAGTTTCACTTAGCTGGCCACAGCGATTTTGGTGATTATGTCATTGATACCCACGACCACGATATTCCGCCGTCAGTGTGGACCTTATACCAAGCGGCACTAGAGCGCTTTGGCGCGGTTAGCACCATGATTGAGCGCGACGCTAATATTCCCGAGTTCCCAGCGTTATACCAAGAATTACTCGAAGCGAAAAACATTGCTCAGTTAACCTTGCCCGACGACCCTGCCCTAGCACGCTCACAGTTTGGCACTCGTTCACTTGATGACGTCAGCAAATTCATCAGCGCTAATCATGCTTCATCGCAAAAAGTCAGGGCATAAACATGAGTCGTTTAGCTGAAATTCAACAACAATTTATGCAATATTTACTGTCTGATGGTTCGGATACACAGCACGGACAGATTCAGTCGGTGATGAAAGCAAACGTGTCTGAACAAGCGGGGATCAGCGCCGATGATCGCCTACAAATTTATGCAAATGCTTACCGAATTCGATTAAAAGAAACCATTGAAACCGACCACCAGCTGCTAGGTTTGTATTTGGGTGACGATTTATTCGATAAAATGGCAGCCGACTATACTCGTCAATATCCATCAAGTAATAAGTCATTGCGCCAGTTTTGTGATGGTTTACCGGAGTTTTTACAGCAAGATGCATTTTTTAAACAGCATCCCATTATTGCCGATTTAGCGCGATTCGAGCGCCGGTTACTCAATGCATTTGATGCAGCCGATTGTGCCCGTACAAGCTTTAGCGACTTACAGGCCATATCACCAGAATTGTGGCCCAATTGCTGTTTACGCTTTCATCCTAGCGTACAAATATTCACTTGTAACAGTAATGCAGTCGAAGCTTGGCAAGCCTTGAAAATAGACACTGCACCACCGACGCCAGACTATCAATCATCTAGAGCGTGGTTATTATGGCGGGGAGAGTCTCGCTTAACCGAGTTTGTGTCGTTATCGACAGAGCAACATGCGTTGTTACTTGGGTTTATTCATGGCAACAACTTTGCCGACCAGTGCGAACAAATGTTGCAATGGCACGACGAGCAATCTGCGCCAATGATGGTACTGCAAACCATGCAAACCTGGTTTCAACGCGGCTTAATTCGAGCGGTAGTGAGTAAGTAGCTAATTTACGTTAACTCATTTCTGGACAAAGCTTGATAACTACTTTCTCGTCGTCCCGGCAGTGCTTTTGAGCCGGGAAGACGATTAAATTACCCTGCGTAAGTTGACAACTTACTACCTTAATCTGGTGTGGGCGAAGCGCAACGACGTTAGTGGCCGCAGGCCATAGCCTAAACAAGCTTTGGGGCAAAAAGTTTTACGGCTCCAACTCTCTTTTGGAAAATATAACTCGAAAAAATCAGACTTTATTCATCATTAGTCAGTGTTAACCCTGCTGTGAAGGCAACCATACTTTAACGCTTAAGCCACCCTCTACGCGGTTTTGCATGCTAATTCGGCCACCGTGGGCTTCAATAATCTCGCGACATAATGGCAAACCAATCCCTGTACCAGATTGTTTAGTTGAGTAAAACGGTAACAAGGCTTGCGACAATACCTCGCTAGACATCCCGCAACCTTGGTCATCTACTTTGATTAATAACCCGTTAATTGGATGAGTCACTTCCTCAAACGTTATCGACACAGTGTCTGCCTCCGCGCCAGACTCGTGAGCGTTTTTAAGCAGATTGATAAAGACTTGTTCTAATTGCACTGCATCGAGCTTGATTGGATTAACTGGTAAAGGTGATAACAGGTTAAATGGGTATTGCTGCGCTAATTGCTGGGTCATCTTAGCCCAATCAATTGAGGCTTTTTGTGGCAGTGGTAACTTAGCAAACTGAGCATAATGGGAAATAAATTGGCTCAGGTGTGTGGTGCGATTTTCGATGGTATCAAAAATCAATTGCAACTTACTGTTGTCTAAGTGCTGGGTTAAAAACTTACCGGAGTTGACCATAGAAGCAATGGGCGCGACCGAGTTATTAAGCTCGTGGCTAATAATTCGAATCACCTTTTTCCACACAGCCACTTCTTGGCGGTTAAGTTCTTTGGTGAGCTGTTTAAGCAAAATTAAATGGTGCTGCTGATTGTTTTGAGTGAAGCGGCCACGAGAGATATGCCAGGTTTCAACGTCGCTACTGTCAGCATCAGTATTAGAATGACTATCAACACCATCGGCCCCGCTACCGCCCATCGAAAACAGTCCTTCTTGCTCACTGCTTAACGCCGCTTTAAGCGTGTCGGGTAACATCACCACAAGATCAGGTAACAACATGCCTTCTACTTTGACGCCCTGATTAAACAAATGCCTTGCAGCGCCATTGGCGTAAATGACTCGCTGGGAATCATCGATTAATAACATGACATTAGGTGAGTTCTGAATCACTTTATCGAGCATTAACTCGCGCTGATAAATAAACTGTCGCTCACTACGCAATTTTGCCGATGCTTGGTTATATAAGCTCACTAGCGCATCTAATTGTGGTTCGCCGTAGGGATGCAGCGACACACTAAAATCATTATCTTTAAAGTTAAGTAGACCGATTTCCAATGCTTGCAGACTTTCACTTAATCGTCTTGTTAGCCACATACTGCAAAAATAACACACCGCCAGCATCACAATAATAGCCAACCATAAGGTGTCATCACCCAATGTAAGCCACACTAAAGCGCCTGACATCGCTCCCAAAAGGCAGCTCAACATGTTACTGATCAGCAATTTAGTGCGCAGTGATAACATCATTATCTAGTCACCCTAAGGCCATATTTCTCCATACGGCGATAAAGGGCTTGTCTACTCAAGCCAAACGATTTTGCTACTCTGGCAATGACGCCATTATATTGCGCTAAAGCGTCTTCTAGCTGTTGCTTATCGGGTTCGCAAATCGACTGTGTGTCATCAATGCCCTGATCTTGTTGGCCAAGATGATGTTCAACAACAAGCGCATGCTGGGTAGCTGCACCGCCATTAGCTATCGCCATCAAGCCAAAGTCATCAATCGTTAATTGTGGTGACTTAGCTAACAGCGCCGCCCTTTTGCAGGCATTTTCTAATTCACGCACATTACCCGACCAACTATGATTAATTAACGCCTGCTGGGTCGACTTATCAAGGCTATAATGAGCACCAATAAAGTGTTTCACTAACGGTAAAATATCATCCTGGCGTTGATTCAATGGTGATATGGCTAGCTCAATGACATTTAAACGATAAAATAAATCTTCACGAAAACGCCCATGAGCAATGTCGTCGGCTAAATCCGCGTTGGTTGCGCTAATCACTCGCACATTCACTTTACGGGTTTGATGACTGCCTAAACGTTCAAACTCACCGGTTTGCAACACGCGCAATAGTTTCACTTGGCCAGATAATGGCAAATTACCAATTTCATCTAAAAATAATGTGCCACCATCGGCAGCTTCAAAACGGCCCATACGGGTTTTATTGGCGCCCGTAAAAGCACCCGCTTCGGCGCCAAACAATTCGGCCTCTAATAAATCCATTGGTAAAGCACCAATGTTGACCTTAATAAACGGTTTGTCTTTTAATGGCGAGTTGGCCTGTAAAATATCGGCTATTTTGTCTTTGCCCGCACCATTTGGGCCAGTGATCATCACCGACACATCGGATCGCGCAACTTGCAATGCCAAATCAACACAGCGCTGCATGGCGCCACTACCAAAAATTAAGCCACATAAATCGGCGCCATTAATGGCCGACATGCGTTCACTGTCTATCCGGGTTAATTGGCTATTTTGCTGAGACAGTCGATAAATTGATAATAGGTTGCTAATACTATTGAGCAGCTTAGCGTCATCCCACGGTTTCCCCATGTAATCAGCTGCCCCCGCTTTAACCAACTCGACAGCGGTTTCTAATTGGGTCCACGCAGTCATTAAAATAATCGGTAAATTAGGCTGTAACTGACGCAATGCGTAAAACAGTTGCTTGCCTTCTTCACCCGAGGTGGTATCACGGCTAAAGTTCATGTCTTGAATGACTAAGCTGATCTCTTTATTAGTCACAATCTCAATAGCCGCATCAGGTGAGTGACAAAAAATAGCTTGATAGCCATGCAGCTCAATCATTAGCGCAAGCGCTTGGCAAATGGCGTGATTGTCATCAACAATTAAAATATTATCCATTAGAATATGTTTGAGTCCAATTAGGTTGCTGTTATACAAAAACATGTTTATGCAACTGCATGTTTATACAATAAACATTTACTCACAAACGTAAATAAACAATAACATGACAGAAGACCTCACTGTCACATTATTGTTAAGCGCAAGCGCCGCAGTTTAACAAATTACACACTGCGCGTTGCCATGGCGGGTGAAATATTAGCCGCCTTAGCTGCGGGCACTATTACCGCTAGCGTAGTTACAACCAGCAAACCAATAACAGAGATAATCGGATAAATCACCGGTACCATAGGTAAGCTATACAGTGACATTAATTGCTGCCCAAGTACCAACGATAGCATGCCACCGATGACCCCACCGACAATACAAATTAGGTAATTTTCCACCATAAAGTATTCAATAATGTCACGTTTACGTGCACCCAGCGCGCGGCGAGTGCCTATTTGTTTGGTGCGGCGTTGAATATTAAACATCACCATACCGGTTAATCCCAACGCAGTAATTAACAGCAATAACACCACCATAATACTTAACACTGTCGCCATTAAACGGTGGTTACTGTAAGTTAAATTTTTAATCGTGGTGAGTGTTTGGAAGTTCTCCACTACACGGTTTGGGTTTTCTGCATGCAAGGCTTTACTAATGGCTTCTTCTAACGCTGGAATATGTTCAGGTAATGCCCGCACCATGTATGATTTATTACTACTACTGCCACCAAAATCGATATTCTGGATCACGCTGTATTCAAAGTTTTCGTGGTCAACCCAAGCACCTTGCAGCTTATCCACTATGCCTATAATGGTCACGGCTTGCTCACCTTGATACATGGTTTTACCTAAAGGCGACTCATCGCCCCAAAAGGCTTTGGCTAACGGTTGCGACACTAACGCCATCATGCCGCTGTCATCTAAGCTGGTATTAATTTCATCGGCGGTAAAATTTCGCCCGGCAATTAACTTCGCTCCCATCACATTGAGTAAGTGCTCATTACCCAAATAAAAGGCAAACCCAGGGGTGCTTTTAGCGGTATCTGCATCTGGGCCGTCAACATAGCGATCCATCCATCCGCTGCCGCTTAACGGCAACATATTGCTGTAACTGGCATCAATTACATTGGGCAGCGAACGCAAAATTTGTTGGTCAACTTGGTTTTGTTTCATGTTGTCGATAGCGGGATCAAAGTTATACAGGTTAAAGGTCAGGATCTGATCTTCGGCATAGCCAGATTCTCGCTGCATTAGCGACAAACGTTCGTTAATAATAAAGCTCGCATTGGCGACTATCGCAACCGACAAAATAATCTGCAATAGCAATAAAACCGGCGCACTTTTACTGCGCATTAAACTGGATAAAATCGGTTTGATATGTAACATGGTGATGTCCTTTCTTAAGCTTAACTGGAGTTATTGGGCTTTTAAATACACACTGGGTTTAGTGCGGCACACCACCCAAGCAGGGTAAACCCCAGCCAATACCGCGGTAGAGATAGCAATTAATGGCGTGATAATCCACATACTGGCATCAAGCCCAGTGACACTTTGGTCCATTGAAAAATAGCTGTGCAGCGCCGTTAACGACCCCCAAGCCCATAACAAACCAATCACACCACCAATAAAACCAATCATACCCACTTCGACCATATACTGACTAAAAATCTGTCCACGGCTGGCACCAATAGCACGACGAACACCCACCTCTGGCGCACGCTTTAAAAACTTGGTTAGCAACAGCCCGAGAATATTCACCAAGCACACGCTTAAAAACAGCAAGCTTAAGCCGACTAATATTTTATTATCTTTAGGCACCACATCGTTATCTTCGAGCCATTTCGCGATGTCGCTAATTTGCACTGACTCGCTAGGGGTTTTAGCGGTATCAGTAAAGCGGCCGAGCGCTCTTTGCTGCTCAACATAACGCGTTAACCAGCCTAAAAAGCTTTGTTTCTGCTCATCGGTGTTCAGTTCAGTCCAAAATTGAATCCATACTTTTTCTGACGCTAAGCGGTCGCTGTATGTGATCATGGGTTCGAACTTCCAACCGCTGGTGTTACCCCATACATCAAATTCTTCTTGGCCTGTTAACGAGAACGGAATGAATATCTCTTCAGCATCATTAAACGCACCATTAAGTGGATCGTAGTATTTAGGTTGCGGATTCCAGTCATCAATCACCCCAACAATTTGATAAGGTTTACGGTCTAAAAAGAGTGTTTTGCCTACGCTATTTTTACCTTCAAAAAAGCGTAAGTTTAATTTTTGACTAATCACTACTTGGTAAGCTGGGCGTAAATCAACACTGGCATCCCAGTAACTGCCATAAATAAAGGGTACCGAAAAAATCCGAAAAAAGTCTCTGTCGGTTAACCTAACGCTGTTCAACACGGGTTCAATTTTAGGATTGTCAGATTGTAATGCTAAGCCGGTTCGATAAGTCGCTGCTTTGAGGCTTAATTCTTTGTTATTGCGCAAGTTCATCGCATCCATATAGGTGATGCTTGGAATAAACTCATCCCAGGTATCCAAGCCTTGGCTCCACAACTGCACTGAATTAATCACCTCACTGCGATCGCCCGCCGGATTATAAGACATAGTTTTATAGACATTGAGCGTAGTGATAGTAATGCCGATACCAATCGAAATCGCTAATACCATCAACATCGATAACATCGGTGTTTTACGGATACTTCGCCACGCTAAATCACAATAGTAAAAAAACATAGTGTTCCCCTTAGCGAGTGCCGGTAGCAGCTGGTTGGTACATCGAAAAATCACACACTTGACCATCAACAATTTGAATATTGCGCTGGGCACGACGCGCAAGCTCTGAGTCATGGGTCACCATAATAATAGTGGTGCCTTGTTGATTGATATTTTCAAGTAATTCCATCACCTGGCGCGCCATTAAGCTGTCTAAATTACCGGTTGGTTCATCGGCTAATAAAAACCGTGGTTCGCCTGCTAATGCACGCGCAATAGCGACACGTTGTTGTTGTCCGCCAGACAATTGCGTCGGTAAGTGTTTCATCCGCGCACCTAAGCCGACTTGTTCTAATGCGGACTCGACTCGGCGCTTACGCTCACTGGCATTCATACCGCGATAACGCAGCGGCACTTCAACATTTTCGGCCAGATTAAGATCGGGAATAAGGTTGAACCCCTGAAAGATAAAGCCAATTTTTTCATTACGGACTTTAGCGCTTTTGTTGTCACTTAAATTCGACACATTAACGCCATCAAGGCTGAACTCGCCAGAGGTAAAGCCTTCGAGCAAACCCGCAATATTCAAAAAGGTGGTTTTACCTGAACCAGACGGGCCTGTCACCGCAACAAACTCACCTTCTTGTACTTCAAGGTTAAAGTCGCGTAGCGCATGGGTTTCAACTAAGTCAGTTTTGAATACTTTACTGATATTTTTCATGGATAACATAATGGCTTCCTTGGTTAATTCGGTTGTCGCATCCCAGCGCCTAGGGCTGATAATGTCAATCTTGCAAATCTGAATACGGCTTTGTTAAATACTTTTGTTTTTAATGTTATTGGCGTCAGTGCCGTTAGTATCAGTCATGGCTAAAACAGCAGCTTAATCTTGACCATGTCGCTAATATCAATATGCAAACTAACGGTAGGACTAATATCTCTTAATCGATTCGAAACCTGGCTACTCATGTCAATTAATTGCAAACTAACCGATAACCAATCTGTATGATTATCAATGCGATAACTCACCGCTATTGCGAGAATAAATAACGCCAGTAGCGCGATAAGCTGTCTACGTTGAATAAAAGTCATAGAATGTCCTTACTCAGTTGAGTGTTTGGTTATTTGATTCGTTATTGATTTAGCTATCGACTTAATTATCAACTTAGCTATCGGATTTGAATTGTTGGATCATTTTTAAAGGTTTCGGTACCGGATATCACCCATACATCACCTGCTTCACCGCCTTCAAGCACTTCAACCTGGCTCATACTGCGTGCGCCCAATTTAACGACTTTCTTATGAGCAACAGCGTCACTCACTTGATACGCCACTTCGCCGCCCATATTGAGAAAATCACCGCGTTTCACTATCAACACATTGGGTCTGTTTTCCAGTAAGACTCGGGCAGACAAACGCTGATTTTGACGTAACGATAAGGTGTTACTGTCAGCAAAACGCACTCGGGCGGTCACTTCACGATTACGGACTTCGGGTGAAATTGACGATAATTGGCCTACCACATTAACGTTGCCAAAACTCAGCTCGACATCCATCCCTAAACCCAGTTCATCGGCATAAGACTCTGGCACAGCCAACTCAGCTTCAAAGGCAGTTAAATCGACCACAGTTAATATTGGTTGGCTGGCGGCAATACGGGCTTTTTGCTCCACCAGCCAGTTACCAATAATGCCGCTAACCGGCGCGATAATACTCAAGGCGTTGGCTTGACGAGTTAACTCCCTCACCACTAGCGCTTGACGTTGTACTTCAAGGGTACGGTTTTTAATTTCAAAACTGAGGGTGTCACGCATAAGCTCGACTTCTTGCTGGGCATGCTTATGTAATAATTTGGCTTTATGTAAATCATCTTTGCTTTTTTCAAAATCGATTTTGCTGATCAAACTCGACTCAATCAATTGATCACCACGACGACTTTCACGATCAGCCGCTTCTAAATCGACTTTCGCCATGTCTAAAATCTGGCTAACACGCAATTGCTCACGGCGGGCATCTAACTTGGCGCGCTCTAAACTGCCCTGCATGCCTTCAAGCATCGACTGCTGTTGTTGCAATTCACTTTGTAAACGCGGACTTTCAATCTTGGCTACCACTTGCCCCAGCTCAACTTCATCACCAGGCTGACTTAATAGCGTCACCACACCTTCTTCCGTGCTATATAAAATGGGCGCATTGGCCGCGACAATTTTACCGGTAGTGGCAATATCACGCACCAACGTGCCACGGGTTAAGGTTGCCAAACGTAAATCTGCACCATCAACCGAACGTTGATTACTGTCATGACTTAAACTCGCCCACACCAACGCGCTCATCAAAATTGCACCACAACCTATCATCAAGGGTAAGCGCAATTTACGGCCTAACTTAGGCGCAATAACAGTATCTTGGCTACTTGTGTCTTTAATCATCTCAGGTCCTTAGGTAACGCGCTGACCGCACCCACCTCTTCACATTTATGCCAAGATAAAGCACAAGCCATGCCAATAGTTATTTATTGTTGTTTTTCATAATGATATAAATTTAAAAAGATAACCGAACACCCTAAAAGTGTCCGCGGACAGCGCTGAAAACTGTCCGGTTATTGAGAAAGTGTCCGAGCGGACACTTATGGTTTGCTTTGTACTTATGTACTTTATGGCCTGCGGCCACTAACGCTTAAGATCGCAAGGTTCCACCCTGCACGGGCCAAAAGGGGATCAACAGCAATCCCCTCTTGGATCACCCCTGCCGTTCCGGCAACATTTTCGCTATTTAACCAAACAATAGCAGCGAAAAAATTGCGACGGAAATTGAGCCAGCTTTAAACCGTATTTGTAGCCGGCCTCGGCCTTATTCGAAAATGCTAACGCTTCCGATGGGGCGTCCCTTCCCCTCGTAAGCTAGCTGGCCGTCCATGGCCAGCTCACGTCATTTTCTTCAACGGCCTCAAGTTCAGAGTTGAATTTAGACATTTCAAGCTGAGGTATCTGAGTCATTTATGGGCAGAAGCATTTTAGAGAAGCCAATGTTTCAATTTACTTTTTATAAAAGTTTACTCTGACCACACTAAATTTCTAAATCGAGACATACTGATTTACTTTGCTAACAAACCCGTTCAACTTGGTTTAACGCCAACAATAAGTAAATGACAAATTGCTAAAACAAGCATTCCCGAAAAACGACAGTTATTTGGCTTTTTGATTAGCTTGTATTTTATTTAACTCTTGAGACAAAACACTTTCCACTGTGTCGTGTTGCGGTAGTTTTTTTTCAAGTATATCAACTAGTTCATTATATTTAGGTGAAGCACCAAGTTGTGGCAACAATATCGTTAAAATAACTAAGGGAATAGCCAAATAGGCAAACTGTTCTTCAGGTAAAACGCCAAACAACATGGCGATTAAAAGGCCAACTAATATCGCAAATAACACTGGCTGGAACAGTTTACTTTTGTTTCGTGATTTAATGGCAGCTTTAACAACTGCAACTTCTTTTTGAGTCATATCCATTATCAAATATCCATAAAAAATAATGTTTTAGTATTTGTGCTTAACACGGTTTACAAAGCATAAATCACTTGTTGGACTTGGTCGATACCATATATACATTTTAGGTAACTTTTACTTAACATGATGCTGTAAGCATTTTCTTCAACAGATCCAAGTTCAAGGTTGAATTTATACATTTGTAAGCTGAGGCTAACTCGTTTTTTAGACAAACGTTGGTTTAAGATATGGCCTGCGGCCACTAACGCTTAAGATCGCAAGGTTCCACCCTGCACGGGCAAAAAGGGGATCAACAGCAATCCCCTCTTGGATCACCCCTGCCGTTCCGGCAACATTTTCGCTATTTAACCAAACAACAGCAGCGAAAAAATTGCGACGGAAATTGAGCCAGCTTTAAACCGTATTTGAATCCTGCCTCGGCCCTTTTTGCAATAAAGAGTGAAAATGCTAACGCTTCCGATGGGGCGTCCCTTCCCCTCGAAAGCTAGCCAGACATCCATGTCTGGACTCACGCTATTTTCTTCAACGGCCTCAAGTTCAGAGTTGAATTTGTACATTTTTAAACAAGACTTCTAAGTCATTTATGAACAAAATCTTGATATGGGCTTAGCTAAATTAGAAGTTCGAGAATCAGTTAGGATATGAAAAAGTTGCATACTCATGCGACCAGCATTAATGCTTTACTAGTTTCGAAATTTACACATTCTGTCTTTATTTAATTCACTGATACTTGCAATTTTATCAAGGGCTTCATTAACCTTAGTGGCCAAATCTTGGCTGCTCCCTGAAAGTAGCATAAAGACTCGAATATAATCCGTTAGCTCTTCACCTTCAAAGCTCATGAATAAATCATAAATCTCTTCTGTCTTGAGCCTTGCTAATATTTCAGCTTCAGACGAGTTGTAAGAATTTGAACCACTCCTCAAGTCCAATATATCTTTCACTGTCGGCTCTGGCTTTAACTCTAAGTAAGCTTTACGCAATCTTTCAATAAACCGCTCGTCTTTAATCTCAAATGAGAAAACACTATCTACATCAAAATCTTCGGGACTCCCACGCTTCGAGTCAATGAAAAACTCAATCAACTCATCCGCTTTTTCATCCTTTCCAATCGTACGTAACACCTTCAAACCAGAGCTATATTGAGAAGCAGAAGTACTAGACGCTATATCTCGCATTCCCTCTTCAAATGCTAAAGTAATATCTTTTTCGTTACTATTAAATGATCCATGGAAAAGCTTCCAAGCCTCATCCCATTTAGCACTAGCATTTTGAATTTCAAACTCTTTCTGTTTATGTATACATAGAGGAATTAACTTTTCTTTATCAAGAAACCCCTGCTCAATACCACGAGCAACAGCCAAATCTATCTCATCGGTATATCCGTAACCATATCGATTTAACGTAATATTCCAACGAACGGTTATTTCTTTCGTCCATCCCACCTGTTCATTTTCCTTCCTAATCCCAGATTGGTTTACAAACGCAAATTCTGGAATGCATTTTTCATCAGCACCATGGCAGTAGTAACACCAACTAAGCACTATAGTAGAGTGAATCACTTGCCTCTTGATGCTTTCATCGAAGCCGTTGACCAACTCTAAGAATTCCTTCGTGTGCTCAACTATCTTTCTGATTACTCGTTTATTTTTAATATCTAGTCCAACACAGCAATCACGAACGTAATGCCTGAACTCGAAGTCTTCAGCAAACATAGTGTCAAAGCACTGTCCTGCGGTAGGTTCGAAGTGGAGTTGTCTATCGACTATTTTCTCTTTGTACTTCCTGTAATCTTCGAAAGTTGCGTCCCCAGCTTGCTCATTAAGCAATAAGACAACCTTGCACCCTTTTTGCTCCTTGAAGAAAGAAACTAATCCCATAAAGTCTTTGATACTGATACCGTTACTATGGCGCTCTAAGTCATCAAAACAGACTATCGTTTTGTTCATTGCTAATTGAGAAAGTGAATTAATAAGGCTACCGATACCTCCGACATACTTACTCACATAGGGTATTTTTGTATCCTTAATCAGATCAGCAACTTTTTTTGAATAGCCTTTGATGTTAGGCGATTCTCCAATTTGCTTGGTATCAATCGTGTTTAGGAACGTAGTTTGTTTTAGCTCAGCAATAGAATTAATCCCAAACAGTGAAACGTAGGAGTATGATTTCAAAACGCATTCATGTTTGAATTCTTCTATGTACCGCTCCCAGCTATAAGTCTTACCGACCCCCCAATCACCTTTAATAGCCAGCACTTCAGGAGTATCTGAGGAAAGGAACCTTCGAATTTGTTCTTTAACTAATTCAATTGACATATTTGTAAATTCCCTACAGAACAGAATGGTATCGAGACCAATATAAACTAATTAATCAATATGTTGTACAAAATAAAGCACCTGTGTAAGCATCCATAAAAAAGCCAATGGCTTTGCTTTTGTCATGACTATTTGTATGAGGCACGTTATAATTCTAAATCACTTTGGGTCAAAAACGAGTTAGTTCTCTTGTCTTTAAAAAGGACAGATTCAACTCTGAACTTGAGGCCGTTGAAGAAAATAGCGTGATGCTCACATGGATGTGAGCTTAGCTTTCGCGGTACAGGATGTACCATCGGAAGCGTTAGCATTTTCGAATAAGGCCGAAGAAGATTTCAAACGAAGTCAAAAGCTGGATCTATCCCCATGGCGACCTTTTCGCTGTTTGAAAATGTTGCGGGGCGGCTGGGAGTTCCAAGAGGGAACAGCCGTTGGTTTCCTCTTGGTCTGGTGTGGGTGAAGCGCCACGACGTTAGTGGCCGCAGGCCATAAAAGCAACAAGCAAACACCTGGGTCCCGGCTCACAATCATTACCGGGATGACGGAATAAGTAATCGAATATACCGCCACGACGAAATAAGAAATCGATTATGCTGCACGACGAAATAAAGTCTTACTTTCTTACTTTATCCAACGCCTCACAAACCGCATTAACGCCTTGAATTGCCCTTGGGGTTGCCCGATGCAGTAAATCGGCATCAAACTGATATATATGCTGGTTTTTTACCGCGGGTAGCTCAGGCCAGTCAGACCAATTAATACCTAAAATATTGCCTTCATCTTGGCTTTGTAAAATCACTTGTGCGCCAGTTAGTAACACATTTTCGATGCTAATTTGTGGATACTCACTTGCTGCATCATAAAACACATTTTCACCATGGCACACTTCAATAAGGTTTTGGATCCAACTGCCCTTAGCAACTGTCATCAACGGTGTTGACCATAATTGATAAAACACTTTTACCGCAGGCTTCGTTTGGTTTTGCAACGTAATATCAGCCAATTGCTGACGATAGTCATCGGCCACTTGCTTGGCTTTAACCGAATGTCCGGTGAGTTTACCCAGCAGTTCAATATCCGTCGCAACATCAGCTAAGCTTTTAGGATCACTATTCACAACGGTAAAACCTAAATCACGTAACTGATTAATGTCTTCCATTTTATTACCGCTTTGCCACACCAGCACCAAATCGGGATTCAGTTCAATCACTCGCTCGATTTGAATACCGTAATAACCACCAATACTCGGAATATTCTTAGCTGCTGCAGGGAAATCGGCATAATCGGTGGTGGCAACAATTGAGTCGCCGGCACCAATAGCAAACAGCATTTCAACTCCATGAGGCGATAAAGCAATAATCCGTTTTGCCGGCGGCTTATCTTGTAAATCATCTGAAGCCGTCGATTCAGCCGCGGGTAAAATGAGTGATATAGACGAGAGCCCAATCACTGTGATGAGCGATAAAAATACACGTAGCAAAATACTGTCCTTAATCGAAATGTTTTTAGTAATGAATAGTAATAGTGGTGACTATTAGTGGTGACTATTAGTGGTGACTATTAGTTGTGACTATTAGTAGTACTAATGGTTGCTATTAGTGGTTGCTATTAGTGGTTGCTATTAGTGGTTGCTATTAGTGGTTGCTAACACTCGTTATTTAATGATGGTGTTAACACAGATTATTGCACCAGTTTATCGGGCCAACCATGGTTATCAATGTAATTTACTAAATTTTTCGGTCGATAATTACTGTCATTCAGCCAGCGCGTTTTAACCGACTGATGTAATAATATCAGCGCTTGCTCGGGGTCAAGCTCGCGTATAAAGCGTTTTTTAACCCGATAAAAGCTGCGATATGAATCTTGAATATCCGCCATAGGATTAGGCAATAAAGCATCGGCTAAATGTAACTCGACCGTTAAGTTAACTGCTCGCGCTTGGCTTATCATCCACTGCAACGCTATATCAGACAAGGTGCTACCGTCATCATTGGGGGCAACGCTACCACCAATATTACTGTGGGCGCCAATAAACCAAACCTGCTGTATGTCTATGCTGGTACGAGGTGCCCAAATGGTGGGTTCAAAATCGCTGCGATGCTCATCTAACGCGAGTGCATGGCGAGCCACTTTGACATTTCGGCCTAACTTGGCGTCATAAAACTCATCTTTATCTTCAAACATGCCTAAAAAAGACAGCGGGATCCCCATCGCCCCTACGGTGTCCCACACGCCAACAAAAGCCACTTCACGTGAAGGATGCGAATGTTGCAGACGAAATGCCACAGAGCGATCACCATCTGGTGAAAAAGGTTGAGTTTTCATTTTATAGTGGTCAAACGCTTGCTGAATAAGCTTGGCATCTGGCCGAGTGACAATACCGCAATTATTGATGAGGCCACACAAACAACGCACTGTGTATGCACCACGGCTAAAACCAAACAGGTATATCTCGTCGCCAGGAGAGTAGTTTTGCACTATGTAGCGATAAGCATCCATAATGTTTTTATGTAAGCCGCGCCCAGTTGCCCCACCAATCATGGAGTCATAGTACGAACCAATTCCCCAATCGTAAAACACCTGTTGCGGTACACCATCATCAGCAATGGGTTTGATGGCTCTGGCGAGTTTAAGTACATTAGTGGCGTGATCTTTTTCAAGATCTTTTTCTGGCCGATTCCAGGTTCCATCGGCACAAATGACAATACGTTTATTCATATCAATCCCTGACATTCTTTGAGTGAACATTCATAAAAATTATCATAGCCATAATAGACTAAATGCTTATTTGCACCACGGTAAAAATAACCAATACTCGACAGCTCACTTAATCATTCGAGTAACTGACCATGATAACAGCAGAACAAAGTGTATTAATGATTGTAGACGTACAAGGCAAGCTAGCCCAGGTTATGCAGCAATCAGCTCAACTACACCAAAAGCTTGCAGTATTAATTCAAGGTGCACAACTATTTGATATTCCGATTATTTGGTTAGAACAATTACCCAATAAATTAGGCCATACCAGCGACGAACTCGCACAAATATTATCGCAAACAACTAAACCTATCGCTAAAGAGCACTTTAGTGGCTGGCATTGTGAAGAAGCAAAACAACAACTTAAAGCATTAAACCGCAATAATGTCATTCTTGCGGGTATCGAAACCCATGTTTGCGTTTACCAAACGTGCAAAGATTTACTGGCCAACGACTATCAAGTGCATCTTGTTGCCGATGCTGTTGCATCAAGGGGTACAGACAATAAAGTACTTGGGGTGCAAATGATGCTTAATGATGGTGCCAATCTCACCAATGTTGAATCACTACTGTTTGAGCTACAACATGTTGCCCAAGGTGACCGCTTTAAGGCTCTACTGAAATTGATAAAGTAGCCATATGATATCGGTGTGGGTATGATGTTAAAAAATATAACAATAACATCATACCGCTATGCATCAATTTGATCGGCCCATTATTATTTTATCCGCGCCTCGTTCAGGCAGCACTTTGTTGTTTGAAGTTCTATCAAAAAGCCAGTCTATATGGACCATTGGCGGCGAAAGTCATGCGCTAATTGAAACCATACCCAAGCTGAATATCGCCTATCGTCAATTTAGTTCTAATGCGTTAACGGAACAAGATATCGATGACGAATTACGCCAGCAATTACTGCTACGTTTTAGCGATGCGCTGCAAGATAATCAGGGTAATAAACCCGATAGTATTGATACGACTAATATCCGCTTTTTAGAAAAAACCCCAAAAAACAGTTTGCGGGTCGACTTTTTTAATGCGCTGTTTCCCGACGCTTTATTTATCTATTTAGTGAGGGAGCCTAAAGAAAACATCAGCAGTATTATGCAAGCGTGGCGGTCGAATAAGTTTGTCACTTACCCAAATCTACCGGGATGGGATAAGCGTAATTGGTCGCTACTGTTACCAGAAAAATGGCAGCAACTTAATCGCCAGCCATTACAGGCTATTGCCGCGTTTCAATGGCAATCCGCTAATGAAGCGATTATGGATTCATTGCAAAAGATTGACAGTAATCGCTGGTGCATGGTGTCTTATGATCAATTAATTGCAGATCCTGCGAAAACCGTTAAGCAACTATGCCAATTTACCGGTACGGATTTTGACCCTGCTTTAGCGCAATTATGCAGTAAGCCATTAGCGCATTCTCGCTACACCATCTCGACACCCAAACCCAATAAATGGCTTGAGAATTACCATGACATCGCCAAAATCTGGCCAAATATTTCTACAACACTGAACAAAATCAATCGTCATTTACGCCAGCGCGGTCATCCCATCTATGACACTCAATGGCAGCAACACGACATTGCAGAGCCTGTAGCACTGACACCCGAACCAACTGAAAAACTCGCTACGCCAAGCGAGCAAAATGTATCTCGTAACAGTCCCTGCCCTTGTGGGTCTGGCAAACGATTTAAACAATGCCATGGCCAGTTGCGTTAGCCGTTTGAGTTAGTCATTTGAGTAAGTCATTTGTAAATAGTCAGTAGAACGGGTAAAAATACCTGTGTAGAAAATCATAACATTAAGCGCCGTATTACAGAGAGCCCAATTATGAAGTTACCCCATGAGTTTTATCAGTTACCTTTTCGCTTTGATGTTGGTCAATTAACCAAAGAGATCGAACAATTTACCGAAGCAGATTGGGTAACTCATCATGAAGGTTTTCAGGGCAATTCGGCTATTCCGTTAATCTCTGTCAATGGCGAGTTTAATAATGACTTTAAAGGGCCAATGCAGCCCACTGCGGCGTTAGCAAAAAGCCCTTACATAAAACAAATCCTCGCCTCCTTTGGTGAGGTGCTCAGCCGATCAAGGTTAATGCGCTTAGCGCCAGGTGCACAAGTGCCACTGCATTCAGACATTAATTATCATTGGTATAAACGGGTTCGAGTGCATATTCCCATTACCACCACTGAACAAGTACAGTTTTTTTGCCATGACAAACAAGTGCACATGGGCGCCGGAGAGTGTTGGATTTTCGACTCGTGGAAGCTCCACAAAGTGGAGAATAACAGCGACCAATACCGAGTTCATTTAGTGGTTGATTTAGCCGGTTCTAGTCAATTTTGGCGCACGGTGTTTCAACACTCGCGTTCAATCGCAGATGATCAATCAACAACATTAAACAGTCAATTCGTCGGTTTTAACCCAGACTCACCTACAACCTTCATCACCGAGCAATTTAATGCCCCAGTGATCATGCCTGTTGCTGAGGTTGAATACTTAACTAATGAGCTGTTAACTGAGGTTAAACACAACCCTGTAAATCAGATTGCCGAAGTGAATGCATTTTCAGTAGTCATCGCAGAGTTTGTGGCCGATTGGCGGATGTTATGGCTGCAATATGAGTGCACTAAAGCAGGTTGGCCGCATTATCATGCGTTACGTGAACAAACCATGATAAAAGCACTACAGTGCGCTAAGTCACTACAACTGACCCATTCTGGTTCAGCGGTAAAGGCGTTCGAACAATTGGTTATCGTGGCGTGTATGAATGTTGAACTTAGTGAGCAATTAGCAACACGCAAACAGGCTATTACTTTACCAAAAAGCTCACCAAAAAGTGCAAATTTAGCATCCGTAAAATCTGCATCAGCAACATCAACATCAACAATAATACCAAAAACAGCAGCTAAAAATAACGCCCGCACTATTGCTGCACCGCCATCTCGCAATAGTCCTTGCCCCTGCGGCAGTGGCGAGCGCTATAAAGCCTGTCACGGTAAAGTGAGTTAGTAAGACGAATACCTGCATAGGTTTATCTGAGAATATATACAAAAATGGCGCCCTGAGGCGCCATTTCTATAAAGTCAGCCAAACTAGGTTGTTTTGGCTTATAGCAAATTCTTATTCCAAGTTCTGCTTAACTAAAGAATTGCAGTGCTGCTTTTTTCGCAATGGCATCCAACTCGGCTATTTGCTCAGGTATAAAAGCTTGATATTTGTCTGCCTGACCAATTGCCTTAGGATTCATAGGCTGCCTAACTTGACTAGCGCTAGGCGTTAATACGGCTCGGTCAGACTCATAAAAGGTAAAACATTGCGCTTGAGTCGTTAACTCACAGTAATCTAATATGCGTTGAATTTGTGACTCTGGTTCACGCACTAATTGCTCAAAACAAACATGTAAAATCTCATTAGGGTACAACCTATCCCAATGTTGCATGATGTCTAAATAATGTTGCCAGTAACTTGAAATACCCGCAAACGAATACGAATAGTCATGGCCAAAACTGAAAAACTGCTTAAATACACTCAAGCCATTGTCGACGGTATTACGTACCACATTAATGATTTTTGCTTGAGGAAATAAGGTTTTAATTAGCCCAATGTGTAAAAAGTTATTTGGGTTTTTATCGATTACATAGGTTGGTGCATCGCTAAAGTAATGATTCACTTCAGCTAAATACCGTTGGCGGAATTGATCGATATGACTGGCAGAAAGCTGGCTTAGTCTTGCATTATAGCCACCCGACATGTCCATTTGCAGCGCAAAGCGTTCCATAAACGGTAACTCATCGGTCGCGCCAACGTCACTGTGACAAGCCAAAATCTGCTCTACTAATGTGGTACCAGAACGAGGCATCCCTACAATAAAAATTGGTGTTTGACTCGCGGTCGGCAAGCTATCAATATGTGGCGATGGTGTGTGCCAAAGTAGTGACAACACAATATTGGCAAACTGGGCTTGTTTAAAAGGTCTGTGCTGCGCCATTATTTGATTGGCTAATAACATCGACTCACAGGCTTTATCGATTTGCTGTGTTTGCTCGTAAGCTTTACACAAAGCAAAATACACCAACGCCTGATTTTGTTTGCTTAACGACTCATCGGTTGCAAAACCTTGCAATAAGGTTACATCAGCCGTGCTGAATCGATACTGCTTTAAATCTGCCAAACTCCAATAGCCTACACCCACTTGCTTTGGGCTTAATTGAATATATTGCTGATAAAAATCTGCCGCTCGTAACGTGTCGCCTTTGGCTTTATATATATGACCTAAATTAAGCTGCACAGCGGGTTCAGAAAAATCATTTGCTACACACCATTCAAAACATTGTTCAGCTAAGGCCATATCACCGACTTTAGTGGCGACTAATCCGAGTTTGTATTGATTTTTCCCTAGGTTACTTTGGGTATTAATTAATTGTAATAAATACGTTTTCGCCAAGAAAAAGTCTTGTTTCACTTCAGCAATAGCCAATAAGCCAGTCAACACTGAAACCGCATGGGGATCAATAGTTGCTGCACTGACAAAATAGTTTTCGGCCTCATTATATTGTTGTTGCTGTAAATGAATCTGACCTAATAAGCTCAATGCCCCAAGGTGTTTATCATCACGCTTAACCACTTTTCGTGCGTACATTCTGGCCGATGAATAGTTTTTAGACTGAAACAGCGCTTCAGCTTGACTTAAATATTGTTCAATAATACTCAAACTAGGGTCCTTATTATTGTTTTGCTCACCCAAAGAATGGCTTAAATGCCTCTAAAATCAGAGTAACATAGAAAATAGTAAATTTTGACCACGCTATTGGCTCATATTGAACGAAATAATCAACTTCAGCGTACAATTATTTATATTCGCTACGAGTTCATGCGACACAAGTGAGATCTGATGAAAAATAATGAAGCTAAAGTGCCAACCAGTCGATTGTCCCGATTATCAAAAATGGGCGGACTGGCTTCTCGCCTTGCGGGTAATGTGCTGTTAGAAGGGGCAAAGCAGCTTAGCCAGGGTAAATCGCCGTCAATGCAACAACTGATGATGACCCCTAAAAACATTGGTCATGTGGCAGATAAGCTGTCGCAACTGCGCGGCGCTGCCATGAAAGTGGGGCAAATGTTGTCAATGGATGCCGGTGACTTAGTGCCTCCTGAATTGGCTGAAATATTGGCGAAGCTGCGTTCTGACGCTAAAGCCATGCCGCACAAACAATTAACTCAATTATTAGTTCAGCACTGGGGCCATGACTGGCTAGCACCTTTTGCCCAATTTGAACTGCGCCCGTTTGCCGCCGCATCTATCGGCCAAGTACATTTAGCCTATTTGGATACTGGCGAAAAGCTGGCGATAAAGATTCAATATCCAGGGATCCGCGACAGCATCGACAGCGACATAGATAACGTTGCCAGCCTATTAAAAGTCTCGCGGTTAATCCCCGCTAACGTAAAACTCGATACTTTATTGGCCGAAGCTAAAGCGCAGTTACATAACGAAGCAGACTATCACTTTGAAGCACAGCAAATCGCACTCTATCAGCAACAGTTAGGCGACAGTCCTCACTTCGTCGTGCCTAAGGTGTATCCGAAATTGAGCAACGACAGCATTTTGTGTATGCAATATGTTGAAGGCTCCGCAATTGAATCGGTCGAACAGTATCCGCAAGATGTGCGTGACAAGGTTGCCAGCGCGTTGATGGAGCTGTGTTTTAAAGAGCTGTTTTGTTTTCAACTGGTGCAAAGCGATCCTAATTTTGCCAATTTCCAGTATCAAGCCGACAGCCAGAAAATTGTATTACTCGACTTTGGCGCCACTCGCACCATTAGCGACACATTATCGCAAGGTTATATGCAATTGATGCAAGGTGCGATTGCCGATGATAAACAACAAATGATACAAGCGGCACAACAGATCGGCTTTTTTCAAGACGCCATCGACCCACAACAAAAACAACTGATTATTGATATTTTTTACCAAGCTTGTGAGCCATTACGTACTCAAGGAACGTATGATTTTGGTGCAAGTAATTTGGCTAAAAGGATCACTCAGGCAGGTAAAGCCATGAGCACTCAACAAAATGAATGGCACACACCACCAACCGATGCTATTTTCATACATCGGAAGTTAGCAGGCATGTATTTATTAGCCGCTAAACTTAACGCCAATATTAATGTACACGCCCTGTTTAATCAGGTAGTTAATAGTAAAAACGAATAAGTTAACAAATAAGTAAAATAGATATATAAAATTGGTGTTTATTCACCCCAACAAGGAGAGTCACAATGTTCAGCCACATCATGCTTGGTGCTAATGATATCGACAAATCAAAAACCTTTTACGACGCCACACTTGGCGCACTAGGCATTAAACCTGGGATGATTGATCCTAAAGGCCGTTGTTTTTATGTTACTAGCGCAGGTGTATTTGCCCTCACTAAACCACTTAATGGTGAACCCGCTTGTAATGGTAATGGCAGCACCATAGGTTTTCATGCCGATAGCGCAGAGCAAGCCAATGCTTGGCATGCTGCTGGTGTGGCAAGTGGTGGCGAAGCTTGCGAAGATGCTCCTGGTGTTCGCGACAGTCCAAATGGTCCATTATATCTAGCTTATTTACGCGACCCTTCTGGTAACAAAGTCTGCGTATTACACAGACCAAAGGCATAATCGTCGTTATTTATAGTAACGTCTATTATCAATAACTATGTCCAAATATAGATGAAACCAGTACGGTTTCATCTATTATTGATAGCTTAAGAATTCATAGCTTAAGAATTCATAGCTTAAGAATTGATAGCTTAAGGCTATTGCCCATCGATTCGTTCAACACTATCCGCTTCACACAACCAATGTCATCAAGCATGACTTCCCTCTATGTTATCCATTACTCACAAATTCAGTGATACACTTTAACGCCTATTCTTTTCGACTGAACTTTGACTGAACGTTAATTGAGTACCATTATGTTTTCACGAATATTGATATTACTAGTTGGTTTTATTTGCTGTGTACCGCTTGCGATGAGCGCTGAGTCATCAGGCCAACTGACTATTACACCGCTCAGTAGCAATGCTTTGGTTACGGCTAACCAAGCTCAAGCGACACAAATCCAACTATTTGAATATCAGTCATATTTCAAAACTGAAGACTTTGGTTTGGTCGATGCTAATGGCTTAGTGGTTGTTGAAGGCAAAGAGGCGTATTTAATCGATACTCCATGGAGCGAGAAAGACACTATTGCGTTAGTCGAGTGGATAAAGCAGCAAGGGTTTGTACTCAAAGCCAGTATTTCGACTCATTCTCATGCCGACCGCACGGCTGGGATAGGTTATTTAAACAGTATTGGGGTTAGCACTCATGTGTCTGCAATGACTCAGAAAATATTGACCACACAACATCAAACTCTCGCAAACCAGCCGTTTGATGGTGACTCATTTATCCTAGCTAATGGTTTACTCGAAGCTCGCTATTTAGGCGCTGGCCATACAATTGATAACATTGTGGTCTGGCTCCCGAAGGCACAATTACTCTTTGGCGGCTGCCTGGTAAAAAGCGCTCACAGTAAGAGTATGGGCTACATTGCAGAGGCATCGTTAACCGATTGGCCAGTAACGATTAGTAAGGTTAAAGCGACATATCCTGACGCTGAGGTTATTGTGCCAGGGCATGGCGCCATTGGTAATGCTCAGTTGCTTGATCATACTCAAGGGTTGGTTAACGATTTCCTTGCCAAACTACGTTTAGATTAACATTCCAAAACAACCGAGCTCAGTAAATAATGCATCTGCTAGTTTGAAAGGGTAAAATAGCCGCCCTTTAGTGTAGTGAGTGTGTTTTTGATGTCTGTTAACGACCCGTGCTTTATTCCTTTTAATGATGCGATAGCTTTCAATAACACGCTTGCCGAACAAGGGTTGCCTGAATCTTTTACCTTCCCGTTTTATTATCAACCTCATCCATTGACGATACTGGCAGCACAGCAGTTGCAGCAGGAGTTACTTGAGACGAATCCCTGGGGACATAATTTTGGCTTAGACAGCGAACATGACCTTGGCATGGTGATTGGTAAGATGTTTGGTGTGTTGGTGGTCAAAGACACCCTTGGGCAACTTGGTTTTTTAGCCGCATTTTCAGGTAAGTTAGCCGATCAAAATATCTTGCCGCCGTTTGTGCCGCCGGTGTTTGATATGCTGACCCAAGACAGTTTTTTCAGTCATGAAAATAAACAGATTAACCAAATTAATCTGTCGATTAGTCAGCAAGAAGCTAATCCAGTACTGGCAACATTAACCGCGACGTTAACTGCGCAACAACACCAAGCGGAAAGTGAGCTTGAGCAGCAACGTAACGCAATAGTTGAAGGTCGTAAAATGCGTAAGCTGCTACGTGAGCAAGCAGATGATGCATTAGCGCAAGCAAGCATTAACGACGATACCCATAAAACATTGTCTATCGAGTTAAGCCGTCAAAGTGTGCAGCAAAAGCATCAGCTGAACGCGTTAAAGCAACAGTGGCAGACTCAAATCGAAGTCACTAAAGTGGCCTTAGATGCACTTGCGCAGCAAATCAAACAGCTTAAACGTCAGCGCAAACAACTTTCAAATGGATTACAAAACAAACTTTTTGCTCAATATCAGTTTTTAAATGTCTTGGGTGAAGCGCGAGATTTAAACGATATTTTCAATGACGCACCTAACCATTTGCCACCTGCAGGTGCGGGTGAATGTGCGGCACCTAAGTTATTACAATACGCGTTTACACATCAATTGACCCCGATTGCCATGGCAGAGTTTTGGTGGGGTTCATCGCCTAAATCTGAGATAAAACAGCACAAAAACTTCTACCCCGCTTGTCACGGAAAATGCCGACCTATTTTGACTCACATGCTAAAAGGCATGCAAGTTGATAACGATCCACTGTTGATTAATCCGGGTAAAGATCAGCACATTGATATTATTTATCAAGATGATGCGATGGTGATTATTAATAAACCTGCGGAACTATTATCGGTACCTGGCAAAAATATCACCGACTCGGTGTTTAGCCGTATGCAGCAGCTGTTCCCCAATGCGACGGGGCCGCTGATAGTCCATCGCCTAGACATGTCGACCTCAGGCTTAATGGTGATTGCTCTCACCAAAGAAGCCAACAAAGCCCTACAACAACAGTTTATTCAACGCAGCGTGACCAAACGTTATATCGCGTTAATTGATGGGGTGCCTAGCCAAGATGAGGGTGATATTAGTTTGCCATTGCGGGTAGATTTAGACGACCGTCCTAAGCAGCTAGTGTGTTATGAACATGGCAAGCATGCCGAGACGCATTGGCAGGTATTTAAGCGTCAACAACATCAAACCTTAGTTCACTTGTATCCTAAAACGGGGCGAACCCATCAGTTACGCATGCATTGTGCTCATCATGACGGATTGCACATGCCAATAGTAGGTGATGATTTATACGGTGTTGCGACCAACAGATTGCATTTACACGCCCAATATTTAGGCTTAAATCATCCAGTGACCGGCGAAGATATGGTGTTTGAAATCAAAGCCGATTTTGAATAGAGCAGTCGTATAATATAATCGCTTTTTGCTGAAAGTAAATCCGCTAGAAACGATAAAACCGATATTGAATTAACAATATCGGTTTATTTGATTAGTCTCAGTTCTATTGATTAGAAGTTACTAGGTTGCTCTTCTAAATGCATTTGCTCGACTAAACCTTTACCAGTACGTTGTTGGTAGGTAGATTCCGCTTGTTGCATTCTACTACGTCCGCTCGTCACCATGTTTTGGCCTTGTTCAATTGAACTCTCGCCTTCAGCAACGTTGGTATTGCCGTCTTCAATCAGCTCTTTACCATCTGCATACTTATCATCAGCATCTTCCCAAGCATCGGCTACATCATCTAACCTGTCGACTAACATTACTGCACTGGCACCATTTTGAGCGCCGTTTAATGTATTCGCCATCGACTGAAATAGTTGACGTTGTTGCTGCGCAGCTTGTTTGGCTTGTGCTATTAACGCTTCACCTTCACGAATTTGGTTTTTACCTTTACCGATTAACTCACGCCCATCGATTAATAAACTGTTACCTTTTCTGAGGTCTTTTTGTCCTTGTTCCCACTGTTGAGACAAGTCGAGGTGTTGCTCACCTTCGGCTTTCACTTTAGACGCGAAATTATTCTGCGGTGCAGCACATCCAGCTAGGCTAATAACACTGACAACAAACAAACTACACAGTACTGATTTCATGTAAACGTCTCTATATATGTGGTTAGGAAAGCGGCGCAATTAGATAGTTTAGTCAGTCAAATAGCAAGTACTGCGGCACATTAAATCGCGTTAATGAATCTAGTGTACTCGGGGGCAACAGCGCCGATTGATAAACTCAATAGTAAAAAACTCATCGGCTTTTTATCTGTTTACTTAATTGATTTATTGCACCGTATCACCTCTGGCTATCAGTATGTTTTTGTCAATGCTAATGGGTAAAAATGCTAGTCATATCACTGGCTATTTACGCTGATAATTTTATTTGACGAGCATTCGCCATCACAATAGCACCCTCGAAGAGTAAGCTTATTTGATCAGCTTTATAGCAGTTTATTCTTGAAAGAGATAAGCGAGTCAGTTTGATAGCAGCGTGCTTATATGGAGCAGAAAATACATGGCGGATTACCAACATCGACTTAATTCACGAGGATTAAGCAAGGAGAAAAAGTACAACAACGGCACTAAAAAAGCGAACCTGGTGCTTTATTTAGTTAAAATAATACAGTGGTTAACTAATGGGTTAGCTTATCAATAAGCTAACCCATATTGATGAATAATGTTACAACTCAAACAACACATCAGTGCGGATAATGTATTTAACCCCAGAGAAAATAGGCTCTGAGCTATGAATACAATGCAGCGGATGCATGCCATGTGGGAAACACAACACACTCCCCGCAGGCGTTCGCACATCAACTTGGCGCATATTATCGCCGTGTTTTGCTGGTAAGCTTGGGTTGTCGGCATTGACTAAAAAGCGCGTTGCACCGCCTTCAAAGTCTTCTGTCAGTAAGATTAAAAATGTCAGCAGACTGTAGCGATCACCAAAGGCATCTCGCACTAACTGACCATCTACAACTTGGCTTCCAGGCCACGAACCATCTGAATGTGGCTTAAAGAAATCGCCTTCGTTATAGCGATAAAAACGAAAACGATTATTTAATCCTAAAGCAGCTTTACCACCAAAAATGCCCAAGTTATCATCCATAAGATGCTTAACTCTACTCCAAATCACTTGCTCTGTGGTGTTATCAACCACCCAGGTTAAGCTGTCGTTATGGCGTACATTGCGTGGTAATGACACCGCGGCGTCGGGTAAAAAGCCCATCGACTCACTGACCGAAATTAACCGTTTGCACTCAGCTGGCGTCAATACATTCATTAATTGGAACGCACCAGGTACTTCGGCTAACATTTTTTTACTCACGTTAGCCCGCTCAGCATCCGTCAGCTCTGCTTCATTAAGCTCAGCCACATTAGCTTGATGATTAGCCCATGTTGGCAAAGCTGGATGTTCAGCGCCGGGTTCTAGTGCCACCACAAAATAATCTGAATTTACACTTGTTGTGTTCATTTGTTTATACCTTTAACCATAAAATGGGCTAGCAATGCTTTACTAAAAAGTGTGCTAATGACTGTTTACTAATGATGTTCTACAAATAAAAGCTTACTAATGACGGCTTACTCATCAATATGGGTTAAACCCAGAAATTAATAACTCATCACTCGCACTTGGGCAAATTGGCGATGCCCTGCAGCAGTACCATGAAAACCAAAACCACTATGCTTTGCTCCTACCCATGGAGCATTGCCCGCACCAGCACCTTGATTAACCCCAACCATGCCAGCTTCAAGTTGTTCAGCAACGGCTTTGGCACCTTGACCACCAAACACGACTGCAGCTAAACCATAGTGACTGTTATTAGCACGACGAATGGCTTCATCAATATCACTAAAACGGCTGATAGCCACCACAGGGCCAAAGGTTTCTTCACGTTCTAGGAGCATGTCAGGGGTAATACCGGAGACCACAGTAGGCTGAATAAACGGTAATGGATACTCATCACTACCGAGTAAAAAGCTCGCTCCTTTGGCTTTGGCATCTTGCAACTGTTCAAGCACTTTTTGGTGTTGGGTTGGATTCACTATAGGGCCAATATTCACATTCGCGTCGTCCCATTTACCGACACGGTAACGACTGGCTAAAGCCAACACCTTTTGTTCAAACTCATCAGCAATACGCTCATCCACGTAAACGCGCTCTGTTGAAGTGCACATCTGTCCGGCATTTTCAAACGAACTAGCGACTGCAAATCTAACCGCGGAATCGATATTAGCGCTAGCCATCACAATCAAGGGGTCATTACCGCCAAGCTCCATCACTAACCTTTTTAAGCCAGACGCAGCATTGGCCATAATGTGTTTACCTGCGGCCATCGACCCAGTAAACGCCACCATATTAATGTCTGCTGCCACTAATGCTTGGCCAAGGGCTTTATCACCTTGAACCACTTGCAACACATGTTCTGGCAGCACCTTATTAAGGGTATTAATGAATAACTCGGCCACCAGCGGAGTTTGTTCAGACGGCTTTAATATCACACTGTTACCCGCAATTAAGGCAGGCATCAGTAAGTTGTTAGCCATGGCTATCGGATAGTTCCACGGCGAAATCACTGCCACTACACCTAATGGTCGATATTGTAATTCGGTGCGATTATCAACTTGTTCAGTGGTTAGTGCATCGCTTATTTCACCTGCAAAATAAGGTGCATTTTGCACTGTACCGCCAACTTCATAGGTGGCACGGCGATAATCTTTACCCATTTCTTGGCCAATTAATGTTGCCAGTTCATCTTGCACTGCCACGAGCTGCTGATATGCCTTAACCACATATTGTTGGCGTTCAATTAATGACAAACGAGCCCACGCCTTTTGTGCAACTTGAGCGTTGGCGACAACTTGTGGTAACTGAGATATCGCTAAGGTTTCAACACTGCCAACCGCAGTGGCTTCAATATGCTCTCCGCCATCGACTTTGTGATAACTAGCGGGATCGTAAGAGGTTAATACTGCCATGGAGAAACATTCCTTAATGGTACTAGTCTAATTGATGTCTATTTTGCTACAATGGAATACAAAAGCAACCAGTATACTTTTAGTAACCTAGAATAACTTAAGCTAAATTAATGAAAACTAAAATTGAAACAATGACTAACGGTCAAAAAAAAGTTATTAATGCTTGTGCTGAACCCTGCTCGGTCGAGCGTGGAATGCGGGTATTAGGCGGTAAATGGAAAGCATCGATATTATGGCACTTGCAAGATGGTCCAGTGCGATTTAATGATTTATCGCGCATGTTAGGCGGGGCGAGTAAAAAAATGGTCGATCAGCGCCTTAAAGAATTAGAAGCCCAAGGACTGGTGACTCGACATGTGATTAGTGACCGTCCTATTGCTGTGTCTTATAGCATTACCGAACTTGGCCGAACTGCATTGGATATTTTAGAACGTTTAAAAGATTGGGCTGATGAATATATTGTTTAACAAGGTACGATGGCCTGTTGAACATCACAGATGATTAATTATCTGACAACACAACGGGTTAATGATCACAAAATAATAACACTATGTTAGACTTGTTATAAAAACGGATATGAAGTGCATGGAAGCCTTAAATTAAGGTGTTGTTATTTATGTTCCGCTACTTATCTGTGGTGATTTTCATCATTATATTTTTCAGTTCGCCAGTTTCAAATGCTAGACCTGCAGTCACTTTTTACACAGAAAGTTATCCTCCATTTCAGTCGCTAAATTCTCAAGGAGAATTGGTAGGCTTTTCGATCGATATTTTACATGCTAGCCAGCAATATCTTGATTTTGATATCAATATTAAAATCATGCCTTGGAGCCGCGCTTATTATAATGCGCAGAAGTACCCGAATACGTTCATTTTTTCAATTGCCAATACCAACAAACGCTTAGCCTATTTCAAATGGATAGGCGACTTTTATACTGTGCAAGATATGATCTATCGAAAAAGTAATCGTCCCGACATTCAGCTTAAAACCATAGATGATATTAATCGTTACTCAATGGCATTATCGCGAAACGATGCCTCACTAGATCGGCTTAAACTCGATGGAATACATCCCAATGTATACCTAGTAAGAAGCCAACTAGCGGCGTTAAGAATGCTTAATTTTGACCGCGTAGATTTGATTTACAATAACGAAGTGGGTTTTCGCGAAGACGTTAAAAAAATGGGCTTTAAACTAAGCGATTTTACCGCTGTATTGCCTGTGGTAAACATGCCCATTGGTATTGCCACCCATAAAGATACAGATGAAGCATTAGCCAAAAGTATGCGCCAAGCATTAAACACCCTAACTCAAAGTGGCCAACTTGAAAGTATAACTGCTCGCTGGTTTGGTGAAGATTTAAGTTCACAATCAATCATACAAACAACTGACATAAAGGCTTTAACTCAAGCTGTACAAAAATAGATTGTTAGTCATGACATCTCTGCAGTGATTTATCTCAGTTATTCCTAACTTCCGCATTAGATGTTCTGAACATCTTCAAGCCACTGGGCAATTTCTTTATCTTCCAAATCTGCCCAAGGTATAACTTGCCAAGTTTCATCTAGCAAAAACTCTTGTCGTAACAACGTTAACTCTTCATCAGTATCATCTTCCCATTCACTAGGCGGCCACTGACCACTTGAATATTCCAATAACATGCCTGATTCAGAATAGATCACCCCGTCAGGTACAACCTCTGAAAACTAAAAGCCCATGTCCTCAGTTCCTGTCACCAACGTAATTATTGGGGCGAATTGTTGCAGTTTTTGAATCATATCAGTACGAGTCATCAACAGCTCCTTAATGTGTATACTTTGATTAATAATTTAGTTGATTGATTAAAATTTTACTGTAAAAACAGTCAAGTACGGATTTTATAAAATGGCTCGTCTATTGACTGGCAGGAGGCTCATATGAGTTATATTTACTTGACCTCGCTATATGAAAGTGTAGAAAAAGCTTTACCCTCAATTGGTGTATCATCTTCCTCAAATGAAATGTTTGTAATTTTATTATCCATGAGCCCAACAGCTACGTAGCTAAGTTTTTTGTATTCATCAGGTGCCCCGGATATTTTGTAAATATATCTGTTGCACGCGCTATTTGGTGGTGCATAAACTCCATGGATTGTAATATTTTCATGGAGGTAGTAAAGCAACGCTGTATAATTAGCGATTTTGTCAGGTATTTCATTTTTTGGAATATCAACTGCACGCATTTGGGTGTAAATGTATTTAACATTAAACCTATTTATAGGGTTAATGGAGTTTTTCAAATCAGATATAAGGTTAATGTAAACTTCTGCATTTTTTAGATTGCAAGTTTCCGCCTGCGCTACTGCCGGCAGCATTAGAAATATTGTTAGCAGAACAGATGCTTTCACGGAACCTCCCTGATAAATATAGCGTTCTAGTTTTTATGCGTTGCGTTTTTTGCAAAAAATAAATCGCTTGTTGGACTTGGCCTATGCCACATCCATATTAATCGGTCACTTTTTACTAAACGCAAGATGCTATAGGAATTTGCTTTTTTGCGGTAGTTGTTTTTTGCACAGTCTTGTAGCTAATCACCTGTTCTGATTACATCTTTTAAGAGAGCTTTTTCGATATTTTAGCTTTTATATTACCCGTTTATGAATTTTGCCAGATATACCTTACTGCCACATAATGGATCATAAATAAGTTACTTGCCTTGCTTGTAATAGGTTTGATTCAACTCTGGAACTTGAGGACGTTGAAGAAAATGACGTGAGCTGGCCAAGGATGGCCATCTAGCTTTCGAGGGGAAGGGACGCCCCATCGGAGGCGTTAGCATTTTTGAATAAGGTCGAAGACGATTAAATACGCGATTTAAAGCTAAATCAATTTCCGTCGCGACCTTTTCGCTCTTTGAAAATGTTGCCGGAACGGCAGGGGTGATCCAAGAGGGGATTGCTGTTGATCCCCTTTTGGCCCGTGCAGGGTGGAACCTTGCGATCTTAATTCAAACGAAGTTTGAAAGATCTGGTGTGGGCGAAGCGCCACGACGTTAGTGGCCGCAGGCCATAATTAAAAATAAAAAATAACTTTAATAATCAAAGCCTAACTGGGCTTTAATACCTTCGTTAAACGCATGTTTAATCGGCTGTACTTCGCTGACCGTATCGGCTAATTCAATGATGTCACGATGACAAGCGCGGCCTGTAATAATCACATGCTGCATCGCTGGGCGATTTCTTAATGCCGTTAATACTCGCTCAAGTTCGATATAGTGGTAACTGACCATGTAAGTCAGCTCATCAAGCAGCACCATATTAATCGATTCGTCTTTAAGCAGTTTTTCTGCCTCAAGCCAGGCTTCCATTGCTGCTTGGGTGTCTTTTTCTTTGTCTTGAGTTTCCCAGGTAAAGCCGGTACCCATTACATGAAATGGCACTCCAGCACCTTCGAGTAAATTACGTTCACCACAAGCCCAAGTGCCTTTAATAAATTGCACCACTGCGGCTTTATGACCATGGCCCACAGCGCGGGTAATCGAACCAAAACCAGATGTCGATTTGCCTTTTCCGTTACCGGTTAGTACCAGCAAAATACCTTTTTCGTCTTGCGCTGCGGCAATTTTGGCATCAACGCCCACTTTGACTTTCTGCTGGCGGGCTTTATGACGTTCAGCTTTGCTTGCATCAATAGTGTTAGCTTGTTCATTTTCGTGGTTATCAGTTGTCATGAGATTATTCCTTTCAATGTATTCATGTCCAAATGCGCTTCTAATACGTCGGCAAGACGATTTAGTTGCTGCTCGCGAATTTGGTTAATATCGATAGTATGGCGACTGTCTAAGCCAGCCCATTGCAAAATAAGTTGGCATGCAGCGGGATGGTCAAATAATCCATGCACATAGGTCGCTAAAATTTGCTGGTCATTACTCACCATGCCATCAAGCTTGGTCATCGCCATTGGCTGCTGGGCGTATTGTTCAATCAATAGCGGCTGGATAACGTCGCTTTGAGTGAGTGAAGACTCACCACAATGGATCTCGTAACCACTAAACTCTGCCTGCTGGTCTTGTAAGCGTAAGTGACCCCTTACTTGAGTTAAGGTTTTGCTGGCAGTTAATACGGTCGTAATCGGTAATAAGCCCAATCCGTCACTGCAACCAGCATTATCTTCAATACCTAAAGGATCATCAATAAGCTCACCGAGCATTTGGTAACCGCCACAAATGCCGATGACTTTACCGCCATAACGTAAATGTTTTGTTAAGGCGATGTCCCAACCTTGCTCACGTACAAAAGCTAAATCTGCACGAACATTCTTACTGCCAGGTAATATGACTAAATCTGCAGCGGGCCAATGGGATGATTGAGCCATGCTCTGCATACTCACATAATGAAAATCAATATGCGGGTGTAAACGCAGCGGATCAAAGTCGGTATGATTACTGATCCTTGGGTACACTAACACCAATACAGACATACGCTGGTTGGCAGATAATGCTGTCGGTAATGAGCTTTGAGGGGTATCAATTAACGCATCTTCAGCGTCTAGATGTAGATCGTGCAAATATGGTAATACGCCTAATACAGGTTTGTTGGTATAGGCTTCAAGCCAATCAATTCCTGGCTGCAACAAGCTGATATCACCGCGAAAACGATTTATCACAAAGCCTTTTACTCGCGCTTGCTCAGACGAGCTTAATAATGCCAACGTACCAACTAAATGGGCGAACACACCGCCTTTATCAATATCAGCAATAATGATCACTGGGCAATCTGCCTCTTCGGCAAAGCCCATATTGGCAATATCACCTTCACGTAAATTGATTTCTGCCGGACTGCCCGCCCCTTCAATCACCACTAACGAGTACTGTTGCTGCAAGCGCCTGTAAGATTGCATCACTGCCGCTAACGCTAAGGTTTTATAACCATAACTCTCGGGTCCGAAAAAGGCCTTGGCTTCTAATGTAGTTAACGCTTTACCGTGAATAATGACTTGGGCGCCGGTATCAGAACTTGGTTTTAACAACACCGGATTAAAATCTGTATGGGGCGCTAAACCACAAGCAATAGCTTGCAATGCTTGGGCTCGGCCAATTTCACCGCCATCGACAGTTACAGCACTGTTTAGCGCCATATTTTGTGGTTTAAAAGGCGCGACATTAATGTTTTGACGGGAAAATAAACGACATAAACCGGCAACAAGCGTGCTTTTACCCGCATCAGAGGTGGTGCCTTGCACCATTAATGCGCCACGTAATGGTGGGGCGATTGAAGATTGATCGTCAACCAATGACATTATGCTTTTAAGGCCAACGGTAGGCCTGCGACCACCAAAGTGACTTGATCAGATATTGCGGCTATTTCTTGGTTGAGCCAGCCCGCTTCATCAACAAAACGACGATTTAACTCACCCATGGGAACTATGCCCGAGCCCACTTCATTACTGACTAACACCACATCGCTTTGCAAAGCAGACAAACTGTCGATGAGTAATGACTTTTGCGTGGCCCACGAGGCGCCGTCATTTAACAATAAGTGATTGGTTAATAATAACGTCAGGCAATCGAGCAATATGACTTGTTGTGGTTTATCTATCGCCACCAATGTTTGGCCAACGTCATAAGCTTGTTCGTGCAATGTCCAGCTATGGACGCTGGACATACGGTCTTGTTGGTGTTGATTAATGCGCGCAGACATTTCATGGTCTAACGCTGTGGCTGTGGCTAAGTAAACACAGGAATAACCAATAGCAGCGTATTCCGCCACACATTGCTCTGCATATCGACTTTTACCGCTACGCGCACCGCCTAACACCAAATGAATCATTAGCTTAATCCAACCGCTAAAATAACTAAGTAACAACACACTTCGCTGATTTGCTGCGCAGCGCCTAGTGTGTCACCGGTGTAGCCACCAATTTGTTTACGGAAAAAGCCGCCTAACAAAATGCGTACTAGCCACAAGGTAATAAATAGCACAAACGCCGCCAAACCGTTAAGCCATAACAACACAAAAATACCGCTGGCGATTAAAATAAATAAATCATTTAATTGCTGGTCTTGGGCAATCGGCTTTGATTTGCTGGTGTCGTCATCACGGACGTATTGCTCACTAAAAATCAAGCTTGATGCCACAACGCGGCTGAGTGTATGGCCTGCTACAAGCGCACTGACCGCCGCCATTGGGCTATATAAAGCCAGTTCGACTAACAATTGCCATTTTAGCAATAACACTAATCCCAGCGACAAGGCACCATAACTGCCCAAACGCGAATCTTTCATGATGCGCAGCTTGTCTTCTACCGTCCAACCCCCACCAAAACCATCTGCGGTATCGGCTAAGCCGTCTTCATGGAAGGCGCCGGTCACTAATACACCCGCGACCATGGCTAATAAAATGGCAATGCTTGCCGGTAAAATCAGCTGTGCAAGCCAAAATACCAACGCACAAATTAAGCCAATGAGTAAGCCCACTAAACCAAAATAACGGCTAGCTTTGTTGAGCTTATCGCTATCAATCACCACCCACGATGGAACGGGGATCCGAGTAAAAAAACTCATCGCCACAAAAAATAAATTTAACTGCCGCAACCATTTTATCTCGCCAGACATGTTGTTCCCTTAAACCACATTATTAACGCCAGCATCATCGAAACTGGCCATTTGATTGTAAAAATTCACCGCAGCTTGAATTAACGGTAACGCTAACGCAGCGCCAGTGCCTTCTCCAAGTCTTAATCCCAGCGACAACAATGGTGTTGCTTGTAGCTGTTGTAACAGAAGCTTATGTCCTTGCTCTTGCGACTCATGAGCAAAAACTAAATAGTCTCTTGATTGTGGAGATAATTTTACCGCAACTAATGCTGCAGCAGTAGCGATAAAACCATCAATCACCACTAATATTTTTTGTTCCGCAGCTGCCAGTATCGCCCCGGTCATTTGCACTATTTCAAAACCGCCAACGTGAGCCAAAATAGCTTCAGGAGAAACTAACTCATGTTGATGTAAATCAAGTGCTTGGTTAATGAGTTTTGTTTTAATAACCAAGGTAGCATCATCAATTCCCGTGCCTCTACCAACACATTGCTCAACATCAATATTGAGCATAGCTGACATTACCGCAGTCGCAGCAGAAGTATTGCCGATACCCATTTCACCTAAAGCAATTAAATTACAACCGGCATCAACATGGCGAGCAACCAACTGTCGAGCAAATTCAAACCCTTGGGCGACTTTTTCAAGTGGCATAGCCGCAGCTAAATGCATAGCCTTAGTGCCTGCGCCTAAGCGTTGGTCGATAACATTGGCTTGGCCTGTAAGCGGTTGTAATATTCCGCAATCGATAATTTCAAGCTCAAACCCGACTTGGCGACAAAACACATTAATTGCCGCGCCGCCTTGGACAAAATTATGCACCATTTGAGTGGTCACTTCGCTTGGCGCAATCGACACGCCGTAAGCGGCAATGCCATGGTCGGCAGCAAACACTAACATCGTTGGTTTAGTGATTTGCAGCGGTGTGCTTAACGACTGTTTATCGCCGCTGTACTGCACCCGAGCAATCTGTAGCGCCAAGGTTTCTAGCTGCCCTAATGCCCCTAATGGTTTGGTTTTTTGATTAATCTTATGTTGAATATTGGCATCAACATCTGACTTAACGGCTTCTATAACAAACATGGCGACTCCAACAATTCGGGCAGATAAAATTCAATATGATGTATTGCAGCACTCATACAGTGCTTATCAAAGAGCTTATCTATGTGCTTATCTATGTGCTTATCTAATTCTTAGCTATGTGCTTAGCTATGTGCCTATAAAAAGAGCTCAGTGTTTAACGGCGTTGACGCAAAATAAACAAGAAAAACACGCTGCCCAATGCAGCTGTAATAATGCCGACAGGCAATTCTTGGTTAAATAAAATGCATCGTGCTATCACGTCAATCCACACCATAAATAAGCCACCTAACATCGCGGTTAAGATCATCGGCTGACGTCCGGAAAATAATAGCCTAACCGTATGCGGGATCATCAAACCAACAAAACCAATGCCACCACAAGTTGCCACCAACATTGCCGTAATAAGCGAACACAGTAACAACATACTTAAGCGCAATTTTGCGACATTAATCCCTAATGTATGAGCCGTTTCATCACCCGCTTGCAGCGCCATAATTTGCCGTCTAAATGCCAACATAATCAATAAACTCACCCCTACCGTCACACTGGGTAAGAGTAAATTAGACCAACTGGCTTTAGCAAAACTGCCTAAACTCCAAAACAGTACTGACGCCGCAGCTTGAGGGGTTGAAAAATACAACAGCAAGCTAGTCAATGCCCCAAACAGAAACGACGTTGCTACACCAGACAGCAACATACGTTCAACTTGGCTACTTCGACCAGGTCCCGACAAAATAAACACCACCAACACCGATAAACTGGCGCCGATGAATGCTCCTATCGGTATGCTTAATGTCGACCAAGACCACCAAGGTTGCGCGGTAAAGCTTGGCGCTATAGTCAATACACCAGAAAACATTTCGGCAAACAAACCGGTTTGACTGAATAACGACACCACCAGCACTGCACCAAATGACGCCCCGGAGCTAATGCCAAACAAATACGGGTCGGCCAACGGGTTGCGGGTCACGGTTTGTAATACACTGCCTGCTATAGACAACCCTGCGCCAGCCACAAAGGCCAACAAAATTCTCGGTAAGCGTAATTCAAGCACAATACGTTGGGTTATCGTAACCGCATGTTCACTGCCTTCAATCGCACTCGGCATGTCGCCGCCCAATAAGGTATTAAATATCATTAATACGTCATTAAGATGAATGTTAGCCGCCCCAAAACTGGCGGCAAATATCGGGGTAAGCAGTGTAGCCAATACCAACAGACTGAAACAAACATAGTAGCGACGTTGCGATGCATCAATCATGATCGGGGCATCCTTTCTGACTCGGTTGGTAACCATAAAAATAACTGATCAGCGGCTTACCGTGTTGTGGGTGAAGATTAATGTCGCAGCACACACCAAACACGTCACTAATTTGCCGCTCGGTTAGCACTTCTGTTGGGGTACCTTTAGCAATTAATCGTCCTTGGTCGAGTAGCAGTAATTTATCGCACATTGCACTGGCTAAATTCAGATCGTGTATAGAAGCAATAACACTGATGCCTAAAGATGCAACGAGTTCAAGAATTTGAATTTGATAACGAATATCTAAGTGATTGGTCGGTTCATCTAAAATAAGAATATGCGGCTGTTGCACAATGGCTCGGGCAATTAGGGCACGTTGTTTTTCACCGCCAGATAACAGTTCATATTGTTGCTGAGCTTTTTGCTGTAATCCCACTTTGGTTAAGGCACTCACCACACGTTCACGGTCTTGGGCTGTGTTTGAGTCAAACAAGCCTTTATGCGGAGTAAGCCCCATCGACACTAATTGCTCGGTGGTCATGTCAAAATAATGCGGGGTATCTTGTTGCACCACAGCAATATTCTGCGCTAACAACTTAGAGGAATACTCACTGATGGGTTTAGAAAATATCTCAATATCGCCGCTGGTCGGCACAATATAGCGATATAAGCAGCGTAACAGGCTCGACTTTCCTGCGCCATTGGGACCAATTAGTCCTAGCATCTGGCCTTTAGGCAAACTGAAATGAATGTCCGCCAGAATCGTTTTATTATCGACTTGCCAAAAAAGATGATTTACATCTAATACAGATTCAGACATGAAAGTTAGCCCGCCATGTCCAATTAATTAACACAAACATCTATTTAATAACTCCCCTAAGTCACCCGCTTAGGCATGGATATTGAGGCGATTCAAAGCTGGTATCTGACTTATGTCCCCATATTCGATGGGTACATCTACAGTTGCGGGTACAGTTTGGGCTTATCCCAATTCCCAATACCTTGAAAGGCACTATGGTTTCGACGCAGATTATTACGACAATTATGACGCAAATAACTATTCAAATTACGGCGCTGATAACTTTGCAAATAACTTTGCAAATAACTATGCAAATTGTGACACTAATGACTACGCACGTTATGGCGCAGATTATTATGCAAATTATGGCGCAAAAATAATGACACTATGGTTGTAACGCTCAGCCAATGAAGTGTTACGGCCAATGTAATGTAAAGCTCACTTTAGCGGTATTGCTATTCATTGCTGTCGCTTGAAAAGCGTCAACCTTATCAACATCATCAGGCCAATATACATCGAGCACCATAATAGCAGCATAGGGGATCGCTAGGTTAGCGAATATTCCGCTAGATTGGCCAACCTTAAGCACGTAGCCCATTAAACAGCGCATCACCCCACCGTGAGTAACCACTAACGCATGGGGACAATCGACAGCTTGAGCAGTTTGCGGCAAGCTTTGCCCTTGTTGTTCGTCGATAGACAGTAAACAAGAGTGCTGCTGATGACGTGAGCGCCACAGTTCATCAACCACGCTCATGAGCCCGGCTTCTACTCGCGCAGCAAAATCGCTTACCGACTCGGCTTTATCAGGCGTGCTATCAGCCAACCATGGGTTATGCCAGTAAGCATCAAATTTACCTGGATTTTGCTGATAAATTGCATCAAACAATTGCCCATCCCAGACACCAAAATCAATTTCTTGCAGTGCTGGTATCGTCGTTAACGGTAATGTTAATCGCTGCGTTAAAGGCTGGCTGAATTGCTGACACCGTTGCAATGGCGAACTAAACACATGGCTAATTGGATATTGCAGTTCAGCAAACGCTTGCTGCATTTGGGCCATTCCAGTGTCGGTGAGCTTTACATCGGTTTGGCCGCGAAATATTGCCCCACCTTCGCATTCTCCATGGCGCATTAATATTATCTTGGCTTGTTTCATTTAATTCAGCCTTGCTCTAGTGATAAAAATTCGCGTACTATGGACGTCTATACGTTTATATGTCTAAAATACTATCTTAAAAGATAATCATTTAGAAGATAATCATTGTACGCAGTAATTGTCCAAGGCAATTGCCTGCAACGGTTAAAGCAACCGTTGTGTATAACTGTTATTTACAACACTTGTGCACAGCAATGATGTTATCGCCCTACTATTGTAAAAATAAGGGTATGCTTATCTCAATCAAGGTATCAAGCAACATAGTGATAAAAAGGTAACTGTTATGGCGAAATCGACTTCTTACAGTCAAACACTTGAACAACTTAATGCATTGTTAGCGCAGCGTATTGTGATTTTAGATGGCGCCATGGGCACCATGATCCAAGACTATAAGTTGGAAGAAGAAGATTATCGTGGCGAGCGTTTTAAAGATTGGCATTGCGATGTTAAAGGCAACAACGACTTATTAGTACTCAGCCAACCGCAAATCATTAAAGATATTCATACTCAGTACCTGCTAAACGGTGCCGACATTATTGAAACCAACACCTTTAATGCCACCACCATTGCCATGGCCGACTACGATATGCAGTCGCTAGCCGCTGAAATTAACCTTGCTGGCGCCCGAGTCGCCCGCCAAGCGGCCGACGAAGTGGCCGCGCAAACAGGTTCACCACGTTATGTTGCTGGTGTATTAGGCCCAACCAACCGTACTTGCTCTATCAGTCCAGACGTTAACGACCCAGCGTTTCGTAATGTCAGTTTCGACCAATTAGTCGACGCTTATGTTGAATCCACCAGCGCCTTAATTGAAGGTGGCGCCGATATCATTATGGTTGAAACCATTTTTGATACTTTAAACGCCAAAGCCGCCCTATTTGCGATTGAAAAAGTATTCGATCAACTTGGCGATCGCCTACCCGTTATGATCTCTGGCACTATTACCGACGCCTCTGGTCGTACATTAACCGGCCAAACCACCGAAGCCTTTTATAACTCTTTACGCCACATCAAGCCGTTATCGATTGGCCTTAACTGCGCCCTCGGACCAAAAGAGCTGCGCCCGTACGTTGAAGAATTATCACGTATTGCCGAATGTTATGTCTCTGCCCACCCAAATGCTGGCTTACCCAACGAATTTGGTGGCTACGATGAAACCCCAGAAGAAATGGCCGAAGTCATTAATCAATGGGCGCAAGAAGGCATGCTCAATATTGTCGGCGGTTGTTGTGGTAGTACACCCGCACACATTAGTGCTATTCGTGAAGCGGTGCTCAGACACGAACCAAGACAGATACCAGATATACCTGTGGCGTGTCGTTTATCGGGCCTAGAGCCACTCACCATCGACAAAAACTCGTTATTTGTTAACGTCGGTGAGCGCGCTAACGTGACCGGTTCGGCTAAGTTTTTACGCTTAATTAAAGAAGAAAAGTTTGAAGAAGCCTTAGATGTCGTGCGCGAGCAGGTTGAAAATGGCGCGCAAATTATCGACGTCAACATGGACGAAGGTATGCTTGATGGCGTGGCGTCAATGGCGAAGTTTTTAAACTTAATCGCCTCTGAGCCCGACATCTCCCGCGTGCCCATCATGATTGACTCATCAAAGTGGGAAGTGATTGAAGCTGGGCTTAAATGCGTTCAAGGCAAGTCGATTGTTAACTCTATTTCGATGAAAGAAGGCGAAGCCAAATTTATTGAACAAGCCACCTTAGTAAAACGCTATGGTGCGGCAGCCATTATAATGGCCTTTGACGAAGACGGCCAAGCCGATACACGTGAGCGTAAAACCCAAATCTGTACCCGTGCTTATCGCATTTTGGTTGATGTTGTTGGCTTTCCACCAGAAGACATTATTTTTGACCCTAACATTTTCGCCATTGCCACCGGTATTGATGAACACGACAACTATGCAGTCGACTTTATCGAATCGATAAAAGACATCAAAGCCACCTTGCCACACGCAATGATCTCAGGCGGCGTGTCTAACGTGTCATTCTCGTTCCGCGGTAACAACCCAGTACGCGAAGCCATTCACGCGGTGTTTTTATACCATGCCATTCAAGCCGGCATGGACATGGGTATTGTTAACGCTGGTCAGTTAGCCATATACGATGATATTGAACCAGAGCTCAAAAAACGGGTTGAAAACGTAGTTCAAAACTTACCATGTCCGGTAGCCGACTCAAACAACACCGAGCAGCTACTCGACATCGCTGAAAGCTTTAGAGGCGATGGCTCACAAGTGGCCAAAAAAGAAGATTTAGCCTGGCGCAGCTGGCCGGTATCCAAACGTTTATCGCACGCATTGGTTAAAGGCATTACCGAATTTATTGATGAAGACACCGAAGCTGCTCGTCAAGAAGCCGTGCGCCCGCTCGATGTTATTGAAGGACCGCTGATGGACGGCATGAACGTGGTCGGCGACTTATTTGGTGCTGGCAAAATGTTCTTACCGCAAGTGGTCAAATCGGCACGAGTAATGAAAAAAGCCGTCGCTTACCTAAACCCATATATTGAGCTTGAAAAGGTTGCAGGCCAGTCAAACGGCCGAATTTTAATGGTCACCGTTAAAGGTGATGTGCATGACATCGGTAAAAATATTGTTGGAGTAGTACTTGCCTGTAACGGCTACGAAGTGGTCGACCTTGGGGTCATGGTATCGGTTGATAAAATTCTCGATGCAGTAAAAGAGCATAATATCGACATTATCGGCATGTCTGGTTTAATCACGCCAAGTTTGGATGAAATGGTCCACAACGTGAAAACCTTCCACCGTGAAGGCTTAACCATCCCTGCTATTATCGGTGGTGCAACCTGCTCTAAAATTCATACTGCAGTAAAAATAGCACCGCATTACCCACACGGCGCAATTTACATTGCCGATGCATCTCGCGCTGTACCTATGGTGTCTAAGCTGATTAATAACGCCACTCGCCAAGCAACCATTGACGAAGCCTACGCAGAATACGACATGATGCGTGAAAAACGTTTGTCGCAAACCAAGCGTAAAACCATCGTGTCGATTGAAGCGGCGCGCGAAAACCGTTGCAAACACGACTGGGAAAACTACACCCCATTTACGCCTAATGTATTAGGTCGCCAGGTGTTTGATGACTATCCATTAGAAGACCTAGTCGAACGTATCGATTGGACACCGTTCTTTAGAAGCTGGGAACTGCACGGTCATTACCCTGAAATTTTAAAAGACAAAGTCGTTGGTGAAGAAGCGGTTAAATTATTTGCCGATGGCCAAGCCATGTTGAAGCAAATTATTGCTGAAAAATGGCTTACCGCCAAAGCAGTAATCGGTTTATTCCCAGCCAATACCGTCAACCATGACGACATTGAACTGTATACCGATGAAAGCCGCACCACATTGGAAATGACCACCCATCATTTACGTATGCAGCTTGAACGCGTGGGTAACGACAACTTCTGTTTATCAGATTTTGTCGCTCCAAAAGATTCAGGCGTTGCTGATTACATGGGCGGTTTTGCGGTAACGACGGGGCACGGTATTGATGAACATGTTGCCCGTTTTGAAGCCAATCACGATGACTACAACGCGATTATGCTCAAATGCTTAGCAGACCGTTTAGCCGAAGCCTTTGCCGAGCGTATGCACGAACGTGTTCGTAAAGAGTTTTGGGGTTATGCCGCCGATGAAGTGCTCGACAATGAAGCGTTAATTCGCGAACGTTATAAAGGCATTCGCCCAGCGCCAGGTTACCCAGCATGCCCAGACCACACTGAAAAAGGTTTGTTATGGGATTTGCTCAAACCAGATGAAACGATTGATTTGAACATCACCGAAAGCTTTGCCATGTACCCAACGGCTGCTGTTTCAGGCTGGTACTTTGCCCATCCGAAATCACGCTATTTTGGCGTGACTAATATTGGTAAAGATCAGGTAGAAGATTATGCCCAGCGTAAAGGCATGACGTTGGCAGAAGCAGAGAAATGGTTGTCACCGATATTGGACTATGATCCAGAATAGATTTATTTCGAATAGAATGGTTCAAGAGTAGAAAGAGATCCTGAATAAAGAGAGACCCAGAGTAGATAGTGCTTCTGAATAAAGAGTGCTTCTGAATAAAAAGTGAACCTGAAAAAAGGGTAACCTTGAGTCATCACGGTTACTCTTTTTTATGTCCAAACTTGGTTTGGATTTTGGTCAAAAGACTCCATACTGCACGGGTCAAATCAAGCGTTATTCCGGCAATGCTTTTTAGCCGGGATAACGCTTCGTCGTTTTTACAATAAATAACTTAAAACGTCTTTGATCTTCTCAATTTAATTTACTGCTGGATAAAGTAAAAACATCTCAACTGGACATACCCTTTTCATCATTACACTATAAAAAATAGTCATTTATAATAATAGATACCCTTAAAGAATCACTCTACAATAACTTCGTTTAAAAAATAATCATCTGAATTACAAAGCAGGGAGTTGCTTCATCTATGGCCTATAGAGCATATATTGGGATTTTTGCATTCCTGTGTCTGATTGTCGCCGTTAGTTGCTACTCGGAGGAGTCAATGTTTAGCATGTTTAAAAAAGTCGATGTCGAAGTATTTCCTGAAGTGATAGGTAGCTTAACCCATGAGGGAAAACCTCTAGCCGGTATTAAGCTAAAAAGAGGTTATCAATACTCTGGTGTCATGGAAGAAAAAGAATGGGACTACACCACTACAGACGCTGATGGAAAATTTAGCTTTCCTGAAATCATTTACAGCACAGCACATCCAAATAAGCCTTTTGCAGAAACACGTGTATCTCAAACGATTAAAATCGCTGAAGGAAGTCATTCAGATCTAAGACTTTGGCTATCGGTATCTACAGGCGAAAAACATATTTCATATTTAGCTGAAAGGTTGACGCAATTAAACTGCGACGTATCAAATGAAGAAGTTAAAAATGAAATCATTGATGAAGCGTTCTCTAGTGGTGTTGTGCGCTATCAGGTATTGAGTATTTGTCGCTGGCCAGAATTAGAACGATTGGAAGTACAGAAAAGAGAAAAATACGATTAATAAAGCCATTAAATGACAAGGACAGTTTATGAATCAATTATCGCCTAAGTTAGCGTCAGAACTAGCAGCAAATGTTTATAGTTTAATTGATGCAGAGGATGCTGACATATTTGGAAATACCTACATAGAAAAATACTTTGCCATTAATAGCAAAGGTATAGGAAAAACAGGCGGATTTATTTTTAATCGCCAGTCGGGTTTTGCTGTTATGGGATTAGGTAAAGGACAATACCTAGGAGATGCAATCATCGCTATTCGTGGTACTCAGCTTATTGCAGATTGGGGAACGAATGCGCAACTTGGTTTAAGCGTCGGTGATGGTAACCAAATAGTGCACGCTGGATTTAATAATGCTTTTGCTTCACTAAGACAACAAATTGCGACTTTTTTGGATAAGTGGCGTATATCAAATCCCGGAAAAGCGATACATTTTGTCGGTCATAGCTTAGGTGGCGCACTAGCTTCTCTAGCTGCAGACTGGGCATCTGTTAATAACTACGCTTCAAATATTAATTTATACACTTTTGGCTCCCCAAGAGTTGGACAACAAGGTTTTGCCTCGGCTAACACCCATAGACTAAATCAAATTTTTCGCTGCACCCACGGCGCTGATGTAGTCCCAAAAGTGCCTTTATGGCCTTTTATTCATGCGCCTTATCAAGGAGTGGAATATCGCTTAGATAACAGTCAAGGTTTGAGGATTAGTGCTCATGGTATGGATCCTAAAGCTGGAGCCGAACCAGGTTATTTAGTCTCTGCAAACACTGAGCATTGGGGCCATTTACATGTTAAAGCTAGCGAATATTTAAAGCCGGTAAAATTACGTTATGAAAACCGCAATCAAGCAAGCTATTCAGACCAGTGGAGTGACAAACTCAGCGCAGCATTAATTACGGTCTTAAAAGAGGCAGGCTATTATGGCGCAATTGTAGCGCAAGCGACGGCATCTTACGGTTTGACATTCTATGATCTTGTCGCTAAAACCCTTGAAAAAATTGCTGCCGCGGCAGATTCTTTCGCCGACGATGTCAGAGGACTACTTGGCCATATGTTGTCTTTTGCAGGGGCTGTAGTCACAACCGTAGTTGACTTAACTTATGCCACTATTCGAGCCATTTTCAATAAAATGCTTTCACGCTTATATAGCAGCGTGAAAGACGCGATTAAATCAGTACACAAGTAATAGATAAGTAGCGGTAGATAAATCTTATAAGCCCCCTTAAGGCTCAATGTAAATTGAGTCTTAATCTTTTAAACCTAATGGTTGTTTATTTATAGACGCTGCCATTATGCTTCAACCAACCGCTTTGGTGCTGGCCGCGTGGGTCGTGGTGAGTCCAATGGATGACGCCACCTTTGTTGTTAAATTCATAAACACCGTAAAATTCGACGGTATCACCGACATTTAAGTTTTCTATCCGTGGGGCTAAATCAATATTATGGGCAACTAATAGCGTGTTTCCGCTGGCTATTTTTAGAATAAATCGTTGATGGCGGCTGCCTTTAAGATCATCGGAAAGTATTTTTACCACATACCCTGAACCACCGATTTGAAGGTTACTCTGCTTATTATCAATGGCATTTTGTAACGCACTATCACTGCCAGCGGTATAGTCAGCATAAACGTTTTGTACAATTTGAGTGGTTTCAACGTTTTTGCCTAAATAGCCAAATATCGCGAGGCCAAGTAAGCAGATAACTAAGAGTTTTTTCATGTTTATCAATTCCTTTTAAACAACAATCAAAATAAAGCTAAGCAAAAACGCGATAGTTTATCGCGTTTTGAATGAGTAATCTAACGTCCAAAATCTATTTAATCGACTCTAGCCATTGGTTAAATGATGATGCAGGCATAGCACCGGATTGTTGTGCAAGCACTTTGCCTTGTTTAAATACCATCAGGGTTGGGATCGAGCGAATATTGAATTGGGCAGCAAGGGCTTGTTGCTCTTCGGTGTTGAGCTTGCCGAAACGAAACTTAGGTTCCCATTTCTTGGCTGCTTGAGTAAATACCGGCGCAAAGTTTTTACACGGACCGCACCAGCTGGCCCAAAAGTCGACCACCAGTGGTAACTCTGATTTATTAGCATGGTGGCTAAAATTGACGGCAGTGAGCTCTATCGGTTCACCAACGAATAGGCTTTGTTTACACTTCCCACAAGTTGGTTGTTGTTCAAGACGTTCTTCAGGTACGCGATTTAAGGTATCGCAATGGGGGCAAGCTATTATCATGATTAGACCTCATCAACTTCATTATCGAGACTCTTTAATCATAAACCTTGTTGGTGTGTTAAACGAATAATCGTTTTAATTTTTTATCATATTATGGCCTGCGGGCACCAACGTCGTGGCGCTTCGCCCACACCAGAATTTTCAAACTTCGTTTGAACTAAGATCGCAAGGTTCCACCCTGCACGGACCAAAAGGGGATCAACAGCAATCCCCTCTTGGATCACCCCTGCCGTTCCGGCAACATTTTCGCTATTTAACCAAACAACAGCAGCGAAAAAATTGCGACGGAAATAGCTCTAGCTTTGGACTTCATTTGCAGCCTGCTTCGGCCTTATTTGAAAATGCTAACGCTTCCGATGGTACATCCTGTACCGCGAAAGCTAGCCTGACGTCCTGTCAGGCTCACGCTATTTTCTACAACGGCCTCTGTTTAGAGTTGAATTTGTAAATTTCTAAGCAAGCCTAACTGATTTTTGGACATTTCCGAGTTAGAACATTAATTCTAATTCGTGAGTTTCAGGTTAAAATGTCTATGTGTAACGCCACGTTAAGCGGCAAAAAATTGTTTGCTAAAATTGTGAACGGAGTGAAACAGCCAACTGTTTTTTTGTCCGTTTGAACGCCTTGATACTCATTGAGCCCCCTCCCTAGCAAGCCGCATCAGCGGTATGCTTAAGGTGACTAAACCAACAGGAGAAAGCTCAATGAGATTTTATAATAACTCACATCCATACTACTGTGGTATCGATTTACATGCACGTTTACTTTATGTCTGTATCATTGATTCTAAAGGGGAAGTTGTAGCTCATAAAAAGATAGGTGCCAGTAAAGATGACTTATTACTCATTCTAGAACCTTATATCGGCAATGTAATTGTCGGGGTTGAGTGCATGCATTGCTGGTATTGGGTATCAGACTGGTGTGCTGAACTTGGGATTGATTTTATCTTAGGTCATGCGCTTTATATGAAGGCGATTCACGGTGGTAAAACCAAAAATGATAAAGTCTATTCCTTTAAAATTGCCACACTACTGCGTGGTGGTAACTTTCCAATAGCTTATGATTATCCAAGTGAAATGCGCGCAGCTCGTGATCTACTGCGCCGAAGAATGAAGATTGTCCGTCACGGGGCCATGCTCAAAGGTCATGTGGTTAACACCAACAGCCAATACAATTTACCTGCCACTGAACTTAACCTTAAAAACATCTCTGCAAGAAAAAAACTTCGCGAGCAATATCAAGATCCTATCGTCCAACGCAACATTGATTTAGACATGGCACTACTTGATTGTTATGCAAAGGAACTCGCACAGGTTGAATGGTTCATTGAAAAACAGGCCAAAAATCATAATCCCGTCTATTTAGAATTACTGAAAACAGTACCAGGTATTGGCAAGATTTTGTTACTGACAATCCTCTATGAAATCGGTGATATCAGTCGATTTGAGTCAGTACAAAAGTTTGCTTCATACTCTCGATTGGTCAAATGCAAAGCAGAATCAGCGGGTAAAACCTATGGCACCAATGGCAATAAAATCGGTAATGCTCATTTGAAATGGGCATTCTCAGAAGCAGCGGTGCTGTACCTGCGAGGCAATGACAAAGCACGTAACTACCTTAATCGATTACAAAAACGAATGAGTAAAGCAAAGGCGTTGTCTGCACTGGCACATAAGCTTGGTCGCTGCGTCTATTTCATGCTGAAGAACAAAACGGTGTTTGATGAACAACGATTCTTAAAAGGATAAGTCGCGCAATAAGGTGAGCTGAACGTCTAACTAGATACTCTTAAAAAGAGAAGCGAGCATGACCGTGAATGATGTGGCTAATGAAGCAATGACTTCTCACCATCATCACTATGCCAAATGCTATTTAAGCTACATTGCCTTGATTAGACACCTTATTGGCGCGCATTAATAAATGCAATCAACAAAGTCGTTTACACCCTAAATGAGCCTGAAACTAACTGTGAAAAAAGCACCTCTGACTTGAATAGTGCCATCTTAGGGTTAACCGATAAATGTCTAGTGCCCTGATATTTCAACGGATTGAAAAGAGTCAGGCAGCGATAAGATCGCACTAAGAGAGCCTCTATATGTGTTTGCTGTAAACGATGATTTGACAGCTAAATGACAGACGAAGTAGATGAATTTGTTGATTGATTTTAATTTGACTGCAAAAGCAGTCAAATAAGTTAGGCTCGCCTATTGACTGGTAGAAGGCTCATATGTGTTAGGTTTTATTTTACACTTATCTGATTTATTTTTAAGGCTTTTCTAAACAACGAACAAATAGCCTCAAAATCTTGGTGTTTTAAATAATCCTTGGCAATATATGCGTGACCATCGTAGCCATACTTAATGATTAAGTTGTTAGGTAAACCATGTCTGCCTGCGCCAAAATACACCTCGGTTATATCAGTAAACCTGAGCTCTATAACTTTTAAAGAGTCACCTAACTCAGGAAAAATAATAGATTTGTCATTAATAGTTATTACACGTTTATGACCACGTAACCTAAAGTAATTTTTAAAAGAAAAATGAGCTAACCACGCAAATAGGAATATAAAGGCAGCGTAAAGAGAATACCCAACTACCGACCAAAAAGTAACATTAACGACAGGTAGCCCAAAGGTATATAAAATATAGCCAATCAAAGAAAGAGAAAATACTCCAAAGAATAAATTCTGATTATTGCCGATATAATAATACTGACTGATGCTCATAAAACCTAACGCTTTTGTTGTGGGGCGGTGACACGTAACGAGGAACGAGTGAAGTATAAACGTCCCAGCACCGCAGGTGCGAACACCAACTTTTTGTTAGGTGATTGAGCAATAGTCATGATTTTATAAGTACCTTTTGAATCGCTACTGCTTTATTAAATGCTTCACCACGTAATTTATAATTTTTACATGCATTTGCATCAATGACTTTGTACTTTATGCGAGCCCCTTTAAGATCACCATTTTTCTCTAATTGAACAGCTTTCTCGAATATTAATTTGGCTTCACTTTCTTTAAGGCAGTCATTATTAAAATCTACAAAAAATAAAAGAGTTGCTGTAGGAATAAGGCAAAGCATGACAACTACTACATTTTTCTTAGCACTCATCTTTGATTACCTAACAGCTTATTGAACGGCTCGCCCGATAAAGTCGGCTGTTCAAGTTATTGATTTATATCATCCTACATTCTCTATGTCTTTGATGTAAAGCGATAAAATACTCTCAACATCCTAAAATAAAACGAGCTTGCGCGTTAATGTTGTTAAAAAAATAAAAGATAAAATTTATTTTCAATATTATCAACCAATTATAGTTTTCTAATTAAGCCTACGTTACGACTTTAGGCTGACTTAATGAGTTGTTTGATTTAAATTAAGCCAAATCTCATTATACCTGTATATAAAACCAGTTCATTAAATTATGCAATCTAGGCAGTAAAAATGACATCTGTAAAAGAGCAATATCAATTAAATTTTGTATGGAAAACGAAGGTAAGCATTGTTAAATAGAGCTTTGGTTCTAAGTAACTTTGGGGCAATAAATGATTTAGTAATACTGGCTTAAAAGGTATTGAATCAACTCTGAACTTGAGGTCGTTGAAGAAAATAGCGTGAGCCTGACAGGACGTCAGGCTAGCTTTCGCGGTACAGGATGTACCATCGGAAGCGTTAGCATTTTCGAATAAGTCCGAGGCAATCTACAAGCGAGGTCAAAAGCTGGATCTATTTCCGTCGCGACCTTTTCGCTGTTTGAAAATGTTGCCGGAACGCTGAGGGTTTGCAAAGGGGTACAAGCGCTTTACCCCTTTGCTCTGGTGTGGGTGAAGCGCCACGACGTTAGTGGCCGCAGGCCATAAAATCTAAAGAATAAAAAAAGAGCTGGATTCCGGCTCACAAGCATTACCGGAACGACAGTGGATTTGGTCCGTGCAGAGTGAAACTTGCGACTTTGATCTAGTGTGTATGACCCGCCCACTGTATATAGAAAATAAGTTAAAGATGTATCTACATTTGAGTTAAAAAAACGGGATTGGCGCGCAGTAACCAATCCCGTTTTTCACTTCTTGAGGCTTATCAGCTAAGCGCTGGTGTGCGTGTAGGGATCAGGCGCTTGCTGCCTGTCGCTTCAAATGCACCCGCAAACCTCAGCAGGTTGTTGTCGTCATAAGCACGGCCTGCGAAAGTTAACCCTACTGGCATGCCAATATCGGCCATTGTCCCCATCGGCACAGTAACTGTTGGTACACCTAAGTGGCGAATAGCAAGATTGCCGTTAGCGACCCAAATACCGTTGCTCCAGGCGATGTCAGCTGAAGCAGGATTAATGTGCGCATCTGCTGGACCTACATCTGCCATGGTTGGGAACAGCACTGCATCAAGTTTGAGCTCGTCCATCCAGTCTTCCAGATCCAACTTGCGCGTCTTCTCTAAGCCGCGCAGACCATCCGGTATGCTATCGATTTGGTTATACGACTTGAGACCTCTTTTGGCCATGTTGACGTACTCATCCATGCCAGCTGCGAGGTCGCCCTCACGGTTTGGCAAAGTGCCTAAGTCATGCGGGAAAATCAAATGCCCATTAACGTCAGCTAATTTGTTCAGTTTAGGGTCATTGTTAGCACGTAAAAATTCATCTAAAGCCCAGCCCGATAGTGCCCACAGCTCATCCTCGAGAAACTCAGGCGTGACGATGCCGCGATTGAACACGGTCGGCGCACCAGGTCGGTCACCTTCGCAGTTGGAAACCAGCGGGAAGTCCACTTCAATGACCTCAGCTCCGGCAGATTCCAGCGCTTTGCGTGCAGCTTGCCAAAGGTCGATCACCGACGCTCGAGTATTAATGCGCTGACCAGTCGGGCCGCCAATGCCCGGGTTTTCGCTGGTGCCAGCCAATTCGTCTTTATTAATGTACATGCGCGGCACCCCAAAACGCTTGCCTTTAAGCGTGTCAGCTTGAGCGGCAAGATCCAGATACGATGCTGGACGCACGGTTGATGCTTTTGGGATATCAACCCAAGGTTGTAGACGCCATAAATCACCACGAGTAATAGGGTCGTCTGCCACAATAACGTCAAGTACTTCAAGCATATCGGCCATAGTACGAGTATAAGGCACTACAACATCCATCGTCGGTGTTAACGGCCAGTTACCGCGCACAGAGATTACACCGCGTGATGGAGTATATGCACACAGGCCATTGTTCGATGCAGGACCACGACCGCTCGACCATGTCTCCTCAGCTAGGCCGAAAGCAGAATAACTTGCGGCGGTACCAGTACCCGCGCCATTGGAAGAACCTGAGGCAAAGGGAGCTGTAAGATAATTAGCATTGTATGGGCTTTCGGCACGGCCATAGTGACCGCGCTGCATACCACCATTAGCCATAGGTGGCATGTTGGTTTTACCTAAGCAAATGGCACCCGCTTCGCGCAGGCGCTCAACAGCAAATGCATCATATTGAGCAATTAAGTCCTTAAACGCTGGACTACCAGAAGCCGCAGTGAGCCCTTTAACTAAGTAGCTGTCCTTGGTAGTGTAAGGAATACCATCGAGTGGACTCAGCGTTTCACCACGCGCTCGGCGCGCATCAGAAGCTTCAGCTTCCTTAATCGCATCTTGATTGTGAACCACCAGCGCATTTAGCTTGGTCTGTGTCGCTGGGCCGTCATAAACCTCAACCCGAGCTAAATAAGACTTCACTAACTCAACCGCTGTGGTGCGACCGGATTCGAGGGCTGCACGCAGCTCGGCAATAGAAACCTCAGTGACTTCGAACATGTTACGACCTCTTCTTAAAAGCCAAAAGTATTGACAGTCAATTTTATTAAAACAATAGTGACATTAATGGTCATTGTGTTCTCGTTGGTTTTTACTTACTGTCCAGAGGGGATCTGCTGGGTGATGCAATGGATGTTACCACCACCTAATAAAATCTCACGGGCAGGCACACCGACAATGTCATACTCAGGGAAAATTTCTTGCAATTTTTGAGCTGCAATATCGTCAGTTGCTGGGTCGAGTAGTGGGAACACAATGCGATTGTTGGTAATCAAAAAGTTCGCATAAGAACCCGCTAAGCGTTCACCCGCGGTGCGTGGAACACCAGTCCCCTCTACTACGCCTTGCGCTTCTTCTTCTGTGCAATACAAAGGACCAGGCTGTGGTAGTAAATGGACTTTTAACTTACGCCCCTGTGCATCAACAGTATTTTGCAAAATATCCAAAGCGGCTTTTGAGCGAGGATACTGCGGATCGGTTTGATCATCAGTCCAGTGTAAAACCACTTCGCCTGGGCGAGCAAAACAGCATATATTATCAATGTGTCCGTCGGTCTCATCCATGAATACGCCGTCTGGCAACCAGATAAACTGCTGCACATTTAAATATTCAGCCAGTAATGCTTCTATCTGTTCACGAGTCAAATCTGGGTTGCGGTTGCTGTTAAGTAAACATTCAGCCGTGGTCATGCAGGTGCCTTCACCATCGACATGAATTGAACCACCTTCAAGAATAAGCGGAGCCTGATAACGCTCAAAACCATGCTGCGTAAGCATTTGTTGCGCGACTTGCTCGTCCTTATCCCATGGTGAATACAAACCACCGTTATCACCGCCCCAGGCATTAAAGCCCCAGTCAACACCTCGGCATTCGCCCTTGGCATTCACCACTACAGTAGGACCTGTATCGCGAGCCCAGCAATCGTTGCTATCTATTTCGACCAACGTAACGTGAGAAGGCATAACCGTTTTGGCCTCTGCCAAAAACGCCTTAGGTACCCCCATGTAAACTGGGGTAACAGCACCAATGGCATCGGCCACTTTAGCAAAGGTTGCCTGAGCATAAGCCCCTGCAGAGCGCCAGTTGTCAGGACGATATGGCCAAATCATCCACACAGCTTGCTGCGCCGCCCATTCGGCGGGCATGCTAAAACCATCTTGAGATGGTTTAGTGGTTAACTGCGTGGCATCCACATTCACGTTTGTCATGAATTTTATCTCCAGTAATGCTTAAAAACGATAAGGGTGAGCGCCCTAACATAGGACGACAGAATAGAAATACACCTAACATTAATCAAATAAACAAATCGAAATAGCGTATTCATCACACGGATAGCTAGGCCGAAATTGCCACGTCCTACTAGGTGAGTTTTAGCTTCGTTGAAATATGACTGTATATCATATCATTTAAGACTGCTTGCGCTAAATAGTTGTATGCATAGGATAGATAAGAATTTATACGATAAAATGCTTGTAAGTTTATTGCACATTAGATGAGTGAAATTACTTTAGGGCAGAAACGGAGTTAGTTTTCTCGACCAGGAAATGGACAAATTCAACTTTGAACTTTGAACTTTGAACTTTGAACTTTGAACTTGAGGACGTTGAAGACTCTTTAAAAAGAATCCATCAGCCTGACAGGCCTTTCATGCATATCTGACCTATATTGATATTGGAAATGTCATAGTGATGTCGGCAACATCATTGACCATGTGCTTCAAGGCATTCAGGCATCCTGCCTATCAGATTGCTAATTCTTTTATAAACAGTAAAGAAGGGATGGCTGTTGATCCCCTCTTGGCCCGTGCAGGGTGGAACCTTGCGATCGACTCTTGTTTCTAAAATTGATGTGGTCGCAGGCCATAAATCTAAACAATAAAAGAAGAACTGGATTCCGGCTGATAAGCATTACCGGAATGACAAGATTCATAAATCAACAATGATTAAACCTTAAGTCGCCACATATCAAAAGCTTCTTGGCAAAGCTGTTCTCTAAACTTAGGGTGGGCAATGTCGATAAGCGCACGGGCTCGTTCTCGTAACGATTTTCCGCGTAAATAAGCGGTTCCATACTCAGTAACAATATAGTGTACATGCGCACGGGTGGTTACCACGCCAGCGCCTGGCGATAAAACGGTGGCAATCCGCGACACGGTGCCATTAGCCGCAGTACTGGGTAATGCGATAACAGAACGACCACCTTCAGAAAGCCCCGCGCCGCGTATAAAGTCCATCTGACCGCCTACACCTGAGTATATTTGAGTACCCAATGAATCAGCACAAACTTGCCCTGAAATATCGACCTGCAGTGCTGAGTTTATCGACATCACATTAGGGTTTTTACGGATAATAGCCGTGTCATTAACCTGCTCAATATCCATGAATATTACCGATGGGTTGTCATCAACAAAATCATAAAGTCGTTGGCTACCTAATGCAAAGCCTGTCACTGTCTTGCCGGGATGGACTTTCTTACGGCTATTATTGATCACGCCAAGCTCGACCAAATTAAGCACACCATCAGAAAATAACTCAGTGTGAACGCCTAAATCTTTATGTTCGGTTAAGCACGCCAGCACGGCATCTGGAATAGCGCCAATGCCCATTTGTAAGCAAGCGCCATCAAGTACCAATTTGGCCACATTCTGGCCGATGGCCAAGCTTATCGCATCACTTGGGGCGAATAGGTGTTGTGGTAGCGGCATGCTCTGCTCATACACGGCAGCGAACTTATTGTAATGAATAAAACCGTCACCATGGGTGCGAGGCATCATGGGGTTAATGTGAGCAATGATTTTTCCCGCCATTTGGCAGGCTGCTAAGGTTGCCTCTACCGATATGCCTAAAGAACAGATACCATGTTTATCTGGTGGGGAAACTTGAACGATGGCGGTGTCGATATGCTGTTCGCCGGAACGAAACAACTTGGGCACCTCAGAGAGAAAAATTGGCACATAATCGGCATCACCTTGTTGTAGCAGTGACCTTGTGGGTGAACCAGTAAAAAAGCAACGATGGCGAAGATGATCCCTTAAACGGGGATCACTTAGCGACTCAGCGCCCTCGGTATGCAACTGCAATAATGTTAAACCATGCTTTGTTAACGCATGTTGGGCTAATGCATCGAGCAGTAATTTTGGCGTTGCCCCCATCGAATGAGTCCACAAGGTTTCACCGTTTTCAATTAAGGATACGGCCTCTAAAGCACTGCTACAAATAATTGGTTTCATTAATATTACTCAAGGTAATTAAGCTATTTGTAGTGTAAGCGGTAAATTACCCCTTTAATAGTGTTGACGATGGTAACGTTGAACTAGCACAAAATAGTGGAGAAATTGAGACATATAGGACGTTAATTGATAATAAGTGATGTCTAACTTACGGCTGCTTCAGTTAATCAAAACGACTCTTTAACGCCAATCACAATATCGCCGCCGTTATGCTCAAAAGGATAAAAAACCAACATAATTAAAGGGAATTATATAACACTGCCCTCGCTAGCTTTTTAGCCATACAGGTTGTACGGATAAATTAACTGAGAGATTGCGAGGAAGGGCTGAAGTTTAACTCAGCCCTCATCAATAAAAACGTTAGGCTATTTTAAATGTCGCCACTTGACGTTGCATTGAACGAGCCAGTGATTGTAAGTCGTTGACAGAATGGGTGAGTTTTTCAGTCGCCGCTGATGAGGCTTTAGTAATATCATTTATTGCGATGATACTTTTATTGATGCTCTCAGCCACATAGGATTGTTCTTCTGCAGCGGTAGCTATTTGGGTATTAAGCTCATTGATACTGTCGACCGAAGTGACAATTTCACTTAGCACAACACCTGCACTACTCGTTTTATCGTTGGCATTATTAACTAGAACCAAGCCCTCATCCATTGAAGAAACCGCAAGCACGACACTTTTTTGTAACCCGCCAATCATGGTTTCAATTTGCAGTGTTGAGTCTTGAGTACGCTTAGCTAGAGTACGAACTTCATCAGCAACAACAGCAAATCCTCGACCTTGTTCACCGGCTCTTGCGGCTTCAATGGCGGCGTTTAGGGCTAAAAGGTTAGTCTGCTCGGCAATACCTTTAATGACACTTAACACTTGACCAATGTTTTGACTTTCTTTAGCGAGATGAGATATCACCTCCGCCGTGGTGCCAATTTGATTAGATAACTGCGATATACTGTCGATTGAATTTCGAACAATAATATTACCATTTTCAGCATGATCATTAGCTTGTTTCGCCTGTTCAGCAGCAAAATTGGTACTTTGAACGACTTCAGCCACTGTTGCGGTCATTTCATTCATAGCCGTTGCAGTTTGTTCTGACTCATCTTGCTGCTGTATCATTCTATGGTTAGTGTCTTCTGTGAAACGCTGCAACTCTTCTGATGAAATATTGATGGTATTAGCGGCATCTGAAATTGATTCGATAATGCTTCTTAGATGGGTGATAACGCCTGTAAGGCTCGTTGAAATCATGCCTAATTCATCATCATTATAAGGAGTAAACACTTGGGTTAAATCTGAGTTTTGCTTGATGAGCTTTAGTTTCATCAAAATATCAGTCACAGGCCTCATCACACTGCGCAGCACCCAAATGGTTAACACGACACTGATAACAACTGCACATAACGTAAAGAAAATAAATAACTGAACTGATGATTGGTATATATCTTGAGTTAATCGCCATTCATCGCCTGCTACTTTTATTTGCAATGACACTAATTCGGCTATTTTACCGCTAATGGGATCAATTACGCCATATAAAGGCATAATATCATCGGTCAATTGACCTGAAATATTCCCCGACATGTTTTGCAGTTTATTGATAAGAAAATCAATTCTCTCATCCGCAGGACCAAACATATCATTGGCTTCAATACTAAGTTGGCTCTCTTTGGGTGTTAACGTAGTGGCTAAATATTTTTTCCACAGGGTATCAATATTACTTTTTGCACTCATTAATGTCTCAGCAGCATCTTGAGCGGTTGAGCCGCCAGCATTGGCTTTGTTTATTGCATCAATGACTAAGACAGCATAGTCATCACCAATGATTTTTAAATCTTCTAATGGCACCACCCGATCAGAATAGATCCTCATCACTCCATCTTCGATTTTCCCCATCATATTGACAGCAATGCCACAAATTATGATGAGAATGGCTAATGGAATTAACGAACTAATGAGCATTTTTTGTTTAATTTTAAAATTCAGCATAATAGACCACCAAGTAAAAATAAATTAACTATAAAAGCTCGATCAATCCTTGGAGGAACTTTACGATGAAAAACAATAACCAATGCAAATGTTACAATTATGTTATTGAGAATTTTAATGTAATATAAAATATAACTCCAATCAAATATATAAATCACATTTTTATGCCTATACTCATCGATATATATGATTTTGTTCAAGGTATTAAAAATCTGTAAACTAAATTTTTTAAATAATGATAAAACGATTCAACACGACAAAAATAAGTTGGAGAACTTAGAATCTTGGTCTTATAAAAAACACTTTGCAGATATGCGCAGCTAAATCAGCAACAAGCAGTTTACGTTAAAGTTAACTAGCAACCAAAAGCAACGACAAACACAAACAACTCGATAACTTTAAGCTTACAATTCAATATATTAGCTAAAATAAATGAAAAAATATAATTATCGTTATCGAGAATTTACTTTAACTGACTAAAATTAAATAATTACTTTGGATCGAGTCCAAGATATACAGTTAACGAGATCACCGATCGTTTACTATATAATTGATTAAATAGTAAAAATATATCAGCACCTCTAAATGAATAAAATATTACTCGTGATGACTTTTTAATAATTTAAGTATAAACGAAACGGTTTTTATGAGACGTTCAATTACTCAATCATTTTATTCGCAGATTAAATCATCAAAAAGATGAATTATTCAACTTCACGGCAAGCAACCGAGAAACCCTATCACAATCGTAAATATGCATTCCTAAATCAGTATGTTACCGTACATAGTGCTAATTTAGATTCAGCGCAATCAAAAATTATGCAATGACAATCAAGTGAATAAGCCTAAATCGGGCGACAATGAATAGGCCGTCTGATTTTCCCCTTTAGAATAACTGAGGTGAGATATGGATGTATCTAACGCGTCGAGACGGACCTTTATAAAACAATGTGTTATTGGCGGGGTCGCGGTATATTCCGCGCCTTTACTGTGGGAAATGAGTCGGGCCAATGCGTCCATCATTTCGCCTGAACTGGCTGCACAATGGCAAACTCAGGTTAGCGGCCAATCTAAACCCAAATTTCGTAACGACGGTATTGCTAAAGTCACCGGTCAAAAAGTTTATGGTCGTGACTACCGGGCAATGGACATGGCAGGCTGGCCAAAACAACAAGGCTACGCGTTTATCTTACGCGCTGCAGATGCATCCCATGTCTATCAAGGGTTCTCCCTCGACCACCTCCCGGCTTCAGCTAAGCCTTATAAAGTCATTACTGCAGCAGACCTTGCCCGCGACAAAGTTAAATTGCCTGAGTTTTACGGTGACAATATGTTATTGCCCGAGGGACAAACAGCAGATTATCTTGGTCATGCGGTAGCCATATTATTATTCGATAGTTTCCCTGCATTTAAACAAGCTAAGTCATTGTTGCAGTTCGACAATACTTTATTGCGCTTTGGTGAAAAAACGCCCTTTGTGTCAGACACTAAAGACCCTTATGCCAGCTGGCGTCTTATTCGGGTTGAAGGCGAAAAAGGTGCCCGTGAAGATACTTATAGCCCACTACACGATGGACTATTTTTCCCCAGCGTTAAGCACCACAAACCGGTATGGTCAGGTGATGCTAATGCTCAAGGCTCGGTTTCTGAGCGCGGGCTGTATTATGCTGGCGAGATAGAAAAACAGATTGCGAGTGCCAAAGCAGATCAACAGTGGCAAGTATTAGAGCGCGAATATCGCACTCAAATCATCGATCCTATGATGATGGAGCCTGAGGCCTTTAATGGCTGGTTTGATGCCAGCAGCCAAACCTTTCATACCGTTATTACCTCTCAGTCGCCGCAAGACTTTCAAGAGATGGCCGTACACATGCTGTCATCTGGACCATTGGCTGACAAAGTCAAAAATCTAGTAGTGCATTCTCCTTATATTGGTGGCGGTTTTGGCGCTAAAGATCACTCAATATTCCCGTATTATGGCGTGTTGGCAACCATTTACGCCAACGGTCCGGTTCGGTTAGCTAACGACCGCTTCGAGCAATTTCAATCCGGTCTTAAGCGTCATCCTTTCATCATGAAAAGTCGTTTAGCCGTTGATAAAGCAACCTTGAAAATTCAAGCGTTAACCTCACAGATGACAGTTGATGGCGGTGGTCGAGTTAATTTCAGCCCATCGGTCACCTCTGTTGGGGCGACGGCAATGCAAAGCATTTACTACACCCCACGTAACGATATTATCGCCACATCTTATGCGTCACGTAACCCTGATGCAGGCTCGATGCGCGGTTACGGTACATTGCAATCGATGACCGCAATGGAAGGCATGATCCACGAGATGGCCGCTGAGTTAAAGGTTGATCCCTTTAAGTTACGCGCGGCTAACGTGATGGAGTCAGGACAGCGTAATACTCAAGGTGCTATCCCTAATGGCACGCTTAGATACCGTGAAATGCTCGACATGGCCGAACTAGACCCTGTGTGGCAAAACCGTGCAGATAATAAAGCGCGTTATGAGGCTAAAAACCCAGGCATGCTTTACGGCGTTGGTTTTGGTATTGCGACGAAAGATTATGGTACCGGTGCTGCAGCACCAAGTGCGGCGGTTAGATTATCTAAAGACGGTAAAATAACCTTAGAAATTGGTTTTATCGAAATGGGTACTGGTACTCAAACGTCACAAGCCGTGGTAGTCAGCGAGTCATTAGGTAGTTTTGCTCATGAAGTGAAACTTGCTGAGATAGATATTTGGGATGCAATGCAATTAGTGCAAACCGACAATCCATACATTATTTCGCAGCAGCGCCAAGATGAAATGACGGCAAATCCACGTTGGACACCGGTTAAAGCCATGGCATCGTCGGCATCTATGTCGGCATATTATCAAAGCCATGTCACTCGTATTGCCGCCGATATTATTTATCGTCACGGACTCTGGCCTGCTGCGGTGTCGATTTGGAACGAGTTGTATTTCAACACCCCAATGGGCAAAACTAATCTCAATCACTCTCGCGACGGCCGCTGGACTGATGGCAAGCTTACCGCTATGGGATTCCCGCCGCTTTCAATCGACATTCTCGCTAAACGAGCCCACGATTTGGGCTTAGTGGTTGGCGTAATGGGTCATGCCTTTAACCGTTGGGCTTGGGCCGAAGCTGATTTTGAGATTTTCGGTACCAAAGAACGCATTGCACTGGATGCATTGGCACTGCAATACGGCGAGGGTGACAAGTATCATGGCAGCGCGGATCGCAAAGCCCGCATGAGTTCAAACGGCTATCACTTAATTGATCGTCAAGCGATGAGCTATCCTAAAGCCGAGCTGAATAACGCCATGGTGACTTACTACGCTCCATGCGCCACTTTAGTAGAAGTAGCCGTTAATGAAGGTAATGGCGAAGTCAGTTTATTGAGCTCTCATACCTGGTTAGAAGCCGGTAAAGTGATTGTGAATGAGTTAGTTGAAGGCCAAATTCAAGGCGGTCTTGCTATGGGAATTGGCCATGCATTGCATGAAGAATTACCCCCATTTGAAGCCGGCGCTGGTAATGGCACCTGGAATATCAATCGTTATAAGGTGCCGTTAGCGCGACATGTTGGTGTTTGGAGCCAGCGACATACTATTTTACCGCAGTTGTCCGAAACCGATCCTAGCCGAGGCATCGCCGAAGTGGTGATGATACCTGTTGTTTCCGCGCTGGTTGAAGCCGTTTACCAAGCTACCGCAGTGCGTTTTTACGAATTACCAATGACAGCGAAAAAAATCAAGGAGGCCATGGCATGAGCCAGTCAATTAAGTTAACCATAAATAACCAAGCTGTGGGCCCGATTGACGTTGGCGATGGCATCATGATGATTGAGTTTTTGCATGAGTATTTAAATCTCACCGGGACTAAATTTGGTTGCGGCGCGGGTGTATGTCATGCCTGCACTGTAATCGTCGATGACGAACAAGGTATGAGCGAATCGGTTCGTACTTGCATCAATGGCGTCGAGCGTTTCAATGGCAAATCGATTCGCACTATTGAAGGTCATGCTAAGCAAAATGCCCAAGGTGAAATCACTGCACTTAGCCCTGTACAGCAAACATTTTTAGAACATTTCTCGTTTCAATGTGGTTGGTGTACTTCAGGCTTTGTCAATGAATCGACTGCACTGATTGAACGACTAGAGCGTAAACCTATAGCCAAAGATCAAGTTGAGCAAGTCATTGAAGATGCCTTGGGCGAACACGTCTGTCGTTGTACGGGTTATGTAAAATACTATGCGGCGATCAAAGATTTGATCCTCAAGACAGAGGGGCTAACTCTGTCATGAAGCCATTATATCAATATCACTTAAGCCGTTTAATAAAGGCGCAAAAACATCTCCGCCAAAATCTTTTACTCAGCTTAGGCCTAATTTTAGGCTTGGGTTTGTTCGCCTGTTCCAGCAGCGCGGCTGATAAGGCGAGCAATAACAGTAGCGATATCGAACGTGGGGCTTATCTGATGAAGATTGGCGACTGTGTGGCTTGTCATACCGCGGTAGGCGGACGAGAGTTAACCGGTGGACTGCCGTTCGAAACCCCGTTTGGGGCGGTATTCTCAACCAATATCACCTCAGATAAAGATACCGGAATTGGCAAATACAGTTATGACGAATTTTTTGATGCCATGCATCACGGTGTCGGTATTAACGGTAATTTGTACCCCGCTATGCCCTACACGTCTTATAGCCTATTGACCGATGAAGATACCAAAGCGATTTATGCCTACTTGATGAGCACCAAACCCATCAAGCAAGCTAATCTCGACAATGATGTCTCCTTCCCTTTTAACGTTCGATTTGGTCTCAAGGCGTGGAACTTAATCGCTCATGATGCTGAAAAATTTGCCCCCAAGAAAGACAAAAGTGAGCCCTGGAACCGAGGTAATTACTTAGTCAATGCGCTAGGCCATTGTGGTGAATGCCATACTCCTAGAGACAGCTTATTTGCCATGGAGCAGGATAAGCATTTTCAAGGCGCCGTTATCGAGGGCTTAGAAGCATCAGATATTACCCCTGCTGAACTTAACCGACAAAACTGGACTCATGACGATTTAAAGTCTCTGTTTACTGAAGGTTATTCTCGTAAAGGTACAGTATTTGGTGGCATGTATCCTGTGGTATACCACAGCTTTAGTCACTTAACCGATGCCGACATGCATGCAGTAAGCAGTTACTTACTTGATACTGACGAGACTGTAGAAGCCAAACCACTGACCTTTAACGGCCACCAGCGTGAATTACCAGGATATAACCTATACATGGGATATTGCGCTGGATGTCATGGTCAAAATGGTGAAGGTCGACCTAATGTTGCTCCGGCAATGGCCGGTAACGCCACATTAGATAAAGCCAGCCCGCACAATATCGTTGCGGTAATGCTTAAAGGTATAAAGAGCCAACATTACAATACCACCACCAGCTTTTATGCCATGCCTGGTTATGCCGATGAGTTAAGTGATGAACAGCTTAAAGACTTAAGCAATTATCTGCGCGTCACATGGAGTAATCAGCCAGGTGATGTAGATTTGAATACAATTAATGATTTAAAAGAAGTGATATTCGAACGCGATTAACCATTGTAGTCCGTTGTAGAATATCCGTTTATGCAAAAGCCGACATTTGGTCGGCTTTTTCGTTTCACTAACGATTAATGGCAAAACTAACGCCATAATAAGGTTTACCCAACGAGGTTACAACACATCGTTAAGGTCTTGTATTGCATCAATTACCATACCTGTACCAATGCTAATCAACAGCAAATCAGTACCAACACGGACAATCTTTTGTCCTTCTGGCGTACGACCTAACTGAACAGTAAGCGCTGATGGTACATCGTAGTAAACAACATCAGCAGGTAACGAGTAGCCTTTTCGCCATTGCTTAGCACTGCCCGGTGGTTGGCAACGATTGTGTTTTTTGGCTAATCCTGGTGGACAATGCTTAGCATCACGGTTGGTATAATAGTAATTATTAACGATGACTTGGCGATCGTTACTAAAATAGGTCTGATAAGTTTCTTCCTGTTCGTGATCATGCTTCTTGTCATGCTTCTTGTCATGCTTTTTTTCATGTTTTTCAGATTTGTGTTTACCGCTATTACCATGCGAGTCGTTGTCTTTAGCAACGCTGTAACCGGAAGCACACACCATTAAGGTGCTGATAATGATTAGAGGTAGTATATGTCGATTCATAAAATGGATTCCTTTGCGATTAAATAGGCGCTTGTCATAATAGTTAACCAGCGATATGCCTGACCGTTAAAAAAACCAATACTATTAATATTACGGTTGATATGGGTGCAAAGGTAGTTGTATTGCGCTCTATTGTCGACACTAATCTATATTATTGTTAATTAATGTTCGCGTAGAATCGTTACTTTTGTTTCAATACCAATTGTGAAAACAACACCTTATTCGTTCCGCATAACCCCAGCAATATTTGATGTTTTAATCCTTATGACGTTACTCGTTAAGACTTTTTTATCGATGATAAAGGGACACAGAAAAGCAGCGAATATACAAAAAAGTTGATAAACAAGAGTGCGTTTGCCCCTTTAGATTTTAATAATACCGTTAACACCCAACGATTACCGTTGTGATGACAGGCTCTCCAGTACTCTGCCAGTGATACTGAAAGTAACAACTGGTTGCAATAACTTCGGCTGCAGTCGGCTCTGCAAGGGCAAGTGCACTTTTTGGGGCTGCAACAACAGCATAGCTGCTATTAGATGTAAAAATGCGATATGACCAATCATTCATTTCTAACCCAGCCGCTTTAAAGATTTCTGACGACGTTGTATAACCGGCATTAAAACCGCTACCACTAGTATTGGCCGCTGCGGCCCAAGGTTGGTAATGACTGCCTTTAACACCCGAGAATTCAACCGTATCTGTAAGCGCATTGCCTGAGGTTAATGTTTTTGTTTTAAATAACATCACTGCTGTTTTAATTGAGCCTGTGGCACCTTTGATTGCTGCAATATGTGCATCTGTTTTTAAATTAATAAACTTAGGCGCTGCGACAACAGCCAATACGCCAAGAATAATAATGACAACGACAAGCTCTATAAGGGTGAAACCGGATTGACGAGAGGAAACGATACTGCGGTTAAGTTTGATCATATGATGAATGCCTCCTGATACAGTAAACAAACTGCTCAGCTAGAAAGAGTTTACTTAAAACAATTACATGAGACGTTATTTTAACCTAAACACGAGCTTAAGTTATAGAGGCTTTCATCATAGTTTTGCGTATTGAGCCTTGTTGTATTGAGCCTTGTTGTATTAAGCCTTGTTGTATTAAGCCTTGTTTAGCACCTAGGTTATTTAGCCTTTAATGCCTGTTGCGAAAATAAAATACCATCCCAGCCATGTTGCATAAACTGGCGAATATTTTGATGATCCGTCCCTTGCGGCGTCGCCACAACATCTCGGTAATGTTGGCCAAACATAGCCAAGGTTTGTTGCACCGTTAACTGATGAATTTGCCCAAACGCAAACACCTTACAAGAACCAGAATTTTCCCCAGCGTCATTAAGCTGATCACCATTTTTAAATGCACTTATCGAGAAGTCATACTGGCCATCAATGACAGCCATAGTCTCTTCAAAACGGATAGTATCTGCTTGCGATGTTAGCGATGAAATAAACGGGTTAATAGCCGTTGATGGCATAAAATTGGCCCTGCCCTAATTTAAAGTTAAAGTTAAAATAAAATTGAATTAAAAGAAAAATAAACAGTAAAACTCCCGACACTATAGTTCGAGACCTTATCAAAATGATCACATTTACTATAGTGAAAAAGACTCAAGCAAACGATTAAAAAGCTCAAAAGCAAAGCGAGGCCTATACCCTCTGTAACTGCCTACTACAATGTTAAATTCAATAAAGTTTGCAAGCATAGACCATCGACACTTAATCCAACTTTAGTGCAGTAAAATCTGGCCGTGGTAACCTTTCCAACTTACTGTATAAATACATCACCACCAACGACAATAATGCGCCGATGATAAACAACCAATATCCACCAAGATGATCCAGTATAATCCCGCCGCCCAGCGGCGCAAATGCAAACCCCAAATCATAAAATGAAGCTGCGCCAAAGTACGCCCCACGTAAATGTTTAGGGGCTAGCCTGTCAATGTGCACGTTCATCGTTGGGAATAAAATGGTTTCTGCTAGGCTCATAACAACAACAGCGCCAATCCAGCCCCAAAACAAATCAATGGGGTTATACGCTAACCAAACTTGTGAACAAACCAACAGCATCAATCCAAACTGAATCCGATGCACCAAACTGTAACCAGCCATTAATCTTAACAATAAAAATTGGGTCGAGATAATGACTAAGGCATTGGTAAAAATCATTGCCGAAATCAGTGTTAATAAATCGGGGGCATTTGAACGAGTAAGATATTGGATCAGCGAACTGTCCATTTGCGCGTAAATAAACATACACAAAATGTTTGCAAAAATAAGACCTTGCAGTAATTTATCTTGCCATAAAATCGACATTATTTGCTTTCGATTCATCATAGCAGGTTTACGCTTAACAGCAGCTGTTGCATCGCCCATAACTGGAATGAGTCCATCTGCAACCAGCTCTGGAGCCGATGAATGAGTCTGGCGAGCTTGATGCCTAAAACCCCAAAATAATAACCCCAATAAAGCAGCAAAAGCCGCAGCGGTAATGTAAAAACTCGATTGTTTTCCGGTTAAGCCCAACCATATTCCTAACATTGGCCCTACGGCGCAACCTACGTTAACGATAAAATACAGTGATTGCATCGCCAACTCACGGGTTTTAGGATCGTCAATAATGTCGCCAATGGTGGCAGACGTTAGTGGCCGCCATATTGCAGTCGCAATAGAACACAGTGTCATGACGACAACATAGCCTTTGACGGAATCGACTTGCGCCAGTAATGAAAACGAGATGATATAAAGCACACCGGTAAAGTACATTAGCTTGTGGCGGCCGATTCGGTCTGACAGTGCACTACCAATAAAGCTGGTAAATACCGATATAATCGCCGCACTCGATAGTACTAAACCCACTTCTGTGGCGCTTAAAGCAAATTTTTCATACAAAATGACAGCCAAAAATGGCCACACCATGTAATAACTACCGCGAGTAATAAACGAGCCAAATAACAGTATCCACATTAATCGTGGAAATTGCTTAAACCGCGCTACAGAAATATCGCTATGCACTTTTTATCCTTAAAGAGTGATGCTGAAATAGATTATGACAGACTAAATTGATGGGGTTGTTATAGAGCTAATCCTAACGGCATTTGCGCGGATGAACCACTATTTATTGCCTAATCCTATGTTATTACTGATCATATAAGCTAATAGCTGTTTTTCATCAGCTCTATTTGACAGCGATAATCCTTGAACCACACCTTGTTGATCACTTTGGTTACGGTGCTGCCCTAATTTTTGCTTACCTTGTAACTCATCGATGACAATCTTAAAACCAACAATGCCCTTGGCTAGTTTTTGTTGGTAATCATCGGCAATAAAGCCACCACTTTGTAGTAATGAAGGTTCATATTGTTGGATGGTAGATTCGAGTACTTGTGCGGTGGTCGCATCATCAGTTAATTCAATAATGCCTTTTGCATGTACTACGCTGTAATTCCAAGTCGAAACCGCTGGATAGGAGTCATACCAAGTGGGTGAGATATAAGAGTGAGGGCCATTGAAAATACAAAGGACTCTAGTACCCGCAATACTTTTCCAATGCGGATTACTACGAGCAAAATGGCCATATAAGGTACCATTTTCGCCCTCTGAGGCAATGAGTAATAACGGTAAGTGTGAGCCCTCTAAATCGTTAGACACAACAGTCGCAAAACCATATTGGTTGATAAACAGATGTATTAACTCTCTAGATCCCATATCCCACTTATCAGGCACTTGCATCATTCACTCTTTACTAAAATAGTCTATAAAGTCTTTATAGTGAATCTGACGAATAAATGCCATCGTTTTATGGGTTTGTAGCGATTATTACAAATGGCCTACTTTGACCAAAATCACCGTGTCTTGCTCCACATACGGATTATGCTGACTTAAATGCGGACTGCGGATCCACGTACCTGCAGGATAGCGACCCAGTTCATCGATAAACTCTCCGCTAATAACATAGATTTCTTCGCCGCCAAAATGACGGTGTGGTTGAAAATGTGTCCCCGCAGGCCACTTAACTAATGCAGTCGACTCAGTACCATGTTGGTGTAGCGGCATAACCTGCAACTGACCATGACCCGGCAACCATTCTGTCTCATTGGTATTAATGGCCACTTGTTGTGAGTCTGTAGGTTGAAACTGGTGCAGCTTAACCAACAACGTACAACCTTCTACGCTGAATGGCGCATGGACAAAACCTTCAGGATTACGCAAATACGTGCCTGCAGGATAGTCACCGGTTTCATCAGAAAACACCCCGTCGAGCACTAAAATCTCTTCGCCTAACGGATGAGGGTGTGAGTTAAATTTAGCACCAGCTTGATAGTTTACAATGCTGGTCGCATGGCCACGCTCAGCCTCTTCGCGCGCTAGGCGTTTACGTAATACGCCCGCTGCGGGGCTATTTTGCCATTCAAGATCGGCTGTGTTTATCACCACTCGTTGGCTAAGATCCATGTTTAACATATTGCTACCTTACAACCGTTTAATTGCCACTAGTGTAAGGCTTTAACAATCGATAAAACAGCAGGTACTTTATGGTACCTATGGATGTGAATAAGCCAACATCAAAAGTAAATTGATAAAAAAAGCCCATTCAACAAAGTGAATGGGCGTTAATTGTGGTCATTCAGCGATTAAATACTGTTATTCAGAATCGCTTGACGTTGTTTTTTATAGGCTTTAGCCGATGCAGGGATCGGTGTTGTACGTCCGGTTTCTAGCCAGTTCTTTAATCGGTTGGCATCTGCCATGTGGGTGTATTTACCAAATGAGTCCAGTACCACAAATGCCACTTTACGCTTGTTCATTTCAGTTAACATCACTAAACAATGGCCCGCTTTATTGGTAAAGCCCGTTTTGGTTAATGCAATATTCCAATTATTTTTAAATACCAGTTTATTGGTGTTTTGAAAATCTAGGGCATAACGTGGTGATTCAAAGTTAACGTGCTTTTTAGTAGTCGAGCTCAGCTTGCCTAATAACGGATACGTTTGACTGGCTTTAAGCAATAATATGAGATCGTTAGCGCTAGATACATTGTCAGGTGACAAGCCTGTTGGTTCAACATAACGGGTTTGGCTCATGCCCAGTGCGGTCGCTTTGTCGTTCATTGCACGCACAAAAGCCTTAAATCCACCTGGATAATTATGTGCAAGTGAGGTCGCGGCACGATTTTCTGACGACATTAATGTTAATAACAACATGGTTTCACGAGTCACCACGCTGCCTAAACGCACTCGTGAATAAATATTGCGCATCACAGGTGAGTCAGTAATTTTTACTGAGATTTTTTCATCTAATGCAAGCTTGGCATCCAATGTCACCATGGCAGCCATTAACTTGGTAACTGACGCAATAGGCACAGGTTGATTTGGATTACTTGAATATAAAACTTCATTGGTGGCTAAGTCGACCAACATAGCACTACCGGAGGCTAACTCTTGTTGAGGTTTGATTTGCACAACTTGTGCTGCAAAAGACATTGGGCTGCTCAACGAAGTTGAACATAATAAAGCGCAGGCAAAAAAGAAACGAAGTTTCATTAACATCACTTGAAAAATAAACCTAATAAGTCCACTGAGTATACGATAAAGGATTAGACCGACAATAGATAAATAATCACTATTAGTAAGTTTTTAGTGAATTTGGCGCAGTTTGAGTCAAAAGCATTCGCAATGACTCATCTCAATCCGGCTCAAGTTAAGTGATAAACAGCTAAACGATAACCCTGCATTCGCCAAGCGAGCTATTTTAGTCATAGTGTTGGCAATCGATTAGTGAGGTCTTTGTTATTGAATAAAGGGCACAAGAAGATGAGCTTCTGCACAGATAACGCTTTTTGTTGTCTTCATGTTAAGATTGAATAAGTCGTTTAAAAAGAGAGTATAGATGGACATTAACTTGCGTTTTTTTAGTCGATTAAACCCATGGCTCAATAGCTTATTGACCTCTAAAGCTACCCTAAAAACAGAGGCTGATGAAGCGCAAAAAGGGCAGATGTCGCTCAAGACTATCGCCAACCAATATCCGCTTCAAGCTCGTCGGGGTCCAATTACTCAGGTGATGCTATATCAGTCACTTTATGCCAGTGATGATTTCGTTGGCCGAGAAAAACAACTCAAGCAAATTACCGATGTGATAAAGCAATGGCGTAATCATCACGGCGAAATTAGTGCCATTGTCTCGCCTGCTGGAGCTGGAGGATCATCTTTTTTAGGCCAACTGCCGCCTTTACTGCAAACCATTATCGCCGAAGACACTAAAAAAGCACCGATGCCTGACGTAAAACCGTTGCCGTCCAAGTGGCTATTGATGAGTTTTTATCAAGCGCCATTAGGCGCAAATGACGCGATAGCCCATGTTTGTTATTGTTTTGGTATTACGCCACCAAACACCATCACCGAAACGATTGCCGCCATCAACCAGCAACCACCACAGCTAATTATGATAGATGATATGCACAAGCTGATGTTGAGAGTGATGGGAAATAATCGAGCCTTGGTAACCTTTGCAACTATCGTGATGGAAACGCGTAAACATCATTGTTGGATCATAAGCTGTGAAATATTTGCATGGCAACGATTAAGCGCACAGTACCAAATTCATCACTTTATTAAGCATGTTTTTCAGCTCGATTATTTCAGTGAAACCGAATTAGCCACAATACAAACAAAGCATCTGCTTGATTTAGGGTTAATCAGTAACGACGTGATGACCAAAGAAACCGCTACTGCAGCCGATAAAAACACCAAAAAAAGCACTGCACAGCAAGCTGAGCAAACCAATAATAATCAAGCGGATATTGTTAATCCTTATAAAGACCAGCTAAAACAGCTGTACACTATCAGCCAAGGGCACCCCAAATTAGCATCATTGTTGCTACAGTATTCTCTCGCGCACCAAGTCGATATCGGTTCGGATAATAGTTCAAATAGTCGTTCAAATAGTCGTTCAAATAATGGCATTGATATTTGCCGCATTAACTCATCTGTATTGCAACAATGCCAAGACAATGACCTATTTTCATTAGCAGAGATTTATGTTCATGGTGGCTTACGAGTGAGTCAGCATGCACATATTTTTGTCATTACGATTGAACAAAGCAGCTTGCAGTTAGAATATTTAGCTCGCCAAGGACTTATTATTGCGCAATATTCACAACAAGATTTTGCCGAGCATTTCTACTTTATTACTCCAACACTCAGTAAAATTGTCGCCAGCCATTTGGTGAATCACAATAAGTTGTTTAATTAAACGAGGCGACTATGGAAGATTCCCGTAAAGCATTACAAGCATTTTTAGAGATCATTTCGTTTGACCGAATAATCAGTATTTTACTGCTGTGTCTAATGGCGTGGCTGTTATTGGTACTGATCCAATTTTGCTTAAATCAACTGAATAAAGCCTTGCCTAAATACCGCTTAATTTGGAATCGGTCATACCCTTTTGTGCGTTTATTTGTGTGGCTGAGTGTGATTGTTTATTCGATCGTTGGCATTATCGATCCACATGAGAACTTAATCCTTGCAGTGGTAGGTTCAATCAGTATTGTGGTGGGTTTAGCTACCCAAGAACCGGCCAAAAACATGATTGCTGGGTTTATTATTATGATCAACCCGCCTTATCGCGTTGGTGATATGGTAACGTTATCTGGACATTATGGTGAAGTCATTAAACTGGAATGGAGCGTAACTTGGCTGCGTACCTTTGATGATAATACCGTGATGGTGCCTAATGCTGAGGCGTTAAAAACTGCAGTATCCAATGCAAATAGCGGCGCTTTAGATGAAATGGTGGTAGTGAGTTTTACCATTCCAATGAATGCCGATCACAACAAAGCCATCGCGCTGGCCAGAGAAGCGACGCAATGCTCACCATATACCTTTTTAAATAAGCCCATTATTGTCAACTTAGGTAACGAGCACGACTTTGGCCAGTTTTTACAAACCATCACAGTCAAAGCGTATGTGATGGACGTAAGATTAGAGAAAAAGTTTATCAGTGACATCAATATCAGGGTATTAAGCGCATTTAAAAATGCCCAATTTTATGATGTACAACAAACGGTATTTCAGTAATTTACGCTATAATCGACTCAATTGTTAGATAACACTTTTTGATTGTTAAAATGGAGAATTTGCTATGACTCAAGATGAAATGAAGAAAGCGGCAGGTTGGGCAGCGCTGCAGTATGTCAAAAAAGACACCATCGTCGGTGTAGGTACAGGCTCTACAGTCAATCACTTCATTGATGCACTTGCCACCATGAAAGATGATATTGAAGGTGCGGTATCAAGCTCTGAAGCATCAACGAAAAAACTCATCGAACTCGGAATTGAAGTATTTGATTTAAACAGTGTTGATTTGATTGATGTCTATGTTGATGGCGCGGATGAGATTAACGACCGCATGGATATGATTAAAGGTGGCGGAGCTGCATTAACGCGCGAGAAGATTGTCGCGGCGGTAGCTAAACGGTTTATTTGTATTGTAGATAATACTAAACAAGTGCCCATTTTAGGTGAGTTTCCGTTGCCTGTTGAAGTCATCCCGATGGCACGATCTTATGTGGCGCGTGAGCTGGTAAAATTAGGTGGCGACCCCGTTTACCGTCAAGGCGTAATAACCGATAACGGCAACGTTATTTTAGATGTCTACAATATGAAAATTTTAGACCCTAAAGTAATGGAAACTAAAATCAACGCCATTGTCGGCGTAGTGACTAACGGTTTATTTGCTAACCGCGGTGCCGATGTACTACTCGTAGGCACCCCTGATGGCGTTAACACCATCACACTATAAAAACTAAACCATTCGCTTGATTAACTTGAATGTTTAGCAACAGCACAAAAAAATGGCCTAGCATTACTGCTAGGCCATTTTTTTATCTGTTTTAGTATCTATTTTAGTATCTATTTTAGTACCTGTTTTAGTACCTGTTCTGCAATGACAACGACTTACACTCTAAACTGGCTCACCGCTTCATGCAGTGCTTTGGCTCGTACTCTCACATCTTCAGAAGCCGCGGCATTCTCTTCCGCTGCTTGCGATGATTCATCGGCAATATCACGGATAACCACCACGTTTTTACCCACTTCTGCGGCAACCATGCTTTGCTCCTCAATTGCCGCAGCAATTTGAGTACTCATGTCCATAATATTGGTCACGTCATTGGTAATGGTTCGTAAAACATCACCCGCGATGGCGGCTTGTTCAGCACTCTCTCGCCCTTGCTGCTGGCTTTCTTGCATAAGCTCAACAATAGAATGAGTACGCGCTTGTAAGGTTGAAATAATGCTAGTAATTTCTTGGGTCGACGTTTGTGTTCGCAGGGCTAGCGTGCGCACCTCATCGGCAACAACCGCAAAACCACGACCTTGTTCACCTGCTCTTGCTGCTTCAATCGCCGCGTTTAATGCCAATAAGTTTGTTTGATCAGCAATGCCTCTAATCACATCAAGCACACTGCCAATAGTGACACTGTCTCGCTCAAGTTCGGTAACTACAGCGGCTGAATCGGCTAATTGCTTCGCTAGCAAGGTGATTTTTTGAACGGTGAGTTCTACGCCCTGTTGACCAGATTGAGCATTCTCATGAGTTTGGCTGGCTTTACTGGCCGCCAATTCAGTATTCTTGGCAATTTCGTCAATGGTAGCCCCCATTTCGGTAACGGCTGTAGCGACCATGTCGGTTTCATTAAGCTGGCGTAATACGCCTTTAGAAGCAGTCATAGCATTTCGAGACAGCTCTTGGCACGACTCATTCATTGCAGTAACCGACTCGTCCACTTGTTGAATCAATTCTTGAAAAGTCATGACCATTTGGTTGAAGTGATAGGCGATTTTCGATATTTCATCATTACCAGACTCATCACAACGCATTGATAAATCTTTACTTTTTTCAATTGACGAAATCACATAGGTAATATCTTGCACCGGCTTAATAATGCTACGAATAATTAAATAGGTGAAAATACACAGTACTGCAGCGATTAACAAAAATATGCTTAAGCCAATAATGAAAGCCTGATTTTTACCATGTTCAATTTCGGCCAAGGTTTCCTCTCGCAGGGTAACGGTATCATTATCGGTTTGATAAATTTTATCACGCAACTCAGCCATTTTACCGTCTTGCTCCGACAAACCAAATAGCACTTCTTTATTGACTAAATTGTTAAAATTCACTCGATAATCTTTAATATCTGCGCTCAATTGCTCCTTGTCAGAGAAAGACAAAGTAGACTGTTGTACTTGAGCTAAAAAACGGCCAATTCCGTCATCAAAAGCTTGTACATATTTAGGATCACGACGGAGCATGAAGTCTTTCTCACTGCGACGCAGTTGTAGCATTGCCACTAGCAGAGCATCCTCAGCATTATCACTCAGCACAGTTTCAACTTTTTTAACTGCCGAACGCAAATCGCCATATAAACCTGACTCGGGAGTTAGGCCTATCTCAATTTTTAGTGCAGTAATTTCATTGAATATCGTTTTATAATCATTGAGGTTGTTTTCAAAATCATCTAAAGCATCAACATTCATATCTTGATGTTCTAGCGCAACACGTACTTCAGCCATATAAGCCAAAATATCATTCATGCTATGTTTAAATTTTTCAATATAAACAGTATCTGCACGATGGAGAAAATCCTTTTCTTCAGTACGTAATTCAAGCACTTTTTTTTCAATTTCAACAATACTGCTCGATGCGGTTGATAATTCCAACAGGACTGATTCAGAATAATTTTGTAACCCGAACATCGCGAGTACTGAGGAGATTGAAATGATCGAACTTAAAATAAGTTTCGAACGAATAAGCATATTTTCTACCACCCAAGAGTAAGATTTAACGTTATTGTTATTATTTTATGATCTGATAAGGATTTTTAGATCAATCTTGCAACATCAGTATAGCAATTAGTTATCGGCAAACATGAATAAAGCTAAACTTTTTAAAAGAAAAGTGATTATTTATAAACACTCATATAAACCTTTTGCCGACTTGAGGCTGTCAAATAACTACACCATCATATTGGATATGTTGTGACATTAAGGATGCCACTATTAATCAGTCAAAAACCGAGCAATTAAGCCACTTAGCGGCACTTGACGACAGTCAGTTGGTCGCAATAGCGGTTACTGGCTGCAAACAGGCATTCCAGCAACTCTATCGGCGCCATCATAAGCGGGTTTACGCCATTTGCTTTAGATTGAGTGGCCAAGCTCAACTTGCTGATGATATGACCCAAGTTTGTTTTATACGCTTATGGCATAAATTGGACCAATTCAGAGGCGACAGCCAATTTACCACCTGGTTGCATCGCTTGTGCGTCCGCCAAGCGATTAACGAATTAAAGGTACAACAATCGTGGTGGCGACGCTTTATACCGACAGAGCAACTTGAGCCGCAGGACATACCCACGGTTGCCTTTGATGAATATCACCAATTGGATAAGTGTATTGCCAAATTACCTCAACGGACTCGTATGGTATTTGTACTGTGTGCAATTGAAGGTTATCAACATAAAGAAATTGCCGCCCTACTCAACATTGCCGAGGGCACGAGTAAAGCGCAGTACCATAATGCTAAACAATTTTTACAGGAGATGCTTGCATGAACCCGTCACCGCAAGACCTCGATAGCCTAATCAAGTCATTGCCGCTAGAGATGCAACCTACAACCGATTTGTGGCCAGCGATTGCAGCTAAGTTACCACCTCAATCTCAGCAAAAAAAACATCTGGTTCGCCCTTGGCTTATCGCCGCTAGCGTTGCAGTTTTTTGTATGCTGACCATCCTGCTTTGGCAACGCCCAGAGGGTAATTCATTGCTGCCGCAAACTGCCACAATAACCTCAACCGCCCCAGGGTCGACATTGAATACTGAGGTAAGCCTAGTAACATCACCAACACACACCCAGGCAACATTAGCTGAGACAACATTAGCTGAGCTAGTCGATCAAATAGCCATGACTCATCAGACCCAACTGGATGTTTTTAATCAAAACCAATACACCGTGAGTTGGCAATTATCATCAACTGATGCTCCACAACAGATACAGAGCGATATTAGCCAAGCATTAGCCGAGCTGGATACCGCCTCAAAACAAGTACAAGCGGCATTGAAACAACAACCGACTAATCAACAAATGTGGCAATTATGGCGCTGGATCATGCAACGTCAAATAACCCTATTGCAGCAAGGCCAAAAGCTCCCATTTACGTCTAAACAGACACCACAAGGAAATACAATATGAGCATTCTTAAATACGTGTTAATCGTGCCGTTAATCGGTATCAGTTTTATCTCAATGGCCAAAGAAGCCGTTGACCAACAATTAACGGTCACAGATAACCCTTCGGTCAGCATGAAAATACAACGGGGTAACGTTGAGCTAGTCAGTTGGGATAAAAATAGCATTCAGATTAAAGGTGAACTTGATGAGTTAAGCCAAGGCTTAATATTTGAGGTTAAAGGCAATAGCGTTATTGTAGAAGATAAATTACCCCGCAGTTATCAGGGCAATAATAAACAAGGGTCACAACTGACCATTTACCTGCCAAAACAGCTAGGTTTAGATGCCGAGGGAGTATCAGCCAGTTATCAATTATCACAGCTAAATGGCCAAATATCGTTAGCGTTAGTCAGCGGCAACATTAACGCCCAACAACTTAGTGGCAATACTAAACTCACCACGGTGTCAGGCAATATTAATACCTCTGAGCTAGCAGGAAAAATTAACCTCGAAACAGTATCGGGCGATATCACTGATAGCAATAGCCAAGGCGAGGCTGAGCTGCGCTTAGTCAGTGGCGAACTAAAAAGCCAAAGCGCTTTTACACATTTGTCTGTCGACCAAGTGTCTGGTGACATAACCGCAATCGTTAACCAAGTCACTGAGTTGAATATTGTTACCATCAGTGGCGATGCACAATTAACCTTAGGGGCCGATTTAAACAAAGCTCAACTCGAAACCATAAGTGGAGATATGGCACTAACGTTTGCTGGTATGCCTAACATCAGTTTTATGATTGATGGCGGCCCTGGTGGAAAAATCGACAATCAATTAACCGATGATAAACCGCTAAAACAAAAGTACTCACCAGCCAAAACGTTGCAGTTCAAAACTCAAGCTGGCACAGGCCAAGTCAACATCAATACCATTAGTGGCAAAATTAGCCTGACTCAATAAGTGTAAAATAACATTAGCTCGGGGTAAGCGATGCTTATAAAAGAGCGCTTTGGTCGCAATTGATTCTGTATTGAAAAAGTGATTTTGTATTGAGTAGAAATTGATTTGCAATGAGCAGATAAAGAAATGCCCGGTAATCATTATATGGTGACAACCGGGCACTTTTATATATTCAAATAATGACTACACAGATTTCATTTCAGCATCGGTTAAAAAGCGCCATTCACCTGCGGCTAAGTCCGTGTTTAACTCGATATCACCTACCGCTTCACGGTGTAAATTAACCACTCTATTACCCACCGCGGCAAACATACGCTTAACTTGATGGTACTTACCTTCGCTAATCGTCAATCGCACATGAGTTGAGTCAATAATATCGAGCAAAGCAGGCTTGGTCAGCTCATCTTCATTGCGCAGCTCAACACCATCGGCAAATACCTGGATTAAACTGTCATCAATAGGTTCGGCTAATTCAACCAAATAGCGTTTGCCACAATCTTTCTTTGGCGAAGTGATTTTATGCGACCACTGACCATCGCTGGTAATTAACACTAAGCCTGTGGTGTCGACATCTAATCGACCAGCAATGTGCAAAGTGTCCATTTTCTCAATATCAATCAAACTCAATACGGATGGATATTCTTCATCGATGGTTGAACAAATGGTGTCTACCGGTTTGTTTAACATGATGTAACGCTCGCCAATCACGCTAATTAATATGCCGTCTAAATGCACCGACATTTGTGGTAGTACTTTAAAACCTGAGTTTTTGACCACAACACCATCACAGGTAACGTCACCACGATGCAAGGCTCTCTTGGCCAATGACCGAGTCAGTTCGGTACTTTCACAGATAAATTTGTCTAAACGCACAATGATTACTCAATCTAAAAATATTGACGCTATTATGCTGCTTACACGCTTAAATAGAAATCAATCACCGATATTTTTCACCGCTAAGGTAATTTTTGGTTACACATCCTCACAAAAAACACGCTAAAAAGGCCTCCTTGCGGCTTGTTTTATAGGCGGATAAGGCCTTAACATACAATTCACAATAAAAAGTAATAGCTTTTCCCTTTGGATAAAGGGGTTATTACTGAATTAAGCGACACTGATCGCAATGCCCCATTGAAGGGCTTTTTACATCAAGCAAAGGAAACAACATGAGAAAATTGGTTATTGGCGGTCTATGCGCCTCATTAATTGCAGGCTTGAGTGCTTGTAGTGATGACAAGGCAGTCGTTACGCCTGCTGCAGATGTCGCAAAAACAGCTACTGCTGCTGCAGTAGAAAAAGCACTTACGTCTGGCATCACGTTTGACAACATCGACAAGTCAGTGCGCCCACAAGACGATTTTTATATGTATGTTAACGGCGCATGGATGAAAAATGCAGAAATCCCTAGCGACCGTACCAACATTGGCGCATTTTACGACTTACGTGAAAATGCACGTGATGACGTTAAAGCCATTATTGAAGATTTAAGCGCGACGCCGAATCTAGCCGATGGCACAGATGAACAGAAAGTGGCTGATTTATATCGCTCATTCATGGATGTTGAAACGCTTGATAAATTAGGTATTGCACCAATCCAAGCTGATTTGGATAAAATTGCAGCCCTGAAAGATAAAAAAGAATTAACCGCATTTTTTGGTGAAAACCAAGCAAACGGTGGCGGTACACCGCTAGCATTCTATGTTGAAATTGATGCTAAAGATTCAAGCCGTTATGCCACACACATTTGGCAATATGGTTTAAGCCTGCCAGAGAAAGATTACTACTTTAATCAAGAAGAACGCTTCGTCAACATCCGTAAAGCCTACGTTGAACACATTGAGAAAATGTACAACCTTGCTGGCTTACCAAATGCAAAAGCCAACGCTGAAGCCATTCTTGCACTTGAAACTCAAATTGCAGAAAAGCATTGGGACGTTGTTGAAACGCGCGACAGTACTAAAACATACAACCTATACCAAGTTAAGAATTTGCCAGAATTGGCTTCAGAAATTAACTGGGATGGTTATTTAGCGGCGCTTGGCGGCGACAAGCAAACAGATATCATTATCAACCAACCAAGTTATATCCAAGGCTTAAACGAGGTGCTTAAAAATAACGACCTTGATACTTGGAAAAACTACATGACTTGGATGGCATTAACTCATAATGCCAGCAATTTATCTGAAGCATTAGATAACGAAAACTTTGAGTTTTTCTCTAAGACGCTTAATGGTCAAGAAGAACAAGAACCTCGTTGGAAGCGTGGCGTGAGCACTGTGAGTGACACGCTAGGCGAAGTAGTGGGTAAAGTGTATGTGAAACGTCACTTTGCACCAGAAGCTAAAACCCGCATGGAACAGTTAGTTGAAAACCTACGTGGCGCTTATAGTTCAAGCATTGATTCATTAGATTGGATGAGTGCTGATACTAAAGTTGCTGCAAAAGATAAATTGGCTAAGTTTAATCCTAAAATTGGTTACCCGAACAAGTGGGATGACTACAGCAAACTAACCATTAAAGCAGATGATTTAGTCGGTAACGCCAAGCGTGCAGCGATTGTTGAGCATAACAAAAGTCTTGCTAAGTTAGGCCAACCAATTGACAAAGACGAGTGGCACATGACGCCACAAACCGTTAACGCTTACTACAACCCAACCATGAACGAAATCGTGTTCCCTGCTGCGATTTTACAACCGCCTTTCTTCAACTTAGAAGCTGATGATGCGGTTAACTATGGTGGTATTGGTGCTGTTATTGGCCACGAAATGGGCCATGGCTTTGATGACCAAGGTGCTAAATTTGATGGCGAAGGTAACATGCGTGACTGGTGGACCGAAGCTGACTTAAAAGCATTCGAGTCAAAAGGCAATGCATTAATCGCTCAGTACAATGGTTATCAAGTGTTTGACGACCTACACGTGAATGGCAGCTTAACATTAGGCGAGAACATTGGTGACTTATCAGGTGTGACTATCGCCTATAAAGCTTACAAAATGTCACTTGACGGTAAAGAAGCACCGGTTATTGATGGCTTAACAGGCGATCAACGTTTCTTCATGGGCTTCACTCAAATTTGGCGTGTGAAGATGAAAGAAGAAGCCATGCGTAACCGCGTTGCAACTGATCCGCATTCACCTGGTCATTTCCGTGCATTAGGTGCGTTATCTAACATGCCTGAGTTCTACAGCACTTATGACGTGAAAGAAGGCGACAAAATGTACATTGAGCCTGCTAGTCGCGTAAAAATTTGGTAATCACCAAGACGAATGACTGACTTAGGTCACATTTACACAAAAAAAGGGCATCGAAAGATGCCCTTTTTTATTATAAAAAAACTAACCACTTGATAATAAAAACGAATAGAACACATAGCCAAGTTAATATATATCATTAAACCTTGTTCATTCAGCCCCTATTCAGCCAAAAAGCGGTACATTGGATTAACAGACATTATGCTGGAGCTATTCAATGAATAAGTTGTTTCGTACCTTCTTTATATTCTTAATTTTACTGTCTACACGTGGTGCTATTGCCCAGCCTAACGAGCTTAAATACACCAAGCTAGCTCAGCCATCTGACTTCAGCCAAAAATCATCTAATGATATTGAGCAGCTAATGGCACTTTACGATCACAACAGCGACTTGGTGACACAAGATAGTGATAACTTGCATGCTCTGATGTCTCGGGCACCGGCGGCGCAGCAAGAACTGATTGACCTACTCCACTTCATTGATCAATCAAGTAATACTAAAACCATTATTCCTGCGACCAAAAGTTATCAGCGTGCTGCTCAAAAAGTGCAAACAAAATTTAATGGCGACGCCAGCCAACTAACCGATATAGCACGGGCAAGTGTGGTGGCCTATGACGTAAAAAGCTTGCTATCAAGTTACCAACAGTTGAGCCAATACACCGAAATTGTGCAATTAAAAAATCGTTTTTCTCATCCTAAAGTGTCAGGTTATCGTGACTTAAATGTATTAGTGAAATTACCCGTTAGCCAAATGGTGGTTGAAGTACAATTTCATTTAAATGATATTGCCGACATAAAAAGTGGCCCTGAACATCATGTTTATGAGCAAATCCAACAGATTGAGTCTCAGGCGAAAGCCACATCTAGACACTTAAATGACATTGAGCAAGCCATGATAGCCAAGCTTCGTCAAGACTCGCACAAGCAGTATCATAAAGCGTGGTTAAGCTATAAACGTCAAAGTTTATATAGTTCACAACAACAAGTAGCATAAATACTGATAACTATCCTTATTATGAATAACTCACAACCCCTAACGTTTTTCTAATCACAGTAAGTTTCCACCCTTTTAGCGCTCATATGAGCGCTTTTTTTTTGCCAAACAAGATCCGCAACAATCACTTCTGCTATACTCGCGCCCATTACAAAACGATCTGCTGGACAATGCGATGAATGACATTATTGAACAACTACAAGAATTAAGCGAAACCGTACCGGTGCCGTTAGAATTGCCAACTTTTGAGCAACTTGTAGAAGTTGAAGAACAGATCTTAATTGGTTTACCCAACGATCTAAAAGAATTCTTACTGTATGGCAGCGATGTTATTTATGGCACGCTTGAACCTGTTACCGCTGCCGATCCATCTTCACATACCTACTTACCTGAAGTGGCTTGTTATGCTTGGTCTATTGGATTACCTCGCGAACAAATTGCCATTTGCCAAATCGGTGATAGCTTTTATTGTATTGATGAAGAAAGCCAAGTGTTGTTTTGGAAAAAAGGCCGATTTAGCGACAAAGTATGGGAATCATTTTGGCATTGGGCCGAAGACGTATGGCTTAATCGATAATCTTATTTATTAGCCTCGGTTGGAGTTAACTAACCCAACGCGAGATAATAAACGGTTATCAAACAAATTATCACTAACAATGAGAACGATCATGTCGAAAAATACCGGTTTAAATGCAATTGAAATTCAATGTTTACGTCAGTCTTTAGGCCTAACAACTGAACAGGTTGCTAGCATCACTAAAGCCAGTAATGAAGACGTGATGGCATGGGAATCTGGCGAGAAAAAAGCACCGATTCCGGCTCAAAAAAAGTTACTAGAAATCGATGATATTATCGAAATGCAAGTGCTCAACACCTCTGACGGTATTGAAGAGCTATTTAAAAAAGAGCCTAAGCGTCGGTTAGCCTTTGTGGTGTATCCGACTCAAGCGCTATATACCCAATACAATCCAGAATTTTTAAGCACTTTACCATTAACTGAATTGTACAATGCCGCAGCTTGGCGTATTAAAAAAGAATGTAAACTCGTACTTGAAGTGGATGTAAGCTTAGTCGCGCTCGATGCCGAAGCCTATAAAGCTTATCGTGCTGATAACGGCATGAGCGAAAGCCGAGAAAGCCGTGCAAAATGGGCCGCTACTCAGTTATAAAAACCTCTATTTTGACAGTCAATCACTAAAAGGAAGCTTCGGGCTTCCTTTTTAATAACGGTTATTTAGCGACATCGGCAAGTACTACTGTTTTGGCGAGCGCAGCAGCCAAAGCAGGACGTTGCTTTAGCCTATCACGATACGCTGACAACTTTGGCGGAATGTCTTGCTTGAATCCTAAAGCCCACCCTAATGTTTGGCTTAATAGTATATCGGCGACCATTGGCTCGCTGCCACATACAAACCCAGACTCCGGTATCCAAGTTTCAGCAATAGCTGTCGCCTGATCAAACTCCCATTTAGCTACAGTAAACATAGTGTCTACACGCAGTTCTTTTGGCAACGCAAAACGATGCTTTGCAATACTCCAAATCGGTTGTTCAAGCTCACTAATGACAAAACTCATCCAACGTTCATGGATAGCAGACTCTTGAGTACCCGGTTTTGGCAACCATTTACCTTGGCCGTACTTTTCCGCTAAATAACGCATAATGGCCGCAGATTCGCTTAACACAAAATCACCCTCTGTGAGTACTGGCATTTTGCCACTAGGGTTAAGGGCTAAAAATGCGTCACTTTTATGTTCACCATTAGCAAAATCGATAGCATAAAACTGCCATGCAATACCTAACTCTTCTAAAAGCCAAGATACGCGTAGCGCACGACTTTTTTGGGTTCCGTATAACGTAATCATTTTGGCTCCATTTTGTATGATGAGGTTAATGAGAATAAAAAAGCCACATTGCACCTTAAGTGAATGTGGCTGTTGTTATCTTATGACGTTGTCATTAGAACTTCATTGTGACTTTAGTATAAATATAACGGCCTAATGGGTTATGTACACCCATTGCGTAACCATATAGGTCTGCATCACCATCACCAATCGCAAATGATGGCTCTTCATCAAACACGTTATTAACACCTACAGATAGCTTAACCGTGTCATTGAAACGATATGAACCAGACATATCAACTAACAACTGTGCATCAACGGTACGGGTTTCGTTGAAATCTTCAAACTCGCCGATGTAACTTAAGTTAACGTTAGCGGCAAAGTCATCCATGTTCCAGTTAGTTGTAGCTAACCAGCGGTGTTGTGGATACTCATACTCACCAGTGTAATCAATGATCTCGCCATCAATTTCTTTTTCAAAGCTGATTAAGTAACTGTACTCTAGACCAAACTTAACGTCACCATAGCGGTTTAATTCAAGACCATAATGAGTTGATAAATCCACACCTTGAACTTCTTGTGAACCAATATTGACGAATCCAGATTTAATCACATCAAGCGGACCAAATGTCTGACCTGCTTGCGGTGCATTTCGCAAACAGACCGTACTGTTTTGATCATTACAATTTTCATCATAAAGAACCTGGTTTTGCAGTGAATCAATCTTGTGATCTTGGAGGATATTGTACATATCGACACCAATATCAAACTGCTGACTTGGAGCCCAAATAATGCCCACATTCCACGTTTCTGACTCTTCAGCTTTAAGGTTAGGGTTACCGGCAAATATAAAGTTGTAATCCAATAACTCACAATCTACGTTATCAGCTTCACAACGATAGCTATCAATTAAAAAGTCACTTTTTTCAGATGGACCTAAGCCTATTTGCGCTAACGATGGTGCACGGAAACCAGTTGACCAAGAACCACGTGCAGTTATCTCGTCACTAATGCCCCATTGGAAGGCAATTTTAGGGTTAGTGGTTGAACCAAAGTCACTGTAGCTGTCATAACGACCCGCTAACTGCAGTTCAAAGTTATCTGCAATAGGAATTGATAATTCTACATAGGCAGCATGTTGATCACGTGAACCAAATGCAGACACCGCTTCAGTACCAAAAATCAGACCGCGCTGGAACTGCTCATCTGGCACGTCACTAACGCTTTCTTCGCGATACTCTGCACCTGCAGCCATCATGATATCGCGGTCGGCGATAGTAAACGCATGGCCCGAAATACTCGCATCATAAGCTGTGATGCTCGACTTACCTTGTCTTACTAGGCTAGTAGTGATGCGATCAATTACATCTGCTGAGTTAATCGTGCCGCCAAAAGGATTGTAATTACCCGCATCAATTTCGGCTTGTAAGTAATCAGTTCTTACCCAACCTTGTGAACGGTCACCTGTTTGAGTTGATTCACTGCGACCACGTTGCGCTGATACTTCCCAGTCCCAATCGTTTATTACACCACGAAGACCGGCAACAATACGCATAGTATCTGATTCGATATCCCAACGACGAGCGCCAGCATCAACCGTACGGTAACGGCCGATATCAATGTCTTGTCCAAATGGGTTGTTAGGATGAGAACCAGGCACGGTTAAACCAGCATCTTCATCTAATGGCGTTGGTGCACCACCCGCTTCAGAGGTGTTATGTTGTACAGATAACTCTAAAAATGCAGTTAAATCTTCACCTAGCATGTAATCAAATTGGCCAATAGCACCAACACGCTCAGACGTTGGAATGGTTAAATTGTATGGACCGTAATCAAACAAACAACTGCCACTTGCTGTGGCATTCTCAGCGGGGCAATCAGGATCGATAGTTTTCACACCATTAACATAAAAATACCCTGGAAAGCCTCGTGATGAACGGTAATCTTCACCGCCGTAAGGTGATTGGTTAGCGGTGCCAAAACGACCCATATCGCTTGCTGACAAGGTGCCATTGGTAAAGTAATCAAGAATAATTGACGCACTGCCTTTGTCGGCTTTTACGCCCCACACTAAGCTGGCTGTGGTTTCGTCATAACCCGTACCGCTGTCATCACCATAACCTAGGTTAATTTCAAGCCCTTCGATATCTTTTCTTAATATGATGTTAACCACACCAGCGATAGCATCAGAACCATAAATGGCTGAAGCACCGTCTTTAAGAATATCAATGCGCTCAATCGCTGATACTGGGATATTGTTGATATCAACAAATGAATTCGAAATACCTTCAGCAAAGGCACTCGATCCCACTCGGCGACCATTGATAAGTACCAAAGTGGCATCTGGCCCTAAGCCACGTAAACTGATTGATGCACCACCGTTAGCGGTAGAATCTTGGCTGTTTCCACGAGTAGAAAATGCACCAGAACCGTTTGCAGGCATACGCTCAAGCAATTGTTGTAGGTTATCGAAACCCATGTTGGCGATATCGTCTTTATTCAACGATTGTACTGGCGAAGGTCCCTCAATATCAGTTCGTTTGATACGAGAACCAGTCACTTCAATTCGTTCAACTTTTGATTCAGCACCGGCTTCAGCAGCTTGAGAAACGAATGCGATAGGGGCAAGGGACAGTGATATGGCGATAGCGCAAGCACTACGCAGTAGGTTAGTTTTTTTCATGATCATCCTTAACGTTAATTTATTGTTTTACATCCTTGACTGTTGCACACTGCCGTTAAAGCTATAACGACGCGCAACTCGTGCGGATTTATACTTACGCAACTAAGTTAAGTCATTTCTTAACAAAGTCAACACAAGCCCGTAATGTAAATGTAACCAGCCACTTAAACAAGAATAAATACTTAAAAAAAGTGAATTTAAATGCTTTTGATATGGAGGTCAGATGAGTGACAAAACGCTAGTTAGTGCCCACTTTCATGCAAACCTAGGTCTGTACTGGTTATTGTCTGGCGGCTTAGTCTTTTGCCTAAGTGTTGTTGGTATTCCATTGTTATTATTATGGTTTCCCCTAGGATTACTGGCGACAAAGCGTTACATCAATAACATGAGTGCTGAATTAACCGAGCAAAAACTCATCGTCCGCAAAGGGTTGTTTACTCGAACAGAAAATACCGTTCCATTGGATAAAATCACCGATATGGCGCTTATCCAAGGCCCCATCATGCGCATGTTTAGCATACATAAACTTACCGTAGAAACCGCCGGGCAATCTGGTGCTGGGGCGTTAATTAACTTAACGGGCGTCATAAATGTAGTCGATTTTAGAGCACAAGTACTGGCACAAAAAACACAACTCACTGAACGGAAAGACCACACATCGGCCCGCTCCAATACCGATGCATTAATCCTCGACAATCTACAACAAATGAACGCTACTCTTTTGCGTATTGAACAATCATTAACCGCTAAACAATCAAACTAGGTCTTTTTTAACATGCTTAATCAACAAACTGCATCAGCCTTACCGTGGGTATCTCGTGTTAACACACTTTTTAAAGCCACAGGACCTGGGATCTTAATGGCCGCCGCCGCGATTGGCGCTTCTCACTTAGTCGCCTCAACTCGAGCGGGTGCCGAATTTGGTTGGCAACTGGCGTGGCTCATTTTATTAGTCAATATCGTTAAGTATCCTTTCTTCGCCGCTGGCGCTCGCTACACAGCAGCAACTGATGAGAGTTTATTGCACGGTTATCAAAAGCAAGGCCGCGGGTATTTGATGCTGTTTACGGGGCTTAATGTTATTGCCGCCATTGCCAGTACGGCGGGGGTATGTATGTTAACGGCGGCCATGCTAACCCAGTTTATTCCGCTATCGATTGATGTATTAGCGCTAATTGTATTGGTCAGCTCATTAGCATTATTAATTTTCGGCCACTACAAACTACTTGATAAAATGACCAAAATTATCATGTTGGCTCTTACGTTAACCACCTTAGTCGCCGTGGCATTGGCTTTTAATCGTCATAGCGGATTCGGCACTCCAGTGGTTGGCGAATCTCCTTGGCAATGGGCGTATGTCGGTTTTTTAGTGGCGATGATGGGTTGGATGCCTGCTCCGATAGAGGTCAGTACTTGGAACTCATTATGGTTAATAGAAAAACGTAAAACTCAAACGGTAACCGCCAAGCAGGCTATTTTTGATTTTAATCTAGGCTATGTCACCACGGCATTACTGGCGATTGTATTTTTAGCATTAGGCGCATTAGTGATGCACGGCAGTGGCGAGCGTTTTTCTGACTCTGGCGCGGTATTTGCGTCGCAATTGATCACCCTCTATAGCCAAGTTATGGGCAATGAAAGCCGCTATCTCATTGGGATAGTCGCGTTTTTATGTATTTTTAGCACCACAGTGACGGTAATTGATGGTTATAGCCGCACACTTGATATGGGCTGGCGATTACTGTCTAACAACACGTCCACACGCAGTTATTTAACCCAGGTGATGCTCGGGATCAGCGCGCTGGGTTTATTACTCATTTTATTCTTTAAAGGCGCCTTATTACCGCTGCTTGAATTTGTGATGATCCTTGCCTTTATGACTACCGTTATTTTTGCTTGGCTTAACTTCCGTTTAATGACCAGTGACACCTTGGCTAAAAAACATCGTTATGGCCGGGTGATGGTTGGATTGTCTTGGATTGGTTTATTGTATTTAGTTAGCTTCGCTATTTTGTTTATTTATTGGTATCTCACAAAATAATCTCACTAAAAGCCTAGAGGCTAGGACGCTACGCGGCTAGATCCTATAAAATCAACAGCCTAACAGCGAAGCGATACCAGCAGACCGAAGGTCGCACTAGCAGACCGAAGGTCGCACTAGCAGACCGAAGGTCGCACTAGCAGACCGAAGGTCGCACTAGCAGACCGAAGGTCGCACTAGCAGACCGAAGGTCGCACTAGCAGACCGAAGGTCGCACTAGCAGCGAAGCGACACTAGCAGGCCGAAGCTTGCCCTAGCAGCGAAGCGATACTAGCAGACCAAAGGTCGCCCTAGCAGCGAAGCGACACTAGCAGGCCGAAGCTCGCCCTAGCAGCGAAGCGATACTAGCAGACCGAAGGTCGCCCTAGCAGCGAAGCGGCACTAGCAGCGAAGCGGCACTAGCAGCGTTAGAAATCGATTGCAGTTCAAGCAGGATTAATCTGACTAATCAATGATTACCCGTTATACTAGTGTTTCGTCAATTGACCTAAACCATTTATGCGCATCCGCGCCAGAGAACCTTATGATTAACAATGATATTCTTCGCCGTATTCGCTTTGTGTTTGACTATTCAAATGCCAAAATGATTAACATTTTCAGCCAAGCCAAAGTAGACATGTCTTCAGAGCAAATTATTGCGCTGTTGAAAAAAGAGGAAGAAGAAGGTTATCAAGCGTGTAATGACACATTAATGTGTCAATTCTTAGATGGTTTGATCATTCAAAATCGTGGATTAAAGCCAGGAGCTGAAGTACCAGCACCTTTAAAGCAATTGACTAACAACCTTATGTTCAAAAAATTACGCGTTGCGCTTGAAATGCGTGAAGAAGATATTATTGCCGCATTAGCTTTAGCAGATTTTTCAATGACTAAATCTGAGCTAGGTGCGCTATTCCGTAACCCTGATCATAAAAACTATAAACCTTGTGGCGACCAGGTATTAAGAAATTTCGTTAAAGGTTTATCAATCAAACATCGCGGTAAGTAAAACCTGCCAAGTTGTTGAGATAATGCTTTATAAATGCGTAGCTTAGGCTGCGCATTTTTGTTTGTGAGATTTACATTTAAACAATAATAATTTTGCATTTACACCATACGATTGTTCACATAGCAATGACACAATAGTAAGAGGTGAGTAAAAGTACCTAACAATTATGTGATTTTACTCACTTAACAGACCACAAAAAAGATCAGACGTGATAATCTACAAGCACAAAAAACCAGCCCAATTCTAATAACGATCTAACTGGATCTCACACATTAAGGTTCCCCATGGACGATAACAAACGCCCCCTCTATCTTCCTTTTGCCGGCCCAGCGATTCTTGAATCACCCCTGCTTAATAAAGGCAGTGCATTTAGTGAAGAAGAACGAATTTATTTCAACCTCGAAGGCCTCATTCCTTGGGTCATTGAAACCATTGATGAGCAAGCCGCTCGCGCTTACGCACAATTTAAAAACTTCACCAATGATCTCGATAAGCACATTTATTTACGCAACATTCAAGATACTAACGAAACCTTATTTTATCGTTTAGTGCGTAATAACATCAGTGAAATGATGCCAATTATCTACACGCCTACGGTTGGTTTAGCCTGTGAACGTTTCTCAAAAAACTATCGTCGTAACCGCGGTTTATTTATTTCGTATCCTAACAAAGATCGCATTGATGATATTTTAAATAACTCAACCCGCCATAAAGTCAAAGTCATCGTGGTGACGGACGGAGAACGTATTCTCGGTTTAGGCGACCAAGGCATAGGCGGTATGGGGATCCCAATTGGTAAATTATCGCTATACACCAGTTGTGGCGGCATAAGCCCGGCGTATTGTCTTGCGGTGACCTTAGATGTTGGTACTGATAACCCACAACTTCTTGAAGACCCTATGTATATGGGCTGGCGTCATCAACGTATTGGCGGTGATGAATATGCTGAATTTGTTGAAGAATTTATGCAAGCAGTCAGCCGTCGCTGGCCTGATGCCTTAATTCAGTTCGAAGATTTTGCACAAAAAAATGCCATGCCATTACTTGAACGATATAAAGATCAATATTGCAGTTTCAATGATGATATTCAAGGCACTGCAGCCGTTACGGTAGGCTCACTACTGGCAGCTTGTAAAGCCGCTAACAGTAAACTTAGCGAGCAACGTATTACCTTCTTGGGTGCGGGTAGCGCTGGTTGTGGTATTGCCGAAGCGATTGTGGCGACAATGGTATCTGAGGGCATTAGCGATCAACAAGCTCGCTCACAAGTGTTTATGGTCGATCGTTGGGGCTTATTACTCGATAACATGCCTAATCTACTTCCATTCCAACAGAAGCTAGCGCAACCCTGTGCCACGATAGAAGCATGGGACAATTACAGTGACAATATTTCGTTACTTGATGTGGTTAACAATGCCAAGCCAACGGTACTTATTGGAGTATCAGGCTCTCCTGGTTTATTTACTGAAGAAATCATTAGAGCAATGCACAGCCATTGTAAACGTCCAATTGTATTCCCATTATCGAATCCAACGAGCCGTGTAGAAGCGACCCCGAAGGACATTCTTAATTGGACATCGGGCCAAGCACTCGTGGCAACGGGTAGCCCATTTGAACCTGTGGTCGTCAATGGCGAAACCTTTGAGATAGCACAATGTAATAATAGCTTTATCTTCCCAGGTATTGGCTTAGGCGTATTATCTTGTGGTGCAAGGCGTGTATCTGATGAAATGTTAATGGCTTCAAGTCGTGCTTTAGCGGAGTGTTCGCCATTAGGCAAAGAGGGTGTTGGCTCGCTATTACCTCGCCTAGAAGATATTCAAGCTGTCAGTAAATATATTGCTTTTGCTGTTGCTAAAGCTGCCATTGATCAAGGTTTAGCATTACCTTGTACCGATGAGTTACTGCAACAATCGATTGAGGCTAACTTCTGGGAACCTGAATATCGTCGTTACAAACGTACCTCATTCTAACAATAATTAAGTACGACTCAGCGCTTTAGAATTGTAAAGCGCTGATTGTCATTAGTGTGATAGTGAAACTCATTGATTGAAAAGGTTATGCGCTTTTTAACCATAAAAAAATCCCAACCTAAGTTGGGATTTTTTATGTCTGTAATAACAGTAAATTTATGCCGACATCACTAGCTTAAAACTATTCAACAATGGGCGGTCGGTGCGCGCTTTTTTAAGCTTACGTAAACACTCTTTCAACGACTGCTCAGCTAAGCGTCCGAAGACACCATCATATTCGTTATTATTCATCTCTTCTTCAGAGTCAGCACTATCAGCAATTTCTTGCGCAACACGGCTTAACTGCATCCACGCATTGGCAATATAAAAGCCATGAAACTCTGCTTTGGTCATTAACTTTTGCGCACTCGCAGGTAATGCATCCCAAGCATGAGTAAATGTATTGGCTTTATCTTCAATAAGTTCGCTAAACAAGCCTTCATAGGCCTCAAGTAATGTTTCAGGTAACTTGTCCATCGGCAGTACTTTGTTTGCTACGTTATACGAAATTTGTTTTGCTACGTCTTGATACTGCGGGTCAACTTTGGTCATGGTTATCTCTCAATTAACATTCTACACATGGATTGGCATCAGAATGTTTGATGGCATAATAATCAAATTATTTATTGAAATTAGGCCAGAACAAACGCACTCTTAATGCCATATCTATGCAGTGATATGTCTTTTACTCATGTAAATGAAAACAAGCTAATCCAATTATGACATGATTTTTTACTGTTTGTATTATCAGTTTTTAAAGTAATACTCCGTCGATATATTAACTTAATGAGCAGATCAGCCTCTAAATATGGACTTTAATCTGCAGGTCACATCAATTTATCATTGATAAAACACCCATTGTGCACAATAATTGCTCATCGATAGTAAAGATGTATATAAAAGTGCTATAACTACGCCTACACAATGATTATTGTTGCCAACAAAAACTATAAATAAAAAAGCAGCTTATTATTTTGAATAAATCACTAAATTTTCACTTTTTTATTGCTATTTTTATCGCAATATATTTTTTACCTACTTCAGTCTTTGCCGCTTATTACGACAACGACAAAGCTGATGCTATCTATAAAAAAATAGATTTAGCTGATTATATTGATCAGATCGCTGGCGAAAAGCTACTCAACGAATATAAGCGGATCATTGCCTCTGACGATGAGATCCGTCAAAAACTCTATGTCCGTTTAAACTGCTGGAACCAGCCTTCTACTACAGAGAGTGAACTTACCAACGCCATTAAATATGCAGAGCAGCAACTGCTGATATATTCAGAACCCTATCCATCCGCAATTCATACCGATTTATTATTATGTTTGGGCTATTACAAACAGTTTTCAGGGCAATTAGACGAAGCTCTGGACGATCTTTCTAATGCAATAAATAATGCATACGAACTTGAAGATCCTCGACTTATCGCTGACGGCCGCAGCATTCGAGGGGCAATGCTGTCCTATCAAGGCAACTATTCATCTGCATTAGAAGATTTAATTACATCGCAACAATTGTATGAAAATCTTAATTTAACTTATTGGGCAAATGATAACTTGAGTGAACTTGCTGCAAGTTATCGGCGTTTTGGTGATGCTGAAACCGCTCTTAAATACCAAATAAAACTTGAACAAGCTTACCTTAAGGCCAATCAACAAATAGAAGCTGATAACATCAATAATCAGATCGCATTTTCACTTTTAGAGCTTGGACGTATCGATGAGTCTACAGCTCGATTTAAACAGTCGCTCGCCTTCTGGAAAACCCAAAAAGATAACGTTGCGATTGCAGATGCCAAAACCAATATTGCAGGTAATCTGATTAAGCTAGATAAAATAGATGAAGCACTAGTGCTGTTAAAGGAAGCAGAAAAAGAAATCCCAGTCAGTCATGATGGGCCGCATAGCTCATTAATGTTATACCTAGCACAAGTATATTTAGCTAAAAATGAATTAGATAAGGCACTTGAATACAGTCAGCTTGCATCAATTGATTTTAACCGTGGTGGCAATGAACGCGGTGAAAATGAAAACATCTATCTCAAAAGCGATATCTACCAAGCTAAAGGTGATATTGAAAACGCATTAAAAACATTACAAAAATTTATTAAAATGCACATGGCACTTGATAAGCAAAATATGTCTGATCGCAACTCAGAAATGCAAGCGCGCTTTAACACCAACAAAATTCAAACCGAAAACGAATGGTTAATACAACGCGACAAAGATAAAGAACAACAGTTACAGATTTTACAGCGTAACGAAAGCATGCAAATCATCATTATAATCTTAGTTGCGATTATTTTAATTATCGTATCAATGTTTGCTTACAAGCAAGTCATGCGAAAACAGCTCTTTAGACGTTTAGCCCTAACTGATGAGCTCACTAAGCTCTCCAATAGACGTGACACCTATTCTCAAGGCAATTATTTCCTGAAATCATCACAACAGTCGGGTAAACCTTTTTCAATCATCTCTTTTGATGCCGACCACTTTAAAATCGTTAACGACACTTTAGGCCACGACATGGGCGATAAAGTACTGGTAAAACTGGCCTCTATTAGTACTAGTATGATGCGCGATACCGATGTTGTTGGACGTGTTGGTGGTGAAGAGTTTTTGATTTTATTACCTAATATCGACAAAGCGAAAGCCATTGAAATCGCTAATCGGTTAATTGAGACCATTGCTGATTACGACTGGACTCAGATTTCGCCGAACTTACATCAAACCATCAGTGCTGGAGTGGCGAGTTATAGTAATGAAACAGAGTTATCTCCGTTGTTGCTAAAAGCGGACAAAGCACTCTATTCAGCCAAAGCTGCTGGTCGAAATTGTGTCAAAGCTGAGTAAAACGCGTATAATTTTAGCGTGTTTACTCAATGATAGTGTTATGACAACAACGACCGCAGTATTAACGCCTGATCCAATTACCGATCTTGAGATCAATTCAATCCCCGAGCCCTGTCCATTGACCGCGGTTCAACTTGATGTGCTCAATAGGCAAATCAAGCTTTGGGGTAAAGAACTTGGCTTTGCTCATATTGGTGTTGCTGATGTCGACTTAACTCAGCATGAGGCAGCATTACAAGACTGGTTAGATAAAGGTTATCACGGTGAGATGGCTTACATGGCTAATCACGGAATGATGCGTGCTAGACCCGCTGAGTTACATCCCGGAACCATTAGAGTGATTTGTGCTCGGATGGACTATTTACCGCCTGACGCTGGCTTTGCCAGTAATTTAACCGACCCAAATCTTGGTTATATCTCTCGTTATGCGGGTGGACGTGATTACCATAAACTCATCCGACAACGGCTTAAAAAGCTCGGCGATAAAATTAACCAGTATTGCCAACAGCTCGACTTTGATACGACTGATTTTAGACCTTTTGTGGATTCTGCACCTATTTTAGAACGTCCATTAGCCGATAAAGCCGGACTAGGCTGGAAAGGCAAACACTCGTTAATTTTACACCCAGATGCAGGCAGCTGGTTTTTTCTTGGCGAGTTACTCATTAACTTACCGTTACCGTTAGATATCCCGATTGAAGAAGGCTGCAACACTTGCGTAGCCTGCATAAAGTCATGCCCAACTGATGCGATTGTCGAGCCCTATGTTGTCGATGCAAGACGCTGTATTTCTTACTTGACCATTGAATTACAGGGCGCTATCCCAGAAGAGTTTCGCCCGCTTATAGGCAATCGTATTTATGGCTGTGATGACTGCCAGCTAGTGTGCCCAGTCAATGCTAAAGCACCACTGACAAAAGAAACTGATTTTCATACTCGCAGTGCGCTTATTCAACCCGATTTACTGACTCTATTTGCTTGGTCTGAACCTTATTTTCTCAGCCAAACAGAAGGCAGTGCGATTCGACGAATTGGTCATAAACGTTGGTTACGTAATATCGCGATTGCATTAGGTAATGCCCCTGCTAATCCGGCCATTATTAATGCGTTAGAGCAACGTAAACACAGTGAAGAAGTGGATGATATGGTACTTGAGCATATTGAATGGGCATTAGTTCAACAAATACAAAAAGCGCCACAGTCGGCGCTTTCACGTAAAACTCAACGAGTGATCAGATCAATACAAAAGGGTTTACCAAGAGACGCATAAACAAAATAAGCATTAGGCATTAGAGTCTAAGGTAAAACCCACTTTAATGGTCACTTGCCAATGAGCAATTAGGCCTTCTTCTAAATGACCACGAGTTTCGATAACTTGAAACCAACGCAAATGTAGTAAACTTTTATTGGCTTCTGCAATCGCATTTTTGACCGCCTCATCTGAACTTATTGGTGATGATCCCACGAGTTCAATGACTTTATAAGTGTGACTCATAATAGCTCCTATTGTTAACTGCACATCTTTAGTTTCAGTGTAGTAAACAATAGCGCTATTCACCGCAGTATCGTTGAATAATAAACAGATAACGGTAAGCCGTTGAATCCGGGGGGCTCACACCGTTTTTCCCTAAGATAAGTTTTTTTCAACTACTCTCAACAGAGAACAACCAAATTCAACTTCATACAACTTCATACAACTTCATACAACTTCATACAACTACATACAACTACATACAATTGCCAAGTCTACATTTGGCTTCGCCATGTCTGCCAGCTAATATTGATAAATTATTTTCATTTAAATCAATGTTATCTATAACGAGTTCATCCCAATTAGAACCGACGTCGAAGCACTTTAGTCGCTTCAATCATATTCCGCAGCGCGGGCTCAACTTCATCCCAGGTACGGGTTTTTAAACCACAATCAGGATTAACCCATAACTGTTTCACCGGCACTTTTTGCGACGCTTTAGTTATTAAGTCGACCATTTCATCAACGGTTGGAATATTTGGCGAATGAATGTCATACACACCGGGACCAATTTCATTAGGATAATGAAAATCTTCAAAGGCACTCAGTAGCTCCATACGCGAACGTGACGTCTCAATGGTGATAACATCAGCATCCATCGCCGCTATGGCATTAATGGTGTCATTGAACTCGCTGTAACACATGTGTGTATGGATTTGAGTTGCATCTTCAACACCTGCAGCCGATAACTTAAACGCATCCACCGCCCAGGTTAAATAATCTGCCCATTGGCTTTGTTTAATCGGTAAACCTTCACGAAATGCAGGTTCATCAATTTGAATAATGCCAATACCCGCTTTCTCTAAATCAACCACTTCGTCACGTACTGCTAATGCAAGTTGGTTAGCAATATCTTTACGTGGAATATCTTCACGAGCGAACGACCAATGTAAAATGGTCACCGGACCCGTTAGCATGCCCTTAACAGGCTTGTCGGTTAAGCTTTGCGCATAGGTAGCCCAGTCGACCGTCATTGGTTTGGGGCGAGACACATCGCCATAAATTAACGGCGGCTTAACGCAACGAGAACCATAACTTTGCACCCAACCAAATTGAGTAAACCCAACGCCCTCTAATTGTTCACCAAAATACTCCACCATGTCATTACGCTCAGCTTCGCCGTGAACTAGCACGTCGATACCCAGTTTAAGTTGACGAGAAATGGTGTCTTGAGTGACTTGCTCAAGCTGTGAACGGTAATCATTGTCATTGATTTCGCCTTTACGCCAGCGACTGCGTAAACCCCGAATAGCTGGCGTTTGCGGAAATGAACCTATGGTGGTTGTGGGTAATAATGGCAGCGCTAACTTTTGTTGTTGGGCAATGATACGGCGGGCAAATGGACTGTTACGTTCAAAATCATCAGCGGTTAGCTGCGACACACGTTCTACAACCTGCTGATTAGCTGCGGCAGCTTTTGCCAAGCGGCGTTGCTGGCAACGATCAATAATCGCTTGGCTAGTTGCTGAACCTTGCTCAACGATTAATTGATGAATTTCGTTAAGTTCAAATAATTTTTGTTTCGCAAAAGCTAATTGGCCAAGTAATGGCGTAATTAATTGTCTTTCAACCTCGACATCCACAGGACAATGCAACAATGAACATGAAGGTGCAATCCACAAACGATCGCCTAACATGGTCGCTAACTCGGTTACCTTCTGTGCAATCACATCAACATCAGCAGCCCACACATTACGGCCATTAACCACCCCAACAGAAAGTACCTGCTGAACGCCTAAAGCATTAACAAACACATCAAGCTGTTCTGGCGCGGTGACTAAATCAAGATGTAGCCCCTCAACCGGTAATGCACTCACCAATGCTTGATGATGGGCAATAGAACCGTAATAACTGGCGAGTAAAACCTTTAATGATGCTGGCTTTTGTTGCGCTAACGTTTGATAACTGTGGCTAATGGCTTGCTGCCACTCATCGGTTAAGTCTGCCGCTAATACCGGTTCATCAAGCTGTACCCAACTCACACCTTGGGCAGCAAAACGAGACAAAATTTGTTGATAGGCAACCAATAACTGCGGTAACAACGTCAACTTATTAAACTCAGAAAGGCTTTTAGATAAGTATAAATACGTCACCGGACCGAGCAGCACAGGTTTTGCTTGATGACCTAATTGCTGTGCTTCTGTGACTTCATCAAACAATTGTTCGAAGGCAATCTCAAATGTTTGATCAGCGCTTAGTTCTGGCACTTGGTAATGGTAGTTAGTATTAAAAAACTTGGTCATTTCTGCCGCACACGCATGTTGACCGCTTTGCGAACGGCCACGAGCCACGCGAAATAAGGTGTCAATATCGACAGCGGCTGGGCTGCCATCAGCTTGAGTGGCCCGATGACGATCGGGGATCACATTTAAGGTCGCGCTCAGGGTTAGCACCTGGTCATAATAAGCAAAATCCCCTACTGGCAGTAATTCAACACCCGCATCTGCTTGCCACTGCCAATGAGTGCGTTTTAATTCACTGGCAACGTTTTTCAGCTCCGTTAATGTTGCTTCACCGCGCCAATAACGTTCTAAAACAAACTTCAATTCACGCTGACGTCCTATGCGGGGAAATCCTAAACTTGAAATTTTCATACTGCTTTCCTTTTCGTTGAGCAAAAATTTATAGCCATTTATGTAGAAAAGCTACATAGGCGTCTGGACGTCTAGAAGTTTATTGTGTTACTCTGCTGTCAAGCAATCGAATTGATTTCATCAGCTAGTTGAGCAAGATTCATGTGGAGAGAAAATGATAGAGCTTAGACACCTTCGCACCTTGATGGCGTTAAAGGAAAGTGGCAGTTTAGCGGGTGCAGCTAAAAAACGGTTTGTAACCCAGTCGGCGCTTTCTCATCAAATAAAAGAGTTAGAGACACGAATTAACTCAACTATTTTTGTTCGTAAAAGTAAACCGTTAACGTTTACTCACGAAGGTTCACGTCTGCTGAATTTAGCGGAAGAAATCTTACCGAAAGTGATTGCAACCGAGTCAGATCTTAAACGCGGTTTAGAAGGTGAAAGCCAACAGCTTAAGCTCGGCATTGAATGCCACAGTTGTTTTCGTTGGTTAATGCCCGTTATTGAGCAATTTAAACAGCATGCGCCAGCAGCTCAAATTGACATTTCGAGCCGTCATTTATTTGATTCACTCAATGCGTTGGAGACAGGGAGTTTAGATATAGTGCTAACATCTGATCCTGTGCCAGGACATAGCGTCGCATATCAGCATCTATTTGATTTTGAAGTAAAGTTAGTCGTTGCTAGTGATCACGCATTAGCGGCACAAGCGTTTGTCACGCCAGCGCAATTGGCAAAGCAAACCTTAATTAGTTACCCCGTGCCTTTGGCGCGTTTAGACATATACAAACACTTTTTAGAGCCCGCTGGTATTGAACCTGGCGAGCAAAAGCAATGCGATTTAACCTCTATGCTGTTACAAAGAGTAGCCTGTAATGATGGTGTAGCAACCCTACCAACTTGGTCTATCCGAGAGAGTCAGGGGCTAAGCCTTACTGCGGTAAAATTAGGAGCAGAAGGACTAAAACGTCCTTTGTTTGGGGCCTATCGTCGCGATGCCACTAATGCAAATTTAATCCAAAAGTGGCTCGAACTGGTAGCAAGTGAAGGCATAAATCTACAACGGGTTGATTAATAAACCTCGTTTAGACAGTACGCGTCGAAGCACAAGTCCTGGAGAATCAGGGTTTTGTGTTTGGCGTAAGTTATGTGCAATCAAAAATTCTTCGCGTAAATCATCATCTAGCCCTAATGACGCAAATGCTTCGAGCGATAACTGCTGTTGTTGTTTATCAATAAGCGACTTCAATACTTTTAACGATACTGGTCGAGACAACTCAGCATTTAAATAAGCAAAAGCGGTTAACGCAATCACCTGCCCAAACACACTAAACAACGCTAATGTTTGCATTTCATCCGCATCGATTTTAGTGCCTACACCAATGTCGTTGTCTTCACGTAACAGTTGTATGCAATCCACCGCAATGGTTTCATTTAATGCCCAATAGCCTTGAACCAGTTTTTTGTAAGGCTCAGAAAGTTCATCAAGCCTTTCTTTAAGGTAAAACGAAAACGCGTAGCGATAAATGTTCACTTGGCCCAAACGGATTAAGGCATCTTTTACACTACGGCTTTTTGTTGATATGACACCTGCTGTTTGCGCGGTATTACTGCGTAACAATAAATGTGCTGCCAAAGCAGGATCCGCTGAAATGATATCGATAACGACTCGAATATCTGCTTCGTTAATCAGAGATTTTTTTAATGGAATTAATATGCCACGACGACCAATGACTTGCTCTTCATTGCCAATAATAGCTTGAACTTGAGTAAGGACTTGTTGCTCAAGATTAGTCATATTCATCAATTACCTTTTCTTAGAATAAATCACTTTATTCATTAATTTAACGATATATTAAAACGAAAGCCAGTAATAGTTTACTGGCTTTCGAAAGGTTATTCGCTAAAAAAAGATAATCTAGAAACGATAACCCGCAGTCAGTCTAATTGAGCGACCAGTACCAGAATAATAACCACTGCCATAAGCCGAGTAATAACCAGTGCCAACATAATCTTCGTCTAACAAATTATCTACGCGCAAACTGGCCGTCCATGCATTACGACGATAATTTAAGGCTAAGTTGGTTAATACATAACTGTCTAACTTATCACCGGTATTACTGTTGTCGCCTTCCATGTAACGCTCGCCAGTGTATACACCTTCAACAAACGCTTGCCAATTATCAGTAAAATCATAGCTTACGAAGGCTTTACCTGAATGTTTTGCCACCCAAGATAACGCTTTGCCATCGTTCTCACCTTGAGTAAACTCGGCATCAATATAGTCGTACGAAGCACCTACCAGCCAGTCATTTGATAACTGCACATCATAAGCAGTGCTCACACCAAAGCGGCGAGATTCATCGGCGTTTACGTTAGCACCACCACCATAAGGCCCATCTGTACGACCGCCTTCGTAAACAATCTCATCTTCTAACTCAAGTTGATAAGCATTAATTTTCAATGTTTGCGTCGAGGTAGTAAAGTCCCAACCGGCTTCATAAGAGCGACCTGTTTGTGGATTCAAACCTTGTACATCAAGCGGGGTGTAAGCTTGTTCATCGACTTTAGCAAAGCGGAAGTTATCATTTGCGCGGACATAAAAACGATGTTCGCTGCTTGGGCGATAATTTAGACCTAACTCAAAAGCATGAGCGTCATTATCGATTTCAACACGATTAGGGTAAAGTAATTGGTCATATAAATCGTCAGTCACTTCAGAATAACGGCCACCAACAACATAAGATAATGTCGGCGTTATCGGTACCGATGCTTGCACATAAGCGCTCTTTTGTGTTTGTTCATTATTTCGTTGCGTATAAAGTGTATCGAAATCAGCTTCACCTTTACTCACATCAATACCAGCAACAAAATTTAAATCACCATGTTCTAAATGATAGTTAGCAGTAGCTTTAGGTGAGAAACTTAATAAGTCGCGCTCAATACGCCCTGCTCCACCAAATAACAGACTCGTGGTTGATGTATCCGAGTAGGTTAAATCAGCACCTAAGGCCCAAATATTATTCAGCTGGTATTGATAACCGCTGCGCAATGCTGTGGTTATTTCATGAGAGAATTCACCTTCAGAAAATGATGCTACTTGGCGAGGATCTGCTTCGTACTGCGCCAGCGTTAGCGCGCCTGGTGCTTGGCGATCGTTATCAAAATGATTAACTTCAACATAGAAGTCTTCGGTATCTGTTTGATATTGTAAGCGACCTAGAATAGAACTAGTTTCATTGTCATTATTATCGCGGTAATTATCACTTTCGTTATAGCTGGCCGCTAAAAAGTAACGCCATGCATCGTTGATAGCCCCTGAAATATCGCCCTTAGCTTCATAGGTATCAAAACTGCCACCACTAACCTGTAAACCACCACCCGTTTCTGTCGGTGCTTTGGTAATGATATTGATCACGCCGCCAACAGCTTGGTCACCATATAGTACCCCTGCACTGCCTGATAAAATCTCAATACGCTCAACTAAGTTAATCGGGATCGACTCAATGCTCGGTGCCGCAATATCAATATTATTCAGTCTGCGTCCATCAACTAAGATCAGCGTGTTATTAGCGGCTTGTGATGCAGAAAACCCACGCATAGAAAATACACTGCCCGAGTTATTATCCGACACCTGAATACCAGATTGTCCACGTAATAAATCGGTTAAATTGGTGGCGCCGCTCATTTGAATATCAGCAGCATCAATGACATTAACATTGGCAGCAATATTTAATGGCTTAGCAGCATTTCGGCCAATAACCACAATGGTTTCATCCATGCTGATAGCCGAAGACGAGGGGGATGTAACAACTGATTCAATCGCAACAGCATTAACACTTGCGACACTGAAGACAGCACTTAATAACAGTGCAATTTTTGTTGGTTTAGTACCCATTTACCTTTAACTCCTGAAAGGAAAAATGGGGCAATAACGCCGCAATATAAAACTCCTCTTGGGCCTTATTCTACAGAAAGGTTCTATAAATAAGCCCACAAGCGGTATCACATTACATTTCGAGATCTGCCCACCGAAATCATCGAAATCACCTTTAAGGCCGGTCTCCGGACTAAGGTTATGGCGTTACACTAAAGGTAAACGCACGCGAGTCGAGATGATTAACGCAAGGTTATTGCGCACCTGACTCTCACCAATCACCGTTGCGGGGGCAGTACCAGATTTACACTGGTTTCCCGATTATCCTGCTTTGGTCTATCGTTTCAAAGCAAGCACCGTAAAGATTGACTATTAAATTATCATAAGTTGATATTCAACTCATGATTGAAAAATATCTGTTGTTATGTCTGCGTTAGCATTGAGTACCATAGTACTGTCTGACTAATGAGTGACATCCCAAAATATTAGCGCGGCGATTATAACGGATCCTAAGGTGAAGTTGATACTAACAAAAGCTTAACTCACAGATTATTCAACTTGTCGGGCATTCAACATGTTGCGAGAGTGACACTAGAAATGGCCAACAACGCTATCAACACGGCACTAATTATATCAACACAGCGCTAATATATGAATATGTCGTCAATGTTAGCGATAAATGTCGACGTTAAGGTTGGCTCATGAAGTTACGATAATTATCGATAGTGATAGGAGCTGTCTCTGTGGTAAAAATGGCTGTACGAATGGATTTATGGATTAAGTAGACATTTTCGTCATCACTTATCACCGTAAAATAGCCCATCTCACCTTGCGGGCTGGAAACATAAGACGCTTCAACCACTGTGGAAGAATGATGAATATTAGGCATACTGGTGCAGCCTAATAAACCATGTACAGCCTCGAGCCCATCGACTTTAGAACTGCCTAGCTGTTGATAAACAATTTTGCCTTCACAATGTTCTTGATATGTCGCCGCCATCGAATCTAAAAACTGGTCGGGTTCAACGTCATTTGCTAAGCCTTTAAACCCCTGCATACAGACTAAACGAGACCAATCATTTAATGATTCATTGGATGGAATAAACTCAGCCATTGTCATATCGCCACGTTTATCGCTGAATGCAAGCTTCCAATCTAATGGCGGTAAAAAGCCAAATTTTTCAGATAGGGCCGTGAGTTTTTGAACATCCTCAGACATCACCATAGCACCTGATGAGTTGTCATCTTCGCCAAATGCCATCAGTGCTGGAAGTGTCGCAGATGCACTACTCGGGAACAGGAACATAATTCCTAGACAGCCCGAGCAGCCGATAATTGCAGCAATCTTGTTCATCCAAATGAATCCTTATTTGGTCAAGAAAGAGATAAGTTGACTAAAAATCATTCTAATTAGGTATATCCTATCCTGAACATACAAAAATTGACACTTATCGATAACATTTACATCGTTGGTAAGATGTTAGTTTAGTTCTTCGTCATCTTCGTCTTCAGCATCGTCTTCATCTTCAGCATCGAATAACTCTTCTTCATCGACGGCAGATTCTGCAGCTATAGCCGCTGCTAAACTTTTAGCTTTAAGGTGCTTTTCAGTTTTACGCTTGTTACGATCAACTTGCTTAGATAAAAAACCTTGCAGTGATTGCTCGCCCCATGCAGTAGCTTCTGCTTCTGAAGCAAAACCATCTTGGCTTTTTGATACTATGGTTTTAGTCGATGTCATACGACGAGTGATTTCGGTTTTCCACGTGTTTTCAATTTGAATAACACGTAAAGCATACTTTTTGCTATCGCTCATAATCTATTCTTTCCTACTTAAGGTATCACAGGCTAAAACCCATGAAATTTCAGCCGCGCAGTGTACTCGAAACGCACGAGTTTGGGCAGCTATTTAATGGTTATTTTTGCAGCTTATTTGAAAAATTAACTCAGTGGCAAGCGTAATGCTGCCACTGGAGAAAATATGATGAATAAAATCTCGCTGCGATGCGGTTATTGTTTCACTAATTGGTTAGAACCAACAATCATCATTTCACATTTATGGCAGTCAAACACCAACTTCAATTTATCTTTACCGACGTCTAAAAACATTGGGTCGGCTTTAATCCCTTCAACTTCTTTCGGGCATAAGTTAAAGCTGTAACGCAAACAATGTTTGGTCACCATTAACGGTGCATCATGCAACACGTTATTTTTCTCATAGGTATCTTCAATTTGAATCACCCCATGCTGATGATAAAACGATTTAGCTTTTTCGTTAGCCACGTTAGATAAAAAGCTCAATGCTTTTTGTGGGAAACGCGCCGTTTTATCGTGCACCCAACGCTCTGGTCGTTGGTAACTCGTCACCCTTGTGGCCATTAATGCACTCACAGCATCGCGGCGTAGCTCGTTTACCACAGAGGCAGGTAAAAACCACATTTGCTCCGTCAGTAAATTAACCTTATTCAATACAAAATCACTGCTGCCAAGTTTGCTAAGTTGCTTTTTCAGATTTTCTGCCGTTTTAGCTTGATCATTCGCAGGGGCTTTATCACAGGCTAAGGTAACGGTTGCACTTATACCGTGTACATCGGTGATGGTTAATCCGACGCCGTCATCGGTATCAAAAAATTGCATATCAACAGCTATTTTACGCGTGGCAGAATCTTTATTTAAGATAGCTTCAAACTTATGATCGAAGTTACGGAACATCATCACGCCAATTTTAAGATCTTTAGGCACCTCAGTTAAATACAAGGTATTACCGTCGGCGCGGTTAATGCGCACACCGGAGAGCTTATCGTCAGACAACCGCTGGGTTTCATAATGTTCAACAAAGAAACATAAGCCATCACCATTGTTAAAATGAATGTCTTTGCCACTTTCACTGGTATCGATTTTAATAAAGTCTTTACCTACTTGGGTGATACGGCCCACTTTTTCACCGATAAACTTAGGCGAACTAAAATGCTCAATGGCCTCAGTGCGTTCATTGACAAAATAATCTGTTTTACCGCGGTTAAAACTTTTATCAGGATCGGGCGTAAAATTAAACTCGCAACGACCATGAGAAATAGATTCTACATCATTGCGTTTAGCAATAATGGCATCCAGTTGTTGACGGTAATGTGCGGTAACATTCTTGAGGTAAGTAATGTCTTTTAAGCGGCCCTCAATTTTAAATGAGCTAATGCCCGCATCAATTAAGGCTTCTAAATTATCCGTTTGGTTATTGTCTTTTAGTGATAATAAATGCTTATTTTCAGCTAATACTTCACCTTCACGCGTAGTCAAATTACACGGTAATCGACACATCTGTGAACATTCACCGCGATTAGCACTGCGATTAGAATATGCATGGCTTAAATTACATAAACCGCTATAACTGACACATAACGCACCATGAATAAAGAACTCTAACTTCATTTTTGTGCTAGCAGCAATGTCGCGAATTTGTGGAATATTCAACTCACGAGCTAACACGACTTGTGAAAAACCGACTTGTTCGAAAAAAACCGTTTTTTCTGGGCTACGGTTATCAGTTTGGGTACTCGCATGTAACGCGATAGGTGGAAGATCTAATTGTAAAACCCCCATGTCTTGAACAATCAAGGCATCGACACCGGCTTCATAAAGTTGCCAAATAAGCTTTTGCGCTTTATCAATCTCGTCATCCATTAAAATGGTATTGAGCGCCACAAACACTTGGGCATGGTAACGATGAGCAAATTCAGCTAAGCGAGCGATGTCTTTAACGCTGTTGCCAGCATTATGACGCGCGCCAAATGCAGGGCCGCCAATATAAACCGCATCAGCACCATGACGAATAGCTTCAATGCCATAATCAGCATTTTTAGCCGGTGCTAACAGTTCAAGTTGGCGCTTTACAGGCGCCTCAGGGGTGAACAATTCTACAGAAACCATAATGTTAATTAAATTTCGCATTGATTCGGATAAAAAAGTGCGCCAGCATACTAATATTGTCGCATTGACATAAGTATGTTGACGCACTCACATAGCTTTATACTTTAGCAAACTTTGAACAAAGTTCTAAGTAAATTCGTTGCTAATTACCGCTTAAACAACTGCTGAATATAGCTTATAAAAACAACTCTTGGATGTTTTTAAAGTCAGCTTTGCCTTCAGCAATTTCTTGCGGATTAAGCCCAGACACTTCATGGGGAAACACTAACCAATCTTCAGATGAATGAATAAAATATTCAGGTTTTAAGTCTACTTTAGTGTTTTTTGGCTTGTAATAAGGGCATGCGATACGGATATCGGTTGGCATGTTCAAACGCATGAACTTTCTTAATTTACCAATAAGTGCATCAATACTGCGGCCAGAGTCAAATACGTCATCAACGATCAACAAACCATCGCTAGCATTGGCATTTTCAATAATGTAATGCAAACCGTGTACTTTGATATTCTTATCTTGTTTGTCAGTGCCAATACCATAATAAGAAGACGTTCTAACGGCTATATGGTCAGTTTCAACTTTCTTGAAATCAAAATACTCTTGGACTGCAATACCAATTGGAGCGCCACCGCGCCAAATACCCACGATAAACTGAGGTCGAAAGCCACTATCATATACTTGTGCAGCGAGTCTAAATGAATCTTCCAGTAGTTGTTGCGCACTAATAAAGTGTTTATCTGTCATTGGTTAAGCCCCCGATTATTTTATTGCGGAGAATTTTATACCAAATAAAGCTTTCTTGCCTGTAAGAATAGGAATTAATTGATCAAACCCATAAAAATAAAAATGTTGATCAAATCATAATATGACTCAATATTGATTGTTACCTATTTGAAGCATGCTCGTATCGGCTATCATGTCACGCGGAACCAATCTGTCATCAGTAAGCATACTATCAAGTTAACGTATTCGCTGAGTGGCCAAATAGGCTTATTGGTGGAGATAAATCTACTTGTCATTGAAAACGACTATGGCATAGTGGGTTTTAATGACAAGTAGATTAATCGCCAATTCAGGATGAATACGCCACTATGCTGCTCAATAAAACCTTACACAATACTTACGGTACTGGACTGGCAAACACCACGGACAGCAACGAACTCAATGTGCCCAAAGGTGACAACCCGCTCATATGGCCTGTGCTGAGTTTATTGCAATCATCAAATCAAAGTTGGAAAGTGCATCATTTAGCCAGTGAATTACAAACTAAAGGTTTAATGCATAACCTTGACCCATTACCCGAAAAAGACCTATTCAAACGCAATTTTCTCCTGATGAACGCCTTGTATGAATTACAAGACATACTGATGCCCAAGCAGTGGTTGCAAGTGAAGGCGATGGAAATCCAAATATTTCGGATCATTCCAGCCAGTGCTGATATACAACATATTCGCGATGGTGCATTACGTGACTATTATCTCGATTGGAACAATTATGATTCCAGCGTAAACGTTGTACGGGAAATGCTTGAGTCATTCTGGTCTAGCTTTCAAGAGTATATTGGCGTTAACACACAGTTGATGCACAAAGGTCATGCGTTAAAAGTGTTTGAACTTGATGAAACCGCAACCAATAAAGACATTCGCAAGCAATGGCGTAAGTTAGCATTAAAATGGCATCCCGATCGTGAACAAGGTAATGCTGAACGCTTTCGAGAAGTGTGCGAAGCATGGCAAACACTCAGAGATTAGCGTTGATCGGTAAACTACCGTGGTTGAACACTCTTCATCCACAGCCGTTATCGTTGTCAGCACTAAAATGTTCAGGGTGACTGTTCTACATTCATCCTTCCACATCAGCCCTGCTAATTCAACATGCCATATCGGCCTTGCCACATAACCCAACAACAATGAACCGCTTATGACCACTCTTCATCCACAGCCATTATCGTTGTCAGCATTTAGATTACTGTTCTACATTCATCCTTCTATATTATCCCTGCTAATTCAGCATGCCATATCGGCCTTGCCACATAACCCATCAACAATGAACCGCTCATGACCACGCAATAGTGACATTGGCACAGATCATTAACCTCACAGCAATATCTGAACTTTATTAAAGGATTATCCTCATAAAGCACGCATCGATCACGAAATTAGCGTCTTTTTGATTGATGATTTAAGCCATAATTCAGCTAACAAACTTACCCTAATTAGCTCAAGCAGATTAATCGAATCCTAGTGACTATTTACTACTAACATCGATTTACTACTTACATTGATTCGCTATTAACATAGATTAGCTATTAACATAGATTTGAGGTTTACATGATTAAATATTTTGCCATAGTACTAACGCTCATCACCGCCTCGTTTAGCACATTTGCTACACCATTTGTTGAGGGTAAGCACTATACCCAGATTTCTAACAACATGGTTCCAAGTGAACCTAAAGTCACTGAATTCTTCTCGTTCTATTGCCATAACTGTTTCAATATGGAAAGCCAGTATCTACCTGAAATCAAGGCGGGTTTAGACAAAAAAATCGCTTTCGACAGCAAACATGTCGACTTTATGAATAGCGACTTGGGCACTGAAGTCATGCGCGCATTAGCGGTTATTCATGAACTAGATAATAAAGAAGCGTTAAAAATAGCCATGTTTGGCGCGATCCAAGGCAAAGATAATACCGGCGGTCACGACCACGCTGCAGCTGGACATGAACACCAATCACAAATTAATAACCGTGATGATATTAAAAATGTTTTTGCTGAGTTTGGTGTCGATGCAGAGCAATATGACACGGTAGCAGACAGTGCAGACACCAATAAAAAGTTAACCATGTGGCGTCAACAGCAAGTGTCGTATGCAGTACAAAGTGTACCGGCATTTATTGTTAACGATAAATACGCTATCAATTTAAATGAAATGCGTAGCTTGGACGATATCATTGGGGTCATTAACTACTTAGCATTAAAGCAGTAGTGCTAACCAATACAAAAATGGCTATCCAATGGATAGCCATTTTTTATCTCTATTGCTTAACTCGCTGTGGTATAAATTGCATAACTTAATCGCGGTAAGGTCACCGTTAACTCTGCTGATACGGCCTGTGCGGCATCTTCAATTGGTGGCACTACAACATCTGGCCATGTGGTCATTAAGCGATAACGCTTGCCCTCTTGGGTGACATTAATCGTCTGCGCTTGCTCACCGCTATTAAACACCATCAAAAACTCTGCCCCTGTTTCAGGGTCTACCCGAGCAAATGCAAACATGTCTTTGTCTGCTTGATAAAAGCGGTCTTGATATTGACCACGACGCAAAATAGGATATTGCTTACGCAGTTCACTCAGTTTTGCTATTGCTTGATACAAAGGGTGTTTAGGGTCAAAGTTATCATCTGCGGTCGTCGCGTTCGTGCCCAGTAAAATATTGTCATTGTAGCTAGCAACGTGAGATGCAAACATATCTTCTCGTGCGTCAATGTCATTGCCATCGCCCGTAAATCCTTGCTCATCACCATAATAAATCACTGGAATACCGCGAGATAAAAACATAAACGCATGCGACAAAATACTGCGTTGCAGTTTATCGGCTGAGCTTACATCAGGATTGGCTTGATTGACGAAATAGCCAGTGCGGCCCATGTCATGATTACCTAAAAAAGTCATCAATAAATCAGCCTGGCTGTCGTCATCTTGATATAACGAATCTTGGGCAAATAATTGCTGGGCTAATACAGGACTCTTGCCGCGATAAAAAATATCTGCCGCAGTTTGTTGAAACGCAAAGTCCAATACCGAAGGTAACTTGCCTTGGGTAGTAAAAACGCTGAGGTTGTTAGGGTTGGTATCGTACACTTCACCAAACACATGAAACTGAGGAATGCCTTGCGCCTTGGCAAAGTTAACGATTTCAGGGCTAAACGTTTGCCAAAATGACAAGTCCACATGTTTAACCGTGTCGATCCTAAATCCATCTGGCTTAAATTCTTTAATCAGATTTTGGTAAATATCAACCATGCCAGATACCACTTGAGGATCTGCGGTATTAAGATCATCTAAGCCACTAAAGTCGCCATTTAATGAGCTCTCACCTTTGAATGTGCTATCACCTTGGTTGTGATAAAAACGCGGGTCATTTAACCAATCAGGCACTTTTACACTCGCTTGATCTTGCGGCACAAACGGCGTGTAACTGTCGCCCTTTTCAACTTGAGCTAACGACTTGTATTCGCAATGGGTTTGCGGCGCAATAAACTCTCCCGACGCTTGATGACACTCTTGGTACTTGATGACATCGGCCGTGTGGTTAGTAATAATATCAAAAAAGACTTTTATACCGCGTTGATGTGCCGAGTCTATTAGCTGTTTTAAGTCTGCGTTAGATCCAAAATGCGGGTCTATTTCGGTAAAGTCGACAATCCAATAACCATGATGCGCAATGCCATCTGATTGAATGGCCTTATTTCGCAATAATGGCGTCATCCAAATCGCGGTAATACCAAGGTTTTGGAGATAATCTAACTTTTGTTCAATGCCTAAAATATCACCGCCATGAAAACCGCGACTGCTGCTAGTATCAAAACCACCCGCTGAAATTGGTTTAGAGGTAGAGCCGTTGTCATTACTGCTATCGCCGTTATAAAAACGGTCTGGCAATACAAAATAGAAAATATCGTCCCGAACATCACGATGTAAGTAATCTTGGTATATATCAGCTTGTACGCTTGGTTGTGGCAAAGGCTGAACGGCCGACGCTACCACTTCTGTTTCTGCCTGCTGACATCCACTTAACACCAATGCTGCACTCAATAGTGCCCATGTTGTCTTGTTCATATTGTCTTAGAATCCTTTAATTGAATGGCATCGAGAAATGCTCGGGTATTGCTCAAACATGCTGTAGTGATGATTAAGGTAACTCATGTCCTTTATCGCTGACATACAATGCATACCAACACCAATGCTGCACTCAATAGTGCCCATGTTGTCTTGTTCATATTGTCTTAGAATCCTTTAATTGAATGGCATCGAGAAATGCTCGGGTATTGCTCAAACATGCTGTAGTGATGATTAAGGTAACTCATGTCCTTTAGCGCTTACATACAATGCATACCAGTGCTCGCGACTTAACGAGACGTTAGTGGCTTTTGCACAAGCCTTAATACGCTCAAGGTTGGTGGTGCCAATAACAGGTTGAATTTGGCTAGGATGCTGCATTAACCAACTTAATAACACGGCTTCTGGGCTAGTGTGATATTCAGCGGCTAACGTAGCAACAAGCTGGCTGGTTTGCTGCACGGCTGTCGACTGCTCCGCTGTTGCTATGCCACTGTAAATCCCTTGACATAAGCTGCCCCACGCCTGAATTTGTATATTATGTTGATTGCAGTACTCTAACGTACCAGGGGTAAAGTTGATGTCTTTGCCGTCTTGATTACCCGCATAAATGGTTTCGTCTACCCATGCGTGTTTTTGCAAACTCATTTCAATTTGGTTTACCACTAATGGCTCACCAAGCATACGCTGCAGCGCGCTAATTTGATGTTGCTGCATATTCGAAACACCCAGAAAGCGTACCTTACCAGCAGACTTTAGCTGTTGAAATGTTTCGGCAATTTCTGCTGGTCGCATTAACGGGTCTGGGCGATGAAGCACTAATACATCAAGGTATTCGGCATTGAGTTGCTTGAGGCTGTTATCAACAGAATACTTAATCCACTCTGCTGATAAGTCGTAACGCTTAGGGCCCTTGCTGTCTTCAAATCGAATACCGCACTTGGTTTGCAGGTATATTTTTTCACGCAACTCAGGGCGCTGAGCTAATATCTTGCCAAAAACGGACTCTGCTTTGCCAAAAGTATAAATGTCTGCGTGATCAAAATAGTTTATTTGGTTATCCAGCGCAGTATCAATGACCTTATGGGCTTGCTGAATATCCGCTTGAGTAATCGCATTATTATTCCAACCGCCACCCAGTCCCATACAGCCATAAACAATAGGGCTAACGTTTGGTAAAAATTCAGTTAAGGGTAAACCCGTCATATTGATGCTCTTTTTATAATGGTAATGAATATGAGTGTATTGGATCCTGCATAAAAATGAACCGTAAAAAGCAAAATCATTATTTGGTATATCTACCAATAACAGATTACAGTTCTCTATAAAATATTATTGATGGTTATAATCATGAGCCGTGAACACAAAAAATTTGAGCGATTATTCTTATTCAGCGAAGTCGCCAAACAACTTAGCTTTACCGAAGCGGCTGCCTCATTAGGGATATCGAGAGGATATTTATCTGAGCAGATTAGGCAACTCGAAAAAGAAGTAGGCCGACCATTACTCATACGCACAACACGCAGTGTAAGGCTAACGCCACAAGGTGAGATGATTTTATCGAGCATGGGACAAGTGAAAGCCGACTTACTCATGCTAGACAAAAGAATTCGTCACGACAACGACGATATCTCAGGGCGGATCCGCATTACAGCGCCCAGCCAACTCACTCAACGGCATTTGCTTAATATTTGCCATGAGTTTACGCAATTGCATCCGCAGGTACATTTTAGTATTGATTGCAGCTATACCCTGCACGACTTAACCCGTAACGATTTTGATCTCGCATTTAGGGCTACCGCAACACCACCGCAAAACATGGTCGCTAAAAAATTATTTGATTATCAGCAAATCTGTTGTGCGGCCCCTGCATATCTTCAACAACACGGCACGCCCAATTCGATTGAGGATTTGCAACATCACCAATGCCTAACGGCAACAGAACAAACTCACTGGACCTTCAATGCTCAGCCGATATTAATCAATAGCTACTTGAGTGTTAACGATAATCATATGCTTAAACAGCTGGCATTATTGGGTCGAGGAATTATTGTCGGACCAGAGTATTTAGTCGATAAAGAAATACAAGCAGGCACATTACAGGCAATCTTAACCACAGAAACCATGAACGCATCGACCACTTATTTAATTCACCCACAGTTGGTACAACAATCCGCAAGGCTAAGCAGTTTTATTCAGTTTACGTTAAATTGGTTTCAGCAATTGAATACCCAATAATGAGTCGATTTGAACTAAGCCATTCTTCTGGTGACAATGCTAATGACAATGCTAATGACAATGCTGATGACAATGCCGGTTTGCCAGCGACTCAGGCACAGTTAATTAAAAAAATCGCGAAGATGTAAAAGAGCCAATAAACAATGAAGCACAATAAAGCCAATAAACCCCTGAGCAAACACAATATGATAACCGCGCCATGCTAAAGCATTACTAGGATCTGCTATGTACCAACCGGCTCCGCTACACACCACCAGCAGTAACAAAATAACCCCAATGCCTTCAATGACACTGATTAAACCTTTACCACCAGAATGTGGCAATTGACCGTGCACTAACCCTCGCACATCTGCAAGCAATGGCGTTAACTCAAAGGTAAGCCAAGGAAAAAACTGCCGCCACTGCCCGGCCGCACACACTTTATAAGTAAACATCAATGCTAACAATGTGGTAAACAAGCCACCATAAACATGAAATACATCCCAAACACTGGCGCGAGGACTTAATTGACGTCCAATTAATATCCATGGGCTGGTGCAAATTAATAACAACGACATCAATATCATCAATGGATGCAATACTGCTTCAATACGCTGCCATAACGGCTTTAGTACCATTAATTATGCCTCTATTATTTGCTGAGCAAACTCATCAACTTTTTGCCAATCGGTAAACTCAACTTTGGTATTAGGGTCTGTCGGCCCTTTGGTTAGCCACATAATAAACCGAATAATATTCCGGTCCATGGCACCATAACCTTGGTAATCTAAATTACCGCCAAACACCTGTAATAACCTTGGCTGCCAAGGGCTTTGACTTAAAAACTGTTGCATATAGCTGTTAGTTTGCGGCGTGTTTTTATTGGGTTTGCGCGCCACTAAACTCACCGAGAAAAAACCACTGGGTTTGCCGTCCAATTCCGCTCGATGATCTTCAATAAATTGATACAGGGCTGGGCGATGTTTGCCATGACGAATACTGGCGCCAATGTACACTTTATCAAATAGGGCTAAATCGGGAGCTTCCGCTAAGGATACGACCGTGACCAGCTCGCCTTGCTCAACCAGTTGACGCTGTAAATATTCACATATTTTTTGAGTGTAACCATGGACACTTGAATGGATCAGTAAAATTTGGCTCATGCTGACCTCGAATGAAATCATTTAAAAGTAATACAGTATCTTAGACCACTGGCGCGAAAATTTACATGAAACAGATCACGTCATCATCATCCACAATTACTTCAATATGAACTACCGTAATGCAATGTGAACAGCCGCGCAAAAAAATACCCTAGGCATAAATGTCTAGGGTCTGCTGAACTTTGCTGGTTAAATTTCGTTCGAGATAAAAATATTTTAATCGAGGCGAGTGGATTGCTGCCTAGCAATCTAAGCAAAATTCGCTCAACAAAGAGTAAAACGTTTTTAGCCGAACCCTTCGGGCAGCGTTTGTTGGTCATTTCTACTGCGTTATCAGCTCTTAATGTAGAATAACTACACTACAAAGCCTCTGCCTTGTAGCTCATGTGTAAGTAATGACCAACAATTCGCTGCAAAAAAACCTTGAAAGATCTACAGACCCTAAGGTATTTGAGCTCTACAGCAATTTATAACGACTGTAAAAAGGCGATTACCTGATCACGCTCTGTTTGAGTTAATGCCATAAAGTCTTGCTTAGACGTTTTAGATTCTCCGTCATGCCACAAAATGGCTTCTTCCAAGGTTGCTGCGCGGCCGTCATGCAAAAATCCGGCTTGTGGATTAACCGTTTGGGTTAAGCCTATGCCCCACAATGGTCGAGTACGCCATTCGTTACCGTCGGCTAAAAAGTCTGGACGACCATCTGCCAGTCCTTCACCCATATCGTGCAACAACAGGTCACTAAAGGGATAAATAGTTTGGCCTTTTAAGCTTTCGCTCATCGGTAATCCGCCAATATCACCTGAAGTTTTGGTCACAAACGACGGCGTATGACAACTGCTGCAATTGAGTTGTTCAAATAACCGAGCGCCTTCGCGCACTGCCGTTTTATCAACGTTACGTCTGGCTGGCACCGCTAATGTTTCGGCATAAAATACCACAGAATCACTGAACTCTGCACTGGCCTCAGGCGCACCATTAACATCTTCACCAGTATCAACAAACCCAGTTCGTGTTAAATATGAATCATGTAAGCTGGTGCCAACAATACTTTCATCAGGAAATAACGGGTTAGTAATACCAATGTCGCCACGTAATGCACCTAATGATTGTACTCGCACACTTGGAGTATTCGCTTTCCAACCAAAGCGACCTAAAGACACGGGTGTACTGTCACCATTTTGTGCTTTTATGGCATCAAATACCCAATTAGCCCGTCCAGAAATATCATCTTTGTTACTGTCATCAGCATCAACATTGGCGAGAATGCTTGCCTCAGGTATTGCTTCTAGCAACCCTAAACCAAACACAGGCATGCCGTTACGCCAACCCATTAACACATCATCTTGTAATAGATTTGAAGTTACATTGGCACTTTGTTTGGTTTCGCCTGGTGCATCATATGGATTTTCGACCGCGAAAATAGGCTTCTTCAAACTAATGGTGCGTCCATCGGCATACACTTCATCATGTCGCTCATAAGACAAATACACATCTGCTTGACCAACAAATGCATTGTCTTGCCAATCAGGGCGCGCTTTTAATACTCCGCGATGAAATAGCTGGTCACCAAAATCTGGCACTTTAATCGGCGCACAGTAATTATTATCTGCAGTTCCTACACTACAAGGCTCAGCGGGAGCTTTGCTGATACGTAAGAAAATACCCGCTGCCGAACCCAGTTTTACCCGAGTTTCATCTGCGGCCAAAAAGGGAGTGGAATTTCGACCATCGCGTTGATGGCAAGAATTACAGTCAGCATTATTAAATACAGGGCCTAAACCATCAAGCTCAGGGTGTTGATCATTCGGCGCTGTAGTAAACGAAACTTCAAAGTTGGTATCACCTCGTAAATGTAACGCGAGTTCATCTGCCGTTAAATTTAACGATGGCGTTGAAAAGCCATGGCCAGAGTTACTGGCATCGAATGTTGTGGTGTCACCGCCTAAAGCAACAATTAAGGTATAGCTAGGATAAGTCACTACCGGATCAATGGGGTCTGGCGAGGTTTCATCATCGCCGCTGCCACCGCAAGCACTTAGGCTAAGCCCCAGTAATGCTACAAACCAATAAGGTTGTCGTAATAATTTGTTCATCTTTGTCTCACACATTCACACTAAAATTGAGTTTATGTAGCAGTAATGCGACCTTGTTATGAGTTGAGTCTCTATTTTTTGGGTCACACTTACCCTCTCAATAAGGTCGTTCCATGGCCTTATTGAGACGGTAACAGTTAAATTATGAGTTCCAATCAGATAATAAAGGCAGCACATCTGACTGCAGCGTCGTTTGTAACTTTGTTAATGCATCCACGGCGACTTGGGTTCTAGCTCGGCCATCAGCATCGAGAATCGCTTGGCGGAACGGCATGCTAGTGCTACCCGAAATGGCTTGAATTTTTAAAATGGCATCATCAATTTCGCTGGCGACACGCGTAGCTAAAGTCGCATCAGCTGCTGTTACAAAATCAATTAAACCTTGCTTATCAGCACCACCCGTAAACTCACCTTGATAAACGTTACGTACACCAATGATGTTATTTGAAAAGTCGGTTAGTGAGTTCCACGAATACTGCGACTCCACCTTAGAGGTGTCTGCCGTGGTTAATGACTCTCCGAATGGATCGGCAATTTTACCGTTACCCACTTCATCGACAATACCAATCATGCCGTTGATCAATTCTTCAATAACCGCCAACTGAGAAGAGTAAATAGTGTTAGTGGCATCGCCAGGAGTTTTAAGCAACTCGGCATAAGGTTTGGCGTTAGCATCTTGTGGGTTATGGCTCACTTGCCAAGCATCGTCTAATTGCGCGGTGTAATCGCGGAACACTTCCGCTAAGGCGATTAAATACTCACGCTCTTTGGTGCTAAGATCTGCAATCAACTTTGTGTTGCTGTTAACACCATCGCCAAACAACAGATATTCCATGGTATGAAAACCTTGAACATCATCATTCCAACCTTTAATGGTGTCGGCATCAAAACCATTGCTGTTGGCTAACTGGGTTTGTAAGTCAGTGGTGTTTAACGGCCAGCTGTCTAAATGCGGGTCGATACTCAATGAGTCGACTGGGCCAAAGATATGCGACTCCCCTTGCTCCCAAGGTTGACGAGCCGACTTCCACGCATTTTGTGCAGCCACTAAATCGGCTTGTACCGTTGAGGTAAGTAAGGTTTGGGTTGCCAATAATAAGGCATCCCCTTTTGCCGCTAAATCAGCATAACCAGCCACAATCACATCATCGGTTAAGTTAGTGATCATTTCTGTCGCGACAAAACTAAAACCGGTTGGTGGTGTAGTTGGGGTTGTCGGGGTGCTAGTGTCATCCGAGCCTGAACCGCCACACGCGGATAATGTTGCCACTAGTGCTAGTGAGATTGCAGTGTAGTTAAAACGCATAATAAAACTCCATGTAAAAAAACAGATCAAAAAATAGGTCGAAAAATTAAATTTGCTTATAGCGAGAACTGATATCCCACACCTAAAGCAAAGAAATTGGTGTCAGGAATACTGGCAACAGCCACTTGATGAAGACCACCTTCGGCTTTAATCACAATTTCAGGTATCGGGAAATAGTTAATACCCACACTGCTCCAAGTATTTTCATAACGCTTGGTTGCGGTGCCCGTTTCAACGGCCATAAGTGGATTGGAATAATCGATATTGGCAAACACGGTCATCGGAATATCAAACCATTCATCAAGTTTGACGCCCGCCTCAACAAAGAACGACTGCGACTCTGAACCCAGTTGGGCAAAATTACCTGGACGTAAACCTGGGGTGGTTTTATTAGCTTGGGTAATAGCGTCAGCATTGTCTAACGAGCCATATAAATATTGACCGCGGAGGATCCATGGACCTTCAACAAAGGCTCCGGCAACAGACACAATGCTAAGAGCACCATCAACATCGAGTTTGTTACTCTTATGGCGATTACCACTGGTATTACCGTAGTAATAAGCCACGCCGACTGCACTGCCGGTTTTGAAATTGCCATAATCAATACGGCCAGCAAATGCCAAGTCGTCAGCATTCACCTCTTCAAAGCGTTTTTGATGGCCTGATGCCACCCAATCATAAGTGCGAAAATACTCAGAGTTTAACCCACTGACAACTTGTGCCTGATAATGAAAATCGGCAACCTCTCCGTAAACACCAATACCATTTTCGTTCCAAACGGTTGGCATCATCGCAGCTTCACTCTTGTGACGTTGCACTGTAAGATATTGATTAGGTTTGTGTAACATGCTCGATAAGCCAATAGGCAAGTGAATGTTACCGAATTTCACCCCAAAGGCTTTTGATGGACGGTAACGAATTTCCGCTTTTTCAACCACCACTTCGCCACCCGCTTCAACTTCGGATTCAAACTCACCAAATTCATCAAAGCCGTCATATTCTAGTGAGGTGCCAGTGCCACCATGCTCATATTCAATTTCAACTTCCATACTCCAATCATCAGTGAACTGATAACCAAACTCGGTCACAATCCGCTCTAAATCAGTACGACTACGTCGCTCTGCGGATGTATCTTGTACGTTATCGAAATATTCATCACTGGTGTAAACAGCGCTGCCATATGAGTTAAAGCTAAAACGGCTCAATCGGTCTTGCGCTTTAGTGGCCTGTTGCACCACAGTGTCAACTTGAGTCGCCACTTGTTTGTTTTGCTGCTGTTGTTGTTTTTGTTCGGCTGCTAATGTAGCAAGCTGCTGTTTCAATATCGTAATTTCAGCTTCTTGCTTGGCAATGGCTTTGGCTAATGTTTCGGTATTCGTTGCAGCTTGAGCATTAGGCATCCCACTCAAACCCAATACACTTGCCACAGATACTGCCAACAAGGTTAACTTTCTATTCATCTGTTTCTCCGACACGTCACGTTAATACTCCCTCAAAAAACGCAACAACCATACATCAAACGATAACCATTCGCATTATAATTTACATTAAGATTAGCAATTTTATTTACACTAAATTACATTTCACTTAACAAACCGTTTTATGTCACTATGGAAAACAACAATCAAAAAAACCTCCTATAAACCGAGTACTTTCAATGTCAAACATCAGTAATACTGCCCTCTTTAGTGGTAAATCGGCCCGTATTGAGCACACTAATCCACAACATTTGCTGCTATGGATGACCTTTGTAATGTCCATGGTGTTTGCAGTTTGGCAGGCTTTGTTAAATAACTTTGTTATTGAACGCGCCGCATTCACTGGCGCTGAGATTGGATTACTGCAGAGTTTAAGAGAGGTACCTGGATTTTTAGCTTTTACCGCGGTGTTTGTATTGCTGCTGATCAAAGAGCAAACTTTTGCCTTATCATCCTTGGCACTATTGTGCGTTGGAGTGGGAATTACCGGCTGGTTTCCTGATGTCATAGGGTTGTATTTAACAACGATACTCATGTCGATTGGATTTCATTATTTTGAGACAATAAATCAATCGCTTACGTTACAGTGGGTAGATAAAGCCGATGCACCTGGCTTTATGGGCAAAGCGTTAGCGTGGCGCTCCGCTGCAGCACTTGTCGGCTATGGGTCAATTTGGTTAATAATGAACTGGCTGAGTCTAGATTACATCTGGATGTATAGCATTATTGGCGGATGTGGATTAGTTATGGTGTTCATTATGGCAGTGTATTTTCCTCGTTTTGCCATAGGCTCCATTCAACACAAACACTTAATACTGAGAAAACGCTACTGGCTTTATTATTTACTAACCTTTTTCTCTGGAGCGCGCAGGCAAATTTTTATGGTGTTTGCTGGCTTCATGATGGTTGAAAAATTTGGCTATTCGGTGTCTGAAATCACCGCTTTATTCTTAATTAACTATGTCGTTAACTTACTCTTTGCCCCTACCATTGGTCGCTTTATTGGCCAAATGGGGGAACGTAACGCGTTAATTATCGAATACGTTGGCTTAGTGATTATTTTCAGTAGTTACGCTTATGTCAGCGACGCTAATATTGCGGCTGGATTGTATGTGATTGATCACCTGCTTTTTGCTATGGCGATTGCGATGAAAACCTATTTTCAAAAAATTTCCGATAAACAAGATATTGCTTCAACCATGTCGGTCAGCTTTACCATTAACCATATTGCCGCGGTAATTATCCCTGTTTTATTAGGCATTTTATGGCTCAGTTCGCCTAAAGCAGTATTCTTCATAGGCACTGGGTTTGCCGTATGCTCACTCGCACTAGCATTCAATGTGCCGCGTCATCCGGAGCCTGGTAAAGAAGCCTTATGGTCACCGTTAATGACAAAACACTAAAAGATTTAGCACAGATGTCATACCATACAAACATGGCGAAAGTGTAATGCATAAAGGGAGTTAATGATGACTGATATTGATGTGACGGCAACACAAGATGACAATACTCAAGTGTCCGCACGCAAAAAAACCTTATTACTCGGGCGCATTATCGGCTTAGCCAGCGAGGAAGATTATCGCCCTTCAACAGCCTCCGTTGCCGAGCGTGCTGAGCACCGTCAACGCAAGCAACTCAGCCAGCATCAGACCAACCTTGAAAGCATTTTTGCCTTAGCACTCAATTACACCCCATCCGATGTAACAGGAGTCGAATTAGATCCAGATTGGCGCTATCAATTTTTTCAAATGGCTGAACAAATTCATAACCGTAAAATGCAGGATTTGTGGGCCAGAATTTTAGCCAGTGAAGTCGTTAATCCAGGTAACTTTAGCCTTAGAACTTTAGCGGTATTACTGCAACTGACGTTTCGAGAAGCACTGATATTTGAAAAAGCCTTAGGCATGTCAGTTAAAATTAATACCGAGCCCAGATTTAAATTACTCAGTAGTTACCGTATTAATGGTGGGATGAAACAATATTTTCGTAAGCATACTCACACTAACTTCGGCCTGTCCCAATTCGGCTTACCTTATTCGAGTATTCTTACCTTAGTCGATGCGGGAATTTTACATAAAAGCGAGTTTGAAACCGGACTATTAAGCAGTAGTGAACATATTCAGTTAACTATGTGTAATGCCACTTTGTCGCTCAAACCTAAGCATCAGCACTTATTATTTACGTATTATCGATTTACCACTGTAGGTGATGAGTTGTGCCAATTAATTCAGGCAAAAAGTGATGATGAATTTATCAATGCCGTTAAAACCATGTTAGCCAAAGATTTTATGGTTAGCGGTTAATATTTTTGTAAAGGTGCGAATACTTAGCCTTATGTTCGCTAAACAAAAATTGACGCAATATTTCACGGGATTCGCCTTCAGCACTAATTTTTGCTGCCATTACCCCATTTTCAGTTCGTACCGGTTCAAACACCATATCGAGGTGCACACCATTAGGTAAAATTAGCTGTGTTAAGCGTGGCACTTTATCGTTAAGCTCTTGCGGCACTTTAATGGTCATGCCTGAACTCGATAAAGAGAGTACCTCAACAAATTTAGCCGTATCGTTATCAATGACTTTTATATTTTTGACATTATTGAGCCGCCAGCTACGTTCACCGCCGCGCATATCAATCACTTCAGGAATACCCAACTCCGGCAAAAATTGCCCAAGCTCATCTTGCTTTAAGGTTAACGGAAACCATAAACGGTAATAACTAATTTCTGCCAATAAGGTTAATTTGGCATTCCCCAAAATATGAGCAAGCACTTGCGGTATTTCAGTCGCAACACTTAATGAATGTCTCGATAAAGCATTATCGGTACTGTCATCTTCTGGCGAAAATACACCGCTAAAATAAGCGAGCTCTTCATCAGATAAAGTCGACATAATCTAGCCTTTTTTTTACACAAAAACACGATCACCATACTAACACCTTAGTATGATAACGAACAAACTTTAACCAAAAGATACCACTACTTATAATGTATCAGGCTTACCGAACAACGTAAAAAACATCATAAAAGATAAGTCGATGTGAATTAACAGCACTCACACCTAAATGAAAAAAGACGAACTCAGTTCGTCTTTTTAGTGCCGATACAATTAAATCATTAACGATCGTGTTCAGCTTCTATTTGCATCGCTTTTTTAAACGATGCATGGCTCATTAGTTGTTGATAGTACTTAGCAATATTAGGATACTTGTCAAACTCACCGTTTTGGCCAACAAGCTCTGCAATAAACGACATCATAATATCTGCACCGCTAAGACGGTTACCAACTAGGTATGACTTACCATCTAAGCGGTCGTTAACATAGCTGATGACTTTTGCCGTTTCTGCATCGGCATATCCACCGATAAAACGGGTTTCTGCGCCATCCATTTTAACAAAAATTTTCAGCAATAGTGGCAAAGCAGCTGAGCTTTCAGCAAAATGCATCCATTGTAAGTAATCGATATAATCTGCTGTGCCGAGTGCTGGCATCAGTTTATCAGCGCCATAGGTATGAATTAAATACTCGGTAATCGCGCCCGACTCAGCAATGGTATAACCGCTCGCTTCTAATACTGGTGATTTACCTAATGGATGAACCGCTTTTAACGACTCTGGCGCTAAAAATGTGGTTGTATCACGCTGATAAGCAACCAGCTCATAGTCCACTCCCAATTCTTCTAATAACCAAATAATGCGTTTTGAACGTGATTTATTTAAATGATGTAGTTTAATCATTAAGCCATCCTTGTATTGTTAGTGATAAAAAATAAACCCAATGAACAACTCACTGGGTTTGCTTCTATCAATCTACGTATTCTGTTATTTCGAGTTACAGTTAACTGTAACCACTAAACTAAACAGCAGATTAGCTTAGTAAAGCTAACATTTTCTCTGCCACTAATTCAGACGATGCAGGGTTCTGACCGGTAACGAGTTTACCGTCAACTACTGCATATGGATGCCAGTCGTCACCCTTAGAATAAGTCGCGCCATTTTGCTGCAGCATATCTTCAACTAAAAACGGTACAACGTTAGTTAACTGTACAGCTTCTTCTTCACCATTAGTAAAACCAGTGACATTTTTACCGGCAACGAGTGGCGTTCCGTCTGGCTTTTTAGGGTACTTAAGTGCAGCCGGTGCGTGACATACTAAACCTAAAAGTTTATCTGTTTTGTAGCACTGTTCAATTAATGCAATAGAGTCTTTGTCATTGGTTAAATCCCATAATGGACCATGACCGCCTGGATAAAATACCGCGTCATAATCTGCTACGTCAATTGATGCCAATGTGAGTGTATTGGCTAGTAATGCTTGCGCTTTAGTATCGGCTGTAAAACGACGCGTAGAGTCAGTTTGAAAATCAACTTTATCACTTGTAGGATCCAATGGCGGTAAACCACCTTTAGGAGATGTTAGCACTACCTCAACACCTTTATCGGTAAATGCGTAGTATGGAGCCGCTAATTCTTCTAACCAAAAACCGGTTTTCTCGCCAGTATCGCCTAATTTATCGTGCGAAGTTAATACCATTAATACTTTCATAGTGATTCCTTAAATACTGTATGTTTAGTTGTAATCACTTAGATTACAGAGGATTGTTTACTTTAATGACAACCTTGCCGAAGTTTTCGCCTTTTAATAGCCCGATAAAGGCTGTAGTCATATTTTCAAGACCATCGACAATTTGTTCACGATATTGAATCTTACCTTCACCAAGCCATTGGCCCATATCTTTGGCAAACTCTGGATAGCGGTCGCCATAATCGTCAAAAATAATAAAGCCTTGCATCTTAATGCGCTTAACCAGCAAAGTGCCCATCAGTAATGACAAACGATCAGGACCATCCGGTAACGAGGTCGCGTTGTACTGAGAAATTAAGCCACACACTGGCACTCGAGCACCAGTGTTGAGTAATGGCATTACCGCATCAAACACCTTGCCGCCAACGTTTTCAAAATACACATCAATGCCGTTATCACAATGCGTTGCCAGTTGCTGCGCAAAATCAGCCGCTTTATGGTCAATACATTCATCAAAGCCTAATACTTCTTTTGCGTAGCGACATTTTTCTGCGCCACCGGCGATACCAACAACTCGACAGCCTTTCAACTTAGCAATTTGGCCAACCGTTGCGCCAACAGGCCCAGTAGCTGCAGCAACCACAACGGTTTCGCCCGCTTTAGGCGCGCCAATGTCTAATAGCCCCATATACGCAGTAAAGCCTGGCATGCCCATAATACCCAACGCATAAGAAGGATGGCTTGGGTTATCGCCCAATTTCATCAGTCCTTCACCATTAGAGACCAAATAATCTTGCCAACCACCAAACGCTAACACCCACTCACCCACTTTATAATCAGGATGATTAGACTCTTCCACTTGTGATACCGCCGCGCCCACCATCACATCGTCAATTGCTACTGGATCTGCATATGATTTGGCGTCATTCATACGGCCACGCATGTAAGGATCAAGCGATAAATACACCGCGCGCAATAACACCTCACCTTCTGCTGGTACAGGTTTGTTGACGGTTTCTAAACGGAAATTATTAGCCACTGGCTCACCTTGTGGACGGCTGGCAAGTACTATACGACGATTTTGAGTGTTCATCTTGTGTCCTTTAAATAACATAAGCACCATAAAGTGGTACTTGAGAAGACAATATGACCTCGGTTGTTAAAAGTTGAATACCGCTGTAATACTGATATCAACCAAACACTGGTACAATAAACAACCGAGGCCAAATAATACGATCTTTTTACTTAAGTTGATCAATTCAAATATGATCAACAACTTTGCGAGCTAAGCGATTGATATGAATAAAAACAAACATCTATTACTCGAAAATCAGTTGTGTTTTGCTGTTTATTCAACGTCATTGGCTATTACCCAACTGTACAAACCGTTACTAGACTCTATTGGGCTAACTTACACTCAATATTTGGCGATGTTAGTCCTCTGGGAGCAAGATGGTCTAAGTTTAAAAACCTTGGCCAGCAAACTCGGGCAGCAATCGGGTGCATTAACACCGGTCATAAAACGTCTCGAAACTGATGGCCTGCTAAAGCGCATTCGCGAGCCCTTAGATGAACGGACCTTGTGCATGCAATTAACTGAAAAAGGTCATCAACTGCAGCCCCAAGCAGAACAAATCCACCTATGTATTCTTGAACAATGCGGTATCGAAATGTCTGAAATCACCGATCTAAAACGACAGCTGGATCAATTTAGGCTAAAACTGCCTAGTCATATTGAGTTCTAACGCACAAAATGACTCAAAATTTTGAGTTTAATTTGTTTTGCTTAGCTATATGATAATCACGATAACTAATTGCGCGCAACTTAAATTAACAATTTTTAAGGTCTATAAACGATTACGTGATGCCGCCGCATTGTTTGAAGAGAATAAAACGCGATGAAATCCCACTTTGCCATCTGACTGAAATGGTTATCAAGCACTTGCCATTACGCGACATTGACACTATTGCGACCGATATTTTTTGATGAGTACAACGCTTTATCTGCCCGCTTAAATATCTCTAAAAATGCTTTATCCTGAGAACGTAAGGTTGCAACGCCAATACTAATGGTTATCGAAGGAGCTTTTTGTTCGTCGTACTGTTGTTGAGCTTCTCTTAACCGTTCAGCCAAGATATAAGCAGAGTCAATATCAGTATCGGGTAATAAAATAGCAAACTCTTCACCGCCAATTCGAGCCAATACATCGGCCTCCCTAATATGTTCATTGCATATATTGGCAACGCGCTTAATCACTTCATCACCCACTAAATGGCCATAGGTATCATTCACATTTTTGAATAAATCAATATCAATGATCATTAACGAGAATGGTTGAAAATAGCGAGTAGCACGAAAAAACTCATGTTCGCAAAAAGACGTAAATGAACGACGATTAAACAAACCCGTTAACGGATCGGTATTAGCAAGTCGCTCTAGTTTTGAACGTAAATGATAAGCAGCGGTAATATCGGTAGAAATACCGATGAGGCCAATTAATGTGCCTTTATGGTTATATAAGGGTTGTTTAACTTCGTGATATACAATGAGCGAGGCTGGGGTATCAACAATAATATCGTCAGAGAGTTTACTTTGCGAGTTAAGCACTTTAGTGTCATTCACGTGCAAAATATCTACAACATTCGCGGGAAAGTAATCGCTATCGGAAGTGCCCTTTAGCTTTTCAAGCGTCACACCAAAGTAGTCAAGCGTTAGTTGATTCGCATAAACATATTTGCATTGAGTGTCTTTTAAATAAATATAAGCATCAACTTGATCAAGGATAAGCTCATAGGTATCTAATATCATCTTTTTTGCTTGCTGCTGACGGTATCGGTTTAGGTTAAAAAACAGCAAAAAAGCAATGATTAACAATAAGATGAAAATCAATAATCCAACGATTTCAAGCGACATGAGCATTCCTTAGCTACCATCTATATCCATATACGTCATTGATGATGTTAATGACGCAGATCCAACAATATACTCTTATTACTTACGGTTAACCATACCGTATAGTAAACAGGGTCAAGTATAAAAAGATCTATTGTGACAATCAAATAATGAATGCCTGGATTCAACGCCGAAATGCGTTGCATATTATTGAAATATCGCAATATAGATTCTGATTATCGTGTTGAAATCGACAATATTGGGGCTCAAGTCAAGTTAACCTTAGCTTCCGCTAATAAACGGTGATTAAACTGTCTACTGTTTTGCTAACTAACCTCAACTCAAAACAAAACAAGCGTTAAGGTTAGTTATTGTCGATACTATTGACCTACAATAATAAATAACATTAACGCTTATAAATAACTCCGCTCTTCATCACAAATGACACATCTAATAACGCTTCAATTTGCTCAAGAGGACTTTTATGCGTTGCGATGATGTCGGCATATTTGCCAACCTCCAAAGTGCCAAGTTTATCTGACATATCAATCAGTTTTGCCGAATTAATCGTCGCACTGATTATAATATCCTCATTACTCATACCCGCTTTGCTCATCAATACAGCTTCTTTAGCATTATCACCATGATGTGACACCCCACTGTCGGTGCCATAAGCAATATTAACCCCAGCTTTATAAGCCGCACTAAAGTTTTGCATCATGTCGCCACCAACACGTATTGCCTTGGCTTTTATGGCAGGAGACATAAAGTCAGCCCCTGCGGTATTGGCCATTTTCACTACCGTGTCGCCCGCCAACAATGTTGGCACTAAAAACGCGCCACTTTTTTTCATTAATTTAATACTTTCTTTATCGGCGTAACTGCCATGTTCAATACTGTCGACACCGGCGCGCAACGCTGCATTAATACCTTGAGCAGCATGGGCATGGCTGGCCACTTTACGACCTAAGGCATGCGCAGTATCAATCACCTCTTTAAGCTCATCATCATCCATTTGCTGGCCAGTACCCGTATTAGTGTCCGATAACACTCCTCCGGTAGAGGTGATTTTAATCACATCAGCGCCAAACTTTATCGCCCGACGAGTCGCGCGGCGGCAATCATAAGGTCCGTCACAAATGGTTTTAGAGGTAAACTTATCAAGTAAATCAGGACTCATACCGTCAACATCACCATGGCCTCCGGTAACCGACACGCCACCAGATGCAATAATTCTCGGGCCATCAATCCAGCCTTTATTAATGCCGTCGCGTAAGGCATAAATCTGTTCCGGTTTCGCGCCTAAGTCTCGCACCGTAGTAAAGCCTGCTAATAAGGTCTTTTTAGCAAAATAAGCACTGCGCATTGCCACGTCAGCATCCGACATTCGCAAAGCTTCGCTATCATTATTCGGCCCTAACTCGCCTTGTAAATGAACATGCATATCCATCATGCCAGGCATAACAAAGCTATTTTTTAAATCAATCATCTCAACATTGTCATGCTCGTCCACCACCGGTGCAGACTGATAACCTGAAGTGATAGAAGTGATTACCCCATCTTTTATCACCACAGTTTGCTGAGTTAAAGGTGACTCGCCTGGCGTAGTTAATAATGTGCCAGCATAAATAACGTTAATATCGGCAGCCTCAACCACCGTCGATGCCATCGTTAATCCGAACACCGCTAAGGCGATGGTGGTAATAGTATTATTATTCATAGACGCTCACTGTTGATAACGAGAAAGAGGTTAAGTTTCTACACTGCCAAAAATGCTGTTATGTTACAAGAGAGTAAAATATTGTATTAGAAAAATCGTTTCGTCATTAACAAACAGTGAATGAATAAAAAATGAATATTGCAATTTTTGGCGCGGGTTCAACAGGCTGTTATTTAGCGGGTCAGTTATGTATTTCGGGGTTACAAGTCAGCTTAATTTGTCGCCCAGCAATTAAGCAAAAAATCATTGCCAATAACGGCATTACCTTGACCGATTATAACGGCTTAAAACAAACGATTATGCCGCAAGCGTTGATCACCGATATCGACCAAGAATCATCAATCAATGGCAAATTTGATGTAGTATTTGTCACCTTAAAATGTCATCAAGTTAGCAGTATTGCCAATCAATTAATGGCGATTACTCACGACAACAGCAGCATTATATTTATGCAAAATGGCTTAGGCAGTTTTGACAGCATTAAAGACTCGCTCGATCATTACCGCTTACTCCAAGGGATCACGCCATTTAATGTGCTGCAACTGCCCAATGGCGTATTTCATAAAGGCACAGAGGGTGTGTTTACCTTACAAGAAAACCCTCATACCATCGCAATTCAATCCGCACTGGTTAACCACGGATTTGGTTGCGACATTGAAGCAGACTTTACCCCAATGATTTACGGTAAATTATTATTAAATCTCAATAATGCATTAAATGCGGTCACCGATTTACCGATTAAACAGCAATTAAGTGACTACAAAAATCGCCGAGTTTTAGCCAAAGCAATGAAAGAATGGCTAGCAGTATGCGAAGCGGCAAACATTACATTGCATCAATACACCAAGGTTAAACCCTCCTGGTTACCCACCATTTTATCGTTGCCAAATGGGTTGTTTAATCTGGTCGCTAAACAGATGCTCGACATCGATCCCAAAGCACGATCATCAATGTGGGAAGACATTCAAGCGAAACGAAAAACAGAAGTCGATTACATCAATGGCGCGGTGGTCAGCATTGGGAAAAAACACGGTATAAAAACACCGGAGAATCAAGCGATAGTAGAACAAATAAAGCAGCTAGAACAACGACATTAACCAAATGCCGTACGCGATATCGTTGTCGAGAAAAAAGTAAATCTATTGTAAAATATTGCAAAAAAATACAATTGACGTAGTCGCACGATACAATCAAACAAGCAGAAGTAGTACGCCTAAAGATGACTCTCAATAAGAGTCATCGTGACGTAATCTTTATTGCTTATAACTTAACGCGATTAACCAATCGGAAATTAATTACAGATGAACGACAGCACTTTCTTTTTTGGCGATTGGCAAATTAATCCACACAGCAATAGCATTCAGTCTGGCGATGTTATTCGCAGTCTTGAACCCAAAGCCATGGATGTGTTGCGTTTACTGTGCCAACACCAAGGGGAAGTGCTAGCAGCAGACGATATTATTAACCACTGCTGGAACAGCATCGCCATTGGCGATAATCCGCTGCATAAAGTCATTACCCAGCTGCGTAAAGCATTAGGCGATCAAGCATCTAATCCGCAGTACATAGAAACCATCCGCAAACGCGGTTATCGCACCATCGCCAGTGTTGAATTCCCTATTGGTCATCATGCCAAAGTCACTACCCAACAATGGCAAGGCGCCTCGCCGTTTCCAGGTTTACGCGCATTTGACACCAACGACTCCAATGTATTTTTTGGCCGAAGTGAGCAAGTTGACACTTTATTAAATCGCATCACAAAACAAGTTGAATTTGGCCGTGCCTTTTGCTTAATCCTCGGCCCCAGCGGTACAGGTAAATCATCGTTAATTAATGCCGGCATCATGCCTAATTTAATGTCCAAAAATGGCTTTAACGGGGTTGGCGTAATCGATAATGCTAACCTAGATTTAGCCGATGTCACTAAAGGACGCTTAATTATCGATATCGCCAGTGCGATGCTCGACTGGGAAATCAAAGACCAAGCGGTGTTTACCGACTGTAGTGCCGATATGCTGGCAAACAAACTGCAAAACGACATCAACGCCGTTATTGAATATTGTCAGCTAGCTTTAGCCAAATACTCATCAATCAATGATGACAATGCCCCAAAATACAGTCGGCCCCATTTTTCATTGTTTATCGACCGTTTAGAAATCTTATTAGCGTCGCCATTATTTACCGAATCCGAACGCAACAATGTATTAGATATCCTCGAAACCCTTGCGGTTTCAGGGGCAGTATTAATAATTAGTGCTTGCCGCAATGACTTTTACCCTCAGGTTGTTAGCCACCCAAGCCTAATGGCAGGCAAAGCTAATGGCTCACATTTCGATTTATCGGCGCCAACCCGATCAGAGCTGATGCAAATGATCCGCTTGCCGGCCAATGCAGCTAACCTCACATGGACACTCGATCCCGATACGGCAATGCCGTTGGACGAAATACTTTGCAGTGAAGCCGCCTCAAACCCCGATGCTCTGCCCATGTTGCAATACACCTTGCAATCACTGTATTTGCACAAAGATGACAACAACCAATTATTGGTGTCGGTATACCATTCGCTTGGGGGGATTGAAGGCGCCATCGGTAAAAATGCCGAAGAAGTGCTCAACCAATTAAACAACAGCGAACGCGCCGCACTGCCTAAAATACTGTCGATGTTAGTCACCCTAACCGAAGATGAAAAATCAATCACCAGCAGCACCGCCCGCTGGAGCGATCTCAGTAGTGATGCCGAAATAAACCTCGTCAAAGCCATGGTTGATAACCGTTTGTTTGTTTCGCATCTGCAACAAGATCAACCCTGCTTTAGTATTGCTCACGAAGCGCTATTAAGGCGCTGGCCCCGCGCCACCCAATGGATAACCGAGCACAAGGACAGTTTAGCCATTAAAAGCCGTTTACAGCATCAATCTAACCGCTGGCTGGCCGAGTCAAAGAGTAATGCTTATTTACTGGCAGAAGGCAAACCATTAGTAGAAGCAAGCACATTGCTCGATAACCAATTGTTTAGTTTAGAGCCTCAAGAACTGGCACTCATTCAAGCCTCAACCAAACAAGCCAACATCGGCCGCTGGCGCCGCCGTGCAGTCATGCTAGCCCTTGTGGCACTGACATTGATTTCTGTCGCCATGAGTGTTCGCAGCATTGAGGCCGAAACCCAGGCACAACAAAAACGCCTAGCGGCAGAAAACTTACTTGGTTTTATGGTCGGTGAGTTCGCCGACAAAATGCGCGGCATTGGCCGCATGGACTTGCTCGATGGGATCAGTAACAAGGCATTGGAATATTTCAGCGACTTTTCTGCCGACGATGCCAGCTATTTAAGCTTTGAAGCGCGCTTTCAACACAGCCAAACCTTAGAGGCCATGGGCGAAGTGGCCTATTCTCGCGGCAATAACGACGAGGCCCACAGCGCCTTAATCGCCGCCCGTGAGCGCATGCTGCCGTTACTCGAAATGCAACCTCAACACCTCAGTTTACTCAAAACCTTAGGTGCCAATGCTTTTTGGCTCGGCCAGCTTGAATACGATCAAAATGATTGGACAGCGGCACAGCCTTGGTTCGAACAGTATTTAACATACAGCCAAACCATGTATCAATACGCGCCAGACGATAACGATGCGCTAATGGAGTTGTCCTATGCGCAAAATTCTCTTGGCTCCATATACATGAAGCAGCAAAACTTTACCGATGCCCGTGAGGCATTTGAGCAATCATTACAACTTAAACTACAACTGTGGGATAAAGACCAAACCAACAACCAGCTAATAGCCGATATTGCAGACACTCGCTCATGGCTTGCCAGTGCCGCCAGTGACCAAGGTGATATCAGCACGGCAATTAAAATCCATCAGCAAATTCAGCAACAATTTAACAATAACTCCTTAGAAAAGCAGCCCTACTTACTGGAACGATTATCAAGCAGTTATGCGTTACTGGCTAGATTATTAAGCTACCAAAACCATCAGCAACAAGCTTTTGAGAAAGCACAACTCAGTTTAGTGACCATCACCAATGCCCTTAAACAAGACCCTGAAAATGATGTTTGGAAAATCCAGCAATATTACGCCTACCTAAAGATGTTGGCTTATAGTACTGAGCCGATTGAACAGACTATGGGGCAGAGTCTTGACTCATTAGCAACCATGCTCGAGAAAGATATTACCTTAAACAAATCAGCCCAAAAAATAGAGGTTTGGGCAACATATCAATTGGCTGCCGCCAACTATTTGGCCTCTAAGGGACTATTGTCAGAAAGCTTAGTATATGCACAGCGAGCCATTACCTCATTTAAGCAATTAATCACTGAATTTAACCAAAGTTCACTTTATGTCGCGAGTTTAGCCCAAAGCAATATGTTAACGGCTTCATTATTGACATCCCTAGGTCAACCTAAGCAAGTTAACTCCCTATGTCAGCAAACTAAAAATCAATTGGCCGATATTATTGATAAAAATAAAGAACCGAGATTTACTATGCCCTACGCGAAGGCCCTCGATTGTCTAGGAGAGCTAGATCAACACGATGACTTAGTGCAACAGCTACAACAATCGGCCATCACAGATTATAAGTTTAACCCTAAACCCTAAACCCTAAACAAAAAGAAAGTATGGAGAATAAAATGCCTAATGTCCAAGGCCAAGCAACCATGTTTAACGTCACAGTAATCCTAAACGCGAACAATGAACCCGTCTTTAGCTATACTAATATTGATGGTTCTGCAGTATCCGGCAATATGGTCGTAACTCAATACGGAGTCATTTCTTACCAGTTGATTGACAAGACTGGTAAGGGCCTTAAATTTGTTGGCGCAGCTTTCACTACCACGTTTGACGGTATTATCGATGCCACCACCATCAGCAGCGATGGCAACTTGATACAATTAACCGATTTAAATGAAGTGCCAGGCAGCACCAGCTTTCAATTTGTGCTGTCAAACAGTGCCAATACCCTGCTAGTACTTAGCCCAGATCCTCAAGTTATTAATCGCGATAATAAATAAAAAATAGATAAAAAGCTCAGGGCTACCCTGAGCTTTTTATCTTGAACAAGATAACCACACTACAAAGCAGTTAATCGCTTAACCAAGACTAAAACAACTTGTGTTACCCACTAACCCATTGCAAGGTTAGATTTTTAGTCCTCAATCCTCTGCTAAAATCCAGACAAAAACCTCTGTTAATCATCGCCAATAACACTGTGTTGTTTACTAATATTTTCACTAAAACATTCGCTAACCAATTCGCGAAAAACTCTAAAACTTGCCGATGAATGGCTATGACAATTGCCATGACTTACCCTATAAGTCGCAGCCAGATTGATGCAGACATTTTAAGCTGCAACTAAAATCAATCTTTTTTATACCAAAAATCATAATTTAATTAAATAAAAATCAATAAGTTAAAATCAGAAGATTACCGAAAGGTTAAAAACTCCCATTCCTAATAGAGTGTTTGTCATCAACAAGGGGTTACCAACACCAAACGCTTGAGGAAATGCACCATGTTTACCAATGATAAATTAACTGAACTCAATGACACGATTTCTCGTGTGACTAAATTAACAGACTCATTGTCTAAATATCCTAACGCGGTAAAAATACCACTGCGTGTTGAAGCTGAAACCCTAGCCGACTCGTCATCGACAGCGGTGATGTTTGATGCCACTTTTGATGCCACTTCAGCAAACCAGAATGGCAAAATGGCTGTAGTAGATAACTTACAAATTCGCACCTTACTCAATGTGATTAACGCGATTTCAGAAGCGATATTTGTGATTAACTCCGCTGGCGTTATTGAGATGATTAATCCGTTAGGCGCTAAATTATTCGGTGCCCCAGCCGAAATGTTAATTGGTCAAACCTGGACCGATTATCTACAAAGTCCTTTTAAAGATGAGTATCAATCTTTATTTGACCTGTGGAACAACGCCAGCGATCAAAGCAACAAAGTAACTCAGTTTAATCATGGGCCTAAAGAAATTATCATTAACCGCGCCGACAGCACGTTGCTCGAAGCCGATTTATCATTGTCATGTTTACCGTCAATACAGATAGGGTCGGAGCCATTATTTATTGGCATTATGCATAACCTGACTTCGCATAAAGCCGAATACAATAAACTGCGCCACTTAGCGCATACTGACAAATTAACCGGTCTTGCCAATCGACATGCTTTTGATGATGCCCTGCAAACCAACTGGAACGACAGCATTAATCACGACCAACCGCTGTGTTTAATCATCATCGATGTCGATTATTTTAAAATGTTTAATGACCAGTATGGTCATGTTAACGGTGATAAATGTTTGCAAAAAATTGCCCAAGTACTGGCAGAGGTGCTCCCGTCTAACAATGCGATGGCTGCCCGTTATGGTGGTGAAGAGTTTGTGGTCATTTTGCCCAACAGTAATCCGTTAACTGCAGAATACATTGCCAAAAATATTCAACGTCGTATTAACCAGTTAAGCTTTACCGATATAGGGTTACCTGCACAAACCAAAATCAGTGTCAGCCAGGGCATTGCCTGTGAACGCAGTGGTCAATACCGCACGCCAACCGCACTGGTTTGCGCCGCAGACACAGCACTTTACCGCGCCAAATCAACAGGCCGTAACCGCATTAATATGAGTAGCTAATATCTATTAGCGTCTAAACAATCTAACAATCAAAGGGTTAACAACACGCTTGATAAGTTGCAATGCCACTTTGTTGATTTGCCTGCTGGGCCATATTATATTCAGCTGGCGTGGCAAAATGTGCATCCCAATGTTGTAATTTGGGCAGCATAAGTCGATGCCATAAAGGCGGAATGAGGGTCAATACAAAGGTACTAAGGTAACCGCCAATCATTTGCGGTGCATCGGGATAAGGCGATAACTGATGGTAAGGTAACTGCCCTTGAGCGTGATGATGTGAATGTCGGGTTAAGTTAAACATTGCCCACGAGCTTACCCGCTTATTGGTATTCCAAGAATGATGAGGTTTTACTGGCGAGTTAAGTTCGCGAACCAAACCATAATGCTCCATGTAATTGACTATCTCTAAAGTCGCTTTAGCCCATAACGCCATTAATACAAAAAAGCTTACCCCCTGCCAACCAGCAAGCCAAAATACCCACACCATAATAGCGACACTCATAGCGTAACCTCGTAACGCTTTATTGTGCCAACTCCACACAGCTAACTGTTTACGCACCAGCCTTTGTTGCTCAATATGCCACGCACTAATATTGCCCTTAATGGTCGAAATAATAATATGTGCATAAACACCACGACCACGCGGAGCGGTAGCAGGATCGTTCAAGGTACTAACGTATTTATGGTGGCCATATACATGTTCAATGGCAAAGTTAGCATCAAAGCTAAATGCCAATAACCAGCGTCCAATCAATAATGACACCGGCTGCCAAGTACGATGGGTTAGCTCATGGCCTGTAATCGTCGCCATTACGCCAACCACTAAGCCCAAATAAATCACCATCACCCCATATTGAATAACGCTAGTGTTTTGCCTCGCTAACAGGGCGTCATACCCCGTAAAACTATTGACCCATGCGCCATATTGGCCAATATCTTGGCTGGCAAATTGCCAGCAACACACAAACACTAATATCACAGTCAATGGCAGTGCCAACCACAATTGCCACGTAAGCAAAGCCGGATAGCGATATTGTGGCGTCGCGGTATCATCACCAAACACGATGTCACCACCCAAATACACCGCAACCCAAATAGCAAAGCCAATGCTGATATAGGTTCCACCCAAAGTGATGCTGATAATAGCGATCACCGCCATAAGATGAAACGACATAAATTTAAGGTATTTAAACATGGCCACGTCCTTATGCTTGCGGTTCGTCAGCTAAAGGACGCTGGCGTAAATTAACGTGAATGTTCACATCAGTTTTAGGCAGACTCTGACAGGCCAAAATCATTCCTTGAGCGATGGCTTCAGCTGATAAAACATATGCGCTGTCGGTTAATTGTTTCACTTCGCCCGCAACCAACTTGCATCGACAAGCACCGCAACTGCCTACTCGGCAATGATGCGGAAAGGCAATGTTGGCGGCCAACGCGGCGGTTAAAATAGAGTGTTTAACGCTAGTTTGCGCTATCACTATTTCATCATTAATGGTTAGGCTAACCGGTTTGGCAGTAAACATAGACAACATACACATTCCTTGGTGATTAAAGGTTTACTGTACGCCAACCAGAAATATAACAAAGAGGGAAGAATGGACATTAAGGGGTCATTAATAGACAAGCACAGCAAAATCCGTTACAACTAACTCAAAGCCATTAATAAGATTGCTATGCAGCTGCTTCCTGTATTTTACTTAAACCAAGTGTATCAACAGCTGCGCCTGTGGGAATGCAATGTCGATATATGGCTAGCCCATAACGGCCTTATGCTTGAACAACTACAAGACCCTAACTTTCAAGTGACTTTTGATGATTATCAACGACTGATAACGTCTGCAATTCATCTATCGGCACGGCCAGACTTGGGCTTACATGTCGGCAGCCGAATAGGCATTAACACCCATGGCATGATGGGATTTGCCATCCTTAATAGCAGTACCCTTAAACAAGCTGTTGATACATTGAAGCAATTTATCAATACACGCACACCATTGGTTAATGTTAATACCCATGAAACCGCCAGCAGTATGGTTATCACACTGCAAGCGATACAACCATTGGGCGTGATTCAACAACCGTTTATGGATGCTTTGCTCGTCACCATTGCCAACTTGTTACAACAAACCACCCCGTTGTCACCTGCAATAAGCCAGGTTAATTTGGGGTTCGCTGCACCAGCCTATTGGCAGCAATACTCCGCATTACTCAAAGTACCAGTGCATTTTAACCAAGCCAGTACCCAGCTAATATTAACTCAAGCATCATTAAATCAACGCTTGGATATGGCCGATCCCAGCTCGTTTATTCAAGCCAAACAATGGTGTATTAACGAACTTAAAAAACTTGATTTACAGCAAAGCCTTAGCGATAAGTTGTATCAGTATTTACTACAAAGTCCGATGCCACTACCAAGCTTAAGCGATACAGCCACGCATTTTAATATGACCCCACGGACTCTTCATCGCCATTTAACCCAACAACAAACAAGCTATAAAAACATTGTCGCGTCGGTGAATCACCATATTGCGAAGCAATACTTATCGCAATCTACTGGCAGTATTAAGCAATTGGCATATCAATTAGGTTATGTTGATGTGGCTAACTTTCGACGGGCATTTAAACGCTGGCAAGGCACCACACCCAGTGAATACCGCCAGCAAAAAAGAGTAAAATAAAATTCGATTTAGGAACATAAGTGACTAAGCACTAACTAACGAAGTAACTAACTAAACACTATGTAACTAAACACTAAGTGATTAACTAAGCCCTAAGTAAGTAACTAAGCTATTAACTAACCGACAAAATCCGTTAATCAATAGCACTAATGTAATTAGCTAGATTGAACTGTATGTTTTTGGTTTCTAGCATAACGGGCATAGGCGATTAACAAGCCAGCACCTAAATACATCGTTAAACTATACACTCCAGCCACCACAGCATAACTCGGGGCTTGCAGTAAACTAATGCAAATAAGCATTGCCATAGTGGAGTTTTGTAAACCAATTTCAATGGCCAACGTTAGGCTATCTTTGTGGCTTAATTTGAATAGTTTGGCAGTAATTACGCCCACCATCATGGCAAGAAAATTTAACAACATGCATGCAATAAACACCTCGTTAAAAGCGTCGCTGATAATGTCACGTTCTTGAATCACCACCCCAGTAATCATCAACAATAAAAACACTAATGCAAAGCGCCTAAAATACACCTCAACCTTCACAGCCCAATCGCGATAATAACGTCGCACAATCATGCCAAACATAATCGGTAGTAAGGTAATCACCAATAACCCTAATGAAATGCTGCTTAACGACACCTCAATATCATGGGTTTCACTAAAATAGCTAACCGCAAATTGGATGATAAACGGCGCGGTAAAAACACACACAATGCTACTCAGTGCAGTCAAACTCACTGACAATGCCAAATTCGCTTTGGCTAAGTGGCTAATTACATTTGAGGTAGTCCCACCGGGGCAGGCAGCCAAAATCATTAACCCTATCGACATCGCTGGCGATAAGTCCATCAACAAACAAAGCGTAAAAGCCAACAAAGGCAACACGATAATTTGGCCAATAAAGCCGCCAATAATCGGCATGGGAGTTTGCCATAAACGTAAAAAATCAAATTGAGTTAAACTTAAGCCCATGCCAAACATAATAAACGCCAGCGCAAGTGGCAGCAGTATTTCGGTAATAATCGAACCTGTCATTGGGAGTAACATCCTTGCCCGCTAAGCAGACTTAGCGAGTATCATAAGCTTCAGTACAGAATACGTTCTTGCGAAATATAACTGCATGAATACGGTTTTATCAAAATCAAACCGTCCTTTGGCGTCGTTAACTGGCTTAATCTAAAAAGCTGTTATCTTGCGCCAACATGACCTGATACAAAGGCTGAAAATTACCCCAAGTCACTAAATCTGAGCCATTAATTTGACGAGTTTTAGTCGCAATATCATGGCCAATCAATTTAAGTTCACCCGCTGCCTGTGCCAATAACTGGCTATGGCAGCAACTGTCTAACATGACAAAATTAGCCGTTGCCGCATCAACAGACTTGCCTACGGTAAGCAAACCATGATTTTGCAATATCACCGCAGCATGACCTTGTAGCGCTTCTGCGATCATGTCGCCTTCAGATAAATCGGCGACCACGCCGGTAAAGGTGTCAAACACGCTGTGGTTTTCATAAAACATACAGGCATCTTGAGAGATAGGTTTAAGTAACTCACCTAGTGATGAAAATGCACGCCCATAAGTAGTATGGGCATGGGCCACTGCGTTGACATCTGGGCGCGCATGGTGAATACGCGAATGGATAGCAAATGCGGCATTATTGATTGGGTGCTTGCCCTCCAAAATATTGCCTTTATGATCAACTCGCACTAAATCTGATGCTTTAATTTTAGAAAAATGCACCGCTAATGGATTAACCCAAAATGACTCAGGATCAATACAATCACGCAAGGTAATGTGCCCCGCTAACCCTTCATCAAATCGGTAATGGGCAAATACCCTAAATGCCGCGGCTAAGCGCTGTTTTTCATATTGTTGTTGCTGTTGTTTGTTATCAAATTTTGGCGGTAGCGGCATTGGATACATATCAGTACCAATAGTCATTTTTTGAATTTGCTGTGCTTGAGTGTCATTTATTGCGGTCATGTTGAGTCTACTTTTATTAGTTTAGTTTGACTTTAATTTAACCAAGCCTAAAATAAATTCAAATGATACTAAATCATAGATAACTATTAATATGCTGCATAGTAAGATTGATTTAAACTTATTCCTCATTATGAGCACGGTATATCAGCACGGCAGCATTACTGCTGCGGCCAGTAAACTGCACCTAACACAACCCGCTGTAAGCCATGCTATTGCTCGGCTACGCGACAAATTTAACGACCCATTATTTGTCCGCCATGGCCGTAAAATGGTGCCAACTGCCTTATGCCAAAAAATCATTCCCGACGTGCAACAAGCGCTGCTGTTACTCAATAATACCGTTAGCCAACCCGCGACATTTGACATACAACAGCACAAACGCGAGATAAAACTAGGCTTAAGAGACATATTAGAGTCAATGTTCTTTCCTATTCTCATGCCCGATTTACTCAATAACACCCCCAATATCACCCTAAACAGTCGTCAAATTAAACGCACTGAACTTGAGCCGTCACTGGCGCAGCAAAGTTTAGATATTGTTATCGATGTACTGATGCCAACCCATAAAGATATTTGCAACACTCTAATATGCAGCGAACGATTTTCACTAGTGTGCCGCCAAAACCATCCGATATTACAGCAGCTCAACCTCGCCAATTATGCCGCCGCATCTCATGCATTAGTGAGCTTAAAAGACTTCAGCATCGACACCGTCGACATGGCGCTCGCCCATCAAGGCGTTAGCCGCAATATTGCATTACGTTGCGAGCATTACTTTGCCGCCATCAGCGTGATCTGCCAATCAGATTTGATCATGACCATGCCAAACACCTACGCCATGTTGTTACAACAAACCATGCCAATTGTAGTGTCGCCATTGCCCTTTGAAGTACCAGAACTGGCGGTACACATGTATTGGCATCAACAAGCCCAAGACGATCCGGTAAATCAATGGATCAGAAATAAATTGCTTAATATCTCGGCCCAGTTGTTTTAGTTTCTGTTAAGTAGTTAGTAAGTCATAAATAAACCGTAAGAAATAAATCGCAGAAAATAGTCAAAAAATAAAAACCCTTTTTTATATTTGCACCGTTTACACTCATAACAGACCCACTTTACCTGAGTGTAAACAGTATTTAGCTAACCACTAGCGGAGTTATCAATGAACAAAATATTACTCACAAGCATCATTTCTGCCTCATTATTTACCTTAACCGCCACCAGCAGTTTATCGCCAGTACAAGCAGCTGAGCTCAGTTTTGCTCATATTGAAACAGTGGGAACAAGCACCATTGAAGCTGCAGCAGACATGGCTATTATTAATGTTCAAGTATCTATAGAAGCCGATAGCGCTAAAGCGGCTAAAGACAAAGCCGACGAAGCCGTTAGCCAATTTATGCAACGATTACTCAAAGCTGGAGTCGACAAAAAACACATCCAAAGTGCTAACTTACAACTTAATCCGCAATATATGTATGTGCAAAATGAACCGCGTAAACTCACGGGTTATAACGCTAGTCGTCAAATGACCATTACCGTAATTGACCTTAACAACTTAAATGAATTACTCGACAGCGCTTTGGTTGAAGGGATTAATAACGTTAATAATATCGAGCTAAAGTCGAGCCAAGAAGCCAAAATTATTGCCCAGGCTCGCCAAGCCGCGATTGATGACGCCAAGCAAAAAGCTCAATCTTTAGCCAAAGGCTTTGGTGAACAAATTGCTGGGGTATGGCAAATAAGATACTTTCCGCAACAAGCCAATCAGCCAGAAATGTACCGCGCCAGCATGAAAATGAATGCCGATGTAGCGCAAACCTATCAACAAGGCCAAGTTAACATTAGCGACAGAGTTGAAGTGGTTTTTAGATTGAAGTAGCAATAAACAAGCAGGTTGAATATCATTTATTCAGCCTGCTTTGTTGTAACAGCCATTGTTGTAACAGCAATGGCTATAACAGAAATGGTTGCAACAGCGATGAATCCTCTCATCACAACCAACTGTCCACAATTGTGAACAATGACAACAAATCATCACTCTCCTAGCAATAATTACGACATAAAACCACAAGTAGTTAATTGTTTATTATAACATTAATATAAAATACATATTTAATCGCAATAAAAATGATCTAAGTCACATCTGAAAATCACTCCTCAAATTAAACTTGATACATAGACTGTAGATGCGAGCGCAAGGTTATCAGCTTAATCTGCCATTGCTGACATTAATCCCATTTTAGGTTTAGTTTTTTATGCCTATTGACGCCCTACTCGTCCCATCCTCAAAGGCATTAGACTTTGCCCGTGACTCAAAAAATGAAAAGGCTTTGCAATGATTGATATCATTATCGACGGAACAACACTTTCGCTTCCTAAAGCTGACAGCTTGTTAAAGGCAGCAAAAAACGCCGGTATTAACATCCCTAGCTTATGTGATTATTCTCATCGCCAAGAGAGACAACACTGCAATTTGTGCCAAGTACAAATCAAAAACCAAGATGGCAGTTTACGATGTGTTCGCGCCTGTGAAACACCGCTAGAAACGGGTTTAGAGGTCATTACTCAGTCGAGCCACTTAAGCCACCTTCGTCAACAAGCACTCAAAGATATTCTGAGTGATCACTTTGCTGACTGTGAAGCGCCCTGCCAAACCGCCTGTCCTGCCGGCGTTGACGTGCAGTCGTACCTGTATCATATCGGCAGAGGTGATCATAAAGAAGCCGTCAAAGTCATCAAGCAAACCTTACCTTTACCCTTGTCTATTGGCCGTGTTTGCCCGGCTTTTTGTGAAGCCCAGTGTCGCCGCGGACTGGTAGATGAACCTGTGGCAATTCGCCAATTAAAACGTCATGCAGCAGACTTAGATTTACAAGATGCAGAGTCTTATGTCCCGCCAAAAGCACCCGCTACCAACAAGCGCATTGCGATTATCGGCAGTGGCCCAGCAGGACTCACCGCCGGCTATTATTTGTCTAATAATGGCCACGATGTCACCATTATGGAGTCGGCCCCTAAAGCAGGTGGCTGGTTACGTTACGGCATCCCAGAGTACCGCTTACCTAAAGATATACTGGATAAAGAGATTGAACTGCTCACCCGCAATGGACTTAAGATCAAGACCGGATGTGCACTGGGTCGTGATACCAATTTAACCGAGTTAGTGGCCAATTATGATGCGGTTTGCCTTGCGATTGGGGCACAAAAAGCCGTGCCAATGAATTATCCTGGCAGTGATTTAATCGGCTGTTATTTAGGTGTGGACTATTTACGCGATTATTGCACCGACAAAAAATTGATTACAGGCAAAAAAGTGGCCGTCATTGGTGGCGGTAATACTGCCATTGATTGCGCCCGTACCGCTGTGCGCGATGGTGCAGATGTGACCTTAATCTATCGTCGTAGCCGTGATGAAATGCCAGCTGAGCCCTATGAAATACATGAAGCAGAAGAGGAAGGGGTTAAGTTTCATTTTCTCACTAATCCTCTGGAAAACCACAGCGATAACCAAGGCCGGGTCAAATCCGTCACCTTTGCTAAAATGGCGCTCGGTGAGCCCGATGAATCTGGTCGCCGCTCCCCTAAAGCGACCGGCGAAACCTTTGAAGAAGCGTTCGACACCGTAATTCCTGCGGTATCTCAACAAGTGGATTTAGCCTTTTTAGACCAACCAGAAAATCAAATAGACACTGGCCATATCGCCCTGACCCGCTGGCATACTTTCCTTGGCTGCGAGCAAACCATGTCTGCTGGAGTGGAAAAGCTATTTGTTATCGGTGATTCCCGCACCGGCCCAGGTACTGCAGTTGGTGCGGTGGCAGATGGCCGCAAAGCCGCTGAAGCCATTGAAGGATTATTAACTGAAGGCTTAACATGTCATTTAGAGCCTGGACTATTTAACTCACGAAAAGCCAACAAAACAGCCTCGTTATCTGCAGCGCTACATCCCAACGCTTACCCTAACTTATACCCTGAGACAGCCAAACGTCGTCGCTTAAAAATGCCAGAGCTAAACCAGCTCAATCGAGCGCTTAACTTTGCCGAAGTAGAGCTAGGATTCATTCCCGATGAAGCAATGCAAGAAGCTATGCGTTGTTTAGAGTGTGCTTGCCAAGCCAATACCGATTGTAAGTTACGCGATTACGCCACCGAATATAAAGTCGACGGAAAAACACTGGATCAAACTCAGGCGCGTAAATTTAAAGTCGATAACAGTGCGCCTTTTATTACTTTTGATGCTAATCGCTGCATCAGTTGCGCCGCTTGTATTGACGCTTGCCATCAGCAAAGTGGTCATAACGTTATCAGCTTTGAAGCCAATAGTTATCAAGCACTACCCGATGCTACAACAGCAGGCATTAGCCGCAATGCCCCTCGTGTTGGCTTTACTGCGTCGATGAATGACAGCGATTGTGTGCAATGCGGTAACTGTGTTCAAGTTTGCCCTACTGGCGCTTTGGTTGATGCCCGCGATAAAACCCAAGGCAGCGACAGAGCGTTAACCAAAACCTCAACCGTGTGCACATATTGTGGCGTTGGTTGCCGGGTTGAACTGCATGTCGACCAGACCAAAAATCATGTAATGCGAGTATCTGGTGACATTCAATCAGTGGTCAATGAAGGCATGCTATGTGTTAAAGGGCGCTCTGGTTTTGACTTTTTAAACAGCCCTAAACGCCTTACCACACCATTAATTCGCAAAAATGGTCAGCTACAACCGGCCACTTGGAGCGAGGCTATTAGTTATATAGCACAGCAACTTCAACCGATTAAAGATGCTGCTGGGCCAAGCAAGTTTGCGGCATTGTCTTCAGCTAAATGCACCAATGAAGAAAACTATTTAATGCAAAAATTCACCCGTAGCATTATGGGCACCAACAACATCGATCACTGCGCACGACTATGTCATTCATCATCTGTTGCAGGGTTATCCGATACCATTGGCGGCGGGGCCATGACCAATGATATTCCCAGCATTAAAGAGTCCGATGTTATTTTTATCATTGGCTCCGATACCACCAGCGCCCATCCTATTATCGCCTCTCACATTAAAAGAGCGGTCAGCCAACACGGCGCGCGCTTAATTGTGGCGGACCCAAAGAGAACGGCTATTGCAGACAGTGCCCATTTATATGTGTCACATAAACCGGGCACAGATGTGATGTTACTCAATGCCATCATGCAGCAAATTATCATCAATAACTGGCAAGACATGCACTACATCAATAGCCGTATTGAAGACTATGAATTGCTCAAGCAAGAAGTGATGAAGCCAGATTACAACTTAGCCAATGCAGCGTTAATTACTGGTGTGAGCGCTGAAAACATTGCTGCTATGGCAAAAATGATTGGTACCGCGGATAAAACCGCCTTGTATTATGCCATGGGAATTACTCAACATACCTCGGGTTATGACAACGTTGTGTCCACCTCCAACTTGCAATTGCTGTGTGGCAACATTGGCGTAACGGGCGGCGGACTAAACCCACTACGTGGCCAAAGCAATGTGCAAGGTGCCTGTGATATGGGCGCGTTACCCAATTATTATCCCGGTTACCAAAAAATCAATCCGAGTAATAACGCTAAATTTGCCAAAGCTTGGGGCAATACATCGCTAAATTCAGAGATAGGATTAGCAGCAACTGAAATCATGCAGGCGATTGTGAAAGGTAAACTCGATGCTCTGTATGTTTTGGGAGAAAACCCAGTGCTAAGCGATCCGGACCAAGCTCACGTAATCGCTGCACTATCCAAAATTAAATTTATGCTGGTGCAAGATATCTTTTTAACCGAAACCGCGCAGATGGCTCATGTGGTACTCCCCGCGACCGCCTTTGCTGAAAAAGATGGCCATTTCACCAATACAGAACGTCGGGTACAACAATTACGTGTCGCGTTAACCCCTCCAGGGGATGCGATTGTAGACTGGAAAATTATCCAAATGATTGCCAACAGCCTTGATGCTAATTGGAATTACCACAGCACCAAAGATATCTGGCAAGAAATTAACCACGTCACCCCGCAATATCAAGGCCTTACCTGGCAACGACTTGAACATAAGGTAGATGGTTTACAGTGGCCATGCTTTGATGAAAACCATCCTGGCACACCGATTTTGCATACCGAAACATTTTTACGCGGTAAAGGCAGAATGATGCCAGTGAGTTATCGACTACCTGCCGAAATGCCCGATAGCGAATATCCATTAACCCTTTCAACAGGCCGTTTACTGGAACAATTCCATACTGGCACTATGACCCGCAAAACCCCAGAACTGGATATTAAAGGCGCGCCCAGAGTAATGATTTCGGTTTTTGATGCCGAGCAATTGGGAGTCAATAACGGTGATATGTTGAAACTGAGTACTCGCCGCGGAGAAATAGACATAGCCGCCTTTGTGACTAAGCGGGCTCAGGTAGGAGTATTATTTTTACCATTCCACTTTGCCGAAGCCGCAGCCAATAAACTGACCATTAATGCATTGGATCCCATTGCAAAAATTCCAGAATATAAGGTGTGTGCCGTTAAAGCAGAAAAGTCACTGCAGCCAAGTGTTGTTGCTTAAGCAGAGCCTAGCTCACATCATACTAGTAGCCTAGTAGCCTAGTAGCGCTACGCTGCTAGGTCGCTGCGCGGCTAGATCCTATAAAATCAAGAACCTAGCAGGACGTAGTCCGCCCTAGCAGCGAAGCGACCCTAGCAGGACGTAGTCCGCTCTAGTTGCGAAGCGACCCTAGCAGGACATAGTCCGCTCTAGTTGCGAAGCGACCCTAGCAGGACGCAAGTCCGCCCTAGCAGCGAAGCGATCCTAGCAGGACGCAAGTCCGCCCTAGCAGCAAAGCGATCCTAGCAGGACATAGTCCGCCCTAGCAGCGAAGCGATCCTAGCAGGACGTAGTCCGCCCTAGCAGCGAAGCGACGCTAGTCTTTTTTGCTTAGCGCAACAATAACAATGGGATGTGGCTTTTACTGATCATCCGTGTCGTGTTACTACCAACAAAAAACTCACGAATACGTGAATGACCATAAGCACCCATTACCATTAAATCAATTTGGTGTGCTAGCTGGTAAGCCTCTAGAGCCGTTTGCACCTCGCCCTGACAAACCGCAGTTGTTACCTCAAAACCAGCCTCGGTAAGAGAGTCTGCAACTGAAGTCAATTCGGTCAGCGCTTGAGACTGATTGTCAGACACCATCACTAAATGGCATGCGAGCCCTTTAAGTAGTGGGCTGCTTATCACTCGTTCAAGCACGGTTTTCGAAGTAGCACTGCCGTCATAAGCAATCATAAAACGGCTTGGCATTGTAAAATCAGCCATCACCACTAAAATCGGCTGTTTAAGCGTGCGTATAACACTTTCTAAATGACTGCCAATCGCTTGCGCTTGATCTTGATGTTGCTCACCTTGACGACCAATAACCACCAGTCTGGCATCAGCTTCCTGCTCAAGTAGCGTTTCCACTAAATCGCCATGGCGCTGCAGTGTTTGCACAGTCACAGAAGGTTGCGCCGCCACAATGCTCGTTTGCGCATCTTGTAGCATATATTTACCTTGTTCGAGCGCGAGTTTGCTCATGCGCCCTTCAAGTTCAACCATTTCAGCAAGCAGATGCTCTCGGCTACCAAGGCCAATATTTCCCGACAGATTTAACTCTGTAGGATAGGCAGACTTATCCAATACATGTAGTAAAGTCACTGGGGCATTCAACTGCATAGCCGCCCAGCCACTAGCATCAGATACCGCGCGTGTTGCTTTTGAACCATCGATACAGGCAATCACATTTGTCATCATTATTATCCTTTTATAGTGTTGCTATGGGCTTAGTGACCTGACATCATTTTTTCAACGTCTTCGGGTTTATCATGCACACCAAATTTATCCACAATGGTAGCGCTGGCTTCATTAAGACCAATTAACTCAACTTCAGTGCCCTCACGGCGGAATTTAATCACCACTTTATCGAGCGCCGATACCGCAGTAATATCCCAAAAATGTGCCAAAGATAAATCAATAGTCACCTTATCAACCACTTCTCTGAAATCAAATGAGTTGCTGAACTTATCTGCTGAGGCAAAAAAGACTTGGCCAATAATTTGATAATGACGGCCAGTGTCTGCTGAAGTGTCGGTGTTTTTAACCACCATAAAACGGCCCACTTTATTGGCAAAAAATAACGAGGCAAGTAACACACCTACAAATACCCCAATCGCTAAATTATGGGTAGCGACAACCACAACAACTGTGGCAACCATCACAAGATTGGTCGATAAAGGATGATGTTTAAGATTACGAATAGAATCCCAAGAGAAGGTTCCAATAGACACCATGATCATCACGGCAACGAGTGCAGCCATAGGGATCATTTTTAACCAATCACCTAAAAACACGATCAAGATTAGCAAAAACAAACCGGCAGAGAATGTCGACAAACGCCCACGCCCGCCTGATTTAACGTTGATAATTGATTGACCAATCATGGCACAACCTGCCATGCCGCCCAATAAACCAGCACCGATATTCGCAATACCTTGGCCCTTGCATTCGCGGTTTTTATCGCTTGGCGTATCGGTTAAATCATCAACAATGGTCGCTGTCATCATCGATTCCAATAAACCCACAACAGCAAGACCAGCAGAGTAAGGGAAGATAATCATTAACGTTTCAAGGGTTAATGGCACTTCTGGCCAAAGGAAGATTGGTAACGTATCAGGAAGTTGTCCCATATCGCCTACGGTACGGATATCTAATCCCATGTAAACCGCAAAAATGGTTAAGCCGACAATACAGATCAAAGGTGACGGCAATGATTTACCAATAACTGGGATGAGTGGGAATAAGTAAATAATACCCAGTCCAGCGGCGGTCATAGCGTATACATGCCACGTCACATCTGTGAGCTCTGGCAACTGCGCCATAAAAATTAAAATGGCGAGTGCGTTCACAAAGCCGGTCACCACCGAACGCGAGACAAAACGCATCAAACTACCAAGCTTTAAGTAACCTGCTGCAATTTGAAATATGCCGGTCAATAACGTTGCTGCTAATAAATACTCAAGACCATGCTCTTTAACTAAGGTCACCATCAATAGCGCCATAGCACCCGTGGCCGCAGAGATCATTCCAGGACGTCCACCCGTAAACGCGATGACCACAGCGATACAGAATGAAGCGTACAAACCCACTTTTGGATCAACCCCAGCAATAATAGAAAAGGCAATCGCCTCAGGAATTAACGCTAGCGCGACGACTATACCTGCTAACAGATCTCCACGGATGTTGGAAAACCATTCTTTTTTCATGTTTTGTATCATGTATTTTACTCTGTTTTAATGTTAGCCAATATGCCAATAACATATGTTAACGCCTGATATATCAGCGTGCGTCAGCGGTGAAATTAACTCATTAATGCGACAAAATGATATTGGATAGTGATATACAACAAAAACTACCAACATGGCAGCAATTACGGACGGATCTTAACGATCCAAATAGGGAGGGAAAACTAATGCGGCTTAATATTCATTATGGAAAAACGACCTCGGCAATATGTGTAAATTAGGCTTAAAATTTATTAAACGCGCAGTGCATAAAAATGCAGCGGCAAGTATAAAGGGTTGCATAAGTAAAATCAAAGCGTTTAAACAGTAACACCGCGGACACGTTTACTGGTTTAGAGCCTTGTCAGAGCAGTTAAAGTGGATACAACACTCAACTATCCCCTTTTAATGCTCAACTGAACAAAGCCCAACGTTATGATGAAGAGATAACCGCAATTTTTTCTGAGGTAAATTTGTTGTACGCAACGATTAAGCCGTAAGCCATTAATACTGAAACACACTCTGAAATAGAACCCAATAGCCGGAATGCTTCATAAGCAGAGCGAGGAATTAACGTTGCATAAGTTGACCCGAAACTTATTATCACTAGCAGAAAAAATGGTAACTGCATCAAAACAGCAGCCTTAACATTAAAAGGAGACCTAGGAACAACCTTTAATTGCTTGCGGTTTCAGCGCCTAAATTAACATCATTTTTGAGTATCAACACCACTAAATAGATCAAACCAAATAGCGGTACAATTGATAATACAGCGCCAAGCACGCCCGCCATAATCGGTGATTGTGTTTTACGACGACCAAGAAAATAACTGATAACACCCACTAGCAATGCGAAAATAACAATTAACTGGCCAACCAGCGTTGCATTAATATTCATCAAAACTCTCCTTGTTGTTTTATACATAATACAGCCTAAAATACCTCTACCAAACGGTCGCAAGGCATTTATTAACAAGCATGCTACATTTGCTAGCGATTTGATGCAAAGCAATTAATGTCAGCGCTTAACAATAAACCATGCGCTATGAAGCTTGAAATTCATTACAGCGTTTACATTTAGCGACATTATCGTCGTTATAATCACAGTTTAATCCCTATACAAACAACCCAGTAAACTTGCCATTTTGCACAATTATCGGTAGTTTTACTGCATTGAACGACGTAAAAATAATAACAAAGGATTACGGATGGGAAACATACTTTGGGTGGCCTCTTACCCTAAATCGGGTAACACTTGGGTACGCGCATTTTTAGAAAACTATATTCAAAATCAAGATCAACCGATTGATATTAATACCATGCACACCATTTCGACGGCAGAGTCGGCCGCGCATCGTTACCAGCATTATTTACCAAAAGACAAAGCTGCCACCACCGAGCTGACGTTAGAAGAGGTGAGTGTATTGCGGCCACAGGTTCAGGCAGATATTGCGCATCAAGCTAATGGCACCACATTTGTAAAAACCCACAACTACCTAGGCGAATACAACGGTCATCCACTGCATAATTCCTCAGTCACATCTGGGGCAATTTATGTGGTTCGTAACCCGCTAGATGTGGCAATCTCAATGGCCAATTACTTTGGTTACAGCATCGATGAAGCCATAGCTTATATGGCAGAAGAAATGACTGGCACGCCAAATGAAGCACCGCATGTGCCACAAATTATTACCTCTTGGTCTATGCATGTGTCTAGCTGGACTGCCGATGATGCCTCAAAGCTGATTTTACGCTATGAGGATATGCTAGATGATCCTAAAAAGGTCTTCCGTAAAGTAGAATCCTTTTTAGGTTTGAAAAAAGATCCTGTCCGCCTGAAAAATGCCATTAAGCACTCCTCTTTTGCTCAACTAAAAGCCCAAGAAACTAAACTCGGCTTTGTTGAAAAACATGAAAATGCTAATGCCTTCTTTAGAAATGGTGGCAAGCATCAGTGGAAAACCAAACTGACACCAGAACAAGTACAAAAAATTGTTGATACCCATTACGAACAAATGAAGCGATTTAAGTATTTACCAGCAGGTATGTAATGCCAAGTAAAAGGCATTAAATCCTGACTCAGATTACTCATAAAAAAACGTCCTATCGCATTAGCCATAGGACGTTTTTATTGGATATCACTTTCAGTTTGTAAGCATATTAGCTGCGTTTACGGTAAGCCATAACCAGCAACACAATACCCGCGAATAGAAACGGTAAACTTAACCACTGGCCGGCACTGAGCATTGACTCATGATATGCCGCTTGGCTGACTTTCACGCTTTCAATCGCGATACGCGCAGTAAAGACCAATACCAAAAACAAACCAAAGATAGCGCCGTGTTTTTGCTTCATATTGGTGTATTTATAAATGGCGAATAAGCCGATAAATATTAATAAATAGGCAAACGATTCATACAACTGCGCAGGATGGCGCGGCAACATATCAATACGTTTAAAAATAATGCCCCATGGCTGATTAGTGGGTTCGCCCAAAATTTCTGAATTAGCAAAGTTCGCCATACGCACAAAAAAGCCAAATATGGCTGTCGCAATAGCTAAACGATCGAGTAAAAACAAAAACGGTAACTTCACTTTACGTTGGTAAAAATACAGACCCAATATCGCTCCTAACCCGCCGCCATGGCTAGCAAGGCCGCCTTCCCAAATCGCAAATATCTTCAGCGGATGAGCAAAGTAATACCCAGGGTCATAAAAAATACAATGAGCTAAACGAGCCCCAACAATAATGCCAATAACGCAATACACTAATAGGTTATCAAGAGACTCAACATCTAAGCCTTCTTTTTTGTAAAAGTGCTTCATCACCTGAAAACCAGTGGCTATAGCCAACGCAAAAAGCGCGCCGTACCAATGTACGGTTAATCCCATAAACGAGACTAATATAGGATCAAAATCCCAAACGATGTGTTCCAAGTTACCTACTCCAGATTGATATGGTGTTTTGTCGCGTTATGCTAAAACAACTTTACGACAGATGATACATAGATACTTAAGCGAAGAGAAAGTTTCATTAACTAATCAACATTGAAGCGCTAAATAAGGTAACATTTAGCGTTATTTACTGCTGATAAACTGCATTGTTAGAGTTAACCAAATGATGGCCGATAAAACCGAATACCATATTGATATTACCGAGCACAGTACTGACGCTATTGAGCTTTTGGCGCAAGCCAGTAGCCTGAGCAAGCAAGTATTGAAAGATGCTATGCAAAAAGGTGCTATCTGGCACAGCCATGGTAAGCAAACTAATCGTATTCGCCGCGCAAAAAAGCCTTTGCAACCCGGTGACAAACTGCATCTCTATTACAATCAATACATTTTAGACGAACAAGTCACACCGGCAGAGTTATTGTTTGATGAAGGCGACTACAGCATTTGGTACAAGCCCTATGGTATGCGTTGCCAGGGCTCAAAGTGGAGCGATCACACCACCATTAATCGCTACGCTGAATTAAATATGCAGCCGCAGCGCAATGCCTTTATTATTCATCGTCTAGATCGTGCTGCTACCGGTTTATTAGTATTGGGACACAGTAAAAAAGCCGCTGCCGCTATTGCTAAGCTGTTTGAAACTCGCGAATTAGAAAAGTACTATCAAGTGATTGTTGAAGGTGAGTTTCCGAGCAATCCCGTTACCATTAATACTCCAGTCGATAATAAGCCAGCACTATCCCACGCCACCTTACTGACCTACAACTCAGAACTGAATCAATCCAAAGTACAGGTGAAAATAGACACCGGCCGTAAACATCAAATTAGGATTCATATGGCTAGCTTAGGCCACCCGGTTGTAGGCGACCGTTTGCATGGCAATGGCGACGAGCACTCGCCCGACCTTGCACTAACATCGTGTTTTTTCCGTTTTGTTTGCCCAATAAGCAACACGCTAAAAACCTTTGAACTGCCAGAGCATTACCGACCAGCATTTATCAACAATTAAGCTATTAGGCAATCAAGCAATTATTGTGCTTATTGTGCTTACACATAACACACAATATTGTTCATCAACATCAATGGAATAACATACTATGCGTCATATCATCGCGTTACTTTGTCTTACTCTTAGCCCTATGGGCATCGGCGCCAGTTTACAACTGCCAGACAGAGTCGAAACGGTATTAGTTAACGGTAAAGCATCACAACAGCAATCTAGCGTAAAACTGGACTTAAGCATGCCCGATAACATGCAACAAATCGCTTTTCGCTATCAAGCCCGTTATCGCGATAATGGCAGCCAAAATAATTTTGTTTCTGATGTTGTTATTTTGCGTTTTCAGGCCAGCGAGCAAAACTACCAACTCACATTGCCGACCATTAACTCTGCCTCACGCGCCAATCAATTTAATGATCAACCTACAATAACGTTAACCGACAATACGGGTAAAAGCATTGTATTTACTCAAGATAAACTGATGAAATCAGGCTTACAAATTGGCCGTGATTTTGCTCAAGAGATCGCACAATATAATGAATCTGGCGCCATAACTGCAATTGCATCAGCTAAACCTATCAACAAAAAAACAGCTACTGCAGCGCCAATTGCACCAGCAGTACCAATAGTACCAGTAGTACCAGTAGCGCCAGTAGCCATAGTACCAGTCGCAAAAACGGCAGAGGTTACCGCAAGTAACAATACCGCCGACACTCAGGTTAATAAAACTGAAAATATCACCCAAGCAGAAATCAGTAGAATGCTCGATTATTGGTATCAAAAAGCTAATCCCAATACCCAAGCAGAGTTTAAAGCCAAAATAAATTGATAATGAAGGGTGTTATTGAACGAAGGTAAAACCTAGAGTTTGAACTTGAATAGTTCGACACTCATTCTTTTGAAACTAATGATTTGAGACTGACTCTTTTAAACTGACTTGTTTAAGAGCAGATATTTTACGATAAAATGTTTGAGATGAATTGTTTGAGATGAATTATTTGAGATGAATTGTTTGCGGCAAAATGTATACGGCGATCTCTTTATAGCTAACCTTTTATAGCAAACTCTTTGTAGAAAATTATTGGCTGTGAAATGCTTATTTTGAAATGTTGGCTGCGAAATGCTTTCTGCGTATGGCTTGCTGCCAATGGTCATTAAACTAACAATCTCATCGGCCATTTTACGGCAACTAGACGTTAACGTTGGGCACAAATATCAGCAAACGTAGCTTTCAATAACCGTTGTAAATCAGCAGGACTTAGCGAGATATCTACGCCTCTTTTGCCAGCGCTAATGTAGATACGTTGATGCTGCTGTGCAGAAATATCGATAATCGTCGGCAAAGGTTTTTTTTGCCCTAACGGACTCACACCTCCTAGTACATAACCACTAGAACGCTCAACGACTAACGCCTCTGCCATGTGGGCTTTTTTTGCACTTGCGGCTTTGGCGATTAACTTCATACTCAACATCGACGACACTGGTACAACCCCAACCACCAGCGCTTGGTTATCTAAGCTCACCACCAAGGTTTTAAACACTTGCTCCGTTGGCACACCCAATTTTTGCGCTGCTTCTAAACCATAAGATTCACTATTAGTATCATGATGGTATTCATGTACTTCAAAATCTATTTTAAATTTTTTAGCTATCTCAATTGCTGGGGTCATGATAATGCGCTCATTTATGGATTCACCGCCAATACTTTGCTTGGCTGATAAAAATGCAGATATCGCAGACAAACATAACTGACAACCACGGTAGCGACAAGCAATTCAAATTCAGCTAATGCATTAATTTGCTGTACATATTCCGCAGCCATGCCAACACTTTCCATCCAAACAGACATCTTAAATAATGCCGTTGCCCCAATCACCATCGGAAACGTAAACGCGGCATAACCAGGACTAAAAGGTAAACGCATCAGTTTGAAAAAACACAAATAGATAATTGCAGTCATTAACACTCCAATACCAAATAATAATCCAACAATGACCGGCGATGGTTGTTCAATTACGGTTAAATAACCCGCCAAAGATAAACTGGCTGGCGCCGCTAAAATCGCTAAGGTTGGTTTGGCTGCATCAGGGATTTGTTCTGTAAATATAAGACGATAAATCATCATCGGTAACATTATGGCATAACTTAACATGCCAAAAATCAGCGCGGCATGAGCAACCCACGCGAGATGAATATTGCCTGAAAACGACACATCTGCCACCACAATACCAATAGGAGGAATAAACCAACTCGGCACCATATGATGCAGAGAAAATTGCTTACTGCGATGATAAATAAACCCGACCAAAAAACCGATGTGTAGCAAAACGGCAAATGACCATAATAAATCACCTGCGAGTGCCGAGGCATAACCCAGCGAATTCGACACCACCATTAACGCCATTGCAAAAGTAGGTACCACGCTACCAACTACTGGATGAGCGAGATCTTGACGTAATAAATCTGAATGTAATAAAAATTTAGCACTTAAAATCAGTAATAATACACTTGCGATTACAGCCCCTGCCCACTGACTATAATGATGGAAATCAACTAGGAGTTCCCAACTCCAACCTAAACTTGCAATACCCAACGCTAATCCAGCCATAGGGGTTGGAACAGTCGTTAGTGTTTGTTTTACTGCTCGAATCATTACAACCTCAAAACAACCCATCAGAGAATAAGATTATATTACGCTTGCACTTTGTTTATATATATCCAATTATATGAAACATACGTTCAGAAAATCTGAACGAAATATCGATCATAACAATAACGATGAAGATAAAACCGTTCACATTAACTTTATAACCATCAAACTAATGCTATTTCAAACTCACTCTATATCAAACTAAGCGGCGCTATGCACATTTCATTAAAGCAGCTCAACGTGTTTACCAGTGTTACCCAACATAAAACCTTAACAGCTGCAGCCGAGGCGCTGTATTTGTCTAAAGCCGCGGTGAGCATGGCACTGGCTGAACTCGAAAAACAACTGGGTCACCCGCTATTTGATCGGGTCAATAATCGCTTGGTGCTTAATCAAGAAGGACACAAGCTATTACCACTGGCCGACGAGCTGCTTAGTAGAGCAAATAATATCAGTCAATTGTTTGATGCAGACCACGCTTTTACGGGTCAATTGAAAATAGGTGCCAGTGACACCTTAGGTAATCACGTTGTACCCGGGTTATTGAGTCATTTTCGGCAGCAACATCAACATTTTTCACAAAGCGTGGTGATTTCCAATTCACGTCTAATCTGCCAAAAACTACTGGATTACGAGTTAGACATTGGCTTGATTGAGGGTAAAAGTCATCACCCAGAACTCATCGCCAGTCAGTTTAGCCATGATGAAATGTGTATTATCGCTGCGCCTCATTTACCCATAAGTCTGCAGGCACAATGGACGTTTAACGATTTAGAGCAAAGTGAGTGGATATTACGTGAAGCAGGTTCTGGCTCGAGAGAGTTTTTTTTGCGCACTATCGCGCCGCAAATAGAGTCGTGGCATGAAGTGTTTGAACTGAATACCACTGAAGCATTAATTAACAGTGTCGCCGCCGGACTTGGCTTAGGGTGTTTATCTGCTTTGGCGGCACAATATGCGATTAACGATGGACGTGTGGCTCAGCTTGATTCTCCAATTAAGGGGAATAATATTAATATGCAGCGACCGTTTTGGTTGGTGGTTCACAAAGATAAATATCACAGCCCGCTGTTGAAAAGCTTTATTGAGTTTTGTCATCAATGGGATAATTCATAAAGCGATGCTTTTATGGGTTCTAGTTCTGCTATTTATGGCTTGCGGCCACTAACGTCGTGGCGCTTCACCATACCTATTTTTCAAACTTCGTTTGAATTAAGATCGCAAGGTTCCACCCTGCACGGGCCAAAAGGGGATCAACAGCAATCCCCTCTTGGATCACCCCTGCCGTTCCGGCAACATTTTCGCTTTTTAACCAAACAACAGCAGCGAAAAAATTGCGACGGAAATTGATCCAGCTTTTAACTTCGTCTTAGTGTTCTTCAGCCTTATTCGAAAATGCTAACGCTTCCGATGGTACATCCTGTACCGCGAAAGCTAGCCTGACGTCCTGTCAGGCTCACGCATTCTTTTATAAAGAGTCTTCAACGGCCTCAAGTTCAGAGTTGAATTTAGACATTTTCAATCATGACTTCTGACTCATTTATGGATAAGGGTGGGTTAGAGTTAAATCTTTTGAAGTAATAAATGTTATTAGGAAAGATAGGGAAATCGGGTTTGTGGTGACTCCTAAAGAAGAGGCCGCTTGTGATGTCTTTTTTGCTTTACTTTTTAGGTGTTGGCTTCTTATGTCTGTTGAATTCACGAGGGGTTAATTGAACTTCTTTGAATTGAAATTCAGCTAAAGCACGGTTGATCCTTTTCAATAGATTCTGTATTTTGTATATCTCGGCTTCTTCGAGATAAAGAGCTTCCTGAAAACGCGCGATAGGTAGTCTTACGTCATGGTCATCAAAGGGTTGTATTGAGAACGTTCGATATTCCATTTCCTCCTCATCTGAATGACTTACTATTTTGTCTCTTAATCTTATAAGCTTATCTTTTAAATCAGATTCTTCAGCGGTTAACTCATATCCAATTGACGATAAATCTAATTTTTCCCGACCTCTTCCCGTTTTGAAAGGCCGTGCAAATGAAACGATTAAAGTAGTTTCAAAACATCTAAATTTTCTAAGATCCACCACATTGTATTTTTTATCATACTCGCACTCTTCCATCAGGAAAGTCAAAGCCGACAATGCTTGTTGAAAATCCCATGCCGAATAGATGATTCTGTTGGAAAGTGAGCTACTTCCATTACTCATATTAACTCTCCCTAAAAGCACCTAATATTTGTATAGTTCGAATGCACATTTAATAAACCTATTATTTAAGCCGTGCTTTAGCAAAAAAGCTTATAAATAAGTACTCTACCAGAGTGATGTAGGATAAACGAGCACGAAAAGGGAAAAGAGACCATTGATATTGACCACTACAATTGTCATCTATCGATTATTAAAAGTAGCTCAATTAGCTTGTTGCTTATCTATGCGACCTATCGCCTGAAACTCGTTTTGGGACAATAGCGGCTTAGAGCTATCACCCTAAGCTGTACCTGGATAGAAATAACTTAGAGTGTTTAACCTATAAAGGGGCTAGGTATTAGAAAAATTATAGGCACTGCAACGTTAAGGGAGGTGAGAGCCAAAAATGTTTAAAATATCTCGTAATGATTCATTGGAATCTGAAATACACGGTCAGATCACTATAACCCTCTTCGAATATAGTCTAGCGATTCAAATCTCACTTTTTCTCATTTAATGTCACTTTTAAAAAATTGTTTGAACGCAATCCCCTTTGTGATACTTTTGTAGCATAAATTCAATTGCTTAAACTCTTATCTACCTTACAGGACGTAATTAATGAACAATAAGATAACTCTATTAGTAGGTTCTATTTTACTTGCTATGACGACACTCACCGTCACTCAAGCAATGGCTGAAACAATGGCTGAAACAATCAAAAAACGCGCTGGCGCTATTGCTGAAATAAAGGGATTCCTCAATGACAGTGATCCCAATATCCGCATAGCGGCACTAGATTCAATGTTAAAGTCTGATGATACAGCAATGCGTGAGATGGCATACTCAATGGGGCTTAATAGTGCAGATGACACTTTACGAGCTATTACTTTACGTAATAAATTTAATAGCCTAAATGTACTCGGTATAAATTTTAAGCTTCCTGAAGACGCAGATGAAAAGATTAAATCTACATTTGCTAAGTATGGTGGTGGGATCGTATTAAATCTTAGAAAGTATGACGAAAAAAATGGTCGTTTTGAATTTAAGCCGAATTACATTGGTGTGTATTATGATGGTAATATTTCAGGATTGATGCTTCAATTTGACGGTGGCTCTTGTAACGGTAATCTAACGTTCAATGAAGAATCGATTTACAGTGGCGATGTCACTTGTAATGGAATTACATTTCCTGCGACGTTAAATATAATCTAATTGATGAAATCGCTGGGTTTTACACCCAGCAATTTAACTCACTTGACGCTACATTATTCTAATTTGCCTTGAATTCCGATAAACTAATTTCAGTCGTACTTCCCCAATGGGTATGAACAACCAGCATTAACCGTTTGGCTTTAATAGGAGATATTTCGACTATTTTCGAATTTCTATTATTAAGCCAAGTGCCTGAATAGATACTTGTCCAACCTCGTTTACCAGTGCTTTTTCGGCTTGCTAGAATTTCAAAGTCTTTAATAAAAGTGAGTTTATCACCGCTGTTATTACTCAAAATTAAATTCTTGATTAATGTTGTTTCTCCGCCGGTTGAGAACTCCACACTCAAGGGTAAGCCTGCTGGGGCAACTCGCCAGCTAGACTCCAAGTTTCCGTCAATTAGATTAGCAATTCGAGAGTCGCTATTTATGGCTGGCTGATTCCAGTTTTCTACTGATAAATTAATTGACTCAGCAGTAACCTCAATCTTGCTGTTTAATTTAGGCTGTGGTGAGAAAGAAGCTGATGATGACTGGAAAAAAGGTAAGATGGTTTCTATGATGCGGTCTTGGCGTAATAGAATACCTTCACTAGTATCTGCATCGATTGACTGTAACATTCCTACGGGGGTTTCATTGATAAACGCCAAACTACCACTTAGGCCTTTGTAAAGCTGTACATCATTTGAAACGGGTTTAACTCTAAGATGTATTAACCCTTTGTCTGTAAGTGTTACAGGTATCAATGATCTACTGCCATCGGCATTAATAGATGAAATGGTTAGCTGAGTTGCATTTTGTAGTAATGCCTCTATAGCACCAAATTGGTTGATATTCGTTTGGCACTCTTTTTGAGCTGCACCCATGACAGAAAGAATTGACAAATCATATCCAAAGGTCTGAATTGGCTCAGCTTCGCCTAAAGATCGTAAATGTGTTCCACTTATCAAAGTCGCAAAAAACTCATCTCCAATTACATGTTCAGGAGTCACTAAATAACATTGATCTAGTCGGTTAAGCAAAAAACCTTGTCCAACTTCACCTGCTGTAACATAGACTTGAGTGACGGCGTGACTCATAAAGCTAGCGCTATAGATAATAATGCCTGTTATAAAATGACGAATTAAGTCTCTATTTAATAGATTCACTTTTTTGTTACTCTTCTTTTTTTGAGGAAATATTAAAAATGAGCTCAGTGAACTCCATTAATAACAGTAAAGTTGCAAATAGTGATGTCACGGCAGTAATAAATGGGTCTTTGGCTAACCTAGCCCAAACTGATGGACTAATGGCATAACCTGCACTGCCTAGTCTTTCAACTTTTACAACTTCTCCAACACCATGACAGGTAATATCTATCGGATTGTCTTTTGTAAGGCGCATAAAACCTTTTACTTGTGAGGCTTGCTGTAGCTCATCATCCATAAACAATTCAACCCTGTCACCTCGATCTAAATTATACTCACCCGCTATATAACGGCCTTTGCTTAAAAATTCTTGTTCAATTATTTTTACTGTGCCACTGAGTAGAATACTATCAACACCAACAGCAACATCTTCCCCTATGCTCAACGCACCAACAAAAGGAAATATTCTTGCTTGAACCAAAGGAATACTAATTTCGATATACGAACCTAATTTCTCTATACCGTTTTCAGTTTCTATTTCACCAACAGACCCTTCATACTTACTGATAACAATAAAAATCTCTTCTGTTGAACGGTTTAACTTTCGGCTGACTATTGCTGACGCACCTTGTGCTGGGGAGAAGTAAACTTCTTGTTGAGTTAGATGCTTTGGCTCAAAATCATTAAAATCACTTAATAAACTGGCTCCTGATATGTCCCATTTATTGAGCTGATTTGAAGTGAACGTTAATGATATGGATTCCGTCTGGCCGCTAATAGTGAATATATTCTCTCGACCAGAAAAAAAGAGAACTGACACGATTAGCATCATGGATATAATTACGAGAACTTTTAACTGACGAGGGCTATATGTTCCATTTAACCTGCCAATACCTATCACCTGAGTGAGTTGTTTAAATCTCACTGACTTTCCTCAAGCGTTTGGGTAGAAAATAGGATGCTGAATTTAACCGATGGCAACATTCTTCCTGATTTACGACGCATTAAAGAAAGCTCATTCGTTCCCTGTAGTAACTTTGACAAACCGACATAACATAAAGTGTCAAACCCCGTTCGCTTTCCATCCTGAATACGTTGACAGCGTATTGTCTCCGTCTCAGTATTTATACTAGGTAACCTTAAAAATACATCACTTCGTCCAGAGCTAACAAATATCGTAACCTCTTCTTTACCTGTGGTTTCTCCACGGGCGGATAAATATAGTTGATTGACTAAACTACCTTCACATTGCCCAGGGTAGGACAATACGGCAAGATCTTCTTTATCTAACTCAGATAAAATTTTAACGTATTCAGTCGGATATTCAGCAGAAATAAAACCCGAACGAGCATTGCCTGGTGGTTGGTATTGATTTAAAGATGTGTATGTACCATCTCTTGACATTACACGCATGCAAATCGTTTCTTCGATGTTCTGATTTGGTATATAAATAGATAAATCTGAAGTGTGATTTCCAATAATAGCCAATCCCGCGATGACTCTACCACTCACTGGCACATTAGAACTATATTGTTCTGAGAAATCAGTATTTAGAAGTTTAAGGTTTAGTTTCTGGTTTGGTTCTACGCAAAAAGCGTTTGCCGAATAAACTAAAGCTAATGCGTTTAACAAAATTAAAAATTTTCCGGCCATCCTATTGCCTTATTATTGCTATATTTACCTGATAGTTAACCATAGATACTATCATAGATAAATGCCTCAAGAGGAATAATTTCACCCTCTAGTATCCATTAACGAACTAGGATATTAAAACAATATAAACCCAATATTTCTAACTCCACTGGCTACTAAAATTTACCACTATAAATTTAGTAATGTATATCTTCAGCAACAGTAAATGTCGCTGGGAGCGATGCCTGACATAAGCAGCATCCAGCCTTCAATAGCTTAGCTAACTTTAGTTGTAGTGGTTACTGGTCACCGTTTTAGATTCATTATTGCAAATCATGTGACATTAGAAAATTCATGGCAAACTGAAATGTATATGTTTCGATTAAGCAATAGCACCAACTCATATTGGGACGTAAATGATTTGCATACCTTGCTCGCAATTGGTGTGATTCAACTCAGAACTTGAGGACGTTGAAGAAAATAGCGTGAGTCCTGACATGACCTTTCTCGCACATCCATGTGCTACAAGGCATTCAGGCATCCTGTCTATCAGATGTGAGCTTAACTTTCGCGGTACAGGATGTACCATCGGAAGCGTTAGCATTTTCACTCCTTATTACAAGATGGACCGAAGCAGGATTCAAACGAGGCCAAAAGCTAGATTAATTTCCGTCGCGACCTTTTCGCTGTTCAGAACATGTTGCCGGAACGCTGAGGGTTTGCAAAGGGGTACAAGCGCTTTACCCATTTGGTCTGGTGTGGGCGAAGCGCCACGACGTTAGTGGCCGCAGGCCATATCTTAAATACACTTTTATCCAAAAACGTTTTAAAACAGACTCAAATTACATAACCTGTAACTGATAACCCAGTATGATTTTTGAATAAAATGCGCTCAAATATTACCGAGTAACGGCTATGGCCTAATACAAATTCAACCATTGTTTGCCTAATCGATATAACCACCTATGCACCGGATAAAGCATAAAAAAAACAGGCCATTTTGGCCTGTTTCGATTAATCACCCACCCAATATCACTTAGTAAGCAACGCTAATACGTTGATTAATATGCTTAGCATTTTCGGCTTCATCGAGCATAGCTTTGGCATAATCCACTACTGATACTCGGCTTTGGCCTAGTGCATCGGTAAAGAATTCGTTGCCGCCTATACGGTATGGGCCTTCTGATTCACCAGGGAAAATAATCGCTGCGGGGCTAACGTAAGTCCACTCGATAGCAGAATCTGTATCACGGAACACAGCTAGTGCTTCACCTTGGGCGATGGCTTCGGCTTTATAATCTTCAGGAAACTCTGGTGTTGACACTAACGTCACGCCTGGTGCGACTTCTAAGCTACCTGCACCGCCAACCCATAACAAACGCGGTGTGCCCGCTTTAGGCAAGTGTTGTAATAATTGCTTAGCGGTTTGCGCTACTACTTGATGGTTTTGTGCGGCGCGGCCACCGATTGACGCTATAACAACATCAACGTCGGCAAATGCGCTAGCGATGGCATCGCTTGTCATCGTGGTTAAATCAAGCGTACGTACGGCCACATCTTGAGTGACTTTGCTGGCGTCGCGCACTACGGCAATCACTTCATGGCCTCGGCTTATCGCTTGTTGCATGATAGTGCCACCAATCCAACCTGTTGCGCCTAATACTGCTAATTTCATTTTGTGTCTCGCTCTATTAATTATCAATGGAGCTAGTTTAGTGGGTAATATTTTAGAGATAAATATCGATAATTGCGCTTAATTGTTTCATTTAAAGATACAAAGTAAGATGTAAAATCATTACGTAATTGTGTCCTTAAAAGCAATCTAAACCGCAGGCTAGTGCGTATCTAATGGCTCATTCATCATGAGATTTTGGCGCCATGCCCGACACAATCAAACAAGCTATTAATATTGTCTGGTTTAAACGCGACTTGCGCTTGTCTGATCATCAACCGCTCGTCGATGCGTTTAACCACAATTTACCCTGCTTGCTCATTTACACCTTTGAGCCATTTATGCTGGCTGACTCGCATTATAATGAACGCCATTGGCGCTTTGTGTGGCAGTCGCTGCAAGATATGAATCAACAACTGCTCCGATTTAACGGACAGGTGTATATGTTCAGTATGCCGATGATTGACTTACTAGATGAGATATCCCAAACATTCGAAATTAAAAATATTTATAGTCATCAAGAAATAGGCTTACACAACAGCTTTGAACGCGATAAAGCGATTACTCGCTGGTGCAACCAACAGCAAGTTAATTGGCAGCAGTCGCCTACTGGAGCAGTGGTTCGTGGTCGAAAACATCGTCAGGCATGGGATCAGCACTGGCAACAAGTGATGAACAGCCCTATTGCCATCCCCAACTGGCAACAATGTCAGTTACAAAAACTCGATAACTATCAAAATCCGACTCTTAATCATGACATCATGGCACACCATGACCAGTTTCAAACCGGTGGTCCAAAGGCAGCTAGATCAATACTGAGCAGTTTTTTAACCCATCGGGGTAAAGACTATCAACGCAGTATTTCAAGTCCCAGTTTGAGCCGCACCCACTGCTCACGCTTATCGCCTTATTTAGCATGGGGCAACATCAGTTTAAAACAGGTTTATCAGGCTACATTGACACGTTATAACGAGGTGCAAACCAGTAATAAAGCGTGGAGAAAACCGTTATTGGCGATGATGTCTCGTTTACATTGGCACTGCCATTTTATGCAAAAATTTGAAAGCCAATGTAGCATGGAATTTACCCCGGTTAACCCTGGGTATGTTGATTATCCCTACCGTACCGACGACAAAGTGCAGCAAGATATTCAACGCTGGGCTGACGGCCAAACGGGGATCCCTATTATCGATGCCTGTATGCGTTGTTTAAAAGAAACCGGCTATATCAACTTTAGAATGCGCGCCATGCTAGTCAGCTTTGTCACTCACCATCTCAATATTGCCTGGCAGCATGCCAGCTTACCGCTAGCCAATTATTTTCTCGATTTCGAACCCGGGATACATTATCCGCAACTGCAAATGCAAGCCTCGGTCACAGGTATTAACACCATAAGGTTATATAACCCCGTAAAGCAGTCACAGGATCAAGACCCACGCGGTGAGTTTATTCGATTGTGGTGCCCAGAGCTCACCAATTTACCCAATGAGTATATTCATCAACCTTGGCAACAACCGCCTATGGAAGCGATTTTTAACGACATTATCTTAGGTCGTGACTATCCAGAGCCAATGATTGATTTAACTCAAGCATCACAAACTGCCCGCGATCGTTTATGGTCGTATCGCGAACAACCTCAAGTTAAACAGCATATTTCTGCGGTATTAACCCGTCATGTACGCCCAAAGCCCAAACAGAAGAAGGCTCGCCATGACTCATAAAAAAACGCATTTAGCCCATAAAATCTGTTTGGTATGCCAACGCCCTTTTGCCTGGCGTAAAAAATGGGCCAAAGATTGGGACAACGTTAAATATTGTTCTGAACGCTGTCGCCGACATAAATCTGAATAAAGGTAATCACCATGACGACGCTTTACACCCATGCTTCACCAACATTATTGCCGGAAACCAGCACATTGAGACTCATTTTGGGCGATCAACTTAATGCGTCACACTCCTGGTTTAAACAAGTCGATCCTAATGTGGTGTATTTGATTGCCGAGTTGGGACAAGAAGCAAGCTACGTCACTCATCATGTGCAAAAGGTCTGCGCCTTTTTTGCCTCTATGGCGCAATTTGCACAGGCCTTAGCCAAGAGTGGTCATCAAGTGATGTACCTAACATTAGATGACACCCAGCACTATGCAGATCTCCCTGCATTACTTGAAAATATCACCACAATCCAGCAACTGACGATATTTGAATATCAACAGCCTGATGAATATCGCTTAGCGCAACAATTGAGTGAACTCGCACTGCCAAAGGTGAGTAAAAACAGCTATGACACAGAACATTTCTTACTGCCATTTGACGATATTCAGCGCGAATTCACACCGAATAAACATGTGAAAATGGAGTTTTTTTATCGACGCATGCGCAAACGCTTTAATGTATTAATGCAAGAGGGTGAACCATTAGGTGGCCAGTGGAATTTTGACCAGCAAAACCGTGCGAGCTTTAAAAAGAATGACCTTGCTGATGTTCCTGCGCCCTTGGTATTTGCTAACGATGTCAGTGATATTTTAGCCCGCCTTAAGCGCCATAACATCAACACCATAGGTAAGGCAGAAAGCCAATTATTATGGCCAGTAAATCGACGCCAATCGCGTGAGTTACTCGACTTTTTTTGCCAGCATTTATTGATCCGCTTTGGTCATTTCCAAGATGCGATGACCGAAAATAGCCGTGCGGATTGGAGCTTATATCATTCAAGGCTATCGTTTGCGCTTAACGCTAAAATTATTTCCCCCAGTGAAGTGATTAATAAAGTCATCGCGCATTGGCAAGCGCATCAACATGATATTTCACTGGCTCAAGTTGAAGGTTTTGTTAGGCAAATACTTGGCTGGCGTGAATATGTCCGCGGTATTTATTGGTGCAATATGCCCAACTACGCCACTAAAAATGCCTTACAAGCACAGCGGCCGCTGCCAGGGTATTTTTGGACCGCCAACACCAAGATGAATTGCATGCACCACGCCATAAAACAGTCGCTCGATTATGCCTATGCCCACCATATTCAAAGATTGATGGTGACTGGCTGCTTTAGTTTACTCGCGGGTATCAATCCAGATGAAGTCGACCACTGGTATTTAGGCATTTACATTGATGCCATCGAATGGGTCGAAATGCCCAATACGCGCGGGATGACTCAATTTGCTGACGGCGGAATTGTGGCCACAAAACCTTATGCCGCCAGCGGTAACTATTTGAACAAAATGAGCGACTATTGCAAAAGCTGCCATTACAATGTCAAACTCAAGACAGAACATAACGCCTGCCCATTCAACAGTTTATATTGGCATTTTATTCAGCGGCATCAAGACCAATTTAAACGTAACCCTCGCATGGCAATGGTATATAAAAACTGGCAAAAAATGGATGTGCACACGCAACAGGCCATTATTAACAAAGCCGATAGCCTATTGGAAAATATAGAAAACTTATAACCTTTAGCTGTCGCGACAGGATGATTTTATGGACAAAATATCTGCTATACGCAGCTTTGTTGAAGTGGCCAGTTGTGGCAGCTTTACCCAAGCGGCCGAGCAACTTGGCTTAAGCCGTTTACAAGTGTCGCGCCATATCAAAGAAGTTGAACAATGGTTAGCGTTGCGATTATTACATCGCACTACTCGCCGAGTTAGCCTCACCCTACAGGGCGAAGAAGCGCTTAATTACTGCCAACGGATTTTAAGTGAAGTGACGGCGATGGAAAGTCGCGCCAACAGCCATAATAATGAACTGGTTGGCAGTATCCGTATCGCCTCGCCTATTGGCCTTGGGCAACACAAACTGTATGACGTAGTTGAGGCTTTTTGCCAGCAACATCCTCAAGTTAATATTCAGCTGTTACTGTCGGATAATGTCTCGCAATTGGTGAATGACAGAGTTGATATTGCGCTGCGCTATACCCACCAGCCCGATGAAAGCTTAATCGCCAGACGCTTAATGCATATCGACAATGTGGTTTGCGCATCCCCTGACTATCTCGCCAAACATTCGACCATATTGTCAGCTAATGACTTATTACAACACAACTGTTTACGCCACTCGAGCCAACCACGTTGGGAGATAATCGATGAGACCCGAACCTGTTTACTTGATGTGAGCGGTAATTTACAGGCCAATGACATGGGTGTATTAATCAATGCGGCATTACGCGGCAATGGTATTGTGTGCTTGCCGACCGATTTAGCTAATCACTATCTTGAACAAGGTGAATTGCTTGAAGTGTTGCCCAACACCACTGCGCCGGGTAAGACGTTGTGGGCGGTTTATTTGTCGCGCAGTTACCAGCAAACCGTCGTCAGAGCCTTTATCGACTTTACCGCCAATGCTTGGCAGCAAGACATTAAAAAATGGCAAGCAAGCTAAAGTGAATGATTATGTGATTGAATGACTAATCGCCACTATTTAGTTTCTATTTAGCACTTTCAATTTAATACTTTCAAATTAGCACTTTCAATTTAGTACTCTCTGTTTAATACTCTCGATTCAGTACTTTCTATTTAAGAAGCACTACTCTATAAGCCCTAATGGATAAGCCCTAATGGATAAGTCCTACTGAATAAGCTCTAACGAATAGGCCCTAACGAATAATCCCTAACGAATAATATCCAGCAATAATTGTTGTAACTGCTGCGGTTGATCAAGGCTGGCATCGTGACCACAGTCGTCTATTTTGTGTAATTGTGTTTGATAAAATACCGCTAACTGTTCGCTGCATTTTGGATGGGCAAGTTTGTCTTGATTAGCGACAATCACGCTAACCGGTATGTCATTCAATACTGGACAGTGAAAACGGGCTGAGGCGTACAATTGGCGTAGCCCATTAATAAATGATGTATGGCATTGCAATCTCAGTATGCTCCAGGCATTAATCACGTCAATACTCTGGCCAAAATGCCTGCTGGTAAAATCTAATACCGTTGCCTCTAGCCAATGACTTTTGTCTGTATCAATACTGTTCGACAAGCTGGCGCGTAAAGCCCGAGTGAACACAGCCCCCAATGACCTCATTAACTCCAAGCATTGGAATCGTTTATACCAAGGTGACAAGTTGGCCGCACTGCTGTTAATTAACACCACATGCTCAACTCGCGAGCGACACTGCGCCGCCATCTTTAAGGCCAACATTCCTCCCATAGACAACCCAACCAATACTAACTTAACTTGGCTTGATAGCATGCCCTGTTTTAGCAAGGCGTCATCGATTTGTTGCCACACCGCATCACAATAATCCTGCATTTCACCAGGGCTAAACTGATTAACTAACAGGCCGTTACCCGGTAAATCGACGCTAATAACATTCACCGCTTGTTGAGCTAAACGCTGATCAAAACCATACCAATGGCGGCTATCGCGCATTAATCCTCTAAGCAAAACCAAGGTGGTCATCGTTTATCCTCACTTAGCCTCATTTATCCTCACTTAGCCTTTTTTAGTCCAGAAGCGATTCGCTTGTTGAGTCAACTGCGCCAGCTGTTTAGGCTTTATTTGTTCAATAATTTGTGCATAAGCTGCATCGATAATGAACTGCATTAATACCACGTGACGCCTTAAAATACGTTGATGTCGATGTGTTTTCTGCGGATTAAAATAGCCGGGGAAATTAAATAGCTGACGTGGGTTTTTACGCACCCAGGCCCACGAGCCCATTTCTAACGTTAATGGAATAAACGGTTTTTCGCTGATATTACTCGCCACTAAGTAATCCCAAATATCGCCATGAGTCCGATAAAAATGACTTTGTGGCGCTAACCGATAATGGCCGTGGTGAGGGTAACCCTTTTCGAATAATTGCATTAAATGATAAATATAACCTATGCCGGAAAACGGTTGCCGAGTATGCGCATGAGGAAACCAAAGATGGTCTAGCAAACCAAAACCAGAATGAGCATCTAAGGCAATAACACTGCTACTTTGTTGCTGTAATTGTTGCACATAGTTTACTAATGCTTGGGTTTCTAGCTCCATGCCATTTTGACCACGGTACCAAGGCAAGCGCGGCGAGAGTCGCTGACCACCAACAAGAAAGGTCACGTCTTCGTCTGAATCAATCGGTGCATTACGCATTAAATCAACATTGTTGCCATTGCCTCGGCTACCACGCAAAAAGCCTACCGGATTCACCACAGGTACAAAAGCTAGACGCACGTGTTTGAGTAATTGCTGTAAATGAGTATCCCAAGGTAGTCGATTGAGTAAGCTGTCTAAAAAGGCCAACACCACTTGTGCACCAATACGCTCCACACCATGCACCCCACCAACAAATAACACCGTAGGGCAAGGTTGCTGTTGTTGCCCAAGCTCAATGGCGGTTACCGATAATTTTTCACCACGATAATATAAATTCGCCAGGGACTTATGCCTAAATTGATGCTGATGCTGGGCAATTAAGCGCTTTAAGGTGTCGATCTCGAAAGAATGCTCAAAAGAAAACTTAGCCATTAGCCACTTTTTACGGTCACAAAAATGATCTTAATAAGGTAACCAGTAATTAAGACAAGTTCATGACAACAGAGTGAAAACACTTAGTTCACACACTGCTTAACAATGTTTACATAAAGTAAACAAATCAATGTAGATCATATATTTAGAAATCAATTATTGGCTTTGGTGACTCCTCTCACATTAGCCCTTAAGCAGAACTTTTATCATTATTGATAGAAAATAAAACACTGTAGGCACCCTCTATGAGTACAATTGAATCAATCACTTTAATGCTAGCCTTGGTATATAGCACCAGCTTACTGTATTGGGGTGGCAAAAAATGGGGCGCATTGGTCAGCGGGGCATTATTGCTCGGCGCGACTCTTGCTAGCTTTTTCTGGCCACTTTTACTTATATTGTTGGGCGCGGTATTAGTTGTTACCGCAATAGGGCAATATCAACCTGCGTTTGCCAATGCAGAAGGCAGACCCAATGCTGTACGTGAGATTTGCCAACATTTCTTTGCCCTTTCGATGTTATTGGTTGGCGTGCAATATGCCATCAATGCAGGATTATTGTATGCCGGAGAAACCCCCTGGTTAATGAGACCGGATGTCGGTGATGCATTTTTACCTATTGCGGGCGGCATAGAGCTCAAAGCTATTTTAACTCTCGGACTGTGGGATCAAAACCACCCTGCTGCGGTAGTGATGTTATGTGTCGTATTGATCACTGGTGTAGTGTGTAAACGAGCATTTTGTGGTTGGGCTTGTCCGTTAGGATTAGCCGGTGAGTATCTTTATAAACTGAGAAAACGTGTTATTCACGCAGAGTTATTACCGCCTGCGTGGGTAGACTGGCCACTCAGAATGGTTAAATACCTATTATTAGCGGCACTGCTTTATTTGGTTATTTCTATGCCATCTGCAAGCATTCCACACTACCTATCAGGTAATTACCACAAAGTGGCTGACTTAAAAATGGCAGTATTTTTTATGATGCCGTCAATGGTTGCCTTAATCGGTTTTGGAATGATCTTTGCCTTAGCAGCATGGCGTCGCCAAGGTTTTTGCCGTTACATTTGCCCTTATGGCGCATTGCTAGGTATTGTAAGTTTTCTAAGTCCGTTTAAAATTCGCCGTAATACTCAGCATTGTTTAATTGAAACTAAAGGCATGAGTTGTGATAAGTGCACCCGTGCTTGTCCTGCCAATATATCGGTGCATACTCAAAAAAATATCCACTCAGACGAATGCCAAGCTTGCATGCGTTGTGTGTCTGCTTGCCCTAAAAAACAGGCGTTGCAATTTAGCACTCGTAATGGCATTCCGCTTTCTGCCAGAGGGTTACTCATTGTGTTACTGACTATTATGTTTATGTTACCGCTGTTTGCTTACGTAAGTGGCTACTGGCACAGTCAAACACCTAACGATATAAAAATAGAACTGATTCAGAAACTGGACCGTATTGGCCATTAATTTACGGTTTCAAATAGGCAACAAAAAGGGCTGCACAATGCAGCCCTTTAATTAACTAACAATTACCACAATCATTAACTTACTGAGTAGTAATCACTTTGCGTTTATTGTGCGCAATAATCAGCGAAATAAGACATATTACACCTACAACAATACCCACTGGCTGGCTCAGCTGTTGCGGCAAACCAAAACCAATACCTGCGGTCATGATGTACGACACAGTCACACAAGTACCAATAATCGCTGGAATGCTGACAATCCAATGGAAGGTACCACGATCAAACAAATACTTAGTCGCCAGCCACAATACGCTAGTTGACAGCAACATATTTGAGAATGCGAAATAACGCCAGATTAGGGTGAAGTCAATCTTAGTCATAAAATAAGCAATAATCAGAATCGGAATGGCAACCAGTAAACGGTTTCTGACACTTTGCGGAATTTTAAACGCATCGATAATAGTTAAACGTAATGCTCTAAACGCAGTGTCACCAGAGGTAATAGGGAAAACCGCAACCGCGATAATCGCCATAACACCACCTGCTACACCTAGGTAAGTGGTCGCCACTTGGTTAACAACCATACCAGGACCGCCTATATCGAGAACACTCTTAAGTTCGATATAACCACCAGGGAAAGCTGCGATACCTGCAGTAGCCCACACACATGCCACGACACCTTCTGCTACCATGGCACCATAGTAAACTGGACGAATGTATTTTTCGTTAGTTAAACAACGCGCCATAATCGGTGCTTGAGTTGAATGGAATCCACTGATTGCGCCACAGGTAATAGTAACAAACAATAATGGCCATACAGGTAGCCCACTTGGGTTCGGCTCTAATAAGTCATTGTTATAATGGCTGTGATCAAAATAAGCAAAGATACTGTCAATAGTCGGTAGTTGCGGCGCATGGATTAGCAATGCAACTGCAATAGAGGTTGTCATCACAATCATTAATAAACCAAATGCTGGATACAGTTTGGTAATGATTTTATCGATTGGTAACAACGTCGCGAGAAAGTAATAACCCAAAATCAGTAATACCCAAAAGGTATTATTACTCAAAAAAGTGTCTTTAAAATAATCTAAGTTACTTAACAGCCCTGCTGGGCTCATGATAAATACTACACCAACGAAGAAGAGTAGCATGGCAGTAAATATCAACATGGCACCTTTAAAGTACACATTGAAATAATGGCCAGCAATTTCAGGTAAACTTTTACCGTCTTCTTTTATACTCATTACACCAGAGAAGTAATCGTGAACTGCGCCACCGAGTACATTACCAATCACAATCCAAACCAGTGCTATCGGGCCATATAATGCACCTAAAATTGGCCCAAATATCGGTCCGACACCGGCGATATTAAGAAATTGAATTAAGAACGCTTTAACCGGATGAACGGGTACATAGTCAACGCCATCATTAAATCGTTCTTGAGGGGTTTTAACTTTAGGGTCAATACCTGCTTGTCGCTCAACGAACGGGCTGTAAAACTTGTACCCGAGCAATAGTAGCCCGATACAAATGAGGAAAATCAGCATATTATTGTCATCCAATTATTTATAGGAATATATTCAATGTCGAGTTTGTTTCAGTTAGCTTTCTAGGTCAAGCAACCGGGTGTTATACCAAAGTAGGGATTGCTACCAGTTACTTTCCGTGCATATATACTCACTTTAGCGATAAACTATAACCCTGTTAATGGCTTACCCCAACTTAACTATAATTAGCTATTTAATTACCCATGTCCACACATCAAAAAAATTCAAACATAATCACTTTTAACTCACCAGTGGCTTGTAAACTTACACATCCCTATATACTAAAAATGGTTAATTACCCTTTGTAACACCTAAGATAATGACACCATCACCAATATATCACCTCAAACACATCTTTATAGGTGGGAAGTTAAGTAGCCTGAAATTGAGGTAACAAACACGATTGAATCACCATGTGAACAACCCAAACATCCGCTTACTGGTTCATCTGTTTATTCGTCTATTCGTCTATCCGTCTATTCGTTTATTCGTCTATTCGTCTATTCGTCTATTCGTCTATTCGTCTATTCGTCTATTCGTCTATTCGTCTATTCGTCTATTCGTCTATTCGTCTATTCGTCTATTCGTCTATTCGTCTATAAAATGATAAAACCTCACCGATAAATATCAGTGAGGTTTTAGTTTCATTCACTCAAACAGAATAAACCGTTAGTCTATTTTTGCAGCGTTAGCTCGATGCTAGATTCAACTGATGCTTGGATTTCTGCCTCAGTAAATAGCAATGGACGTAATTGTTTTGCCGAGGAATACAATTCACTTTGATCGGAAAAACTTGGACTCAACACATTGCTAGATTCTGAATAAGTCAAAATACCCTTTGCCTTAGGACCGTCATCAGTAAAGCTCACGGTCATCATCCAACTTGAACCATAACGCACTTGGTAACCTTCAGAAGTTAATCCTGATGCTGTAGCATTACCAGAAACAACATCCATAACAGGGCTATATTTATGTTGAGGTATTAAGGTGTCATCGCCCGATAAACTGGTCGAGAATACGTTGAACCCACCTTCCGCATTATGACTACCAGGCCAAGGTAACTTCACCCCAGATGCAGAGCCATCAGCAAGTGACTTTTCAACAAACTGCACATCCCCCAACGCAACATCAACCGCAAAACCTGCCGCTTCAAGATTCAAAGCTGCATGAGCTAAAGCCACTAATGCACTGCCGTCAGTATTGAGCTTATTGGGCGTAGTTGCTGCACTCATATAATCAAATGCTTCGGTTAGCATGGTGTTTTGATTGAACTGATGGGCAAACTCACGAAGTAACGCCCCACCTTTACTGTCGTTATCTTGTTTACCGTTCCACGATTTTAGCGCGGCACATGATGCCGAGACATCTTTAGACAATGTTGCGCTAACCATCACCGGCGTAGACCCTTGTTGCTCGCACTGGCTGATTAAGTCGGGTAACACCAATTCAGCAAGATAAGCCCGATTGGATAATAAAGCCGCTTCTAGCTCCTCAATAGTAAATTTACCGTCATCACCGGCGGCGTCATCCATTAAGGTTAAGCCCATACGAGTACGTAACGATAATTGGCCTCGCTCTGGACCGTATAAAGGAGAGTAGTTTTCGAGCGGTGCCGCTAAGTTAGTTGACCAAAAGGAGTTGTTTGAGTTTTGCACAAAGTCAGTACGTTCAAGCTTAGGTGCACGGTCGTAAGGCATTGGCGAGTCATAACTAAATACCGAGGTATTACCGGGTAAAATAGTAAATCCAGCTTGAGCTCTCGCCGCTTGTATCGCTGGGGTCGTCTTAATAATATCGACCACTAAGTCAGAAAATCCCGGTACGGTTGAGTCGTCAATATAAAACGCATTACCTTCTTTATCCGCATACATGGTGTTATTAAAAATAACCCCATCATAATTTTTAAACGCTTGTTGAAACTCATCTTTATTGGATGCAAGATTCATGGCTAACCAATGATCGAGCGGATCTTTATTGGCCATATTGGCATCTTGAATAAAGAAAGCCTGGCCATCGTCCCATCCAAATGGTGCTAATGCCGGTGGTGCTTCAACCATCGGACCTTTGGCTGTGGTGTAAATATCCTTCTCCGCCACCAACATGCCAGCGGGGCCTGCATTAACTAATACCGAAACCGTTTCTTTGGTGATTGGCATCGGCGAATTATCGTACATATATTGCAATCTATCACCGGCAACTAACTCAAGGTTATACATTACAAAATGTTCTGCGGTTGAAAAGGTATGCGTCCAGGCTACATCTTTGTTAAAACCAATGTTAACCAATCCAGGCATACCAACCAACGAGCCGCCCATCACATCCATTTGTCCTGGTATGGTCAAATGCGACTGCCAAAAGCGTAAATTACCGGTATGCGGAAAATGTGGATTACCCAATACCATACCTTTACCATTTTCAGTTTTATCCTTACCTAAACCCCAACCATTAGAACCCAAATTTCGCGGATTAGTTTCCGGTGTGGTAATGGTTGCAGACCGTGCGATTAATTTGTTGTTCATATCCTGCACAAACGCGGTTTGTGCAGTGGATGGTGCAGGCCCAATAATTCGCGGTAAATACTCTTGAGCATCGCCAGGGTTGGCGTAAAAAATTAAATCTAAAAAGTTTGCCGCACCAGGTAATAGCGCGATGGAAAATAGATAGCTTGCTACATCGACACCGCTAATAGGTTTAACCCACGGTTGACCAGCACAAAATGGCTCACCGGTTTGAGTTCCAGCTTCTACATCGGCAAGATATTGATTATAACCCGCACTAAAACCTTCCATTAATGCACGCGAATTATAACTAAACTGTGGATATTGGTTTTCTGCAAGCTGCCTGATTTTCAATGCTTTGTAGGCAAAGTCAGAAATTAAGTTACCGTTATCTTCACTGGTTGGAAGTCCGGTTGTAAAGTCAATCGATGCATGGGGGCCAAAGTACATCGACCGTTCAGAATTGGCTTTAATAAAGCCATCTGCAATTACACATAAATTATCTTGTGCTTGGGCATAACCATTACCGAAACCAAGACTCTCTAAATTGTCGGCGGTAATGTGTGGTACACCATATTGAGTTCGGCGAATTTGGACTTTTAAGCTGCCATTAGGGGCAAAGGCTTGTAATAGAGGAGTAACGACTTCGGGTTCTGGATCTGGTTGAGGGGTTTTACCGTATTGGGTGTCATCACCGCAACCGACTATCGCAACGCTAGAAGCCATGCCGATAGCGAGCAAAATTTTATTCAGTTTCATTATTATTATCCTTGTTGTATCCCAATGCTAAGCAGCAAAATGGATGAGGTACTTAATCCTTTACGCCTCAATTTAAGCTAACAGCACCGCCAAAGTAATCCCAGTTACCTTGAAACGAATGCGCTGTTGTTAAATACAACAAAGACATGCATTGCTATTTAAGCAATCATTCTCTCGTGTGTCTACATCTTGATAGAAATAGCCAAAACGTGCTTAACAAAAACAATTAACCTTATTCAGCTAACCTCAGTCCTGGATAATAAACGATTATAAAATAGCGACGTCTTTGGATATTTGTTAGGGCGGACTGCGTCCTTCGAGTATCGCTTCGCTGCTAGGGCGGACTGCGTCCTGCGATATCGCTTCGCTGCTAAGATTGTATAGCATCTAGGCTTTTCGCTTGTATAGCATCTAGCAGCGTAGCGTCCTAGCATCTAGCAGCGTAGCGTCCTAGCATCTAGCAGCGTAGCGTCCTAGCATCTAGCAGCGTAGCGTCCTAGCATCTAGCAGCGTAGCGTCCTAGCATCTAGCAGCGTAGCGTCCTAGCATCTAGGCTTTTCCCTTGTATAGCATCTAGGCTTTTCGCCTGTATAGCATCTAGCAGCGCAGCGTCCTAGCATCTAGGCTTTTCGCCTGTATAGCATCTAGGCTTTTCGCCTGTATAGCATCTAGGCTTTTCCCTTTTATAGCGTCCTTTGACATGAGATCAGTCTAGTGGTTATTTATTCCACGGATTGTTTGGATCAAATGTAGGCTGCGGCTTATTTTGATTACTACGCTGTGTCGCTGCATCGCTGTCATTTGAACGACTCGATGAGGAATATGAAGGTGATGACGAAGAAGCATATGAACGACTTTGATTATGTTTCATTTGTTCATAATCAGCCGTTGCTTTGGCTTTCATTTCGGCAACTAACTCAACCGTTAAAGGCTGCGGCTTACGCGGTAAAATACCGTCAGCAAAACCACGTTCACGAGGTTTTAATTCAAATTGTGCAGAGTTACCTTTTGGCATACGCTTGAAACGGTACAAATAAAAATTTTCAACACGCTCTCTAGCCCATTCCGTCTTTTTTAGGAACTTAACACAAGCGTCCATATTAGGGTTGGTATTGAAGCACTCTAAACGCAAAGCTGCGTAGAGAATTTTCCAATCATAAAATGCCACTAACTCAGATATCATCGTTTCTGATTTTAAACCGTGAAGTGGATTATTTTGCTGCAGTTCTACCATGCTATCTCATGACCTCAAAAAGCTGTCTCTATAATGTGTATAGTTTACCGTTAAAATGCCCCATCGTCTTTATGCATATTTCACACTAGAGGTAATGAGTTAACTAAAACTCATTATCTCTAGTGTGGCGGTTAACATCGTTTTCTGATTTATTTATGACGATACTCACAGATGTGAACCAAAAAATAACGACTTAGTCGTTAACAGAAGGTAAATTAATCCGTATATTGAAAGGGATGCACTGATATTTAGTTAATAGCGTGTGTTAAAATAGTTCCATTATAGTTGACCATCATCAAAGATTATCGAGGACATTGGTTTGAAGTTATCACCAAAATGCTTGTACTTATTTATTTTAATTTCGCCTCATGTCATAGCAGAAGAAATCTTAAACAATCTCGATTTAGATTTAGATTCGCTGATGGCGATGGATGTACAAGTGACTTCGGCGATGAAAAGAACCCAATCAGCCTTTGAAACCGCTTCATCTATATACGTATTAACCAAAGAACAAATCACTCGTTCAGGCGTGACTTCAGTTCCAGAAGCCCTGAAAATGGTACCTGGATTAGCCGTTAGACAACTTGATAATAATCAATGGGCAATTTCTTCTCGTGGTGTTGCATCGCGATTTTCAAGCAAATTACTCGTTATGGTAGACGGTCAAAGTTTGTATACCCCTAAATTTGCCGCCGTGTATTGGGAAACCCTAAACGTACCGTTATACGATATAGAACGCATCGAAATTATCCGCGGTCAAGGTGGGTTACTGTGGGGCAGCAATGCCACTAATGGCGTCATTAATATCATTACTAAAAACAGCATTGATACTCGGGGCCTATATGCTGATGTCAGCAGTGGTAGCCAGCTTAATGTCGATACCAATCTTCGTTATGGTGGCGATATTGGTAATAATGGCAGTTTCAGAATATATGGCCACGTTAAAGATGGCCAGAAGTCTGACAAAGGGATTGAAATGGAGCCGGCTGACTTTTCAGAGCAACAATCTGTAGGCACCCGGTTTGACTTTACCCCAAACGATCAATGGTCAGGACTTATTCAAGGTGATATGACTCAATCTACATTAGGCCAAAATTTTCGCGGCGTCGTGGATGAAAGCAACCGTAATATCTCATTTACTGACAGCTTAGATCGTACCGATGTTCGAGTCATGGCGAGGTTGGAAAATCGTATTTCACCCAAAGCTAACCAAATGCTGCAAACATCTTGGTTAAAACAAAGTGGTAGCCAAACCCATTTACAAGAAAATTTTGAATCTTTTGATGTTGATTATCAGATGAATTTCCTGCACCAAGACTTACAGTTCGATTGGGGGCTAAACTACCGTTACAATTCTATTTCTTTTGCAGACAGTACCTTTGTGCAAAGCGATGGAGGTTTTGAAAGCCTACATCAATATGGTGGATTAGCGCAGGCTCAATATAACGTGATTGCGGACAAATTAGACTTAATTGTGGGTGTCAAAGTTGATCATAACGATTTGACTGGTTGGGAAAACCAACCACTAGCAAGGCTGGTATGGAAACCACTAAATAATCAAGTCTTGTGGGCCTCTGTATCAAAAAGTGTTCGGGTTCCCTCTTTACTTGAATTTAACGACAACTTTCTTATCGATGGACAACGAGTCGAAGAAGTATCGCCTATCACCACCGGAATACCCGAGATTGATCGTTATTATATCCGCACTTACCTCAATGGTAATGACAACGTAAAGTCAGAAAAATCTGTATCTTATGAAATGGGCTATCGTTTATCTGATACCACATGGGCACTTGACCTATCGGTTTATCATACTGATACCGATGATGTAGCTGTGATCCAAATCGATCCGAATATCGATCAGTTTCTCCCCGTGTTTGCATTGTTACAGGCTGGACAGATTGATGCCGCAGTACAAGCATTGACGACAACATCGATTAATTTTGACTTAGTCTCTAATGCAGGGCTGACCACTGAAGGTGGTGATGTGGTGTTGTCATGGCAACCGTCTGACAACTTTACTGCCGAAGTAGGTTACAGCTATAACACCTTTAATTACGACTTAGCAGACAACACGTTCCCAGCGATTGGCTTTGACTCAACGAGTCGTCAACTGTTTACTAAAGCTGATATACATTTTTTTGAACAGCATAATATTTTTGCCTCACTCAGAGTTGAAAATAGTGATGCCTACCAAACAGAAAATTATACCGCACTCGATTTAACTTGGAATTGGGCTTTTCACCCTAACTGGGCATTCGCCATTATGGGTAAAAACCTGTTTGCAGGTTCACATCTTGAGTATGGCAATGATAGTGAAACGTATACACGATCAAATTATATAGACGAAAGTGTCACTTTTAAAATTACGGCGAAATTCTAACTGACTTAATGTTAACTATTAAACGTATTCTGTTTGGATCATTTATAACGCTTTTGCTTACTATAAGCCAAGGCGCGATTGCTGACGAAAAGGAATATGCACTTAAAGCTGGTTTTTTATTTAACTTTGCCCGTTACGGCGAATGGAGTCATCACACGAATACAGCCAGCTCTTTTACACTGTGCAGCCCTGATACTAGCTTTATTAGTGTCTCGCGCTCAATCCTCAATGGTCGTAAAGTCAATAATTTACCAATAGAAAATGTCGAAGTGAGTCTCACAGAAACAAACTTAGAACAATGTAATATCTTGTTTATCACAACCGACACCCTTGAATCTTGGCAACAATTGGATAATAAACATCTTGCTGATGTCATGATCGTTGGTGAAACAGACAACTTTATAGAGCAAGGTGGGCATATTCGTTTCTTTTTATCCGGTGGTAAAATTCGTTTTGAAGTCTCACCCGAAAAATTAAAATTATCGGGAATAACAATGAGTTCAAAAGTATTACGCCTAGGTCGAGTAGTGAATAATTAATGCTATGAAACAATTTTTCGTGCTAAATACTATCAGTAAAAAATTGCAATTCATTTTAATGAGTGTTGCCCTCATTTCGACACTCACTGTGACATCAATATTCAGCGCCTTCGAGCTGTCTTCCGCTAAAAGAGAACAAGTTGAAAGCCTACACAGCTTGTCGCAAATGTTGTCGCCCAATATCACTGCGGCCTTATTATTTGATGATCAAGACGCCATTCAAGAGCTGATTAATCCTATCTTGTTAAGATCAGATGTATTATCTGTCAGCGTCACTAATGTTGAAGGTGTTGTTTTAGCTCAGGCATTATCAAAGCGCCCTTCTATGACCCAGATTGATGACGACCTTAATGACATCACTCAAGTGATGACACCATTGACACTCGACAACCAACAATATGGTGATTTACACATATCAGTAGATGACAGCATTATCACTGATAGAATTACATTTTACGGCCAATTTATTGTGCTATTACTATTATCATCTCTTTGTGCCAGTTTTTTTCTCTCATTATTCTTACGTCGTAAATTTTTAAGTCCAATGTTATATCTCGCTAAAATTTCGCAAAAAATCACCGTGTCACAAGATTACAGCTTGCGTGCTCAAGTACAGTCTGAAGATGAAATTGGTCAGTTAACCACTTGTTTTAATAGTATGTTAGATAATATTGAACAGCGTGAAAGCTCGCTTGAAAGTGAAGTACAACTGCGTACTAGAGAACTAGAGAATGCCAATATTCAATTGCACGAATATGCTTATCAAGATGGCTTAACCCTGCTACCCAATCGACGTTTTTTCTATGAAAAACTGCAGTCGCTCATTGATACAGATGACATGTTTTTTGCGTTAATTTTTATCGATCTCGATGGCTTTAAAGAGATCAACGATTCCTTAGGCCATGAATATGGTGATCTGTTACTGCATCAAGTGGCTAAACGTTTACGTGGATGTGTTCGAGATCATGATACGGTTGCGCGTCTAGGCGGAGACGAGTTCACCTTAATTCTTGAAGATGTGAGTGACTTAGAACACGCTGCAACCATTGCTGAAAAAGTGAAAAATAGCCTGATGCAATGTATTAGCATTAAAGAAGTGCAAGTGAACGTGACAGGTAGCATCGGGCTTACTTTCTACCCTGCCGATGGTCAAAATGTTGAAGCGTTAGTCAAACATGCTGATCAAGCCATGTACTTGTCTAAAAGCAAAGGGCGTAATCGTTATGAATTTTTCTCTCATGCTATCGAAGAACAAGCAATTGAGAAACGTCGTCTTATCGAAGAAATCCGCATAGCACTTAAACTCGGTCAATTTGTATTGTTTTACCAACCCATTTTTGACCAATCTGGCGTTAATGCTACCAAGGCAGAAGCACTCATCCGTTGGAATCATCCACAGCGCGGCCTTATTGGTCCAAATGAATTTATTCCGGTGGCTGAACAAAATGGTTTAATAGAAGAAATTGGTAACTGGGTAAGAGACCAAGCGATTGAAGATGCTGCTCATTTTAATCAATTGTCGGGCAATAAAATGCAAGTGAGCGTCAACACCTCACCGTTGCAAATTGATCAAGAGGGTTTGTGGGTCGATGAATGGATATTAGCGTGTAATAAATTCAATTTACCTCGCGATACCATGATTATCGAAGTGACAGAAAACACCTTGATGGACCCAGACTCTCCCATTCAACAGCAAATGCTACGACTCAATAATTATGGTATTGATATCGCCATTGATGATTTTGGAGTCGGGTATTCATCATTAGCCTATTTGCAACGACTCGATATTGATATTCTAAAAATTGACCGATCGTTTATTCAGCACATGGAAACCAATGAAAGTAGCATTGCGTTGGTACGAGCTATTATCACCATGGCACATCATTTGAAAGTTAAAGTCGTAGCCGAGGGTGTTGAAACTGAGGGACAACACCAGTTACTTCAACAACTGTCATGCGATTACTTACAAGGTTATTTATTTGCCAGACCTATGCCAACACAACATTTTATTGACCGTTATATCTTACCGTTCCCACTTGCCGCAGAGTAATAAAAACTCATACATCGTCATGTAAAAATAGTATGTTGAGTCTTTGATATTGGCGTTAAATCTTCCAATTAAGGCATTCACAAACACTTGTAGCGGTAGAATATTTTCATAACAGTTTGCTGTCATGAAAGTAAGAGGGAGCGGTAAAACAGCTAACAAATTCATCGACCTGCTACACAGGCCGACAACATTATCCAACTAAAAACTAACCAAATTAATTCATTAACGATTTACATCAACAACCACACGGCCACGAACCTTACCAGCTAACAAATCACTTGCCACATCAATCGCTTCAGTCAAGCTGATTTCATGAACAATGTCATCGAACACACCAACATCCAAGATTTCGCCTAGACGTTGCCATGCCTCAATACGGTCAGCTAAAGGTCGCATTACACTGTCGACGCCCGCTAGGGTCACGCAACGTAAAATAAATGGCGCTACGCTGGCAGGAAAATCCATTCCCTGTGCCAAACCACAAGCAGCAACCGTTCCGCCATACTTGGTACTAGCACACACATTGGCTAAGGTATGGCTGCCGACAGAATCAACAGCACCAGCCCAACGCTCTTTAGCCAATGGACGACCAGCTTCTGACAATGTTGCGCGATCGATAATGTCTTTGGCACCTAACTTTCTTAGGTAGTCACTTTCATCCATTCGGCCAGTCGAGGCGACGACGTGATAGCCTAACTTGGCTAAAATAGCGATAGCAAAACTGCCGACTCCGCCATTAGCACCAGTAACTAGCACCTCACCTTTGTCTGGCGTTACGCCATTTTTCTCAAGAGCCATCACACATAACATTGCGGTATAACCTGCAGTGCCAATCGCCATAGCTTGTTGTGGTGAAAATGCCTTTGGTAATGGAATAAGCCATTCACTTTTTAAACGCGCTTTTGTAGCCAAGCCACCACAATGGGTTTCACCTACGCCAAAACCATTCAATAATACTGTATCACCTGTGGCAAATTTATCATTATCGCTATGTTCGACAATGCCTACTAGATCAATGCCTGGCACCATAGGGAAAGTTCTCACTACAGGTGCTTTACCGGTAATCGCTAGCGCATCTTTGTAATTAAGGGTGCTATAGAGCACTTTTACCGTCACATCACCTTCAGGCAACACGCTTTCATCGATACTTTTTACTGTGGTGCGGTAACCTTGGTCGTCTTTTTCGATCAACATGCCGTTAAACATTTTGCTCTCCTAATTTAGACTGATCGTCTATTAATGGTTAAAAAATTTTATTTTGCTAACGCTGCCATAAAATGATCATAGTAGTTATCAAGTGGGCTTTCATCTTGAACTAACTTTGCACGGCTTACCGCTCCTTCCCAGCCAACCCAAAAATTTTCAGCTAGGGCATCACAATCTGCCGTTGCAGCTATTTGTCCGAGTGATTGTGCAGCTTTGAGGCAACGGGCTAAACAAGCTTGCCAACTCAGAAAAATCGCAATAATTTGCGGTCTAAAGCTGTCTGGCAAAACGCCAATTTCTTGACCCAAATTACCCACTAAACAACCGCGTTTAAATTGGTATCGAATCATTCCGGCCTTAGCATCATCAACGAAGTGCCTAATCCGCGTTAATGGTAAATAAGCTTCATCAAGCAAATGAATTTCAAGTTTATGTAAGAAGTATTCAGCATAGTTCTGCAATACCGCTTGGCCAAAGACTTCTTTACTCGCAAAATAATGATAAAAAGAGCCTTTCGGAACGCCCACCTTTTTCAAAATGGGTTCAATACCCGATGAGGCAAAACCTTGCTCTGTCAGTTGCTCAAGACCACTACGAATAAGCTCTGCCCGAGTATCTGGATTATCTCGCGATACTTTGGGAGGTCTGCCTCTACGAGGTTTAGGGCTTGGGTTAGTATGCGGACTTGTCATTATATCTACACTTAAATTATTCATACCCCTATATTAGACCGAGCGTCTAATTAAATGCAATAACATTATATTAAATCCTACTTGAAGCCCAGTTACCCAGTAATATCAAGGTCGCGACAACATTAACATGAACTAGTAAAGCTCTATCTCACAGCAATGTTGCCACCGAATAGCATGCCGACTTAATCCACTGCTACTACTGAAACCGGCAATAGATAACCCACTACATCTATGAATTTATGTATAAGTAATTTGAAATAGTTAGCTTAGCAATGGCAGAAAACGCAGTGGCCATTCAACACATATCACGCGATAAAACCAAATCTTTTGACATAGCGACTCGAACCAAAACCATTTGAATTCAAATCATTCGATCTGTAACCACTTATTTAAAAACACCTTATTAATAGCTAAAAAGTGCACCAAATCCACTTGCGAATAGCATCATATCTGTAACGTTTATACTGCATAATAAACAATCTATAGCATCAACATTAAACAAATATCCAGTGAAACCGATGACGTTCACACTCAACTTGAAATATATAAAACTTTAAATACAGCAACTTAAGCCAGTCGCTGTCGAAAATCAAAAAGATAAACAGCATATAGCTAAAAAGTACTCACAACTTAATCAGCCAGTGTGACATCGTTATATTTCATGCCGCTGACAGCGTATCGATATAAAGTTAAATAGTTGTTAAAAAACATTTATTACTGCCGTAACTGAGATTGGATTGGAAATTTTACCTAAAATGATGTTAATATAGTTAGACCACTAACTAGTTTGGTGGTTTTTTATTGTTGAATGAAAAATGAATTAACAATAATCCGATTAGCCCGCACCCAGGAGGACATTATGTCAACGGACACGTCAAACGAAGAAAATCTCACTACCACTATGTTGAACACCGCTAAATTAAAGCTGAAAGAGGCTTCACAATTATTTTGTTTATGTGCCCTTTTAAGTACCTATCTCTTTGTTATGTTGAAACCTAGCGGGATTCAAAATCACAAAGCGTTAGGAGGAAAATAATTCATGCATTACTTAACCTATGTCTCATTAGCAATATATTTCCTGGTAATGCTAGGCATTGGATTGTTCGCGTATAAACAATCAACAAGCGATGTATCTGGTTACATTTTGGGTGGCCGTAAAGTCAGCCCGCAAGTTACCGCACTGTCAGCTGGAGCCTCCGATATGAGTGGCTGGATGCTAATGGGCTTACCTGGCGCCATGTTCTTAGTAGGCTTCGAAACCATCTACATTGCGATCGGCCTATTAGCTGGGGCATTGATTAATTATCTGATCGTGGCACCTAAATTACGGGTTTATACTGAAGTCGCGGGTGACTCCCTAACGATCCCTGAGTTTTTTGCTAAACGCTTCCACGCACCTAACAGTAATGTGCGGATTATCGCGGCAGTGATCATTGTGATCTTCTTTACCTTATATACTTCGGCAGGATTAGTCGCTGGCGGGAAATTATTTGTCTCTGCATTTGATTTAAATTATGAACTCGGGCTCGTGATCACCCTAGGTGTAGTAGTGTCTTATACCCTACTCGGTGGCTTTTTAGCCGTCAGTATGACTGACTTTGTACAAGGCTGTATCATGTTTGTTGCCTTGATTCTGGTACCCGTTGTGGCATATCAAGAGTTTAGCAGTGCTGATAAAATGATGGGCTTTGCTTATGAGTCGATCCCACATTTTTCTGATGCGATGCAAAATGTCACTATGCTCGGGTTAATTTCCAGTCTTTCTTGGGGATTAGGTTATTTTGGTCAGCCACATATTATTGTGCGCTTTATGGCTATTCGCTCGGTTTCTGATATCAAAGCGGCACGAAGAATTGGCATGAGTTGGATGACGGTCACCATTACTGGTGCGCTGGCAACAGGTCTAGTGGGTATTGCCTACGCCAATAAATTCGATATGACAATAAGCGATCCTGAAACCATCTTTATTGTATTTTCTGAATTGTTGTTCCATCCACTGATCAGTGGTTTCCTATTAGCAGCCATTTTAGCCGCTATTATGAGCACGATTTCTTCACAGTTATTAGTGTCGTCAAGTTCATTGACCGAAGACATTTATCGAGTCATTTCGAAAAAAGAGTCAACTGAGAAAGAAATGGTCAGAATGGGACGTTATGGTGTAGCCGGTGTCGGTATTGTCGCCAGCTTGCTGGCGCTCGATCGCTCAAATAGCATCTTATCGATAGTCAGCAATGCATGGGCTGGATTTGGTGCGGCCTTTGGTCCACTGGTACTGTGTTGCCTATATAAAAAGAACCTGACCCATAAAGCCGCTGTTGCGGGTATTATTTCGGGTGCAGTGACCGTATTATTTTGGATTTACGCGCCAGTTCTGGCAGATGGAAAAGCGTTAACCACCGTAATGTACGAAATGATCCCCGGCTTTATTGTTAGTAGTGTAGTGATTTGGATTACCAGCGCTCTTGACTCGGATCCTTGTAATAAAACAGTTGATACCTTCCATGAAGCGAATCGTGTTTTAACCGAGCAACAGTAATGGAGAACAAAACTATGTCAACTTCACATTGGAAACGGATTGTCGTTAAAGTGGGAAGCGCATTAATTGCGCCTCATCAACAAGGTTGTAGCAGCCATTATTTATTAGGTATTGCACAGTTTATCGCTACCTGTCGCGCTCAAGGATGCCAAGTTGTATTGGTATCTTCAGGGTCAGTCGCCGCGGGTAAACATAGATTCCCAGATACGGCAGAGCCAAGTATTTCGCTTAAAAAAGCCATGGCAGCTGCAGGCCAGGCCGATATGATGGCCACCTGGGATAAATTGTTCGATTTCCCATCGGCGCAGCTATTACTTACCCATGGTGATTTACGCGACCGTGACCGTTATATCAGTATTAAAAATACTATTTTTACCCTGTTAGACAATGGCTTACTTCCCATTATCAACGAAAACGATGCTGTTACCGCAGCCAAGTTACGTGTTGGGGATAATGACAATTTATCAGCTATGGTTGCCGCAGCAGCGGATGCAGATGCGTTAATTATCTGCTCTGACGTAAAAGGGCTTTATACTAAAAACCCTAATTTACATGAAGATGCCACGCTAATTAAGCAAGTCAGTGAAATCAATGCTGAGATTTATGCTATGGCTGGCGGTGCTACGAGCAGCGTAGGTACTGGCGGCATGTTAACCAAGATTGAAGCCGCTGAGAAAGCAATTTCACACGGAATTGAAACCATGATTGTCGATGGTTTTGACGCGGACACATTCAATCAACTTTTAAAGGGCCAAAATCCAGGCACTTTATTCACCCCGTATGATGTACCGATGCAAGAACACTTGCATTGGATGATGCATACCTCACAAGTTCAGGGTGAGTTAATTGTCGAAAATGACTTTAGCGCTGACCTTGAAGAGCATGATACCCAACTAACCACTGACGATGTAGTGGCCGTAAGAGGCAACTTTTCCGTCGGCGATACTGTTTTAGTGCGCAAAGGCGATGGCACTAAATTGGCAAAAGCCAAATCAAACTACAGTAGTTGTTTATTACATTTTATTGCAGACCAAGAAGATCGTGAATTTGCCAACAATGCCCAGCAAAAAACGGGCCCACTGATCTCTGACAAAAACATCGCCATTTTGGAGCAACTATGAGTTTAATTAAAGATTTATCGCAAGCAGCAGCCACAGCGGCACAAACTCTAGCCCTATTAGATGAAAAAGTTAAAAACACTATTTTACTTGATATGGCCCGTGCACTTAGAGCACACAGCGACGATATTATTAAAGCGAATTTATTGGATCTTAACCATGCCGAAAAAGCGGATTTAGGCGCGGCAATGATAGATCGATTGACACTGACACCTGAACGTATTGAATCTATGGCTGCGGGCATTGAAACCGTTGCATCATTACCCGATCCTGTCGGCATGGTACGTGAAATATGTGAGCGACCAAATGGTCTAAACATTCAAAAAATGCGCGTACCTTTAGGCGTTGTTTGTATGATTTATGAAGCACGCCCTAATGTTACCGCTGATGCAGGTGCATTGTGCTTTAAATCAGGTAATGCAGTGATATTGCGTGGCGGTAAAGAAGCAATACATTCAAGCAAAATCATTGCTTCTATTTTACAAAATGTATTGCAAGCATATCAATTACCACCAGCACTGATCACCGTAATACCCGATCCAGATCGCGCTTTATTACTAGAGCTTATGCAGCAACGTGACTTTATTGATGTCATTATTCCACGCGGTGGCGAAGGCTTAATCAATTTTGTTACAGATAACAGTAAAATACCTGTTATTCAACACTTTAAAGGTGTTTGTCATTTGTATGTTGATAAAGATGCCGATCTTGATATTGCGATGTCTTTATTGCTCAATGGTAAAACCCAACGTACTGGAGTATGTAATGCTCTAGAGGGATTACTGGTACATCAAGACGTAGCGGCAGCCTTTTTACCTAAAGTGGCAGCCCAACTTGCTGCACATAAAGTACGTATAAATGTCAGCAAAAATGCCCAACAATACTTTGAGCATGCCAACGTTATTAGCGATGATGATTTCGGCCAAGAATATTTAGATTTAGAAATTGCCATTCGCCAAGTCACTGATTTTGATCATGCTATTAATCATATTCGCCGCTTTGGTAGCCATCATACTGAAGTGATTTGTACCCAAAATGAATTAACGGCTACGCGTTTTCAACGCACCGTGGATGCCTCGGTAGTGATGGTTAATGCATCGTCACGTTTTTCTGATGGTAGCGAGCTCGGTCTAGGTGCTGAAATTGGTATTGCCACCAGTAAATTGCATGCCTACGGACCTATGGGCCTTGAGTCACTTACCACTGAGAAATACTTAGTCAGCGGTGTAGGTCAAGTTCGCGCATAATCAAATAGGCTCCACAATTCAAAGGCCAAGCGAAAGCGTGGCCTTTTCTTTTTAGCGACATTTTCGGAGGTTGTCATCTCTCAACATGAATCATTAGACCCCAATACCTGTATCGCCTTTATTGGTGGTGGCAACATGGCAAGAGCCATAATCAGCGGCCTACTTAAACAAGGTCATAACAGTGCCAATATTCTAGTGTGCACCCCCAGCCAAACTACTCGACACGACTTAATCGATAAGTTCAATGTTAAAGTACATCAAGACAATACCGCCGCAGTTGCGTTTGCTGATGTCATCATTGTTGCCGTTAAGCCTTTTGTAGTACCTGTAGTGTGTGAGCAGTTGAGTGAAGTTATGCAGTACGATAACCGAAAACTCGTTATCTCGATTGCCGCGGGAGTCAAACATGCCACACTCCGCCAAAAACTACATTTCTCACCCAAAGTCATTTGCGCCATGCCAAACTTGCCTACCGCCATTGGTGAAGGGTTAACGGGTTTATATGCGGGACCAGACACTCACGCTAATGACATTGCGCTAGCAGAAAGACTCATGCGTGCTGTGGGTGAAACAGTATGGCTAAAAGAAGAAAGCCAAATGTCGACCATCGTGGCTGCAGCAGGCAGCTCGCCGGCGTATTTATTCTTATTTTTAGAAGCCATGGAGAAAGCTGCCATTGAACAAGGGCTGCCGCAAGAAACAGCCACTAAAGCTGTGTTGCAGAGTGCTATGGGAGCAATATCAATGGCGATGAATAGTCAGCATAACTTGGCGAGTCTACGTCACCAGGTGACCTCACCTAAAGGCACAACGGAACAGGCAATATTGGCATTTCAGGATGGTGATCTTGACGAGCTAGTTGCCAGCGCAATGGCGTGTGCAGCGACAAGAGCAAAAGAACTGTCTATAGGCTAACGGGGCTATGAACCTGAGCTGACGGTTAATACCATCCGCTTGGCTATGTGATAGCCATATAGCGCTTTGCTAAGCCACAATGGCTTAAGCTTAGCGCAGTAACTCTTGTTTAATCAATTTCAGTAGAAAGGTTTCTCGTTCAATCGATAAGCCTTTTTTGCTGCTGTTGGCGATAGTGTCAAGGTTATGCCTAATAGCCTCATCGATATCAATCCATACTGGTATCATGCCGTTATTAATTTCGTGAGCTTCAAATTGGGTTTCCCCCAGCTGGCTGTCAATATCACAAGTGAAACAATAAGACAGCATATTAACCGACGTATAACCATCTCGTTGCCAAGGACGATATTCTTCATATAAGCCAAATGGATTAATATTGCGAATTTGTTGGGCGCCAGTTTCTTCTTGTAACTCACGGATAAGCCCTTGCTCTATCTCCTCGCCAGCATCAACGCCACCACCAGGCAATGAATAGTCATGATAACGTTGGGTGTAAAGCATTAATATTTGATTATTACGCATGACAATGGCGCGAGCAGCAAGCCGCGTTAGCATTGTTTGGTGATTCGCAGCAATAAAATCTGCTGGAGTGTCGGAATGATAACGAGTGGTTAAGTGGCGCATTATAGAAGGGCTCATCGCAATAAAAAGCGCATGATACGTTGCCAAACTATATGCTTCAAGTTTGCCTATAAGCTAAATAACCTTAACGAGGGATAACCAACTACTATTTAGTAGCCTTTTACATTGCTAATGGTCATGAATTAACTTGCAACAGGCTATTTAACAGTTATAGACAAAGTTGTCTAAGTGGGATGGTTGCAGCGCCAATGCACACAGGATATTTATCTACGCCTGATACTACAATTTGAGGTAATGGTCGCTTAGCGCCGCGTCGAAATTGGGCGTACACTTCGGTTCGTGCAATGACCTTTTGTGCTAATGCTTTAGGAATGTGACCACCGATAATAATCGCCTCAGCATCCAACAAAGCAGAGCAACAAGTTGCAACCAAATCAAAAGAATCTTGCACCTTATAAATCCACTCTTCTACCCCTGGCCAATTCACGTCAAACTCATCATTCATGTCGTAAATTGAAGTAATGTCGAGGCCATTTTTCTTTAGGATACGTTTCAGTAATTCTAAGTTGGGATGGGCATATAATTTAGGTGGTAACATATCACCGAGTTCGCCAGCATTACCATAAGTCCCCAGCAATACTTCGGCGTTATTAACAATACCGCCGCCAAATGCAGAGGACACAAACAAATAAACAAAGTTTTTATATTTTCGACCAATCCCAGTAACACCTTCCCCAGCGGCAGCACTAGTGCCATCATTCAATATCCATGTCGGTAAAGAAAAATGGCTTGAAATAATATCAACAATATCGATTTGGGACCATTCTTCCAACATATGGTGGGTGTTCATTTTGCCATCCATTGAACTAAAAAATCCCGAGATCCCCACTCCCATCCCCAATACTTTTTCAGGTTTAATGTCGCATTCGTTGAAAACGTTTTCCACTAGCGTGTCCGCGCTTTTGAGTACGTTAGCAATGCTCATATCGGACATTTCTTCTAAACAGCTGTAAAGCACGTTTCCAGAAAAGTCCATAACAGCAATACTAATGGCATCAAGTAAGATTGATAGGCCAAATGTACAAGCATAATGTGGATTAAGGGTAATACCGAACCCTGGTTTGCCTTTAGGGTTAGGTAACAAGGTTTCTGTCTGTAGTAATACCCCATTTTGGGTCAACGTTTTAAGTAAACGTGAAACCGTTTGTTGCGGGATCTTAGTTGCACTGACAATGCTGCTTTGAGTGACCATTTTATCCCAAAATACAACTCGAATAATATCGCGCTCAATATCTTGAAAAAGCTTATTGCCTTTTCCTAAGCTAAAGCCTGAACGTAATAACTTACTGTTGTTTAATGAAATCATGGGTCATAAATCTACTGTACACGGGCATTCAGATTACTTGAATAACCGCTAAAGAACAAGAATTGGCTCATTTAGCTAGTGGATCATGATCACTCTAAAATCGTTCACATTAGTGTTTGTTGGGCCTGTGATAATCAAGTCGTCAATAGCGCTAAAAAATAAATGACTGTTATTATTTTCAAGCTGTTGTTGTAAATCAATATTAACTACTGCAGCCTTATTCAAAGTAGCCTAATCAATAAATGCACCGGCAACACCTTTACTACCATCAACCCCCGTCGGTATCACAAGCTAAAGTGCTAATTCCCGCTTCGCCATTGAGTACCAGGGCCAGTGCCCAGACACATAAACCCTGACAGCTTTAATATTGATCAAATAAACAACCATACAAACCTCAGGTTTGTATGGCATTAACTGCAATGTTAAACAACTCAATTAAAAATCTTATCTGAATTAATTGATCTTAACTCAAGAGAAAATTAACGGTATTGCGAGGCAGACAAGCACCATCGATACAAACATTGCCACTAGCAACATCAAATCCATACGGGTTAAGATTGAGTTATTAATGCCATCTACATTTTGTATTTTTGTCATCGAATTCACTTCTCGTGGCATTGCAGCACTGGCCAGTAAAGCCACTACAGATGTCACCACAAAACCGATGAAGTTCCACCAAAACCAGAAGATGTCAGGTAATAAAACCGATATAAGCAAATTGAATAGCACTCCAGTAATTAAGCCGATATTGACATGCAAGGCACAGCATAGCTTACTGATTACCGCAATTAAAAACACCGCTAAAATGGGACCATAAAACAATGAACCCACTTTATTTATCGCTTCAATAATCGTTGGCGCTATATTGCCAGCATATAACGACAATACCAAAGTCACCACGCCCCACACTAGGCCCATATATTTAGCCAGCTTAAGGTAAGAAGCCTGTGATAAATCTTTGTTCACTATCCGGCTATAGTCTTCAATACTCACAGCGGCCAACGAATTAATTGCCGAACTTAACGACGACATCGCTGCCGCTAGAATCGCCACAACTAATAAACCTATCAGCCCATGAGGTAAATAATTAAGGATGAAAATAGGCATCATCCAATCAGGATTATCACTAGGGATTTTGTCAAAAAATGTGGCATCGCTCATCGCTAACGTGCCGACAATCAGCCCAGAAAAACAGTACAACAAGGTAATAGGAAATCGAATAAAACCGTTGGCTAAAATCATATAACGTAAATTTTGTGGATCTTTGGCAGATAATGCTCGCTGAGCCTGAGTTTGATCGCAACCATAGTACGATGCATACAACACAACCCCGCCAAAAATCATCGGTAAGAAACCAAAACCATCACCGCTAAATCCAATAGAATCGAACTTAATAGCCTGTAAACGTGTCGAGTCCACATTTGCCACAAACGTATCTACACCACCAAGATGGTATAAACCAAAACCTATACATGCAATGGTGCCCAAGACAATGATAATCATTTGAACTGCATCACCGTACACAACAGCTTTCATGCCACCTTGTAGCGAATACAGAACTGTAATTACACCCGTTAATACTATCGCCTGCCAAGCCTCAATACCCATGGTACCTTGCAAGATCAGCGATACTGCGTAAATCATAATTCCAGTGGCAAATGCACGGCTAAACTGAAACACAATACTAATGAGCACACGAGTTGAGCGGCCAAAACGGTTTTCGAGGTAATCATAAATACTCACCACTCCAGCTCGATATAACTTGGGTAAAATGGTAGATAAAATTAAAATCATCGCCAGTGGAACGCCCAGTTCATATGAGAGCCATTGCATACCACCGCCTTCACGCAGCCCCACAAAAGCGGGGGCCGACACGAAACTAATCGCTGATAACTGTGTTGCCATGACCGACAATGCCAACGGCTTCCAACCTAAACTCTTGCCACCTAAAAAATAATCACTTTTACTGGTTTGGGTTCGAAACATAAAACCCATCACCAACAAGGCAGCCAGATAGATCGCTACTATTGAAAAATCTAATATATTCATAACATTATTCGCAAATTTGGCTAGACGAAAATACCAGGCCGTCTTAAAAAGAAGAGGTCGACTATATTGCACTCACCTTTTATCAAGATGAGTGCGACATAGTCAACTCACAGGATGCATTAAGGATTATGAACTAATTAAAAGTCATATTTGAGTCTTAATGTTACACGTCGAGGAAGAATTGGTCGGCCAACAAAATAAGGGTTATCCGCACTTTGATTGTTGCCTAAGCGCGGAGATCCCTCAGTGACACCATCTGAATCAAACAAGTTAAACACGCCTAAGCTGAGTCTAAGTTTTTCATCATCAGCTAAATGCCAGCTATAACCCGCGTCCAATCTGAACAAGTTGAATGAATCAAGCTGCACACTGTTCGCATCATTTGCGTAGTTGTCGCCAACAAAGCTGTGGTATAACGCCGCATCCCAAGTGTCTGTGGTATAAGCAATCGATGTATTGACCATCAGATTAGGTTTACGGCGTAACTCATTACCGACAATACTTGGATCAGAATCAAACTTAGTAAACTCATGATCGGTATAAGTTAAGTTGGCATTGATATTCCAATCGTCACTTAACTCATACTGACCGGCCATTTCAACGCCCGTCGCTGTCGTGGACTGCAATACTGGCAATTCAATCACACCGCCTTTACCATCGTTAACAAAATCGACGCTACGGCGATCTTTTAAATCCGTTCTAAACAACGCGACACTACCGTTGAAATCATTGGTAAAGAACTTAATGCCAATTTCACCTTGTTCAATTATTTCACCTTCATAGCTAGCCGGTTGACCCAATGAATTAAATTGAACCCCACGAATTTCAGGGAAAAAGAAGCCACGCGAGGCGTTAGCATACACATTGAGGTTGTCGGTTAAGCGATAAAGTGCCGCACCTGAAATAGCAAAGTCCGAAGTAGACACTTCACCATAGGTAATGCTGCCATTACCCGTTGTGTTAACTTGCAAATTAGGTGCTAATGATGGGTCGTCACTGATTTGTACGACTTGGCTGCCTTCACGATTAATCGTGCCGTTAATTTCTTCCCAACGGATACCAAAGTCGAAAATCCAATCTTCATTTTCAATTTGGTCTGCGATATAAACCGCGCGACGTGTGGCCGATATTGTTTGGTTTGTATACGAAATTCCAGGACCACTGATGCCGTTTTGAGTATAACTAACATCAGTACCCGGAGTACCACTCACGCTGCCATTAACATCAGTAAACTGTAAATCAACCAAGCGCGGTACATTATTGAATTCACCTAAATAAGTGGTGATCACATTATTGTCATCCGCTTCAGCATGAGAGAAAAATGTCCCGAAGGTAATATCATGGCTAAAATCACCGATATCCATGCTTTTAATGATATTAGCTTCTGCTGAAAAGTCTTCTGCTGGACGATCACGATCAAGGACTCGGTTAGCAAATAATAAATAATCATCAGGAAGCGCTTGGCCTGAGTCTGCATAAGTAAAGCTAGCATTCGCTAAATCACCAAGACCACGGGCATCGAGAAAGTCAGCTTGGTTTTCAGGCACATTGACAATGCCATCACCATCTAAAAACAAGTTAAATTCGTGTTCATATTTGGCATATTTTCCACGAAGTAACAGCGCATAATCATTGGCTAGTTCTTTATTGAACTCCATTGAAATAGAACTGCCTTTGGTGACTACGCCATTGCTGATAGGTGACTCATAACGGCCATTTGCAGTCGGGTATGACAAACTTGATGCATGGGCGGTTTGTAAAGACTCAACTTCTTCGCCATCATTACCAATCAATCTTTCGCGGCTATTACCATCAAGCGGAATGGGTAAATAAAACTGTGCTTGGTCATCTATATACTGACCATAAACCGTAAATGAACCTGAACCATCTTTAAATTCTTTATGGATGTTACCTCGAAGCTGAGTTCCTTTTGTCGGTAATCCTGTGTCTAATGGGCCTTCATCATAACGATAAAAACCGGATAACGCGTAATACAAGCCATCATCATTTAATGGACCACTTGTTGCAAAATCTAATCGCGTGCGGTTTTGATCTGACGCTTCAACTTGAATAGTACTACGTGGATCATCAGTCCCCACTTTGGAAATGTAGTTGATTACCCCAGCAACCGACCCAGGACCAAATAGATTGGATACCCCACCACGCACAAACTCAACCCGCTCGATCCCCAAATCGTTGCGGTAGTACACGTCAAATGCAGAAGAGTTAAGTCCAAAAGTACTGAATGTTGGCGAACCATCATACATCAATGGTGTGAACTGGAATTGACCAGAAGAAGGCAGTCCCCGAACTTGTAAGTTAGTCGCAACCTCACCGCCCCCACCTTCAACTTTAATACCAGGAATATTACGCAACACATCTGCTTGGCTGCTTGACGATAGCTTGTTTAGCTCATCTTCACTGATTGCCGAAACAGATTGTGGTGTATCAGACATAATACGACCTTTACTCGTACCAGACACAATGATGCGTTCAATGTTTTTTTCTTTTACCGCAGCATTTTGAGTTGCATCATCGGCTGCAAAAGCGCCTTGAGCAAGACATAGAGAGACAATAGAGGCGATCGTTGTTTTTTTCACAGTTATTCTCCATTCTTTTATTGATCAACTTATAACAGTCTTGTTGAAGCGAAATAAATTTATTTATATGTTGTTCTTTTGTTACTTCAATTTGGATTTAAGCACAAAAAAAAACCATTTACAACCCAAAATGAGTGCTTTAATATATGGTTTAGCCTACAAATCCCAAAAAGAGCACTCACTATGGTTAATTCAACGACGTTAAAAATGGATGATACAACGGTATTGTCACTAAAAGAACTGGCAAAACAGACTCTAAAAAACAATGATTTAGGTGGTTATACTGTGCCAACTCATGGCCTATATCCATTTCAATGGAACTGGGATTCTGCAATCACTGCGCTGGGTTGGATGAAATTTGATGAGCAACGTGCATGGCAAGAAATAGACGTTTTGTTCTCTGGCCAATGGGATAATGGAATGGTCCCACACATTTTATTCCACAAAGATTCAGAGACATATTTCCCAGGTCCTGATGTGTGGGGATCTAATCGAACCATAAAAAGCACTTCGATTTCTCAGCCGCCTGTCGTTGCAACAGCAATAAAAAAAATGCTTGAAACCGCCACAGATAAGGCGTTAGCAACAGAAAAAGTTAAACATTTATTCGCTAAATTAGTCGATTACCATTTGTGGTGGTACAACGACCGCGACCCAGAAAACACAGGGCTTGTTGTAACCTACCACCCGTGGGAATCAGGCATGGATAACAGCCCTGCCTGGGATGAAGCATTAAATGTTGTGCCTTGTGTCGACTGGCAATACACCCGCCGTGACACCAGTCATGTCGATTCATCACAGCGTCCACATAAAAGTGAATATGACCGTTTCTTATTCTTAGTCGACTTCTTTAAACGTAGCAACTTTGACAGCAAATATATTTTCGACAACTGCCCGTATAAAATGAATGATATAGGCATCATTTCGATCCTTCATTGCGCCACTAAAGATTTACTCATTATGGGTGAAAACTTAGGATTGAGTGATGACCGCTGTGACTATCTTGCTCAACGTGTCGAGTTAACTGAAAAAGCAATCTCTACCTTGTGGTGCGAATCAAGCCAGTTTTTCTATTGTCGTAATGTGTTAACAAATACCTTGTCTATGGTGAAAACATCGGCGGGTTTATTAAGTATTTATGCTGGTTTAACCACAACAGAACAAGCCGCCTCATTAAATAACACGACCAAAGAATGGATTGAAGCCAGCCAATTTAGCATTGCATCGACTCATCCCTCAGAAAGCTGTTATGAACCACAGCGTTATTGGCGTGGTCCAATTTGGTTGCACATCAATTGGATGATTGCAGTAGGGTTAGCAGAATCAGGCTACAACGATACCGCGGATAAAATCCAACAAGATACAACTGAATTAATCTTGAAATCAGGGTATTACGAATACTTTAACCCTGAAACTGGTACAGGTTGTGGTGGAAAAGACTTTTCTTGGACAGCCGCAATTGCACTACACTGGTTACTTGACTAACGTTTAACACTCGTCAAATTATATCAAAAAACGCATACAATCTAGTATACAAACGGCCAATAATATTGGCCGTTATATTACACAGGTAACCGAAAATGAAAAATTCAATATGCTTTGGTGAAGTACTCATCGACATGCTGTCAAACAAATTAGGTGGGGATCAAAACCAGCAAGAAACCTTCACTAAGTTTGCCGGTGGTGCACCTGCCAATGTAAGTGTGGCCATCGCAAAGTTAGGCGGCCAAGCCTACTTTTCAGGCATGCTCGGTCAAGACATGTTTGGCGAGTTTCTTTATCAAGCACTCAAAAGTGAAGGCGTAAAAACCGACTATATGCGTTTTACTCCCAACGCAAAAACCGCCTTAGCATTTGTGTCGCTTGATAATGACGGCGACCGTAGTTTCGAGTTTTACCGCGACGGTTCAGCCGATCTACAGTTTTCACCCAGCGATTTTGATGACTCATGGTTTGCAGACAGCGCCATTTTTCACTTTTGTTCTAACACATTAACAGAGCACTCTATTCGTCAAACCACTGCATACGGTGTTAAGCAAGCCAAACTTAATCACAACATTGTTAGCTTCGACATTAATTTACGCTTAAATCTTTGGGATAAAAACGCCACCCCACGCGAGCATATTTTACCGTTACTCAAGCAGTGCGACATCATTAAAGCCTCAAAAGAAGAATTGCTTTATTTAGCTGACGAACACACTCCTGAACAGTTTATTCAACAGACTCTCGAAAATGGTTGCCAATGGTTTATTGTTACCGACAGCAGTAACCCGGTGTATTGGTATACACGCCATGGTTCGCAAACTTATAAGCCTAAAAAAATCACTATGGTTGATGCCACCGCAGCGGGCGATGCTTTCGTTGGAGGTTTATTGTATCAACTAGGGTTACACGATCTTGATCCAGTAGCATTTAGTGCTTTGTGTACCCAGCCCGATACATTGCGACATATTATTGAATTCGCGTCTTTATGCGGTGCCCACGCAGCGTCGTACAAAGGTGCATTTACCTCATTACCGTCAACGCAGTCGCTCAACGACTTTAGGAAAACACTATGACTACAGCACAACCTAACTTCAGTAGCCCCGCATTCATTAAACAACATATTGCCGACACATTAGCGTTTTATGAACCCAATGTAGATGACCCACATGGCGGCTTTTATCAAAACTTTTCTGATAATGGTGAAGTATTCGATAAACAAACTCGTCACCTTGTTAGCTCAACCCGCTTTGTGTTTAATTACGCCAGAGCATATTTATTATTCAATGATGAAAAATACTTAGCCAGAGTCACCTCAGGTATTGAATTTATTCGTCACGCCCATTTTAACCCACAAACCAAGGGATATAACTGGCTACTTGATGTCAACGAAGGTCAAGTGACAGTGATCGATGACACTAATCATTGTTATGGCTTTGCGTTTGTGATGCTGGCCTACAGCTGGGCTGTACAAGTGGGTATATCAGAAGCCAGCGGTTATTTAGCTGACACATTTAACACCATGGAAAAATACTTCTGGGACCCACAAGCCGGTTTGTATAAAGACCAATATAATGGTGACTTCAGCATCTGTGATCCATACCGTGGTCAAAATGCCAACATGCACACCTGTGAAGCACTTATTGCGGCATACGAAGCAACTAAAGATGCACGTTATCTTGAACGCGCCATGTTGTTAGCAGACAACATGGTCAATCGACAAGCTAGTTTGATGGATGGGCTGATTTGGGAGCATTACGATCTACAATGGCAACCCGATCTTGAATACAACAAAAACGATCCAAAAAACCTATTCCGCCCTTGGGGTTTTCAACCTGGTCACCAAACTGAGTGGGCTAAATTGTTGATGTTTTTAGCTAAGCATCGATCTGACAGTTGGTTAGTAGCGCGAGCAACTGCGTTGTTTGACACAGCGCTTAAGTCTGCTTGGGATGAAAAACACGCTGGAATTTGCTACGGATTTGCCCCAGACATGAGCGTATGTGACGGTGAAAAATATTTCTGGGTACAAGCTGAAACTATGAGCTGCGCAGCGTATTTATACCAGGCCACTCACGATGAAAAATACCAACAATGGTACGAAAAAATTTGGCAGTACTCATGGCAGCACATGATAGACCATCAATACGGTGCTTGGTTTAGAATATTAACCCAAGACAACCAAAAGATAGATGACCAAAAAAGTCCTATCGGCAAAACCGATTACCACACTATGGGCGCCTGTTTTGACATTCTTAAGCTAATTGAAACAAAACCATAAATTATCATCGTCCTGTCATACCTATACCTATACCTATACCTTAAAATAACCGCCTAAATAGACGGTTATTTGTTAATATTTTACCTATGCTTAGTTATCACTTATCAAGGATTGAATGATACGGTTATCAAGATACAAAGATTAACGTTCACTGAATGTCACCTCGGAAGTTGCTTATGATTAAATTTTGGTACAAACAATTCCCTCAGTATCCGCCTGATCACCCAGATTATTGGCGCATTCGCTTAATCGAACATTCGTTGCTCATTACCACGAGTTACTTTCTCATTCTTACCCTGATCAACCTATTCTATTTTGAAGGTTATCAATATGCCTTGCTCGACGGTTCAGGCTTAGTTATCTCATTGGGTATTTACTGTCGTTTTCGTCGCACGGGTCATGTAAAGATAACCGCATGGGCTGTCACTCTCATGGTAGCCAGTTTAATTATGCTATTTGTGATATCAGCCAAAGGGTATTCTCATTCACTGTTTTGGGCGACGCTTATTCCGCCTTTTTCATTTTTTCTTATCGGTCGAACATGGGGCACATTTATTTCATGCATCTGCTTTAGTGTGTGTGCTTTTATTGTTTACCTGCAAACGCAAGACCCTCAGCCAGTGGCCTTTAGCACCGGCTCATTATTTAACGTTATTGAAGTGTGTATTGCACAAATTTTACTGTTTAGATTTTACGAAAAAACCCGTTTTTCAGCTTATAAAAAACTGGCACTGCGTAATTTAGAAATCCAAAAAATGGCTGAAACAGATAAACTCACCGGACTGTATAACCGTGAAAAACTCGATTTTGCGCTTGATACTCTACTGACCACACCAGCAGCCAATGCGCCCATGGCAACAGAAAGCGCTAACGCGACAAAACGAACAGACGAAGCACCGATTATTTACCAACCTTATGCGGATGACCATCCGCTGAAAAACCATCAAACAACTCAAGATTTACTCAGTAAACAAGCTGCCACTCAATACCCTATTTCGGTAGCAATTATCGACATCGATCATTTTAAACAAATTAATGATAATCACGGCCATTTATTCGGAGACAAAGTGCTATGCCAACTCGCGCAATTATTACAAAACCAAATGCGTAGCGACGATTTATTAGCACGCTGGGGCGGCGAAGAATTTGTGGTAGTTTTACCCAACACGACATTGGCAGATGCTGTTGAGTTAACCGAAAGGTTAAGGCTGTATATTGCCATGCAAAATATTCAATCAATGGAACTGACAATTAGCTTAGGTGTCGCCCAGTATAGAGTAGAAGACACGGCTCACAGCTTGCTTGACCGCGCAGACAAAGCCTTATATTCAGCAAAATCTGGCGGCCGAAACTGTGTAGCAGCGGCTTAGTAGGATAAAGAACAATTAACAGAATATTGAATCTTACTCTTGTAAGCGACTCGCTGGCGCATCCACAATATAATGCTTACCATTAATGCGCTCAATAATTTGCGTTGCGGTTAAATCATGTACTACATTAACCACCGTTGAAGCCGCATCGGTAATGGCCCCTATGACCACTAAAATAGGGATCACTTCCATCGGTAAACCTAAGGTGGTCACAATAAAGATTTCACCTAAAAATGCCCCGCCCGGTACTCCGCCAATGATAAATGCCGATAATACCGAAATCAAAATCGTCAGCATAAATACATCGGTCGTAAAATCGAGACCTAATAACGAATAAATAAACACGATTTTTAGTGCGGTAATAGCCGCTGCACCACCTTTATTGAGATTCACTAGTAACGGTAAGCTAATCTCGGCAATTTGCTCATTTAGGCCCATTTTAGCCGCACTGCGAATAGTCACAGGTAACGTTGCTAACGACGAGCTAGTGCCTAATGCCGTCACAGCAGGTTCAAGCATATGTTGCCAAAAACGTTTCACACCTTGTGCACCACCGCCAATCCACGCATATAAGGTCGAACCTAACGTTAGGTAAATAGCCATCGCCACAAAAAACAACCCCACCGCTCGAGCAAATGTCCCCATTAATTCAGTATCTTGACTAGCCATAGTCGCGGCAAAATAAGCACCAAGCCCAATTGGAGCCACATACATTAATATCGAAATCACTTTCATGATCACAGTATTTAAACTGTCGAGCATGCGCCCTACTCTCTGGCCATCTTCACCGGATTGACCAATGGCCACACCGCCAATCACCGACATAATAATCAATGCTAATATGTTTGATTTAGAGAGTAGTCCGACAAAATCGTTAGTTGTGAGTAAGCTGACAAAGTCCATGCTGCCAGAGGTTGCATCTACGGTATTGGCTAAGTCTAATGTCACCCCTTGCGCGGGATCATATGCTAACGCCAACAACACCACGCCCACTGACGGAATAATCGCCATGACAATCGACACAGCCATAATAGACACCAGTATTGCGCCTAATTTCTTTAAATCGGTCATGTGAGCAATAGATGACATCACACTCACAGCAACCAAAGGCACGATGATCATAAATAATAGATTGAGGAAAATTTGCCCAATAGGTTTAAGCTTGATAGCCCACTCAGGAAATAACCCACCAAACAATCCGCCCAGCAGTAAGGCACTCAGTAAAATAATGGACGAACGATAAGCACGTAAGCTACTCAGCATATTGGATCCTAAGAACAATTAAACAAAGATGGAATAGGCAGCAGACTCGGCCCAAAGAATGATTAACGCGTTAACAACTAACAGAAAATGCAGATGTACAATTAACCCTATCAAGATGCTAGCAATTTTCACTATCGACAATCACTATCGACAATGATTATCAACAACCGCTATCGATTTTCACTGTCGATCATCACTCTCTACAATGACGTACTAACAACATAACTTAATGATAAATATGACACAAAACCAATACTATACACAACTACAAACCGCACTCGCCGTTCGGCAAGGCTTGGATTTCAATAATGAGCCCTTCAGGGCCGCGAACAAAAATTTGTTTAACCGACGTTCCCGGCACTTCACTCATAGAATAGCGCAGGCCCAGTTTGGCAATTCTTGCCATGACATCTTGATAGTTATCACTGAAAAAACTCACATGATGAACAATATTTTGCGGCTGCTCATTTTGCGACAGTTGATTGCTTACCTCTGGCTGCTGGTTAGCAAAAATATGTATCACATCTTTATCACCGGCAAATAAAAAATAACCAGAAAACTCAAGATTAGGTCGAGTACCAACGGTTAAATCTAATAACGCCACCAGAAAATCGCTCATTTTTTGCGGATTTCTAGCACTTAGTGACAAATGATCAAAGCGAATATTCATACCACGCCCTTTTAGAATATAGCCGACTTTAACGATCTTTATCAGCAAAGCCTTATATTACTGGGATTATGACTACCAATGAACCACCACAAAAGCTAAACATTATCAAAAATCATTTGATAATCCATAACCGAGTCGTTTCATCAGTGGACGTTAATACCATTGGCTCCACACTATCCACACCTCTGTATCGATCGGATAGCAGAAGATGCAACTCACATATGTTGTGCTATATGAATAAGTTAACCATTAAGTCAGTGTTGAATAGGGAAGCAACAGTATTTGTAACAAGTGCAATATGAAATGATTGAGTTGAAAAAAGTAATTTTAAATAGGTATTAGATAGGATTAAAACGTTGTTAACTCAAAGCAGAGTATAAATATAATGTACAACATCACGGTAACGAGAGATTTTATGCTGCTGCGCAATAGGGAAGTAAATAATGGCAGTAATAACTCGCGAGTTTAGGAAGCCTGCTCACTCGCAAGCTTCCTAAAGCTAAACTACATGTCGATATAGATTGGCCAACCAAGTAGACCAATTAAGCCTTCTTTGTATTCCAGGCGCTCCAATCGTTCAGGAGAGGCATTTTGAATGGCCAACTCTTGATAACTTCGAGAGAAATGCAGGGTCCGCAACAATGCTGCGTTAAAATGCTTACCTAAATCTAAACGAATTGCATCAGCAAGCTCGTTAGGTAACTCGGCCAAAGCCACCTTAGTTTGTAGCTCGATAAATTCGAGGTTAAACCATTCATCTTTAATTTCTATACGAGCCATGCGGCGTTTAAGATCTTGACGGACTTTTTTACCGTCAAAAAATATCCGATATAACACGGCTTCTGCCAGAGTACTTTCTAGATTGATATAATCCATTGGATCAAAAGTGCCGACAATGTAGAACTGAGCCAATAAGGCATTAATAGATTGCTGGCGATTATGCTCAGCTAATGCTTCTTGGTAGTAAGCCCAGCCTTGCCATTCGTCACAATCAGGTGGACTCGACACTTGATCAAGCAATACTTTATCTACGTCACCATAAACAGATTTACCATGAAGCCTGTGTTGGCTAACTTTAGTTAGCATTCCCCAGCCCTTCTGGAACGACTTAACTACGCCGTCATCAGTCAGTAGCAACCGTATAGCATTAGCCTGACTTTGGTCCGATAATGCCATTAAGCCAATGCTAACAATGCCGATAACATCTTGCGCAGCTTCTTCAAGCAAATGCATTTTATACTTGTTATAAAACTTATCAGCGAACTTAAGGCTCATCAAAATGGCTTTCGCTTTGATCTGTCCCAATTGCTCATTACTGAGCAATTCTTCGGTTCGGCCATAAGCCAACACCCGACTCAGATAGGGACCCTGATTTTCGTCACGTAATACCAATTGCATTTGCAGAACCCTTAATCAAGAAAGCTAAACATGTCATCAACTTCAGCATACTCGTCGGTGACTTGGTTCTTTTCTTTCGCCTGTATCACTAACTCACTGGCAAACTGGCTAATAATTAACTGCCAATCAGAGCCGGTGTTACGCAGCATGTTCTTAATCGCCTTTTCAACATTAGGCGCTCGATCGCGGATCAATGCTAATAAACTGCGCGGGTCATCGATGCTAAGACTGTGTGCCTCTTCATCGGCTTGCCAATCTGAGTAACCCACGGTTTCTTCATCCGCTTCATCATCAAAAGTGTCGTTGATCTCATCGTCATCACTGCTGGTACCGCCTAAAATAAGCTCGATAAACGGAATCGATAGATAAAACAGCGCAGCAGGATCTTCAGCCAAACACTCTAAAATAGCAGTTTGTTTCTCTTCATTGTCTTGGATTCGAATCAGATAAGTCATAAAATCAAAAGTATGCTGCATTAACTCTTCTGCATTACTCTTGATTTTTTCTTCCCAATAAAGTGGCTGCTGGCAGACAATGTCGCGGATCTGTTCTGGGGTCATTAACTCAGACATAATCGATGGACACGAAATATCATGCTGACTGTTAATTTGTGTCAACGTAACGATATCCATTTTCTCGATAACTTCAACCAACTGATCATCTGACATCGACGATGCAATCAATTCAAATCTCTTGCTGGCCTGTTTAGGCTCAACATTAGCCAGCTCTTGTATTTCAGCTGCGGTTATTTCAATGAGACTGTTCATTCGATATCCTCGTCATATTGGTCATAATAACCTTCTTCATCGCTATCATAGTCCGTGTCGTCATCATCGTTTTCATCACGTTCATGCTCGTGAAGACCATCTGAATCATCTTCCTCAGGCTTGGGCGCTGTATCTCCCTGAGTCTCTAACAAATACACCACGGCACAACTTTCAATGAGCAAATCTTCGTTATATTTGCGTACCGCAAGCGCCAGAGGTAGATCGGCGTTGTTAAACGCAATCGTCGTTTTAAATTCATCCCAGCTTGGGTGAATATTCAAGCTAATCCAATGTGCCCATTGGCGCTTTGACTCAGGCGAGAACTTAACTCTTTCATAAAGTGCAACAGGTAAATATTCAGGGACTGAATCTAGCATCCCAGGATCGGCCAACAATATCTCTCTGATTTGGCTGGTAAACTTTGCCAGTGCATTTGGCGTATCAGGGTCGTTGTAAGATTCTATATTGTCATTGGCATTATTTTTTAGCTCATTAATGCGTGAGATATTAAGATGTTTAGCCATGGGATACTCAGGAATAATATTCGTCCCACAACTCGCGCATAGCGGCTGTGGGATCGGTAACAATTACGTTGTTAAAATCATTGATAAAAGCATTTCTCTGCTTTTTATCTGACAACACTTCGTAAGCTTTTTTGACTCGTTGGAGCTGGACAGATGCTTGTTGCTTTTCATCATCAGACGCCCCAAGTAATTTGTCAGGATGGTACTTATTCGATAAACGTTTATAGGCTTTTTTTATGTCATCTTCTTTGGCATTGGCTCTGACGCCCAGTACGCTAAAGTGGTTAATCATAGTTATTCCTGCAGGCGATGTGGCAGTGATTGCGAGATAAAAAAGTCTGTAAATAGATAAATTTTTTAGCCCGCTATTATATCAACAATCACAGGCTTGCAGCAAACATAAACCCAAGTTAAGTTGCAATCATTTAAGACATCAATTTTAGGACAGCTATTTTTAGGACAGCTATTTTTAGGACAGCTATTTTTAGGACAGCTATTTTAGGACAGCTATGACACCCAAAAAGCAGCGTTGTCATTAACAGGTGTTATCTTTGCTGCCGTTAAGATGCCACCAGCCAAGTTGAATGATGCGATATTAACAATATCCACGCCTATCTGAGTTTGCTAGCATGATGCTTTAACGGCAAAACACCTGCAAAAATTACCCCATTTCAATCAGACTCACAAATTCGCGCATCGCTGGTGAGACACTGTATTTACGGGTAATAAACACCGTATTACCCGATTCAATACCTTGCAGTTGTCGGTAATGCAGATTGAATAACTGCTGAGCTGATTTTGCAATACCGCTGCTGACAATCGCGTAGCCAATATTGTGTTTTACCGCGCTGACTAGGTGAAATAACGAATCGGTTTCTAACACCACATTAAAGCGTAAATCCGTTTCTGCCATCGCATTATCAATGTATTGCCTAAACTGCATATTTTGGCTCAACAACACCAATGGTAAACGTTGCAAATTATTAAGGGTTAATCGGTTATCACTTAGCGCAGTAGTGTCGAGTTGATTAACAAGTGCTTGGGTTGATAATACCGCCATATCATTATCAATCTGCGGATAAAAATGAAACGTGCGACGATTCGCCTCAGTAAGGTTTTCATCAAACCCTAAACCGATATCAATTTGATGCAAAGTCAGTTGCTCAATCAGCTTTTCATTGGTGGTCACCAAGAGCGTTACGGCAATATTAGAATGCAGCTCGTTGAATGCTTTAATTATCGGCATAATATCGACACTCGACTGCGGCACAATGCCAATCCGTAAAGAGCCGATTAATGGCCCACTAAACACACTCAATTCTTGTTTTAGCGCCGCTTGATCTAACAGCATTTTTTCTGCATAGCGCAATACAATCTGTCCAGCATCGGTTAACGCAACAAACTGACTGCCGCGCACCACTAGCTCGGTACCAAAGCTTTTTTCCAACGCAGTAATACTGGCTGACAAAGTCGGCTGGGTAATATGGCAAGCTTTGGCTGCTTTAGCAAAATGCTTAAACTGCGCTAATTCATAAAAATAATGTAACTGTCTCAGGTTCATACGCCCTTCAAAGTCTGCCTATCAATTTCACTATATTAATAGATAAAAACTATCACCGCATAAATTTGTTTGATTGGCTTTGTGTATTAGCGCCCCCTAAACTGTGATCCACGTCCGGTTTTGAGTCTGTACACATGAATGCTTCATATAAATGGTTGCCCCCCATTGAACATCTGGTAGAGGAAGCGGCTGCCGCCATTAATATTAACGGGATTAACTATGCTGTGATGATGGTCACCCCTGATGATATTGAAGATTTTGCGATTGGTTTTTTATTTGCCGAAGCCATTATCCAAAACGATCATGACATACATGACATTCAAATAACGCCATCAGATAGCGGCTTTATGGTTGAAGTGACTATCGCCAATCGTTGTCTGTCGGCCTTAAACAGTAAAAAACGTCGGCTCGTGGGTGCAACAGGTTGCGGTATCTGCGGTGTTGAAGCAATAGAACATGCACTGCCTCAATTAGCTATTCTTCCGGTCACACGCCCCATTGACATTAATAACCTTGAAACCTTAAAACAACGTATTGCCGACAGCCAAATAAAAGCTCAACAAAGTGGTGCGATACATGCGGCTTTAGCGTTAACAGCACAAGGCGACATTATCGCCTGTCGTGAAGACATCGGCCGTCATAATGCACTCGATAAACTTATCGGCATGTTAATAAGGCAAACAACCGCGACGCAAAAAACATCATGTAAAACCTTATTAATCACCAGTCGTTGTAGCAGTGAATTGATCCATAAAGCGGTTCTTTTTGGCGCTAACAATCTTATTAGTCTAGCTTCGCCAAGCCAACTGGCAGTCAAGCTGGCACTAAAATACAACCTCAATATTATTCACATACCCAAGTTTTCAGCACCTATTTATTATTCCAGTTACGATTGTCATTTTAATGTTAACCGTCTATCGCTGAGCCCTATCGGAGAAATTCATGTCTAGTCATCACCAAAAACCAACTAAAGCCGGCGGATTTCCTTCACTGCAAGCCACATTTACTCATGTACTTCGCAGCCAGCACACCAAGCAAAACCTTAAAAACTTACTCCGTGTTAATCAAACTGATGGCTTCGATTGCCCGGGTTGTGCATGGGGTGATAACAAGCAAGGTGCATTTCAGTTTTGTGAAAATGGCGCCAAAGCTGTGGCATGGGAATCAACGGGTAAAGGCGTTGGCCGCGATTTTTTTGCTCAACATTCGGTACGCCAACTAACAAAACAGACTGACTACTGGTTAGAGTATCAGGGGCGTTTAACCGAACCAATGCGCTTTAATGCGATAACCGATCACTATGAACCAGTAACCTGGTCTGAGGCATTTTCGATTATCGCCACCAAGCTCAACAGTTTAAGTAGCCCTGACCAAGTTGAATTTTACACTTCTGGACGCGCCAGTAACGAAGCCTCCTATCTCTACCAGCTCTTTGGCCGGCTTTATGGCACCAATAACTTTCCCGATTGCTCTAACATGTGCCACGAAGCTAGCGGTGTCGCATTAATTAACGCCATTGGAATAGGTAAAGGCACGGTAGTATTAGAAGATTTTGATGCCGCCGAAGCCATTTTTGTGTTTGGCCAAAACCCTGGCACCAACCACCCAAGAATGATGAATACTCTGCGCAAGGCCGCCAAACAAGGGGGTAAAATTGTCACTTTCAATAATCTTAAAGAAGTTGCCTTAGAAAAGTTCGCCAGTCCACAAAGCCCTATAGAATTGCTCACTCCAGCAGCCACTACCATCAGCCATTTGTATTTAACCCCTAAATTAGGCGGCGATATGGCCGCTGCGCGAGGCATGGCTAAATTTATTATTGAACAACGTCCAGATAAAATTGACCATGAGTTTATACAGCAGCACAGTGCATTTTTTGAAGATTATCAACACAGTGTTACACACACTAGCTGGGATAAAATACAACAACAATCTGGACTGACAAAAGCAGAGATTATTCAGGCCGCTACCGTGTTCAGTGACAGCAAAACCGTGATCAGTTGCTGGGCAATGGGCTTAACTCAACATAAGCATTCGGTCGACATTATTCGTGAAGTCGTTAATCTGCATCTGCTATGTGGTCAAATAGGTAAAAAAGGCGCCGGATTATGCCCTGTTCGCGGCCACAGTAATGTGCAAGGCAACCGCACTATGGGCATTAATGAAAAGCCGTCTGCCGCTTTTATTACCCGCTTAGAACAGCATTTATCTACCAGCTTACCTCGGCAAGCGGGCCACAATGTGGTCGAAGCCCTTAAAGCCCTGCACAGTAAACAGAGTAAGGTGCTAATTTGTTTAGGTGGAAACCTTGCGGCTGCGGCGCCCGATACTGATTTTACATACCAAGCAATACGCAATGCTGAACTCAATGTTCAAATCAGCACTAAGCTTAATCGCAGCCACTTACAAGTAACACACGACGCCTTAATTTTACCTTGTTTAGGCCGCACTGAATTAGACAAGCAGCAAAGCGGCATTCAAAAAATCACCGTTGAAGATACCTTTAGCATGGTTCATGCTTCAACAGGCATGACCGAACCCGCCTCTGATCAATGTTTATCTGAAATTGATATTGTCGCTCAAATGGCTCATGCAACATTTAACCATTCCGGCTCGACTCAGCTCAACTCAACAAACCATGCCGCAAATAAACTAGATTGGCTGGCATTACGTGATGACTACGCACTAATCCGTCAGCTTATCGAAAATACCATCGACGGCTTTAGTGACTTTAATCAACGTATCGAACAACCAGCCGGGTTTTATCTGGGGAATAGCGCTGCTGAGCTTATTTGGAATACCACTAACCAGTTAGCTCAATTTAATCCTAGTCAGTTGCCAAATTCAGTTATTGCAGATTGCTCAAGCAACGCACAAACAACTGCGTCATCCGCCGAACAACACCCTATTTTTTTACTGCAAAGTTTGCGATCTCACGACCAATACAACACCACTATTTATGGAATGGACGACCGATATCGCGGTATTAAAGGTAAGCGGAATGTATTGTTTATGAACCAACAAGATGCTGTTCAGCTTAATCTGCTTGAAGACCAACTTATTGATATACAGTCTATTGCCAACGACAATATCGTCCGCAAAGTCTGTGGCTTTAGCGTGGTTTATTACGACATTCCACGCGGTAACATTGCGGCTTATTATCCTGAGACGAATCCACTGGTGTCAATCAACAGCGTCGGAATTGGCTCTTACACCCCAACCTCAAAATCAATCCCGGTGGTTATTACTCCATCAACCAAACAGGTGATTAGCGTGGCTCAGGTGTAAGTAACCTAAACTCGGGATAACAATACTCAAACAATGTAGCCCTAGCGCATTAGCGCTGGGCAACTAAATCGGCCAAAACTTGTTTATATGCTTCAACTGGATGCGCGCCGGTTAATGCACTCGATTGGTTAAAAATGACCGTGGGCACACCCGAAATACCAAGTTGCTGCCAATGAGCCTCTTTGGCGCGAACCTGTTCTGCCACTGCAGCGTTATCAAGTAAACTCATGGCTTCTGCGGCATTAATACCCACTGCGGTGAGCTCAGCGGTCAACACCTCACGGTTTGAAATATCTTTATGTTCGGTAAAAAAGGCGCTGAATAAACGCAATTTAAGCTCCGTTTGCTTACCGACCTCTTTCGCGTATTCCAACAACACATGAGCGTCTAAAGTGTTAACCATTTTCATCTGTTCAAAATAGTCAAAAATAAAGCCATGTTCAGCCCCCTGTTGAGCAATATTGGCCCGTGCACGAACGCTACCTTCTGGGGTTGTGCCGTATTTTCTGGCTGAATGCTCACGCAGATTTTCACCTTCAGCAGGCATGTTAGGGTTAAGTTCAAATGGTTGCCACTCAATCTCAACTTGATCTTGCAGCCCAAGTTCATTTATCGCTGCTTCTAAGTGTTTATAACCGACGATGCACCAAGGGCACACTACATCTGAAATAATATCGAGCTTAATCTTTGCTGTCATTTGGCTGTCCTCATCTCTTCAAGTACGCTTTTTCACTGTAACGTGATAAAAAAATACCAATGCCATTTGCGATAACGCGGCATTGGTATTATGAAGTCATACATGAATCGACTTATCGTGAATGATAATCTTTGATAAAAATGTCGGTAAAAATGTTAGTAAAGAATTACCAAGTAAACTTTTTGAATGCATCATCAACCGGTGTTTTTGCCACATGGTTGGTATAGTTACTGATCACTTTTTGTGACAAGCCTAAAATGATTTCTAATACCTGCTGTTGGCCATAACCTGCGGCATAGAATGCTGCTAGTTCTACTTCAGAAATATTGCCGCGGTTACGTACAATACTTAATGTCGCATCTTGTAACGCTTGTAGTTTAGCGTTTGGCATCGCCTCTTTATTACGTAGTGCTTCAGTTAACGCTGGGTCTACTTTCATTGAATGTGCAATACCTGTATGGGCTGGTACGCAGTAACCACATTCGTGTTCAACGTTAATGGTTTGCCATACAACCGTTAGCTCTTCAGGGTTAAATGATGTGTCTAAAAAGGCCTGATGTAACTGTTGGTAAGCTTGCAACGTGCTTGGAGATTCTGCTAAAACGCCAAATAAATTGGGAACCATACCCATTTGTTTTTTAGCACCCTCTAACATAGCTTTGCTGCCTTCTGGTGCGGTGTCTACTGTATGAATAGTAAATGCAGTCATAATATTCTCTCTTCTAGATAAATAAATTTAGGAGCGTTTCGTTTCGAATTGAGTCCACTATAAACTAATTTGAACAATCGCTCAAGTTTATTTTGAGTGATCGTTCAAATAATTTATTGTTATTCAAATCACACCATAAAATAACAGCCCACCTTGTTGCGCTACATTGCCTTCATACATCGACGACACTGAAGCGCAACATGAAATAAAACCGTTAGCTAAACGCCATATAACGTCACCACCACCGCGCCACCTAAACCTACATTGTGCTGCAACGCTAACCTGGCATTGTCGACTTGCCGGTTGCCAGCTTGACCACGTAAATGCCATGTCAGCTCGGTACATTGTGCCAGCCCAGTAGCACCAATTGGATGTCCTTTCGACATTAATCCCCCCGATGGCCCAATAACAAATTTGCCACCATAAGTGTTGTCACCATTGGCAATCAATTCAGCTGCGCCGCCTTCAGGACATAAGCCTAATGCTTCATAAGTGATCACCTCATTTGGGGTAAAGCAATCATGCAGTTCTATTACATCGATATCGTTGGGGTCGATACCAGCATCATCATAAACCTGCAGCGCCGCTTGTTGGCTCATTCCCTTACCGACGGCATAAATTGGGTCTTGCCACGACTGCTCTGTATCAGTTGCCATTGCCTGCGCAATAATCTTTACCTTGGATGTAATGCCATTTTGACGGGCAAACTGTTCGCTGCAAACGATGGTCGCTGCTGCACCACAAGTAGGAGGACAAGCCATAAGCCGAGTTAAATAATTATCGTAAATTAACTTATCATCGAGCACTTGCTGATACGTTAATGGCGTTGAAAACATCGAGTATGGATTTTGTAACGCATGACAACGTGACTTTTCGGCCACCTTGGCAAAAATATCGGCACCGACGTGATACTTATCCATATAATGACGACCCGCAGCACCAAAAGCCCGTAATGCAATTGGACCTTGCGGGGCATTAAACTGCTTTAACACTGGCTCAACCCGCTCAAAAGGGCTTTCTCTGTCGGTCCAATGCGATCCCAATGCACCTGGTTGCATTTCTTCAAACCCAAACGCTAACGCACAATCTACTTGTCCAGATAACACCGCTTGACGCGCTAGAAATAACGCAGTCGAGCCACTAGAACAATTATTATTAACATTGATAATTGGAATGCCGCTTTGGATTACATCGTAGAATGCATGCTGAGCGCAGGTGCTGTCGCCATAAATATAGGCTCCATATGCTTGGCCAATTGACTTGGCGTCAAGCCCTGCATCAGCTAATGCCAGCTTTATCGCTTTAGCCGCCATGACACGATAGGGCTCATGCTTACCTGGTTTGCAAAATGGGATCATTCCCACTCCAGCCACTCTTACTGCTGTCATATTGCTCCCGTAATGCTGTTTCTAGTGAGATGTTATTGGGGATCAGTTATTGATAATTTGGAATAGGGATCTTTACAACCGATGTATTTAAGCCCTCGTTATTGGACAATATTAGCTTAATGACAACTGTTAACATAAAGTTAATTTACCTGTAGTACAACGCACCAAATGAAAGCGATAGCGCACCAAAATGAAACATTACCAGTCCAAACATCAATCATTACTGACACTATTGAGCATTGAACCGACATAAAAACGCACCGAAGTAGAACATTTAACGGATCATTTCAGCAACATTTTCAGCTATTTGCACCATATGGGTTCATGAATATGCCAGTCAAGTAACGGTTTAGGAATGACTTTTGCTTTATAAAAGTATGAATTTCAACAGAGAATCGTTTTGTGGGAACTGAAATGAATAATATTAGTGATGCTATTGGCGTCATTGCACAAAGTGCAGACACCTTGTTTATCTTACTTGGTGCAATTATGGTGTTAGCCATGCACGCAGGCTTTGCATTTTTAGAAATGGGCACAGTGAGACATAAAAACCAAGTCAATGCCTTGGTGAAAATTCTAACTGACTTTGCTTTTTCCGCTATTGCCTACTTTGTCATTGGCTATCAAATTGCTTACGGCAATCACTTTTTTGTCAGCGCAGAAAGCTTAACCACTGATAATGGTTACCAACTGGTTAAATTTTTCTTCTTACTCACATTTGCAGCAGCCATTCCAGCCATTGTATCTGGCGGTATTGCTGAACGCGGCAGTTTTAGGCCTTTTTTATTGGCTTCAGCTTTGATTGTTGCCTTCGTATACCCGCTATTTGAAGGGATTATGTGGAACGGTAATTATGGCTTCCAAGCTTGGTTAGAAAGCCAATTCGGCGCCCAATTCCATGACTTTGCAGGTTCCGTTGTGGTACATGCCATGGGCGGTTGGTTAGCCTTAGTCGCCATCTATTTATTAGGTGCCCGACGCGGCCGCAAACCCGGTATCGCTTTTGCACCATCAAATATTCCGTTCTTAGCGCTAGGCTCTTGGGTGCTGATTGTCGGTTGGTTTGGCTTTAACGTTATGTCAGCGCAAACCCTCGATGGAATTAGTGGCTTAGTGGCGGTAAACAGTTTAATGGCTATGGTTGGCGGTACGATTGTGGCACTTGTGGTGGGTAAGAATGACCCTGGTTTTATTCATAACGGACCACTAGCAGGCTTAGTGGCTGTGTGTGCCGGTTCTGATTTAATGCATCCTGTTGGCGCATTTGTGGTTGGCGGTGTCGCTGGAGGTTTGTTTGTTTTCGTATACACCAAATTACAGCGCAGCAACAGAATAGACGACGTTCTAGGTGTATGGCCACTACACGGTTTATGCGGTGTGTGGGGCGGTATTGCAGCGGGTATTTTTGGCCAGCAAGCTTTCGGAGGCCTTGGCGGAGTCAGCTTTATGTCACAACTTATCGGTAGTATTGCTGGCGTTGTGGTGGCAATTGTTGGCGGTATGATTGTGTATGGCGTGGTTAACAAGCTATCGAGTTTACGCTTAAGCCAAGAAGATGAATTTATTGGGGCGGATTTAGCGATTCATAAAATTGGTTCAACCAATTCAGATAAGTAGTTAAAAAAGATAACCATTAAAAAAAGGCAGAATCTTCATTCTGCCTTTTTTGTCTCCTTTGTCCCGTCCTGAAATATGTTCGCTCATTAAAGATAAATAAATTCATTAAAATCAATAATATTAAACCCTTATCGCCAATTCGAAACACCCCAAAATGAACACTTAATCAGGGAGACGTATGCGGCCATCATTCAGCGTCTTTGGCCTTAATAAAATAACTGACTTAAGCATAAATTTACATTGCAAAAATCATATCTAAATCCTAGTATACGCAAAAAATAAACAATAAATTTACATAAAAATCACACTTATATAGCATTGTCACAAGGATGAAAAATGTTAACCAAAAACCAACTTTCGTTTGCCTTAGCGATTTTATTTTCCCTTTCTGCTTGTGGCGGTGGCGGAGACTCATCAGACTCTCCTTCAGAAACACCTGATGGTTCAACAAACACGAACTCACAATCTAATATCATTAAAAATGCCGATAATTATAATGCGATTGAACTTGAAAACGCTGCAGCGCAGTTAATCATCGCACGCTATACGGGGTCAAAATCATTGGCCACATTGACGCTATCAAATACCCAACATGCCTTTAAACAAGTCATAAATGGAGAAGGTATATTACTGCCCAACTTACATTTAGAAGAGCTTGATTATAATGTTAACGAATCTGGTAAAGTGGATTTTACTGCTCAATGCTCTACCTCCGGCAGTGTCAAATTTAAAGGTCAGTTAAGTACTCAATTTACGGGTAACCTTGCCATTAGTTACAATAATTGTAGTGATGGTTATAGCAATAATGTAACCGGCAATATGGCTTTTTCAATAAAAACTGCCACAGAAAGCCAATACAATTTTAGCTTTAACTTTGATAATTTATCTTGGAAAGAAGGTAATCTCACAACATCACTCACTGGCACCTATGGAATTAATAGCCAAGAAACGCCTAATACTTCCCAATACAGCAATAGTATCAAAACCAATCTTCTTTATACTTACTCAGGCCAAACTCAAGCACTTGTTCAGATAACTCAAACTCAATCGTATAAGGATAACCTGTTTAGTTGGGTTATTTCAGGTTCATACTTTCACAGTAAGATTGGTCAATTCAATATATCTACCAATGCTTTAGATGGAAATTTAGAACAAGGAAAGATCATATTTAAGGGCACCAATTCGTCTACGCTGGAGTTTTTGAATGGTCCAGTAAAATATACTCAAGATACAGACAACAATGGCATTGATGATGTAGGTACTTACTTTGCATCTATTTATGACTTAATCGACAGTAATTTATCAAATAAACAGCTTGTTGATGTGGCTAAGATGTCATTACCTCCAGAAGCTTCAGCGCCCTATGGAAATAATTATCAGTTATATACAACCACACCACTGACTGTGTCGCCTGGGTATTATTACGACCCAGATAACAGCAATGACCAACTCACTGTCAGTTACCGTTGGTACATTAATGGCCAACCTGTCACAGGGCAAACAAGTAATATCCTACCAGCTCATATTGCTGTTTTCGGCGATGAAGTAAAAGTGGTAATGGTCGTCTCCGATGGGATTAACACTGTTGAAAGTGATTACTTTTTCTTTACCATTAATGACTCACCGTCACAATTTAATGCGGTTAATCTCCCAAGCAACATTCAATCGGGACAAACCGTGCAATTTAGCGCATTGCTCACCGACCCAGACAATATTGATCCATCAAAAATTGGATCCTTAATTTCAGGCCCTAATGGTGCAACCATTGACAGCCAAGGTCTGGTCACGTGGCATGTAGGAAGTGACTATATTTTTCCACAGCAAAGTGTCGATTTTGTTTTTGCACTGACCGATTCAAATGGCAACATTCTAGAATCAGCAACGGTTTCACTTGATGTGAATGCCGATAAGCCAATGCCACTGGCTCGTTCAGGTATTGAGGTTCCTTATTACGAAAAATCTATGTGGGTGGGTGATTTTGATGGCAATGGTATTAATGAAGTCATATCAACAGATAATAACAACAGGCTGTTCATTCTAACCGAACAAAATGGTAGTTATGTGCAAACCTGGCTTTATCCATTTAAAGTGGCATCACAAGGCACAATTCAACAAGTTCTGGTTTTTGATACTAACAAAGATAATCGTGATGATATTGTGGTAATAACAACACACGGGATCAGTGTTATTAACGATCTCAATGCCTTGTCATACGAATTATTAGCTACAGATGATACGATCTTCAGCGCTGCAATTGATGATATCGATAATGACGGGGTCCCAGAAATTGCTTATTTGCATTCTCGAGCGCTGACTTCATACGATGCAGAACCCATGCTCAGTGTTATCAGTATGTCAGCACCTTCAGAAACGCTGTTTACAACCAATATTAGTGCTCAACAAGTCATCTTTTCCAATGTGGATCTGCAACCAGGCCTTGAACTGATCACAAATACTGGCTTAGTTTACGATACCCAGAGTTGGCAAAATAAATGGGCTAACAGCACGCCATTTGGAGACCGAGCCGTAACTGCCGGTGACTATAACGACGATGGTGTTAATGAAATTGCCGGCGCGAATAATTGGGGAGCTATCACTGTCTATTCTGCAGTCAATAAATCGCAATTAGCGACGACAGAAGTCTTTAATACTTGTTCCATCAGTACCATTAATTTGGATAATGATAAGGCCGACGAGTTAGTGGTTGGTGAATGTCAGTCAGGACAATTGCATGCTTATAACTTAAATATTAATACACTCTCTGAGTTATGGTCTGTATATATTCCATATACTGGGGTGAGTTCGTTAACTGTGGGTGATTCAGACAATGATGGCAAAGACGAACTTCATTGGGGCTCTGGCACAATGAGCACCGGGGCAGACAGTTTTCATGTCGCAGATCTCGGCATTAATACGATAAACATCAAACCATCAACCCCCACCATTCAATTAGATACTTTTAGCAGTGCTGGTTGGTCAACTATTACCGATAATGATGAAAAAGCCGTATTCTTTGTTCCGCAAACAGCAAGCGGTTATGAAGGAAGCCGAATCCTGACAATGGCAGCAGATGGCTCTTACCAATTGAGTGAGCAAATATCGTCAAATTGGGATAATAGCTTTCATGCCGTCACCACTGATTACAATCATGACGGTTTTGGTGATTTACTGCTGCCAACAACAGAATATTACGATGGGCGCATGAGCGTTATGCAATTATTTGATTATAGCTTCCATTGGCAATCTACAATCAGCAGCCAATCTGATATTGGCGTGATAAAGGCATTTGATATCAATCAAGATGGATTTGAAGATGCCATTTATGCCGATGAAAAAGTACTCAAAATCGTCAATATTGAAGATCAAAGTCTGATTGCGCAATACAGTTTTGAAAGCAATATCACAGACTTTGTTATATATGAAAACACCGTGATTGTGGCCCGAAAAGATACGGTCAGTGTATTAACGCTAAATACTTACTCTCTGTCAGAGCAGTCTTTTATCAATCAACGTTGCCAATATTTAACGTTACTCAACAAAGACACCGACCTTCAACAAGAACTAATTTGTATTGAAGGTGATCATTATGAAAACATCAGTAATATCTATACATACGAAATAGACAACTTAGTGCTTGTTGAGAAAAGCAAAAAAGCATTCGATCGTTCAATCTATGGCATTGCTATCGATGAATCTACCCGTAATAACCAAGGGTATTTTGTCACTGTCCAAAAAGGTCAAGGTTATGCCGGTGAGTCTGATGTCAGTTACCACATTGAAAAACATGACGCTAACAGTAATGTCGTCTGGCGAAGCCCTGGCTTAATTGGAAAACCATCAGAGCAAGGGCTTAAAGCGCGATACTCTAGCAGTAATGGTACCCAGTTAATGCTGTCGACCCAAAAAGCTATGTATATGATTAATTAACAAATAATTTAATGTGTAATAAAAAAGGCAGAATATTCATTCTGCCTTTTTTGAGGCCAAGCCATTTAGTTCATCAATGCTTAGATTTAAGCCCATTTTTAACCATATCTTGACCACTTTCGAAGATTTCTGCGGTAATCCAACGGCCAAGTAATAGCTTGTGGTTATCACCAAATACCGCAACAAAATGACGACCGTCAGCATGACTAGTTGCCATACCCACACCAGCAACACCTTCCAAACCTAAACCGCCCTTTTCCACCGACAGTAAAAAGCGTTCTAATTCGGCTAAATTATCAATCACATTATTTTCAATATTCATTTGTATTCCCAACAAATTTAGATCAAAACTTGGGTGCTACTTTACCCCATTGAACCTCAATAAGGTATATTGTATGCCATCTGTGCCTATAGCGCTGGTAACTGTACCACTCACTCAGGTCTAGTCGCTAAGATGATTAAAAACGTAACGTAAAATCAATCAGCTGCGCATCGTCATCGTATGAATCAAAATTAATCGACAACATCACCGTCCCTTTTGTCAGCATAATGTTATCAAAATTATCTTCTGCGTTTGGGTATCGCTCCAACAATTGAGATTTGATAGTAGGCAACTGATAATTAGCAAGCACAGCATTAAATTCACTCATCGTTTGCATGCCAAACATCGACTCGGTAATTTTAATTGAATTAACGACTCCTTGGCGATCAAAACCCAATAATACATTGCTATTCACCAGCACTTTTGGACCGTTGTCTGTCAATTGGATTTGGTTGATGAGCTGTTGTGGTTGCAAGGTATAAGCTTGCTTAAATGCTAATGTCAACAATGTTGCGATGTCGATATTATCAAAGTTACCGAACTTAACGTGATGATCATCAGTGACTGTTAATGGCATAATGGCAAAGCTGTTAAGTCGAGAAACAGCAGCGTTATCTAGACTTTCATTATAGTCTTCAAAGGTTAATATCAATCGGCTATTTTTACCTCCCACACTGTAAACATCACCTTGCTTTTTAAGCGCTAAATGCGCTTTCACGCTAGCAAGCCCATCACCTTGACGCACTTGGTTAGCAATCACCCAATTATCGCCATCATAGTTTTCACTTAAGGCAATTTGGTTTTGACCATGGCCATTTAACAATCCTAAATCCTGGGTAATCATCTCGATACGATTGTCTTTAACAACAAACCATAGACTGCGCCCATAACCATAAACGGTTGCACCATTGTCGAGTTGCAACTGAATACTGTGAGGACCTAATGCTTGTTGTAAAACATCAACCGAGTCACCAATGTGTATGCCATAGGCGCTGTCGGTTGTAATAAGCGCATCAGGTGCTTGGTGTTTTTGCGCTTGCTTTAATACATTCCCCTCGTTTGGCATCGTCAACTTTACTGTGGTTTGGGTATACGAAACCGATTTACCTTCACTGTTATAAGGTGTGGGATCTTTGCTCAGTTGTGTATCGTCACAAAAGGTAACGTATTGCGCAGTGGTAATCACATGAATTTGCTTGGTGTTCGATTTAACTCGGCTACTGTCATCTTGCAAGTCAATACTTCGCTCAATTCCGCCAACACTTAATCTATCAATAATAATCGCATCCGCTCCTGCTGCTGCAGCTTTGCGCTGTATTTCCACAAAGGCTTGTTGTATATAAGCATCACGATGGGACAACACGCCATCACTAGACGATTCCAGCAAGTCTGAGTCAATATCGTAGACGATTTTATCATTGGCTGTATCGATAGTGTGTGGACTACAAAGTGGGTAAAAATCTAAAATTGGCGGTAATTCATTGGCGTTTATAGCAGGGCTTAACATTGCACAACCAATCAAAAAAAGTGAAGATTTCATTTATCGTCCTTGAATATTAATTATTAAGAATATGCTTTTTTACAAGACGTTAACATTATTATTGTTCACTAACCTAAAGAGAAACCTCTTCACTGTAAACTCATTTATCTTATCGAATACCGGTGGCGACGGCTATTAGCACGCAAATATATCACTTTGAACAAGATCGCACTTTTATCGAATTGCTATTTTGTTCCACACTCACTGTGCAGTTTCTGCACTTTTACTCTCTAACATGCTGGTAATGACTTTATGTTAACAATCTTACCCAAGTACTAGGAGAGCCCGATGTTTTCCCTTAATAACTTACACTTCAAAAAGCGGTTAATTAACCAGCCAATGACACTATTACTTATCATGACACTCAGTTGTGCTTTCATACTCACAGGTTGTGGTAGCGACAGTGATAGCAGCAGCGAAATAACCGAAACGGTCATTAGCGCTGATACTGACACAAGCACTGATACCGAAACAGAGATCACCGACGCAGATTTTATAGCAACCGATTGGACTGACGAAACTCACAGTAAAAATGTCGACCCTAACTTTGATGAAGTGTTTAGTGATACCGAAGTTAAACGACTCGATATCGTTGTAACAGAAGATCGCTGGCAGAGCATGTTAGATGACATGACAGCACTCTATGGCGAATTTGGTAGAAGCTCATCAAATAGCTTAAGTGATACCGATGAAGATCCTATTTTTGTTCCAGCTGAAGTATTTTATAACGGCACGCAATGGTATCGCGTCGGCATCCGCTTTAAAGGTAATTCATCACTGCAAACTAGCTGGCAACAAGGCATTCTGAAACTGGCACTTAAACTTGATTTCGACGAGTATAAAGACGATTACCCACAAATTAAAAACCAACGTTTTTATGGCTTTAAAAAGTTTAGTTTAAAAAATAACTTTGATGACGAGTCAATGTTACGTGAAAAAGTGGCTGCGGATGTGTTTAAAGATGCAGGGCTTGCGGTATCTCACACTGGGTTTTATACCTTATACGTTGACCATGGCGACGGCCCTGAATATTTTGGTTTATATACTCTTGTAGAAGAAATTGATGACACGGTAATCGACACGCAATTTTCTAGCGACAAAGGTAACTTGTACAAACCCGAAGATGATGGCGCAATGTTTGTTGATGGGTCATTTAATCAAGAAGATTTTGAGAAAAAAACTAACGAAGACGACGAAGATTGGTCAGATATACAAGCCCTGTTTACCGCCTTACACGACGACACTCGCACCACAGACCCTGAAACATGGCGAGCCAATTTAGAAACGGTATTTGATGTTGATGTATTTTTAAAATACTTAGCCGTTAATGGCATCATTCAAAACTGGGACACTTACGGCTTAATGCCACACAACTACTATTTATATAGCAATCCAGACAATTCAAAACTGACCTGGATACCTTGGGACAACAACGAAGCATTGCAAGACGGGAAACAAGGTGGCGCATTGTCGTTAGACTTCTCTGACCTCAACTCAAGCAGCTGGCCACTCATATCAAAACTGTACGCAGATGATGTATACCGTGACCGCTACAACCAGTTTTTACTGGAGGTTATCAGCGATGCATTCGAAACCAATAAAATGCAAGCAAGCTACAATGCTTACTCTGCACTTGTTGCCCCTTATGCGACCACTGAAGTATCTGGGTATAGTTTTTTAGAAAGTAGCAGCGATTTTTACCGTGCTATCGATGAGCTAATAGAGCATGCAGAAGATAGAGCCACTGCTGTAGAAAGTTATTTAGACAAACAGTAAGCACACCACTCCTTCACAATATAGCGCAACAAAAAGCCCGCCACATAAATGGCGGGCTTTTTGCTATGCAAAACAGAACCAATAAACTAGATACTAAGGTTTGCTTTACGCGCTTGATGTAGTTTTTTGTAGCTTTCGATCAAACGTAAATGCGGTTCAATGCCTTCGAGATTCATGCTGGTTTTGCTCAGGCCATAAAAGCGTACTGTGCCATTAACCGAACCGACAACATTGTCCATCACTTCTTTACCGAACATGCGGTTAAAGTTACCGATAAAGTGCTCAAGTTCTAAGTCTTCATCTAAGGTCACTTCCAATACTGCATTCACAGCTTGATAAAACAGACCTCGTTGGACGGTATTGTCGTTAAACTGTAAGAACTCACCTACCAATTCAATCGCATCTTCGTGCGAGCCTAATGCAAGATAAATCAAAATCTTCAGTTCGATAATGGTTAACTGGCCCCAAACCGTATTTTCATCAAACACAATACCAATTAACGTACGAATATCGGTATGGTTATCTAGCTGGCTTTCTTCTAAGCGATTAACTAACTTACCTAACGCTTTAGTGCTTAATGAATGCAGATTTAAGATATCTTCACGGTAGTTTAAAGACTTATTGGTGTTGTCCCAAATCAAGTCATCTACTGGATACACTTCTGAATATTCCGGCACTAAAATACGACACGCAGATGCGCCTAAATCTGTAAACTCGGCAATATACACTTCTTTGCCCATGGCCTCTAAAATACCGAATAAACCGCTGGCTTCTTCTTCACTAGTACCGCTAAAGTCCCATTCACAGAATTCGTAATCAAACTTACTGCTAAAGAAACGCCAAGAGATAACCCCTGTTGAATCAATAAAGTGTTCAACAAAGTTTTCTGGCTCAGTCACTGCCATGCTATTAAAAGTAGGCTTTGGCACATCGTTTAAGCCTTCAAAGCTGCGACCTTGTAATAACTCGGTTAAGCTGCGCTCTAATGCCACTTCAAAGCTAGGGTGTGCACCAAACGAGGCAAATACACCACCAGTACGTGGGTTCATTAAGGTCACGCACATAACCGGAAATTGGCCGCCTAAGGAAGCATCTTTCACCACAATAGGAAAGCCTTGCTCTTCAAGCCCTTTAATGCCCGCTAAAATACTTGGGTATTTCTCAAGTACTGCCATTGGTACATCGGGTAGTACAATTTCTTGTTCGATAATTTGACGTTTAACTGCACGTTCAAAAATTTCAGATAAACACTGCACATGGGCTTCTTGCAGGTTATTACCCGCACTCATGCCATTGCTTAAAAATAAGTTTTCAATAAGGTTAGACGGGAAATAGACCGTTTCCCCATCTGACTGACGCGTGTATGGAATAGCACAAATGCCACGATCTTTATTGCCTGAGTTAGTATCAATTAAATGCGAGCCACATAACTCTTCATCGGGATTATAAATATCTAAACAGTATTCATCTAAAATGCCAGTAGGCAGAGCGTCATCATCCTCTAGCGCAAACCATTTCTCATTGGGGTAATGCACAAATTCGCTATTAGCGATTTCAGTACCAAAGAATTGATCGTTATAGAAAAAGTTATTATTAAGACGCTCGATAAACTCGCCTAAAGCAGAACATAACGCGCTCTCTTTAGTGGCACCTTTTCCGTTGGTGAAACACATAGGTGATGCTGCATCACGAATATGTAAAGACCACACATTAGGCACAATGTTACGCCATGACGAAATCTCAATCTTCATCCCAAGGTCGGCTAACAACCCCGTCATGTTTTTAATAGTTTGCTCAAGCGGTAAGTCTTTACCTAAGATAAAAGTACTCGCATCTGCTTCAGTTTGGCCCATCAACATCGCATTGGCGTCGGCGTCTAAGTTTTCAACGGTTTCGATTTTAAACTCTGGCCCAGTCTGAACCACTTTTTTAACGGTACAACGATCGATTGAACGTAAAATACCTTGACGATCTTTATCCGAAATATCATCCGGTAACTCAACTTGAATTTGGAAAATTTGGTTATAACGATCTTCCGGGTCAACGATATTGTTTTGCGACAATTTGATATTTTCAGTCGAAATATCACGAGCTTTACAATACACCTTAATGAAGTAAGCGGCGCAAAGTGCTGAAGATGCTAAGAAATAATCAAAAGGACTAGGAGCAGAACCATCACCTTTGTAACGGATCGGCTGATCGGCGGTGACGGTAAAGTCGTCAAACTTAGCTTCGAGTCTCAAATTATCGAGAAAATTTACTTTGATTTCCATTGAATATATCCACAGTCTTGCGCAACCAAACGGCCAGCTTGTCTAAATTAGGGTGAATTATCGGTGTTTTTGACCCAATAGTCTTGGGTTAATTGCCAAAATGATAGCTTTAAGGTGATTTTGCAGGATAAACACTATTGATTAGCTAGCAGCAGAACAGTGCTAGCTAATCAATAGTGTTTATAAAAATGACTAAATTGATGAACACGCTCATTTCAATAAAAATAAACAGATATCACTGTAGAGCCAATCGTCACAGATCGTATTATGAATGTATTAACGGCAAAGGTTAAAGCCTGTCTTGGTAAAGGCAAAACCCAATGTATAAATGATGAAAGGGTATCCCCCTCATTCATCTGCCACTAAGTCCGGTAAGACCTAGAAACACTAGGTCCTGTTGATCTTTCAAGGTTTTTTTTGCAGAGAATTGTTGGCCATTACTTAAACATGAGCTACAAGACAGAGACTTTGTGGTGTAGTTATTCTATATAAAAAGTCGATAACATAGTAAAAATGACCTACAAACGCTGCCCGAAAGGTTCGGCTAAAAACGTTTTACTCTTTGTTGAATGCATTTTGCTTAGATGACTAGGCAGCAATTCATTCGCCTCGATTAAAACGTTTTTAACTCGAACAAAATTCAACCAACAAAGATCAACAGACCCTAATCATCTGTAAAATATAAACAGCAAGTTCAATGTTAAATAGATCGACTAGCGAATAGTTACGTTTCGGCCAAAATATTCTTCAGACTCATACTTTGCGATTACTTTTTCAAGTGTATCGCCGTGATTATCCATCACCAATTTATGCGAAATTGCACTAAGTGAAATCAAAATATCTTTACACTCAATTCTGGCTTTCATCACCGATCCCGAAGCGGTTCTCAAGACTTGAGAAATTAGCTCATGATTTTTACCAATTAAGGCTAAAATAAAATGAACCATTACTTCAGAGCAAAGCTCTTTATCTTCAATTTTACTTGGTCTGACAACCTTTTCTAAATAATCTTCTTCTCTTCCTGCAGGAACAAAACGTTGTACCCAATAGAAATAATCTTCATCGTAAATGATAGATTGTATTGGTTTCATAAACGTTTCATCTGTCGATATCTTTTGAAAAAGCTCTTTTTTGACTTCATCAGATACGTCAATAAGCTCATCACCAAACTGTTTGTTGAGCATTGAAATAACTGCTTCTAGTTCTTTTAACAGAGATACATTTCCTGATGTCACTTGGTTATAAGCATCACCGACTTCGTCGATGTTTTGTTGGAATACACCAATATACTTATCACCTTCTTCAATAGCATCAAGTAAAGGTATCAAGCTATAACGTCTAACCTGAATCAATTCATAAAATTGGCCTAATTCTTCGCGAATCGCTTGGAGACGATCAATCGCTTTAATCAGAAATTGATCATCTCGTTTTATCGCTAAATTCAACCGAGAAAAATCGAGTTGATCATTTACTTTGCGAACACGATTATCGATCATATTTTCATAGGTCTGTGTCTCATTGATCAACACTGAAAATTTATCTTCCATCTCAAAAAGTACATCTTGTACTTTTTTTAGACTTGTAGATCGAACTTGTTGATTAATTCCGCGCACTTTTTCAGCTTCAGCCTGCTTCTTTTCACGAATAACCCAAGTCACTGCGGCACCAACAATTGTCAGACTTGTCGCCATATCAAAACCAAGCTGAACATTATCAAACCATGAAGGCATTATTTTTCCTTAAATGTTATTTTCCTGTTTGTATAAATAGTAATAACTGATCCAACTACTAATGTCACCACGAAAAAGGCTAAAAGATAATAAAAGTCACACATATACCCTCAAATTAAATCATTTTTTAGCGATTAAATAATTTATTTCAATATACTTAATAGCTCTAAAATCAATGTAATAAGTATTTTTAACCTCAAATATGCTATCACTCAATATAAAATTAACCAACAGCGTTATAGCCACAATAAACTAACCATCATTCGGCTCTGAATTTATATATAATCTTTAATAATCAACCACTAAAAAACGTCATCATTAAGTATTAAATTGTTATTGCAACCGCGGAAAATTTCTTTTTATGCCCGTTAATTTATGTATTATGACAACCGATTTTCTAATAGAAAATGAAGAGAATTAGACTGTTTTAGTCATTAAAAAGCGACTTGCTGTAGTGTTCTAGGAGGGAATAACATTCTATGTGAAATGAAATATCGTTAGTGTAAACATTAACGCTCATCTTGTAACGAACCGACCACGATGAGATTATGACGCTTTATCTGCTTCACGCTTAACCAGCATAAAAGTCAGGTACATTTTTGTCGGTAGCGACAATGCCATGCCAAAGGCCACGCACATCGCACTAATAATAATTCCATTAACTCCCATCATCTCAATCGTATCACTGAAATTATGACAATAAATGCCTAACAAAATTAGGCTGAACCCAATCGAGATACAGATTTTTAAGATCAATATGAGTTTGTTATCCGGCATTATGGCCTCGCTATCATCAACATGATGTACAGCTAATATAATGAAACTATTTGCGATCAATAGCCTTGATTCAGATCAAAGTAGAAATAGGATTATGGAGAAATAAGAAAATTAGATCACAGTTAGATTCTGCTCATGTTGAGGATGGTGATGAACAAGCAGAGGAGACATAGTTAAAATAATAATTTGAAATGATGACACTACAAAAATAAACCGTTTATACCCGTTACGAATACAAGTTGTTAAATCGCAGACATAAAAAAACGCAAACAGTCGTTAAACCGTTTGCGTTATTCTTATAACGTCGAGTTACACAGCTACTACGTTAGCAGCTTGTGGGCCTTTTTGGCCTTGCTCAACATCAAAAGAAACTTTCTGGCCTTCAGCAAGAGTCTTGAAACCCTCTGAAGTGATTGAACGGAAATGAACGAACACGTCAGCGCCGCCGTTATCAGGAGTGATAAAACCAAAACCTTTATCTTCGTTAAACCATTTTACTAAACCAGTTGTTTTGTTAGACATGATGTGTCCCTTATATATTAAAATTAATCAATCTGTCGCGAAAATGCGATGCGCTCAAGCTTGAATTATTGAATGTCACGATGAAGCTAAGGGAAACACAGAGGATAACAACGATAACGAAGAGATTCTAAGGCTTTTCTTTTACTTGATGTTCATTAATAACTCTGAATGTCAGAGCAAGGCATATAATACACGAATATCTAAGCTTGTAAATATTTTTATTGAATAAATATAAACAACACCTAAAACCACTTGATTAGCAGCATTGCCACCTGCAACCTTAATCCACTAGATTAGCCACTAGATTAGCCATAGCGCCTGCCATAGCCGTTAACCAAAAACAGATATGAAATTAGCTTCATAATCCAATTAGGCAAGTCATCCAACCCAATTTACAATCTAGGTTTTCGATCCTAACGTGTTGATAATCCGGTTATTGGGCTTATTACTGTATAGTCATTATCTTTCTTTAATGGTTGTACTTTAATGGTTGTACTTTAACGGTTGTACTTTAACGCTATCGGACAAGCCTACACTTTAAAAGCTAAATCAACATAGCAAGTTTATGACTAAGATTTTATCTTTTCTAGAAAATAAGCAACAACAAATAAAACCACAACATATTGATAACATTATGTTTTAAAGATGAAAAAATTACAATTTAATCAGAAAAAAATACCGTTTTACATTATTACTGGCTCATTGAGCGGGTGAAAAAATAAGCCGTTTCGCTTGAGATATCATCACCTACACCTTCCCTCACCAAAAATACTAAACATAAGCTGTTGATATTAAATGTTAAATTTAAATATCGATAATTAACTCTCTGTTACTTTTATAAAGTTGGCATCCGTTTTGTATTTAGTTAGATGTATTTACGTAATTAACTAGGAGTACCTTATGAAAAATACGATTCTTACTTTAGCCGGACTTATTTCGTTAGCCTCTTTTAGTACTTATTCTCACGCTGATGACTTCAAGAAAGACGTAGCAGAAAATGGCGTTTATGTCGGCGCTAATTATGGTTACCTAAAAGTCGATGGCGAAGATGACTTTGACGACGACAATGATGTACTCCAGGGCCTAGTAGGTTATCGCTTCAACAAATACTTAGCTCTAGAAGGTAGCTATATTGATTTTGGTAGTTACGGCAACAACTTATCTAGCGCTGAAACAGATGGTTATACCGCTGGTCTAAAAGTGACATTGCCAATTGCTGAGCGAATAGAGTTGTATGCCAAAGGTGGTCAGTTATGGTACTCAACAGATTATGACGTGGTCGGGTTTTCTGGCAATAAAGATGATGAAGGTGTATTTGCCGGTGCTGGTGTCGCGTTTAAAGTAACAGATCGTTTTTTAATTAATGCGGAGTACACTTGGTATGATGCAGAAATTAACTTAGATAATGTCTCTAACGGTTCCGACACAGAAACAGACTTTAAGCAGGCTAGTATCGGTGTTGAATATCGTTTCTAGTGATTCTAGTGATTAAGTAGAGTGCTTAAATTAACTACTTAATAATAAAATTCAGAAGGGTGTAATGCAAATTGTGTTACACCTTTATTTTATACCTATCATTCTAAGATCCGCATTAAAGCGATTAACCTTCTACCCAAAACAAGTTATATGAGCATCGCTCTTGTGTCTGCGATTTACGTCAATAAAACAATTGATGATTTAGGTTGCTTATCTTTAACTCTGTTTATTCACTGCGATGCAAAATTTACATACTGAGCTTGGGGCTCAAAACAACAAGCGCTGTATTTTTATCGCCACGGAGTATTGCGATCCTGCAGCATAAAAAAGTAAGAATCACACGTTGAAATAATCAAAAATCGACTTTAAAACGAGCCACTCGCGCCTCAGTTAATGTACATTGGGTAAGCTGCATAAGTTCCCCCAAGGTGATACCTGGAGTTTGTTTAATTAAGCGGACAAGTTTTGCATCTAATGGCTCTAACTTATCTGCATGGCCAAGAAGCGCGGTCTCAATCTTTTGAATAAGATAACGAAAATTATCATCATTTTGTGCTTTTAACTGTTCAATAAACGACTGAATATTAACCGCCTCACCGATAACGCCCCAATTCCGAGACCGACGTACACGCTTCAGCTCGCAGTTAAATTGCAGCGCAATGACTTTAGCTTGCTTGGTTTTCTCTCCACCAATTCGATGAATAAGCGATGGAAGTGGGATGGTAATATCTTCAATCATAATATTTTGTGGCAAACCTACTTTGTTGAAATGAGTTCTGGCTAAAACACTTTTATCGGTAAAAACTACTAACTTCAACGTTATCTATAACTTACTAGCATATCTTTAAAAGCAACATAGTAATAAAAATCAGAATTATGTAGTAACCAATCTCTTGTCACGATTGATGACGTTTTAGCGTTCGCATTTTAACGCTATAATGCCACTCGAAATAATCACCTGATATCAATATTAACCGCTTACCAGCGCATTTAGCGCCCTTTCTGTTGAAAGCTAATGTTAAAATATGTTGAATAAAATTAAGTAGAAATACCTCATGAGTCCAGAACGTTTTGCCCGAATAAATCAAATGCTTGATAACCGCCAAGTCGACTTAACGGTTTGCCTTGATAAAGTGCATATGACCAATAATATTGCTGCGGTTCTTCGCTCTGCTGACTGTGTGGGCATACATCAAATTCATGCAGTGTGGCCCGATGATGATATGCGGGTATCGGGTAATACCGCTTCTGGCAGCCAGCAATGGGTTGATACCGTTAAACATTACACTTTTGAAGAAGCTCACCAGGCCTTTAAAAAACAGAAAATGCAGATATTAACCACTACGTTTTCGGACTCTGCGGTTGATTTTCGTGAGATTGATTATACTCAACCCACTGCCATTGTAATGGGTAATGAGCGTGACGGCGTCAGCGCAGAAGCCATTGCTGCAGCAGACCAACATATCATTATTCCCATGCGTGGCATGGTGCAATCGCTTAACGTGTCGGTTGCCGCAGCACTAGTGATGTATGAAGCTCAGCGCCAGCGCGAAGTAGCCAAGATGTACGGCACACGTAGACTGGATCACAGCTACTGCCAGACTATGTTATTTGAACAAGGTCATCCGGTTTATGCCAAAGCGTGTCGCCGCAAACAGATCCCCTACCCAGCCATTGATGATCAAGGCCAAATTGTAGCTGACAAAGAGTGGTGGGATAGAATGCGCGCACCAAATCCACAAACCTTGGTGGATTGATGCATCAACTCAGTACATCTACTAATAACTAAGAACTAATAATTGAGGCCAGTATTTGGCCTCAATTATTCTGCACCACTGTTTGATAAGTATTCTGAACGACTTGATAGAGCTTTGAGCCATTTGAAATAACCGCTGAGTTATAAGAAAACTACGAGGCTTATCAACCTGCCATCTACACTCCCTTGCCTACCATCAAATGATTGAACACTTACAGCTTACTGTCAGCATATTTCATCAAGTTGATGTATGAATCAACATAATAAGCATCCCGGTTATTGGCTAAAAACGTTAATAATTCAGCGTGTGCCTCAGATGACACCGATAAATAATCTCCTCCAACCCCATGAAATATTACGTTTACCAGTAAAGTATCTGCGGGAATATGGCGAATATAATCGATAAGCTCTTTGCCACTTTGGCCTTCTGGATATAATATCAGTGAAAATCGAGAATCTTTCCCTTGCCCTTTCACCGCAGTAAATAACTCATTGAGCTGACTCAGGTATTGTTGGTGACTCAACACATCAGCGCCAATTACCATATCGCCACAAGGCACCGTATAAGTCCGTTCCGATTGACCATCAATGGCCTTTAAAAAAGTATTGGCTACTTTTAGCTCTTCAATCATCTGCGCCACGCTGTAATGATCAAGATCATGATGCGCCTCTACCCAATCTTTGTTCGGCAAAGAGGCTCGACAAGGATGATAAACACTGTGATTGCCAAGCTCATGGCCACGGTTAGCAGCTGCACGCCATTCATCTAACCGGACATTCATAACCGGAGAGTTTACTACCACATAAAAAGACGCCTTGAAATTATGTTTATCCAGCGCGGGTATCACATTATCTAACTGACTATTAAGCGCATCATCATAAGACAGACTAACGGCTAACTTGCTCCCGCCTGGCCAAGTGAACGTATCACCTAGTGTGTTAACCGTACTTGGCGTTTTTGCATAGCTTGATAATGAAAGTAGTAGTGCAGCAAAAAAACAAATTGGTTTAATCATAATAATCTAGTGTCCATAAAGTCACTTGAACTAATTCCTTGTCATTAATCCACATGCGCTTAATCTACATCAGCATGGTTGAGTGTTATGTAATCAAAAGCTCAATCGTCTATTGGACTTGGCCGACGCCATGCATATTAGTCGCTAGTGTTAATCCTATAGGCAATTGCTTTTATACGGTAGCCGTTTTTTATACAGTATTGAAAGCTATCGTTTATTCAACGTCTCAGGCAACTTCAGCTCAATTGGTGCAGATTCAATGATTGTATAATACTCATAAACTATTTAGGATCAGCACATCTGACTCGCAAACAAGAATTCACTTAATGACCACTGAGCTTTATTTTATCTACGACTCACATTGCCCTTGGAGCTATGCCACCACACCGTTGGTGAATGCATTGCAGCAAGCCTATCCCGAAATGAATGTACATTTACTGCATAGCGCACATTACATTGGCAAAGACAGTGCTGGCGAAGAGCAAATGGAAGCGGCTGCAAAAATGAGTGGACTGAAATTTGGCCGCGATCATATTCGTTACGTAAACAGTCCTAAAAGCTCAATCAAAACCGCAAACTTTATGGCCTGGTTGCAGGGCAAACAAGCTGACAAGCAATTAGATGTGCTCAATGCGCTACAAAGAGCCCATTTCATTGAAGGCAACCCGCTTAGCAACAAGCACGACTTTAATGACATTGTAGAAAAATTTAAGCTGTCACCATCAAATAAAGTGTTTAAAGATGAGCTCAGTATGGACGCAGAATACGTACTGGAAGGCATAGAAGAGATACAACAAGTCATTGGTACGACCGGCTTTCCCGTTTTAGTCATGACCGTTAATGATAACGCTATTTTTATCGATCACTCACAATACCTGAGCAGCCCTCATGCTGTGGTTGTGGCGGTTGAAAAAGAGATAGCAGCGATTAAACTCGCTAAAACTGAAGCATAACGATAACTCGTCACTCGCCAAATACATCATCGATGTGAATGCGCCAGCAGTAAGATCAAAAAAACCACGGCTAATGACCGTGGTTTTTAGTTAACCGCCTCTCTCAACCGTAATGGTTAAGCAATGCTTTGAACTTGAGATGCGAGTAACCAAATGGCTAATGCAAAAAATATTACACCCATAAATTTATGTTGATATGTGCGGAATTTTTCGTTTTTGAGCAAAGATTTACCCAAACTACCCACTAATGCTACCAACAGCAAATTGAACGTCAATCCCATCACATTCAGCAACAAACCTAGCGCCAGCATTTGTTCACCTGAACTAGCACTCAACTGAGTAGACACAAACTGAGGCAAAAATAACACAAAAAAGATCAACGCTTTAGGATTCAGTAAATTGCTCAGTACCGCACGACGATAGAGTAATTTTGCAACATTACCTTGTTGGGTAATCTCGGGCGCGTCGCTTGTACCACTGCGCATACAATCCCAACCCATTTTCAATAAATACGCCCCGCCCAATACCCGTAATAGCTCTAACGCCATTGGATTCATTGCCACAAGTGCAGAAACACCCATAGCAGCAAGCAAGGTTAACACCAGTCCAGAGGTGGCATTACCAAAACAGGCATATACACCCACTTTGCGGCCATAACTCAAGCTGGAACTGGCGATCAACAGCATGTCAGGTCCAGGAATTAATAATAACGCGACCACAGTGGTTAAATATAAAGGAAGCAAAGCCAGATCAATCATCATAAATACACAAACAACAACTATTAAGACGGGAAAATAAGGCGCGGATTCTACAGCTATTCAACATGAATGAAAGTCATGTTGGCCTTCATGCCATGTTTAAGCACTGCGAGCATTGGCAGAGATTGTTTACGATTAGGTACTTGACGGGAAAATGAGTTAATGACTGTAACGCAAATGGATAACACCGCTACAAACAACAAAGGCCAGCCCATTCGGCTAGCCTTTCGTTTTAACAATAAATAACAGGTAATCAGTCTTACTTATAGAACGCTTCAACCTTGCCTTTTACTGTCATCGTAAGCGGTTGGCCACGACGATCTAATGCTTTGTGCGAGGCGACTTTTACCCAACCTTCACTGATGCAATATTCTTCAACATCAGCACGCTCTTTGCCATTAAACAAAATGCCAATCTCGTGTTCGAAAATTGCAGCCACATGATGTGGGCTACGTGGATTAACGCTAAGGCGATCTGGTAAAGCGGGTTTAGCAGTAGTGTCGTTCATTGTCGTATGCTGTAGTTAATAAAACGTGCGCTATTGTAGGCAATACCGGCCTGATGCTCAATAGCGGCTGTCATAAATGTGAGTCGCACCGAAAAGATACTGTCAGCCAGGGAAGAAGTACTAATAATAAACGCTAAGCATCAGTGTTAGGCTGAGTGTTAAGTTAAGTGTCTGTATTTAAAATCCCGTATGATATTTTCAATGCATTTTAATTGCATATGATTTTTAATTGCATATCGGTAGCGTTAGTTTACATTTAGCGTAGTGAGCAAAAGAGTATTGACTGCCACGGGTTTAATCAAAGGGATAATGGGCAAGGGATGATGACGCAAAAACGATCAACTATATGGCATTGGTTTTTAGACGGCAAGATTGCCCCCGCTAACCTTAAAGCCGCAATGTTAGAGGTCTATCCCCATCCAAACGCAAAAAATTGGCAATTATTAATCGCCAATATCTTACTGTATCTCGGAGTGTTGTTATTTGGCGCTGGGGTGATTTTTTTCATGGCCTTCAACTGGGATGCGCTATCACACCTCAATAAATTTGCCATAGTCGAAACCATATTTGCGTTGTTTATTGGCGGATTCTATCTCACTAACCGCGCGCAAAAAAAGCAATATTTACAGCAAAAATCCCAACATGATCAATATCATTTGCAAGCTCAACACAACCAACAGACTTATGGCTGGAGCTTAGCCAATGCAATGTTACTCGGGGCCAGTATTATGCTCGGGGCATTGCTGGCGTTAGTTGGGCAAACCTATCAAACTGGCGCCGATCCATGGCAACTATTCGCCATTTGGGCAGTATTAATTTTACCTTTTGCTTACATCGCAGGTTTTGATCTGTTGTGGTTACTGGTAGTGGTATTACTCAACGTCAGCCTAGGGTTATATCTTCAATCCTTTGCTTCTGTATTTAGTTTTCTACTCGAAGACATTCAACAAATTGCTATTTTTGGCTTAGTTAACTTAGCCATTCACCTACTATTTACCCTTGCGAAAAGCTGTCAGTGGCGCGGACAATTACGCTTTAACTGCCCCATGGTAGAAGCAACCAGTTTACTGGCTAGTCTGAGTGCATTTACCTGGCTAATAGTGTGGATCATTTTTGACTTCAGCTATGACTTCGACTCGAGCGAACATATTACCTATTATGCGCTGCTTTACCTCGCCATCCTGACTAGCTTATTTGTTTGGTATCGTTATCGTTCGCCCGCTTTGTATCCGCTCACACTGGTGTTAACCAGCATAAGTACCGCGATTGTTTCGCTACTTTCAAAGGAGCTATTTGATAGCCACGACACCATTGGAGGCTTTTTTCTGATAGCGATGGTGGTCATAGGCTTAACCAGTGGCAGTTTATATTGGTTAAAAAAATTACAAACAGAGTTTGCTCAAACGGCAATGCTTAACAGTGAGGAAGCCGCTCATGAGTAACATTAAATCATACAACGCATTATGGCTGTCACTGCAAAATAAAGGCTGGGTAAATACTGATACCGCACCAGAATCCTTGTTAGCCAGCCCTTGGTATATCATTGCTGCACAAATGCTTGGTGGTTGGGTTGCTGCGCTATTTTTATTAGCGTTTGTGATGCTGGGGCTGTCATCTGCGAGTGATATAACCGAATCGTTTATCGGCTTTGGTGGCGTACTGAGTCTAGGATGCTTAGCGTATTACCGACTGGGTGAGAATCGCCAAGAATTTATTCTACAAATGGTATTTGCGTTTAGTTTATGTGGACAAACAATGCTGCTTTTTGGCACCTTCGAAAGCCTAGAATCGAGCAACGAAACACTCATCGCAGTCATTTATGTGGTCACGTTTGTCATACACTGGATAGCCATACCCCACAAAACCAACCAATTTGTCGCGGCATTAGCCATGGTTCCCAGCTTATTAGCCATCTTAGTGATTAACCATTTATCGCTACTCCTATTGCCATTATTGGTGCTGAGTTTAGTGGTTATATGGACTCAGCTTTACCGATGGCCACAACATTATCAACGTATCAGAATGCTAGGTTACGCCGTTGCTATCAGTTTACTACTCGCCAATTTAATGTTGTCAGAAATTAGCGACACCATTGAACTGCCAAACGTACTCATGGCATTAAGCTCTAGCCTCAGTGACTACTTAGCTATCATAATCAGCCTATTATCTGCGCTATGGCTGATTAATCACATTTTTAACCAGCTCCATTCTAATGCCAATAGCGATGCTAATACTGATAGCAATACCGATAGCAATGCCAATAGCAATGCCAATAGCAATCAATTTGTTACAGTGCGTCCTCGCAACAAGTTGATGGTGATTCTTGCAGCAATATTAATCGGCCTACTTTCTATCGTCATGAGCGGATTAAGCGCCGCACTACTAATGCTACTGCTAGGCTATTTTTATAACGAGCGTAAATTAGTCATCATTTCGGTATGCGCCCTGCTCGCCTTTATCGGCATGTATTATTACTCACTCCACATCGACTTGTTTGATAAATCACTGTGGTTAATGGCCAGCGGCATAGTGCTACTACTGCTCAGATTTGCCATGAGCATAAATACCAACAAGACAGCTGAAGCAGAAATGACAATGAATACCGCGACAACGGCACACAATAAGGAGCAACCATAATGCAATTAAATACTATGGCGGCGCTCAACTCACGCCAACTCAGTAAGCGGTCGCTTTGGGCTATTATCGCGGCAGTATTGATACTTGCTGGTATTAACTACAAGATTTATCAACAAGAACACTTGTTGGCTAATGGCGAAATCATCCTGTTTGAACTGGCTCCCGTCGACCCTCGCTCGTTAATGCAAGGTGATTACATGGCGTTAAATTACGATATCGCGAGAACAGTTAGCCGGTCAGTCGATGAACTATCAAACACGTCAAATAACCATGATGGCTTTTTTATTGTCACACTCGACCAAAATCGTATTGCCCAATTTGACAGTATCTACAACGGTGCCACGCTAACACCAGCACAGCGACTGATCCAGTACCGCGTTCGTGACGGCAGAGTCAAACTGGCCAGCAACGCTTTTTTCTTTCAAGAAGGCCGAGCTGAAGAGTTTGAACACGCAAGATATGGCGAGTTTAGAGTTAACCAGGCAGGACAATTGTTACTCAGTAACATGATAGACAAAGATTTTAAGCGAATTTAAATAAACAAATGTCATTCATAACTTGTGCACAATCGCTAAAGTAAACTGTTCGATTGTGGGCGGTATAATGCTTATAAATGACTAATCAACCAAAGGGTTCGTTAGTTCATTATTCATAGTATTCACAATAACGTGTTAACTGAATCACGACTTCGTTAAAGCATTGTTCTAAGTCACTCACGTGCTCAGCGGTAACGCTGCCCTTTGCAGCCAGTGTTTCAACTTGCTGACAAATATCGGCTAACGTTAATGCCGAAACAGATTTTGATGACGATTTTAAGCCATGGGCTTGAAACGATAAATCGGCGTAGTTTGCGCTAGCCGCATAAGCACTGATTAACTTAACTTGCTCACCTGCCGTTTGTAAAAAGGCATTAAACACCATGCAATGTACCGTGGGATCATCACCTAACATTGCATTTAACAATGCTATATCTAATTGATCGAATGAATCAGTCTCAACCTCTGACACTTTATTACCGTCAATATGAGCATTAACCATGGTTGTTGAGTGCTCCATTAAAAGCGATTTAAGCTTAGCCAACTCAACCGGTTTAGTTAAAAAACCATTCATACCGGCATCGTAACAAGCATCTATATTGTCTTTAATAATGTTCGCTGTAATCGCAACAATGGCTAAATCTTTAAAGCGGTTATCTGCTCGAATCCTTTTCGCCAGGCCTAAACCATCTAAAATTGGCATTTGAATATCGGTTAACAGTATATCAAAACGTTTATCTTGCAGACTTTGCCAGGCTTGCTCGCCATTACTCACAAACGTTGAATGTACCCCAAGCAAGGTTAATTGTTGCTTTAACACTAGCTGATTAGTCACTTGATCTTCAGCAACCAGTACTTCTAATATAGGAAAAGTCTCTGCTGAAACGAGTTGTTCGTTGATGTCAGCTATATCAGATTGAGTTGTAAAGTCTGTTTTAGCCAGTATGTCAGTTTTAGTGGATACATCGGCTTGCTTAAAAGCATTAAAAATTAAACTAAAACATGAACCCTTGTTTAGTTCACTTTGTACTCTTATCTCGCCTTGCATTCGCTCAACTAACTCTCGGGTAATAACCAATCCAATACCCGTGCCATTAATGTTGCTGGTTTCGGCACCTAAGCGATCAAATGGCTTAAACAACCGCGAAACATCATCAGCAGCAAAGCCATAACCGGTATCTGCTACGCTAATTGTGCATTGGTTATTGCTCGATACGCTGCAGCTAATAAAAATATCGCCATGGGGTTTATTATATTTAATGGCATTAGAGAGTAAATTTAACATTACCTGTTTAAAGCGGCGCTCATCGACATAAAAGCACAGCCCTTCGAGTTCATTAAATCCCTCGATATGAATCGTCATCGACTGTGCATTGATAAGTTCACTTACAAACTCAACTGAATCCTCAACAACATGCTTGATTGGCACATAATCAAAACTGAACTGCATGTTACCTGACTCAATCGCCGTTAAATCAAGCACATCATTTATTAATAACAGTAAATGTTCACCAGCCCGATATATGCCCTTGGCATTGTCTTTTTGGACTTTATTAGCAAGATCATCATATTCATATAACTGTGCTAAGCCTAAAATTGCATTTAATGGCGTACGCAATTCGTGGCTCATGCTGGCCATAAAATCTGACTTTGCTTTACTTGCCGACTCTGCCTGTATTCGCAGGGAGTTTAATTTTTGATGATTACTCGAGACCTCGGTTGCCATGTGATTAAACGCATTAATGACACTGCCCACTTCGTTATTTTGGTGCTTATCGACATGGCAATCAAAATCACCTTTTGCCAGCCGTGCAAATGCAAATTCCAATGAGCGCAATGGTTTGGTTATTCTATAATCGACCAACCAAGCTAGCGCCATAAAAAATAAAACTAAAATCATAAATTGAATGTATATCAGCGTGTAATGCAGCTTTGATGATTCATTAATTTCATTGGTAAAGTTAACCACTAGCGTAATGCTTGCTAATGGTTTTTCTAAAAACATAATTTGTTGGCTAAGCAGCATGTCACCGCTTTGGGTTGCCCCGTTCCACACATCAAGCGGATACAATTGGTTACCGGTTGCCGTATCAACTATTTTAATGGCCTTCCAATTAGGCTGAATGTCTAATTGGTTATCTATTTGCTCGTAAAGCTCAGCGTATTGGCGGGTAAGCAAAGGCGTTGTGACAGAGGTTGAGAGTTGTTGTAATGATCGCTGTGCCGTTTTAGACAATCCATCATTAACCCAACGGGCTTGCTCTGGTAGCGCATAAAAAATAAATAAACAGGCAAGTAAAAAACCAAACGCCATTACGGCAATAAAACTCTGTGCCCGTAAACTACGCCAGCCATTAATTTTCAACATAAAATGAACGTAACCCCCATTGAGTTAATTGCTGATATTCAGCTAAAGTCGCAATACTGGGTTTAATAATGGGAATACCTGCAAGCAAGTGCTTGTGCTCTTCGCTTTGGCCTATATCTAAAATAGCTTGTTGCACTTTTTGCTGAATGGCAGGATCAACTCTTGGATGAGCCACAATAGGATGACGGCTTATTTTACGGGTTTTATAAATAATTTTAAGCTTGTCTTGTAGGTTTTGCGGTTGCTGTTTTAACGTGCCTAACACGCCACCGCCAGCCTTAGTAGAGTTTAATGCCACATTTAAATAAACCGAAGAGTGGGTTTGCACATAAACCGGCTTTATTGTTAGCCCATACAACTGCGCTAAATCAGCACGCATTAATAATGACGCGCCCAATGCATTAGGCGCCGGAAAAGCAATTTCGGCACCTTCTAACTGGCTAACATCGTCTATGCCGCTATTTTTATTCACCACTAACACACCTTGCAGTTGGCGCCCTGCATCTTTTATTAACGGCAAATAACCTTGTTTTTCGTTAGCGATGACACTGTGCCAAGGGTTCATGTAAGCAAAATCATACTCGCCATTAGCAAAGGCTTGTTCAAATACAGGTATAGACTCAACAGTGACTAACTTAATCGTCACCCCCGTCTGTTCACTGACCTGATCAAGTAAAGGCTGCCAAATTGCATTCAACTTTTGCGGCTCGTATTGCGGCACAACCCCAAACGTATACTCCTGGGCCAATAACCACGAGCTTTGAATTAAACATAATATTGCCACTACATACTTCATTAGCGCTCCAGAAAATAGCGTGTCATTTTTACTAGCTTAGTTAAATACTGCTCAAGTCACCATAAAAATATTATTTGAATTCAGGTCTATTGCATAATAAATGCTTTGGCTTGCTACTACTTGCCAATAAATATAATGCGATATAAGTCAGCAAATAATCAGTGTGTCCCCCCCACTTATTTATGATCTTCCCTCTTATTTTTATTCTTCATTAGCATCAGCTTTTCAGATTAGAACAATCGTTTTTATTCGCACCTACCATTTAGATACTTTCCTATACTCTGTTTTCGCTTAGTCATTTAAGCCCTGATTTTAATCCTCGAGTACATCAAGTAGATAGTTAATAGCTTGAGTGGTTAATTAGGTTTTGTATTTTAGCGTAACCATACATCTTCACATGAAGCGAAGATGCGTTAACTTTAAGGAAGCTAACAATGAAACATCCATTATTTAATCAGAAAGTACTCGCGGGTTTTGTCAGCATGCTGCTTATATCCGGCTCAGCTTTCGCCAACAATCACGAAAAGTCAGAAATGACCAAGCCCAAAGGAGCGGTTGGGACTGGGATAGCATTAGAAAACCAGGCTAAAACAAATCAATTTTGGTGGCCTGATCAACTCAATCTATCTGCGCTACGAGATCACGATAAGCGATCTAATCCTTATGGCGAAAACTTTGATTACGCCAAGGCATTTAACAGCCTTGACCTTGATAAAGTAAAACTAGACATTAATGCGTTACTGACCACATCTCAAGATTGGTGGCCGTCAGACTATGGCAACTATGGTCCCTTTTTTATCCGCATGACATGGCACAGCGCAGGTACTTATCGCACCCTTGATGGCCGCGGCGGCGCAGGTGGTGGCCAGCAACGTTTTGAACCACTCAACAGTTGGCCCGATAATGCGAGTTTAGACAAAGCACGACGTTTACTCTGGCCAATCAAAATGAAGTATGGAGAAGCCATTTCTTGGTCTGATTTGATAGTGTTAGCGGGTAATGTGTCACTTGAAAATATGGGCTTTAAAACCTACGGCTTTGCCGGTGGACGTAATGATGATTGGGAACCAGACATGGTGTACTGGGGACCAGAAGTTGAAATGCTTGCTAGCGACCGTGAAGATAGTAGCGGCAAGTTACAGCGCCCGCTTGGTGCCACTCACATGGGCTTAATATACGTAAACCCAGAGGGCCCAAAAGGCGTACCAGACCCATTGGGCTCAGCCAAAAATATTCGTGTGGCCTTTGAACGTATGGCGATGAACGATGAAGAAACCCTAGCCCTAATTGCGGGTGGACACACATTTGGTAAAATGCACGGTGCACACAAGCCTAAAGATTGTTTAGGTGCTGAACCTGCTGCAGCGGGTATCGAAGAGCAAGGCCTTGGCTGGAAAAACAAATGCGGTAAAGGCCACTCAGAAGACACTATCACCAGTGGTTTAGAAGGAGCTTGGACTCAAGCCCCAACACAATGGACCTCTTTGTATCTAAGCAATTTACTTACCTTTGAGTGGAAACAAACTCGTAGCCCTGCTGGCGCTATTCAATGGATCCCAACAGACGAGTCTTTGCATAAAGCCGTTCCTGATGCGCATGTTAAAGGCAAGTTTCACGCTCCTGTCATGACAACAGCAGACTTAGCATTAAAGTATGATCCTGAGTATCGAAAAATTGCTGAACGCTTTTTAGCCGACCCAGAAGAATACCGCTTAGCTTTCGCTAAAGCTTGGTACAAACTGACGCACAGAGATATGGGCCCATCACGTAATTTCTTAGGCAAAGAAGTCCCTAAAGAAAGCCTAATTTGGCAAGATCCTATAGATGATAAAACACAATCAAATATAGATGACGATGGCGTGCAAGCACTTAAAGCACAAATTCTAAAGTCTGACTTAACCGTGTCAGAGTTAGTGCGTGTAGCTTGGGCATCTGCGGCAAGTTACCGTCATTCAGACATGCGCGGTGGTGCAAACGGTGCTCGTATTGCACTAGCACCTCAAAAAGATTGGTCAGTAAATAATCCGGCTGAAACCGCTAAAGTGATTAAAACACTAAAAGCGATTCAAGCGGACTACAACGACAGCTTGTTTAGTAAAAGCAAAGTATCACTGGCCGACTTAATCGTTCTAGGGGGCACGGCTGCAATAGAAAAGGCCGCTAAAGATGCAGGTTTCACTGTGTCGGTGCCATTTAATGCCGGTCGTGGTGATGCCACACAAGCAATGACCGATATCAATGCCTTTAGTTTACTTGAGCTAACTTCTGATGGTTTTAGAAATTACTTTGACGCAGAGCAAAGCTACAAGTCGCCGGTGGACATGTTAGTTGATAAAGCAGACCAACTTGACCTATCGGTGCCAGAAATGACCGTTTTAGTGGGTGGATTACGCGCACTTGATGCTAACTACAAAGGGCTAAAACATGGGGTACTCACAAGCACACCGGGCACCTTAAGCAATGACTTTTTCGTCAATTTACTTGATATGTCTACGGTTTGGAAAAAATCGTCAACCGATGGTATTTATGAAGGATTTGATCGTCAGTCAGGTCACAAAAAATGGACTGCCACCTCAGTCGATTTAGTCTTTGGTTCAAACTCGGAGCTGCGTGCAGTGTCTGAAGTGTATGCGTTTGATACATCGAAGCAAAAGTTTGTGAATGACTTTGCTGCAGCCTGGACTAAGGTAATGAACTTAGACCGTTAAGATTAAGCTTCGTGACCAAGCGCAGCAACACTTAACAGCTGAAGCGCAACAGACACAACAGGACTTGAATCTTTAACATTCAAAAGCGAATCAATCGATTCGCTTTTTTTTATCTATAACACTCAAATAACCTTCGCTAAGCACACGACTATCAGATAATCACGTCTCATTCCAAGTGTGTAAGTAGAAGCTTTAGCCAACACGTTGGCTACTAAAAACGGTTAATGTCGAGCTGTACGAAAGTGCATGCAGTCATTTATACGGTGACGTTTCAGACGATATTTATAACTGAATTATTTTGCCACTATTACAGACACAATATGGATACACAGACAAAAAAGGAGCCTGGTTAAGGCTCCTTTTTTTGGGGTAAATGATCGATATCAATAAGCTTTTATTGATAAGCTATTATTAATAGCCTTTTAGCTTAGAAACGGCCAACAACACCAATTGCAGCACCGAAACCGTCTACGTCTGAATCAAGATCTTTAGACAATTCAAATGTTGCAGAAAAAGCGTCAGAGATGCGTAACCAGTAAGCCGTTTTAGCAATGAAAAAATCATCAGAACCGATGTCTGCGTAACCTAAACCCACAGACCATGCTTTAGTCACATACCAGTCAGCGTTTACATTAAAGAGATCGTCAGCATCAGTATGAGTCCACATAGCGCCTAAATCGATACCAGTAGTGCTTTTAAGATCGATAAAGCTGCGAGCTTCAAGACCATAGCTTGAGTCAATATCACTACCATCAACATAGAATGCCGCTACTTTTGAGCTGTCGTTGAAGTAATAACCTACATCAAGTTGGTAAATATCAGTATCAAAAACACCAGCGTCAAAACGCTCTACTTTAGCGCCAACAAACCACTTTGAATCAAAAACATAAGTGCCATCAACAGAGAAAACATCAATGTCAGCATCATCAATCATTGAATAGCTAGCGCCAACATTGGTAGATTGTGCTAAAAAGCCATTTAATGCATATGGGCCTTTTTCTTGTGACACAGAATCGAAATAGAAACGGTAGTTTAGATCCCATTGACCATCACCGAACTCTTCAGTATTAGCAGAGTATTGCAAACCCGCTTCGTGTTGAAATGGTGCATCTTGTGCAGCTACAGCTGGTAGTGCAGCAAAACCTAATACTAGTGCTAATGCAGTAACGTTTTTCATCAATCATTCCTTTATTTGATTATTTTACGCTAGGAGATTCAAGCAGATATAAAGAATGGATAAATCATAAAAAGGGGGTTTATCCATTAACTCAAATGTAGCCTAACCTTACCGTCGGGCTAACGCGCTTTCCTAGCGGCGCATACTCTAAAGTAATGAAATGCTAAAATAAACAACAAACTATAAATAATTGATAATTTTCAATAAAATACATCATACAGAATGTATTGAACACTGCTACTACCTACTTTAGCAATAGATAAAAACGTAACAATATCGTCAACTAAACGTTTATTTAAAATAGGCAGTAAATATTGTCATCAATAACCACGTGGATAATCAAACGAAATTTGAACACAACAGAGGTTTTAGAGGCTGCAACCAGTCGACTCGATAGCCGTATCAATTCAAACCGCGGTGTCTAAATAAAAACAGCTAGTTGCCACTGACATTTCTACACAACGGAAGTAAATTATTTCGGCAAATTTATGGATTTAAAGTTACGACCTATTGCATGGTTCAAACACGTTTAAAGACGACAACAATAGATTTGTTAACTATTTGATTTATGTTGATGATGACTATAGGTTATTGTCATTACATCAATTTTATTTACCTGGAACGTCAATGTCGACTTTGTTTAAGTTCATCAAAGGTGGTTTATTAAGCCTTTTTGTTATTTTTATCATCCTTGTTGCGTTTAATTGGCAAAGCGTTAATCGCTTATACAGCGTAGTCACCTTATTTGATGAATCCCTCGTGGTAAATAATTTCTCCAATATGAAGGATGTCTTTTTTAACAAAAAAATCGTTAAACAAGGCGAGCCTTATGTGTTCGACGTCGCCTTAACGCCTTTGCCTGAATCGTTTAACTATCGAAACAGCTCAACCAATACCGAAGCGTTTCTTAAACGCAGAGCAACAACCGCATTACTGGTGCTTAAAAATGACAAAATAACCTACGAGCAATATTTTCTAGGCACTAAAAGTGATGACAAACGTATCTCGTGGTCAATGGCCAAATCATTTGTGTCGATATTGTTCGGCATGCAGGTGGATGCTGGCAACATTGATATTGAAAAAACCGTCGGCTTTTATCTGCCCGAGCTTGCCAAGTCTGGTTATGGCGACGTCAAAGTAAAACACGTATTGCAAATGTCGTCTGGGGTTAAGTGGAACGAAGACTATCTAGATTTTTATTCTGACATTAACAAAATGGGTCGTGTACTGGCTATTGGCGGCTCGTTAGATCAAATGACCAGTGAACTGGTTAATGAATCAGCCCCAGGCAAAGCATTTCATTATGTCAGCATGGACACCCACGTGATTAGCATGATACTCAGGCGAGTTAGTGGGAAATCATTAATCGAACTTTTACAGCAAAATCTGTGGAACACCATCGGCATGGAAAGCGATGCCTATTGGCTGACTGATTCCCAAGGTAGCGCATTTGCGTTAGGCGGCTTAAATGTTACCACCCGTGACTACGCCCGCTTTGGCCGCTTATTACTCAATAATGGCGCATTTAATGGCAAGCAAATCGTGTCAGCTGCTTGGATAAAAGTCGCCACCACCCCACAAGCAGATTACCTACAACCGCAAGTCGGAAAATTAGGTTATGGCTATCAAATTTGGTTACCGCCAGAAGCACAGCAAGGTGAATTTTTCTGTGTCGGCGTTTACGGGCAATATATTTATGTAAACCAACAACACAATGTGGTGATAGTTAAAAACAGTGCCGATTTAGGCTTTCTTGATGAGCTGAATTCAAAACAAGAAACCATCGAATTTTTCCGTGAGATTGTGGCGTCATTGGAGTAGATGGAGACTCGTTAGACTCTGCCCCACTTTTCGATTGCTCGCTTTTCGATTACTGAGCATCAACCCGAATACCATGCGACGCAAGATGAAAAGTTAGCTTTTTTAGTCTGATAAGTTTAATAGTTAACGTCACATATTTCGTTTTTGAAGCAGCCTCTGCCGATTTAGCTCATCGAGCTGTTCGCTAAGGTTGAGGATTTGTTGTTGCAGCGCTTGATATTGAGTCTGGCTGGACTCATTAACAGGCTTGTCGCCCAACTCTTTCGTTGCCCACATTTTGGTAAGCTGAATGATCAGATGTTCGGCTTGGCTCAGGTTGTCATGCTCAATCTGTTTGATCATCAGTAACCGAAAGCAGTTGAACAGTATGTTGAGCATAAACTCATGGCTGAGCTGCTGCTCTTGTTCCTGAGTCATAGAGTCTTTAAAGCCGATGGCTGCGATTAAATTAGAGACTGTGGTAACTGTGGTTGCCCCAATAAAAAGCGACTGGATCTCAGGCTCTAACATCAGAACCCGCTCAAGCTGTTGCGACAACTTACCTTTATTCCACTGAGCGCCCAGCGCTTTAATGAACGTCATATCAACCCACCCGTTATAAAACCTTGTCTCTTAACGATACTGCCTATTAACGATACAGGCGCGCGGTCATAGGGACCAGATTTAGCCTTTGGATCAGTCGATCTAAATAGGCTTGAGTCAGCATTGCTATGCCGCGATAAAAATCAGTTCTAGCATGTTCATTCATCAGTTCGAGGCAGCGCCCAGACCAAGGAAGAAGGTGTTGCTGCAGCAAAATCATGCAGCTTCGTTCTAGTGGTTCGTTATCTTCAGTTTGATCCCATTGGGTAAACATTTGATCCAATACCGCGAAAAACAGACCGATATGATCGACTGGTTGATTACTATCCAGCTCGAAGCTGATCCCTTGTTCATGATAAAAGGCTTTTAGTGCCATAGTCGACTTATCATTGAGGAGTTGCCTCTCGCTCAAGTAAACCGATCCCCAAGGCACAGCATTGGGCTCGCCCGGTCCATAGAAAAGTTGTGCATAGTCCAGTTTTAAGGTTTGTTGTTTATCTTCAGTCCATTGGCCGAGATAATTGGCCAGCAACTCACGACCACTCGACTCTTTGCTCGATGCGGTAAACGGTGGCCAGCTTTGAGCAACATCATGCTCAATAAATCCTTGGATCAACTCTGGGGTCGGATCATTAAAGAGTACATTGTGAAGAATGCGCGCAATGCCTTGATATTCTAGGAGTTCATTTTCGTTAAGAGATGCCATGCTAACCTCGTTTGTTGAACTAAATGTATCGCCATAAACAGCAAATAGAGGTGCCACTCCACATGAGTGGCACCAATCGGGGGATTAAACTTCTGCGTAGTTCAACACTTCTCCATCAGTGTCACCACTTGGGCGAGAATGACGGTTAGGTGTAATAAGTAAGTTAGGTGTAGTAATACTGCTTTGTGGCAACGGAGCAACCGCGGGCGAGATGGCGCCCGGGTACTTAGCCATCAGCTCTTCCATCGGTCCGAAATCGATAGCTCGCATAGGGCAAGACTCCACACATGAAGGTTGTTTACCTTCGGCCAAACGCTCAAAACAACCATCACACTTGGTCATCACCTTACGATCTTTATCTATCTGCGGCGCATCGTATGGGCAAGCTCTTGCACAACTTTCACAGCCGATACAAAGATCTGCCGCCACATGGACTAAACCATCTTCGCGGCGTTTGTGCATTGCGCCAGTTGGACAAGCCTTAACACAAACAGGCTCCGAGCAGTGGTTACAAGCGATAGACATGTAATAGGCAAATACGTTTTGGCTTACAGTGCCATCACCATGTTCTGTCCATTGTCCCCCACCGTATTCATAAACCCGGCGCCAGTTGATGCCAACGGGGAGGTCTTTACGATCCTTACACGATATCTGACAGGTTTTACAGCCAGTACATTTACTTGCGTCGACATGAAAGCCGTATTGGATATTATTACTCATTGTTAACTCCTATCAGACCTTACGGATTTCAACCAGGTTAGTGTGCTGAGGATTACCTTTCGTTATCGGTGTAGTGCGTTGTGTGGTAAGCACGTTCAAACAACCGCCTTTATCCACATTGCCACCAGGTAGGAACCAAGCGCCCTGCCCCAGTGCTGTTACGCCGACCATAATACGAGGTGTTATCTTAACTTCGACTTCGATGGTGCCGCGATCATTGAAAATGTGGACCTTATCACCAGTGCTAAGTCCGCGCTGATTCGCATCGATTGGGTTCATCCACACAGCATCCTGCACCGCTTCACGCAGCCAAGGGACGTTGTGAAAACTAGAGTGGGCACGGCCCTTAGTGTGATAACCAGTAAGTTGTAATGGATACTTCTTCTTGGTTTCAGTATCTTCATAACCTTCCCAGGTCGGCACGTATTTAGGTAGCGCAGATATTACGTCACCCTCTTTGAGCTTCCAGGTACGCGCTTTTTCCGCTAAGCGTGATGAGTAGATCTCAATCTTTCCAGAGGGTGTGCCGAGTGGATTGGCATCGGGATCGGTACGGAAATCTTCCAGTACGATATAACCCCCGTTCGGCAAATATTTGCGATAGATACCCTGTGTGAGCATCACCTCTTTTGCTGGTAATTCTGGGGTAGCCTCTTTAGATTCGGCATAGAATTGATCCAGCCAATCTTTGCGACTCTTACCTTCGGTAAACTCGGCTTCAACTCCCATGCGTCTTGCTAAGTCGACACAGACCTCATAGATAGGACGGCTCTCGAACATAGGGTCGACACTGCTGCTCATCTGTACCAAGGAGGCGGTATCACCTGCGGCGTAACTTTGGTTAACTAAGTCTTCTGATTCAAGCCATGACACGTCTGGCAATAAAACATCGGCAAACTTAGCACTGGGTGTCATCCAGTTGTCGACCACTAGGATAAATTCACATTTAGTTTCATCCTGGAGTAGCTTCTCTGTTTTACGCACTTCAGAGTGTTGGTTAATTAGGGCATTACCACCGTAGTTGATAATCGCCTTAATATCAGTATCCAACTTACCGTCACCCGCTTCATCAAGGTCGACACCTTGTACTCCATCGGACAGAACGGTCATGTTTTTGCCATCTTCGATGGCCTGAGTAAAGGTAAAGAATGATATCGCTTTCTTCACTGGGTTTGAGCCAGTAGGCATTGATGGCGCGTGTAAAGAAGAGCCCTTACACAAACCACCACAGTTAGTGCCCGGCAGACCCAATTGACCTAACAGGATGGGTAGCATGTAACCCGCACGGGTGTTGTTTTCACCAGCAGCCTGACGGTTTAGCGAGGCGGCAATTTGAATGAAAGGTGCGCGAGCTGCAGCCAGTTCGCGGGCCAATTCGACAATGAGATGAGCTTCGATACCGGTAATAGCAGCAGCCCACTCTGGCGTTTTAGCATTAACACCCGGAGTTAAGTCGCCAACTTTCACGTTATCGAGAATATATGCTTTGTAGCTCTCTTCATATCCAACGCCTTCAGGCATGGTTTTCTCGTCATAACCGACACAGTATTTATCCAGAAAGGCCTGATTAACGGTGTTAGTAGTAATCCACTCATAGGCTAAGGCTTCAAACAGCGCCGCATCGGTACCCGGACGAATTGCCAACCACTGATCTTCTTTACCTACCGCAGAGTCGGTGTAACGTGGATCAATCAAAATAGTCTTAAAGTTATGCTTTTGCTTCTGCACCAAGAAGTCATAGGCTTCGCCCGAACCACTCATGCGGATTTCGGATGGGTTGTAACCAACCATCAGCACTAAGTCTGAGTTTTGCATTTCAGACACACTACTTCCTTGCCAGCCAGGGCCTGCAGAGCCATATGTTTGTCCAGCGGCTTCATAAATTTGTGACCAGCTATAATCGCCATAAGCGTTAAGATAACCGCCCTTAAGGTTCATTAAGCGATACAGGCACTGTTTACCGGAGAAGTGATAACGTGCACCCGAGTTATAGGTGAAGTGAATCGATTCATTACCGTACTGGTCTATAGTGCCTTGCAGTTTTTCGGCGACAAGATCAAGGGCTTCATCCCAGCTAATCCGCTCAAATTGTCCGCTACCACGAGGACCAACACGCTTCATCGGGTATTTCAGACGATCAGGTGCATAAACACGTTTACGCAAAGAGCGTCCTCGTGGGCAAGCGCGCACATCATGATCGCCGTACTTATCTGTGGTGGTAAATTGAGACTCTACCCGGGTAATCACCCCATCGGTAGAAAAAACCTGTACCGGACAGTTAGATCCACAGTTAACCAAACAAGCCGACCAGTTGAGGTTTTCACCGGCAACAGGTGGCGTAGGCGGCACTACTTCAACATCTTTAGAGCTTGAGTTACAGCCTGAAACCGTTGCTACGCAACTTAGTGCGGCACTCATTTTTAAGAAACTTCTGCGTTCCATTATCTTTTCCTCATTGCAGTTATGATTAGCACTGTTTGCATTAGCGCAGCTGGTAGCTAAACGACAACATCACTTGGTGCGCGTTATAGTTATGGTTCAGGCTACCTAAGGTGGTCAGTCCTGGAACTGTATTGACATCAATTTGCGCATAATCGGTGTCGTAATAGCGCTCATACTGGTAAGCCAGCTTTAACGCCATCTCTTCGCTTAATGCGTAGTTCGCATGTAGTTTGAGACTATGGTTGAAAGAGGTGTAATCCCCCTGTGGCGTGGTAACGTCATAGGTGACCAGCGTGTTGCTGGCAGAGTTAGCAAATAAGTAGTCGCCGCCTAGGCTGAGCCTGTCTTCAAGCAGCCCGCTATAGTTGAAACCAGCCCCCAGATTAATAAACTCATCTTCGATATCGGCGAACCAATCAGGGCTTGAGAACCCCTGACTGCCAGCTTGTGCAGCGTCGATCCACTGCTGACCAGCAAAGGCATAGCCAGATAGGTGTGCATTCAGCTGCAGCCCAAGATTGATGTCATAACCGTAGTCTTCAGATTCGGTCAGACCCAGTTGAGTCTCGTTATAATCATCTTTGGCATAGCGGGCGGTCATATCCACACTGAGCCACGACGTTGGGGTGTGATTAAACATGGCTTTGAAGGCAGTGCGCTTTCTATCAGCCAGGTAATATTTGCGAAGCAAAGGATTCGTTTCTGATGACGTCAGTTCGCTAGTTTGATATTCGCTGCCTCCACGGTTATCGAGGCTGGCCTTAAACTTAAGCTTGATGTCATCCAATGCACGGACATTGAGCTTGGCCCATAGGGCGTCATCATTGGTCTGTTCACGGTCACCATAACTGCGCTCCATCTCTTTGCGGTCATAGCCAGCCTGTAAGCGATAGTCACTGCTTAGGCGGTAACTGGCATTAAGCTTGAGGCCGCGGCGTTCGGTGTCTAAAGGGATATTCTGTTTAAATGCCCCCGAGATCCCGTTAACTTCATATTGAGCGAATTCCCATACCGATCCCTTATTGTCACGCTTGCTGTAATCGACACTGCCGCCGAGTCTGAGCGTGTTGCTTAGCAGCGAAGTGACAGACAGCTTGCCGTCTAAGGTATCGACTTCTCCGTCCCAGTTTTGCAGTGGATTACCCGACATTTGAATCAAATTATCATCTTGGGTCATCTTGCCCGATGCCAAGCGACCACTCATAACGGTGCGGTTTAATTGATATTGGCCAGACAAGCTAATTTGATGGGCCTGATTGTCAGGAGCAGGTGCAAAAACGTCATACAGATAAGGAAGACTTAACGCGTCAACATCGTTTTTATACTGGCTCACGAAATAGTTCAGGTTGGTAGTCCAACTATCGCCAGACAATGACAAACCCGCGGTGAGGTTATCTGTGTTGGCATCGACTGGCAGGCCAAAATTAACTGGACGCGGAGTGACAATACTGCTGCCCTGGTAACCGGTTTTATTCTCGTGCTCATAACGCACATAAGCCTGATAAAAGTCTTGGCCATAGCTCAAACCCAAGCCAGCTTTGTTCCTCTGCAACGAGAGATCCTGAATTTGAGTATGTTCACTCGGTGTCAGTACGCCGTCTTTGTACCATAACTGACTGCGTGCATCGCCAGACTGATAACGGGTTAGCTGTTGATAATCGGCAACCAGTTTATAGTGGCCTGACTTTCCCGCTTCAAGATGAGCAAAGCCGTTATCCAAACCTAATTGATGTGCCTGAAACTTGGCTTTATAGCCTGCAGTATTTCGATAATGTAAATCGGCATCCACACTGCCATTAGCCCCGTCATTGTCGGTACCGAACGCATTACCGGAGTGAATGTCATCACTGTCAATATACGCGGCATTGACCCCGATGGTGCCGATATAACCAGCAACTTGAGGGCAACGCTTACACTGAAATACTTGTTGGTTAACGGTACTGGTATTGGCCTTGTTCACGCCAAAGTCAGCCGCCATTGCAGAGCCCGTTATCGCGCCAGATATAGCGAGAAGTGATAACGTGATGAGGTTAAATTTGAATCTCATTTGAGTTACTCCTAATTAGCGCTGCAGCTTGCTGCCGGCTGGGTGATTGGAGCCATGGATCTGGCTATGGCAATTGAGGCAACTCTTACCGCCGCCAAACGCATCACTTCCGCTTTGTTGTACAACACGGCTTGCATGACCATCATCCATATGACATTGCTGACACAGTTGTGGTGCTCTTTGAGTGAGCATGGCTTCGTTAACGCTGCCATGGGGGTTATGACAGTTGGCACAATTTTCTGTCACTGGCGCATGCTCCCATAAAACAGGACCACGTTTTTCGCCATGACAGCTATAACAAGTATCATTCACCGTGGCGTGATTCAGCGCACTTTCACTCATAGAACCGTGTGGGTTATGACAATCGATACAGGTCATTTGATCCCACTTCATCGGGTGAGATGAGCGCTTATTCATGTCAGATTTTTGCTGCGTGTGGCAAGAGGTACAGGTGTCATTAACCGTAAGCTTGTCCATAACCGGATCTTTGTCGGTGTGGATATTATGACAATCGCTGCAGGCCACCTCGTCTAAATTGTGGCTGCTGCTATGCCATGCCATCTGCTTAGGATCGTTATGGCAACCTAGGCAGACACTGTTCTGACTTTGAGCGGAAAGCTTGCTCTCTTTGCCAAAGGCGATCATCGGCTCCTTACCGCCTTTGTTATGCGCACCTAACGGGCCATGACAGGCTTCGCATTGCAGACCCGCCATAGGCGAACCCTGTTGGCTCGGGCTACCGTGCACGCTATCGAATATCGCCATGACCTTGTCATTTTTCTTATGACACATCAGGCAAGAGTCGGCACCTTTGTTAGAGTAATTACCTTGAGCAAATTTCTCCGTCAGTTGCTGTTCTAGTTGTTCACCAGTGAGTTGATTCCAGGGGGCCGCCTGAACTGAGAGAGATAAGCACGCGAAAGCGAATATCCCACAAAGTAACGTAGTGATAATACATTTGTTCATCATCTTGGCCTTACAGTTAATTATTTTATGATTTGTTAATGTTTGTGTTAATTAGTTTGCATTTAAAGTGTAATTTGAATTAACAAAAATACGAACTATTACTTTGGAGGTATTATTAGATCTGTGACTTTTAATTTAAAAATGATTCATTCGGGATCAAGATCTTTATTTAGCGCCATCAATTGCATGTGTTTTTCAATATTGAAAATCGCAAAAACAAAATCGCAATCTAATGATTTAAAAGGAATTAGCTCACAAAGACCTACTAAAAAACATGTTTTTAAATTTGTTAAATATATAAATAAGAATGATTTAAACATAATATAACTTATGAACTTACATCGCCTTTATTCATAACTATTTTTATTAACCCCACAGCCATTAATAACTATTCACAACCTCGTTAATAACTTTAAATATCTTTTCATATTAATTCATAACTTAATTGGCAAACAAACTTACAATCATTATAAATAAATGGTTTCACAACTAACGAATGCCTAATAAAAGACAAAAACAAAAAAGCGACCTTCAGGTCGCTTTTTTGTTTTACATTGATTTATATTTGCTAGGCCGTCAGAGGGAAAATATTCTGGCTGGAGTTATTAATGCCCACTTCATCTGAATACCATAAAGACTAAGAAAATGGTTACTTTTGCGTTAGCAGTAGGCGCTGGCACAGTTTGACAAAATCTGACGATGTCACAATTCCTAGTACCTTATTGTGTTCATCAACCACAGGTAAACAACCCAGTTTATTGTCGATAAAATATTGCACTACAACCGTCAGCGGCTCGTCCAAACCTAGCTTCTGCACTTGGGTATCCATAACCTCGGCAATGGGCGTAAAGCGCTCCTTTCTATCTAACGCCCCTTGGCCATATTTATTGAGCATGGTTAATACAACAGCGATCATCTTTTTATGGGTTAGCATCCCAATGAATTGCCCTGTTGTTTCCGAAATCACCGGCAAATGGCGCACATTGCGAGTTTGCATCAATTGATGAGCATCTTTAAGGCTAGCTTCATTGCTAATGCAAAAAGGATTCGGGGTCATGATATCGCGCACTTCCATGGTATTACTCCTTTTACCGATTTATGCTTAAAGACTAGCCAAATCAAAAATAAATAGCCAGCAATCATGTTAATCGCCGTAGAGGTAAACTAACGTTTAAGGGTCATACGCCCAAACACACTGGCGTCGATAAAGCCTCTGTTTTTGTCACCGTTAACCGGGGTGATCTCATGAGAACCCATAAAATGCTCCCTTACTGGGCTGCCATCATTATCGCAATAGGCAAGCATAAAACCGATCACTTTATTGGGTGCGAGCAGTAATGGCTTATCTTGCTGACCTTCCTTAAAATCATTAGGATACAGCTTAATCGCCACCTCCCAAATCACGTTGTAAGGCGCCTCGCTACTGCGCTGCCAACGACTTTTTAAATGCGACGTATACAAGTGAGCTTGTTTATCTGGGCCATAATCAGCCGCCTGATTGTCTAGGCCAATATGGTACGCAAATGCACTGTGATTAAACTGATGATCGCCGCCTGAGGCATCGCTATCAATAAACACCTCTAAGGTGTCATCATCCCAATAATTCACCGTTGGGTCGACATGGGTATCAAGCAACACATCGTCGGTAATTTCAGCATGCAGATACAAATAGTGCTCATCCCACAGCAGCTTATATTTACCGCTAAAATCACTCGCAGAATCTGGCAACACCCCATCCATTAAATACGGCATAGTCTGCCATTTAGCTTGCTGCCATGCTGCGTCGGCAATCCCATCAATCTTGATAGGCGTTGCAGTATATTCAACATCCATAGCAAACAGTGTCTGGCTACTAAACAGTAATCCCAAAGCGAGTAACGAATATTTCATAAAGCTCATTTCTAGTCGGTTTTATATAGACTCGCTTAATCTGACAGCGAAAACAATCATAAATGTGACCAGCGATTAAACGCTCTGCATCTGAAATAAATCGGCCCAACAATCTGGTCAAAACCCCGCAGGCTAGCGGGTACTTTAAAAGTTTACTCTGACACCACTCTGACACCACTTATAAAATGGCCACAAAAAAAAGCCCTAATCTTTGCAAGATCAGGGCTGATTTATTGAGTGACTACATAAACTCAGAGCCGGTATTAACGCTAAAAATTAACCTGCTTTAGCTTGAATTCGATAAGCATGTAGCAAAGGCTCTGTGTAACCAGATGGCTGAGATTTGCCTTTAAAAATCAGATCGCATGCCGCTTTAAAGGCAATGCCGTCAAAGTTAGGCGCCATATTAGTGTACAACGGATCACCGGCATTTTGAGTATCCACCACAGCGGCCATTTTTTTCAACGCCGCCATCAATTGCGCTTCACTGCATAGGTCATGTTCAAGCCAATTAGCTAAATATTGCGATGAAATTCGTAAGGTTGCTCTGTCTTCCATCAAGCCGACATTATTAATATCAGGCACTTTTGAACAACCCACACCTTGATCAATCCAGCGCACAACATACCCTAAAATACCCTGGGCATTATTTTCTAGTTCAAAAGTAATTTGCTCATTGGTGAGTGTTACCCCTTCAGCAAGTAAAGGAATGGTCAACAAACTGTCAATGCTAGCACGTGGGCGTTGTTTAATTTTTTGCTGAACGTCTGCCACATTAATTTGGTGATAATGAGTCGAATGCAGCACGGCACCATTTGGCGACGGCACCCATGCTGTATTTGCGCCCGCTTTAGGATGAGCCGATTTTTGTTCAAGCATTGCTGCCATTTCATCAGGCATTGGCCACATGCCTTTACCGATTTGAGCGCGACCTTGTAAGCCACATTCAAGCCCAATATCGACATTCCAATCTTCGTAAGCACTAATCCATTTTTGCTGTTTCATCACCGATTTAGGCACAAACGGGCCCGCGAGCATTGAGGTATGCAGCTCATCACCTGTGCGATCAAGAAAGCCAGTATTAATAAACACCACGCGCTCTTTCGCAGCCCTAATGCACTCTTTTAAATTCAGTGTCGTTCTGCGCTCTTCATCCATAATGCCGACCTTAATCGTATTACGCGGCAGCTTGAGCGCATCTTCTATCTTAGTAAACAGGTCACAGGTAAATTGCACTTCTTCAGGGCCATGCATTTTAGGTTTTACAATATTCACCGAACCTTTGCGGCTATTACTACGACCATTATTGTTACCTTTAAGGTCGTGCATCGCAGCAAGCACAGTTATCATGCCATCCAGTATCCCTTCAGGTACTTCGTTGCCATTTTTATCCAGCACAGCATCAATGGTCATCAAGTGACCCACATTACGCACAAATAACAAACTTCTGCCGGGTAAAGTGATTGTTTTTACATCTGCATTCTGGTTGGTACTCTGATTGACATTAGCTGCGGTATAGACGCGATCGTCATTGAGCTCTCTTACAATCTCTTTACCATTTTTAGTCAGCGAAGCAGATAAATTACCTTGCATCAAACCTAACCAATTACGATAAACTTCAACCTTGTCTTCAGCATCCACTGCAGCGACAGAGTCCTCACAGTCCATAATGGTGGTAACAGCGGCTTCAACCAGTAAGTCTTTAACGCCAGCGCGATCACTGCCACCAATAACACTGGTTGGATCTATTTGAATTTCGATATGCAGACCATTATTAACTAACAAAATAGCACTTGGTGCATCGGCACTACCTTGGTAACCCACACATTTATCGGTTTGGGCTAAGGTTGTGCTAGAGCCGTCAGTTAATTGCACCCGTAACACACCCGCGTCGAGGTAATAACGGGTCACATCGGCATGGCTGCCTTGTGCTAAGGGCGAAGCGGTATCTAAGTGTTGTTTGGCAAAAGCGATAACTTTATTGCCGCGTACCGGGTTGTATTGTTTAGTGAGCTCCGCGCCACCTTCTTCAGATATCGCATCAGTGCCATATAGCGCATCATACAAGCTGCCCCAACGAGCATTGGCAGCGTTAAGCGCAAAGCGCGCATTTTTAACCGGCACGACAAGTTGTGGTCCAGCTTGCGCAGCAATTTCATGGTCGACATTTTCAGTGCTAATTTGAAAAGCCTCACCCTCAGGCACCAGGTAACCTATTTCATATAGAAAAGCTTTATATTGTGCAGGGTCAAAATCTTTGGTGGGATGGTCAATATGCCATTGATCAATTTGCTGTTGTAGTTGTTGTCTTTTTTCTAACAGCTTCACATTAACGGGAGAAAATTCGCTAATAATGCCCTCAAATTTTGCCCAAAAGGTTGCTGAATCAATGCCAGTACCTGGGCAAATGTCACTGTCGACCAATTGCCACAATGCTTGCGCTATGTGTAATCCACCTACTTGAATACGTGCTGTCATTTTATATCCCTACCTTAATTTCTGTGCGTTGACCGTAAACTCAGTCCTAAATCATATGCCTTAAATCATTGGCCCTAAATCATTAGTCCCAAATCATTAGTCCCGAATCTCCAGTCATAAGCATTAGCCATAAATAACTCGCGCAAACTCATTCCACTGTTAACAGCTTACTGTTCATACGCAGTAATACTTTACTCTATATCAAAGTTATCTTATTTATCCAATTTATACTTACTATCACCACTATTCACCAAAGATATGGTGAAATGGTGTTTTTTGGTTAATTTGCAACATATACGTAACTAAAAATCACAATAACAGTAAGGTTAAACATCCCCTCTATTTATCTCTTCTGCGGTTTTAGTGATAAGTTGACGCATCCACTGATGCGCGGGATTATGCTGAAGCAAAGGGCTCCAGGCCATAGTCAAGGCGATGGGTTGAATAATAAAAGGCGGCGGAACAATGCTCACCCGTTCATTATTGATGTGATGACGTGCCATCTTACTTGGTATGGTTGCGATCAAATCTTGTTGCTCAGCCAACAAACAGGCGGTTTGATAATGGCGTGTAAAAACGGTGATCTGGCGTTTCACACCAATTCGCGTTAATGCTTCATCTACCCAGCCCAAACGCTGAACATCATCTGGGTTCATCCCTACCCCAACACCCATCCCTGTTTTACTCACCCACACATGCTTAGCTTTTAAATAACTGTCTAAAGAAAACTTCTTTAAAACAGGATTACCCTTACTAATCAGGCAGCTAAAATCATCACTCCACAATATTTTTTGATGGAATGATTGCGGAATACTGTCAAAACGGTTGATCACCATATCGACTCTTCCTTGTTCTACATCAGGGAAACTGACATCACTTGGGGTCATGATATCTAAAATAATGTTGGGTGCTTGAGTACGAAGCTTAGCGATGAGCGGTGGAATTAACGTCGCTTCAGCATAATCACTTGCCATAACACGGAAGACTTTATCACTTTCCAGTGGATCAAAATTGGCACGCGGTTGTACGGCTTTTTCCAGCCCAATAATCAGCTCACTGATAATGGGTTGTAATTCATTTGCACGTTCGGTCGGTGTCATGCCCTGACTCGTGCGAATAAGTAGGGGATCATCAAACAAGTTTCGTAAGCGTTTTAGGCCGTTACTCATTGCAGGCTGGCTGATCCCAAGCTGGTCTGCCGCTTTAGTAACATTTCTTTCACGTAGTAAAACATCTAAATAAACAAGGAGGTTCAAGTCGATACGAGATACATTCATATGGTGAATACCGAAGATAGTAAGTATAAATTAGGTTTATTTAACCAAGTCTAGCTATTATTTTCAACGTAATCAATTGCCGCTAATCTATTTGTTAAGGAATAAACACATGACTCACTACAAAAATAATATCGATGAAGCTGCCACCTTGATTAATTCGGAAGGTAGTGCATGGAATGCCATCAATCCAGAGTCAGTCGCTCGTATGCGCCTACAAAATCGTTTTAAGACTGGGTTAGACATCGCAAAGTACACTGCCAAGATCATGCGTGAAGACATGGACAACTACGACAAGGACTCATCGCAGTACACTCAGTCTTTAGGTTGCTGGCATGGTTTTATCGCCCAACAAAAAATGATTTCGATTAAAAAACACCTTTTAACCACCAAGCGTCGTTACCTATATCTTTCAGGTTGGATGGTAGCTGCACTGCGTAGTGAGTTTGGTCCATTACCTGACCAATCTATGCATGAAAAAACCTCTGTTGCTGCGTTGATTAAAGAGTTATACACCTTTCTACGTCAAGCTGATGCTCGTGAACTAGGTGGTCTTTTCCGCGAATTAGATAGTGCCAAAGAGTCAGATAAAGCTGCGATTCAACACAAAATTGAAAACTTCGAAACCCACGTTGTACCTATTATTGCCGACATTGATGCCGGTTTTGGTAACGAAGAAGCCACTTACTTAATGGCAAAACAGATGATTGAAGCCGGTGCTTGTTGTATTCAATTAGAAAACCAAGTGTCAGATGTAAAACAGTGTGGCCACCAAGACGGTAAAGTCACCGTGCCACATGTTGAATTTTTAGCAAAAATTAATGCGGTTCGTTATGCATTTTTAGAACTCGGTATCGATGACGGCGTAATTGTTGCGCGTACCGATTCATTAGGTGCAGGCTTAACTCAAAAAATTGCTGTCACTAAAGAAGCTGGCGATCTAGGCGACCTATACAATAGCTTCCTTGAAGTTGAAGCGGTTGATGCTGCAAAACTTGAAAATGGTGATGTGGTATTCCAGCAAGGTGGCAAACTGGTGAAACCGGCTCGTCTACCAAATGGCTTATTTAAGTTCCGTGCCGGTACGGGTGAAGAACGTTGTGTACTTGATTGTATTACCTCATTGCAAAATGGCGCTGATTTATTGTGGATTGAAACTGAAAAGCCGCATGTATCTCAAATCGGTGGCATGGTTAACGAAATCCGTAAAGTTGTTCCTAATGCCAAGCTTGTGTATAACAACTCGCCATCGTTTAACTGGACGCTTAACTTCCGTCAGCAAGTATTTGATGCGATGCAAAAAGCAGGACAAGACGTTTCAGCTTACGACCGCCCTCAATTAATGAGTGTTGATTACGATGGCACTGAGCTTGCTATCCAAGCTGATGAAAAAATTCGTACATTCCAATCTGACTCGGCCCGTGAAGCAGGTATTTTCCATCACCTTATTACACTACCGACTTACCATACAGCAGCATTATCTACCGATAACTTGGCTAAAGAATACTTCGGTGACCAAGGCATGTTGGGTTATGTTGCCAATGTTCAACGTAAGGAAATCCGTCAAGGTATCGCCTGTGTTAAACATCAAAACATGGCTGGTTCAGATATGGGTGATGCACATAAAGAGTACTTCTCTGGTGACCAAGCGCTTAAAGCGTCTGGTAAAGACAACACAATGAACCAGTTCTAAGACTGATTTTATAAACTGCTTGTGTAGAAAGTAAAAAGTAACTTACCCAAATAGTGACTAGCTTAAGCGATGTTTTTGAAGTGAACATGACTAACAGCGAAAACTAAACCCAAAAGGCCTGCTTACAATAAGCAGGCCTTTTTATGTTTCACACTCAGGTAAAATGGTAGCGGTGACGACCTTTTGCTCTTTGCTGCAGTATTTCAAATACACAATAGCAATAATCATCAATGTTCTTGCTATTGTGTTTGACAACGTTAGCCTTAGCGCCACTTTGCCACTACTTCTTAAACAACATAGCCTTAACTTTAACTCTAATTTCCATCTCAACATAACCATCTACTCTGGCGTCATTCAGATAATGCTCTAACATCGGAAAATTATCAGGCTCAAAACCGCTATTTGGCAACCAATCAGAATACAAACTCAGCTGAGCTTGAATAGCCTCTTCAGGTGCGCCTTTAAAATACACCACTGCATACTTGCCTTCGGGGATTTGAGTTGTCGTAAACGGTGGATTAACGTCTAAGCTATTAGCAATCACTATCGCAGCATCGTAACGGCACTTATCTACTGGCGTCACTGTTGGGTTGTCATAGGCAAACGCAAAACGTTGTTGCTCATCGTGTTTAATGCCATTGTTAGCCGCCCACTCTATAAGCTTGTCCCAAGTGGCAAAAATCGACTCAGGTTGATAACCTCGCGCCGAACTCAACATACACACCCGTTGGCTAACAAAGTCTTTTACTTCCACGTTCATATTTATATCCTTCATATTGGCGTTATTCATCACCTCATTGGTAATGCGACTAGGATACAAATCTGCGGGGCAAAACACTTTTCCATACTTGCGGTATATTTTTCCAATCTTGCTATCTTTTATTTTGTCTGGGTTTCTAATTTCAGACGGACTAAAACCAAAATAGAGTTTTACCGCCTTAGAAAAATTAGCACTGGATGAAAAACCACAGTCTAACGCCACCTGCGTTATTGACAATTCCGTATTGAAAATCAACATATTGGCAGCCCTTTCAAGCTTACGCCGACCAATGTAATCATTTACTGTCTCGCCCATAATGGCAGAAAAAATACGATGAAAATGATAAGGGGAAAAATAGCTCACTTTCGCCACTTCAGTTAGCGAAATGCTGTCGGTCAAATTAGCCTCAATATACTGAAGCACCCGATCTATTCGTACTTGATATTCTTTATTCATAGGCTCCACGAGTTCCCGAGCATTAAGTAAGCAGGCATTTAAAAGACAGGCACTAAAATAACAGGCACTAACAGGTTTTATTCTGCCACAACACACGCCAGCTTTCCCCAGCAGATAAAGCTAACCGATTAACACAACACATTCAGCCATACATTTGCCACCATCATTTAGGATACAAATTAATACAAGTCATTATTCTACAATGACATTTTTTCACTGATTATCACATAAACAGTAAATATTGATTGATAGCAGTAAACAAAATCGGTTGCTGTCTGAACACGCAAGTAATGCAGCCAGTAAGACAAAATAGTGAAGCAATCAAAATCAGGGATGAAACCATAGCCACCGCGCTATCGTTTATACAAAGCCACAGTACATAGCATCATGCCCTTTCATTTGCTCTTTCAGGTCAAGTGCTGGAGTCCCACTGGCTAGCTGGAATTAAGACGCTAAAATCGTTAATCAAGGATCCGCAAGCATGAAATTAAATTCGTGGGGGATACCTCAGACTCTGACCACACTTATCTACTGGCCCCACTTCCCCCACTTATCTACGCATCGTTAACAATCTTAAGTGACAGTATTAATACCGTTTAGAAAATTTTAATACTAATCGCTGATTACTGTAATTCACATATATAGACTAAATTCAATATTGAAATGTACAAAAAACAACCACCACAGTGTTGCAATATAAGGATATAGTATGAATAAGCTACTGTTTATTATAATAGTTACTCTGATACAAGGATGTGGCACGCTCGCAAAAACTTACCTTCCAGATCAACTTATCGCCGATAATGATTATGGTACGGAAGCACAACCTATTCCGTATTTTAATCCAGAAGGAGAAATTAAATTAACCACTCAAGACATAATCAACCTCAATGCTAACAAAGAACAACGTAAAGCCTTTATTGCTCAAGCTATACTCAGTTCTGATAATAAATGCACTCAACATCAGGCAACGATTATCAGTAATGGTAATGCGTGGAATGTGAGTATGGGCAGTTTATCTATGCTATTGACTGGGACTGCTGCCGTTATAAGCCATGCCCAAACAGCTGCTGAATTAGCCGCCGGAGCGACCGCTGTCACAGGTATTCAATCAATAGCCAATGAGGAAATCTATGCAAATGCAATGAGCACTGCGATTGTAAGAGCGATGGATGTAAGTAGAACGAAATCACGGGCGGTAATTAACCAAAAAATCCTTGAAGAGGATGATGATGAAAAATTTTACTCTTTAGAGAATGCTTTAGTGGACATTCAAAGATATCATTCACAATGCTCATTTATGGCCGGATTAGTTGAAATAACAAAAGCATTAGAGCAACGTAAATTATCTTCACAAGAACTCCTCTACAAACAGAAACAGTTAGAAAGCAACATTGCGTCCTTTAATGCCAGCATATCAGCTCAGGAACAAACACTTGAAATTAGTCCTAAAGTACGAGGCGAGCATCTAGAAGCTCTAGCTGAAATGAATAAGCGCCTAAAGTCACTCATTCTTGAAAGCGTAGATTCGCCCTCTGAATAAATCGACGATTACTTTCAAAAGTCAGTTATAAGCGACCCATAAGGTCGCTTTATTACAATACTCCAATATTTTACTTTGCAATAAATGAAATTGATGCCCATACCTAATAGGTGAAGGTGTTTCTATTTATTCTTTAACAAGTACCCTCAAAAATAGATTATTTGACAGCATTAAGAAGTGCTTACATTTTTATTAAACTCGGAGTATATTAATCCAGCAGATTCATGGATTTAGAATTGCGACCAATTACTTAGGTCACACCACGTGCAAGGACGACAATGACAAGTTTATCCTCCAGTTTATTATCAGTAGGCATTCTTCTTTCTAGTATGTTTGTCACCCTTGGGGTGATGTTTGTATTGCTCAAACACCGCGACAGAACAGTTAAATTACCCGTCGATCGCGAACAACTTCAACGAATTCCCGCTTTTGGTTTACAACAAGAAATACAGGACCTTCAAATCAATTTGATTGCCAGTATGCTAATGGGCGTATTGGTTGTGTGTCTGCCATTTGCCATTAACAGCGTTCAAGCACACATTACCGTCGGCAAATTCCCTTGGATATTTGCCATAATCTCTATTATCGGATTATCTTATTGCGGCTACAAAACGTGGAAAAACTTTTCCAAACTCACCAAATTACGCCTAGGCCACACCGCAGAAATTGCCACTGCCAATGAGCTAATCGGCTTACAAGCTTTGGGCTACCAAGTGTTTCACGACATCCAAGCCGACGGCTTTAACATCGACCATTTAGCCATAGGCAAAAATGGCGTATTCGCCATCGAAACCAAAGGCCGCCACAAGCGCAAACGCGACAGTAAATCGACTAGCGCAACCCAAGGTAAAGACTACCAACTATTTTATAAAGATGGCCGCTTATGCTTCCCATCGTGGACTGAAACCAAGCCAATAGAACAAGCAACTCGACAAGCAACGTGGGTCAGCCAGTGGCTCACCAAAGCTACCGGCCAGCAAGTGTTCTCCAGCCCAGTATTAGTATTCCCCGGCTGGTTTGTGACAAACCAAACAAAGCCACCGTTTCCTATTATTAGCCATAAGTTTTTAGTTGGCACAATACCCAAACAACAAACTCAATCACTCAGCCAACAGCAGGTCGATGCGATAGTTTATCAAGTGGCGCTGAGGTGTTTGAGTAAGAGCGAGGTGGGGAAATGATTTATTATCAAAAAAATATTTATCCAAATTACATAAGTAATTTAATTGGTAATTGTAAGCATATTATAAAGGTATGGTTATGAATCTTATCTCTTATACTGAAACAAACATGTCTGATTATGCACATGCTGCAACAGGAAAAATATTTTCAATTGCCATTGATATTACTGACCTAGAATTGCGAGTTAAGGAAATGCTAACCGTGGCATTGGATACTAGTTGGTTGCAACCATTGGATGTAATTGATCGTATGGGTTATGAAGCTCGATCCAAACGGACAGTTGATAAAGTAACTAATGAAATACTTAACAACGTTGAAACCGATATATCAGAAGACTTTGGTGAATATATGGTTTCTGATGTTGCACAAACAGCCCTCAAAAAACATTTGTCTCATATCCGCCTACCTTTAGCAGAACTTATTAAGGAAAAAATATCGGGAAATCCAGGTTTTGATTTTCATACAGAATCACCAGAAGCTTTAGTTGCCTTTGGTGAAGCAAAATACAGTGGTGTAAAAAATGCTCATGGCCGCGCACTTAAACAAATAAATGAGTTTATTCATGATAAAAAAGATATTCAGGAACTCCCAGATATTAGGAGATTTGTTACTGAGGCTGCAATACAAAATGCCGCAGCAGGAAAAAAAGCATATAGTGCTGCATTTTCTATCACTACCGAAGATGTTGCTGTAATAATGGATAATGCTCTGACTTCCGTTCATATGAAGACATTACTGACCTATGAAGCAGTATATTTAATTGGAGTAAAAGTTAGTGCTTAAAAATATAATCCAAGGAATAGGAATTCGAGAAGTTCTTGAAAATGCAATTAGAGAGTTTCATGAGTCAGGGCCTATAAATATGGCTACGTTAGAAAAATTAAGTTTAATAAAAATTCATTATCCTGATGTTTTTAGCGAGTATGAGGCTAAAACCCTTAGCGTTATGGGACTATTTTATAAAATTACTAAACCTAAATCCTTTATAGAATCAGTGTATAAAAATTTAGGAGATACTATAGAAGATCAATTTGGTAAGCCTTTTACTCCTATGCAGGCCAGTGCATACAAATCTATTTCAACAAAAAAATTCTATTCATTTTCAGCACCAACAAGTACTGGTAAGTCTCATCTTTTTAGAGATTTAATAAAAGAAGAACTACATGACATTGTTATCATTGTACCTTCAAGAGCATTGATTGCTGAATTTTATTCATTAGTAGTAGAACTTGTTGGCAAAGAGGTATTGGTTCTACAATTCATTGAAAATATTAATCAACACCATACTGCACGACGGGTATTTATTATTACACCAGAGAGAGGTGTTGAACTTTTTAAATATTCTGATGAATTTGAAATAGGGCTTTTCCTATTTGATGAGGCACAATTATCAGAAGAACCCATAAGAGGCATATCATTTGATGCATTTGTTAGGAGAACTGAAAAATCATTCCCAAATGCCAAGAAGGTATTTGCTCACCCATTTGTATCTAATCCCGAGGCCCAGTTAACTAAACATAGATTTTTCAAAAACTCCAGTTCAAATAGTTTCAAACAAAATAACGTTGGTAAAGTCTACTTATCAAGAGATGAAAACGGTGTTTTCGAATATTTCTCGCCATTTAATGAATCAGCCCATGTGAAATGTGAAATAGATATTGTAGAAAGTACCCTTAAAAATGATGGAGCAGTTTTAATCTACATTTCAAAAAGCAAAATTTTAAATGGTGGACATATTGAAGGTTTTGGTAAATATATTTCATTATGCCCTATTTTGAAACAACCATCTGCGATAAAAATAGTAGAAGAATTGACACAATATATTGGAGCCTCTGAAAGACAGTTTGGTAAACAGTCATCTTTTTTGTCTTTAATGGAGAGAGGTATAGTCGTTCATCACGGTTCAATGCCTTTAAAGGCAAGGTTATTGATAGAACAATTTGTAAGAGATGGTTATGCGAGGATTTGTTTTGCAACTGCTACCCTAAATCAAGGTATCAATATGCCATTTGATTGCGTTTGGATTGACAACTTTCATAATATGAATAAGTTAACCTTAAAAAATTTGATTGGGAGGGCAGGACGAACAACGCAAACGCCTAATCAATTCGATTTCGGCTATACGATAATAAATAAAGAAAATGTAAATACTTTTAAAATTCGAATTGTATCAACTATTGAACTAGAGCCTACTTCAAAGCTCGATGATGATTCAAAAGATATACCTGAAGATTACTCTGACTTGATAACCGCGATTAAGACTAATACATTTAACGATGATCTTCATTTAACAGAATCACAAGTAGAGCGCCTAAAGAACTCAAATATTAAGTCAGACATTCGATTTATTTTAGACAAATTGATTCATGGTGATAAAGCAATAGGTGGTCACCAATATTATGAAATAAAGTCATCAGATAGAAGAAAATTAAAAGATAAATTAAAGAAAATATACATCACTCATTTAAAGAGAGACTCTTTAACAAAACAAGAGCAAACGATTTTAAGTGCATCTATTCCTTTATTACTTTGGAGAATTCAAGGAAAAGCTTTTAGCGAGACACTATCTTTAAGGCATTCATACTTAACTAGAAGAGATGAAAGGCGCGCCTTACTTAAGAAGTTAAAAGAAAAAGTCGTTTCGCAAAATGAATATAATGAAGCGCTTGATGATATAAAAATTGAATACTCTGCAAGAGCTGAAAGTCTTCCAAATAAAGGCGCTAGAGCAATTAGCTTATTTGGAAGAGGCGCATCAGTTAATACATTTGATTATGACCTATTAGTATATGATACGTATGATTATTTAGATAAAGTTATCAGTTTATCTTTATCAGATCCTTTGTGTGCTGCCCTAACCATTTATTATCAAGAAACCGAAGATTTTAGAGCCAAAATTTTAAAGAACTTTATAAGATATGGAACAAACAATGAAATTGAAATTTGGCTATTAAAATATGGATTTGATCCAGAAGACACTGAATGGATAAGCTTATATATTCAGCACATTGATGAGCAGGGTATTATTTTTATTGATAATCTAAATGACTTAAGTGAAGATCAACTACGTATAATCGAAAGATATATTTATTAACCTCAACTAGGGTTAACAATAGAATAAGTGGGGTCAGGAACTGACGAATCCCCACAAAAGAATGAATAAAAATAATGAGATAGGTTAATAACGGAGGAACATTCATGGCATTTGGTGATCAAATTTATCGCCAAACAAAAATTACCACGAGTAAATGCCATGAATGCAAAACACGTTTTATCAAAATGCCTCTCACTTGCCCCCCCACCGTTAACGCAAAAAGTGCATAAAACTCGCCGACAAAGTCTGTTCTCTGCCATTGAAAGCTCAATGAATGGTGGATCTCTTTCTATCACTGGATTTGGCCGATGCAGACCACAAACGACGTTAGTTGCCGCAAGTCGGAATAAATGGGGGCAAAGTCTGAGGGATCCCCACGAATTTAATAGCATGCTTGCGGCTCCTTGGTTAACGACTTTAGCGTCTTAATTCCTGCTAGCCAGTGAGACTTCAGTAATAAGTGAGGGCTGAGTCTGACCGAGTAATTCCCCCCCAAAAACTTATAACAATCAATGCCAACGGCCTGAAGTTTGCATCCTTTCTATTAATGCAAACTCCCAAGCACAGTATTCCATGCTTAAACTTGTCATATAGTCAGTCAAATCTTGGACAGCTTTTTGCTGACCGTCATACTTAGCATATAAAAGTAAACTCAGAGTTAACGAGCATTGCTCTTCAGGATATTCTATCGATGATAAATAAGGAATAACGGTTGATAGTTCTTTGCCCTGCTTAATAACCTCCAACACTTGCTTTTCGCTATCCTCGGCCATTAACTTAATAGCTAAATCGAGTGTTGCGATATTGTCTTCAGATAAGCGATGTTGCAATACGAAGTCTCTCGCGTAGTGAACACCTAACTGGCAAATATTTTCATCGTGGCCTTTGTTATTTAGATCATCAAGTAACAAGTTTCTTTTCTCAAGCCATTGTGTCCAATTACCTCCAGTATCTAGATCTGAATAAAAATGGGCGAGTTCTCCTAGCGCAATAGCTGAAAATACCCCAGCACAAATATATTCTGTACCCGTTTTATACACTTGTTGATGCCAATAAATAGACTGTTCGACATCCACTGCTAAGCCATTTTCTCCGGTAAATCGATGGGCTGCTAAAATATTCATGCAACCGGCATGTCCCGATTCTGCACATTGCTGCCAGTACTGATATGCTTGAACCGGATAATCAAGTAAATGCATCGAAATATGACCAGCAGCATAAAGCAAATCTGCCGAGTCGCTCTTCTTGCTAACAAAATCGATATCAGCTATCGCTAATTCAGCTTGAGCAAGATCGACTTTTTGTAGCGAATTTAACCTCAGTATATTGATGTTTTTTAAACTTAAAGCACGGACAGTACGAAGTAATATTTGGTCATGTAGCTCAAGCTCATAGCCATCCAAAACTTGGCTCAACTCACCAATAACTCGTTCAGAAGCAGGAATGTCAATAAGTCCTTTTTCGGGTTGATTAATCACCTGTTGCCTTAAATAATCCAAATTACTATTTGTTCTTTCAAGAAGGTCATCGGCGTAAGTCGGCGCAGAAAGCAAAAGCAACAAGCCTAGATGAAAGCCTTTTTTACTAATTAAAAACTGGTCCCTAAACCTTAAAAAAACTGCCATAAACGTGTTACCAACATCATTCCCTAATATCATTTTATCCTTCTCCATAAAAATTCAACTTAACTTTCTATTCCGAGTCTAAAGTACTTAGCGATTAGACATTAACAATGCCTGCCATTGTTACCCCTTCACTTTTACATTAGTGAAGCCAGAAACTGAGTGAAAGGCACAACATTCTGTTTGATGCTGGCTTCTTCCAATGCCTGCATATATTCAGTGCGTCGTTCGACCGGCACAACCGTCCAGGGGTAACTACCCGAGGCCATCATCAAGTTCATAACAAACCGCCCCATTCTACCGTTACCATCAAAATATGGATGAATATACACAAAGATAAAGTGCCCTAACACAACCCTTACTGCCGCATTATCTTCTGCAGCCAATAATTCAAACAATGTCGGCATCATATCCCTAACAGCATCTCGGCTAGGAGGCGTATGCATAGACTGACGAATATAAACTGGCCCCGTTCGATAACCCGCTAGGTCCGATTGCTTAACAATACCTGCTGCAACGCTTGGGCTGAATAAAGCCAAATACCAATCACTGTGTGAGTGCTCTAACACATCACCCGAATTATTGCCCTCTAACACCACCCGAACGGCTTTTTTCACTTCTTGAAATGCATCCCAGTAACCTTTAGCGGCCATTGCATCTAGGTGTTTTTTACTATCGACAGAGTCTTCAGTCTGCCAATGGCCAAACCGAACAAGTTCTATAAGCTCATGAGTGACACGATAGCCTTCGATGGATAATGAGTGATAGGCGTCTGTGACATATTTATCTTCCACTTCGGCCATGTAATTGTCGATAGTCATTGTCTGATGACTTGGCTGAGGAAAATGGGCTATAACGTCATCGCGCATCTGTGCCCACATCAGTCGTATTCGATTAACATAAGGCGAGACATCACGGCGACCGAAGCTTATCTGCACCTTTTCTTTAAAGGGGTCTTCTTCTTGCACGACTAAGTCGGCGGCGCGCATGCCTTTAAGTATGTTGCTTGCAATAAGATCGCGGCCAATGTTTCTAAAAGCCCCCACTAACCTGCCTGCAATAACACTGTGATTACCCGCCAGCAAAATGGATAACACATCAGATGCATCAGTCACCATTGATAAGGCCGTGCGCATTTGAACAGGTGCATTAACAAACTGGCTCGCAGAACAATACACTAACGCTGCGGGTAAACTATATACATTAAGCCCATCAAGACTTTCAATATGTTTTACATCAGGTAAATTTAGTCTGACATCAAAAATAGAAGTGTTATGCAAGAAGGCGGTAGGCTTATTATTTCCCTTTGGAGAACGCACAAGTAGCTGCTGACAAACGGTCCTGTCACCAATATGTAGATTTATCGACTGCTCAGGTGATAAGCACCAAGATTGATCGAATCGCGCTGACAAATAGGCTCCGCAGAAGTCCCAAAAAGAAGTATACCAAGACGTGCTGTCACCTGGTTTTTCATCAGGCATTGCTGGAATATACCAACCTCGGATGACTTCCCGAATAAAGCCATACTTAACTAAACGCTCACGATGCACCCGGCTTAATTGATTCGATTGTATCGCAACGAAACCAGACTCTTGGAGCGTCTTTAATTGCGCGAGAGAATCCGCTAATTTTTGTGACACATCATTCATTTGAGTTCCTAATAACTACACAAGATGTTTATTAAACCAAGGTTTGTCGCCATGCCTTTTATAGGTTTTAACGCTTTTGGTTTATAGGTTTTACTGTTGTATCATTTATAGGTTTTAATGTCATACCATTTATAGGTTTTAATGCTTTTCCATTTATAGGTTTTAGTGTTTATCTCAAGTATCGTAGTAGCTGTTAACTATAGTTAAATAAACTGTATGACACTAAATACATAGGCCAACACCTGGATTCCGGCTCAAAAGCATTGCCGGAAAGACGTAAATATAAGCATTACTGGAATGACGTAAATATAAACATAATCGGAATGACGAGTATTTACACATGACTGGAATGACGGAAATAAAAAAGCGAACCAACCGGTCCGCTTTTTAATGCTTTAGATATTATATCTGCAGGCTCCATTTTACTTGAGGCCGTTGAAGACTCTTTGCAAGTGAATGCGTGAGCCATGGATGGCAGGCTAGCTTTCGCGGTACAGGTCGTTCTTTGGTATCTGCCCCATATGGATATGGGAAATGTCATTATGATGTCGGGAACATCATTGACCATGCCATCACGACATTCGTAAATCCATGCACATCAGATTCCCATCGGAAGCGTTAGCATTTTCACTCTTTATTGTAAGATGGGCCGAAGCAGACTACAAACGAAGTTAAAAGCTGGATCAATCCCCATGGCGACCTTTTCGCATCTGTTGTTTAAATCATTAAGGAAAATGTTGCGGGGCGGCTGGGCTAATTCTTTTAAAAAGAGTCAAGAGGGAACAGCCGTTGATTTCCTCTTGGTCTGGTGTGGCCTGCGGCCACGACGTTAGTGGCCGCAGGCCACTGCCATAGCTAAGATGTAAGATGAAGAAAAAAGAAAACACCTGGATTCCGGCTTAAAAGCATTGCCGGAGAGACGTTTGTTCGGAATTTACTGGAATGACACAAACAAAAAAGCGACCTTTCGGTCGCTTTTAAATTCTAAAACTTCAAATGAAGCTAACTATTCCATAATTGCGTCGCTGGCGATGATAAGACAATGAAGTTTGAGGTTTTCGCCGCGGAGTTGACTGGTGTCAAACTCCTTATTTCGATCTATGCGAAAACTCTTAGCTGAAGCCTAAATAGCGTTACTGCCGAAAGTAAGACAAAAAAGCCGCTGCTTTTCGCCACGGAGTTGACTGTTGTCAATGAGTAGCGAAAAGTAGCGGCTGATGCAGTATTACTGAGGTTAAGTAGCTATTTACTCGTAGTCAGATAATGGGACGCACGCACACATAAGGTTGCGATCCCCATAAACATCATCGATACGATTTACGGTTGGCCAAAACTTATTCGCCTTAACCGCAGCCGTTGGGAACACGGCAATTTCACGACTGTACGGACGTGAATCAAACTCTGGGTCCATAATATCCGCTAGGGTGTGAGGTGCATTATGCAGTGGGTTATTATCCACTGGCCACTCGCCTGCTTCTACCTTGGTAATTTCACCGCGAATAGAAATCATCGCTTCGATGAAACGATCTAACTCAACCTTAGACTCAGATTCAGTAGGCTCAATCATCAACGTACCCGCTACCGGGAAGCTCATGGTTGGTGAATGGAAACCATAGTCGTTTAGACGCTTAGCGATATCCATTTCGGTCACGCCTGAGGTTTCTTTTAATGGGCGTAAATCGATAATACATTCATGGGCAACACGGTCGTTACGGCCAGTAAATAATACTGGGTAATGAGGCAGTAGCTTTTTCATGATGTAGTTAGCGTTTAATAGCGCAGTTTGGGTTGATTGCTTAACCCCTTTAGTGCCCAACAACTTAATGTACATCCAGCTGATTGGCAAAATGCTGGCGCTACCATAAGGTGCGGCAGATACGGCGCCGTTATGGTCGCTTTCGCGGCCTGGCTTAATCACTGTATGGCCTGCTACAAATGGCGCAAGGTGCGCTTTAACACCAATTGGGCCCATACCAGGACCACCGCCGCCGTGCGGGATAGCAAAGGTTTTGTGTAAGTTAAGGTGCGATACGTCTGCGCCGATAAAGCCTGGTGATGTTAAGCCAACCTGTGCGTTCATGTTCGCGCCGTCTAAGTACACTTGACCGCCATATTGATGGACGATTTCGCATACTTCGCGGATTGATTCTTCGTACACACCGTGAGTCGATGGGTACGTGATCATGATGCACGATAGGCTGTCTGCAAGTTCTGCTGCTTTAGTGCGTAAGTCTTCTAAATCAACGTTACCTTGCTTGTCGCAAGCAGTAACCACTACCTTCATACCAGCAAGTTGTGCCGATGCTGGGTTGGTGCCGTGAGCTGATTGTGGGATTAAGCAAATGTTACGGTGCGCGTCGCCGCGAGACTCGTGGTATTTCTTAATCGCTAATAAGCCAGCGTACTCGCCTTGTGCACCAGAGTTTGGCTGAATACACACAGAATCGTAACCGGTGATTTTAACTAAAAACTCAGACAGTTCGTTAATTAACTGGGTGTAACCTTGTGCCTGATCTAGCGGGCAGAATGGGTGCATGTTAGCAAATTCTGGCCAGCTTACTGGTAGCATTTCCACTGCTGCGTTGAGTTTCATGGTGCATGAACCTAACGAGATCATTGAGTGGTTTAAGGCTAAATCTTTGTTTTCGAGACGCTTGATGTAACGCATCATCTCGGTTTCGCTTTGGTAGCGATTAAACGTTGGATGGGTTAATACTGCATCTTGACGTACTAGCGCGTCTGGAATTGACTGGCTGCCATTAGCAACGATGTCGGCATCGAGTGCTGCAACATCTAAACCGTGGCCTGCGCCTAGGATAACGTCAAATAAGTCTGCGATGTCTGTACGGATAGTGGTTTCATCTAAGCTGATACCAAACACGCCGTCTGCATCTATACGTAAGTTAACTTGCGCAGCTATGGCGCGGGCATTAATGGCGGCAACGTCGGCACCTTTAACACTGATGGTGTCGAACCAAGTGGTGTTAGCTAAGGTTAAGCCTTTTGCTGTTAAGCCTGCCGCTAAAATGTCGGCTAAACGGTTAATGCGTGATGCGATGGTTTTTAAGCCTTGTGGGCCGTGGAATACTGCATAAAACGACGCCATGTTGGCTAATAAAATTTGCGCGGTACAAATGTTTGAGTTGGCTTTTTCGCGGCGAATATGTTGCTCGCGCGTTTGCATGGCCATACGTAATGCGCTGTTGCCGCGGGTGTCTTTTGACACACCAATGATACGGCCTGGCATTGAACGCTTGTGTTCGTCACGGGCAACAAAGAATGCTGCGTGTGGTCCGCCGTATCCCATTGGTACGCCAAAACGTTGCGCGCTACCAAATACCACATCTGCGCCCATGGCGCCCGGTGATTTAAGTAACATTAACGACATGATGTCGGCTGCTACTGTAACAATAACTTTGTTGTCGCGAAGCGTAGCAAATAGCTCAGTGTAATCGGTAATTTGGCCAATACGGTTGGTGTACTGGAACAAGGCACCAAATAACTCGTAATTTACCGCTTCACTTGCTGGGCCGACAACGACTTCAAAACCAAAACATTCAGCGCGGGTTTTCACTACGTCGAGTGTTTGTGGGAATACGTCGTCGGCAACAAAGAAGATGTTGGCTTTTTTGGCTTTAGATACGCGCTTGGCGAGTGCCATGGCTTCTGCCGCTGCGGTTGCTTCGTCCAGCAATGAGGCTGATGCAAGGTCAAGACCGGTTAGGTCCATTGACACTTGTTGGAAGTTTAAGATTGCTTCTAAACGGCCCTGGGCGATTTCTGGCTGATATGGAGTATAAGCAGTGTACCAACCTGGATTTTCGAACACGTTACGCAAAATAACATTTGGCACTTGCACGCCGTAGTAACCCATACCGATATAGCTTTTAAAGACTTTGTTTTTGTCTGCTATGTTGCGGATATAGGCGATACCTTCGGCTTCGCCACACGAGTCACCGATGGTGAGGTCTTGTGGTAAACGGATTTTGCCAGGAACGGTTTGCGCGGTTAAGTCTTCTAACGACTCTGCACCAATGAAGTTGAGCATTTCTTGTTGCTGCTCAGCACTTGGGCCAATGTGGCGTGTTAAAAATAACTCGTGTTGTTCTAGTTGTGTCAGGGTTTGCTTGGTCATGTTAAACCTTGTTCCAAATCGACCAGTTATGGCGGTAGGGCACAGAACTGGATTAGGGTGAAAATGGGTAATACGTGAATAACCTGTTTAGGGTTTATTATGTTGCGCGCTCGTCATTTTTTTTAGCTGCACATAACAAAGAAGCTCCCGAGGGAGCTTCCTGCGTCATTGGCGCTTATTCTTGGTCAATCACTTCTTGGTAACCGTCTGCATCTAATAATGCATCCACTTCTGATTCGTCAGAAGGCATAACACGGAAGAACCAACCGTCACCAAATGCGTCGCTGTTAACACGCTCTGGCGAATCTTCTAAAGATTCGTTTACGGCAATCACTTCACCAGAAATAGGTGCATAGATGTCTGATGCCGCTTTAACTGATTCAGCCACTGCGCAGTCTTCACCGGCTGTGACTGTGTCGCCAACTTCTGGCAATTCTACGAATACCATGTCGCCTAATAGCTCTTGAGCATGCTCAGTGATACCTACTGTGTAGCTACCGTCTGATTCTTTACGGATCCATTCGTGTGAAGATGCATATTTCAAGTCTGCTGGAATAGTGCTCATTATCGTTGTTCCTTAATCTGATGTTCTAATACTTAACAAATAAATTCTTTTTAGGTAAAGCACAACTCATTTTATTGAGTCGTTAGAAAGCTTGCTTACCGTTACGTACAAAACTTGGAGCGATGACTTTTACGTTAACACGCTTTTTACGCATTTCAACTTCAGCTACAGCACCAATACCATTAGGCACACGGGCCATGGCAATAGAATAGCCTAATGTTGGCGAAAACGAACCGCTAGTGATCACACCTTGATGCTCAACACCGTTTGCGTCGGTAAAAAATACTGCCATATCGTGGCGTAATACGCCCTTTTCTTCCATGACTAAGCCGACTAATTTGTCTGTGCCAGCCGCTTTAATGGCGGTAAGTGCATCACGGCCAATAAAGTCACGTTCGCTTGGCTCCCACGCTACAGTCCAGCCCATATTAGCGGCTAATGGATTAATTGACTCGTCCATGTCTTGACCGTATAGGTTCATGCCCGCTTCTAAGCGTAATGTGTCACGTGCACCTAAACCACATGGCTTAACGCCTGCATCTAGTAGTGCTTGCCATAAGGCTTCGGCTTCGGCTTCTGGAACAATAATTTCGTAGCCCGCTTCGCCGGTGTAACCGGTTGTAGCAATAAATAAGCTGTCTGATTGCACACCAAAGAATGGCTTCATGCCTTCAACGGCAGCATTTTGCTCGGTGCTAAATACTGTAGCCGCTTTGGCTTTAGCATTAGGACCTTGCACAGCAATCATCGCAAGCTCTGGACGTTCAGTCACAACAACATCAAATGCTGCGGCTTGTTTGTTGATCCAGGCGAGGTCTTTGTCGCGAGTAGCGGAGTTAACCACCACGCGGTAATGGGTGTCGGTTAAGTAGTAGGTAATAAGGTCGTCGATGATGCCAGCATTTTCGTCTAGCATTCCGCCGTAAAGGGCTTTACCAGGTACGGTAAGTTTGGCGACATCGTTAGCAAGTAACTTACGTAAGAAGGCACAAGCATCGCTGCCGGTAACGTCAACTACGGTCATGTGCGACACGTCGAACATGCCTGCATCTTGACGTACTGCGTGATGTTCTTCGATTTGAGAGCCGTAGTTAATCGGCATTTCCCAACCGTGGAAATCAACCATTTTGGCTTTAGATTCTAAATGCTTGTTAAAAAGTACAGTCTTGCTAGCCATTATTATCCCTTTTTTTGGGCCTTTAATTAGGTCTTAATCTAATGTAGGTATTTGATAAAATGCGAACAAAATTATACTCCGCAGACCTAATTTGTATACAAAAAATTTTTCTAATCCGAGTCCGGTCGCATTAGTTTAGCTAATCTATTGTTGTAATTTTTTTACATAATCTTTTACAATAAAAACGCTAACTTAACTGTGTAGACTGATATTAAACAAGTTTCTATATTAGCTATGATGAAATTGGCTCACGACAAAGTTTAGGTAATGTCATTTTGTTACCCATAGCCTGTTTGATGAACACTGTTTTCAGCCCAGCGACATTATCAACTAGGGTTAGGCCTATGTCGCGCATGGCTTTTTTAAGCGGATTGCTGCCGGCAAACAGTCTTTTAAAGCCTTCCATGGTGGCAATCATCTCCATAGCCTCTGCTTTACGCCAACGTTCAAGGGCTCGTAAGTGGCTATATTCGCCTAAATCTTTACCTTGCTCATGCAGTTCGGTAAAGGTTTCGATGATACTGGCGGCGTCTAAAAAGCCTAAGTTAACCCCTTGGCCAGCTAACGGATGAATAGTGTGAGCTGCATCACCTGCCAGTACTAATCGATGGCGGGCAAAGTGGCGCGCATAGCGCATCCGTAGCGGAAATGATTGACGCTCGCTGATCACCTGGCACATGCCTAAACGGCCATCTAGCGCGGCAGTTAACGCTTTGCCAAATTCGATTTCGTCTAATGCTAACAATTGTTCGGCTTGGTCGGGCGATACCGACCAGACGATGGAACATAAATTGTCGTCATACAATGGCAACATAGCTAATGGACCACCGGGTAAAAAGGCTTGTCTGGCGGTGGCGTCGTGAGCGAGTTCGGTGCGCACAGTCGCGACAATAGCATGGTGGCCGTAGTCCCAAAATGTTAGCGGAATACTGCATTGTTGGCGCACCCAAGAGTTGGCGCCGTCGGCGGCAACCACTACGGCGGCACTGACATTGTCGCCATTGGCTAGGGTTAGCCAAGCTTCGCGCTCGCCAAAGGCTACGCGCTCAAGACGTTGGTTTTCAATATAGGTAATGTTGCTTATTTCGCTGGCACGTTTGGCAAGGGCATAACTGATGGCATCGTTTTCTATGATCGAGCCTAAATAGGCTTCGCTGATGCTGTGAGCGTCGAACTCAATTTTGCCTAGGCCGTCTTTGTCCCACACCGACATTTTTTGGTAAGGGCTAACACGGCTGTCGTCGAGGTATTGCCACGCGCCGAGGTTTTCAAGTAATTGCTGACTGGCTTTGTTAATCGCACTAACGCGTAATTTAGGCTCGCCACTGACCGCTTGGGTTGTGCCAGCATCGATAACCACCACATTAAGGTCGGCATTGGCCAAACCGATTGCGGTTGCAAGCCCAACCATACCACCGCCGACGATGGCAACATCATAAGTTTTAGTTGAAAACATGGTCAATCCTTACCTTAAAATGAGTTAACGCCAGCCCATGGCGGTTTGCACTACGGGGCGTTTTAACGGCGGTAGCCAAGACAATAAACGCAAACCGATATTGCGTCCGGCAACTAACGGCCAATATTGATTGGAAAAGCCACGCACTAAAAATTCGATGTTGTTGAGTGTGTTGTCGCGATCGGCTTGGCGAGCGGCTAAATATTGATGCACGATAGCGCTGCTGCCGAGGTCGACTTCGGTTGCGGTGTTGCTGCTAAAGGCGTGTTCAAGCACCTTGAGTAGCCCGACTACATCACGTAAACCTAGGTTAAAGCCTTGTCCAGCGATAGGGTGTAGCGTTTGCGCGGCGTTACCGATAAATATACAACGATGGTAAATCGGCCTTGGCATGTACGATAACGTGAGTGGATAACTGACCCGCTGCCCCACATCGATAAAGCGGCCGACACGATGGCCAAATGCTTGTTGTAATTCCACTAAAAATTCAGCTTTATCTGCATTTTTTAATGCATCAGCTTTGGCTGGCGGTAATGCCCATACCAATGAATATCGCGCTTGAGTGGAAGGTGTTGATGGCACTGACGTCATCGGTAACAGTGCTAATGGGCCGGTTTGGGTAAAGCGCTCATAAGCCCAGTGTTGATGCGGTTGGTCGGTAATGACATTGGCAACGACCGCCGTTTGATCAAAATTGACTTGCTCAGTAGGCTGCTGTAAATGTTGACGCACAACCGAGTTAGCGCCATCTGCGGCCACCAGCAACTGACAATGCAGCTGAGTGCCATTATCTAATGTTAATAAGTGACCGTCTGTTTGGGCTTGTAAATCAGTGACTTTGGCAGGACAAAAAACGCTGACAGATGACTTTTGTAATTCGTCGAATAACACGTTACCCACACGAGCCAATTCAACCACCTGCCCTAACGCGTCTAAGCCTAATGGTTTAGCGTTGAGTTCGGTCATGCCAAAGTGGCCGCGATCAGACACATGAATATTTTCGATCGCGGTGCCAAGATGCTGCAACTTAGGCCAAATGCCTAAACGAGTCAGTTCGAAAATAGAACCGTGCGCAATGGCGATAGAGCGGGCATCAAAACCGGGATGATTGTTGTTGGCAACATGGGCTTCGATTAATGCAATACGCAGCGGGCGCGCTAAAGTGGCAGATGATAACGTAGCAGATAGTGTGGCAGATAACTTAGCTAACCCTAGGGCTAACGTGGCACCTGCCATGGCGCCACCCACTATGGCAATATCAACGACGAGTGGCTCGGTAGAAGTGTGTGCTGTGGTCATACGCTGCGTTGCTGCCTATACCAAAATGTTAGTGAAAAGTAGAATGCTCATCGGTGTCATTCAAAGGCATGTCTAAGCCAAACTCTGAATAACATAAAATAGCTGACATTCTGACAAACTCTTGCAGTTCTTCGTAGGCAACTTCTGATTCTTCGTCATCACCGACATCAAATTCTACTTGAGCGATATCGGCAAGGTCTTTAATTACCTCACGCACATCGGTTGACGCTTTGTTTAGCTCTGGTTGAATAATGGCAATGCCCGTTAAAAAACTTTGGGTCCACAAGGCTAACGCTTCAACGCGATCGCTCAGCGGCGCTTCTTCTTCTGGTAATAAAAGAGTAAAGCCAAATTCGAAATCGACTAAGCGGGTCACGGTGTCTTGATACAAATCGCTGATCAGCTGTTGTAAGTTTGGTTCTAGCGGTTGACCGTCGTTCATTAACTCAACTAACGGCTTGAGCCAGGCTAAATTTTCTTGCTTTACACCACCACAAATAATCCCAACAAGCGCCCCGTGCACTTCTACTGGATGCTGGCCGACTTCAGCGTAATCTAAGGCCTGTTTTAGTTTTTCGATACATAATGAAGGTGGGATTGCCATGGTAAATTCCTAAAAGCGCTATATCTGCTTCAATGCTAGCAGAGTTACTATGATGCTCCAAATGCTAGTGTGTATTGTGCCCAAATAATGCCTAGACTGAAGCGGATTTGTTCACACAAACAGCAAATAGTTAAAAAGGGATGCTGTTGCCTTGCTCTTTTAAATTCAGCCCTATATAGTTCGCGAACTGACTAAGGATCTGAGGCAACATTATGAGTAACAGTGCTGTTGACATTACCCTATTAGGGCGCACCTACTCTATCGCATGTCCAAAAGGACGCGAAGATGCATTGCGGACTGTTGCCAGAGAAGTTGAAAACCAACTGACAACCTTAAAGTCGCGTACTAATAATTTAAGCCGTGAAGAGTTAGCCATTATGGCGGCGCTGAACATTGGCAATGAATTGTATGAAGAAAAACAAAAAAACAAACAATATATGGCGCAAATGGATGAGCGTATTTCTTTGTTACAGTCAACGTTGGAAACATCGTTGGTTGAACGAAGCCGCTAGGAAGGCTAAACTAAGATTTCAGAACTAAGCATTGCTTAATTCTACCCTGTTTTGCTCCCTGGGATATTTGCTCGTTGGTTAAGTCCCTGTGCCGATAATTACAAACCCAGGGTGAATGCTTTCGTTAACATTGTGCATGCTCGGATTATACCGAGAAGCCTTAGGAGATGAACATTTACCCGCCTTGAACCTACGGTTCAAGGGCTGCGCCGGCAGCGGTATTTTGGGGAGCATTCTAATTTTATGATGAACACTCTTTAAGAAGTGTTCATCATACCTCTGCAATATTCCATTATTTGTTACCTTGATTTAGCCATAAACATTTATGTCTGCTCATATATCAGTCTCATTGATATAAAAGATAACAACCATTTGCTGCATTAATGTGCCTTAAATTGAAAAATCTAAATGGTACTGGACTGGATCTGAAACTAATCAGGTTTTGATAAGTCATCCTCGTTCACATTTTGATGTTTGAATTAAGTTTACTTTAATCCATAAGGTTGTTTTACCGGGTTCATTAATGTATAAAACATTAAATATTAATAACTTGTAAATATGGATTATGACAAGTCGTGTCGTCGCCCCCTATTTTTACAGCATCATTATGGCTGTACTACTGCTGACTTTAGCAGGCTGTAAATCCACCCCAACGCCTTCACCTAAGCCTGTTAATATTGTTCCCACTGAGTTATCTCATTTACCAACTGATGCTGCTACCCAAGGCTTGAATATTATTGATACTCAGCTGAGCCTGGGCGACCGTAATTTATATCTGGCCAATAATGGCAATATCAAAATGCTGTCTACTGCCGAATGTCGATTAGACATATCAGCTCATCGGGGCGATTTTCGGCAGCCAGAAAGCAGTGCCAATGCCATTGCAGCGGCGTTAAATGATAATTTTAACAGTGTTGAAATTGACGTAATGCTACTCAAAGATGGTACTTGGGTTAATCATCACGATAGTCAGACCGGTCGCGCGACGGTGTATTACACCGGTGAACGCTTCAAACTAAACCGTATGAACTTTCAAGAGTTTGCTAATCTCAAACTGCGAGACAAGCAAAGTAACCATTTACTGGATCAACGCCCTATTGCTGCTGTTGAAGCCTTTAAAACCTTTGCTGCATATCGCAATCACAATCAACAACTGAATGTAGAAGTTAAGTCTGACACCAACGGCCAAAAACTCGTTGAACTCGATAATATGCTCAGAAAATATATTGGTTTAGGTGGTTTTTATTATTCAGCCGCAGACCAAGACACACTCTATAAACTCCGAGGTATTAACCCTTCAGTTTATTTAGGCTTTATTCAAGGTGGACACCCGACTAGCATTGAAAAGTTAACGGCTGATTTGCGTAAAGGCGTAAAAAGCGATACTTATTATTTAGATAATAATAATAAGCTTGAGCTAGTGGGTCGATACGGTACTAAGCGTTATCGTTCACGTTATAAAGATTATACGGCAAAATCCTCACTTTCTGAATTACAGAGAAAACTGGGTAAAAACTCTGGGCTCCACCTAGATATCCGTAGCTTTATGCAACATGCCAACGTTAAATATCATGCACATCAACTCGGAATGAAAGTGTATACCTATTCGCTCAATGGTAGCGAGTATCATCAATCACAGCTCATCAAATTAACCACAGCTCAACTTCCTGATGGCGCCATTGTCGATGCGACACCTTACAAAATTTGCCAACGTCTATTCAATGCAGCTTTGCCAGTTAAACGTTATCAGCCATTGAGCCATCTTGGTCGCTATATTGCGTCTTTACCGCAAGATGCTGACTTTGATCGTTTTGCCGAAATGCGTGGCTATCAAAACGAAGGTTACTATCTATCATTAGACTCTGGCCTTGCTGCCATCAACGCGACTCCCGTTAAAGTAGTGCCAAACACTATTCCTACTCCGTTGTTAGAACATGGTTTTCCTACTATCACTGATGAAAAAATTGATAACAATACAGGTGATACAATCATTTTAAGGTTGCCTGCACGCCAAGCTAAATAGCAATTAAATAACGACATAAAGATAAAAAGACGATGGTTGATAAAGATTAATATGACTGAAAATAACAAAAGTCCATTTGCAACAAATCTGCTTAACAGCGCTCCTACACAAAAAAAAATGCAATCCGCGGTAAAAGAGCTGGAAAAAGTACAAAAAAGTCAGCAATCAACCGCTAAAAAAGTAGAAAAGCAGCAAGCAGTTGAAGCCCAAATAAATAAAACGGGCCAACCCTTCTGGTGGATGTTGTTGATGTTCATTTGCTCACTAGTGTATTTGTTCCCTGAAGCGGTATTTAATGCAGCGTTGACCGATGTTGCTGGAGGACGAAACTCCAGCATAGAAGACTTACGAACAGTAGAGCTATTTGGCCGAACAATCAGTGGAATAGGCGTTACGTTACTGTTAGCTGATTTATTATTAAAGGGTAAAAAAGTCGCTAACGTTACGCGCGCTTTAGGTTACTTTGCACTCATTGCGGTACTTGTGTGGCCAACGGTATTTTTTGGACAAAAATGGTTAGTCGATCATTTTATTATTGATGCTTCAACGCCTGAAGAACGCCAGCAAGCTTATTTATCGCAGTTACTCCGTAGTGCGTTAATTGAAAACTCAATCACATTCGAAGGTATTGAGTATGATCCCAATAAAGAACACAGTGCTATCGAAAAAACCTTTTTATCGGTATTTGGTGGATTAGTTTACGCTGACGACAAATTAGTCGACGATTTAAAGGACAAAAAGCGTTTGATAATGGAAAAGTTTGTTCGCGATCGAGCCATGTCTCGGTTTGACGAACACTATGGCCATTATGATAATTTCCGCCAAACACTGCGCAATAAATACACTGAGTATGCCTCGGGTTCAAATCAATATAACCAAGCCTTAGCCAGTGTACAAACTCGGTCGGATTCATACTGGTTAGACACCCAAAATCAAGTTAAGCAAGGGTGGGAACAATACCAAAAAGGCACCAAAGCTTATGAAGCTAGGGTGGAATCGCGAGCTCAAAAAATTGCTCCAAAACTATATGACTATTTTGAACGTCGTAATAAATGCGCAGAAAAGAAAAGTGGTAGTAGTAAGGATAGATGTTTTGAGCGATTACAAAAAGGCTATGACAAAGAAATAGCCAAGTACGGTATTCCTTATATTCCTCCAGATGATTGGTTAATTCGCGAAGAGATCTCAACCTCAGAAAACGTCGGCAATTCTATTATTTCAGGCATTATGAGCTTAGGCTTATTCACGGCGATGCAGGCTGCAGATGCTATCACTGGAGGCGATGCTGGCTTTAAAGATCATCGCATGGTGTACACCAACGATGTAAATCATTATAAAAAAGTATTGATGATAAAAATGGCACCTGATTTTGTTAAGGAGTCGGGGGGCTACTCTCTAGGCATTAACTCAATCCATCAATTTAGAGTTCATGAACTTACCAGTATAAAAGTTAATAAGAAGCTGAAACAAAAAGGCTTATCTTTATCTCCTTCTTGGTCAATCACCGATCGCAACAGCTTTGATATTGCGGTGGCTAAAAAAGTACGTCAACAAGCAGATGCTGAGTGGCGCTCAAAAATGAAAGCTAAGGGTAGCGATATGCCACCTAATTTGAGCTGGCAAACCTTTCAACAGCAAAGCGATATTCAACAGCGTATAAAACAAGAAATGAAAGAGTTGTACGTTAATCCTACGCTAGCCGATTGGAATAATCGCGAGTTTAAGCAACATATTATTGAGCCCAATATAAAACGTAAAACCACTGAATACCTCAATGTGCTCGAAGCTCAACTAGTTGAGTTTGCCGATGGCGGTGCGTTTGAATCAACAGGTAAATCGGCATTACGTTCAACGATTATTCCGCCAATTTCTATGGCGATTAGCTTAGCATTAGTGTTACTTACCGTATTAAAGCTACCGATGAAAGCGGTCGAACTAGTACAAGCTAAACGTGCGTCCTCTGCGCCAAGAGTTAAGCCTAATCGCTTGATAAAACCGGTGATATCAACGGTGTTATTAGCGTCAATATTTGTGGTTCCGTTATCGATGGGCGGCAACCAATACACTATGCCAGGCTCATCACTGCATTACTTTTTTGATCAAATGGAAAAGAACGATTCCGCCACGGTGTCATATACGCTTAAATGGTTACTTGTGACCTTGCCGATTGTACAACCTATCGGCTCTTCAATAGACCAGCGCTTATTAATTACCCAAGGCTTTAATGCCATCAGCGACCCGATTAATCGCTTTGATTTAGCGGTAATGCCAGCACATAAGGCCACTCAACCGGCTAAATCATCACCTACCAATACTGCCCTATTACCCCTAACGATTAAGAGTAATATCGCAAATGCCAACGTGTCTGTGATGAATATTAAGCCCAAATATCAAGCCGGCATGATGCTACCTGCTGGCAATTACGACATTAAAGTCTCTGCTTCAGGACAAGAGCCCATTAGACAATGGATATATTTGCAAGCTGGCCAAACGAGTTTCGACATTAATTTTTAATGAGCTGATGCTGTTCGCTGGTGACAGAAACAGCAAAATGAATCACGCATTGTTTATAGGAAGTATTACGTGAGTAAATTAGAACAATTCCAACGATTTATCCGCAGCAACGGTAAAGATCTAACTGGTGTAGACGTACCAGTAATATTAAGCAACGAACAAACAAAACTGCCTCAACTTAAGTTTACTTTTGGGTGGACGATTGAAGTTGGGGTGAGTCAACACGAACATGGCGCCTATTGTCCGAATGGCATTAAATCTGGTAGTGCATCGAATGCGAGGGATTACGCCCACGACAAAGCAAAAGAGTATGCTAGCGGACAAAACTCGTTATTTAACGATCGCTTTTTAAACATTCTTGGGCCTGATATTTCTAGCAATTTTTTGATACGAAATAGAGACTTAAAATCTGCACCAGAAACCTATGTAGGCAGCAAAGTGTGTTACAACTGCAGTGGTTCGGGGTCACAAAGCTGTTCTAATTGCCATGGCTCTGGCAAGAATTCTTGTACCGGTTGTAGTGGCAGCGGCCGCATTAGTGTGTCGCGTTACGACAGCCATAATAATCGCACGGTTTACACGACAGAATCATGCACATCCTGCTGGGGAAGTGGTAAAAAAACCTGTAATACCTGCAGCGGCTCAGGTTCTGTAACCTGTAATACTTGTAATGGTGGTGGTTATCTCTATTACAGTTACACCATTGATGGTGATGCCAAACGTAGCACTAAATGGGCTTATAATAGTAACGACTATCACGAGTGGACCTCTGAATTCGTTAAAAATAATGGTTTAGACTTAGTTTATCATTTGACCGAGATAACTGAAGTTGACGTTGAGGGTACCCTTGATGGTTGTACTTTTATTTATGCTTTTACCGCTAAACTGCCGACGTTACAATTTACCGCGACGGTAGATAAAGTCGATACAACAATGTGTTTTGCAGGTAAGAATGACACTACCCATAATGCCGGTGGTGTTTACGATCCTGCAGTATGGTTTGTGGCGCAGAAATTGACAGGCAATGACCAAGAAACCGACAAAGATGTATTAGCAACACCTGCCATAAAAGACATTATTGAAGCGAACACCACCAATACTCAAATTGCGTTATTAACAGAAAATTGGGTATCAAATGAGATTAACGATGCTGTTATCTCTAACTATCAACACTTAGTCACTACGTTAAAAAAGCAGAGCGTTAAGGGCATTGCCCCAAACATGTTTTTAAGCTTAGTGAAGTACACTTATTTGTTCTTCACGTTAGGGATGTTGATCGCGCTGTTATTTCCTTTATTTGCCGCTGAAACGGGTCACCGCATGAGTGTGACACAAGTGCCAGAATGGATAATGGCATTATTGATGATGAAATTTGGTTTATTTGGACTCCCCGCTTATGTGAATTATGCGTTTGTCTTTGGACTGCTGTGGTTAAGCTATAAGAGCGTAAAGAAGTGGTATTGGAAAAATATCGGTAAAACCAAAATCTGGTTATTGGCGATTAGCATCACACTATTATTACCACACATCGGCCTTTCATCTTATTACAATACGTTAGAGCTACTTAGACACTCACCCACCATCGCTAGCACCTTAGTGAGTGGCTCGCTATTAGTCGGTGTTTACTTACTTATTTTTGGGGTGAAAAAACCTAAAAGATGGTATGGCAAACTGTTTGGTTTATTGGCTGGGCTGGGTATTTACTGCGCCATTCAATATGGGCTTTACGTGATAAATCCAACGTATGGTTTTGTGGTAGATCATGCTCATTATGCCCGTGAGGTGACGAAGCTATTAACATCGGCCTTGGATTTTATGAAGCACAATGTCTTTGAGTGGGGCTTGTTATCGATTAGCTTTACTTATTTTTTAACCCGTAGACGTTTTTGGTTAAAAGCAAAAACAATGGTGGCGGATTACGATAGCCCAGTGCTACTAAAATCAATGAATATGGATAAATAGTGTTACGTATTTAGGTTCGATATGCAGAGCAGAGGCTAAATTTTGTAGCAACATTAGCAGAAGATTAACCTGTGCTTTCATATCGACTCAGAAAGCGATAATCTACTTTCATACTGTGTTTTGGTGTTTTTAATTTGTAAGTGATGGAGTACTCCTAATATATGAGTATCACGCGTTTTATGGCTAACAAGGACAATCGTCCTGTTACGTCAACCTCTTCGGCACGCATCAGCTATTTTGCCACGCCAACCGAACTCGAAGACCCCGTATTTGAAAGTGTCGACATGAGTCGCGATAATATTCGTCGCCATGTAAGACAAGAACGTAATAGCCTCAGCGCTGAAGAACAAAATCAATTAGCCTTAATTGCCAGCCGTCATATGTTAGCTGAAATTCAGGCACAGTCGGCTCAGCATGTTGCCTTGTATGTCACTCACGATGGTGAACTTGCTACTCAAAAACTGATTGAAGCGTTATGGGATGTCGACATTAATCTCTATTTGCCGCGTATTCATCCGTTTAGTAAGGGCAATTTGTTGTTTGTGCGTTACGATCGCGATTCTGTGATGGTTAATAATCAATATGGTATCAGCGAGCCACAGCTCAATGTGCAGCATGTCATTACCGTCGATAAGCTCGATATGATTATCACTCCTTTGGTGGCATTTGATGAACACGGTAATCGTATGGGCATGGGCGGCGGATATTACGACCGCACCTTGGCACAAGTGGTCGATAACAAGCCGTTAGCCGTAGGCTTTGCCCACGACTGCCAGCAAGTCAGCCAGGTTCCAACTGACTTTTGGGATATCCCTTTGCCCGTGATTATTACGCCAACGAGACGATTAGCTATTTAAAATAGCTACCGATTCGTAATAAAAAGCCTCATCAATAAACGCTATTGATGAGGCTTTTTAGTTAGCTGATTTATTGCCGCTATTAATGACCGATATGTGAAAAAACCTGCAGACTTAACTATTCTCCGTCCAAAGTGTCCGAAATAGCATGATAAAAATGCCGAAGTGACATCAAGGATGATGGCACAGGCTCTGGGGTACAGGGATGTACCATCTGAGCCGTTAGGCGATTTTTATTATGCTATGAGGATCAACACTTTGCCGGAGCTGCCGGGGAGATCCAAGAGGGGAAAGCAGTTTTTCCCTTCTTGGTCGGGTGTGGACGAAGTGCCACGATTTTTGTTATATGCAACAAAAGCAATTGTGACTACACAATTGCTTTCTCTAATGCTTGGCTGACATCGGCAATGATGTCGTCGATGTGCTCAATACCCACCGAAATACGCACTAAATCTTCTGATACTCCGGCTTTGGCTAATTCGGCACTGTCTAACTGGCGATGGGTAGTACTGGCGGGATGACAAGCTAACGATTTAGCGTCACCAATATTGACCAAACGTAGCACCATTTGCAGCGCATCAATAAACTTACCACCAGCTACTTTACCCGCTTCGGCATTAGCAGCTTTAATGCCAAAACTAATAATACCAGAGGCTTTACCACCAGTGATTTTTTGACAAGTTGCATGATGCGGACTGTCTGGTAGTGCTGCGTAATTAACCCAGCTAATATTAGGGTGTTGCTGGAGATATTCGGCTAGCGTAAGCGCATTACTGCAGTGACGTTCCATGCGTAAACTTAAGGTTTCTAAGCCTTGAAGTAACAAAAATGAACTGTGTGGTGACAAGGCTGCGCCAGTATTACGCAGTGGCACTACGCGGCATCGGCCAATATAAGCGGCTGGACCAAAGGCGTCGGTATACACCACACCGTGATAAGACGGATCTGGTTCATTTAGTATCGCAAAACGTTTTTTGTTGGCGACCCAGTCAAATTTACCCGAGTCAATAATCACCCCGCCAATGGTTGTGCCGTGGCCGCCAATGTATTTAGTGAGCGAATGAATAACAATGTCGGCACCATGATCAAATGCGCGGCACAATACTGGCGTCGCTACAGTGTTATCTACAATAAGTGGCACCCCGTATTTGTGAGCAATATCGGCCAAACGTTGTAAGTCGACAATATTACCGGCTGGGTTACCAATCGATTCGCAAAATAGGGCTTTGGTGTTGTCGTCAATTAATGCATCGAGACCATCAAAGTCATCAAACGCCGCCATACGGACTTCAACGCCTTGGCGTGGCAGTGTATGGGCAAATAAGTTATACGTGCCGCCGTACAACTGGCTAGTGCTGACAATGTTGTCGCCCACTTGTGTTAACGCTTGGATAGCATAAGTAATGGCGGCCATGCCTGATGCCACTGCAAGCGCACCGATGCCGCCTTCAATCGCGGCTAAGCGTTGCTCTAACACGCTAGTAGTAGGATTCATTATGCGGGTGTATATGTTGCCAGCCACTTTTAAATCGAACAGGTCGGCACCGTGCTGGGTATCATCGAAGGTATATGAGGTGGTTTGGTATATCGGCACCGCGGCGGCTTTGGTGGTGGCTTCAGACTCGTAGCCATAATGTAGCGCCAATGATTCCAGCTTCATGTTTTCTGCAGACATAGTGACTTCCTTTCGATAATAGCGAGTGTGGATACTGATTAATATCCACACTACCAATTAGCCATCTAGAAGTCTATAACAAATTGACGTCAACATTGCCCCGCACATTAGCGCTTGGCGTTTTATGGATTATTTTAAATGTCTGCCGCCATCAACAGCATAGCTGCGGCCGGTAACATAATGGCTGGCCTGCAAATAATCGACTAAGGAAATGATTTCTGCATTACCGGCTTCTTTAGGCAATATGGCTTTAGCCAATGCTTTGACTTTATAGGCATCATCGTCATCTTGGTTAAATAAAATCATCGCGGGAGCAATGGCGTTTACTTTAACATGCGGTGCTAACAAGCTAGCAAATGACAGTGTCATGTTATGCAGTGCTGCTTTACTGGCGGCATAGGCGATGTGCTTTTTACTGCCCTTTTCGGCGACGTAATCTGTCATGTGAATAATGTTGCTGGCACCTATGCTGTCGTCATTGGTTTTAGCTGCGCTAATCAGTAATGGCGCCAAGGCAAGATTGATTTGATACGGCGCTGATACGTGAATTTGCATCATTCGCGTCATAGTCTCGCTCGGGCTTAAGCCGTTGTTGTCGGGTAACCAGTCTGACGCATTATGAATAATGGTATCGAGGCGATCATGATGCTCATTGATGTGAGTAATTAATCCATCAATAGATGCCGCATCGGTTAAGTCGCATGAATGTAAACTCGCGCCCAACTTACCGAGCTGTTCAATGCTGTCATAATGAGTACGATAAGTGCCAATGACATGATGACCTTGTGCCAAATAATATTTGGCCAGTGCATAACCTATGCGTTTACCTACGCCAGTGATCAGTATTGTACGTTCCATAATGCTCTCTTAATTTTAGCTCTGATACATTGAGCCTTTATCATAATTAAATTAGATGGTTATCTAAGAATAAACCATCCTAGCGCGTAATAATGACAATCGATAGTGTAATGGATGATAAAAAATGACTTCATTATGTGAAGTCATTTTTAAAAGGCATGCTGTGGCGCAAGCGATTCCGAGTTCAGGCTGGTTATGTCTAAACGTTATGCTAGCTGGTTATATGTCTGAACATTACGCTAAAAGCTATGCTAGAAACTCTGCTCGGCTAGCGGGATTGGCCTTAAAGCAACCACCAAGTGCTGTGGTTTGCGTGCTTGATGAGGTATCCATAATGCCACGAGATTTTACGCAGTAATGGGTGGCGTTAATGCTCACAGCGACATCATCGGTCGCCAATAACGTTTGCAGCGCCACTAGAATCTGCTGAGTTAAGCGCTCTTGTACTTGTGGGCGCTGGGCAAAAAATCGCACGATTCGGTTAATTTTCGATAAGCCGATAATGTTATCTTTGGGAATATAAGCCACTTTGGCGAAACCATCGATGGTAATAAAGTGATGTTCGCAAGTACTCACCACACTGATATTGCTAATTTTTACCATCTCTTCGACACCCATCTTATTATCGATTTGAGTGATTTTTGGGAAATTAGCATAATCGAGGCCCGAGAAAATCTCATTAACGTACATTTTGGCAATGCGGTGCGGTGTTTCAGCTAAGCTGTCGTCGGTTAAATCCAGCCCTAAGGTTGACACAACTTCGGTCATTAAGCCTTTGATACGCTGATATTTTTGCTCGCTGGTCATATCATTTGGCACTAATGGCGTTTCAAGGCCATGAGCAACCAATGCTTGTTGTACTTTTAATGCTTCTGCAGACAACTCTGCGCGCGTTATGTCATTAATGGTCGTCATAATAACATCCTTAAATAGTGGTTAGGCTTGATACTCTAAAGATAACGATACTGAATCGGCGAAGCGCAGTGCATGGGGCTTATCAATAGTGACTCTGGCCAGGGTAACAGTTGGGTGCTCCCGACAAATATCTAATACGTCGGCAACCAATTTTTCCAGTAATAAAAAACGGCCTTCTTCTACATGCTGGATCACTTTTTTGGTGATCACTTTGTAGTTTAGCGCATCAGCAACGTCGTCGGTTTGAAACGATCGATCGGCTGGATAATGGATCTCGATATTGATCACCACGTCTTGCTGCTTTTCGCGTTCGTCTTGGTTAAATCCAATAAACGTCCGTAAGCGTAAATTGGTGACCTTAATAATGGCTTGGCTTAATGGCATTATTGAGCCCTTGTGAATTGTTTTGGATATATACGCCGAAGTGAAATAGAAAGATCATAAACCTCGGTAATTTGTGTGTAATCTCGATCATGGAAACAAATGTAATCTGGCTTGATGTTTGAGGCGTACAATAGTCAGTATAGGTGTTCAAGCAAGCAATAACATAAATGAGGTAAATGATGGAACTGACTATTTTTTACGATGGCACTTGCCCGCTGTGCCTCAATGAAATGAAGCAATTAAAGCGATATGACCGTTTAAACCGCATCGGCCTTGAAGACATTAACGCCGATGATATTAATCTGCGTTTCCCTGATTTAGATGTATTAAAAGCCAATACCGTGCTTCATGGGTTACAAGCTGATGGCAGCTGGCTATATGGTTTAGATGTAACAGCCAAAGCATGGGGCTTAACTGGTAAGCATGGTTGGATAAAATTATTACGGTTACCGCTGATTAAACCTGTTGCTGACCTTGCGTATTTGGCCTTTGCCCGTAATCGCTACCGTATATCTTATTTGCTTACAGGTCAAAAACGCTGTGATAACGGTAACTGTAAAATAAAGTAAGGGTAAACAGCATGAGCGATTCAACGACAACAGAAACCATTATTGTGATTGGCGCTTCATCGCTTATAGCACAAGCTTTTATTAGCCAAGCCATCGCGGAAAAAGAGCCAGATTTAGCGTTAACCATTATCTCCGTGAGCCGTCAATCTTCACTGACACTGCCTGTAATGACACTGCCTGCCCTGGCCAAAAATGTCACTCACCATCATATTAGCTGCGATTATCAACAAGCCTCAATTTCTCGTTGTATTGCAGACATGTCATCGATGGTTGGCACCATTAAAAAAATCATCATCTGTAATGGTATTTTGCACTCTAAAACGACTAATGAACGCACAGATAATGAAACCACAGACAAAACTCATTTAATGCCTGAAAAACGCATTGAAGACATTAACAGTGATGCCTTACAGCAACTGTTTTACGCTAACAGTATTGTGCCGATGTTGTGGTTAAGCGCCTTAACCGAGTTACTGCTACAGCAACCTCATAAGATAGACAGCCCAAAATGTGTGATCAGTTTATTGAGTGCCCGAGTTGGCAGTATTTCAGATAACCGTTTAGGCGGCTGGTATGGCTATCGCGCTTCAAAAGCCGCGTTAAACATGCTGATTAAAACCACTGCAGTGGAATATGCAAGGCGGCTTAAACGAGTCAAACTCATCGCGTTTCATCCTGGCACTACTGACACACCATTATCAAAACCTTTTCAGGCTAATGTGCCTGCAGGCAAGCTTTTTACCCCAGAATTTGTTGCCAGCCAGCTGTTTAACATCATGGCCGATATTGAGCCCAACGGCCAAGCCAGTTACTTAGATTGGCAAGGCAAAGAGATTAGTTGGTGATGTTCCCGCCTATCCACTAAGAATTTTTTGACCAAGAACTCAATAATCAAAAAATGTAGACCCTGTTGATGACCCTGTCGATGTTGTTTAATAAACCATCGACTCCCCTTCAATGTATCGACAACTATTTCCCTGTTCTTATGGTACTAAGGTGCCAATTAAATAGTGCTGTAATTGCTTTATTCTGAAAGTACTAAATCAGATGTTAGTGAGAATATGCACTAGACATGATCTCGCAATGAAACATGACAAATAGGTTGATGGCATACCTTGTCATTGCCGCTATTGAATTAAGGGAACCGATACTATGTCGACGTTACAAACTGGACTCAAAGGGAAAGTGGCACTTATTACCGGCTCCACTAGCGGCATTGGCCTGGCGACAGCGCATGTACTTGCCGAACAAGGTTGTCATATCGTATTGCATGGCTTAATGGCGCAAGATGAAGGGCAGACTTTAGCGGCTGAGTTTGCAACCCAATACCAAATAAAGACCTTTTTCAGCAATGCAGACTTGAGAGACGCTAACTGCATACATGCGTTTATGGACAGTGCGATGAGTGCATTAGGCAGTATTGATATTTTGGTTAACAATGCTGGGATTCAGCACACCCAAGATGTGGCAAACTTTCCGGTCGAAAAGTGGAATGACATCATTGCGATTAACTTGTCTTCCGCTTTCCATACGATTCAACAAGTCGTGCCTGCAATGACTGAAAAAAAGTGGGGACGAATTATCAATATTGCCTCAGTACATGGCTTAGTCGCCTCGGCCAATAAGGTAGCCTATTGTGCAGCAAAACATGGAATTATTGGCTTAACCAAGGTGGTCGCGATTGAATGCGCTGAACAAGGAATTACCGTCAACGCAATTTGCCCTGGATGGGTGGATACGCCGCTTATCGGCAAACAAATTGACAGCATAGCAAGCGATAAAAATTTGAGTTATGAAGACGCTAAATATCAACTCGTGACAGCCAAGCAGCCGTTACCAGAAATGCTGGCACCGAGACAAATCGGTGAGTTTGTTTTATTTCTTTGTGGTGGTGCCGCAAGAGGCATTACCGGTGCAGCTTTACCAATGGATGGTGCGTGGACAGCGCAATAAGCTTGGCGTTATTGTTCTATAAAATGGTAGCGTTATATTCAATGTTAGCCCTTACTCACATCGATAAGGGCTTTTTAATGCCTAACAGGCAAGGCTTCAATTAATGATGACAAACTAGGCCATGAATTTAGCAATGTGTTGATAGGTTGCCATGCATTCATCTTTCACTACATCGTGCAGCAACATATAGGCGTGGATCATGCCGTCGAACGAATGATGTTCAACATCAACACCAGCAGTAGTTAAGGCCTTCGCATAGGCTATGCCCTCATCCCGAAGCGGATCGCAGCCTGCAGTAAAAATAAGGGTTTTAGGCAATTTAGCAGACATGGCCCCAAACAAAGGTGAAGCCTGTTTAATGACATCTACATCGGTAGATTGAAAGTACTGCTCGAAATACCACTTTATACGAGTGGTTTCGAGTAAGAATCCAGTGCCATTACTGTCTAATGATGGGCTGTTTAAGGTGTAATCGACACTCGGGTAAATAAGAATTTGTTGGTCGATGTTAATCCGCTTATCGGTCAAACTTTTCATGCTTAAACTGGTGCAAATGGCGCCACCAGCACTGTCACCAATAATAGTGACATTGTGTTGATGGTTAACATCACCCAGTAACTCAGCGTAACGTATTAATACCTGTTCGCAGTCATCAATCCCTGCAGGATATGGATATTCAGGCGCGAGCCGGTATTCAACAGATATCACCACACACTGCGCTGCATTGGCAAGATGACGACAAATAGGATCGTAAAGCGCCACACTGCCACACATGTGCCCGCCACCATGAAAATGCAATAACACCGGCAAAGCTTTATCTGGCGCTGGGCTATAAATCCTGACGGGAATAGTACGGTCGGGTAACGTCAACATTTTATCTGTTATGTAGCTCACCGCTGGCGAATCACTCATTAACGCGCCGAGTTTATCTAGATTTTGGCGCAAAATTGTCGGTGTAAATTGGACATTATTCTGTTTAGCCAAGGCGATATTGCTGTTGGCTAACGCCAGAAAATCAGTGAGTTTTGGGGAAACGGTTCCTCGCATTAGGTTAACTCCTTTGGTTTTCCTGTTTCAGGTAGAAAATAGCTGCCAACAAACACGGTGCCGCTGAGTATGGTGATCATCACAAATGAACTGACATAACTGCCATCGTTTAAATCAACCAATTTACCAAACACCCACAACACAATAGTCGAAACCAGATAGCTGATTGACCAAAACAGGCTAAACACCACGGTGATTTTTTGCCCCGTCATGTCAGGGAGTTCGTGAGGAATAGACACTAATGCAGTCACAGGGAAAAAGATAAAAAAGCCCAATACAATAGCGCATGTTATCTGCAACCAAGGCTCTGTGCTAAAAGATAAGCCTAAAACGGTGATGAAAATAATCAAACCACTTAAGCGAAGAATGGGAAGGCGTAACGGATTTTTGCGGCTATACAACATTCCCGCAATTGTGCCGACAATACCAAAACCAATCACCCATTTGCTTTGGCTTATGCCCGCTTGAGGATAGAAAGTGAATAGACAAATATAAAACGAAAGCAGCCCAGAATAAGTAAAAGCATAAGCCCAATTAAATGTATCTTTTAAGCCCTCAAGATAACCGTAAATGGCAGGCTCTACCCCAGAGGCATTATTTGCAGATTGTGGAGCATCAAACTTAACCAGTAACCACACAATGGCCAGTATCAAGCTCGCGCCTGAAAACAACACTAAGCTATTTTGCCAGCTGCCTGTAAGTGAATTAATACTGGTCATGCCCCATAAAATAATCGCTGTGCCTACGTTAAATGCTACCGCATTCAAACCATTAACTACCGGACGGTCTTCAGGTGCAAACCACAGCATCACAATAGGGTTAAAGTACACAATCATAAAGGCTCCGCCCAAGCCCATTAAAAATCGGCTCACCAGCAGTAACTCATAACTCGTCGCTAAAGGCGTTACTATCCCGACAACAATTAATAACGCAGCTAACAAAAAGGCGTACTTTATTCCAAACTTTACCGCCACATATGCAGCACTAAAAGTTCCGACTATTTTAGCGAGCGTGACTGCACCACTGATAAAACTTGCCGACGCTAAACTCTCAATGTGCATCGATGCCATAATGTTGTTCATGCTGGCAGTGCCGCCAACCCATGCCATGGCAAAAAGCACATAACTCGTAAAGACTAAACCTTCGACCAAATATCTATGGGTTATTTTCATAGGCGTTATCGGAACCTTAAATGACACTAATGGAGTTAAATCATGTTATCTGATGGGTATGGATAAATAAGTACTACCTTAGTGCACCGCATCGTTAAAAATCTTTATCAAACAGGGCGTCTAGTGTAGTTTCGCAAGGATAAACAATAAAAATAATTGGGGAATAACTTGCAGGCTTGGTTATCTATTGATACTTGGTTAATTAGTTCAATTTCGATTGCTTATCTTGCAATGCTGTTTGTGGTTGCACAGTGGGGGCAAAATCGTTCCATAAAAAAATTAACCCAAAAGCCGTGGGTCTATAGCCTGTCGTTAGGGGTATGCTGCACATCATGGGCATTTTATGGCACCGTTGGACAAGCAGCAACAACTGGCGCATGGCTGGCCCCCATTTATATTGGTTCGATCATTTGTTTGGTGCTTGCTTGGCCTATGCTAATGCGCACGCTGCAAATAATTAAAAGCCAAAACTTGACCTCTATTGCCGACTTTATTGCGTGCCGTTTTGACCGTTCGCCTAAAATTGCTGCCAGCGTTGCCATCGTGTCACTACTTGGCACCATTCCTTATATCGCATTGCAGCTAAGAGCGATTAGTACCAGCTTTGATTTACTAACCGGTACGTTTCAGTCCGGTATTAGCACCGCATTTGTGGTAACGATTGTATTAATTATCTTTAGTATTTTATTCGGCACCCGCCAGCTGTCTGCCAGTAAACATAATCAAGGCTTAGTGCTGGCCATTGCGTTTAGCTCTATCGTTAAGTTATTTGCCCTGACAGCCGTGGGTATTTTTGCCACCTTCTTTATATTCGATGGCTTTGGTGACTTGCTCAGCCAAGGTCAACATATTAAACAAACCAGCCAATCAGACTCGACTTACCTTGTGGTTTCTCAGGTTATTTTGGGTGCGATTACTATCTATGCGTTACCGCAAGAATTTCACATGATGATGATTGAAAACAATCATGACAAAGAGCTCAAATCAGCACGTTGGATGGTGCCGTTATACCTGCTATTAATTAATATTTTTGTGTTGCCGATTGCATTAGCCGGACAGCTTAGCTTCCCGGGTGGCAGTGTTGGTGCAGATACCTATGTGCTGACATTACCGCTTTTTTATCAACAAGCATGGTTAGGAATATTGGTTTATGTCGGTGGACTGGCTGCCGCAACCGCAATGGTGATTGTGGCAGCTATTGTACTAAGCACGATGATTTCGACAGAAGTGTTAACGCCATTGCTATTACGATTACCGAAATTTGGTTCTCAGCAAACCCCGCAATTATCCGGCATTTTATTAAATTTACGCAGATTCTCAATCGCAGTCATTCTTTTGTCAGCTTTCGCCTTTGAACGTTTTATCGATCAGCAAAATCATCTAGCCAGTATTGGCTTGCTGTCATTTGTACTGTTATCTCAATTTGCCCCCGCCGCAGTAGGCGCCTTATATTGGCGAAGTGCCACCACTCAAGGCGCGTTTGTGGGGCTAATAATGGGCAGTGTTGTCTGGCTTTATACCTTACTGTTACCGGTTACCTTTCCCGATGCTCATTGGGTTAAATTTGGCTTATTTGATATCACATGGCTAACGCCGACAGCCTTGTTTGGCTTAACTGGTTTGGACAATATTAGCCACGGCGTATTTTACAGTTTAGTGGCTAACATTGGTTGCTTTGTGATGATATCTCTGCTTAAAGAGCAAAGCGTTGGCGAGGTTTTACAAGCTGATTTATTTGTAAATAGAAAACATGTGCAACTAGAACGGCACTTATCTATAGAAGATTTAGCCAGTTTATTAAATCGTTTTATCAACAAAGATGAAGCCGATGCTCTTATTGCAGAGTCAAAAAAACTCGCAGGCAAAAATCAGCAACAACTGCTTGTTGATTATACTCGCTTAAAACTGTCTGGCGTACTCGGTTCAGCCTCTACCCGAATGGTGATGAATGCCGCATCACGCAGCCAGCAGGTGCCACTAGAAGATGTAGTTAGCATTGTCGATGAAGCCAGCCAAATCTTTGAGTTTAACCGAGAACTGCTGCAATCTGGCGTGGAGAATATTGAGCAAGGCATCAGTGTTGTCGATGCCGATATGCGCTTAGTGGCTTGGAATCAACGCTATATTGAACTGCTTGATTACCCTAAAGATTACGTCAAAGCAGGACTGCAAATTGAACAGCTGATTAGATTTAATATCGACAGAGGTATTATTGTCGGTGACGAGGCTCACCAGCTAGTTGAAAAGCGCTTAGCTCATATGCGCAGTGGTAGCCCTCATCATTTCCAACGCACGATGTTAGATGGAAAAGTACTGGAGATTCGCGGCCAAGCCATGCCAGGCGGCGGCTTTGTGAGTACTTTTGCTGATATTACTGCCCACATTGAAGCAGAAAAAGCCTTACAACTGGCCAATGAAACACTCGAAAAACGGGTTGAAAGCCGCACTCAGGAACTTGAAAAAGCCAAAGCTGAAGCGGAAGCTGCTAATAGCAGTAAAACCCGCTTTTTGGCCGCGGCCAGCCATGACTTAATGCAACCGTTTAATGCCTTAACCTTATTCACTGAAATGCTGAAGCAAAGGGTTAAATCAACGGAACTGTATGACTTGGCAACCAATATTGAAGACTCCTTAAACGTGGTGGAAAGCTTACTATCAGATCTGGTTGAGATATCTCGCTTAGACAGTAACTCGCTAAAAACTGAAAAAAGCCAATTTGCGATTGATGATTTACTGTCAACGTTAGTTAATGAATTTAAAGCGTTATCGGTTCAACAAGGTATTGATTTTAATTACCAAGTCTCTTCTTGTTTTGTAGAAAGCGACCAAAGGCTACTGCGGCGTATTATTCAGAACTTTTTGTCTAATGCGTTTCATTATTCCCCTTCAGGCAAACGCAATCAGCAAGTAATATCCCAAACCTCTAGGCCTGACAATAAAGTAAACGGGCAAACTAACAATACTGAGTTTGTCCCTAAAGTGTTATTAGGCGTCAGGCGACTTGAGCACGCTTTATTAATCCAAGTTTGGGACAATGGCCCAGGTATTCCGCTGGATAAACAACAAGCCATTTTTTGTGAATTTGAACGCTTAGAGCTCACTCGTGAAATTCCGGGATTAGGGCTAGGTTTGGCGATATGTGAACGAATTTCCAAGTTGTTGGATATCAACATATCGCTGCATTCTGAAGTAGGCAAAGGGACGTGTTTTAGTGTTGAAATACCCCGAGTATTACAGCAGAAAAAGCCGCTTAAAGTGATTGAAACAGCCGAAGATGAGATAAGCAGTGACAGCGCTAATATCACTGTAATGGTGATCGACAATGACGACCTGATGCTAAAAGCGATTTCTACATTACTCAGCGATTGGGGATGTAATGTCATTACCGCAAAAGACCAACCCAGTGCCATACTGCAATTGGCCAATAACCCACAACCCAAACTGATTATTGCTGACTATCACTTAGAAGATGATAAAAATGGTGTGGACTTAGTACAGTATTTATTAGCCAATCACCTGACGATAAGCCGTAACCAACCCACCTGTGTTATCTGCTCTGCGGACCCTTCGGAAGCCGTTAGGCAACACACCAGCAGTGCTCAATTTAGCTTTGTGCGTAAACCACTTAAGGCAATAGCCTTAAAGCGGATCATTAAACAACTGACGCCTGAATAACTAATATTTTCAATAGATTAATGACCACAAAAAATGCCTCACATGGAGGCATTTGGGTTAACTCTTTTTATCGCTATTCTTATTATCGATCAGTAACCGCAATCAATGGCGATAACTATTCATTGCGACAATAACCGTTCGTTAGGGCAATCGATTTATGCTTGTACATCCACCTGCTGGTTTTCAGTTGAAGTAATCATTAATTGTTGAAACACCAGCCCAGCTTGCGTGCGATTATTGATTTCGAGTTTGAGTAAAATCGCTGAGACATGTTTTTTTACTGTGGTTTCTTTAATGTTTAAATCATACGCTATTTGTTTGTTGAGCCTACCATTGGCAATATTGGCCAGCACAGTGTACTGCTGCGGTGTGAGTTGAGCTAATTGCTTTGCTAAACGTTGATGTTCTGCGGCGGTGTGTTGATCGGCACTGATATTGGTGTGATCTGGAAGCCAAACACCTCCTTCAAGCACAGTATCAATCGCCGTCGATATTTGGGTTAGATTGGCTGATTTTGGAATGAAAGCACTGGCGCCAAAATTGATCGCCTTACGGATAATCTCCGGCTGGTCGTCAGAGGACACCATGATAACCACGATATCGGGGAAGTGATTTTGCAATAACGTCAGTCCAGTAAAACCATCGTTTCCCGGCATATGCAAATCAATAAAGATAAGCTCAATATCTGAGTGCTGCTCCACAATAGCGATTAACTCCTGGAAGTTTTCCGCCTCTAGCACTTGTGCATTGTTAACACTTTTAAGCACGGCTTGGGTTAACGCGGCACGAAATAGTGGATGGTCATCTGCAATGGCCACTTTAATTTGAGACATCATTGGCTCCCTAACATTGCGTTGATATTGTTATGGTTCACTCTTTATAAGCAATAAAAAGAATAACCGGTTCTAAAGAGACCGGCTATCCTTATCTACATCAATTAAACAAGGTTTTAGAAGACATAGCCAACGGTTAATGAAATGGTCTCTGGGTCGCCATAATATCCAATTAAGGTGTTATCGCCGCCTAGCCCTGGCGTAAAATCGCCATTGCCTGTTGGCGTGACAAAGGCGTAGTTACCCACTAAATACTCTTCATCAGTGACGTTTTTCCAATGTAATCCAGCATTCCAATGGCCATCATTGCTATACCAATTCACACCAAAATTCAGCAATCCGTATCCATCTTGACTCAATAGATTGTCCACTACCGCTAAGTCATAATCGCTGCGGTAGTAGTAATTACCATTAATGATAAAACTGCCTACATCAGCTTCAATGCTGTAACTAAACCCTAGGTTTGCAGTGGTATCTGGGGTATTGGTAATAGTGTAAGTGTCGCTAATATCAATTTTATTACCCAGCTCGTCATATGAAATCACCTCGTCAAAAGTGGCGTCAATTAAGCCAAGATTAGCAAATAAGTTAAGTGAATCTGTCGCAGCGTATTCAACTTCAAGCTCTAGGCCTGTCGCGGTGGACTTACCGATATTCCCTAAACGCTGATTAAGGTCTGAACTGTCCTCTCCTGGTAACACCGTGACAAACTGCCTGTCTTTATGATCGAGGTAAAATAGCGTGGCATTGACGCGAAGATTATCGTTCCATTCGCTCTTCATACCAATTTCATATGAATTAACCGTTTCTGGATCAACCGCGGGTTCAGCACCTGTTGCTCGTGGATTAAACGTACCCGATTTGAAGCCTTGTGAGTAGCTGGTAAACACCATCATGTCATCACTCACTTGGTATTCTAAACCGACTCGCGGATTGAATTTAGACCATGTTTCTTCATCATCGAGCACTTTAGGTATTTGAGATTCAATTAACGCGTCATCGCGCACAAATCCAGGATACCAGCCCGTTTCAGGATAAATACTATCGAATATCACGCCATTATAAACCGTGGCTTCTTTTGATTCGCGGGTGTAACGGCCGCCTAATGTCATCGATAGCTTTTCAGTAAAGTCGTATGAACCTTGCACATAAGCAGCGTAGCTTTCGCTATTATTACAACCACTCACCTCACGAGTTAGCCCACCATATGCTTTAAAGGCTTCTTCTAAAATAGCATCGAAAACACCACAAGAATCACCGTCAAAATAGTAAATCCCCGACACTAAGTTGAGATTGTCACCAACATAGTTCACCTGAAACTCTTGGCTAAATTGCTCATCTTCGTAGATAGCTGGCACGTCGAAAATACGTAAGCTGGTATTATCAAAGTCGATGTTGGTTAGCGACTCGCCTTCACGCTTGGCTGTGACCGACTTTACGCTCCAGTTTTCATTGAGGTTATATTCGACCGTCGCGCTCCACCCTTCTGTTTCTACTTTGTTCCATGTAGGCATACTGGTGTAAGAATCATATTTGCTATCAGGTACTGGTGCATCAGTTAATAAGCTAGGAAGTAGGCGATAGCCGCCTTTTGAGTTGGAGTCATCCTGGGTTTTATCATAAGTAAAACGCATAAACAGATCGTCGTTAGGTGTGTATTCAACGCTTAAGCGACCCGCCATTACATCTTTATTATAGTTTTCGGTATCTTGGCCATCTAATGCCGAGGTTTTAAATTCACCAAAACCGTCACGGTTTAAACTCGCAAAGGCAAAACCGACATAGAGCTTGTCATCAACAATAGGTAACTGCCCTGCCACTTTGACATCTTTTTGGCCATAACTGCCGACGGTACCTTTAAGACTTAATTCACTATCGCCAGACATCTTTTTGGTAACATACTTAATTGCGCCACCAATGGTATTTTTGCCGTACAACGTGCCTTGTGGCCCACGAAGTACCTCAATACGTTGTACATCAAGAATGTCTAACACTGCACCTTGCGGACGCGCAATATAGACGTCATCAATGTAAATGCCAACCCCAGGCTCGTAACCCCAAAGTGGATCTTCTTGACCCACACCACGAATAAAAGCGGTAAGCGTAGAGTTAGTGCCTCGGCTAGATTGTAATGTGGTATTGGGCGAAAACTGCTGAATTTCAGTCATCACGCTGATGCCGTTTTCTGCCAACTCGGTAGCACTGACCGATGTCACTGCCACAGGTACATTTTGCAAGCTTTCAACTGTTTTGCGTGCTGTCACTTCAATGCGCTCTAACACAGGTTGTTTGTCGCCGCTGTTATTTTGTTCTTCTGCGGCAACGGCATATTGCGCGCTTAACACTGACGAAATGGCTAAGGCAATACAGCTCATTTTAATAGTATTCTGTTTCATACAGATCCCCGTTGTAATATTTATTATTAATGGTTTTACTTACTACTAATTCTGGTTTACGACTGATTTTGATTTATTACTATCTGTTCACATATTGACTGTATAGCATTTTTAACAACATTGAATCGGTACTATAGTAGTATGTGTTTTGGTCTAGATATTAAAAAAACAAACGATTAATTAATAACAAAAACATAATGTTATATATTTAACCTTGATTAAAGCCCCCAAAACTTAATCACTTCAGTCACACTGCTTATGGGTGCCCTAAGCAGATAGTCACTTTCTTCACCTCCATGTTTTATGTCTGGATTGACGGCAATGCCATGACCAAAATCGTTAATAGTGACGAGTTCGATTGACGCGTTATTTTGAGCATCTTTCCAGCGTGAAATACTGTATCCAGATTCATTTGACACCGTTGGCTTAGCGTTAGATTGAGTTAACACTTGCCATTGAGATGCGAGCATTTGCGCATTGTTAGCATTGACGACATTGTCGCTGTCACCCGTCCAGATACTCAACGAAGGCCAACGAGTTTGTTGAGGGTGTATTGCTTTGGCAAATTGAGCTAATTCTTCAACCGATAGCGCTGGTCCTTGCTTCATACAAGAGATGGCTTTGATCAAATTATCGGCACAGGGATATGGCAAGCCAGCGATGATCGCACCGCTTTGAAATAGATTTGGATAATTGACGATTGCCGCACTCGCCATGGCGCCACCAGCAGATAACCCGATGATATAAACATGCTTGGCAGCTAGTTTTTCTTGAGTAGTTACTATCATGTTTTTTATCGATAACATTTCACCACTGTCTATCTGCGTATCTTGACTTGCAAACCAGTTGAAACAACCCTTTACGTTATTGTCATAGCTTTGTTGTGGCACTAAAACCGCAAAATGATGCTCTAACGCCAATGACGTTAGGCCACTTTTGTTAGCCAATTCGACACCGTCTTGAATACAACCATGCAGTAACACCACCAAAGATAAATCCCCAGCAGGAGAAGCATTTGAGCCTTGCGTCACAGGAAGATAAAAGCTTGTCAGCGCACCAGGATTATCACCAAAATCGGTGAGTGGGATATAAGGCGTATCGGTTGCTTGAGCCGGTAGCATCGAAAAAATCCAACCCAGTAAAAGCAGCGGCATGGTTAAGCTGTATTTTTTATTTCTCATTTCAGCGGTTTCCAAATTTAACATATTAGTAACTTGCAGAATTTTGATCCAAACAGCAATGGCACTTTAGATCCACATGGAAAACTCATGTCGGTAAGGCGATGAAAGATTAGATGATGAGCCTGTAGCAATGAAGAATTGTGGGTGTAAACAATGTGAATAATCGAATAGCAATAAACCGAGATGCTAGATGCTAGATGCTAGATGCTAGATGCTAGGCATTTTAAACCAAAAAAAACGCGAAGCCTTGGCTTCGCGTTTTTTAGACCATCGACTTGTTAATTACTTAACAAATTCAACGCCTAATTTAATGTCACCTTTAAGGGTGTCTAACATTGCATCGCGAGCGTTAGCTTCGAATGCGCTGATTTCACCGTAAGGTAATACTTTTTCTACGCCGTTTTTGCCAAGTAGGATTGGCTGTGCAAAGAATGTAGCGTGCTCACTGCCGCCGTCAACATAGGCACATTCAACAACGTTAGCTTCGCCTTGTAGACCACGTACCAATGATAAACCAAAGCGACATGCTGCCTGGCCCATTGATAATGTTGCGCTACCGCCACCGGCTTTAGCTTCAACAACTTCAGTACCCGCGTTTTGAATGCGAGTTGTCATTGCTGCTACTTCTTCATCAGTGAAAGTAACACCTTCAACTTGAGAAAGTAGTGGAAGAATAGTCACACCGCTGTGTCCGCCGATTACGTTAACTTTAACGTCAGCAACGTTTAAGCCTTTAAGCTCAGCGATGAAGGTTTCGCTACGGATAACGTCAAGTGTTGTGATACCGAATAAACGGTTTTTGTCATAAACACCGGCATTTTTTAATACTTCAGCAGCAATCGCTACAGTCGTGTTAACTGGGTTAGTAATAATACCCACTAATGCTTTAGGGCAAGTTACAGCCACTTTTTCCATTAGGTTACGCACGATACCAGCGTTGATGTTGAATAGATCTGAACGATCCATACCAGGCTTACGCGCAACACCTGCAGACATTAACACTACGTCTGCGCCAACTAATGCATCTGTAGGATCTTGACCAGCAAAACCTTTTACTTCTACGTCTGTTGGGATGTGACTTAAGTCAACAGCAACACCAGGAGTAACAGGAGCGATGTCATATAGAGACAACTTTGAGCCCGCAGGCAGTTGAGTTTTTAACAGTAAAGCTAGAGCCTGGCCAATACCACCAGCAGCACCCAATACAGCAACTTTCATAATTATCTCCATCAATTTATGCAGTTTGTGACATAGATCTAAATCGTCGTGGCGTCACATTACTGCATCGTCACAATAATTTCAATTATACGTTAGTGGAGGACCGTAAATAAGTAAGCCCTGATCCACGCACAGACTGGCGTAACGCCGAGTACTAGCAGCATTAATCCGTGTAAAAGTACGACAAAAAACATCGGTAATAGGATTATTTTTCATCTTCTTTATACTGAAAAAACGACATTGCGGAGTTTTTTATATTGAACAAATATGACACAGCTGTTTTATTCTGAAGTTGTAATCACGCTATCAAGCGGGTTAAGCAATATGGCTATGTTTGTTTTAGGCACTGAAATGTTGATTGAGTATTGTTGAGTTTTACCGTTATTGATTTTGGCCTTTCACCCGACTAAACCGCCATAAATATTGTAACACTCACTTATTTCGTACACATTTTCTGACGCAACAAGCCAATACTTTTATTGAGTGTCGCGTTATGATGGCTGCAGATCATCCTATAAAAACGAGAAAAACATGACAATAAGAATAGGCCAACATGCCGACCTGCACGCCCTAGTTCAGTTTAACCAAGCCATGGCAATGGAAACCGAAAACCTATCATTAGACACTGAGCAATTGACTCGCGGTGTTGAAGGACTGCTTACCCATCCTGAACGTGGGGTATATTTAGTCGCCGAAGTTGACGGCGAAATTACCGGATCGTTAATGGTCACCTATGAGTGGAGTGACTGGCGCGCAAGTAATTATTACTGGATCCAGAGTGTGTATATACGTCCACAGAATCGTCGTCAGGGTATTTATGGCAAGCTTTATCAAGCGGTAAAAGACTTAGCTGCAGAAAACGGTGGCACCGCCAGTTTCCGTTTGTATGTTGAGCATGACAATAAAGTAGCCCAAAAAACCTATGAATCATTGGGGATGGAGCAAAGCCATTATTTAATGTACGAAGAAAATACTAAGTAATCGTAAGTCACACATGCAAAAGCCGGAATAATCCGGCTCTTTTGTGTTTATCGTTTAAAGAATTTAACGCGTTCAGCAGAGATTACGACAATAACTAGCCTGTTCGCAACGCGAGAATTTTACTGATATCCAGTGGCGCAGTAAATTGACTAAACCATTTGTGCTGTTGATCAATCGCATGAATCGACATTCTGTCTGCCAACTCGTTACCTTCAATACCAATATGGGCAGCGACATGCTGAAGTACTAAATCGGCTTTCATTGCATCATATAGCTCATGTGCTTGCTTGATAATCTCCAGATTGGCGATTTCACCGGTTTTTCGGGTCCAGCTTTTGGCTTTCCAACCATATGCCCACTCACAAACACATTTAATCGAATACTGTGAGTCACTCATGATTTGCACGGTTTCGCCCGCGTTTAGGACCTTTTTAGCCACAATTAATGCTTGGTGCAGCGCATTGAGCTCGGCAGTATTATTGGTGCCATTAGGATTAAACAAACCAAACCATAATTCGGCTAACTCGCCTTTGCGGTATATCGCCATCCCTGAACCCGCTTTACCAGGGTTGGGCTCACAACCACCGTCGGTGTAAATAACCACATCAAATTGGCTTAGCACAGCTTGATTCGCGCTAAGAGTTTTGGTTGATGTTCCAGCCCCTGCAGCCTTTGTCGATGAACGACCTGCCGCTTTTACTGGCACACTTTTGCCTATGCTGCTTGCAGGAGATTTAGCAAATGCAGCTTTGGCTTCTGCTTCTGTAGCAAAGGATTTGTACTTGGCTTGCGGATATTTATCAACTGAACGCTTGGTAACATCCCAGCTGGTAAAAATGCCCGTTTCTCGACCGGCCCATACTACGTAAAACTTCTTTGCCATGATTAACTCTTACTTCAACAATGCTAACGTCACTAATAACGTGCTTGCATCATGCCATGATTAAACTTGGCTTTGAAACAAAAATACATGATGCGTGCCGCAGTTGCAGTTAACTTGAACATCTTGACCAAATAAGCTTAAGTTTGATTTACCTGAGCTTAATGTGGCAGAGCATCAGTCTAGGGTTAGTGGGCCATCGATATTTTGATAATCGACACTACCAGAACCCGAATTAACAATGGTCAAACCTTTGGTGTTAGCCACATCAATGCCACCGGAACCATCATTTATCTTAACTAATCCGGAGACTTGATTAACCTTGATTGAACCCGAACCATCTTCAATACTCACATCACCAATAACATGGTTAATGCGAATAGATCCCGAGCCATCTTGCAACTCAATCGCGCCTTTCGCCTCGGAAATATTAATAGAGCCTGAGCCATCAACTAAAACCAATTTGCCAATGTGGTTCATCACAATACTGCCAGAACCATCTATTAACTCAATATCCGCACTGACATCATCTATTTGGATGGGCCCGGAACCGTCTTTAATATTCAATGCGAGCACAGTTGGCACTTCTACCAATAAATCAATATAAGGCGACTCACCGAAATATTGGTCACTGTGTATTTCTGATAATAAATAGCCCTTATCACCTTTTCGGGTCAAGCTGAGCTTAATTTCGATGTCATCTTGATCCAATGACTGGGTGTAGATATCAGCATGTACGGTGACTTCTTTTAGGCCTTCAACGCCGACAATCGTTAACTTGCCGGCGCCAGTATTAGCGACTAACTCAGTTAATGATCCAGCATCAAGATTCAATTGCTGCTGTACTAAGTTAAGATTTGTATGGTTTTGCTCTGATGATGACGAAAATACTGACTCTGCTTCACTTTGCGAAGCACCAAATAGGGTGGCGCCCAGAATAAGCCCGACTGTGACACTAATGGTTGCGATACGAATAGACATAAGATTAATTCCCTTTATGAGGATAACAATAAGCTTAGGCCGCCAAACAAATACTCTTAATATGAGTAAACTGTGGTTAGTGCGCGTTAGCGGCAATTAACAGTTAGTTAGCAGGTTTCATACCAACTAAACAAAATCAATATTTACAACAAGTTACAATTAACAGTAATAAAAGTAACTTCGTCATCAGACCCAAAATGGTTAAAATCCCATACAATGTGGTTAACTTCACCACTGTGATCATCATGGTTAACTCAAACAAAAAAAGAACATAACCCTATGCCGACTTCTCCTGCGATACCACAAACGTTAACTATCATTGTTGGTTCAACCAACCCAGTTAAAATCAATGCAGCAAAACAAGCTATTGAACAATATTTCCCTGATGTTCATATTGATTGCACTGGCATGCATGCGCCATCACTGGTCGCAGACCAACCAATGACCGAAGCAGAAACTAAATTGGGTGCCATCAACCGTGCTCAATTTTGCCAAGCCAATGCAAAAATAGTCGATCAACATGCTGACTTTTATGTGGCAATGGAAGGCGGAGTAGATCAGTTTGATCACAGCCCTGCCACCTTTGCTTACATGGCCATTATCCATAACGACACATTATCTGTTGGTCGAAGCGCTAATTTGCCGTTACCACTATCAATTTTTAACGCTTTACAAGCAGGTGAAGAACTTGGCAAAGTAATGGACCGAGTATTTAACACTCATAATATTAAACAAAAAGGTGGCGCGATTGGCTTGCTAACTCGAGGTTTAGCCACCCGCGAAAGCATTTATACCCAAGCATTAGTGCTGGCAATGGCTCCCTTTATCAATGCGGAATTATTTAATGACTGAAAATCAGCAAGCAAATACAACCAAGGACGGCTTGCAAGCGCCCTTGATTAGAATGTTACAACCCCATGACGATGCTGCATTGGCCGCGGTGATCCGTGAAGTGTCTGCAGAATATGGTTTAACCCCAGATAAAGGTTTTAGCGTGGCCGATAAAACCCTCGACTGTTTAAGTGAGGTGTATCAAGCTGAAGGTTCACAATACTGGGTGATTGAATATCAAGGCAAAGTGGTTGGCGGCGCAGGTATTGCGCCATTAGTAAAAAATGGCGGCGTATGTGAATTACAAAAAATGTACTTTTCTCGCGCTATACGTGGTCAAGGTATGGCAAAGCCATTAACCCGTCAGTGTATTGAGTTCGCCAAACAACAAGGCTATCAATCGATGTATTTAGAAACCACGGCAGTGCTAGTTGAAGCACTAGCACTCTATGAAAAACTGGGCTTTAGCCACTGCCAGCATTTAGGCGAAACCGGCCATGATGCCTGTGAAATTGCGATGATAATGAGCTTATAACGTGTAAAACACTCCATTATTATCAGATATCAGCGGTATTAGATTGTTTTTTAAACAGTTTTACTACGACTTTATTATAGCGCTTTGCAATCACCCAAAAGCTTGGTAGCCTCAGATTAAGCACATTCCATAGGAGGATGATCATGGAATATCAACGTATCGCGCATTCTAACCTTGAGGTGAGTAAAATCTGCCTCGGCACCATGACTTGGGGAGAACAAAATACTCAAGCAGAAGCTTTTGCTCAACTCGATTATGCTATTGGTCAAGGCATTAACTTTATCGATACCGCTGAAATGTACCCTGTACCACCTAAAGCCGAAACACAGGGCGAAACCGAACGCATTATTGGTAACTACCTTAAAGCACAAGGTAATCGCGACAATTTAGTGATTGCCACTAAAGTTGCTGCGCCTGGTGGTAAAGGTGATTACATCCGTAAAGATATGGCTCTTGACTGGCGCAACATTCATCAAGCCGTTGATGACTCATTAGCACGCTTACAAATCGACACTATCGATTTGTATCAGGTGCATTGGCCGGATAGAAATACTAATTTCTTCGGTGAAATGATGTATGAACACGACGAAGAAGAGCACTACACCCCTATTTTGGACACGCTTGAAGCCTTAGCGGAAATCATTAAGCAAGGTAAAGTGCGTTATATCGGCATTTCTAATGAAACCCCTTGGGGCTTTATGAAATACCTAAAATTAGCCGAAAAGCACGATTTGCCACGTATTATCAGTGTGCAAAATCCTTACAACTTGCTTAATCGCAGCTACGAAATCGCCATGTCTGAAATCAGTTATCGTGAAGATGTGCCGTTATTAGCTTATTCGCCGTTAGCCTTTGGTGCCTTAACCGGTAAATACGAAAATAATCAGTGGCCTGAAGGCGCACGCTTAACGGTATTTAAACGCTTTGCCCGCTATAACAGTACCCCAATGGCCCTTGAAGCAACTCAGGCTTATATCGATTTAGCCCGTGAGTTTAGTTTATCTCCGACCGAAATGGCCTTAGCGTTTGTTAATAGCCGCAAATTTGTTGCCGCTAACATTATAGGCGCCACTAACTTGCATCAGCTAAAGCAAAATATCGACAGCCACAAGGTCAGCTTATCTGACGAACTGATGATAAGAATTAACGAACTATCAGCGCTATATCGTTTCCCTTGTCCGTAGGAAAACAATAACCGCCAGACAAATTGAGCTTATCGCCACAAAACCTTGCAATGGGCATCAAGATCACTGAAGATCTTGATGCCTTTTCTTTTCAATACAGAAACCCTTATTTATGAAGTCTGCATCGTCATCATCGTCTGCCATTTTATTTGATCATCAAGCATTGCGCGATCAATTCCCGGCACTTAAACAGACCATTGGCGATCATCCTTTGTGCTACTTAGACACCGCAGCCACTAGCCAAAAACCGCAAGCGGTGATTGATGCGATGACCGAGTACTACCAACTCAACAACGCCAATGTGCACCGTGCGGCGCATCTATTGTCTGCGCGGGCAACTCAGCAATATGAAGCCGTTCGGCAACAAGTGGCTGAATTTATTCATGCCCCGCGTCAAGACGAAATCATTTTTACCCATGGCACCACAGAGTCGATCAATATGGTGGCCTACGGATTGACTTCGCAGATTAAAGCGAATGATGTGATATTAATCGATACCGCAGCCCACCACGCCAATATTGTTCCTTGGCAGGAACTGGCAAAGCGCACTGGCGCTGTGATCAAACCGATTCCGCTGACAATAGATGCGCAACTGGATATAGCCGCTTTTGATCAACTATTAAAGCTTAAGCCTAAACTAGTTGCCCTATGCCATGTGTCAAATGCACTAGGCACATTAAACCCAGTCAATGAGCTAGTCGCAAAAGCCAAAGCCGTGGGCGCGTTAACTTTAGTTGATGGCGCTCAGGCCATTGCCCATTTACCTGTTGATGTACAACAAATTGATTGTGACTTTTATGCGTTTTCAGGCCATAAAATGTATGGGCCAACGGGCGTGGGAATTTTATATGGTCGATATACTGAGCTCGATCAATTAACCCCAATGCTCACTGGCGGCGAGATGATCAAAACCGTGAGTTTTGAGCATACTGAGTTTGGTACGCTACCAAATCGCCTTGAAGCTGGCACGCCCGCTATCGCAGAGGTCATTGGCCTAGGGGCTGCCATTGGTTTTTTACAACAATTGCCTCGCGAGCAAATACTCGCACATGAACAACAATTGCTGCACTACTTACAGCAACAACTGCAACAGCTTGGCGCTATTGAGTTGTATGGTATTGCCAATAATAGTCACCCTGGTGATAGCCGATCTGATGATAAGCACTGCGCTGATGGTCAACGCCATAATATTGGTGCGGTGGCGTTTAATCTGCAAGGTGAACATCACCAAGATGTGGGGATTTTACTCGACCAACAAGCTGTGGCTGTTCGCTGTGGTCATCATTGCGCTATGCCATTGATGGCCAGCCTTAATTTAAGTGGCTGTTGCCGTGCTTCTATTGGCATCTATACTAATAAGCAAGATGTTGATCAATTTATTCATGCACTTAATACTGTAAAAGAGTTATTGTTATAGTATTAAGGTACAACACGCGGCTCCTGATGTATCTTTTCTCTACAACCGAGGTTATTTGAATTACCATGTTAAGTCCAAGCACCACACCTTCACCGCAGTTATTTTCGCCTTTATCGGATGAATTAGTTGAAGCCGTTAACCTCATTGAGCAAGCCAATAACTGGCAAGATAAATACCGTCAGATAATGTTATTGGGGAAATTATTACCACCACTCGCGCCGGAATTTAAACAGGCAGACGCACAAGTTAAAGGCTGTGAAAGCCAAGCATGGCTGTACCATTACACACTAAATGGCCAGCATTTTTATCTGGCCGATAGTGACGCCCGTATTGTAAAAGGCTTAACTGGATTGTTACTGGTCGCCTGCCAAGGTAAAACCACCGGGCAAATACAGCAATTTGATGTAAAACAGTATTTTGATCGTCTCGGATTAAGCGGCCAATTAAGTCCATCTCGTACCAATGGTTTAACTGCGTTAGCGCAAGCCATCGTTGCCTATACACAAGATGTTGGTACCTGAAACACCTGCCAACCCTAAGGAATAATAATGACCCAAAAAGTCTGTAACCAAGCTCGCCGTCATATCTTAAAAGGCCTTGGAGCAGCCACATTATTAAGCCCTTTAAGCTCATTTCCTGCATGGGCAGCTAAACCACGTCGTTTATACATTGATGGTTTATCATTTTTACCGACCGACATCAATGACGTTAAAGCCTCAAAACTCGACGCTTTTATCGCCGATATCTCGGCGATTGAAACCATTGAACAAGCTGATGGCACTAAAAATTACAAACGCACTTATGAAGCCTGCATCAACAGTATTACCCAAGCGGCTAATTCAGTAAAAGCCAATCCAGACGTGTATCTGCAAGGGCTTACAGGAACTGACATTAGTAAAGCTAAAACGCAGCAACAAACCGCGGTGTTTTTTCAAATTCAAGGCGCTGATTGTGTTGAAAATGACGGTTTAAGTAATGAATGGCAACAACTAGATAATTTGCATCAACAGGGTTTACGGGTACTGCAGCTGACACACCATTATGGTAATCGCTATGCCGGTGGTGCATTCGATAATAATGGCTTGAATAGTTTAAATACCCCATTAACCGCCGCTGGGCGTGAGCTCATAACAGAGCTTAATCGGAAAAACATTCTTATCGATGTGAGTCACTCAAGCGCCCAAACGGCCCTTGATGCAGTAAAAGCCAGCAAGTCTCCGGTAGTGCTAAGTCATGGTGCTGCGCGCGCTATTGTCAACAATGCCCGTTGTTCACCCGATGAAGTTATCCGTGCCATTGCCGATAACGGCGGAGTATTTGGGGTGTTCATGATGAGTTTTTGGCTCACCAACAAGCCAATTCCAACGATAGAAGACTACATAAAGCAACTTGCTTATATTTCTAAAGTGGGCGGCTTTGATTGCGTAGCCATCGCCAATGATTTCCCACTTCGTGGTCAAGAAAACCTATTAGCGTTAGATAACAATAATAGCGAAGGGATAAAAGAATATCTCCAATGGTGGCACACCTTAGAAGACAAAAATGTATTAGGTTTTGACGTTGAACCCAAGCATGTAGTGATCCCAGAATTCAACAGTATCGACCGCATGAGCCGCATCGACGATGCCTTAAAAAAAGCCCGTTTCAAATCTACCGATCGCGATCGTTTTATGGGTGAAAACTGGCAAAGAGTGCTTAAACAAGTGTTAGTGTAAATCTAATATTAAGTTACTTAAAAGCTGAACATTAAGCTCGGCTTTTAAGTGATTGATTTTAAATATGATAATCACCACATCAAATTTAGATTACCATTTATATACAGCACTAAAGCAGATCATTCTGATATTTATAAAAAATACTATTTTCAACAATATTTTTTATCTCTGCATTTAACTCTTTATCTGTTGGTTTACGATTTAATGCATCTTGCTGGTCAAAATAGTTAAATAATTCAATCCGAGTGTTTGAAGCTCTCTTCTGGCAAAAACGCTCCGACTCTACCCAAATAGTTGGACTGCCTCGAGCTGGAGAATCATACCAGTAACAATGAGTATAACCATTTATTCTGAGGTGTGAATCAAGCCAAAAACCATAAACACTACAAGTCAAAATCCAAGCAACTAATCCAAATCCGGCTGCTTTAACAAGCCAAATTTGCGTTTGAATTGTCAGTTTATTCACCAATCTCAGATACAGTAAATAACAAGATAAGATAAGAAATGGCACCACCCAAAAAGCGCCAATAGCAAAGCTTCTATGCCCGATATAAATAGCCTTTTCATGAACCTGTTTTAATATACCGTATTCTTCTATGAATCCTAAAAAAGTGCCATAAATACCCAGGAAACATAAAAAAATTAAGAATATGGCTAAGAATTTATACCTCTTTTTATCACTATATTCATCGTGAATAATATCTGAATTCTCACTCATTTTAGGCTTCCATGAAAATAAGGAATATTAAATAATTTATGTAAAAAGCGTATTGGGTCATTGTCATAATCATCGATTAAACGATTAGTCTCAGCGCTAAACTTATCCCCATCATTAATAAGATTTTTTTCAGCCAATAACAATGATTGACTTATTTTATCTGACCAATAATTAGTATCAATAAATAGATTAGTCACGAAAGCAAGAACTGCACCGACAACTACAATTACTACCATCGAACCAATTGTTAGCGTAGTAGCTAAACCAAATCCAACTATAAATGACCACGTAATCAATGAACTAGCAGAGACAACTGCAATATCAACGGCCATTCCGCCAACAAAATGATGCCAAGTTTTGGTATCATTCATCATTTGCTCTAAAGAGTAAAATGCACCAGAAATCAGTATGGTAAGAATACTCCCCTGAGTGATAGATTTTAAAGCACCCAATTTACCAATCCCCAATGAAATAACTTTGGGATTGTTAGCTAAATAACGACTACCGGTTAAATCTCTCCTCAAACGAGCATACCCTTGAAAAACAACGTAAGGTTGACCTGAATAGGTCACAGTCTTAAAAGCACTAAAGGCACTCCCACCTCGTTTCATCTCAATAGCCAGTGCACTCAGGGCTACCATATCTGTCATCAAGGGGATCAATCCACTGCCAGTTTTTATTTTAGCATTATGTTTATCCCAAAATTGCTTACCAATAGGCGAGGACTGTGAAATAACTATACCCAGATTTTCAACAGCATCAGCCCTAGTCATACCTTGTTGTTGTTTATGACTAATATAAAGCTCGATAAACTCAGCCGAGTTCATTTGTACCAATTGGTATTCATTTTCAGAAAGTGCTTTAGCAAGCTTTTTCTTTCTTTGATAATCATTGATCGCACGATTGGCATAAGCAGACATGTAATATCCTTATTATAATTAACTCCTTTAGAACGATATTGTATCTTAGATTAGGTAAAGTTTAATCTACCCCAAATAGCTAGTTAAACTAAACAATATACCTCATATAATGTGCTGAGAATTGTCTCTAAATGAAAGTCTATCACTCAGTAACTTCATAACGGTTATAGTTGCGATGCCATAAAACTAAAAGGGCTGATGTTATATAGCACATCAGCCCTTTTATTATTCTCAATTTAATTGTCGATTTAGTGCCGTTTAAATCCCTGCACCAGCAATTTCTCTTGGCGGATTAAGCACATCAATCGCTTTTAAGTAAGCTAATAAACCATGTACCTGAGTATCAAGATCACCTTTGCTGGTATCTATGGTTAACTCTGCTGATTCAGGCACTTCGTAAGGTGATGAAATACCGGTAAAGTTAGTGATCTCTCCCTTGCGAGCTTTAGCGTACAAGCCTTTCGGGTCTCGCGATTCACACACACTCAATGGTGTAGACACATGGACTTCAACAAACTGACCTTGTGGGAATAATGCCCGGACGCGATCACGTTCTTCACGGGTTGGCGAGATAAATGCAGACAGCACCACTAAGCCAGAATCAACCATTAACTTAGCCACTTCGCCAACACGACGTAAGTTCTCATCGCGATCGTCAAGGCTAAAGCCTAAGTCTTTACATAGACCATGTCGAACGTTATCACCATCAAGTAAATAGGTATGAAAACCATGCTCAAATAACGCCCGTTCTAATGCACCGGCAAGGGTTGATTTACCCGAGCCTGATAATCCCGTAAACCATAACAATACTGGGTTTTGGCCTTTTTGGGCGCCACGGGCAGCTTGGTCAATGGCATGTTGATGCCAAACAATATTACTCATCACTACTCCTATCGAATGGTTATTACACCACACTAAAATTCTTTGTTAAAACGGGAAGAAATACGGGATCGAAAAAATAACCACTAATGAATATACGATGGATAACGGTAAACCTAAGCGGATAAAATCGCTTAATTTATAGTTACCGGCATTAAATACCATGAGATTAGTTTGATAGCCGTAAGGCGAAATAAAACTCGCGCTTGCGCCAAATACCACCGCCATAATAAACGGCCGAGGATCGACGCCAAAACTGGTCGCGACCGCATAAGCGACCGGGAAGGCAAGTGCTGCAGCGGCGTTGTTGGTTATCAGCTCAGTGACAATTAACGTAATCAGGTAAATTCCAACAAAGGCGGCAAACACACCATAACCATTAAACACACTCAATAAAGTTTGTGCCATGACGTCTGCTAAGCCGGTTGCGACCATTAAGTTAGCTAAGCCTAAGGCACTGCCTACAATCACCACTAGTTCTAGCGGGAAGCGACGTTTAAGCTCACTTAAGGTTATCGCGCCAATCGCCACGTAGCTGAGTAATAATAAAACTAAGCCTTTGGCTAATGGTAATAGCTCAAAAATGCTCGCCAAAATGGTTAGTGCAAACCCAACAAGTACCCAGTTACCGCGTTTTTCATCTAAACGCACGCTTAAGTCTAAGCCGCTAACGGCAGCAAAGTCGCTGGTTAAATTAGGGCACTTAGAAAAACGATCGCCTGGCGTGAGCAGTAACACATCACCGGGTTGTAAAACCACATCGCCGAGTCCACCTTTTAACGGTATATGACCACGACGAATAGCCATCACGGCTGCATCAAAGACTTCACGAAAGCGCGAATCTTTTAAGGTTGTGCCAACCAAACTTGATGATGGCGCTAATACCGCTTCAACCAAATTTTGGCCTTTAGCATGCTGCTTACCAAACCACTCTAAACCATCAAACTGATGCAATAACTCAACCGACTCAACCGCCCCACTAAAACGCAAAACGTCATCGGCTTGCAGCACCATTTGTGGTGGCACAGGGCAAATACGTATACCGCTGCGTTCTAATTCAACTAAGTAGAGTTTTTTAAGTGCGCGCAAACGGTTATCAATAACACTTTTACCCACTAAAGTAGAGGTTTTAGCAACATGAGCTTCCAATAGATAAGGCAATGCTTCATCTTCGGACTCTTCACGCCTATCGGGTAAAAAATTAGCCATAATGGTCAACACCACTAGACCACTTATGACAACTAATGCACCAACTTGTGAGAACTCAAAAAATCCCAGAGGTTCAAGGCCAGCATTTTCAACAAATGAGTTAACAATCAAATTGGTAGAAGTACCAATGAGCGTAAGCGTGCCACCGAGGATTGCAGCATAGTTTAGTGGCAGTAATAACTTAGAAGGAGCATGCGCTTGATTACGGCGCACAACACCAATTAACGAAGCCACAACAGCTGTGTTATTGGTAAACGACGACAACAACGCCGTCGATATACCTAATTTAGCCAGGGTAGAAAATAACGAGCCTTTCCCTATCACTTGGCTTAATTTGCCCAGTAATGAGGTTTTCTCGAGTGCTGTGGCAGCCAGCACCAACAGCACTAAAGTAATTAGTCCGTTATTAGTAAAGCTGCCAAGCGCTACATTTAAGTCAACTAGTCCGAGGATATAACAAAGTAATGAAGCGAAAAAAAACATGGCGGCCGGTTTTGCAAGCCCAGCAAGAAGCCCACCGACCAGTGCTAACAAGATAATCGCTAACAACCATATTTCGCTCATTATTTATTTTCCAAGTACGCTAATATCACGAGCATTCCAATGCGGAAAATGCTTACGCACTAACGTATTAAACTCGACTTCAAATGCACTAAACTCAGTGTTGGTTTGCTTATCGCCTTGATGTCCACTGACAACCATAGCCGCTGCTACGGTAGCATTAGATAATCTGTCGATTAAAATCATGCCGCCAGTATCACGCACCAAGCTGTAAGCGTCTAACACAATCGATTCAGTTAAATCTAACTTAACTCGGGCAATGGTATTTAAACTTAATGAGCTTGCTGCACTGCGCTCAAGCGTGTTCACGTCAGTAATGTATTCAATTTCGCTCACGACGGCTTGAGTTTTCTTACCCGCGACTTTCACATCATATAATTGACCGATCTGTAATGGCTTTTCATCCATCCACACCATATCGGCAACAATATGGTTAGCAACTTCTGGTGCAGTTATAGGGTGAGCCAATAAATCACCACGTGAAATATCAATCTCATCTTCAAGGGTAATCGTAATAGCTTGGCCTGCTACAGCTTCTTGCAAATCACCATCAAATGTCACAATACGCTCGATTTTACTGCGTTTGCCTGATGGCAATGCAACTAATTCATCGCCCACTTTAATGATACCTGACGCTAATGTGCCAGAGAAACCACGAAAATCTAAGTTAGGACGTAATACGTATTGCACTGGGAAACGAACGGGTAGATCGCTCAGTTCACGCTGGGTATCGATCGTTTCAAGTAACTCAAGTAATGTGCCACCTTGATACCAATCACACTGCGTACTGCGGTTAACCACGTTGTCGCCATTTAAAGCAGATAACGGTACATAGTGAATATCTAAATCACCAAAATCTTTAACAAATTCAGTGAAGTCAGCTTGAATTTTTTCAAATACAGTTTGATCAAAACCGACCAAATCCATTTTATTCACAGCAACAACAAAGTGACGTAAACCTAGTAACGATGCGATAAAGGCATGGCGTTTAGTTTGGGTTTGGACACCATAACGTGCATCAACCAAAATAACCGCTAAGTCACAGGTAGATGCGCCCGTTGCCATGTTACGAGTATATTGTTCATGACCTGGAGTATCAGCAATGATGAACTTACGTTTTTCACTGGAGAAATAACGATACGCCACGTCGATAGTAATACCTTGCTCACGTTCAGCTTGTAAACCATCGACCAATAACGCGAGATCAATGGCTTCACCAGTAGTGCCCATCTTCGCGCTGTCACTTTTTAGACTCGCTAACTGATCTTCATAAATTTGCGCACTGTCATGCAGTAAACGACCAATTAAGGTACTTTTACCATCATCAACACTGCCACAAGTTAAAAAACGCAGTAAGCCTTTGTTTTGTTGTAAGGCTAAATATTCTTTTACACCGTGCAGCTGGATCTCTGCTGCCATACGGTCGGTATTGATTTTTGCTTGGTCCATAATCTTTCTCACTCAAATTCATTCGCATGCTGGGTTGATAAAACAACCATGTTCAATTGTTTAGAAATAGCCTTGACGCTTTTTCTGCTCCATTGACGCACTTTGGTCAGAATCAATTAAGCGACCTTGACGTTCACTTGAACGAGTTAATAGCATCTCTTCAATAATTTTTTCTAAGGTGTCAGCTTCTGAAGGCATCGCCGCAGTTAGCGGATAACAACCTAAGGTTCTGAAACGAACCCGTTCAACCGATTCAACATCACCTTCTTCAATAGGCATACGGTCATCATCTTTCATGATTAGCTGACCACCTTTGTTTACTACGGTGCGTTGTGCAGCAAAATATAACGGCACAATCTCAATACTTTCTTGATAGATGTACTGCCAAATATCGAGCTCAGTCCAGTTAGATAAAGGGAACACTCGAATGCTCTCGCCTTTATTGACCGCGCCATTATAAGTGCGCCACAACTCTGGACGTTGGTTTTTAGGATCCCAACGGTGGTGTTTATCACGGAACGAATATACCCGTTCTTTGGCACGAGACTTTTCTTCGTCACGTCGCGCACCACCAAAAGCAGCATCAAAACCATATTGATTTAAGGCTTGCTTTAAACTTTGTGTTTTCATAATGTCAGTGTGCTTGGCACTGCCATGAGTGAATGGGCCAACACCTTGTTCAACACCTTCCTGATTGGTATGAGTCAGTAACTCAAAACCAAACGCTTTAGCTTGCGCATCACGAAAGGCTATCATCTCTTTAAATTTCCAACCCGTATCGACATGTAATAACGGAAATGGAATTTTACCCGGGTAAAAAGCTTTGCGCGCTAGATGCAGCATCACCGATGAATCTTTACCTATCGAATACATCATGACAGGATTACCAAACTCAGCTGCTACTTCACGGATAATCTGGATGCTTTCGGCTTCCAGTTGTTGTAAATGGCTTAACGAACGGCCTGCCATGATGATTCTCCATTACCTAATATTGCTGCAGAGCAGCGGGTTAAATTATTCGACTACAGCGCTTTCGCGACTGTGTCTAAATCTGTTTTTTGTTGCGCAGTGACGGGATCAAACCAATTTAAGCTGTCAGCTAATTCAACAACCTCACCAATAATCATCAGCGCAGGCATCTGTAAAGCAGGATCTGCGGCTAATTGAGCCAGCTCACCTAACTTACCAATAAACCGCTGTTGTGATGAGGTAGTCGCGTTAGACACAATCGCCACTGGCGTATCAGCACTTCGGCCGGCGTTGATTAAACCATCACTAATAATATTGGCATTTAATATGCCCATATACACCACTAAAGTATTGTTGGAATTAGCATAACCCTGCCAATCCATAGGGCGACTCGCTAACTGGCAATGACCAGTAATAAACGTGACACCTTGAGCATAATCACGATGCGTTAACGGAATACCTGCATAAGCGGAAGTGCCACTGGCAGCGGTAATTCCAGGCACTACTTCAAAAGTAATACCGGCTGCAACTAAGGTTTGTAACTCTTCACCACCACGACCAAAAATAAACGGATCGCCGCCTTTTAAACGCACCACATTTTTACGGGTAAATGCTTTAGTCACTAATAGCTGATTAATTTCATCTTGAGCAGCGCTGTGTTTACCTGCGCGCTTACCCACAGCAATTTTTTCAGCGTTGCTGGGGATCAAATCTAAAATATCTTGGCTGACTAATGCGTCATATAACACCGCATCAGCATGCTTAAGAATGCGATAGGCTTTTAGTGTTAGCAGCTCAACGTCGCCTGGACCGGCGCCGACTAACCACACTTTGCCTTTGGCTTTTTGCCCTGGCATAGAGACTAACTCCATCACATTTACCTCAAGATATTTGACCATGTTCAAATATAGCGTTTTCTATATTCCATATACAATAGTTAATAGTTAGTTTTTATAACTAAATAGAATATGAGGCGGTTTGTTCGCAATTTAATCTATTTGACATGCTAATACGTATAGAATCCGCCGTTGAAATGAAAAGAATTGTTAACTTAATTCGACAAAGCTCTGCCAATTGATAACAATGAGCACTGAAAAATACTGAAACTAAGAATTACACTAAAATTAAACCTATAATTATGCTTATGGATGATGCAATGATAAAAAGCACTCAATATCTTGGACTCTCGTTATTATTACTTGGCTATAGTACCCTCGCCCTTGCAGAAGACTCCTTAGTCGATGAACGTGTAAAAGGAGAACTCGCAACATCTGAAAAGCCGTTTGTGATCACGCCACACAAAGCTAATTATCTGCTTCCAGTAACCTATCAAACCAGAACCAACGCATTACCCTTTGAAGTTAAATACCCAGACGAAGATTTCGCAATCGATAATCTAGAAGCAAAATTCCAAATCAGTTTTAAGTTTCCAGTTTGGTACAATGTTTTTGGTGATAATGGCCATTTGTTCTTTGCCTACACCAACCAATCGTATTGGCAAGTCTACAACGAAGAAGCTTCATCTCCGTTTCGTGAAACCACACATGAACCTGAAGTGTTTATGTTATTCAATAATGATTGGAAAATTGGTGGTTTTACCAACTCATTTTTAGGGTTTGGTGCTGTGCATCAGTCTAATGGTCAAACCAACCAATTATCACGCAGTTGGAACCGAATATACGGCAGTGCTGTATTCGACCGTGGCCCTTTCGCACTCGGACTTAGAGTGTGGTGGCGTATCCCTGAAGATGAAAAAGAAGATATTAATTCAGCTAAAGGCGATGACAATCCAGATATCGACAGTTACATGGGTAACTTCGAACTGACTGGAGTGTACGGTTTAAATGAGCATCGCTTTACCATGCTACTGCGTAACAACTTACGCGATACCAATCGCGGTGCAGTTGAATTTACCTGGAGCTACCCGATTATTGGTACTTTACGTGTTTATACTCAATATTTTAATGGTTACGGTGAAAGCTTAATTGATTATGACCATCATAATCAGCGTATTGGTATTGGTATTGCGTTAAATGACATTCTGTAAGCTAGATAATTAATGTCTTTAATTCATTAACATCGACAATTAGCTGTAATCGATTAACGCAACAATAGAATGTACAAGACATAAAAAAGGTGACCATTTGGTCACCTTTTTAGTTTCATTAATGTCGTATTAGCACAGTAACGTTAATGAAATTATTTAGCACTCGCTTTAGAATTTACTTTAGAACCAATTACTAAGCCCTTATCTGTAAAGTCTACCGACATCTGTAAACGCATGTCGTAGTCTTTTAACATCAGCAATTCTTCTGGCATTGGTTCGCCACTCATTTCTGCCATATCGACTAATGGAGCAAACATTTTTTGGTAATCGACAGACAAGTCAAAGAAACCATTAGATTCAAGTGGTTGCTTATACATCAAATCAGCTAACTCAGTACCTCTGTCGCCAGTATAAGCAACTAAATGACTACCTTTGATGGCTAATTTTGCACTAACCCCAAATTCAGGTGGCAACATTAACATTGGAGTTATATCGACTGGATCGCCATTATCTTTCAAGTCCACTTCTGCAAGCGGTGGATAAAACGGCTTCATCATATCCACTAACATCATCGGTTTTTCAGCCGACACGCTTATTAATGCATCTAGTTTTTCGAAACTAGCTTGGCCATTCTTCTCTGTTAACTTGTAATCCGCTAGTGTCACACTAATGCCTTTAACGCCATTAGCCATCCCCGTCATCATGCCAAGCATTGCTGGATTTAACTCGCTTAATTCTGATTGCATTTGAGCCAATGCAGCACATTGATATTGCGGTGTTTGTAAATCTTTCCACACTTCGTTCAATGCTGGTGCGAGTTGATTAACATCAATACCGAGTGAAAGTGATAAAATATTATCATGACCATTACTGGCAAATGATGGCACAAAGCCACGCATTTTATTCAATGCAGACAAAATCACCTGGTTATTACTTTCAAGCACAACAGCAGCATCAATGGTACTTTCTTCACGAGTGATAGAGTATGAATTTAACCCCATTACACTGCGCGGCCAGTTAGCAGCAATGGCACTTAATTCAGTTTGACACACGAGTGTTTTCATTTCAGCAAAAGGATCTTCACCCTGAATCTCAATCATTTTGGTCATTTGCTTGGCCAGCATATTACCGTCAGTCGACGTTAACCCTTTAACCAATTCAACATGATTAATAAAGCTAATACTGTCTTGCATAAAACCATGAGTATTAGCGATGTCTTGCAACAGGGTGGTTTCGCTAATTGGATGCTCAACTTTCTTTTCACCCAAGGCGGTTTCAAGCAATTCAGGTTGATTAAATGACGTATTCAAGGTCACAGTTAACCAGCCATCTTTAACAGAAAATACAATCTCAGCGTGCTCTTTCTCATCAACATCAGTCAATGTATAACCGCGATATTCAACAGTTCCAGATTTGCCCATAGTATGAGTTAAGCCACTTTCCTGCTCGGCGCGATCTAATTCCGCCCAAAATGCTGCAGGATTGCTGATCTCAACTTTCATGACCGGCAATGCACCCAAGGTATAAAAATAACTCTTAATTAAATCAGGTAAGCCGTAGGTGGATAGTAAGGTTTCAGGCTCAGGCAACACGGTCATGTATTGCTTGTATAAACTGATAAAAAAGCGCTCTTGAGCTGATGAACTATCATCTAGCGACAGCATTTTATCCAGATCATAAGCTTGATAATTACCTGCAATGCTATACAGATAATCTTTTAACGGAAATGGAACTAACTGCCCAGAAAACGCTAATGTATCAGCTGGAATATAGTCCAACATAGGATCATTTTTAACGACTGACGTCCCTTGTTGCGACAGAAAATATCCACCAGCACCAACAGCTAATACCACAGCAGCAATTGCCATCTTATTCATCTATAAACTCCAATTTATATTATTGTTAACTCTTCCTTGAAATGAGTTAGCGTTTAAACATTTATCATCTTTTTGGGATAAGCATTATCGATTACACCGATAAACTGCGGATTAATTTAGCATTAAATGTTAATAAGCGCATTAGATGTTACCTTTTGGGGGATATTTATCCTGAAAACTGCACTTGTAAAAAACCAATACGCCAAAAAGACAGCTTATTATCTAACGAGTTTTGAGAGGGAATTTGACGAGAGTAAAGTGAAAATCAAAAAGCATTAAGCTGGAAATAATTCAAACATCTGATCTCCCGATAACTCAAACCGCTGAGTTATCGGGAACAATCAAACAGATTGCTTATACGCTAACAAGTCAATCAATGTGCTCGAGGATGCGAGCGAAGCTTTTGAAGGTACGTGGATTGCAAAAACAATCCCAAAACGTCAACAAAAACCGTCTACGGGAACTTCTAAATCTAGACTATTATCGGCACTGATGCATGAAAATTTAAATAAAATTTAATTATTTTCAATTTACACATAAAACCAGTAGCTCAATTCAATGCACAACTAATTATTTAGGAGGACAAACCAACCTCAACCTGCCCTTGTTAATTATAACGTTGCAATGTCTGACAACATGCTAACAAACAGGCTTAGTGATAATTTGGCTGCATGATATTACAAACCGATGAGATAAAAGCAGTTTATCTCATAATTCAAACTTATGAATGACAAGAATAAAACAAATTAATGAAAAAGAACAACGTCGAATTTAAGACAAAATAGAGGCTGATACGGTAGATAATGAAAGCCTTAAAATGCATTCATCCGCAATAAATTGCGGATGAATGGAGTACATTATCTAACACCACTTCACAACTAGATATCGAAGTGCAAACCACATTCTCGTTGTAAGCCATTAAAACGGGTTTCTTCTTCAGACATACCTAACTCAAGTGGTTTGCTTGAGTGAGTATCACCTACCGACACATAACCTTGTTCCCATAATGGGTGATAGGGCAAGTCATGTTCCGTTAAGTACATGTGCACGTCTTTGTTGCTCCACTCAATGATGGGTAACAATTTAAAACGTTTGCCACTAATGGCTAAAATCGGCAATGCTTCACGGGTACTAGACTGACTGCGACGCAAGCCTGCAAACCAAGTACCGACATTCAATTCAGCTAATGCACGCTGCATAGGCTCAACTTTATTGATGCGGTTATACTTTTCTAGGCCATCAATTCCCTGCTCCCACAGTTTACCAAAACGCGCTTCTTGCCACGCTTGGGTTTGACCCGCTTGGTACACTTTAAGATTCAGGCTTAAACGCTCGGTTAACTGATCAATAAATTGATAGGTCTCAGCAAACAAATAGCCAGTGTCGGTTAAAATAACCGGAATATCGCTTTGCGCTTGAGTCACCATGTGCAACATCACCGCGCCTTGAATACCAAAGCTAGACGATAACGCATGATCGCCCGGTAAATATGCTAGACCCCAAGCCACTCGTTGTTGCGCCGTTAAGCCTGCTAAAAACAGGTTAATGTTTTCAAGCGCTGCGATTTGCTCAGCTTTAGGCGCTAACAATAACGCCTGCAGTTGAGCGGGAGTAACTGAATGATCGACGGCCGCGTCAGTTGACGCAGTCGTTACCACTTCATTAGGCATGAAAATCCTTAGCGGCGTCTATAACCGCCTTCACTACGCCAATACGTACAGTGAAGTTACCAAAGGTTTCGCCCGCATCGCGCTCTGTGGCGTAGCGACCAAATAAGGTATCCAATTCAGCTAAAATTTCAGCTTCTTGAATGTTTTCTTTATGCATTTTATTTAAACGCGTGCCTTCAAAGCTGGCGCCTAAATACAAGTTATAACGCCCAGGTGCTTTACCCACTAAACCAATTTCAGCTGCAAATGGACGAGCACAACCGTTTGGACAACCGGTCATACGCACTACAATTGATTGCTCGCTAATGCCGTGTTTAGCCTGTAATGCATCGATGTGATCAATAAACTCAGGGAAGTAACGCTCAGCTTCAGCCATCGCTAATGGGCACGTTGGTAATGCCACACAGGCAATTGAATGACCGCGAGTACCGCTTAGCACTTGGCCTAATAAGCCGTGCTTACGCGCTAAACCTTCGATCTCAGCTTTATCTTGTGCAGCAACACCGGCAATAATCATGTTCTGATTAGATGTCATACGGAAATCGCCTTTATGGATTTTGGCAATTTCACGTAGACCAGTTTGCAAGGTTTGACCTGGCATATCTTTAATACGGCCACTTTCAATAAATAGCGTTAAGTGGAACTTATTGTCGATACCTTCAACCCAACCATAACGGTCGCCGCGATCGCCAATGATCACCTCACGCTTAGGTGCAAATTTAACCCCAGCACGTTTTTCAACTTCGGCTTTAAATGCATCAAGACCATGGTCAACAATGGTGTACTTTAAACGCGCACGTTTACGCACAACACGATTACCCCAGTCACGTTGAACCGTCATTACCGCTTCGGCAAACTTGGTGACGTCATCCGTTTTAATAAAGCCCAAGTCGTCAGCTAAACGTGGGAAAGTTTCAACTTCACCGTGGGTAGAACCCATACCGCCACCCGCAACCAGGTTAAAGCCAATTAACTCGCCAGCTTCTGCTACCGCAATAAAACCAAGGTCGTTGGTATACACGTCTACATCGTTATGTGGCGGAACCGCAACAGCCATTTTAAATTTACGTGGCAAATAGGTTTTGCCGTAAACCGGTTCAACCGTTTCGGTGCCTAATAATTTTTCTTCATCTAACCAAATCTCAGCATAAGCGCGAGTGTGTGGTAATAGATGATCAGATAAATGCTTTGCAACCGCATAAGCCTGCGCATGTAACTTAGATTCAACCGGGTTTGGATTACACATCACGTTACGGTTTACGTCACCACAAGCGGCAATAGAATCAAGGGCGGCGCGATCAAGACCTTGGATCAAGGTTTTTAGATTACGCTTAGGAATGCCGTGGTATTGAAACGTTTGACGCGTGGTTAAACGAATGCTGTTTGAGGTGGTCAGCGTAGATGAAATTTTATCCACTTCTAACCACTGCTCAGGAGTACAAATACCACCAGGTACACGGGCTCGTAGCATGAAACTATGCAGTGGCTCTAGCTTTTGCTCTTTACGTTCATTACGTAAATCACGATCGTCTTGCTGATAAAAACCGTGGAATTTGATCAACTGCTGATCGCCATCGCTAAACGATCCTGTCACTTGGGTATCTAAACCCTCTTTGATATCGCCGCGCAAATAATCACTGTCGATTTTTAAGTATTCGTTTAACGCTAACTTTTGCTCACTCATGGCCTGGGCCTCTCTTAATTCTGTTCAATTCATTAGTGCGATTGGGTTGCTAGATTTGGCCTAACAACCGAGGTCGAATTTAGTACACGTCTTTTTGGTAGCGTTTTTCACTACGTAGTGTTTCAAAGTAAGCTTCTGCGTCATCAGCGCTTAAGCCACCTTGTTCAACCGCAATATTCACTAATGCTTGGTGTACATCTTTTGCCATGCGTTCTGCATCACCACAGATATACACATGTGCGCCATTTTGTAGCCACTGCCACAACGCTTCGGCTTGCTCTGCAATGCGATGCTGAACATACACTTTATGAGCTTGATCGCGCGAGAAAGCTACATCTAAACGCGATAAATCGCCATTTTTAAGATATTGCTGCCACTCAACTTGGTATAAGAAATCTTGTTCAAAATGCGGGTTACCAAAGAATAACCAGCTGTCACCTGACACTCCGTCAACAACACGTTGCTGCATAAAGGCGCGGAAAGGCGCAACACCTGTACCAGGACCCACCATGATGACCGGTGTGTTTGGATTTTCGGGTAAACGGAAATGGTTATTAGACTCAACATACACATTAACTTGTTGGCCTTCTTCAGCCGAGGCTAAGAAATGCGATGCCCCACCAAAACGTGCTTGGCCTTGACGTTCATCTTCAACTAACGCCACCGTCAAGTGTACTTCAGCTTCCACTTCGGCCTGGCTAGAGGCTATTGAATATAAGCGTGGCGTCAATGGACGTAACATATCAACCAATTGCACCGCGCTAACCTTGGCTGGATATGCTGCGACTAAATCAGCTAACTGATGCTTAAGAATAAACTGTCTGGTTTGTTCTTTGTCTTCACAAATGGCTGCTAGTTCAGCACTTCCACTTAACTCTGCCCATGTTTTCACTAGGCCTGGGTATAACTGAGTTAATTCTTTCTTGTCAGTTAACGCTGCTTTTAATGATAGTGACTGTTTCGACACGGTGACGTTGTCGTCTGCAGCTAAACCGAGCGCGGCGATAACTTCATCAACAAGCACTTCATTATTACTAAACCACACACCTAACGCATCACCGACCTGATAAGTTAATCCTGACTCGCCTAAATCAATTTCAACATGGCGGACATCACGATCAGAACCTCGACCAGTAATTTTTTGGCTTACCAGTACTTCTGCTGTATAGGGGTTTTGCTTGGTATATTCGCTTTCACCCGCAACAGATGCAGTACCAATAGAGACCACACTGGCGCTTGAGGCTTGAATGTACGGCTTAACAGCCTCTACAACACTGTCCTGCCATTGTTGTGAAATATCTTCATAGTCGACATCACATTCTACCAACGGTAATAATGATGTTGCCCCTAATGCACTTAAACGCGCATCAAAGTCTTTACCTGTTTGGCAGAAGAACTCATAACTTGAATCACCTAGTGCTAGCACAGAATAATGTAGCTTATCTAATTTAGGTGCACGCTTTGAGGCTAAAAACTTGTGTAGTTCAATCGCATCATCAGGCGCTTCGCCTTCACCATGAGTACTAACAAGCAATAACAAGATGGTTTCTTGTTTTAGCTGGCGGACATTATATTCGCCCATAGAAGCTAAATTTACTGCGTAACCTTGCGCCTGCGCTTTAGCGGCTAGCTCTTTGGCTACGCCACGGCCATTGCCCGTTTGGCTACCGTATAAAATCGTAACTGTTGGTGCGGCACTTGTCTCTGCTGTCGTCTCGACACCGCTTTGACCTTGGTTAGCACTCGCAGCGAGATAACCACTGACCCATGCAAGTTGAACTGAAGATAATTCTGATGTGAGTTGCTTTAACTTATCGACTTGTCCTTGAGACAATGGTGATGCTAAAGCTGAAAGTTCTTTTAACAACATAAGACGGCCTTATAACAGTGTAATGTGGACTAGCTTACTCCTACGGACAAAAACCAAAAAAGAATAAAAGATGATTTTTTATTCCATTTAGGAATATGCAAAGATGTTTTTTTAAGCTACAAAAGTGTGGCGCAGTTAAAAGTTTTTAAATTACCTTAATTTAAAACCCTTTAATTAGCCTAAAGGCACTTGTACCGAACATGCCTCATGTCGCAAGCTAGGAGCGCCAATTAACTGATGAATAATTATCAGGTTGATTGTTCTCTGAGTAAAACGACATGCAAATATAATGTAACTGTGTCAACGTAATGCCATTGGCTAAATAGTTTACCCGACTTCAATGGTCATATGCTGCTCTTTTTCTATCTTCAAAGTGCAGCATGTGAGGCAGAAATACTCAAACGGAATGGTCTATTGATGGGGAACAACAATAGACGGTCTTTTTATTAACCATCAGGAAACAGTCATGCAGATTGGAATACCGAGAGAAAGTATCGAAGGTGAAACTCGAGTCGCCGCGACTCCAGCCACTGTGGTACAGCTAATAAAACTCGGCTTTAGTGTGGCAATTGAAGCACAGGCAGGTGTGAAGTCGAGCTTTGATAATGCTGCATTTGAAGCCGCTGGGGCGGATGTGGTCGACAATGTGTACGACGCTGACTTTATTTTTAAAGTGAATGCACCGTCCGATGACGAAATTGCCAAAATGAAACCAGGCACAACGTTGGTGAGTTTTATTTGGCCAGCCCAAAACCCTGAGCTTGTTGAAAAGCTATCAAGTCACAATATTACCGTGATGGCGATGGACATGGTGCCACGCATCTCACGCGCCCAATCACTCGATGCCTTATCATCGATGGCCAACATTGGTGGTTATCGCGCAGTGATCGAAGCCGCCCACGAATTTGGTCGTTTCTTTACCGGGCAAATTACTGCAGCAGGTAAAGTGCCACCAGCCAAAGTGTTGGTTATTGGCGCAGGTGTAGCCGGACTTGCTGCTATTGGCACTGCGGGCTCGCTAGGGGCCATAGTGCGCGCATTTGATACTCGCCTTGAAGTGGCTGAGCAAATTGAGTCAATGGGCGGTAGCTTCTTAAAGCTTGAATTTGAAAACAAAGAAGGCGGATCGTCTGACGGCTACGCCAAAGTCATGTCAGAAGAATTTATTGCCGCTGAAATGGCGCTCTTTGCTGAACAAGCCAAAGACGTCGACATCATCATTACCACCGCATTAATTCCTGGTCGTCCTGCGCCAAAGCTGATCACCAAAGACATGGTCGATACCATGAAACCGGGCTCTGTGATTGTCGATTTAGCGGCAGCAACTGGCGGTAACTGTGAATACACCGTCACTGGCGAACGTTTTATTACAGAAAACGGCGTAAAAGTATTGGGTTATACCGACTTACCCGGTCGTTTACCGGCGCAATCGTCACAACTTTATGGCACCAACTTAGTCAACTTGATGAAGTTAATGTGTAAAGCCAAAGACGGCAATGCAGTACTCGATTTTGATGATGTGGTCATGCGCAACATGACCGTGACTCGTGGCGGCGAAATTACTTTCCCACCACCGGCAATTTCAGTGTCTGCGGCACCGCAAAAACCAGCAGCGAGTATCGAGCCTAAAGCAGCCAAAGTTGACAAAGTACCGTCAAAACTTAAATACATTTTAGCTGTGTTAGGTCTAGCCGGTTTTGCTGCAGTGGCGTCAGTTGCGCCCGCTGAGTTCTTATCGCATTTTACCGTGTTCATCCTATCGTGTGTGGTGGGTTATTACGTGGTGTGGAATGTGTCGCACTCATTGCATACGCCGTTAATGTCGGTCACTAATGCTATTTCAGGCATTATTGTGGTCGGGGCGTTATTGCAAATAGGCCAGGGTTCAGCATTAGTCACGGCGCTTGCGTTTGTCGCGGTGCTTATTGCCAGTATTAACATCTTTGGCGGGTTTACCGTCACTCAGCGCATGCTGAAGATGTTCCGTAAAGATTAAGGAGTCATATCGTGTCTCAAGGACTGGTTACAGCATCTTATATCATTGCCGCGGTGTTTTTTATTCTCAGTTTAGCTGGGTTATCAAAACAAGAAACTGCTAAAAATGGTAATTTATTTGGCATTATTGGTATGGCGATTGCGCTTATTGCAACCATACTCAATCCTGCTACAAGCGGCGTAGAATGGATTATTCTCGCCATGGTCATTGGTGGATCGATTGGTATTCGCTTAGCATTAAAAGTCGAAATGACTGAAATGCCAGAGCTCGTCGCGATTTTGCACAGCTTTGTGGGTCTAGCTGCGGTATTAGTGGGCTTTAATAGCTTTATTGATATCCAACCACACGAAGTGTCTGAAATTGTCGTGGTCATGGGGCAAGACCTCAACACCACCCTAGAAACCGCAAAAGCTGCATTTGCTGAAGCAAGCAAAGCCCAACAAACTGAGCATCTAACCGGTGCCATGCTTAACATTCACTTAGTGGAAGTATTTTTAGGCATCTTTATTGGTGCAGTCACCTTCACAGGCTCTATTGTGGCGTTTGCTAAGTTACGTGGTTTGGTTTCATCAAAAGCATTAATGCTACCTCATCGTCATAAATTAAATTTATTGGCCGTTGTGGTGTCGTTTATTCTAATGGTGATATTCGTTCAGGCGGGTGGTGCAGTGACACCAATCATCTTGATGACCTTAATCGCGTTTGCATTTGGTTGGCATTTAGTCGCATCAATTGGCGGCGCAGACATGCCAGTTGTGGTTTCAATGCTGAACTCATATTCAGGCTGGGCAGCGGCAGCAGCAGGTTTCATGTTATCTAATGACCTTCTAATTGTTGTTGGTGCGCTTGTGGGCTCATCGGGTGCGATTCTGTCTTACATTATGTGTAAAGCCATGAACCGCTCGTTCATTTCTGTTATTGCCGGTGGTTTTGGTAACGATGCTGCAGTATCAACTGGCGATGACACTGTGGGCGAATACCGCGAAACAACCGCAGAAGATGTCGCTGATATGCTAAAAGCGTCAGACTCAGTCATCATCACCCCAGGTTATGGTATGGCGGTGGCTCAAGCGCAATATCCAGTAGCTGAAATCACTAAAAAGCTGCGCGCGTTGGGGATAAAAGTTCGCTTTGGTATTCACCCTGTTGCAGGGCGTTTACCAGGCCACATGAACGTACTGTTGGCTGAAGCTAAAGTGCCTTACGATATCGTGTTAGAAATGGACGAAATCAACGAAGACTTTAGCAGTACTGATACTGTGCTAGTGATTGGTGCTAACGATACGGTTAACCCAGCGGCGATGGAAGATCCAACTAGCCCTATTGCTGGCATGCCAGTATTAGAAGTGTGGAAAGCGCAAAACGTGATTGGCTTTAAACGTTCAATGAACACCGGTTATGCAGGTGTACAAAATCCATTGTTCTTTAAAGACAATACCCAAATGTTGTTTGGCGATGCGAAGGACAGTGTAGAAGCAATCCTTAAAGCCTTATAAATCAACTTTGTGACGAACAAAACACCAGCAACTAATGCTGGTGTTTTTTTGTTTAATAACCCGCTAAACTGGGTAAATTGGACTCAAAGGATTATCAGCTATCCATGGCACAGCAGGATATTATTGCTCAATTACAGCTTGAACTAGAGCAGCATAAGCAGACAATCAAGCAACTAGAGAATGAGAACAATCGACTTACTCTATTAAATAAACGAGTAAACGAGCAACTCAACGCTACGCTTGATGGCACTGGTTTATGTCTATGGGAACAACATATTCCCACCGGGAACCTGACTATTTTTAATCAGCAATGGGGCCATCTGCTCGGGTTTACTCGTGAAGAGTTACCTGCTCATATCAGCAGCTGGAAAAACAATCTACACCCGGAAGACAAAGACTGGGTGATACAAGCCTTTGAAAGCCATGTAGCCGGTAACGCTGAAATTTATCAAGCCGTGCATCGCATGGTGCACAAAGATGGCACTGTTGCATGGGTGTCTGACCGTGGGCGTATTATTGAATATGGTATTAACGGTGAACCGCTTCGTATTATGGGCACTCATATTGATGTCACTCAAGAAAAGCGCTACGAACAAGATTTAGCCAAACTCGCTCATCGTGATCCGTTAACTAATTTACTCAATCGAAATGCACTCATTGCTGCCTTTGAACAAGGAAAAAGCACTCACAGTACACATCAAGGCGCGCTGTGCTTTATCGATTTGGACGGTTTTAAGATAATTAATGACCACTTAGGCCATCGATATGGCGATAGTTTATTAATCCATATTGCCAACGATATAGCTCAAATATGCGATCAACTCTTTAGTACGCCAGACACAACACAAACCCCACTACATCATGTGGCACGTTTTGGTGGTGATGAGTTTGTCATTTTAGCCCATTGTAATGATGTGGAACGATTAACCGCATTGGCTAAAACCTTGCTGTCACACTATCAACATCCTATCGAATTGGAGGGTGAAAGCATTAAAGTAGGCCTCAGTATTGGCATCAGCTTATTTGATGAATTAGACGAGTTCACTAATGTTTGTGAGCAAGCCGATAAAGCCATGTACAGCATTAAAAAACACGGTAAACATAATTTCTTATTTTGGTAAAATTTGCCTTGCCCCCTCAGATAAGACGATATTAATAATCGACAAATCATTCCCACCGACAGAATTTGACATAATCAAATTGATGTTAATTTACTGTTCGACCTTACTGTTGTCAGCTTGAATTTTAATTAACGTTATCAAAGTCAAAATCCAACTCAACAGTTTGTATTCACGATAAATTCAATAAAACACCCTGAATGTTCAAAACATATCATTCGTTTTCAATACAAAATTAAGCAATTATTTTTGTTTCAACTACTTAATCATCGTAATTTTTTTGTTAAAAACACGTTAGGTTATAGTTAACGAAAATTAGAAAGCGATAATAATATTACAGGGGAAAAGTATGAGCAGAAGTAAGCTTTTTTTTCAGACGACACTCGCACTCGCCATTGCAAATTCATTGGTTGTCACAAACCATGCTTATGCGCAGGAGGCAGAGAATGCCGAAATGGAAAAGATCGTTGTGACTTCTCGCGGGCGAGTGGAAACACTGCAACAAATCCCAGACTCAGTCACTGTCATAAATGCTTCTGAAGTTGCCCAAGCAAGAATAGAAACAATCAAAGACTTTGCCGCCCTGACACCTAATCTTGATGTATCTAAAAACTTTCGATCTGGTTTAAATTTCATCACCGTTCGTGGCCTAATAACTCCTCAAGTAGGCGAAGCTCCAATTGCCTATGTGGTTGATGGAGTGACCGTACCCAATTTAGAATTTATAAACCAGGGATTGCATAACATTGAACGCATTGAAGTCTTAAGAGGCCCTCAAGGGGCACTCTATGGAAAAAATGCTATCGGTGGAGCGGTTAATATCATCACTAAAGCCCCAACCGATGAAACTGAAGGTTCAGTACAGGCATCATATGCCGAAGGGAATGAAGTTAAGCTAAATTCAGCCTTGAGTGGCGCTGTCATTGAAGACAAACTTTATTACCGTATATCTGCAAACTATCGCGACAGTGATGGGCAAATAGATAATGCTCACTTCAACGAAGATGTCGACTTTGTTGACAGCGCATATGGCTTCCAAGGAATGCTTCACTATTTGATGACTGACGATACAGATATCACTTTTCGAGGTAACTACTCCAACAGTAGACAGGGTAGTAATTATATGGCGAGGATTTCCGCCGACGAGTTAGAAGATTTTAGTATTGAAAACGATAGCAATGCAATCGGTGAAGATATTTCAGAAATGTGGTTTTTATCCTCTAAACTGGAAAGTCAATTTGACCTAGGTAAATTGGTAGTAGTGCTTTCTGCAAATGATTCAGATATTGAGTTTTTTGCTGATGGTGATTTTACTCACTCCGACGCAAGCGAGGAAAACTTTTATTTCCCAATAACACAAATCAACCCGATAAAAGAAAGTTCAGAGAATCTCGAAGTGAGATTTGTCTCAGAGAGCAACGATGGATTTAGTTGGGCCTTAGGCAGTTTTGCAGAAACAAAAGACAGGTATGTTTCATATGACCAGGTTATTGATGTCACACCAACAGAACTTGTGACCTACAATGATGTAAAAGCACTAATGGCTTCAGATCCTTCTCTGGTATTAGAAGGTGAAAAAACAGTCCTAGACAGTTACGCCTATGCCTTTTTTGGGCAAGGTAATTATGATATTACCGATGATTTAGAGTTAACATTTGCATTAAGGTATGACTCAGAAACACGCGAAGCATATGATGAACGCGATAAAGCGGCATCAAAAGCCGAACAAACCTATAGCCAACTCCAACCTAAAGCCTCACTTGCTTGGCAATATACGCCCGATGTTTTACTTTACACCACCTATTCAAAAGGCTTCAGAAGTGGTGGTTTTAATGAATACTCACCTACCGTCAATCGTCAATATGATAAAGAAGTGTCCGACACAATTGAAATTGGCTCTAAAACAACTTGGCTTGATGACACCATTTGGTTAAATCTAGCGGCCTTTAGAATTGTTCAGCAAGATGCTCAGTTTACGCGTTTAAACCCGTCTACTTTCACCCTAGAAAACTTAAATATCGATGAAGTGATCATTAATGGATTAGAACTAGAGTTATCTGCCAATGTGACTGAAGACATTAAAGTGTCTTTTGGGGCTGGTTATATTGATAACGAAATAACTGAAAATAAAGGAACTGACATCTTATCAGGGCGTGATTTACAAGAAACTGAAGGTGGTACAATGCCTTACGTCTCTAAGTTTAACTTTAATGGCTCTATTACTCATTACACTGAATTACATAAAGACTGGTTACTAAGCTCACGCTTAGCATTTAACACTGTCGGGCCAAGAAGCTTTGATATCTACAATGATGATACCGGAGAAACAGACTCTCACACCTACCTCAACGCTAATTTCACCATCAATAATGAGTCGTGGTCAGTTTCATTGTTTGCCAACAATATCTTAGATGAGCAATCTCCAGAAACAGTATTCCTATATAACCCATTAATTCGCATGCAAAACAGCCCTCGACAAGTTGGGGTTCAAGCTAAGTATTCATTCTAGGTTTTAGGGTCGCCCATGTATATGGCGACCCTTTCTGATTTATTTAAAGAGATTATTATGACGATTAGAGTTGCGACTGATGTCGGTGGTACGTTTACTGATCTTGTTTACATTGAACAAGGCACAGTAAAAGCGGTTAAAAGTGATACTACCCCACCTAATTTTGAGCAAGGGGTGATCAATACTGTTGATAAAGCAAATATATCGTTAGCCGATGTCGACTTTTTTGCACACGGTTCAACCGTGGTTATCAACGCGATTACCGAGCGTAAAGGCGTGAAAACAGCGTTAATTACCACTCAAGGATTTCGCGATGTGTTAGAAATAGCCCGGGGTAACACCCCTGATATTTTTAACAATTGCTATCAAAAACCAACGCCTTTTGTTGAGCGCCATTTACGCAGAGAACTCCCCGGACGCTTAGACCATTTAGGCCGAGAAATAACGCCGCTTGATCTCTCATTATTACCAGAGATCTTAACGTACTTTAAATCCCTAGATATTCAGGCTATTGCGGTGTGTTTTTTACATTCTTATTTGAATAATGAGCATGAAAAAGCAGCCGTAATAGCGATCCAAAAATACTGGCCTGAAGTGGATGTTATTGCCTCTTATGAAATTTCATCGGAGTGGAGAGAATATGAGCGAACGAACACCACAGTATTATCAGCATATGTGCTCCCACCCGCTCAGCAATACTTAAATAAACTGAATGAAAAACTCGCCGAAAAGGGATTAAAAAATGCACCTTACATCATGCAGTCAAATGGCGGTATTGCAACCTTAAAGGCCGCCTGTAAAAATCCTATTACACTTGTAGAGTCAGGCCCTGTAGGCGGGATTTTAGGCGCTGTAGCATACGGTAAAGTTATCGGTGACGAAAACCTGCTAGCTTTAGATATTGGAGGTACAACAGCAAAATGCTCACTCATTAACCAAGGTGAGACGCGGATCACCACCGAATATATGCTCGAGAAAACACAGAGCACAGCAGGTTATCCCATAAAAACCCCCGTCATTGATATCGTTGAAATAGGTAATGGTGGGGGCAGTATTGCCTGGATAGATGCTGCAGGTAGTTTACATGTCGGGCCAAAAAGTGCCGGTTCAACGCCTGGACCTGTGGCTTATGGTCGTAATGGTACAGAACCTACGACAACAGATGCCAATCTTTATACGGGACGAATTAATCCCGACAACTTTGCGGGTGGAGAAATCAAACCTGCTCAACAAGCTGTGCATAACGCCTTCAAAAAGCTCGGTGATACGCTTGGTGTCACCGCCATGGAAATTGCACATGGAGTATTGAAAATTGCAAATTCAAACATGGTTAATGCTCTTAAGCTTATTTCGGTAAACAGAGGTTTTGATCCACGCGACTTTTCACTGATGGCATTCGGCGGCGGCGGGGCTTTACACGCCACTGCGCTAGCAAAAGAACTTAATGTTCGAAAGGTCATTATTCCGCCCTTTGCTGGGGTGTTTTCAGCATGGGGAATGCTGATGCTTGATTTACGTCGAGATTACATTCACACCCATAAAATCAGTATTACCCATGATAGCAAAACAGACATTGGTAAAGCTTTTGATGGCGTGATAACCAATGCATTAGCAGACTACAAAGAAGATGGTTTTAGTGAAGATAAAGTGATGTTAGAGCTTTATGTTGATGCTCGTTATCATGGCCAAGAACATACCGTAAAAATACCTGTTCCAGGGTTAACGCTCGAAAATAAAGAATTTATTGATACTTTATCCCAACGTTTCCATCAAGCTCACGAGCAAGAATATACCTTCAATCTTGAAGATTCAGCGATAGAAATTGTCAACATTCATTTGGTTGCATTTGGTCTATTAGATAAAGCTGAAATTACCCCAGTAGCAAAAAGCGAAAGTGCAGATGCCTCTACTGCGATTATTGGCCAACGCGATGTCGATTTCGATGAATTGGGAACCCACAACACCCCTCTTTATAATCGTGAATTATTGACTCACGGTATGAAATTCTCAGGGCCAGCCATTATTGAAGAACCAACGACTACGACAGTCATTCTGCCCGACAACAAAGTAGAAATAGATGCTTTTGGTGGCATACATATCCACTTAACGTATTAAGTTAAAGGACTTTAAACATGACAATAATTCAAGCCAACAAGGAACCTCAGCAGCCTAAATCTGTTGATATTTTTACTATAGAAATCATTAAAAATGCCTTAATCGCGATTGGCGAAGAAATGTTTTTAGCGTTGAAGCGCAGCAGTAAAAGCCCCATTATTTATGAATCATTAGATTATGGAATTGGGGTAACAGATGCCCAAGGGCGATTAATATCACAAGGTAACGGTATTCCGGGTTTTATAGGAACACTCGACGCTGCAGTGCAGCGCATCATTGAAAAGTTTGATGCCAATAATATTTATGCCGATGATGTATTCATCTTAAATGACCCTTACTCAGGCGGAGGCACTCATTTATCCGATGTGTGTATGATCCGTCCTATATTTTATCAGCATACATTGGTTGCATGGACGGCAAATAAAGCGCATTGGACTGAAGTTGGCGGCAAAGACCCTGGAAGCTACAGTGCTGATGCAAGCTCTATTTACCAAGAAGGCCTTCAGTTCCCGGGTATCAAAGTGTATGAAAAAGGCATTGCAAATCAATCGCTGTTAGATTTGATTGAAGCAAATGTGCGCTTACCGGAAATGACCTTGGGTGATTTAAAAGCCTGTGCGGCATCATTAAAAGTAGGTGAGCAGCGCTTTTTATCTTTGATAGAAAAATATGGACAAGAAACAACATTAACAGCAATTGATAAACTATTAGATCACGGCGATACCATGGTGTTTGAAAAGTTTAAAACGTTACCCAAAGGCGACTTTTATGCTGAAGACATTATCGACGAAGATGGTATGGGACACGGCCCCTTTGTCATTAAAGTCAAAGTCACCATCACTGATGAAGAGTTTATTTGTGATTTTACAGGTTCGTCAAAACAAGCACTTGGGCCAATTAATTGCACTATGGGTGTGCTTGTTTCGGCAGCGAGAGAAGTATTTATGGGCGTTGTAAAGCCCAATGCAGCGGCTACTGACGGTTGCTTTAGACGTCTTAGAGTAGAGTGTCCAGAGGGCACAATATTAACAGCCCAGCGCCCTGCTCCTGTTTCATCCTATTTTGAGTCAATGGTTTGTGCGGCGGATGTGATCCGTAAAGCACTCTCCTCTGCCATTCCAGATGTATTAACTGCAGGTCAATTTGGCTCTGTGTGCACAATAAGCTTATCGGGAATTAATCCTCTGACAAAAGAACCATTTTTGTTGGTTGAACCATTAGTCGGTGGTTGGGGAGCAAATATCATCAAAGATGGTGAGTCTGGTCAGTTCTGTGTTGGCAATGGCGAAACGAGCAATATACCCATAGAGATCACTGAAGAGCGTTATGGTGTTCGCGTTGAGCGCTATGAATTTAATCCAGATAGTGCTGGTTGTGGTGAATTTCGCGGTGGTAAAGGGGTTATTCTCGAGTATCGCGTATTAGGTGATGGAGCTGATATTTCGAGCTTTTTTGGTCGAGGGATCACACCAACATGGGGAACCAATGGTGGCCAGAACGGTTCTTGTAACTATATCGCGATTATTGATTGTGATGGCAATGAAAAAGCTAGATTCAGTCGAAAAAGCCGATATCCTTTAGAGAAAGGTGACTTAATACGCTTAGTCACTGGCAATGGTGGCGGTTGGGGAGACCCATTAAAACGTTCAGCACAATCTATCACTAAAGATATTGTAAATGGATTTATTTCCGAACAGGAAGCTATAGAAATATACCAATATAATCAGTAACTTTATTGAATATTAAGACTTCTAAAAACAAAAGGATTATATGTCTACATTACCAATTCATAAAACCAAAAATTTTGCATTTGGTTTAGCAGGCTTATTAACCGCTCCAATTGGTTACTTAGTATTATTATTTTTACCTGTATATTTAGAAGTTATTGCATTAACAATGAAGCTGACAAATGTGCAAGTGGGGTATTTAGCCGCTACCGATGCGATGGGTATCGTGGTGGCTACCCTCGTATTTTCAACATTTGTTTCAAAGCTTAATTTCAGGAATATCGTCATTGCCGGAGTATTACTGAGTTGCTGTGCAAATTTGGCATCAGCCTATACCGGTGATTTTTTGGTGTTGTGCCTCATTCGAGTTATTGCAGGCATTGGTGAAGGTTTACTCGTGGCCGTTGGCATCACTTCAATCGGTATGACGACTAACCCAAATCGTTGGTTTGGATTTTATACCGCGGTAGTCGTTGCCGTGCAAGCACTCGGGCTGGTAGCTGTTGCACCTATTTATCAATTTGCTGGGCTACAGGGGGTATTTGTCGCCATGGCAATATTTTATTTAACACCATTATTTGTCATCAACAATTTACCCAAAAACAGTCAAAGCTACAAAAGTAAGCTTACAAATGATGGCGCTATAAACACAATTCCCACGCGATACTTTCTTATCGCACTTGCTGGTTTATTTTGTTTTTACATCGGTATAGGCGGTACGTGGAGTTACATTTCCTTTGTAGGTACGGATGCAGGATTATCTTTAGACTATGTTTCTCAAGCACTCGCCCTTGCTATGATAGCGGGCTTATTGGGGGCGCTATTTTTTGCTTGGTTAAATATTAAAGGCAAGAGCACCTTGTTGTTACTACTCTCTATTGTGTTGATGAGTGCTTGTTTGATTGCTGTGTCTTTTGACGTCAGTGAATTTAAATATTTAGCTTTGTTAAGTATATTCAGCTTCTTTTGGAGTATTGTTGGCGCAAGAACTTTTGCGATTATTTCAGATGCCGACCACTCAGGAAAATATATTACTGCAGCCCAAACTTGGGTTGGTGTTGGTTACATTGTTGGTCCGATTGTGGCAAGTAAAATTATGTTAGACTTTAGCTACTTAGGGGTAAATGTAATGGGATCTATCTGTTTTGTTGCGTGTTTTATATTAATGATCCCTCTAGCTTACCAATCAAAATAAGGCTATCCCATAAACGAAATAGCCTTGAAATCAAATCAAGGCTATTGATTTTATAGTAATTTCGTTCTTAAGATATTCTTGTGGCTCTGCCTGTTCAAAAATACTTGTTAACGCGTCTATCCCGTCAGTAATTCGGCCAAAAGCAGCGAAACCAAGGCCGTCACTATAACGTTTACCACCATAATCAAGTTCTAATTGATCGCCAACACTGAAAAAGAAGCTACCATCAGCACTACCCGGTTCAAATCTCGCCATCGAGATGGTGCCGTGAGTATGTGAAAGCCCAGAATCTTTTGTTGACTCATGGATTATCGGCGGTAAAAGTAAGGGATGTTCGGGCGGTAATCCTGCTTGGATCACTTGAATTTTTGTATTGGCATCTTCAGGCTGCTCAGCATTACTTTCAGTGACAATTCGAAATATCGTCGAGTTATTGAATCGTTTTTGTTGGACATAATTTAAGAAGTTACTGACTGTTACGGGTGCTTTATCAGCGTATAGAGTAACGATGAGGTCGCCAATGTCAGTGTGTATTTTTACTTTTGGGTTATGTATCATCTATACTCTCCAGAAAATTATAATTTAATAATTATCATATATTTATTAAAAATTTTAATCGGAAACATGTTAACTATTTTGAGTTATTTGGTGAATAATGCCTACAAATCAGGTTATTCTTTTGCAAGGCATAAAAGGACAAGATGAATGATAAAAAAACCTGTCAAACTGGATAAAATAAATCGAAATATTCTTATTGAACTACAGAATAACTCTCGAATTAGTAATAACGAATTATCTGAACGGGTAGGTTTGTCACCCAGCGCATGCCTGCAACGAGTAAAAGCGATGGAAGATTGTGGCTATATATTACAGTATGTTATGGCGTTAGATATCAATAAACTCTGCGTTAATGTAAAAGCCTATATCAATATTAAGCTAAAGAGTAACACCTACCAAAACTGCTCTATTTTCGAGCGTTCTGCAAAAAAATACCCTCAAATAGTCGACTGCTTAAGAGTGAATGGTGGAATTGATTATATCGCTTTTGTCATTTGCACTTCTATTGAAGAATTTAATGACTTTTGTGATGAGCTTTTACAAGCAGATTTAGGCATCGAAAATATCACCTCTCATTTCGTACTCGATGAGCCAAAGTGGTTTGGTGGATACCCCTTGAATAATTTGCAATGGAAAGGTGTGTAATTAGAGTCTAGGTCTGTTGTTCTTTACTGATTAATTTTCGTTCAAGTCAAATACGTTTTAATTGAAGCGAAAGATGTACAGCCTAGTCATCGGGTGAGTTTAATTGATGTTTTAAAGTACACTCTGGCTCAATTAACTATTTTATTAATATATTGTTGTCCAAAAGCATGTTTATTGCTGCATAATCAGTAATAAACCGCTGCTGTGCGATAGCAGACAACTGACTAATAAGAATTATTCTTTATGTTTTTATCACCTTATTTTACTAAGCAAGATCAAAGCGTGTTTATTTCGGCTCAACAAGCCAGTGACTTCGCCAAAAAAATCGCTGGAGATTTCAACCCTATACACGATGTGGGCGCTAAACGCTTTTGTGTCCCTGGCGATTTATTATTTGCACTAGTGCTGACCCAATACGGCTTAAGCCAAAACATGCAGTTTAAGTTTGCCGGCATGGTCGGTGATAACGTTGAGCTGCACATCGATAAAAATGTGGCCAATAAATTCAGCATTAGCGACACCAAAGGCAAAGAATATCTGCATATTGAGCGTCAAGGTGAAGTGTGCCAATGTGATATTCAAACAGCGGCATTTATTAAAAGTTATGTTGCTTTTTCAGGATTGAACTTTATCCACGTACTTGTGCCGATGATGAAGCAATACAAGGTCATGATTAACCCTGATCGCCCATTAGTGATTTATGAAAGCATGTCATTTCATTTAGACCATTTTGATTTCAGCACCATCAATTTGCACCTTATCAAACAAGACTTAGCGATTGATGGTAAGCGTGGCGATGTCACCCTCACCTTTGAACTGCAAAGCGAAGGAAAAGTGATTGGTAGCGGAGTCAAAACATTAGTATTAAGCGGCTTACGTGCTTTTGATGACGAGCAAGCGCAGCAAATGTGCGACAGATATGAAAGTAGAAAGCTGGCGTAAACCAAGATACGTGAGCGATGTTCATCGTTCACGAAATACCATTCCATAACGATACCTGCGTAATTCAATTTATTGAATGCTCAGATACCAATATGGAATAGTCTCTTCGATATCGTATTGATCATAATGTCAATTTTAATACCGATTTGTTACTTACAGGGTAAAACTTAAATAGCCAAAATTTTTGGTGCTTACAACAAATTGGTACGTGTAACAAACTCGTGAATTTTGATCAGTTACTTTGGCACATCTTGTAATAATGCCAAGGCACTATTACCGATAAGTTGCTCAACACATTTACGCCCAGCATCAGCAAAATGACTAACAGCAGCCTCGATGACAATATTAAGCGATTTGAGTATTTTCATGCTTTCGTCACTACTGCCACATAAACTAAAAAACAGTTGTAATACTGCTTTACGTTCAGGTTGTTTCATAACTTCAGCCCATGATTGCTCTAGTGCCGATATCGAAGAAAAATCTAATCCTTCAATAAAAAACTGTCCGATACGCTGATCTAAACGCACTAAAAATTCTGTTTTACGCGGAAAGTGATGACTGATACCCGTTCGGCTGACTCCTGTGGCGGTAGACAGCGTGGTATAAGACATCGCCTCAAAACCAATCGTGAGGATTTGTTTAAAGGCTTCATCTAAAATTTGGTTAACGGTTAACTCAGTTTCAACTCGTGAACGCTTGGCCATAAACTTGGTCTCTCTAATTATTTTGGTGCCAGAGCTTACCAGACCAAACTAGAAAATTCTGCTAAGAATTAGCAAATTTACAACATTTTTAACCGTACAATATCCAGAAAGACAGGACAAAACAGAACATTATCGCGATAACTATTTATTTACCCTTTAAAATCAAAGGTTATAAAAAATCACAATTTAATGAGTTGCAGAAGGTGATAAAAACAGGTTACAAAAATTTACATATTATTTTCGGTTAAGAATTGATTCTTCAGCCAACGTTGTGTCTCAGCCTTACCCATTAACCTTTCTAAGGTCGGCGACAACACTTGAATTAGCTCCGATTGACGCCAAAACATGTACCCTGGCAAAGATTGAACCGCACTAAAAGTACGCTGCACTAAGCTAGAAAATTCTCCCATGTCACGCGGCGACCATGTCGGCATTAATGGATAAACTGCGGATAAAAAATCCTCATAGTGAGTAAAATGCTGCAATTGTTGGGCATTATAATGATTGAGCACAATTTGAAGTTGAGGCGCGCTCCAATGCGACAAATTACCACTGTCGTTGATAAGGGCCAGGTTTCGGCGATGAAATTGTTGCCACGCTAAATCGAGCTGCTGATAATGCTGCGCAATACGCCATAACAGATACAAATCCGCTAGCCACTCATGCTGATACTCAGTTAAAGATGAGGGTAAAATACTGCCTTGTAGTGCAATGTTATATAAATGGCCTATTTCATGCCACAAGGTTAATTGTATTTGGTTGGCTAATGGTAACTGATAAGTTTTTAAACCAATTGCGCCACTCTGCTCAGCCATATTGTTAGCAGGATTGACAACAATAACCCCTGCTATTATGTGATGTTCAGCAACCAGCACCATCGCACTTTTACGCCCAACGGCGCGGCGAATATTGGCAACAGAAAAAGCGGTTTGTTGTTGTAATGAAGCAGGGAGTAGCGCAATACACCTTACCAGTGAAGATAAAGAACATACTAGCGCTTGTTTGGTTGCTATTGGGATAAAATAAGCTTGGCGAATGTCATCACTCGCCAAACCATTTTCAGCCATAACTGTTGTGGTTTTTAGTTGATTTGTGGTCATAGATTGAGGCGTAATAAGCTGGCCGGCATTAACAAAGTGACCAACCAATAACGGCGCGCAAGCAACGCTACAGCTTAATAACTTGAGTAATGACCGTTGCCAGTATCTAAGCATCAACTATTTTTGTGACATAATATTTTGAATAATAGCGGTAGTGGATACACCATCTTCAAATCCAAGCACTTCAACCTTGCCACCTGCAGCCATCACTTCAGCACCACCAGCAATATCTTCCACTTTGTAATCGCCGCCTTTGACTAAAGAATCTGGCAATAATCGCGTAATAATACGTTGTGGGGTGTCTTCAGTGAAAGGGACTACCCAGTCTACCGATGCTAGACCCGCTAAAACTGCCATACGACGGTCGACAGGATTAACCGGACGTCCAGGGCCTTTTAAGCGCGTCACCGAGCTATCATCATTTACAGCAACAATAAGACGATCACCTAAGGCTTTAGCTTGCTGTAAATAGCTCACATGGCCAGCATGTAAAATATCAAAACAACCGTTGGTCATGACAATGCGCTCACCGCGTAAACGGGCCTGATCCATTGCATAAGCTAATTGATCTTCGGTCATTACGCCAAAACCAGACTCGCCATGGTTAAGGGCTAATGCTTGAATCAGCTCAATGCGGCTAACCGTTGAAGTGCCAAGTTTACCTACAACCACGCCCGCGGCGGTATTGGCTATCGCACAAGCTTGCGCTAACGAAGCACCGGCAGCAATTGAGGTCGCCAAAGCAGAAATCACCGTATCACCTGCTCCCGTAACATCATGAACTTCACGTGCAACCGTTGGAATGTGCAGTTCGGGTTGGCTTTGCGACACTAACGTCATGCCCTTTTCTGAACGGGTCACTAAAATGGCGTCAAAGTCGTGCAACTTAATCAGTTTCTGTGCTTTTTCGATTAAATCATCTTCGCTGGTTACCGTACCGACAACCGCTTCAAATTCACTCATGTTTGGCGTGATTAATGAAGCTCCGTGGTAACGAGCAAAATCATGCCCTTTCGGATCAACTAATACCTTTACCCCTTTGGCTCGTGCTTTAGCAATAAAGTCCTTAGGTTCATCAATGGCGCCTTTGGCATAATCAGACAATACCAATACATCGACATTGTCTAAAATGGCTTCGCTTTGCGCGAATAATGCTTGGCTAGTCGCTTTATCAAATTGCTCTTCAAAATCTAAGCGGATTAACTGTTGATTACGCGACAATACTCGTAATTTAGTAATTGTCGGCTTGTCTGCTACCGTTAACCATTGCGGCTCAACGCCAAACACTTTTACCCCTTGGGTTAATGCTTGTGCGGTTTCATCTTGGCCTACTATGCCCGCTAACTGGACATGTCCACCTAATGTTGCAATGTTTAATGCCACGTTGGCGGCGCCGCCGGGTCTATCTTCAATTTGATTAATTTTAACAACAGGTACAGGGGCTTCGGGTGAAATGCGTCCCGTAGGGCCTACCCAATAGCGATCTAACATCACATCGCCAATCACTAAAACGCGCGCATTTTCAAAAGCTGGGAGAGAAACCTTCATAGTGTATTCGCTGTCTTGTAAAAATTTAACCGTGATTGTACCTAATTTTCATCTAAATATGAGGTAGAATAACAAATAATTTTTTGTGAACTAGACGAGTTGTCCGTGGTCGAGAAAGCCGAATTTTCTTCTGATTTATATCATCCTAAACATTGGCCTATATGGTTTGGCGTCGGTTTGATGCGTTTAACCTTGCTATTACCTCTGTCTTGGCAAATGAAAATTGGCCGTGGCATTGGTCGATTAGTCATGAAAGTTGCGAGCGGAAGAACCCATACCGCTAAGCGTAATATCAATTTATGCTTTCCTGATATGAGTGATGCAGACAAGCAACAACTGCTTGAGCGTACTTTTGAAGAAACCGGTAAAGCGGTATTTGACACCATTAACGCATGGTGGTGGTCAAACGAGCGCGTGCAACAGCACATGACCATTAAAGGTACTGAGCATGTTAGTCAGAGTTTAGACAATGGCAAAGGGGTGATTTTATTTGCGGTACATTGTTTACCACTTGAAATGGGCGCGCGTATATTTGGCCAGTTTGCCCCGGGAATTGGCGTATATCGTCCCCATAACAATCCGGTGATGGAATACTTACAAGTCAAAGGTCGCTTACGTTCAAACAAAGGCTTAGTGCCTAAGCGTGATGTGCGCCAGATGATCCGCAGTCTGCGCAGTCCTGATGTCATTTGGTATACCGCCGATCAAGATTTTGGCCGTTCAAGCGCGGTGTTTATTCCCTTTTTTGGCGTGCCAGACGCTGCCACCATTACTGGCGCAACCTCACTGGCAAGATTAGGTAAAGCCAATGTAGTGCCTTTTTTTGTTGAACGTAATAGCGATGACAAAGGCTACACCCTTGAAATAATGCCGCCTTTAGAGCATTTTCCTGGCGACAATGAAACAGACGACGCCATTCGTGGTAACCAGATTGTAGAACAACTGATTAGCCGCAACAAAGCTCAATACATGTGGCTTCATCGTCGTTTTAAAACCCGTCCCACTGAAGACACGCCATCGTTATATGACTGATTTAAGTTAAACGCGTCGGGGTATATAAATGATGACTGTTGCTACCAACTAATAGCTACTGATGAGCAATACATAATTAACCCGCTATAGCAGTATTAAAGCCATAGCGGGTTAGTTATGTATTCAGAAAAATGTAAAAATCGAGACAAAAAAAGAGGCTATTAAGTTTTCTTATGAGTAAATTCAAACTCTTGCGAAATATTGACCGCCTTAAATCCTGATGGGTCCGCCATCAAGGTTTTCGCCATAAAATCGGCTGCCATCCCAAAAGGCTTTTCATTAACTTGGCGATTAAACTCAATACCTTCGCCCGTTTGGCTGATTAAATATTGATAAGCCAAACGGTTACACTCAATCACCCAATCAGCGGTTTCGCCAGCGGCTTCAGTTCTTGGCAAGCAACTTAACCCAATAGCGTTATCATTGTGTGTTATCGATAATTCGACTAAGTGGCCTAATTGAGCATCATCAGCTTCTGCTAGCATGGAGACAATCCCGCCTAGAGAGCAAACCAACAACGAACTTAACAATTTCATATTAACTCCTTTTAATACGTATCTAACGACGATCATTGAGATCAATAATATTCTTACCAACAATCATTTTACAAGCAGTCATTTTACAAGCAGCCGTTTTACAAGCTGTCGTTTTGTAAATACAGCTAGACTAACAGTGAACAGCATTAAATAAAATCACAAATCTCCGCAAGCGACTTTTTCTCAATAGCATGCTGTGGAATGGTCGCTCCATCGGCCGGGTATCCCGCTATAATAAGCATATACGGACGCTCATTATCATTGTCGCGCCCACACACTTTACTTAAAAAACTCATCGGTTTTGGCGTATGCGTTAATGTGCCAAGACCTGCATGATGCAATGCTTGAATTAAAAAACCGGTCGCAATCCCCACAGACTCATGCACATAATAATTACTTTTCTGTTCACCCGATTCTTCAGTACGTTTTTTGCTAAACACTGCAATCAGCCATGGCGCGTGTTCTAAATACGGTTTATCAGCATTAGTGCCTAAAGGTTTTAATGCATCTAACCATTCTTCACCGGCGCGACCTGCATAAAATGCTTGCTCTAACGCCTCAGCTTGTTGACGAATTTGCGCTTTTATCTGTGGGCTATTTATCGCCACAAAATGCCATGGTTGATGGTTAGCACCATTGGGCGCCGTGCCCGCCGCTAATATGCACTGCTCAATAATGGCTTGGGGTACCGCGCGATCAGAGAATGCCCGTATTGAATGACGTCGCTTAACTTGCTGGTAATTATCTTGTGCCCGCTTGAGCATTTCATCTGGAGAATATTCAATAAAATCTGTTAGTGGTAAATGCGCTTGGCTCATAATCCATCCTAATTGTTGTTCTTATGATTGCTATTCTTATGATTGTTATTCTTATGATGGTTATATTTTTATAAAGTGAACACTCATTTTCAATAACCGGTAGTTTTTGTAGTAGTCCTAAGCTAACAAACAGGATAATAATTGCTATTAAAATATTCTTATTGAAACCATTAAGGCGACAGATTAGAGTCTAGCGAGTCGGTTTAGCTTTCTAAAGGATTATATGATTGCAGCAATAATAGGTGCGACGGGTTTAGTGGGGAATACCTTACTTACTCGCATCATTGAAAGTGAACATTATAGTAAAGTATTGGTTATTGGCCGTTCGGCACCCAATTTGGTCGAACATCAATTTGGGGCTGAAAAAGTGCAATTTATTTGCTGCCAACTGGACGAAGTACATGAGCTGGCATTGGCAGAAAAAGTTGATCATGCGTTTTGCTGTTTAGGCACCACAATCAAACAAGCGGGCAGCGAAGAAGCTTTTAATCAAGTCGATAAATTAGCCGTATTGGCTTTCGCTAAACTTATCCAAGTTCAAGAAAATCCTTCACTTAAATTTATGGTGGTGACCGCATTGGGCGCGGATGCTAAATCAACCGTGTTTTATAATCGAGTCAAAGGCGAAGTAGAGCAGGCCCTTAAGGCACTATCTTTACCGGTACTCAATATTTTTCAACCGAGCTTATTATTAGGACCACGAGATAATGGTCGTTTTATGGAAGATATTGGCCAAAGCCTTTTTGGTGGTTTATCGTTTCTATTTATCGGTCCGCTGCGTAAATATCAGCCCATTAATGCGCACACGGTAGCGGAGTCGATGTACCAAGTGGCTTTGAAGCCTCAGGTCGCTCCCACGCATCAAATTATCACTAATGCCATGATGCATCGCTGTCATTATTAATACCAATCGTATTAGTTATCTGCTCATGCTGTGGGAATTCAAATGACGTTAATCAAGTCGAAGACTTGAAGGCATAGTCATTTTACGTCAAAAGGCTTCAACGCAGAATAATGTGATTGGTTTGATACTAAGCTCGACAAAAACACGCGAATATGACAAGTTAATGCACATGTGATGTTTAATACTAACAAGGCAACACGAGTAACTATAACCATAACGTAAGGAGAACGAGAATGAGTGATGATAACGATTTATCTTTAAATGAAGTCTGTGAAATACTCGACAAAAGCCCTACTACGATTAAGCGTTATGCTCGCGAAAATTTACTGTTCACTGAACAAAACGGTAATGTGCTAAGTTTCAACAAAGCCGAAGTAATGCGTTATCTGGCATTTTCTGAACGTTAATATCGACTCTGAACGTTAATGTCGAGTGAAACCCTATTTGCTAAAAAATCCCCAAACCGTCAATGACAGTATGGGGATTTTTTATTGATACGCTCAGTTCATATTCTTATTTACAGCTTCTAAGCTACGCTTGGACGAGTAAATATGAATGACCGCACATGGGCTAGCAAACATAAACCCAACGCTCAACACAGCATTAGTCACCAAAATCATCTAGCAAGATGTTTTCAGACTCGACACCTAAGCTTTCTAGCATGGCTATCACTGACGCGTTCATGATTGGAGGACCACACATATAAAACTCACAGTCTTCTGGCGCTTTATGTTGTTTCAAGTAATTCTCATACAGCACGTTATGAATAAAGCCGGTATAACCCGTCCAATTATCTTCAGATAATGGATCAGACAAAGCAACATGCCAAACAAAGTTGTCATTTTCGGCGGCTAGTTGATCAAAATCTTGCTGATAGAACACTTCACGAGTTGAGCGAGCACCATACCAAAAGCTCATTTTACGTTTGGTTTTAACACTTTTTAATTGGTTAAATATGTGCGATCGCATCGGTGCCATACCCGCACCACCACCAACAAACACCATTTCAGCATCGGTTTCTTTGACAAAAAACTCACCAAAGGGACCAGAAATTGTTACCTTATCACCGGCTTTTAAATTAAAAATATATGACGACATTTTGCCTGGTGGTAAACCGGCTTTAGGCGGCGTTGCAATACGTACATTTAGCATAATCGTCCCCTTTTCATCAGGGTAGTTTGCCATTGAATAAGCACGTAATACGTCTTCATCAACGGTAGACACTAAATCGAACAAACCGTATTTAACCCAGTCACCACGATACTCTTCAGGAATATCAAAATCGGCATAACGTACTTCATGCGCAGGCGCTTCAATTTGAATGTAACCACCGGCTTTAAATAATACATCTTCACCGTCGGGGATTTTTAATAACAGCTCTTTAATAAACGTCGCTTGGTTATTATTTGAAACAACCTCACATTGCCATTTTTTAACCCCAAAAATTTCTTCATCAATCTCAAGTTCCATGTCAGTTCGCACCGTCACTTGGCACGCTAAACGACAGCCTTCTTTGGCTTCTTTTTTCGAAATATGATCAAGTTCGGTCGCTAAAATATCACCGCCACCGGCTTTCACTTTTACGCGACATTGGCCACATGTTCCACCACCGCCACACGCTGATGGTATAAAAATATGTTGTCCAGACAGTGCGCCCAATAACTTATCACCAGCAGGAGTTTGCACGCTTTTGCTGGCGTCACCATTAATACTAATAGTGATATCATTGGTGTTCACTAACTTACGTTTGGCAGCTAAAATCACCACCACTAGCAAACTTACCACTATGGTAAACATGCCAATACCTATTGCCATTTCCATTAAATAACCCTTCTCTTCAATGCGTTACAACGTAATGCCCGCAAATGACATAAAGCCCAGAGCCATTAAGCCGGTGGTAATAAAGGTAATCCCAATACCTTGTAACCCATCAGGAATAGCATGAAACTTCATCCGCTCACGCAATCCCGCTAATAACACAATGGCCATCGCCCACCCCACACCAGAACCCGCAGCAAAGACCACTGACTCAGTAAAGTTATAGTCACGGTTAGCCATAAAGATAACCCCAGCAAAAATGGCACAATTCACCGTTAATAGCGGTAAGAAGATCCCTAATGACTGATATAAGGTCGGAATATAACGGTCTAAAAACATTTCTAAGATTTGCACTAATGCAGCAATGACCCCAATAAAGGTAATCAACTGTAAATAGCTTAAATTCAACTCAGGAAACCCAGCCCAAGCTAATGCGCCTGGCGCTAAGATATTAACGTAGATAATTTGGTTTAATGGCACAGCCAGCATCATGACCACAATCACCGCAATGCCTAAACCAAATGCAGTAGAGACCTTTTTCGACACGGCTAAAAAGGTGCACATACCCAAGAAAAATGACAGCGCCATGTTGTCGATAAACGCTGCTTGGATAAATAAATTAATATAGTGTTCCATGCTGTTTCCTTATCCGCGCTTACGCTGAATGATTTTAATAACCCAAATCATCACGCCAATTAAAAAGAACGCACTGGGTGGTAAAGTGAACATTTCATTTGCAAGATACCAACCGCCATTTTCAACAGTGGTAAATATGTTGTGACCAAACAAACTGCCACGCCCCAGTAGCTCACGAATAAACGCTACGCCCATTAAAATTAAGCCATAACCCAAGGCATTGCCTAAGGCATCAAATACGGCTAAATGAGGCGGATGTTTCATCGCAAAGGCTTCTGCTCGGCCCATAATGATACAGTTAGTGATGATCAAACTAACAAAAACAGACAACTGTTTTGACAATTCATACGCCACGTCTTGTAGCACCATATCGACAATAATCACCAACGAGGCAATCACCGTCATTTGCGCAATAATCCGCACACTATTAGGAATAAAATTGCGGATACTTGAGATAATCAAGTTAGAAAATACCAACACAAAGGTCACAGCAAGTGTCATGACGAATGCAGTTTGCATCGAATTACTGACCGCTAAAGCCGAACACACACCTAATACCTGTATTGCCACAGGGTTATTAGCCATAATTGGCGATGTTAGGATCTCACGAGTTGAAATAGCACGACTCATTTACTTACCCTCCGCAGCTAACGTGTGTAGATAGGTTTGGTATCCTTCTACGCCAAACCAAAACTCGACTAAGCGCTGAATACCGACACCGGAACGAGTCGCCCCACTTACGCCATCAATACCGTGAATGTCACCATCTTTGGCGCCGCCCTTAACCACTTTAATGGCAATATTACCTTTGGCATCAAATAACGTTTTGCCTTGCCACAAGGCTAACCATTGTGGGTCAGTAATAAAGTCCGCAATACCTGGGGTTTCGCCATGTTCATAAAACACGATATTTTCGATAGTGTTTAAGTCTGGTTTTATCGCCATGTAACCGTAAATAATCGACCATAAACCTTTGCCATAGATCGGCATAACAATGCTGGCAAGTTGGCCATTGGTGTCATACACCTCAAAAATACGAATGTCGGTCGCCATGGTTTTAATTTTAGCGATATCTTTTTTCGGTTTGGTCGAGGTTTCAGGGTTGATCGATGCCATTCGCTCATCAAAATCAAGTAGATTGGCTTTTTCAGTCACCTTGCCTGTCGCCAAGTTAACCATCTTAGGCTTCACTCGTTGAGCAAATAACTCACTAAAGTCACCTTGGCTGATGTCGATGTCCGCAGCCTTTAACACAAACTGCTGCACTTCTTCGCGCTTTTTAGCCAACTTACGCTCTTTTAAAATCTCAACGGTACCGGTGATCATAAATGAGCAAACTAGGCTTAAAATGATGATAAAAATCATTGTTCCAGCGACGCTATCTTTCTTAAAGGCCATGACGTTTTAGTCTCCGTTTAATATTGGCGCGTGCGACTAAGTAGTCGAATAACGGTGCCCATAAATTAGCAAACAAAATAGCCAACATAATGCCCTCTGGCATTTTGGCATTCAGTAAACGAATAATAATGGTCATAAAACCAATCATAAAACCAAAGGCAAATTTAGCCTTGCGGGTATATGACGCCGTTACCGGATCGGTGGCCATAAACATCATCCCCAGTGCAAAACCACCAGTGACTAAATGCCATGTCCACGGCATTGCCGACATAGGATTTCTGCTAGAACCAAAGTAGTTAAACAACAAAACGGTTATGATCATTCCTAGCATCACGCCGGCTACCACACGCCAATCAGCTACGCGGGTAAGCAGTAAAATACCACCACCGATAAGGATGGCTAAGGTACTGGTTTCACCCACTGCACCTGGGGTAAAACCTAAAAAGGCATCCCACCAAGTGCTGTCGCTTAATACGCTGAACCAACTCACATCAATAAAGCTTAATTTTTTAGCCACGGTAAGGGTTAACGTCGTTGCACCAGAAAAGCCATCAACCGCCACAAACTGGCTTAATGACACCACTTCTGTTGGGTATGCAAAATAAATAAACGCATAACCCGCCAGTGCAGGGTTTAAAAAGTTGTAACCCATACCACCAAACATCTCTTTGGCCACGACCACACCAAAGCTAAGGCCCAAAGCTACAATCCATAACGGCGTAGAGATAGGTAATATGAGTGAGAATAATAACGCGGTGATAAAGAAGCCTTCGTGCAGTTCTTGGTGGCGCACTTTGGCAAACACCACTTCCCACACCAAACTGACCACCAACGCAGTTAAGTAAAATGGCACGTAAAAACTGGCACCATAGGCGAACAAACTGATTAAACCTGCGCTTTGCGTAAGTGGGCCAAACAGTAAGTCATAAAAGGCAAGTTGCCATACATCCGGCTGTGTTGCCCCGGCAATAATGGCTATTTGAGCCTGCAGGCCAATGTTGTACATGCCCAATAACATTGCAGGAAATAAGCACATGCCCACAATATGCATGGTGCGCTTAACATCAATCGCATCACGAATATGCACATCACCTTTGGTGCTACGACCATTGGCTATCCACAACGAACGTAAATAGCTGCGCATCGAGTTGCCATGAGCGTAATAGCTGTCTTGTTTGCTAGGCTTTTTCTGTTGCTGACTCATTAACCTTCCCTCTCGATAATATCTAGGCAAGCACGAAGTTCTTTACCAAAGTCATACTTTCCTGGGCACACAAAAGTGCACAACGCTAAATCTTCTTCATCTAGCTCTAATGCGCCGAGCAGTTGTGCCTCATCGGTATCACGCACCACTAAATCACGTACTAACAAGATGGGTAAAATATCAAGCGGCATAACGCGGGCCAGTTGGCCAAACGCCATCATGGCTCGTGGAGAACCACCAGCAGTAGTGGTGAAATCGAACAGTTTTTTGGTGCGACTAAAACCTGACATCATGATGCCGGTAAGTGAAAATTTACTGCTGTCATGACGCACCCAAGGCAACAACTCTTGACGTTCATTTTCAGTCAATACGCTAATTTGATTATGGAATCGACCTAGGTAATCGTACACATCAGCAGCGGTATGGCCTGACAATAATGACCCAGACACAATGCGCGACTGTCGCTGGTCAATTTCACCATTTACCCATTCGCTTAACTTTGCGCCTAACTGGGTACGCACTAAACGAGGCTTTAATACATTAGGCCCTCCTAGCGCGACGATGCGATCAGTATACAGTTCACCGGTTAAAAACAGTTTGCCGAAGGCAATCACGTCTTGGTAACCGACATGCCACACCTGGCGTTCAATACTGGCTGGTAACAGGTAATGAATGTGAGTGCCGACTAATCCTGCTGGGTGCACGCCGTTAAAGCGTTGCACACTGACTTGCGATAAGTCGTACTCGCTGCTGGCATCTGCCAATAACGAAACGCCATCGTCTTGGCATAAATACACTTTTTCGGTGGTCAAAAACGTAAGGGCAAATAATCCGGCTTGGAAAGCCTGTGGTTGAGTGGCAATAATGACACGCGGATCGGGCGCGAGAGGATTTGTGTCAATAGCCGTAACAAATATCCCTGCAGGACTGACATCTAATTGGGGCACTCGAGAAAAAGGACGCGTACGCAGCGCTGTCCATAAGCCACTGCGGACTAAACCGTCTTTAACGGCTTGATGTGATAACGCATGAATATCCACTGATTGGAGAATAATGGCAGGCTCTTGCGTGGCATCACAATCAATCACTACCGACTGCAGTACCCTACGTTCTCCGCGATTAATCGCGCAAACAACTCCGCTGGCTGGCGCAGTAAATAACACGCCAGGGGTTTTCTTGTCCTCAAACAGCACTTGGCCTTTGGCGACATGATCACCCACTTCAACCGACATTGTAGGCTTTAAGCCAACGTATTCTTCACCAATTAACGCCACTTGAGTCGTTTTAGGTGCGCCATCTATTTGCTGCAGTGGTTCTCCAGCAATCGGGATATCAAGTCCGCGCTTAATAGTTATTACTGGATTGGTAACACCAGCCATCACATTCACCATCTAAAAATATTCGATAGCTTATGTTATATGTTTGCAACTACTAATATAGTAACTAAGATCACACTCCGAGCGAGGACTGTAATTTTGGAACATAACCGAATGCCAGATTTGTGAAGCAGGTCAATTTATGGTCTCGAGATAAAACTATTTATGTAATTTATGTGTCAAAAGGGTTGTTACATTCCGGCAGTATTAGCGGTACATGTTATAACCAATAATCCATAAAAAACCCACGACTAGATTGATTAATATCTACAAATTAGGCTTGATTACTCCGCACCAAAAACAGCCATAACGTATGTTCTATCGCGCTAGGCTAAGAGTTTAATCCGCTAATGGCTTATTTTAATCCGCTAATGGCTTATTTTAATCAGCTATCTGTTGAATTAGTCGACCTTGTTGAAAAAGGTACACGCAATCCATTTGTTCTAACGCAGTCAAACGATGACTAATCATTAACAGGGTTTTATGCTCCGCAAAATCGAGCAACACGTTAAGGATTTCACGCTCGGTACGTTTATCTAATCCTTCCGTAGGTTCATCAAGCAGTAACAAAGGAGCGTCACGCAATAATGCCCTAGCGACTCCGATTCTGCGCTGCTCACCACCCGATAATTGTCGGCCGCCCTCACCTATCCAGCAATCTAATGGTTTATCGCCCTGCAACAAGGTTTGTAAACCAACGCGCTGTAATACCTCTATAAAACGAGGATCATGAGCTTTTTGGGTTTCGCTTTGCACAAAGGGCAACGCCAAGGCTAAATTGTCACGTAAGGTGCCAGAAAACAGATAAACTCGCTGACTCACCACGGTCATCGCAGCACGAAGATTGGCATCGCTGTAGGCACTTATGGGCTCGCCATCAAGCGAAATAGACCCTTGTTGCGGCGCCCAATCACGAGTAATCAGCCCCAACAAGCTGGATTTACCACAACCTGTGGGACCTAAAATAGCCACTTTTTCACCGGCTTTAAGAGTCAAATCTACACCTTGTAACACTGGTGAATGGCTGTGATAACCAAAGTGAACACCACTGAGCTGCAAGGCGCCGTGTTTTGCTTGCAAGTGACTGTTAGCATTAAATTTAACACTCGGTGTTTGTTCGGTTATTTCGGTCACCCTTCGGGCGGCAAGTACTGTGCTAGATAAATGTTGAAATGCACCGGCTATTGGCATCATCATTTCAAGGCTGGCCATGGTGGCAAACACCATTAAGGCCATTAACGGCCCCGGAGGCGTGGCATCTCCGACGCTTTGACCCGCTAAATACAACATAAACACTACTGCAATGCCATTGATTAATATCAATAATGCTTGGCTCAACCCAGTAATATTAGCCATGGTAGTTTGCTGACTAAATAAAGCCTGCTGTGATTTATCAAGTTGGGCTAAATAACGCTTATTGGCGCCAAATAAACTTAATTCAGCTTGCCCCTGAATAACATCAAACAACTCGACTCGATATTGCCTTTGCGCTTGCATCAATGCTTGCCCAGGTGCCTTACCTAAGTAATAAAATACCAGCGGTAAGATAAACCAAGCCGCTAATAACAAAGCACATAAACTCAAGGCTAAATGGTTATCAAACCACCCGAGAAACACCAACAATACCCCAATCATCATCAAAGATGCGGTCATTGGCGTGAGTAGGCGTAAGTAGAGATGATCTAACGTATCAATGTCGGCAACTAAACGATTGAGTAAGTCGCCTCTGCGCAGACCTTGTAAGTTAGCGGCACTCAACGGCAGCAACTTATTCCATGCCCAAACACGCAGTTGAGTCAGCAATTTAAAGGTCGCCTCATGCGTTGCTAAACGCTCGCCGTAACGACTTGCTGTTCTGGCGATGGAGAAAAATCGAACGCCTCCTGCCGGGGTAAAAAAGTTGAATGTTTGGGCCGTCAACACTGCTAAGCCTGCTACCGCACTGGCTGATAAGAACCAACCAGATAAAGACAACAGACCAATACCGGTGAGTAACGTGGTAAACGTAAGCAATAAGCCGACTAACATCATCAGCCACTGGCGGCGGAACAAAGCAATAAACGGCCTTAACACCTGAATAATGTTACGCGGCGCGGCATCAACGGGTTGCGACATCAGCACACCTCCGGTTGTTGATTCTGTTGCTGATTGAGCATTTGTGCTAATAATCCATCAGCCTGCTGTAAATCATTTACATGGCCTTGCTGCACTACCATTCCGTTGTCCATCACCAATACGTAATTCATGTTGTGTAAATCATCTAATTTGTGGGTAACGGTTAATGCTGTTGTCGACTGCATCGCGCGGTGCAACGAGGCCAGCACTGACTGCTCGCTTTGGGCATCTAAGCTGGCAGTGGGTTCATCTAATAAAAACAATTTAGCGGGTTGTGCCAACGCACGTGCTAATGCAAAACGCTGGGCCTGGCCCACTGACACTCCTGCACTTTGGTCGCTTATGACTAAATCGAGGCCTAATGGTTGCTGCTTTACAAACTCACTGATATCAGCTTGTTCTAGCAACGTCATAATCTGCTCATCGTTTAATTGCGGATTGGCCAATGCAACATTTTCTCTCACCGTGCCATGAAACAATTGCGGATCTTGCCCTAACCAAGCCAAATGTTGCCGCCATTGGGCCACATTAAGTTGTGACAATTCCTGACCATTAATCAGTAACGATCCCTGATAAGGCAAAAAACCCAGCAACGCATTAAGCAAGCTGGTTTTACCCGCACCACTTGGGCCCACAATAGCCCAGTGTTCACCTGCGGGTAATGTAAATGATATTGGCCCAGCTAAACGCTGACCATCTAAACTAAACACTTCAATCCCAATCGCTTGAATGTCTATGCTGTCGGCTGTGAACGCCATATCTGGTGATGCTGAATGGATTTTAGCAGGGGTATTAACGTGATAATCAAGTAGCTCAACCAACGCTTCTGCAGCGCCTATCGCTTGAGCTTTGGCGTGATAATGAGTGCCTAAGTCTCGCAGGGGTTGATAAAATTCTGGCGCTAAAATCAACACAAACATGCCAGTAAACAAACTTACCTGTACGCCATAGTGACCAAAATCTAAATGGCCTAAGTAACTAAAGCCAAAGTACACCGCCAACACGGCAATCGATACCGCGGCAAAGAACTCTAATACCGCGGAGCTAAGAAAGGCTAAGCGTAATACCGACATCGTCCGGGCACGAAAATCTTCCGAAGCATGTTCAATGTTAACTAACTCGGCTTCACCGCGATTAAACAGCTTTAACGTTTGTAGGCCTTTTAGGCGATCCATAAAGTGACCGCTTAAACGTGATAACGCCTGCATATTTTTACGATTAGCATCTGCGGCGCCCATACCCACTAAAATCATAAATAGCGGAATCAATGGTGCCGTGGCCATCAAAATAATCCCAGCGGCCCAATTAAGCGGAAACACACAGGCTAATATAAGCAAAGGAATAAACCCTGCCAGCATCATCTGCGGTAGGTATTTAGCATAATAGTCATGTAAATCTTCAACTTGCTCAAATACTAAGGTTGCCCATGACCCAGCAGGTTTGCCTTTAATAAATACCGGCCCTAATGCGACTAATTTATTGAGCACCGCTTGGCGTATGTCGGTGCGTAAACGTTTGCCCGCCTCAAAGCTTATCCGTTCACGCACCTGCGCTAACAATGCTCGGGTGAATAGCAAACCAATAAGGGCAAAAAATTGAATGTTTAATGTGGCGGGAACAAGGTTATCAATAATGACACCCTGTAAAATCTGAGCAATAAAATAGGCCTGTGCCACCATGGCAATGCCATTTAGCACACCACATAGCACCGATAGTTTGAGGAAAATACCACAAGAAGATTGTTGGCTTTTAAGCCATTTGGCTAATGACTTTTCTAACGACTTGTCCATGAAGCTCCGGCAGAGTTATCGATGACCACTTTAATCACGCAGTATCGCAGTACTGGCATCGAGTTAACACCTAAAACAGTGTAAATGTTATCTGATTCACATTTTGCTAATAAAGCCTTATTTAAAGATTAAATTTAACCACTATCAGCTTGAAATTTATCAAATTCAATAAAGTGCATCTTTTTACAAATAGAATGGTTAATCACAAACAACATCACAGTGTTAAACACAAACACGTTGAGCGACAAAACCAAGCTAATTTGCAAAAAGAACCAAAGGGGAAGCAATGCGAGTAAAACAATTTATTGTTGGTAATAACATTTATTGACCAGTACTCTCCCCGTATTTTACCAATACGTGCCAGAGTAACTTTAAGTCTTGTCGTTTTTTAGAATGTGCACCACGCTCACTCCATGAAGCCGGTTGTTTTTGCAATTGATACGCCGCACGGCCAATAATCTCAGCATTAATCAACTCATTTTCAGCAAGGCTTTGCGCCAAAATAGGCATCGCAGCACCACGAAAATCATCGGGTATTTGTGCCACATTAATCTGCCGCCCTTGATGCCAATGCAACTCAATTCCATACTCATGACACAAGGCGACTAATGAATCGCCAATGGCAGTGCCTACATATGACGGATCGGCCACTAATATGGCAATATCTTGATCCAGCGACACATCGCCGTGAATTTGGGCTTCAATATAATGATCTAAATTACCGCTAGGGGCCACATCGAAACGGCTACTGATATCATCGGTTAAATGCTGACTAAAATGTTCAATCAACTTACTCGGTTTAAGCCCAGAAATACCCAAAGCATATTGACGCTCAAAACTCTCACTGAGTAATGCCGCTAAAATCGCATCAAAACACTTTATAGTGCCCTTTTCTTTGGGCAACCGATAAGAGTCCATGTAACTAAAGGTACATCGAGACAATATTTGAGGATGAGTCACTAAATAACAACTGCCAAAGCGAGGCGCCGGGCCTAATGGGCACAAACCAAAATCTAACGCACCATATTTAGGCCGATGCTTAATCCCAGAATAGCTATGACCAAATAATTGGTTTTCCCAATGGTCGCGAGAACCGCCTAATTCTGGTGATAAATGACCATTAGAGACATGGGTTTCAAACTGGCTTTTATACACCCCATCACGCAATAAACCATCAACAACAGTGAGGCCTCGATTATCAATTTGATCGGGATGAAAATGCAACGCAACTCGGCTATGTTGAGCGAGCTCGCGCATAGCAAGTTGAAGAGATAAGGTTGAAATATTAGACATTAACAGCACATTTTTGATCACGGCATGAGCATGATCTCGCAGCTCATACGCCATTTTCTCAATATGTATTTGTGCCGTTAATTTCATCAGTTAGAGACACCTTAAGTTAAGTAACCTCAGCTAAGTCGCTGAATATTTGGATAGAAAACGAGTTACCATTTTATTGTATGCAATAAGTCGACTTTTAGCACTGATTCTGGTCTTAAGATTAACACGATTTCATTAAATCGCTGTATTTGGCAATCATAAGCGAGGCATTTTCACCATTAAATAGTCCATTATTAATTGTAATTTCAGAGTATATATCGTTGCCCACACAGGGATTTGATAGCACTCAAAGAGGTTTTCAGGTAAGCTTCACGGCCGCCGTTACTGGCTACCTTTTATTCAAAGCAACAATGCGTTGCCCAAAGAGATTTTTCTATGAGTTTTTCCTCACTTGGTCTGAATGCTGCTATTTTAAAAGCGGTTGAAAAACAAGGTTATGACACCCCCTCTCCAATTCAAGCACAAGCAATTCCAGCTGTTTTAGCCGGTCAAGATGTAATGGCAGCAGCACAAACAGGGACAGGAAAAACAGCTGGTTTTACCTTACCAATTTTAGAATTATTATCTAAAGGTGAACGAGCGCAACGTGGTCAAGTCCGTGCGCTAGTATTAACACCAACACGCGAACTTGCCGCGCAAGTACAAGAAAGCGTCGCTACTTACGGCATCAACTTACCGTTAAAATCAGCCGTAGTCTTTGGTGGCGTGTCCATCGTGCCACAATTAGCTGCGCTCAGAAATGGTGTCGACATTCTGGTCGCAACGCCAGGCCGTTTACTCGACTTATGTCAGCAAAAAGCCATTAGCTTTAACAAATTAGAAATTCTAGTGTTAGACGAAGCAGACCGCATGCTAGACATGGGCTTTATTCGCGACATTAAAAAAGTATTAGCATTATTACCCGCTAAGCGTCAAAACTTGATGTTTTCAGCAACATTCTCGAATGAAATTCGTGAACTTGCTAAAGGCCTGGTTAACAATCCGGTAGAGATTTCAGTTACGCCGCGTAACGCAACAGCAAACACTGTGACCCAATGTGTGTATCCAGTGGATAAAACCCGTAAATCAATGGCGCTAATCGAACTGATTAAAACCAATGATTGGAAACAGGTGTTAGTGTTTTCTCGTACCAAACATGGTGCTAACCGTTTAGCGAAAAGCCTAGAAGCTGCTGGCATCAAAGCCGCTGCCATTCATGGCAATAAAAGCCAAACAGCACGCACTAAAGCATTGGCAGATTTTAAAGCCGGTGCCGTACAAGTTATGGTCGCAACAGATATTGCCGCGCGTGGCATCGACATCGATCAACTGCCATTCGTGGTTAACTTTGACTTACCTAACGTACCTGAAGATTATGTGCATCGTATTGGCCGTACCGGTCGTGCAGGTTCAACAGGTCAAGCTGTATCATTAGTGGGTCTTGAAGAAGTTAAATTACTGCATGATATCGAGCGTTTAATCAATCGTGTTATTGAGCGTAAGCAACTCGCTGGTTTTGAAGCACCATTCACTATCCCTGAAGCGAGTAGCAGATCTGGCGGTAATAGCGCTAAAAAGCCAAACCCGAATCGCAGTAAACATGCTCAACAGCATGCAAATGATGGCGCTCAAGGTGATAAACCAGCGCGTAAACCTGACTCTCGCCAACCATCACGCAGTCACGATAAGCCTGCAGATCCTAAAGCGGAAGCTAGAGCGAATGGTAATAAACCACCACAGCGTAATCGTCCACCACGTCGCAGTGGTACTGCACCAGTAGTGTCAGCCAATAGCAATAATCCTTATGCCAACGCTAAAGTTAAAAGCTAACTTGCGATAGAGCATAAAAAAGCCGGTGAACATTGTTCACCGGCTTTTTTATTATTCAGGCATAACCCAATCGACTAACTATCAATCAACTGCAAATCAATCAACTGCAACCCTACAGGCTGCAAAAGGCTCAGTTACATGAACCACGCACGATAGCTACGGCCTTTTAACTTACCTTTACTGATGATATTCATCGCTTGTTTAGACACATTGCTTTTTACGGCAAAGTAAGCGCGAAAATCAGTCACTTTAATTTTGCCAATATCGTTAAAATCTAAACCATTGCCACCCGTTAATGCACCAACAATGTCACCAGGACGGATTTTTTGCTTTTTACCCGCCTCAATCTGAATCGTGATCATTTCAGCAGCTAGTGGTTGCTTGTTGAGCGCACTCATTGGCGGTAAAGGCTCACTGACGACATCTTTGTTCATGGCTTCTTCAATCATCGCCATTTTGTAACCGTCTTCTTCACCAAAGAAAGTATATGCGGCTCCAGAACTGCCAGCACGGCCAGTACGCCCGATACGGTGAATATGCACTTCAGTATCGTAAGCAATATGATAGTTAAATACTGCGTCTAACTCATCAATATCTAAACCACGTGCAGCTACGTCGGTAGCAACTAAAATACGCGCACTACGGTTAGCAAACTGCAATAACATTTGATCGCGATCGCGCTGCTCTAAATCGCCATGTAATGCTAGTACGCTAAAGCCAAACTCATGTAATGAGTCAGCCACTTGTTGGGTTTCACGCTTGGTATTACAAAACACGACTGCGCTTCCAGGCTGCTTATCTAATAACAATAAACGCAATGCCTCAAGACGGCCCTGGTTATCTTCAATACGATAAAAGTGCTGATCGATAGTGAGGTTATCGTGTTTAGCTTCAACTTTAACCATTACCGGTTTATACAGAATTTGATCGGCAATCGCTTGGATTTGATCTGGGAACGTGGCACTAAACAGCAATGTTTGACGTTCACGAGGGGCCGCGGCAATGATTTGGTCAATGTGCTGTTGGAAGCCCATTTCTAACATGCGATCGGCTTCATCTAAAATCAGCATGTTCATGTTACTTAAATCTAAACGGTTGCGATCTAAATGATCAACAATACGACCCGGTGTACCGACAATAATGTGTGCTCCGTGTTCCAATGAGCCAACTTGTGGCCCCATAGGTACGCCGCCACATAGCGTTAGTACTTTAACGTTATGGATACCACGGGCCAAGGTACGAATGTCTTTCGCTACTTGGTCGGCTAACTCACGCGTTGGACAAAGCACCATGGTTTGGATGCGAAAACGTTTTACATCCAGTTTATTAAGCAATCCTAAACCAAAGGCAGCTGTTTTACCTGAACCAGTCATCGCTTGGCCGATAACATCTTCACCGGCCAAAATAGGCGGTAAGCTCTCAGCTTGGATCTGAGTCATCGATTCAAAACCCATAGTTTGGAGGTTTTCAAGCAATTCAGGTTTTAATTTAAGTGATGCAAAAGCCGTGTTAACGACTTGTTCTGTAGACTGACTCAAGGCAAATATCCTCTGATATCGAAAGGTAAAAAGCAGGCAAAAGCTGCAAAAAAATATACCAATACCATTACATAAATGAGCCAATAACGCGCAAAACTATCATTAAACAGCGGAACAAAATTAGCATATACAATGATGTTATATGAAAAATGCTTACCGCTATTTGCGAACGATTTATCTTGCCAGAAGGAACAGATAATAAATAAGATTGGTGTGAGCAAAGGTCTTAAAACAAACCTAAGCCAGATGTCAGCTATTGTAGCAATTTTATTCGCAGTTCGCTGACAAATATTTATCAATAATTCAGCTTATTTTGAGGGTAATGCTAGGTAATTTGGCCAAAGTGGCCTTGCTGATAATCACGAACAGCTTGCTCTATCTCAGCCTGGGTATTCATCACAAACGGCCCCATGTGGACAATTTTTTCGTTAATCGGCTTGCCCGCTAATATTAACAACCCAGCACCTGTGGCCTCGGTTTGAAAATGACAGACTTCAAGCGCATTTAAAACTAAAAACTGCCCTGCTCCTGCAGTTTCTCGCAAACCTTGTGCATCAATATAGTTAAGCTCGCCTTGATACACATAAGCGCACACCGTTTGGTGCTCTGCAAGATTCAGCGTGCAGTGACCATATTCAGTTAACGTTAAATCAGCAATTGCCCCATGGCCAGCTAACCCCTGAAGAGTTGAAGTAATCTTATGTGGCTCATGATTAAAACCCCAACTCCCCGCCAAGGCAACAAGCGTTGCGCCGTGTTCGTTATTTATACGGGGATTAGTCTGTTTGCTGCTGTCTTGATAAATAGGCGGACGCATTTTGTGTTTTGCTGGCATATTGATCCAAATTTGAAACCCATGCAGCCCTTCTTTGGCATCTGCTAATGGCATTTCAGAATGCAGCACGCCACTGCCAGTACTCATCCACTGCACATCTCCGGCACGAATAGGTTTAACATTGCCCATTTGATCGCGATGTTCAAAGCCGCCTTTACGAATATAAGTAAAGGTTTCTACACCTCTATGTGGATGCGGCGGAAAACCACCAATAAAATCTTGTTCATCATCAGACTTAATCTCATCGATCATTAAATATGGATCAAAACGAAGCTTATCAAAGTCGGCAATACGATTAATGTTTACACCATCACCGTCCATTGCGGGCAAAGCGCTAAAACGCTGTAATACTTTCATGAAAACCTCGGTGATGAAAAATAACTATTTAATAATAGCAGGCTGTTAACTGAATAAATATTGCATAATAGTGTGATTTTCTTTCGATAAAATAGACCAATTAACAAGGATGATGTCTTTTGCTCAAGCAAGATAAATTTATCCACATCAATTTATGAACTTTACCTTCTGTTAACAATCAAAAAAGGACTGATAATACTGCGATAAAGTGATTGATATAAATGGAAGTAATAACGGTTGGCTGGGAGCCACATCACTCTCGATCTTCAACACACTCCTCTAAAGAAGCATATTGGCTTAAGCCTGTACTCACGGCATTCATCATCCATGTTTTATTGATTTATGTGTTGATTGCGTTTTGGTACCAAGACACGACGCAACGAGTGTCAGCTTTAGTGGTTAAGCCTTCGCCCACCGCAATAAAAAGCTATCTCATGACTTCGGCGCAATACCAATCAATAACCCAAACAAGTTTATCACCCAAGCTTCATGACCTAGAAAGTGCCCGACTCATAAAGAATTTTCCGCCCATTATTGATACGAATGTTGATGTTAGCCAATCGACGTCTATAAACGCGAAAGAGACACCAATCTCCTTAGATGAAGACAACAACACCCTCGATAACGTGATGCCATCAAACAATAAGCCCAACAACATACAACCACATGTAATAACCAAAAAAAATAATGTACTTCCGAGCCAAATAAAACCAAAAATGACCACTGACATCAACAAGTCCGCGCCATCATTAGCGTCAATACAACAAGCCACTAGCCATTTTATACAGCAAAATAATATTGCAGCATTAGACACACTCGTAGGTTCTCAAACTGCATTACAAAACAAACCCACTGGCACTATGAGTGAAATGGACCCTAACCTTGATTTTATAGAGTTAGCAGCAGAAATTGATATCAGCCAACCGCATACCTTTAACCATAGGCTAGACCCTAACAGAATCGTAAAACAGGGCGATTATTGTTACCGGGTGGTTGAATTGGCAACTCAAGTGAATCCTCATGGATGGGGACTAGGATTTGCAACATTTTGTGGCGAAGACCAAGTCAAAAAACAATTAACAGAAGCGATTCGCAAAAGAGTCAACGCCGTAAAATGAGTTACTGGATTGGCATGGTCATATCAACATCTGGCATCACTATCCTAGTCAATGATAAATAAGCCGCTAATACCGCAAATAAGATACCCAAAGCCCTTTCCTTATGATGATTCCTGACTAGGACCTAAGATGCCACACATGGCCAATCTATCTTTATCAATAAAATATAAATGAATAAACAGCTATGAGCACTAAGCTATTGCATGAGTGCATTCATGACAGGCATAAAATGAAGCCCACCAGCCACAAACATGACTCGTTCATTATTATCGATCGCGGCTTTCACCTTGTTAATGGCGCTATTATCCCTAAACTCATTTACACGATCTTTAATCGCTTTAAGCGTCGTAAATTCAGAGGTGCTGAGTTGTTGGTCAAAAATAGTTGCCGATGAAAACTCAACCCACGATGCAGATTTCCCCACCATGGTTGATAACATAATGTCTAACTCAGCAATTGAATCTGGCTTAACATTTAGGTGATATTCTGTTGCAGGAAAACCAGATTGTCCGAGCAGATTAGACATCTTACTTTTCGCGTCGGCAAGACTAACATTACTGAGCAACTGTGGTGCTTGTCTTAATAAATAAAATACCTTTAGGCTTTCATCATCAAACTTCTCTAACACAAATTTAGCTTCACTTAGGCTATCGCCTTCCCAAGTTGTTACTTTGACATGATGCTGCTTAGCTAAAAACTGTAAAAACCCCATTTCACCACAGCACTTAATCGCTTCAGCTTTAGACATTTTATCAGGCCAATAACCACCTTCTAACAACACTAAAGTGGGATTAAGCTCGTTAAAAAGGCGTTCTATATCGACAAGTTGAAGATCATTAACATCGTTTGTATGTGTAGTGCCAATAATCATATAGCCACGGTCTAATGAACGTAACAATGACAAATTAGATGTAGGCTTATATCTGTCATTCGCTTGAACATTCAAACACACACCTAACACCAATAATGTCACAACCGTTATCATTTTTTTCATCGTATTACTTCCCTGTATATCCAGATATAACTAACGTTATCCGTTGATAATTAACATGAAACAAAGGATTTCCAACACAGTTAATAACCAGCTTAACTATCGATAAAAATCGCCAGTATTATGCTAACTATTATCAAGTTTTTTAGTTTTTACCCCTTACTCAAAGCAATTGAATGCTACAAGCTATTGCACGCACACGCTTTTTCACCGCTCTTTTGAATCCACTCTTCGTATTGTCCTTCAGGACATTGATTTTTTATGGTTTTGCATTGAGCGCCATTACGTGAGTATTCGCCACCAATAACTTTCTCGATGAACTAATCGTTAACCTGAGCACTAAAATCTTTTTAAGAACAACCAAGTAAGAGTGCGATGATGACAATTGATAAGTATTTCATGTAATATCCTTTTGCATTTTATACCGAAAACTGACGCCAAAAACCGGCACTTAAAAGCATCACAAAGTGAGCGAAAAATAAGTGCATATAATGATTTTTATGGTTTATGGTGAGTGTATATTATTGATAGAAGTTAACTTTCAGCGTTAACTTTATTAGCGTATTTACCAATAACTTTACCCGTGGTAGCCCACACTATAACGCCGCCCCACGCAATAAAAGAAAACCCTGCAGGGATACACGCTAACAGAATATATTTAAAGTGTTTTCGATTAAAAAATAATGCCAAAATAGCAGGAAGAAACCAAAGAGTCAGCCCCCCAATAACTAACACCACTAAAAAAGTATAATTCTCATTTGCGACTATTTCATTTATAAATTCCATTTATTACGTTCTCCCTAATTGATAAGTGCAACGGATTATACTAAAACATAAAGCCTAAATAACAAGCTAAAAGTCATCGTATTATAAAAAATGCCTTATTTACACAAATCATCATTTTTAGTTGAAACATTATTGACACTATTATTGCCGTTTTTGTGCTGGCCGCTAGTCTAGTAGACACTTCTCATGCCGATGTCACTTGTATTAATTAAACTATGGCTTACGTCCACTACGCCTGTTTAGTACTCATTGCTTATTCGGACACCGACCATTACAAACCACTTAACCAGCTGATTTAAATATAATATCTAGCTTTAATCTTTATTAACCATCAAAGAAAAAACCATACACCCAAAGCGATACTCGGCAAAAGAATACGATAACGGCATACAAAGAAGGCTGTAGCACACAAGCTAACACAGTTGATAAACAGCACTTATTTAAGCCATTGATATGCACATTCGCGATGTACAGTGTATTGATGTTGTTGATTGATTGGTTAGTGGGTGGGTTGTTTAGTTGGTTAGTTGGCAGGGTAACCGCATGAGTGTGCGTTTTTTGAACACTATAAATAATTTCGATACTGAATCACTTCCAATCATTCATGAAGTGATAACGTACTGAACAAATATAGTTCTAAAAACATACTTAATCTGTATAAAAAACGTTCACAACCTCACCCTGGGTTAGTTGGTTAGTTAGTTGGTAAGTTGGTAAGTTGGTAAGTTGGTAAGTTGGTTAATTTGTTTTGGCAGCAAGATGCTCAGCAGAGTCAACAAAGTAAAATTACCTCAATTATACCGAAGTCATCACCTCACAATTTGTGATATTACAATCTAATTAAATTGATTTACCAACTCTGTTTGACGTATACCCTGACCACTAATTTCTTGGCTATGTATTGCTGCATTATGACAATTTTGTTCAAATTGATTAATGCCATCTTGTAGTATCATCGCGTTGTTATAAATTTGATTAACAACAGCAGCTTGCTCTTCTGCCGCCACTGAAATCTGCTCGCCATTACTTTCGATAATACTCATCACTTCACTAACCGAGACCAGGCTTTTCTCGAGTATTTGACTAGAATCAATACTCTTATCTATTAACAAATGGCTTTGTTCCATCTGTGCAACGGCTTCTGCAGTTGTGCGACTAAGTGAATTTATAATAGCGTGTATTTCATGAGCAGAAGTTGCCGAGCGACTGGCCAAGTTACGCACTTCATCCGCGACCACAGCAAACCCTCTACCAGCCTCTCCAGCCCTAGCGGCTTCAATGGCGGCATTGAGCGAAAGCAAGTTTGTTTGCTGTGCAATACTCTCGATCACCTCGACAACTTGGTTTACATTTTGACATTGCTTATTCAGCGAAGAAATAGCAATACGAGATTCTTCCAATAAGTTATTAATTTCCGTAGTCGCGATTTGACTGCTGGCTAATGCCACCTTAGTTGACTCTATTTGTTCAACTAAGTGATGAATTTCTGTGGTTGAATTTGTCGTATTTTTAGCTATATCAGTAACAGACGAGCTCATTTGGCCGATGGCTGTGACAACTTGCTCAAGGTTTTGTGATTGCGTAACCAACTGATTTTGATTGGCTTGATTTTGTTGTTGATGCTCTTCTAAACCTTGCTGTAATTCCTCACCACTTTCTTTTATACGTCCAACCACCGCCAGCGTTTCAGCTTTTTGCATCCGTAGACTTAATTCGATGTGAGAAAGCTCATCGGTATAACCTGTATAAACAAATTGATTTAGTGGATTATTATGTATTGTTTCACTTAATATCAATATGTTACTAAAACGCTGTTTAAGAACATAAAGCGGCCGACAAAAACAGATAATGGCAACAATAAATGCGACGACGGTGAAAAAACCACTTGAGTAAGGCAAGGACATCAACAACCCAACAGATAGCAACCAAGCCAAAAAAAGTTTGGTAATAATATTGGCACCAAGCTTAGGCTTAGCAGCTTTACCAGCATTAATTGCATCGTAACAGGCTTGAGCACGTTCAGTCAGCTCTGCTTCAGGCTGAGTTCTTACCGACTGATACTCGCAAATAATACCGTTACGTTTAATCGGGGTCACATAAGCGTTAACCCAATAATACTGACCATTCTTGCAGCGATTCTTCACCAATCCCATCCAGCTTTTCCCTTGCTTTATGGTGTCCCATAGGTCACTAAATGCAGCTTTAGGCATATCTGGGTGGCGTACTATATTGTGGGGTTTATTAATTAGCTCATCTTCTTTATAACCACTGACCGTCATAAAGTCATCGTTAACATGAGTAATAACACTGTCTAAATCGGTTGTTGAAAGGATCATATAATCCGACGGATAAGTGACTTCTTCATCGATGATATCTTTTGTGGTCATGTTGATATATTAAACGTCATTGAGTTAAATAATTAAGCTGATTATTAAACAATCAGCATTATTTGTATGTGATGACTCACGACTTTAATCAGTAAATAATTAACATCTTTGAAATATTTGCGATGGGTCACACTGAAAGTTATCCAGACTCACAACAGTTCAAAGTATTGACTCGATCATATAATGGGCAAGAAAATGGCAATCATCATGATTGATTGGTTTTTATTCTTGAGGTTTTGAATTGCGATGTTGTTTCGCATAATTAAAGCTTAGAGAAGCAATAGGATAAAGAGATTTAATACTTTTCCTATACCGAGCAAAGACAATCGTGGCGATGGTGACACCAACTGTGACCCCAAAAGGATGCTTTCGAGTCTGCTTTTTAACAGAATGGAGTAATAAATTAAGCGTTAACTCGCACTGCCTAACAGAGTCTTTCCCCTGCATACGTGTTAACTTAATCGAATGATTTAGATGCTTTAGAGATGACATCGATACCCTCCTTTAATTGGGAGACAGTGTCTTTGAAGCCAAAAAAACGAATAAGCCGTTTTTGCCAATACAGCAAGCCAACTAAAACCAACATCATTGTGAGTAGAAATACCCCTAAGCCAATAAATATGCTGTCAGTGAGGCTGTAGATCACAATCCCGGAGCAAACACATAAACTGAAGATAAAGAGAACTAACAATGGAATAAATAAAAGCTGGCAAACAAGAAACTGTTTTGCTGCGGCAACATTTCGTAATATTTCCATAAAGAAAAGTTGGACTGTAGACTCTGACCACTGTCCAACCTCTTGAGCTAATTTCGATGCCTTATTAAAAATATCTTTAATTTCTTCAACGTTTACGTCATCGGAGTTTACGTCCACCTCATCTGAGTTAACGTGAGGATCGGTCTGCGAGCCATCGGAGATTTTATCTTTACTGTGCACTTTCTCAGTGTTTTCCATAATAAAACCCCTCCGGCCGCTTTGCTATTTTATAAGTTTCGAAATCGCCCATCCCGCTAAAAAAGCACACCCGACACTTAATAAAGGGTGTTCCTTAATAAGATTTTCAGTTTGAGCTGTTGCCGATTTAACTTTTTCAGTGCCTTCACCCAATGATTCTTTCGCTTTATCTTTCAAGGAATGAACAGCCTCTGAAGTCGCTTCTTCAGCTAAGTGATAAGCATCTTCAATTTTCTGTTGTGGATCTTGATTTTTTGCCTTTGTTGTAGCCATTTCTAATCTCCTTAAATACAAAATTTATAGAGTGATATTACGCTGAAATAAATAGGGGCAATAAAAACTGTCCAATTAACACACTATTACGATAAATAGATTGGGTCAATTTATATAACATTAATAAAAAAACATGCCTAAATATTAGCGACTCTATTTTAATAAAGCGAAAGGCATGCCACATTTAAACCGAAGCAACAAAAAAACAAACAACTGATAAATATAACATTTATATTTTATGATAAAAAATGAAATATTTTAATATAATTATTTTGTAGTTTTTACAAATTATTACTTTTTACTATGTAAAAGTTACTCATGAAAATAAAAATAACCATCAATAGTTGTTTCAGAATAATATGGGGGATTGTATCCAACTGGTAATAACAAAATATAACCAAACTAGAAATTAGATAGCTATTACTCGACTAATTTCTGGCTAGGTGATTTGGGGGATGCTTATATCAATCTAACACTTTAAAAAATAACTGCGAGCCTAGTAAACAAAAGCCTACCGAATAAGTCAGCTAAAATTTACAGCAGACTAAGCAATAAGCTTGAGGCCATGCATTTTTTACTCTACTAGTGATACCTCATTCTTATCTATCTGTAACGCAGATAATTTATCAAGTAGTGCTTCAATGTTTTTTCTTCCAGCACCTTCATTGGCTAATCTAAGCCTTTTTACCGCAACAAAGGCATCCTTAAATGTTGCTGTGTGCGGTGCAATGATGGTTTCGTCAAACACAATGGATTGGGTTGCCGAATCGGTCAGTAAATATTGAACATGAGTAGTAACTTCAAAATCTAACCCAAAAATAGGTTGATCCACTTTAAGCATATTCACAACCAGTTTATATCGACCATCATCAGACAATAATCCCTGTGCTTGCAGGCTTCCCCTGACAGCACCAGAAAAGGCTTCACTGCTAATTTCTGATGTCCACAGTGGATTTGTTTTTTGACCACCAGAGACATTTGATAACTCTATGTTGTCATTTAATACATCAAAGTAGGATTTTTGTTCACCCTGAAACGTCATATTTTTCATTTTTGCACCAGATGCGCATCCAGATAAATATATGGCCGCTACAAAAATTAAAGCCAATTTGAACAACTTCATCTATCACTCCGTTGAGTTAATAAGTTTATCTATGACAGCGTATTTGTGAAAAGAGTCAGAGTTTCGGTAAATACCCGGAACACATTTAACTGCGCAATAGTAACACGTGTTTAATTATTAATATTTTTAATAACTTACCAGCATACATTGGTTAAATCAATCCTCCTTACAACAGGAAAATAGATGAATTAATCCGTATATAAAAATATTGCCAAGTTCTCATTATTAGCGGTATCAATCATCCGCTTAATAATGAGTTGATTTGGTCGACTCTTTTAATTAACTCATTACTTGCAGTTACCAAGACAAGAGCGGGAATGTTTTTTCGTACCATTAGATAACCTATCTAACTCGCTAATGTTGTTGTGACATTACAACTCTTTTTAAGGAGTATTGTATGAGTCTTGCTGGTGAATCAACTCACTTTAATGCATCGATGTTCCTCGTCAGGCAAGTAAATTAAACCCATTTTTTGACGGGTTATTTGTTACCATTGCAGCTTTCATCCTAGGCTGTGAGGCATAGTAAGAATTGAAGACTTAAGCTATTGTCATTTAGAGTGGTCATCACAGCTTAATAAACGATCACGATATTATCCTCGTCGGAAGTGTCCCTATGCGGCTATATTTACAACTGAGTAATCAATATTAATTAGCACGATTGATGTGTGCTAGATAACGTTAAATTATTCAATAAACTGTATAATTGTGGTTAATTATTAATTGGTGGAAGATGACGTGCTAACAAAAATTCTAGTGACAATATTGGTAATCCTTGGCGCTATTGTCTACTTGCGCCGTGGACGAGGGCATAAAGTTAATCGCATCGCAGATATGGCAGATGCACAAAAATCACCCCTTCTTAGTCGAGTAATTATTTACACTATGATTGCGGTGTCGATGTTAGCCTCTGCAGGCTATTGGGGCTGGAGTTGGTATGACGATAATACCGTCGTTGAAGTTACAATTACATCACCTATTGAAGCGATGACAAACAGTTACAAGGTGCGTAAAAAAGATATTGAAGCTCAGCGGATTACCACAGTCGATGGGATTCAAATTCGGTTATCTAATCAAGAGAGATTAACGATTAAAACGACTAATTCACCTCAATGACACGAAATAAAAACGACTAAATTCTAGACCAAAATAGCACTGCCCAGTTCCCGCCTATTATCTTAATCTAGATCATTATGCTCATCACCTCGACTAGGATAACAAAACTAAGTACTGAAATTAAAGTGACCAGTTTAAACCACCTTATATCCCCACTCTCTTGTTAGGTCTTTTTAGTCGCCACACCACAGCTAATATACGATGCAAACTTTGGCACTCCCTTTATATAATCACTTTCAAACCAATCGATACTAAAGCCGCTGCTTTGTATATTGTCAATCATAGGTCTATTCAAATTACAGCCACCAAAAGCGTTACCCCATAAGCGATTTAAACGATGTTGCCATTTTTTAATTGAATCGTCAGGTGCTTCTCCATGCTCACAGAAAAATATTTTACCATCAGGCTTCAACACTCTATGTATTTGCTGCATAGCGGCACGCCAATCAGCAATAGTGCAAAGAGTATAAGTTAACACAACTGAGTCAACACATTGATCATCTAAAGGAATCTGTTCACTAGGGAGACTTAGCCATTCAACCTGAATAGGCGATTTCGCTAAATTTTTCCGCGCTTTTTTACGCATCCCAGGAGAAGGTTCAAGGCCCCATATCATATTAACGTTCATAGGATTATACAAAACCATATTAACAGCAGAGCCCATACCAATCTCTAAAACATTGCCATAAGCTAAAGGCACAACTTTCTGCCTAAGCTCCATGATGACACTTGAAGAACAAGCACAATTTATAATGTGTGGAAGAATGTTGTTTTCATAAAAACTCAAAGGTAAATCCTCTGTAATAATTAACATTTGCATTCCGAAAGCTCAATATAAACCATGGCTAACATCTGCAAGCATTGGGTGTTAATTTACGATTATGATTACAGCCTAATCTAACAGCCATCGTCTATTTGCTGTTTTATATGACTCTATATGTATCTATATTAGCAGTTTCGTCAATTTAACCTTAATCACGATCTTCATATGGTTGGCACTCCAAGCACTTTTGAGTGCCAATAGGCTGATTAATATTAAACAGCCAGTCATAAAGATAAGCATTAAAAGAGTCTTAAGCTCTTTCTTGGTCAGTAACATTAACGGATAACAGCGTATACCAATAGCAAGAGGGCCGGATGATAAAAGGCATCGCTAACTTTAGCCTAACCCGGCACTTTTCATTACAATAGGCTAAAGCACTTTACAGACTTTAGAGTAAACGATACATGGCCCAACCCAACAAGAAAGGTCCTTCGCGCACCGTCGATGTTTTCTGCGCTAAGTGTAAAGCACCATTGTTTAAGTATCGTAAGGGAGGTAAAGGCGCCTTAATCAAATGCTTTAAGGAGCGTATTGTCGAAGACAACACCAAGGTTCCTTGCACATGCCCTGAATGCAGCCAGATATTTGCCAGAGATACCTTAGTGAGAGGCGCACCAGCCTTTAAAATGGTGGGAGGCAAAGTTACCTTTAAATAATGACATCCTATAACGAGAAATGCAGGCCAAATAACTAAGGAAGCTAATAACTTGTTTAATAGGTACTTAGCAGCCCTAGTTTACGTTAATTATCTACACTTTATTGGCTAACGGTGCAAGTTGCTGTAAACAACGAGACTGTTCCATCCAACGATCTTCTAAAGGTATTTTGTTAATACACTTAATAGATGAATTAACGCGGCGCAAACGTTCTTCAGTCAAATTGACCTCACAACGATTAGCATAAGTCGATGGCCATGAGCCACCCGCTCCGGTCAGCGAACCAATTAATTCACATTCGTCAGATCTATAAGTACTCCAGGACAGTTGCTGTGCGGTTAAAGCCGAGATAACACGAGAGTCAGGCTGTTTTTCACCATCATAATTAGGGGCATCAGACAACAGAGCGATGAGCTCATCATGCTTTATTTTCAATTGAGCAGATGCCTTGTTCAAACTGTTAACTAATGTCAAACCAGTATGCATAGCGCTGCCTTCTGGCCAACACTCGGGACGATCGGTACAGTTTTCTAGCGCTTTATCTTTTTTAGCCTCTGTTTCAGGCCAAGCATTTAACGCCAACGCTCTAGATTGGTATTTATCTAAAATACAAACATCAGTCTCACATGCATTTCGTTGTGTTAACCAAGCACGCTGACCATTAATTAAATCATTAACATATTTAGCTTGGCTTTTAATATTGCTATAAAGCGTTGCTAACGCCTCATCTGCCTTTGAAATATCAGGGTTAGCACATATGTTCTTTTCTATCGCGCTTCTGGCCAGCGAGCAATCAAAACTGGCACCTTGCACTGAAAATACGGATATCAATCCTAAGATATAAATGATTTTTCTCAACTGAGTTCCTTGTTAATGTTTGACCAAAATTAAATCATGCTAGTTCGAAATAGCGTAGATTAAGTTCATTTGCTCAATTTTTCGTTTTTATTAAAAAAATAAAACCTGACATCACTATCTTTGAAAGCTGACTTCATTTTCAAAAAATTACCCATAGTAAAGACGTGAAGTCGTGAAGTTTACAGCAGACTTTCAACACCAAAAAAATCTAACGCCAACAGCAGGCTAACGCCAATAATCATAAAAACAACCAGACTTATCAAGCTGACAAAAAGTACTCGCCAGTTAGAATGAAAGTCTAAATCATCGTTATTGGAGATGACTTCTTTTGTAAATTGAAACTTTTCAACTAACAGTCTCGTAGAAATAATCGTGATTATAGGAATGATCATATTTGGAAAGTTTTCTGGCAAAAAAGGCAAAATTGAGATGAAAAAAGTAATAACCAAAGCACCATAGCGATTCGTTTTTTTAACGGCTTCATCATCATTCAAGACGACAAAGTTCTGTTTTATGAAAAAAACTGAAGCTATTGGCCCTCCTAAAAATGCGCCTAGACTAGCTTGAACGGGTGAGTAGACTTTGCTTCCTGACATATACAACTTCCTTGTTTGCTTTACGCTGTTTTAAGCGATGAATCATAACGTACTAAAATGTGGAACGAAATAGAACCTAAAGAATGAGTAACTTGGTTCGTTGAATACACCTAACAGGAGGCTTTGCCCCCCAACACTCGCGCACCATTGTGGTATAAAAGAATAACTATTTTTCCCAAACAAGTTTTAATCTATAAAGCTTAGCGAGACTGAGATTTAATCAGTAAAAAAGCTGTTTGTCTGCCATTTAAATACCACACTCCCGGTCCGTCAAAAATGGCATCTTCTTCTAGCATAATTCTGATTTCTTTTTTCCACGGCTCAATATAAACGGCATTGTTAAGCTCAATTGAATAGGCCGTATTGAGGTGTAATGGGTAGTCACCATCACCAGGAACCCCGTCTTGCGAATCCCACATTCCCAGTGTCGTACCTGCGGCATGGCCATGATAACCCAGCGGGTGAGTATAAATTGTGGGCGTTAATCCTTGTGAAATTGCACGTTCACGAGAGCGTTTTAATACTTGGTTACCAGTAAGACCTTCAGCAAATTGTCCGGTAAATACATCTTGTAGTTTATTGCCTGATAACAGCGCCTGTTGTAAATATTGTGGTGCTTCGCTTTCGCCTGGCTTGAGTACATAAGCATGCTGCTGCGTATCCGTATTTAAACGTAAATAGGTTATGCCAAAATCAACATGCAGTAGATCGCCCGGTAAAATAATTTGCTTATCATTGTCATGGGTAACACTCGACTCGCGCGCTAAGGCAACATCATCACTACGCTGAATTGATACACTTGGATGAAACCAAGTTTGTAACTTGAGCTCAACGATACGCTCTCGTAGCCACCAAACCACATCATCAGTCGTTGTTTCCCCAGGGATAATGACTTGGTTAGAGAATGCTTCAGCAATGATTGCATGAGCCAATTTTACGATATCTTTATAAACGGCAATTTCTTCAGGTATTCGTTGCTCCAACCATCCTACGGCGACGGGTTCAGCTGAAACTATTTTTGTTTTATATTTTTCGGGTAAATGCGCTAACAGATTTTCTTTATCTGTTGCGACTAGTCCATCGGCGTGAGCCCAATGTTTCGATTGATTAACACCTATGGTATTGGGTTGATAGCTTTCAATTAACTCATTAAGAGCCAACCATTGATTGGGTTGTTTTGATTTATCCCACGCTTTTTCGAAAACATTACCAACGTTATAAGGCGCGATTGCATAAGCATCAACACTGCCGTCACCTTTACGAGCAAATACCAGTATTGTTGTGCGGCGAGCAGATATCCATGTAGCAGGTAATAGCGTTTTAATAACAGGGTCTTCATTGTATTCACGACTAATGATTACCCACATATCGAGCTTATGTTCATTCATCAACTTGGGTAATAATAGCTCGACCCGCTTAGCCAGTATGCTGTCAATAAACTCAGCTCTGTCGCGCATAGGCAATATCTCAACTGCAACTGTGGCAGATGAACTTGCCGAAAAAGTTGCAACTATAACAATTGTTAAGTAAATCCAATGAATCAAGCGCAAAATAAACTCCTTTTATCTGCCATAAGGCGTAAAACAGATGTACGATTTTGATATTAATTTCACATCGTCCCACAACTGAAAAAATACGATGCCGTTATCACTCTTTAATATTTCGAATACCAACAAACCAAAACGAAAATACCACGGCTAATGAATAATATGTGACCATTAACGAAAACAAAATATCGGTCGTAATGATCGCCGTTATCGCACAAGGAATAACAACAGCTAATAATAATGAGCCCAACGACAGCACGTTATAACGCCAAAGCGCATACCAAACTAAGCTGCCATATGTCGCGGTAATAACATAAGCAACGCAAATGCCCCACAAACTGATAAATATTACATTAAAAATCGCATCAATTAAGTTTTGAACAGTAAATTGATTAACCAAGGCAATTAAAGCCCAAATAAGTGTTGCAGGCAGTACCGCAAGCGGAGCAATTAGCACGCCTCGCCAAAAGGCAATTTTAATAGCACTATTTTGCGTCATAAGTTTCTAACGTCCGACTTGCAATAAGTGCCCCAAGGGGCGCGAGTGGTTAACCAAGCGGATTAACCAAATTAATCAATCCATTTCTCGCTTATTGGTGGCGTTTAAGAGCTGTTTACACTTTGCTCTATGTACTTAATGTATTATCAATAGGACGTTGAACGGCATAATTAACACGTTTGGTTTTTAGTAAATATAATTGTGCTACTAATACATTTGGAACCCAGGCAACCCAAGAGATTGCAATGTAAGACGTTATAAAGTCTACATTAAATAACCACGGGAATGATGGTAGATACAATCTAAGGGTAATGGCTGAACAAGTTAAAGAGTAGTTTATTATCATCCAATAGCGATGTGCATTCACGTTACCTTTCTTGATTTGCACAAATGCCATACTTACAGTAAAAAGCCATAAAACAGCCATAGTACCAAAACCGAAATGAGCAACAATCCCCCCCATAGAATTGGTAGCTAAGTATAAACCAGCAGAACCGGAGAGTAATACAGCGGTAACATAGACCTTACCAAGAGCTCGGTGAAGTTTGATGCTTTTAGCTCTTAAGCGACTGTTTAACTGGAATGCACCAATAGTTAACGCTATTGAGCCTCCGACCATGTGCAGATACATTGCCAAAGGTGTTAATGAAAATTTTTCTTTTAAATATTCTGAGCCAACCCAATCAACAGTTACAAACAGAATGGCATAAATGCTAACACCAAGCGCTAAAAAATAGAAAATACCGTATCCACATTTTTTAAATACTTCCATATAAAACGAATCCTTTTTAAAAATCTAACGCGACACTCATAAGTGAACCCTGTGCTGGCTAGGACCCATATACGCTAGCATCGAACGCTATGACTTGTGCTTATAAGCTCCCATAATGCCAAATCCAATAGCGGCAACAAGTATAATAATATCTATGTAGTAAACAGGCTTTTGGGTAGAAAGCACAGTCCCTATCGTCGTTAGCACAAGGCTTGTGTTGGCATAAGTGTTACTTTTAATACTTTTTTCCATGTTTTAAATTCTCCATATTATGAATTGTGTAGATATATTTTATATGCATGCTGATGAGCCTGTAGAATGCCACCGCTAAAATTTAACAATACCATAACACCAACCGACTTTGGAGAGGGATTTAAATGAAACTGCTGTTTTTGTTGATTATTTATTGAACACGATTTGGGGGTGTGAGAAAAGATACAATCAGGAGTTTAGATAAATATTGCTATGATTTATTACTCATTCAGACCTTATTATTAATCGCCATCAACTTCACCAATAATATAAAACAAATTAGATGCGCGTATATGGCATGTAAGCTTACTTTTCTAGGTTATATTTAGAAGATGTGTTTTTGCATAGTGATTAATCACTACAGAATTTGGTAATGCCGCAAAAGATTCATTTTATTCACTATCACTTGCTATCACTGACTTGCTACGAGCTAAAAACAGCTTCGCTACACAAACCAATTCTGTCCGATATCAAATAGTAAGCTAGTGTCCATCAACACTCTTGGGTGGCCTATTGATTTTGGCCAAGTTTATAAATGCACTAATTAATAGACCGAATAATAGAAAGCGGAAAAGCCAAATGCTAACTCAATCAATAAATGAAACGTTAATGCAGGCCATAAACTGCGCGTCTTAATGGTTAAATAAGACAATAATGGCGAGGCAAAAATCATACCTATAGCTTCGTAAATCGGTTTTTTTATGTGGAATAATACTTCAAAGATGCAGACAATAACGGTCATTATCACAGCCGCCGCCGTCGGGTTGATTTTGTAATGCTGAGTTAAACAATATTGGCCACCACCCAATAAAAATCCTCGGTGAAGCACCTCCCAGCCAATGATAGTCGATACGGTAAAAATTAAAAAACGTTGAAACTTCCCTGCCTCTCTTAGCCCCTCTAAAGAACTGCCATGACGATAATGAGATAAATAATCTGCGGCAAAAAATTGTAGATAAACGAATAAACAAAGCAAAAGACCCAAAAACACAGCCATAAGTAGCAGGTTTTCACGATTAATTGTTGGTTTAGAGAAGTACAATTGTTTTAACGGTATGGCCAGCAATAAAATAAGAACAAATGGAAAGATTAATCGACTTATAATCCAATAACCTTTAACCCCTCCAGAAGCTAAAAAGTTATTGCTGACATACACACCAACAACCTGTGTCAGTAATATCACTATTAATAATATACAAAAAGGAGCCGCCATTTTAATGGTAAGGCTCTGATCTTGGTGTGGCATACTCATTCTTCCATTCAGGCTTTTTATAAGATTGGAGTGTAATTGAACCACCTTTCATATGTGAGATCGATTATTATCAGCAACACACATTATTTACAACTAATCTTGCTATCAAAATTTTGGTCTAACAAATAGCGTGCTTAATAAGCAGAAAATCAGTATAAAAATATGTGAATAACCCCATTCTCGGCGATGCTCAACGCTCTCACCTGTCGAATTATCAATCCCGCAAAGAAAAGCATTACGTACTAAACGCGAGCAACAGTGGCAACTTTCTATATACAGGGAAAAGGCGTGTCATTTAAGCTAACAATGGTTTGTTTTGGCCTGATCTGGCCATCTTTAATTACCCTTTTAAAAGGGTAATTAAAGCGTTTTTTCATTGTTAATTGCTAATTGTTTAGCCGACAACTTTGGCTGGTTATGTTAATTCGGGCGAAATCAAATATGATTACAATCCCGCACTCTTGTTACAGGTATCAACATTCTCTGGTGTGCAAACTGTGATAGGAGTGTAAATTGTTTTCTCATATTTTTGTTCTGTTACAATCTTATAAAGTGTCAAAATGGCTTGTCTTCCCATTTCATATGGGTTTTGACCAATATTGATATGAGCAAGTTGATCTTCCAGCATAGTTAATTGTTCAGAGGATGTATCAGTAATAATAATGATGACCTTGTTGTTATTAATTTTTGCCTGGTACGGGGCAATCATTTTACGGTAAAGTGCTTGATCATTTTGTGCCCAACCACCAACAGTAATAAAGGAGTCTGCTTTTACAGGTTTACCTTTCATTACAGACTCCATTTGATTAACAGATTGATCCAGCTGATCAAAATTAAAAAAAGGTTCTCTAACTTCAGTCCAGCCCGAGTCGTTATTAAGCAATTCGCCAGGAGGCGTATCGTATTTTTTCCCCGATAATGCGGAACGAACACCCATAAGTCTTAAATTCAGATTGGGAGAATCTGGTCGCCCAGATTGCATTATTAGCGTCCCCCCATTAGGCCGAAGTTTTTTTAACTCTTCACCTAATGATTTACCCAATTCAAAATTATCAGTGCCTATATAGGCTAGACGTATATTATTAGGGTCTTCGTTGATTGAAGCATCAAAATCAGAGTCATAGGTAATAATCGGTATGCCTGCTTCTTTAGCTCTCTTCAGGCTATTGTTAACGAGATATTTAGACTGTGTAACGGCTACCGCGATACCATCGACACCTTCATCAATCAATTGATTTATTACCTGATTTTGCATCCTAACATTACTTATATCTGGTCCTCGACATATGCATTTCACGCCTTTTATTTGAGCGGCGGCATCTATACAACCAGCTTTACTTTGCTCAAAAAAAACACTATTAAATTTAGGTACCACAGCAAGTTTCAATTCTTTTCCATAGACTGAAAATATGGGTATTAGACTAAAGACAATAAACAGTACAAGTGATCTCGCCATACCCCCTCCAGAAATAAATCAAAGCGCTACTTTACTTACAATAAAATATAGCAAAGGAATTCATTTAAAGATACGAGCTGAAACGGTATTACCGAACATATCAGTGTAGGCTAATCGATATTGTTGTGTTTTGAACTCCCCCATGCGTCAGGATAGCAACACCATATCAGTAACCAATTGGTTCTAATTTTTGAATGCCTGTCTTAATAATGAAGCGATGACTTCCCTCCCATCATAAAAAAATTCCACCCATCATTTAAATAAGTAACATATCTCGTTTTCATTGCTTTGGAGAGAGTTCTTTTTCCTTCGATTCACTGTGTGTCACATCCAATTAATGGGTATCTGTGTCGACACCACATTGATCCAACAACATTTAGAAAGGCATTAAAAAAAGCAGTTCAGAAAGCGACTATCACTAAACGCATTACCGCCCATACTTTTAGGCATTCTTTTGCGACAAACTTACTTAGGCGTGGGCACGACATTAGAACGGTACAGGAGCTATTAGGCCATACCGATGTAAAAACGACCCAAATTTATACTCATGTAGCTGGTTTACACCAAACCGGTGTACAAAGCCCAATGGATTATAATTAGCAGTAATAATTACTTAGTCCGAGGTCAAGCCTATTGAGTAAACCCCTGTTAAATATCGCCCACAAAAAAGGACTCTTGCGAGCCCTTTTATACTTAGATTGTGACAACTGGTTTGTGAGCGGTTTATCTATTGCAAGACTAGGCTATGCAAGACTTAGCTACGCAAACCAATTCCACGCGATATTAAATAGTAAGCCAGTGTCCATAAGCTGACACAAAAACCAACCATTATGGCAATCGATAACGGTACACTTAAGTCAGCAAAACCTAAAAAGCCATAGCGGAATACGTTGATCATATACACAACTGGGTTTAAGCCCGATACACCTTGCCAAAAAGGTGGCAATAACGATAACGAGTAAAATACCCCACCTAAGTAGGTTAATGGTGTGAGAATGAATGTTGGAATAATACTGATGTCGTCAAAGCTTTTGGCAAATACCGCATTAATTAACCCGCCAAGTGAAAATAACACAGAGGTTAAAAACATGGTTAGCACGACCAAGCCAACATGATGTAACGAGATATCAACAAACAACATCGCCACTGTGGTAACAATTAAACCAACACTTAGACCACGGGCGACGCCGCCACCGACGTAACCGGCTATCATCACGTAATGTGGCACTGGGGCCACCATGATTTCTTCAATGTTGCGTTGAAACTTGGCGCTGTAAAACGATGAGGCTACATTAGAATATGAGCTGGTTATCACCGACATCATGATTAAACCTGGCGCGATAAACTCCATGTAGGTAACGCCGCCCATTTCTCCGATACGGCTACCAACTAAATTACCAAAAATTAAAAAGTATAACGTCATGGTAATGGCTGGCGGCACCAGTGTTTGGATCCAAATACGGGTGAAGCGATTAATTTCTTTGGTTAAAATACTTTTAAAAGCCACAAAATACAGACTGTTCATTATTTTGACTCCTTGGCTTTTTCTACCAGCTCTACAAATAATTCTTCTAAGCGGTTAGCTTTGTTGCGCATCGACAATACTTCGATATTGGCTGCTGTTAACTGAGTAAATAATTCATTGATATTGTTCGATTTGGCCACATCGACTTCTAAGGTATGTGCGTCAGTTAAGCGGCAATTCATATTGGTGAGCATTGGTGCTACGTCGAGATCGTGTCGTAAATCGAAAATAAAGGTTTCAACATCTAGCTTACTCAATAATGCCTTCATGGTGGTGCATTCCACCAGCAAACCGGTATCGATAATACCAATGGTGCGACACAACATCTCAGCTTCTTCAAGGTAGTGGGTGGTTAAAATAATGGTCACACCTTGCTTGTTGATTTGCTTTAAAAATTCCCACATTGAACGGCGCAGTTCAATGTCGACCCCAGCTGTTGGCTCATCTAAAATCAATAATTTAGGTTCGTGCATTAACGCACGGGCAATCATTAAACGGCGTTTCATACCGCCAGACAGTTCGCGGGCTTGGGCGTGACGCTTTTGCCATAAATCAAGTTGGGTGAGGTACTTTTCAGCACGCTCTAATGCAACCGCTTTTGGTACCCCATAGTAACCTGCTTGGTTAACCACTATTTGTTGCACGGTTTCAAACTGGTTAAAGTTAAATTCTTGCGGCACTAACCCGATGCATAACTTGGCATGTTCGAGCTGCTTATCAATATCAAAACCAAATACCGACACTGTACCTGCGGTTTTCTGTACCAATGAGCTGATAATGCCGATGGTGGTAGATTTACCCGCACCATTAGGGCCAAGCAGGGCAAAAAAGTCACCTTGCTTTACCGTCAAACTGATCGACTTAACGGCTTCTACGCCACCTTTATAGGTTTTTTTAAGGTTTTCGATCACCAATGCATTGTTGGTGTTACTCATTGTCATACCTCTAATCCATGAATTGCGAATTAAACACTTTTTATTACGTGCTGCTTATGACGTAATGTAGATGAGAAAGACGCTGAAATATTCTGACGCCCAAAACAAAACTCCCGCCTGTGTAGCGGGAGTGTATACAAATCTCATTAATCTAATGGAACCACTTTAGCGATGTAAGGCAAGTTGCGATACTGCTCTGCGTAGTCGATACCGTAACCCACAATAAACTCGTCTGGGATGGTAATACCAATAAAGTCGACATAAACATCGACTTCACGGCGCTCTGGTTTATCTAATAATGTACAAAGCGCTAAGCTTTTTGGCTCACGGAGTAATAACATCTCGCGCACTTTGTTTAAGGTGTTACCTGAGTCGATTAAGTCTTCAACGATTAATACGTCACGGCCGGCGATGTCAGACTGTACATCTTTAAGCACTTTCACATCACGCGAGCTGTTCATGGTATTACCATAGCTTGATACTGACATAAAATCGATTTCAACATGGCCTTTGATACGGCGACACAAATCGGCCATAAACACGACAGAACCTTTTAATAAGCCAACCATTAATAAGCGTTCACTGTCGGCGTAATGAGCATTAATACGTTCTGCTAGCTGGTCTAGGGTTTTATTGATTTCTTGTTCTGAAATCATCATTTCAATGGTGTGCTTCATAAATCTCTCAATTGTCGATGTCGTGTGACTGAGTACGTCCGTATCCCCAGCGACTCGTTAAGTCGTGTTCAATGCCCAAATGATCAAGTATTCGGGAAACCATGAAGTTTACCAGATCTTCAACCGATTTGGGATTATGATAAAAGCCTGGGGCTGCTGGCATGATGGTCGCACCGTTGCGCGTAAGGCTTAACATATGTTCTAAGTGTATGGCACTAAACGGAGTTTCACGCGGAACAAGGATTAACTGCCCGCGCTCTTTTAATACTACGTCTGCTGCTCTTTCGAGCAAATTATTACTCATGCCTGTCGCGATAGCGGCTAATGTGCCAGTTGAGCACGGACAAACCACCATTTGCTTAGGCGCAGCACTGCCTGATGCTGGCGGCGAAAACCATTCATCTTTGCCTAATACGACTAGCTCACCTTTTAATGGCTCATCGGAATTATGCAGCTGTTCAATTAATTGCTCTTTGGCTTTTTGTGGATTTGCGCTCAGTTGCAAGCCATGTTCGGTGGCTAATACCACCCGCGCTGCACTGGATATCATTAAAAAAACTTGGAAATCGGCCGCTAACAAACATTCCAGCAGCTTAATGCCATAAGGAGCGCCAGATGCCCCCGTCCAGGCAAGACTAATTGCTTTAGCTTTTTTGGCGTAGGCCATGTTGTACCCTCTGTCGGCGAAAGCCTTACGCTAAAGCCTTAATAATTTTCTGGTGAATCCCATTAAAGCCACCATTACTCATGATGACCACGGTATCACCTTGGTTTGCTGTGGCGACGACAGTGCTAATAATATCTTCAATGTTGTTAAACACAGTCACAGGAATTGGCGCGTTAGCCATACTGGCATGAATGTCCCAACCAATATTATCCGCTTGATATAGATAACCTACATCGGCTAATGCCATCGAGTTGGCGAGAGTATCTTTATGTACTCCACTTTTCATGGTGTTTGAGCGCGGCTCTAGCACCACAATAATGTTGCCATTAGGATTGTCACTAGATGCAACTTTAGCCCGTAACCCTTGTAATGTAGTGGCTATAGCGGTTGGATGATGAGCAAAATCGTCATACACCGCCACACCGTTTACTGTGGCTAATAGCTCTAAACGACGCTTTGGTGGACTAAATTGTGCCAACGCCTCAATAGCATGACCTGGCGCTACGCCCACATGACGAGCAGCCGCTATTGCCATTATGGCATTTTCAATATTATGCTGACCTATTAATGCCCAGTTTAATACTCCTTGCGACTCGCCCTTAAACAGCACTTCAAATTCATGGCCATCGTCGGCAATAGTACGCGACTGCCAAGCACTTGGTTCACCTTGTTGAGCTGAATCGCTGGCTAAGCTTGTGGCTTTAGAATAAATTTCTTGCTCGCTCCAACAGCCCATATCAATCACTTGTTGTACGGCTTCAACGTCGCTAGGCCAAATCACTTTACCCTCGCCCGGCACTGTACGAATAACATGATTAAACTGGCGTTGGATCGCCGCTAAATCGGCAAAAATATCGGCATGATCAAATTCAAGGTTATTGATCACTAAAGTGCGAGGATGGTAATGAACAAACTTAGAGCGTTTATCAAAAAAGGCACTGTCGTATTCGTCGGCTTCGACAACAAAAAACACTGAGTTACCTAAACGTGCTGACACACCGAAATTTTGCGGTACGCCGCCAATTAAAAAACCCGGCTCGTAGCCGCAGTACTCTAAAACCCACGCAAGCATGCTTGAAGTAGAAGTTTTACCGTGTGTACCCGCTACCGCCAATACCCAACGGTCTTGCAAAATATATTCAGCCAAAAACTGCGGCCCAGAAGTGTATTTTATGCCGCGATTTAATACTGCTTCTACACACGGATTACCGCGGCTCATGGCGTTACCAATAACCACTAAGTCTGGTTGGTTGTCGCCTTCTTTGCCTAATTGAGCCGGATCAAACCCCTGGATTAGCTCAATACCTTGTTGCTCAAGCTGGGTGCTCATCGGCGGGTAAACGTTGGCATCGCTGCCGGTAACTTTGTGGCCCATTGCGCGGGCAAGTAGGGCTAAACCGCCCATAAAAGTGCCACAAATACCTAAAATGTGTACGTGCATACTCAACTCTAATTGGTCCGTAATATGGCGGTTATTCTAATCTATTGCGCCACAGAATGTCAGTTAACAATGATTGAAATTAATCTAGGGTATGTTGTTAATACAAAATAAAAAACAGCCCCATACTGAGCACGGTTGTGAGCAAGGTATTACGGGTGACGTAAGCCAGCACAGTGGCCACTAGCGCACAGGTTAAATAAGGATTATGCACACTAATAGCCAGCTGGCCTTCGGGCACAAATACGATAGGGGCTAATATGGCGGTTAATACCGCAGGTGCTGAATAGCTTAAAAACGTTAAGGTATTTTTACTTAACCGAATAGGCAATTTAGGTTCTAGCAGTAAGTGCCGACTAACAAATACCACTGCTGCCATTGATAAAATAATCAGCCAGGTCATGCGTTATCTTCCTTAGCGTTAGGAGTTGAATCGACATCGGTTGCCACTGCACTTCCTTCATTAGTCAGTTTGGCGTAGGTCATGCCTGCAGCCATACCCGATATAGCGGCAATTAACAGCCCTGCTTGGATCGCGAATACTGCGCACACCACAGCTAACGTAAGCGACACTAAAACGCACACTAATATTGACGGCTTCTTTACTGTCGGTACCACTATGGCAATAAAGGTGGCTGCAATGGCAAAGTCGAGCCCGAGTTCGCCTAGGTTGTCGATAGACTGCCCTGCGACAATGCCGAGCAAGGTAGCAATATTCCAGCCGACATAAAAAGTTAACCCGCCGCCCAAAGCGTACCAGCGATCAAACTGATGTTGGCCTGGTTTATCACCACTTTGAGTTTGATTAGCGATAGCAAAGAGTTCGTCGGTGAGTAAAAACCCTAGCCCTAAACGCCATTTAAGCGGCAACGGGCTAATATGAGTACGCATGGCCATGGCATACAATAAATGCCTTGAAGTAATTAGTAAGGTGGTTATCAGAATACTGCCGATACCAATACCGGCTTTTATCATGCCAAGCGCAACTAACTGGGCGCTGCCAGCAAAGATAATGGCCGACATTGCTTGGCTTTCAACGGCTGTAAGGCCAACTTCAAGGGCAAACGAGCCCGCTAAAATCCCCCAAGGGATCACCGCTATCGTTAGCGGCATAACGGCAAGCGCGCCAGCTAAAAATGATTTGGTTTTAGTGGTAGTGATACTGATAGATTCGGTTGCGCTCACATCATCTCCTTATGCTGCACTGATTACGCTAACGCGCTAAGTGACAAGAAGATTAGCTTAACGTGAATAAATGAATAAAGCCCCTGAAAACTGATCATTATGGAGAATTTTCAAACTATGCTGTGGGTTGAGATCTTGAGGGGCTTCATTATTATGTATAAAATCTATTAGTGAAATATAAAAAACAAAATGATACATTAACTTAATATCAATAGGCACAAACAATGATAACGTTAACCTTGTAAATTGTATAATCAACATTCTAATTTAATAAATTAGATATCAAAACCCCTCTTTCAAGATGCAAAAATGATATTTTACATCTTTAAAAATAAGCAATAACTAAATATTAAGAACTAAATGTTAATAACTAAATGTTAATAACTAAATGTTAATAACTAAATGTTAATAACTAAATGTTAATAACTAAATGTTAATAACTAAATGTTAATAACTAAATGTTAATAAATAAATACCAGTAAGCTAAACTCCCTATCCCTTACCCCTATTTTCTATTTCTATTTCTATTTCTATTTCTATTAAATATACAGGAATCATTATAATTTCACTCATTAGGCAATAATGCGAACCTTCATATTAACTCGTTTTATATTAAATTAGCTCATGGGTTAATTCACGAATTTGCTTTTTTAACCATGCTGCATCTTCATTGTCAACACTAGGATGAGTGACTAAAACCAATTTTAATGGCTCTACAACCTCAAATAGACGATTGCATTCGTACTCAGATAACTGGCAAGCATGTAAACCAGAGTCATCATCTAACATGTCATACACTGCTTTGTAGGGCGTTATTGCCAATGACTGACAGTCTGAGAGGTAATCAAATAAAGAAGACACGCTGGTAATGGTCATTTCGGTATTCAGAGATAAATCCTTAGCCTGACAATACTCCTGGAATGGGTTGAGTATGGGGGCCTGGATACCAATAAGCGTATTGATATATGGGTATTTAGCAATGGTTTCTAGAGAGATGTCTTGCTTTAATATCGGGTGCTTTCTGCAGCTGAGTAAGTATTGTCGGTTCATTGTCGCAAGCACTTCAACCTGTAATTTTTGGTCAAAACAGAGGATCTCTTCAGGGCCTTTGCAGCAACACATCACAATACTGTGTGGATCGCTAATCACGCTTTCCAGAGAATGACTATTCCAGCTACTCACATTAATATGGATATTTTTATTATGTTCTTTAATGGATTTCATCAATGCTCGCGGATAGGCATAAGCAATCATTCCAGGAATGACTAATTCAAAGTATCGATTATGCGATTGTTCAGCACTATTAACTCGATTGAAATTTTTAGCACAGTCCACTATTTCTTTAGCAATGGGATAAATTTTTCCCGCATAATCATTTGGGACTAATCCGTATTTCCGTCTAATAAACAGCTCATCACCAAATATTAGTCTTGCTGTGTGTAAACAACGACTTATCTTCGAAGCTGGCACATCTAATATTCTAGAAACATGCGTCGCTGATTTATTTTCATAAAGACTCACTAATATAGATAGTGTTAATAAATCTAATTTATCTAAGTCAATTGGCTTCATCTTAGATACTCCATTTTAGGTATATAACCTAGCATTCTAACGCTTTTCAAAAGAGTTCATAATGTTATTTTAAGTATTCAATGATTACTTATTCCAGATCATAAAAATGATTTTCTAACACTACATATTTCACATAGAATGCTTCCATCGATTGGAGCAATGTTTAGTAAAAGCTAATTTCATGTACTGTAATATCCAATTAAACAATTAGAATTTCGAGAAAACAGATATTCACATATTGATTTATTAAATTTCAACATATCAATATTTTAAAAATTCAAATTTAAACTTAATAACTTTCAAATCAACTTTGTTTATTTCAAATATATATCAGCTTAAAATGCAGAAAAAAACAATAAGACCTAAATCATAACTACGATCGAATAAATTAAAAGCACATCATTTAATTGATTACGATCAATTAAAAACCAAAATATAAGGATAATATTAATCGTACGTCAATGACGTATGTTTAATTCATAAAACAATAAATTAAAAACGATTTCTTGGAGGATAATATGATTACTTCAGTCTTTTTAAGTTATGCATTTGTGTACTCTGTGCTGTTTATTGTGGTTCCCTTTATATTAGTAATTTTCATTATGACTTGTATAAAGTTCTTCAAAACTGACACTGAAGAGCACTCAATTAAGTTCAAAAAAATGCTTTTTGATACTCAGAGCTTTAACTTTTTAAAATCACTAAAAACAATGGTGGGCGGAAAATATGATGTTTGTTGCAACGTTCCAATCGATACCGTGTTCGAAATGGATGCCCAAACCGCAGCCGAAAACCATACACGATTCGATTATGTCGTGATAGATCATGACTCGTCGGAAGTGAAATTGGTTATCTCTGATTTCAGTCAACAAGATGATGCTAACGCAAAAAGTTTGTTTGAAAAATTCAACGTTAAATTAGTTGAAATCGTTCGAGGCAAACCTTACGACATGCAAATGTTAAAGCTATCCCTACCGGTATGAAGACCCTGTCGGGTGAAGACAATCTGTTTTCACCCGATATTTTTTGATAACCCATGATTGTAGAGAGGACTGATTATGTCCCGGAATAACTGGCTACTGATGTTAAGTGTAGGCGTATTGTCGTTTGCCCTTATTAGTCAGGGAGCAAATAGCGCTAACTCTACTGAGAAAATTAACAATGACTCATGTATGAGATGCCATAAACGCAATGGTGCAATGCTAGGCCACCATGCCCAAGCACAGCTAAAAATGAGCTGTAGCTCATGCCATGGTGAGCAAGGAAATCACCCTAAAAAACCCAATGACCTGATGGTATTTTCGGCGGGAAACGACATTACAATAGACGCTAAAAATGACGTTTGTTTGAAATGCCATTCGCCTAAAAAGATATCCCAAGCAGAGTGGACTCACAACGTACATGCTCAAAAAGTGAGTTGTACATCTTGCCATAAACTGCATCCTGAATCTGACCCCATAATGGGCTTAGGATCAAAAGATCGCAGTAATGTGTGCCGAAATTGTCACACGGTGCAGAGGTAAGTAATCATGGAAAACTCAAGAAGGCATTTCCTTAAAAGCACCTGCGCATTGGTTGCAGGCGTGTCGGTATATCCACTCAGTGGTAATAATGCCAATGCCGAAATGGAACCCGCTATAAACAACATAAAGTACGCTTTGTTACATGATGAAACTAAATGCATTGGCTGTAATGCCTGTGTTGAAGCATGTCGAGAAGTGAATCATGTACCTGAAGGTGTCACACGACTAAGCATTGAAAGAACTGGGCCGTTTGGAGAATACCCTAATCAGTTTTATCATTTTTCTCGACATTCTTGTGAACATTGCGAGAACGCACCTTGCGTTTCTGTTTGTCCAACCGGGGCCGCCTTTATTAATAAAGAAACCGGTATTGTTGCAGTAAATGCAGATAAATGTGTCGGTTGCCAATACTGTATTGCGGCCTGCCCTTATGAAGTGCGTTTTATTAATCCTGTTACTAAAGCTGCCGACAAATGTGACTTCTGCCGTGAAACTAATCTCAAACAGGGTAAACAACCTGCCTGTGTAGAAATATGTCCGACAAAAGCATTAGTGTTTGGCAATCTTAAAGATCCCGAGTCTGAACTGGTTGCACTATTAAAGGCGAATCCGACTGAGCGCTTTAAGCAAGATTTAGGTACCCGACCTAAAATATTTCGTATCAAAGCGAAACAAGGGGAGATTATATTATGAGTGCTTTTCATTTTGATACATTGGTTTGGCACTGGCCCATTGCAATATACCTATTTTTAGCCGGGGCATCCGCAGGCGCCATGTTCTTCGCTGTTTTATTGAAACATTTTTGCTTAAAAGAGAAAGCATATCAGTCTGGATTTATTATAGCTGCTTGTATTATTGCGGCAATTTCCGTTTTAGCTGGCTTAGGAGTGTTGGTATTAGATTTAACAAAACCTTGGGACTTTTGGAAGATTCTAGTGTTTTACAATCCTACGTCGGTGATGTCGATGGGTGTGATTATCTTAATGCTATATCAAGTATTTATGTATGCTTGGATTGCAGTAGCATTCAGACAACCCATTGATAAATTTTGTGAAAAACATTTACCAATCGTCTGTACGTTAACCAGGCTGCTAGCGCGATATGAAGCAGGTATAACCGGTTTACTAGTGATTTTCTCAGTGTCGCTAGGTGCCTATACCGGATTTTTATTATCGGCTCAACCTCACTTCCCGATGTGGAATACCGGAGTATTACCCTTACTATTTTTAGCTTCTGGCTTGTCTTCAGGTGCCGCTGCATCACTATTAGGTGGTGTGTTACTCAAAGGCAATCCCAATGGTGCTGAAGTACGTTTTATTCATAAAATAGAGATCCCATTGATTTTAGGCGAGATACTCCTTATGTTCACCTTCTTCCTAGGATTGGTCTTCAGTGGTGGCCAAAGCAAGGTTGCGGCATTCAATGCTATCGGAGTAGGCTTTTGGGGATTTATATTCTGGTTCGGCATTATGGGACTAGGATTGTCGGCCCCATTAGCGATGAACTTATTTATGACCGCCACTTCAAAACGCAAGTTTTCCTATGTTGCCGGAACAGCATGTCTGAGTTTATTGGGCGTCATATTATTACGTAACTTTATACTTTATACCGGTCAAATGGTGGTAAGTTAATAAATTAACGGTGATAGCACGCGTTAGCAATCGTACTGTCACCGTCTATTCAACAGAAGATACCGCTGTTTGTAACCTCGTCCCTTTATTGAGTCTCATTTTTTTGAGTCACCATTTTTTGAGTCACCTTCGCTTAACTATTTTTACCAATTGATTTTAATTGGCATTAAGACAAGCTAACAATTCAAAACCAACCATTATTACCCCGTCATTCAAAGCCCACTAGAGCGATTACAGCTGGGTAAACTGCCTTATCAAATTGTGATACACATTATGCAGGTTATCTAACTCGGCGCGATCTGTGTTATTGGTTTTGATCAAGTTTTGAATGCTTTGATCGAGCTGATACAAGGTTTGGCGTAAAGTGACATCGGCCACCATACTTTGCATCCAGGTAATAGCTGCTACGCGTTGCCCTCGGGTTACCGCGGTCACTTTATGCAAACTACTCGACGGGTATACTACGGCGTATCCTGCAGGTAATTTAATTTGCTGCAGGCCAAATTCAGTGGCAATAACTAACTCACCACCGTCATACTCTTCGGGTTCACTCAAAAATACCGTCATGGATACATCACTGCGGATCACTTCAGAGGTATTGGGGATCCGCATGATGGCTGCATCGACATGGTAACCATACTCTTCAGTTTCGCTATAACGATTAAAGCACGGCGGAAATATCTTATGCGGTAACGCCGCTGATACAATTTTAGGCGTTTCGCCAATACGCGCCAGTAGTTGGTTAGCCAGTTGGCGCACATTAGCGTGTTGCGCATCTGCTTGATTGTTATTTTTAACCGACGCCGCCATTCCCATTGCGGTTGTGCGACCGTCGCCCCACGGACATTCAGCCAATTGCTGACGATAAGCGCTGACATCCTGTTTCGAGAGAATTTGTTCAATAACAATCATGCAAATACCTTTAATTAAAACTCATAGGTCATCGACAATTTAGCATTACGGGCATCACCTAAGTACATAAATGAGCCAGAACGATAAGCTGCAGTCCAATATTCTTCGTTCAATATGTTACCTACGTTTATGCGGAAAGTTAAATCCTCAGTAGCATTGTAACTGGCAAATAAATCAACTACTTGATAGTTAGGCACCACAATGCTGTAACGGCTATTGTCGCTATCATAACCTGCTGCAGTGTCTGGTTGTCCACCATACATTTCACTTTGATAAGTGTAACTACCACCAAATACAAATGACTCTGTTAGTTCATAACGCAGTTGCAAATAAGCGCTCTCGTCTGCAAAGTTACTCAGTACTAAACCAATGTTAGCTGGATTATAAGATTCTAAAATTTCTGAATCCATTTTGGCTGCCGAGAATTGTATGCTGAGTTTGTCAGTAATATTGCCGACCATACCAAACTCAATACCTTTAACGCGGTTTTTACCGGTATTAAGTGTCCCCAAAGTTGAGTAGCTGTCGCCAACACTTTCCATTACATCACTTTTAGTGATTTGGAAGATCGATGCTGAAAACATCATTTTGTCGTCAAACAACATCCACTTGGTGCCAAGCTCTAGGTTTTCAACGATTTCGGCATCGGCTTCAGCAGCTTGCTCTTGTGTACCACAAATACCACCGTAACCACAGTTAGCACCTAAGTCAGACTCACCGCCGTTGATGTTGGTTGCAGTACTGTAATTGGCGTAGATATTGGCATCTTCAGATAAGTCGTAAACTAAGCCAATATTGCCGTTATACATGGTATCGGAATAGGCATAATCCACTTCGCCATCACGACCTGTGGTGTTGTTACTGTAATCAAAGCTGTCTTGTCTAAAACCAAAAAATAATGCTAACTGATCGGTTAATTCTACCGTATCCATCATGTATGCCGACACGGTTTCGATGTCGTATATCGCATCTGATCCACCATCAACATAGCTGCGATTGATTAATTGGCCGATATTATCGACAGTATTGCCGTCACCATCAATAATACAATAAGACTCTGATACGCCACCGCGACCATTGGTCAAACAATTTCCATCATTGTTGTTGGTGATGCTATATACGCCGTTATCAACATTTTCATCTGTGTATTCAAGGCCAAATACTAACTTATGATTAAAACCAAGTGCTTGAGTGTTCCAAAATAAGTTGAATTGAGTGCTGACATAATCAACATCTTGGTTACCTTGGTGAGTACTAAGCGTTAAGGTGCTGGCACCAGGCGCTGTTGGGTCGGTATCTGCCCGCGTTGTGCCGCCCATACCGGTTGTAATATAGCCATTTTCGGTATGTCCAACGCGTGTGGCGTTGTACAACGTAATGCTGTCATTTAACTCATATTCGGTACGTAAGGTAAACGTGGTGACCTTAGAATTTAGAAAGTCACCATCTTGAGCATAAACAGGAATATCTTCTAGCGGCTTACGAGTATCTCGATCAAAATAACTGCCTAAATCTGGCACATCTTTCGCGTCTAGGTAGTAACCATCGGCGGTAAATGACAATGCATCGGTGGCTTCATACACACCCGATAACTGAACACCTTGGCGTTCACTCGTAATGCCTTCGCGGCCCGGCTTGTCTTCTTCAGCCGCTAAGCCATTAAGGCGTACTGCCACTTTGTCTGATATCGGTAAGTTATAGTCCACCGTTAGACGAGTGTGATCGTCAGTACCAATACCCAAATCGACGCGACCAAAATCGTAAGCTACTGAGGATTTTTTAGTCACACTGTTAATGGCACCGCCTGATGAACCACGGCCAGCAAATGTTGAACTTGGACCTTTGGTAATTTCAACTCGCTCGGTGGCAAAACTTTCACGAGTGGTCATGCCAGGGTCGCGAAGTCCATCTACAAACACGTCGCTACGTGCTTCGTGACCACGGATAATATAACGATCACCGAATGCATTACCGTTTTCACCCGTACCAAGGGTGACACCCGCTTGAGCTGACAAAATGTCTTTTAAGTCGGTATTTCCTGACTCTTGAATTTGGTCTTGAGTTAACACGGTAATCACTTGAGGCGTATCGACAAGTGCAGCCATTCGGCGTTTGTCGGCTGAGTTATTAAACATGTAAACCGAGTTTTGCACACCATGAACACGAATTCGCTCTATTGATTCGTCCGTTTGCGCGGGTTTACATTTCGCCAATATATCCTTATCACAAGTTTCATTTTTAGTGTCTGCAGCATATAGCGCTGGGCTACTGAAGACTAATGCGGCTGCAACGGCTTGAGCGCCTAACGATAACTTACTGTAATTACTCGACTTCATGCTTAACATCATCCTGTTATTAATAAGCGTTAACTAAATTTCATTTATGTGATGCACTTTACATAAATGAAACAAAGATCGCAAATGCAAATCATTATCATTTGTGTAAAGATTTATTAAATATGAAATTAAACTAACAAAAGGACAAAATAAGCAGGTAGGTAGCCGTTATTGATAACCGCGCTTATTGATAAAAAGCTTCATTAATAACAGCTTGAATACCACTCAGAAACAGCGGCCTGGTTGACATAGATTAACTGACTTGATAAAGCTCTAACGGTAAACCGTCTGGATCGCTAAAAAAGGTATATTGTTTACCGGTATATTCGTCAATACGAATGGGTTCGACTGATATTTGGTTTTGCTGCAAATGAGCCACGACAGCATCGAGATCATCAACTTTAAACGCTAAATGACGTAAGCCCTGGGCTTCAGGATAACTGGGTCTTGGCGGCGCACCATTAAATGAAAATAGTTCAATTTGGCTGCCATCGGGCAAAGCTAAATCGAGCTTGTAAGAATCCCGTGCTTGACGGTAATGCTCAGCAATAACTTTTAACCCTAAAACTTGCGTATAAAATGCTTTTGAACGTGGGTAATCGGCACAGATAATCGCGACGTGATGAATTCCATTTAGCATGGCTGTCCTTGTAAATAGACTATTAATAATTAAAGCTGGTAATTAGAACTGATCATTAGATTTTGTACACAGAAAAAAGTAAAACCCTGATAGAACAAGTCTATCAGGGTTGATATACGCTTTTAAAGTCATAAACAAAACTAAAGCAAGGTTAATGACTTCCAGAGAAAGTGGTTTACATTAAACGCCGATTTCACCGCCGTCATCTTTAATAAACATCACTGTGGCCGCACGTGGACGAACCGTTGTGCCTGCAGGCGTTTCTTCATCTGCTCTATCAGAGTATGGCCAGTTGTCAGGATGCTGAATATTGGCAAACATTGCGGTGTAATCTGGCGACATGGCAAAACCAGTCACTTCACAGCCGTTAGGGCCAACAAAGAAACGCTTAAGCTGAGTTTGGTTTTCAGCCGTTACCACTTGTTGATTACCGTCTGCATCTACCATCGTTGATGGCACAATCGCTAACATTTGATCGTTGGTTTCTTCGGTAACTTCAGAGGCACCGTTATCGGTTTGCACCCACAAAATACCACGTTGATCGAACGCCAAGCCGTCTGGACTAGCAAACTGGTTTAAGTCAGTTAAGCCAGATAAGTTTGTTTCAGCATCACCATCTGCAGGTGAACCAAATATAAAGATATCCCAACTAAATTCAGTTGCTGCATCACCTTCATCCCAACGGATAATATGACCAAAGTTGTTATTTAAACGTGGGTTAGCAGGGTTGGTGCTGTCGGTACGTTTACTGTTGTTGGTTAACGTTAGGTATACCGTACCTGTAAATGGATCGACAGTTGTCCATTCTGGGCGATCCATTGGTGTAGCACCAACTAAGTCAGCAGCGCCAGCAGTATTTAATATAATCGCGGCTTGTGAGTCAAAGCTGCTCGCAAGCGTGCTTCCGTCGGCAGTCACCCCATCTAACGTCAGCGGTAACCATTCACCCACACCGTCTTCGGTAAACTTAGCTGCATATAAGGTTCCGGCATTCATGTACTTATCGCCTACTGTTAAGCGGTTAGTACTGTTAGCATCTGCTGGATCCCATGCTGCGTCAGAAACAAACTTATACAGATATTCAAAACGTGAATCGTGGCCTGAATAAAATGTGATTGGTTTGCCTTCTTCAAGTTTACCAAAGGCACAACCCTCGTGGCGGAAGCGACCTAATGCAGTACGCTTAATGGCGCGCGAGTTGGGATTGTATGGATCAATTTCAACAATATAACCATGGCCATTGGCTTCGTTACGGTAATCGTTAGTCGCACTTGAGCCCGTTGGCGTCACATCAAAACGAGCAAATTCGTCTAAACGCTCATCGTCATCACCGGCTAAATGGCTCCAGCCATAACGAGTGTCAGAAGTCGAAATACCAATGCGGGTTTGCTCTTGCGTTAAGGTGCCTTTATTAACAAAGTAACCAGGCCAGTTTTCTTCACATGTTAAATATGTGCCCCAAGGCGTATAACCATTACCACAGTTATTCAAGGTACCGCGCGCTTGGCTGCCATCGGGCGAATAACGCGTTTCAAGGTATGAGCTGTACGCTAGTGGGCCAGCAATATCCATCACGGTTGCACCGGTAAAACGACGGTTATGGCTGTCGTTTTCGACCACTTGCCATCGTCCAGAAACTAATTTAATACGGACAACTGAAATACCATGGGCGTTGATTTCTTTGCGGATTTCATCAATTACAGTGCGCTTACCATCAGCATCAAACGTTGGACCTGTTGGATGTAAAGCATCCTGGTCAATGTATTCGTGGTTAATACAAAATAAACCGTCATCTGCCGAATCATTCAACGGGAAGAAATGCATACCATCATGATGCATACCGACTGAGTTTTCCTGATCGATAGCAGTATTACTGCCATCGGCTTTCCACGCTGCAGCTTTCGAATTTAAGGGTGTTCCCCAAGGTGCTAACACATAAGCTGAATAACCAGCAGCTACCGCAACTGCATCGGTTTTAGAACCGGCAATAGACTCAAAACCTAATACGGCAGAACTTTTTGTTGGTGCTGTTGGCGTGGTCGGCGTTGTTGGCGTTTCTGCAACAGTGTCATTGTCAGAGCCACAAGCACTTAATCCGAAGCCACCAAACGCCGTCATAGCACTAAGGCCTAAACCACGCTTAACAAAATTACGACGTGATAGATGATTATCCATCACTTCATTGAAGGGGGTATTTTTACTGTTGTTAAAACGAGTTGGATCAAATGTCGCCTTGCTCATAAATTGTCCTTAGATATGCTCTGAAAATAACGGATCAAATATAGGTATAATTATTTGTCAGTTAAGATAAGCGTCTAATGTGACAACTCGGTTCAAACTAGATGACATTAATGTGGCAGTAAAAAGCCACTCACCACACTGTCATGTGTGATGGAATCAATATAAAACTCATGTTAGCGTTTTTTACCGCGTGAAGATGCCGCTAATGCCTTTTTACGTGCTTGTTGTTTTAATGCAGATTTGGTTGTTTTACGGGTAACTGGAGCAATTAAATCAAGGTCTGGCTCAAAACCTGCCAGCCATTGCTGTGGTAAACGTCGGTCTAAAAAGGCTTCTAGTTTAGTTAATAATGGCTCGTCATCGATGCTTAATAATGTAATAGCTTGCCCTGCTTTACCTGCTCTGCCTGTGCGGCCTATTCGGTGGACGTAGTCTTCAACTTGAAACGGTAACTCCATATTAACGACATAATTCAACTCGTTAATATCTAACCCTCTAGCAGCCACATCGGTGGCGACTAACGCGGCCACATCACCGGCTTTAAATGCTGCTAATACTTGTTCACGTGCTGCTTGAGTTAGGTCAGCATGAAATGCTTCAGCCGCTACACCAGCTTGATTCATTTGCTTTACCAGTGCATCAGCACCTTGTTTGGTGCGGCTAAATATTAAGCTTTGCTGCCAACCTTCTTGGCTGATTAAATGACACAGCATGGCGCATTTTCGGTTAGCGTCGACATTAAACACTCGCTCAACAATACTGCTGGCGGTGGTATTTCGCTGAGCCACTTCAATCACTTGTGGTGAGCGTAATAAGCGTCGGCTAAAACTGAGCATACGGTCATCTAAGGTGGCTGAAAATAGTAATGTTTGTCGTGTACTTGGTAAACGCTTAAGCACCTCGACAATTTCATCTTTAAAGCCCATGTCCAGCATGCGATCGGCTTCATCAAATACCAAATGAGTTAATTGCGACAATGACAACGCACGCTTACGTAACAAGTCTAATAAACGTCCGGGGGTCGCTACCAAAATATTAGTGCCATTGGCTAACAGGCGGATTTGTTCACCAATGCTAACCCCGCCATAAACCATCACGCTAGTGACTGAACTGCCATAAGCATATTGCTCAATACTACTGTGCACTTGCTGGGCTAACTCTCGAGTTGGGACCAATACAAGCGCGGTAATAGGGGTTAAATGAATATATTGAGTATCTGGCTGAGCGACTAGAGCATCTTTATGTGTCAATAGTTGATGCAGTAACGGTAATGCAAATGCAGCCGTTTTCCCGGTGCCCGTTTGCGCCCCCGCCATCACGTCTTTACCGCTTAAAATAACCGGAATAGCCTGTAATTGGATTGGCGTAGGTTGCTGATATTTTAATTCAGCTAGACGGTTAATCAATATGGGATGTAACGATAAATCTGCAAAAGACATAAAAACTCCAAACATGTGGATGCGCAGTTTATCACGCTCATTCAGATTAAAACAAAGGCTCTAGGCAGTGCTTGCTTGGATTATCGTTAATTAACACGGCTGGTAAATGTGATGCTCAACACATCTTAAGCAGGTCGAGCTTTTTGCGGCAGATATCACTTGACTAAAAAAGTAAGCCTTATACAATTTATACATGCAAATAAAAAACATGTTTAAATTTAGCCACTAGATTTCATCACAACATTACACAATCAGCTCCCATAACGAGGTATCACCATGAGTTTTTCAATTAGCGGTATTTTCAAGCCAGCCAAGCAAGCTGAACCAGTTAGCAATGTGGCGCCTACAGCCCAGGACACTGCTGCAACAGACTCGAACTCTGCAACAGAAAAAGTATCTCAGGCTGAAAATACTACCAAAAAAACAAGCTAATGGTGGCAGTTGTTGCGGTGGATGTGGCGGCGGCAATCATTAATCCACGAGAATATTAAACGTTACCACGTCTGAATAAACGTAAATTGTCTTTACTGATTAATTGCGGATACTGCGCTGTAACGTCGAAAAAGCCATTGGCATACGCCACTGCCACTGAGCCTTGATTCTGTTTCTCGATATAAGCAAAAACTGGGCTCGAAATAAATTGCTTTAAAAACATTTCCACTGCTTTGGTGGCAATGCCCTTGCCCCAATGTTCACGTCCAATCCAATAGCCAACTAAACGCATTTGCGGATCTGACTTTGCGGCTGCGTCGGTATTAATCCACGATAATACATTACCCACTAAAACATCATCTATCCAAATCCCTTGTGCTATCGCCTTTTCATTAGCCAATACTTTTTGCTGCCAATGCAGGTTAAAAGCCTTACGTTTACGCGGCACAAAATCTGCCATTTTATTAGCAATAGGGTCGTTTTCAAATTCAAACAATATATCTAAATCTGCTTCAGTAATGGGATGAAGAGAAATATTCATTTCGGGTTCGCCTTTTCTATGTTGTGTCACCAAGATCATTTATATTATAGATAACCTCAGCTCTAAAAAGAGATGGGATAAATCGTTAAAAACGGGTTTAATTCAAGTCTGCAATATCAAACTTGCCATGTGTTTTGCTAACAAGGCATATTGGACGTATCAATAGCTCGCCTATTGTAAGTCGATTCAACACTGATAGCGGAAATGCCTGTTTGATGACCGTTTATTATCCATAATTGAGGTTATATATTCTCATTCATCGACACGCTTGACGATGAGTAACCGTATCAACATGCATTAAAGGACTACAGGATGAAAAGCATTAAAACATGGCAATGGTTGGGCTTTGCTGGCCTTTTACCTTTTATTATTCTCAGTGTATTAGCCTTCAATCATAGCCTATTAGCACCCGAACATACTATGCTAGGGTTTGTTAGCTATAGCGCAGTGATTTTAAGTTTTGTTGCCGGTACTCTGTGGGGCAAAGCGGTTATATTAACCTTAGATGACAACATCGCTAAGTTACTTATCATTAGTAATATCATCGCTCTCGCTTGTTGGATTGCACTGTTAACACCATTTGCATTATCCGCGCTTATCCTACTCGCCAGTGGTTATCTGTATTTATTGTATATTGAATTTAAAGCCAAACAATTATCAACCACCACCAGCTACCTCACATTACGCACAATATTAACCAGTGCTGCTGTAGTATGCCACATTATTGTTATGCTCAGTCTTTTTAGCGTTTAACAACATGTTAATTCGAACAAAAAGCCCATACTTTACAGCATGGGCTTTTTTGTTGATCGCAGCAAGCTGGATTCATCATTTATAAACCAGTTTGACACTGTTCTTGCTGGTTTATCATCGGTGATAAAATCGGCATCATGCCTTTAAGTACTTGTAATGGCAGTGCTGAAGTAAAGCTAAAGTCGTCAGCCTTCTCCCCTGGCACAAACGCCGTTAAGGTTCCAAAGTGACGATCGCCTAAATAGAACACAAACGTTGCGGTACGGTTTATAGCGGTTGAAGACACTTTACGGCCATTACGAATTTCAGTCGCAATACGATTATCACCAGTACCCGTTTTACCACCCATAACAACAGCCTGGCCATTGCTATCCACCAAGCTGCCTTTGAGTCTTCTCGCAGTGCCATTTTCGACCACATTTGCCAGTGCTTTTTTCAACGCTCGCGCAACTTCTTGATGCATCACCCGCGTTACTGTTTGCTTATTATTAGCCAATGTCACCTCATATGGTGTGTCCTTGGCAAACTGCAGCTCATCAATTCTCACTGTAGGGTAACGATAGCCATCATTTTGAATAATACCCATTAACTCAGCCAATGCTGCAGGTCTGTCGCCCGAGCTGCCTAAAGCTGAGCCTAATGAAGGCACCATGTATTCAAACGGATAACCCATTCTCACCCATCGCTGATGAATACTTAAAAAAGCTTCAACTTCTAACATCACTTGAATACGCACATCACGTGCATTTTGATGACGCGTTCTAAACAGCCAGCGATATACTTCTTGTAGCTGCGGTTGTGCGTCTTCTAATACTTGAGTAAGACCCGTTTCTGGATAGTCATTTAAATAACGTAATACCCACAGCTCCAACGGGTGCACCCGCGCAATATAGCCTTGATCAGCCAAATTGAACTTTTCTTCGCCATACTTGTTGTACAGCACATTAATTTGTTTATCAGTAAAGGTTTTTGCTGGTAAACGCTGTGCAAGAAAAGCCTTTAACTCACGGGCACCATCGTAAGGTTTTAAATAACGGTAAACCGCCGTTAACTTGTGCTCTTGTTGTTGAATACCATCAAATAACACCTCAAGACGTTGCTCTGGTGCAAGCTGACGATACTTGCGATAAAAACGTTTTACAAACGAACTGCCCTCACGCTTAGCAAATGCTTTTAGGTATTCTTCACGGCGCGGATCTTTGTCGTTACGCAATAGCTGCGACACACTGCCTTCACTGTTATAACTACTACTGTAATTAACAATGTCTTGCATTAAGCGCACAAAAGGCAAGTTTATTGACTCTTGCAATGCTTGATATAATGTTGGTATGCGGCTGTTTTCTTTTTTATTAAAATTGTTAAATACATGCAAACCACCACCGGTGAAGAAACGTTCTTCTGGTGAAGCCGAATATTCGCGCTGCAGTGCTGCATCTAACATTCGGGTTAAATTACGGTCTCGGGTAGTAATTAAATAATCAACTACCCAGCGTGTAATATGGTCTTTACGTTCCACATCCACTTGGCGTAAATCAGCCACCGTCATTGCCGAAAAACGCTGTTGTAATTCGGCAATAATGTCTAAATATGTCGCTAATACACGTAACTTAGCCGTTGAACCAAGCTCCAACTTACTGCCTTCGTTAATATCAAACGGCTGATCAATACTGTCGGTTTGAATCCGTACCCGATTGGCGCTGTCGGTGCTTTCATATAAGGTAAAGCTGTACAACACTTTATCTAACTGCTGCACAGACAGTAAACGCTCACCCAGTAGTCCGATACGTTCAGCCGAACTGGGCTGAGCTAAACTACGTAAGTAATCACTAACTTGTTGTTGCAAGTCACCATGAAAGGTACTGTTAATCGATAAATCGTAGCGATCGAGATCAAATAAACTTAATCCCAACATACCCGCAGTACGAATACGTACCGCATTAACCCCTTTATTGTTAGCGAGGTTAGTCGTCGCTAACTTACTAGAATTAAATTGTAATGTTTGCTCAAGTGCCGACACCATCAATTGCGTTTCAATCAGACCATCACCGCCCAGTAAACGTAAATAGCTGTCTACTAACGATTCTAAATCCTCATGACCTTGGCGTAAGTAATACGAAGGCCGACGCTGAGCAATCATTAAGGCCACGATTTGACGAAACACCTTGCCACGCTCAGCAGCATTTTGCTGAGTATGACGGCTCAATAGTATTTGGTTAGCTTGATTAAAATCTGTTTTAAACCAGGCCCATAAGCCATCACCAATACCATGAACTTCACCAAAACCAGGCGCCGATGATAATGGCACTGTGTTGAGATAATCTTGTACGATACGTTGGCGAGCGCCAATGGTGCTTTCACCCTGCTGATACACTCGCACAATTGCCGAACCAATTTGTAATAATTTATCCTTAATACTCAAGGTTAAGCCGTGGTTAGAATGCCTAAATTTTTCAATTTGGGTGGCCAAGGTACTGCCACCTGCTTTAGACATATCAGCCCCAAAAATACCCGCTACCTGGCTGGCGGCAGCCAACACAAATCGAGGCCAGTCAACCACAGGATTGTATTTAGCTTCTGGACTCAACATTTCACGGTTTTCGATAAACAATAAGGTATTAATGATTTGGTCGGGGATTTTATCTTGGTCTTGATACACTCGTTTAGGATAGGAGAAATCGAATACCGTCATGTCACGGCAATCTTTTATCATTAAGCCTGATTGGGCTTTTTCATGATACGGCGGGAAAAAACCAATATTGGTATAATCCATCAACATTGGTGAAAATGCCACTTGCTGAGTGATTTGATAATTACGCTCAATTAAACGCGCTATTTTCTGCGGTAATTGGCTATAACCATGGCGATCATCAAAAGGACCATACTTAGGATAAATCACTGCATCGCTGCGATAATCACGTACTTTATAGGTTAATTTAGTCGCATATTGATGCAAAAAATAAGATTGATAATACGATGTCCGCACCTCAAACTCGATCAGATAGGCTGTTGCTAACAATAATACGATGAATAACCAACCCGCTTTACTGCGACGAACCGGAGCCGGTTTGGCGGAAGATGTATTAGGTCGATAATTATCAAACTGACTGTCTGTATGTGGACTAGACACAAACTCTCCATCTAACGCATAAAATCACAATAACGCACCATTTAACTTTTGGTTGAGATGTTCAATACATCGCGTAACTAATTGTGATAATTTTATCAGATGGGTAAAGCCATTAGATATAGACAAAAATAACTAAATGTTGTTTTTTAGCCCATTAAAGACCTTATTAGCACAATATCGATATTTTTATATAAAACACTTACCCAAGTCTAAGGATTGTTTTGGACAATTGCACTTCAACAGCGACCATTTATCCGCCATTAAGATTAGGTTTAGCCATGTGGTCACAAAACCAATGGCAACAAACCGTCTACGGCAATAGCCAAGCACATCGGCTCGCGCGCTATGCCGAAATATTTAATACCGTTGAAGGTAACACTACTTTCTATGCCACGCCGTCGTTACAGAATGTACAAAATTGGTACGCCGCAACCCATGACGATTTTAAATTTACCTTTAAACTGCCCAAGCACATCACTCATGAATTACAGCTACAACATGCAGGGCCGGCCCTACAACAATTCTTTAGCGTAATGGAACCGCTAATTAACCGAACCGGGGTGTGGAAAATTCAACTTCCGGCCAGTTTTGGGCCACAATCGTTGCCACAGTTAGCGCAATTTTTAACTCAAGTGCCACAAGGCCTAACCTATGGCGTCGAAGTACGTAATAGCGCCTTTTTTGCTAAAGGTGAAGCAGAGCAAGCATTAAACCGCTTACTCATCGACAATAACTGCAATCGTATCATTATGGATACGAGGCCTGTTTTTGCGGCCGCGCCAACCACAGCCGCAGTGATAGATGCCCACCAAAAAAAGCCTAAAGTGCCAGTACACGCCATTGCAACCGCAAACAATCCTGTGGTGCGCTTTATTGGTCATCCGCAAGCGGAAGCCAATATACATTTTTTCCAAAACTGGCTTAAACAGCTGCCTTTATGGATCGCGCAAAACAAACAACCCTATTTGTTTATCCACACCCCAGACAATCACAATGCACCGCAATTAGCGATCGATTTGTACCGTTTACTGCAACAACAGTTGGCACACAGTGCATCAGTATTAGCCGACATTAACCTATTACCTCAACAACAGCACACCACAACGCAACTGGGTTTTGATTTGTGATACTCACCTATATGACATAGGAAACCTCAACGACTGATAATAAACGTTTATCAAACAGCTCTTTGTCCGGTTATTTTATGATATTATCTGCGCCGATCCAGCCTGCCTTTGCAGTGCGTTTATGTTGATAAAGGAACCACCATGAGTGAATCTGCAACCCGTCTAAATAAGTACATTAGTGAGAGTGGTATTTGCTCACGCCGTGAAGCAGACCGCTACATTGAGCAAGGTAATGTTTTTATCAACGGTAAACGCGCCAAAATTGGTGACAGCGTCGAATTTGGCGATAAAGTCAAAGTGAATGGTCACGATATCGCCCCTCGAGACGAAGCCGATCTTGTTTTCATCGCCCTTAATAAACCAGTAGGTATTGTGAGTACCACTGAAAATACCGAACGCGATAATATTGTCGATTTTGTAAACCACAGCGAACGCGTATTTCCGATTGGTCGTTTAGACAAAGATTCACAAGGGTTAATATTTCTCACCAGCAATGGTGACTTAGTCAATAAAATTCTCCGCGCAGGCAACAATCACGACAAAGAATATGTGGTCACGGTTAATAAGCCGATCACCGAAGCATTTTTACAAGGTATGCGAGCAGGCGTGCCGATGTTAGGTGTCATCACTAAAAAATGTAAAGTTGAACAAGTTTCAACGTTCGTATTTAACATAATTCTAGTTCAAGGGCTTAATCGTCAAATTCGTCGAATGTGCGAACATTTCAACTTTGAAGTGACCAAGCTAGAACGTCAGTCAATTATGAATGTGTCGCTTAAAGGGCTGCCTGTAGGAGAATGGCGCGATTTGGATGAGCAAGAACTCAGCACGCTAATGAAGTTAATTGAACATTCATCTTCAGAAGTCAAAAACGCGCCCAAAAAAGCCAAGAAAAAGCCGACTCAAAGTTTACGAGATAAAATTGAAGGTCCAGAGCACTTTATACAAGGTCGAGGCGCGAAACCTAAAAAGCCGGCGGCGAATAAAGGTAAACCAAGTCATTCAAGAAAACCTAAACGTTGATCCAAAAAACAGCATAAGTGATACACCGCTTAGGATAAGCTTACGGGTTAAAAATAATCATTTTACCGTATGCAATAGTCTTTTTATGTTGTAGGATACTGCTCTGAGCATTATTTAAACAATCAATATTGCTCAAATGTAAATAAAACATCGGTTTACAGTAAACATTGTATAATCACTCATGCTAATAGATTACACAAAATGCATTTTTTATTGATTTGATACATGCTAGTGTTGCTGCAAGTTTTCAATAAATAGCACAAACAAACATCGAAAAAGTATAAAACAACAGCAAACGGACGCTGGTTTTTTAAACAAGGAATGTGACATGTTCAGCAATAACCTTATAATCGTAGATTTCCCTGTCCACCTTCATGGACAATTTCAAAATCTCGCTAGTTTGATTGAATTTAACTTAATTCCAACCAATGCGAACTGCGCGTTATCAGAATTGTCTGCTGCATCAAATGCCGAAAATGGCAGCGCCATTATGGTTCATTATCTTGATAATCCATTACAAGAAATTGGTTACTTATCTGCTGAATTATTTAAAAGCGACCTGCACATTGCATTTTGTCCTGCTTTGAATGTAGAACTAGAAGTTATCCTTATTTCATCTGGATTTCATGGCGCCATTAGTGTCTCTGACTCTATCGCTCATCAAATACAAAGCATTAAACAAGTGCAAGATGGCGACATTAGCTTTAACCCTAAAGCCGTTTCTAAATACATCCTCCAAAGAAAGCGTATTCCATCATCAGGTAATCGCGCCAAAATACTTGCCGTCACCACAAAAAAAGAACAACAAGTCTTATCACTTATACTGCATGGATTAACCAACGAAGAAATGGCCAAAGAGCTCAACATCTCTGTTAATACCGTCAAAATGCACGTACAGAATATTTATAAAAAAACCAAGATTAAAAACCGTGGCCAATTATTTGCTTTCGCTGCCGGTTAATCCTCTATCAAATACTCCAGTTAGCACTTAAAAAGTGAGCCTAACAATGTATCCAGTAAACGATACATTATTAGGCTCGCTTAATATTTCACACTCGATATTTTCATTGTTTAAAAACACTTCACCCCATAATGTAAGGACACATTAATGCACCATAAAAGCATATTAGCCATATTAATCTCTGGCACACTCTTAGTCGGTTGCGGTTCATCTGACGACGACTCTAATACCGAAATCACGCAACCAGATTCAGGTACACCTCCCCCGATTACTACGCCGCCAGTAGCATCAGAATACACTCACCAGGTAAACGGCCTTGCGGTCTACCAAGGGGCATTATCTGGCGCAACCGTGTGTGCTGATTTAAATAAAAACTTAGTTTGTGATAGCGATGAACCTTTTACTATTACAGATGTTGACGGTAACTATCAAATAGACTGGAAAAGTGAAGTCGAAACACCAGATTATTATTTAGTAGCTAATTGGGAAGCGGCTAAGGCAACCCAAGCAATTCAAGCACGTTCTTTGGCGCTTAACGTTAAAAACCCGACCACCCGATCTGCGCCAAAAGCTATCGTTAATGAGGCTGGGCAGGGTACATTAATCGCGAGCCCACAATATAATGGCGCGATTAACAACCTGACTCATATCAAGCAGTCTCGGGTGATGGAAATGATGAATCAAAACCTGTCTGACAGTGACATTAGTCAACTATCAACCGAGTTAGACACGCTATTAGCTATTTTGTATCAATTAGATGCAAATACCCTGTACTCAGTTTCTGCTGAAATGTCAGCCACCGCGAGTTTTACCCGCATAGAATATGTCATTGCCTATTTACAACAAGTCATCGCGACTCAAATTCCAAACATAATCGCAGCAGAAAAAATACTTGCTGCGACTTATGCAGAGCTTTGGCAAATATTAAGTGATAGCGGCCTTTCTATCGAAGAGTTCTTCTCAGATGACGCCTTTACCTTAGCCATTAATATACTCTTTAGCGACTCAGCCATCGCATTAGGATTTACAGAATTACCTATCGATTCTCGTATTTTGTCACAAAATGATTGGGATGTTGTGCTAGGTAATATCATTAATGAAAGCGGTTTTGCTAACACCTTATCACTTACTTTATCTTCTGATCTAAGTGGGTTTTCTATGCAAAATGCCGACAACACAAAAGTGTTGGTCTGGGTCTCCGCTCTAACCGGCCAAGGCCTAGCATTTGAAGCACCATTAGATGAAGACGATGACGAGCTTACAGAATGTTGGCACACAACAGACAAGCGCTGGTATACAGAAGACAATGGCCCAGTGACTGAACCTAGCATTACAGGAAATACCTACAATACGGTTTATACAGGCACGAATGTTCCTATTACTATCGATATCAATAAGATCACTAACGCCAACACCAGCGACTTTTGGCAATCAGTGTTAAATACATCTCCAGAAATGTTAAAATTAGACGCATTAACCTGGCCAGATACGCTGTATAGTTTAACGGTCACTCAAGCCGATGATGTGATGTGCCGTGTAGTTGAAGATTATGAAACATATGCGCTATCAAGCTTTGTCACTGAAGAAACACTTTCTACAACAATGGTAGCCGAAGTCTTATTTGATTTTTATTTCCCGCTCGACATCATTATCGATGAAGAAAACCAAACCATTGCCTTGCTTGATAGCGATGGCAATATTGAACAACGTTATCAAATGACTAAAAGCAATAGTCCAAGTGATCAGTTATTAATTAAAGTGGCTGAAATCGTCGAAGGCACCGCACAGGAATATGTGTATCCAGACTACTTCTTATTTGATGAGCAGCGGTTGATCAGAGTTGAACTCAATGAAAAAATGCAAACGTCTGCTTCTAACAATGTGTCAGTCACCTTTGATAACAACACAGGGTTTACTCAAACGTTATACCAACACTTATATGATCAGGTAAATCCACTGGTATTTTAACCCTAGTCATATAGTAATTTGTGTCGCTTAATTTAAGGCGTTTTCACATATAAAAATAAACCCCATGAGCAAAAGCGAATGGGGTTTATTTTTGATACAACATTAATATTTTGCTCGCTTTTGTAAACTTTACTGATCTTCTTCCGCTTCCATACGCTCAACATCTTGCTTGGTGTAACCCATGGCTTCGGTTATATAACACATCTTCACCAGCTGAAACATTTGCACAAAAGAGCTAACCCGTCCTGCATGCATTTGTACATTTAATAATGCCATGGTGGCACCTGTATCATCGCCGGGTGATACTGTAGCGCTCAATTCAGATAACGACTGGTTATTAGCAGAGACCTCATCAATCAAGCTGTTATATTCTGTGACGTTTTCTGGCGTATAACAGGTAGATGTTTCAGGTAATTGCGATAAAAACTGCTGATACTCTTTTACAAACAACCTAGCTTGCACCAACGTCTGCTCACCGAGTGCTTGTAATTCTTGCACCTTGCCACTTTGGAATACAGCCGACGCATTGCCAGAATCCATGAGCTGATTAAACTCTTGCATCAAGACTAGCTGCTTATCGGATAGCACTTTTGCATCTTGTGCTATGGGTTTGGTTTTAGCTTCAAATGCATCAATAGCAGCTTGGTTACTCGCCAATGCAGCAAAACTCATTGTGGTAATGGCAGTGGTAATGGCCACCAGTAAGCTGGCTTTTTTCATCATGTTCATCGATAACATCCTGTTAGTTGAATACTTGAAAACAATCAAGCCATATATGTTCATGTTAATTTTGCCATAGTCGACAATTTGGGGTGGCCATGTTTATTCTTAAACCAAATAACGAATATACAGCGAGAACAAGCCAAAGCCTGTCATACCTAGTAGCGCTATAGCCATCGGTATGAGTATGTAAAAACGCCATACCGCTGCTATTTTTGGGATTTGCGTCAACGTTGCACTGTAGCCGAGTTGAGACAGTGCAATAACAAATTTATTACTATCAAATGTTTGCCCGGCTAACGTAATGCTTTCACCGTTACTCACATCAATGTTTACTCTAAATACAAAAGGTCGCCTGTATTGCCTCCGGGTACTGTCACCATCGCCAGCTTTATACCAATTCCACTCAATATTAATTGATTTAATCGCAGACTTTTCTATCTGTCTAACTTGCTTGTCCTCAAAATACACTCTTGAAATAACAAGTGAATTTTCACTGATAACAATCTCATTAGGAGTCGATATACCCTGTGTATAATGCTTATCGCAAATGAGCTTTCGCCTTACAGCAGACACAGCTACCCCAAATAAGGCAACCACTATGGCCGCTACGATATTATGGCTGGAATAAAGGATAAACAGGGCAGCCATAAAACTAATATAACTTGAAGCCCAGACTTGATGAAAGTATTGCCGAGGTAAAGGCAGCATAAACAGTGTGACGGGGTATTGTAGTTTTATCGGGTCGTTAAATAACTTAATCCCGATAAAGGCTTTTACGGTATCTAGGTCGAGCGGAACTGAACTAAAGGTTGGCCAATCTTTACGACTAACGCTATCAAATTGACCGACAACATTAATCCCCTGCGACATTAACTCTTTTCGACATTGTTGCACTAATGCGGGCAACTTATGTTGCTTCACTTTTAACGATATCGATATCGGTTCAGGAAATTGAGCTTGTTGACTCTCTTTAACATGCAAAATCACTTTATAAGTATTATGCACTTCTTTTAACTCAATATTTTTTATTATCGAGTAATCAACATCTTGTTGTTGAAGGGAATAAATGGATCCCCCCCTAACTTGAAACCATGGAACTGTATTAACACATTGCGTGAGGCATCAAAACACCATCGACATTGATAACTAAACGCTACCAAGATCAACAATATACTGAGCATTAAACGCCCGACAGTTTCAGCCGAAAAAGAAAAGACACTTACCGCCAACACAACATAAATCAGATTAAAACATATAAAAATCCACTTTATTTTTTCAACGGCTGACACGATTGAAAATGATGACGCGGTAATCAATAACGTCCCTGTTAACTTGTTAAACATCCTGTTCCTTAATCGAATTTACATTTTTAAGATTGTTGTCAGTGTCTACCAGCTATATAAAGAGCCTCGTTATCGACTATTTTTAGCCATATAATTCTATTACGTCATTAACATGCCGGTAATGAACAAAAAGGATAAGCAGGTACCATATAATGGCCTACAATAACGAAATAATTTTCCACTGGTTTTGTAGATAGGCTAGTTTACAGTATCCACTCGCTTGACGAGGTTTGTTGGTTTTCGGTGAAACAGTATCAAAACGATATCCCACCCATACCTCAAGATCATGTCCACGCATCTGCGCAGATTGACGAACTAAATTATTGTTAGCGTTTTTAGCATCTTCAAACGCAAACTCGCGTCCTTCATCAATTCGGTAATTATCGATACCCAAATATGACTTGTTATAATATTTATCATGTAAGTCGGCTAAATGCATTTTTACTTGTTCATCTGTTGCTGGTATCTCAGCAAATATTGTTCTGAATAACTTTACATCTTGATTGATTACGACATTAACTGATTTTTTACACAAGGAATGCGGTTCAGATAAGTTAATTTTCTTTGCGGCTTCCATCCACTGAGCTTGCTCATCTTCAGTCGCTCCCATTGACGCTGTCGAGATAAATAGTAATAAAATAATAGCGATTAATTTGTACATGAAAACATCCTTTTAATTTTACGTTATTGCTTTACTAACGCTTAAAAACTCACAATCAATCATGTATGTAATCAATTGAATATACACTACAAAAAATAGTGTTTCACTAATATGCCTGTGACAACGACATTGACTAAAACAGGGAGTATTACGGCTATAATATTAGGCAAAAAAGCCCATGACCAATTGCCGTGCAGCGTTGTTAATGGGTAGTCGAAAAAACACAGCATGTAAACAATGTGTTTAAGCGGAAAATACATCGCATTAAGGGTAATGACTTCACCGCTCTTAAGCTCAATATCACACGCGGTAATATGGTTGCGCACATGTAAACGATGCATTTGAGATTTATATTTTACCTTTATGCGATCAATGTCATCGCGTTGTAACTCCAACTGCCCCACAGGCTTATCCATTATTGCATTCGCAGGAATGGCAATACGCTGCTGGCTCACATAGCAACGTAATGTCCCGGTAATACCGTAACGTCGCCTAACCAGCCAATAACGTCCTATTAAGTAGACAGGTAATAATCCAATGTTGATTAATACTAATGCACGAGCAAGCTCAGTATTAGGAACACTAAGAGGTAGCACAGCCAAACCGACCATCAAAATAAGCAGTAACAACGAAACGCCCAAAGACAGAGGGTAACCTATATTAGCGACATATAAACCCACGTCACTTTGCGCGTTAAAGTTACGCATCCCTTTTATGTACAGGTTATAAAACCAAGATTTATCATCTAACTCTATTATTTTGGCCATAATGATTATTAGTGAGCAATATCCTTATTAATGTACTCAAATTTTATCACCATCAACAGAATGTTCACCAATAAACCTGTTACCTTTTCCTAATAAAATATTACTCACCACTTAAATACATCCTTAAGGATGGAGCAAAAAACAAAAGGCACTAAAAGTGATAGGTATATAGTCATCATATTACAAATTGTTTTACACCTTATTGATGTTTGAATATCTTATGATCACTTAATGTTATTTCACAAAATATTGGATACCACACAACAGGGAGTTGAAATGTTAAAACCCGTACTTATGTCATTAGCCATTATCATTGCAGTGATACCAGCGATGAATGCCTATTCGGCAACATTACAAGAATTATTTTCTGAGCCTAAAGAGGTAAAAGACACAAAAAATGAATTAAGGCACTTCACGCCTGTGCAATTGATCACGGCAATTGACGATAAAAATATTCAATCAAAAGAAGTGAAAGGTAAACTAACTAGAACCAACTATGAACTGCCGCCGTCTTATACACCTGCTCATTTAATCAATAACTATAAAAATCAGCTTAACGCGCTCAATGCCGAGATCCTCTTTGAATGCGAGCAAGCAAGTTGTGGTCATGAACGTAAGCTATCTTCATTTATCTCGCCTTTGACAAATATTTCCAGTAGCTTGCCATCATTAATAACAGCACATATTACCCTGCCTAAAAAACAAGTTTATGTGTCGATATATGCGATTAGCTGGCAGAATGCTACCAATTTAGAATTGGATATTATAGAAGTCATCGCTGAGCCATTAGATTTGGTGGCCACTAATCAAAGTTATTTATCACAAGCTGTGAGTGAAATAACGGTTAAAGACAATAGCGATAAAGATACTAAAAACTCGGCTGACCACCCAATGCTTAGCAGAGTCGCTGGAGCTTACATACAGGAATATATGACTCATGGCTTTAACCAAACCATGGTACTTGCTGGAGCTAACTATAAAACGTTGGAACTGGAAGGGAAAGTTACCGATATTACATACATATTGCCACGTACTTTCTCAGAATTTGAGATTGATGCAAACTACCATAACGCATTAACCAAACTTGGTTTTACGGAAGTTTATACCTGTTTAGGGAAGGCGTGCGGAAACGAAGATACATTAGAAACTAAGATAGCATTACATTCAGCAATTGGTCGCGAAGAAAACCAATTTTATAGACTCTATAAGTTAGAAAGAGCTGAAGGTAATGTTTACGCTATGGTTTACGTTATTGGGTTTTCAGGGCGATTATCCGCTGAAATCAGGATCATTGAAGAAATCACATTAAACAATAATCGTGTGGGAATTGATTTGCAGGGCTTAACCGATGAGATAGCCAAAACAGGCCATGTGGCGCTAGACGGTTTGTTGTTTAAATATGATAGCGATGAATTACTGCCAGAAGCTTATCCGATTGTTGAAGTGGTAGCTCAATACCTACAAACACACCCTAAGCAGCTGTTTTATGTTGTAGGACACTCAGACGACCAGGGCTCGCAAGCTTATAACCAAACCTTGTCAGAAAAACGCGCGACTGCAATTAAAACCCGTTTGATCAAACAGTTCTCTATTTCTGCACAACAAGTTGAAGCCAAAGGGGTTGGTGAGTACTCGCCTATTGCCAATAATCTTGATGAAGCGGGCCAGAAACAAAACCGCCGCGTTGAGTTAGTGATACGTTCAGATAATAAATAACCTCTGCTACAGATAATAGATAATTATCTCACTGGAGAAGTAATCATAGAAAGGCAGCCTAGGCTACCTTTCTATTCACTAAGAATATTTTACTTACCAGACACAAGGTTAATACGTAGTCTGTATTTAGTCCTGAATTTAGTTCTTAACTCAATCCTTAACTCTTAACTCTTAACTCTTAACTCTTAACTCTTAACTCTTAACTTTTAACTCATTATTGTGATTAACGCTGAAGCGTTAAATAACCACAATAATATCCATCAGATTGACAATAAAACTCCGGTAATAAACCAGCAATATTCCAGTAGTACCAATGATAATATTTCGTCATTGGTACTACTGAGTCCAAGCCTGAATTAACAGGTAACTACGCCATAAGTTAGCCAGTGTTACTCGGCCCGGCAGGTGGTTATTTGCAGTATTCTGCGTTGGCCACTTTTGGCATGCTCAAGCAAGCAAGTATCAGCTTGCATAAATAATTGCACACTCTCTGGCATCTCGGTAGAGCGACCCATTAATAAACGACCATTAGTGTCTTTGTGCATTGCAGGTTCAATAGACAAGACACTGGTGTCTGTAAACGCGCTTTGAGCAATCATCACATGGTCTGTATTCAACAAACTGGCAATAGCCGCTTGTAATTCATCCACACTGGCACTATTTGGCGACGTGATTAGCGCAGGAACCGCTCTATCGTTTCCGGCCGTTGAAGTGCCACACCCCATAAAAGCCGTGGAAAACATCACTACAGCAATAAGTAAACCAGAAGGTAAACGGGACATTACATGGCTCCTGTCGACATTATCCGATTATTTTTAAGCAATGTTGAGTGACGGTCATCTTTCAACATAAAGCCCTTATCCATCATTGTTGGAGCCGCTGACACTTTAGCCGCTGATGACGTCAGCTCTGGACACTGGTTATTATCACGGTAATACAATGCGGCGCTTAAGAGTCGCTCATTGGTATCACCAAGCGCATGGTTTAAATCATCGCTTAGCGCACAACCTTCAATTTCACTGTCGAGTGTTGGACTTGTAGTGGGTACAAAACCATCTGAATAATCACCAAAACCTTTATCGTTTACGCCTTTAAATTGAATGCTAAAGTAAGTGGTACCGCAGTTTGGTGTTGGGTAAAATCCATAAGGCTTTCCGCACGTTGTGCCACCAATTTGAATCACTTCAATATCAATACCACGCAGACTATTCATCAATGCTTCACTGGCCGAGCATGTATCTGCTGTTGTTAATACATAAAGCCGCTTGAGGTTTAGTGAAGGCAGTGTAATCCCTGCACGCAGCAACCCAGTATTAAAGCCTATTGTTTCCGGAATAAACGGCGTTGGTTCGAGTATTGCTCTAGTTACGGGATCGATAGTTCGATATTTATCATTAAAACTGGTGCGTTCAAATATGCGATTATTGGTCGCGGTATCACCTGCTATCATGTAACCCAACTGACTCGCTAAGGCGAGTAAACCGCCACCGTTGTAGCGTAAATCTAGGACTAAATCTTCTACATCCGCTTCGCTTAACGTGGTGATAGCATCAAACAACCCTCGCTCTGCAGTCGCAATATGAGAATTAAATTGTAAGTATCCAATCTTGCCGCTTGCGGTTTGGATCACTTGGGTATTTTGCACCGGGGTAGAGATAACTGTGGTGGCCGACAATATGACATTGCGATCGACAATGGCATTGAGATCTCGCACGGTAAATGTCGTTTGTTTGCCACTTTGAGTTGGGAACAACCCTGCATTTAATGTATCTATGCTTGCACTATCGTCAGCATTAGCCACATTGACGCCATCTACAGCAACAATAATAGCGCCGCGATTTATTCTCGCGGCAACTGCCGGTGAATTAGGTTCGCTATAAGTAATGGTGACCTGACGAGTTACCCCCGCAGATGCATTGCGAAGTGACAGGTTAAATCCGTAACCGAATGATGCGCCAGATTGATTTAATTGCTCCCATTCATCAGTCGGCATTGAGAAATGAAACTTATCTTTTACATTACCGGTTTCAGACAGCTCATCTGTGATTAATAAATCAAAGTATTGCGCTACGGTATAAGGAGCTGGATCGCGATCGAAAATTTCATCATACCAAAGGTAAGTGTCGTTACTCCATGAGCGAAGCCAAAGCTTTTCGGTGAGTTCAGATCCAGTTTGATCGGCCTTGCACTGTAATGCGACATCCGCGTATGGAGTAAACTGGCCCTTGGTCCAAGTAATGCTACTGCTGTCTGTCACCGGAGGTGTGACATTATTACTGGCTGACTCGCTTCCCCCACCACTGCAACCTGCAACGGTTAAACTGGCGGTAACCAATAACGGAGTGATAGCTTTCCTAAAAAGTAACTGCATTAATATTCCTTTATTTTACTTTATGTTAGCCATTTGTATTACAAATAACTGCTCTAGAATGCAACAGTATATTAACGCAAATGATTTACTAAAATACAGAGAATGATCAATAAATGAATTGATTATCGCGCCGCGAGTTCATCTTACAAGAACCAATGCTTTGCTTACCAACGATATTGTTTAAGGACTGCTTTGGTAAGTTGTGTTCATCGTAGGATGAACACAAAAAAATAAACTCCATTTTTAGATGCCATAATAGCCCATATTTATCAATAGTTTACGATATAATCCATTGATAAAAGTCATTGGCTCGGTATCTATTATTTAAAGCAAACACTCATGAGCAATAAGCGTTGGGCAGCTGTATTCTACAACTCAATACCCCAGAAAAATGGCAAATATGTTCGACAACATAGTATAAAAGCTAGTTGGCGTGTTGAAAATTTGAATGGAGGAAACTAAATACACATTAATGATGAAACTGAATCTACTATTTTCAATAAATATCTAAAAACACGACAAAACTATAAATCAACCTATAGGTATCATTAACAAAATAATCCAAACAACATTAATCGACAACATTAATCGACAATATCAACTCAATAATATCAACTCAATAAAATTAATGAGCTGAAGTTATCAAAAAAACCAATAAACTAACAAATAAACTAACAAATAAACTAACAAATAAACTAACAATTAGAAATATTATTACTTAAATTAATATTTACACAATAACAAGTTATAGAATCGGCGATATAGATCCGTATTACGAGAGTAGCAGTGTCTTAAAATAATTTTTAGCAAGCCGCTTCTGATGATAAGACTTGCTAACCACTTTTAAACTTACCTCAACACTAATTGAGTTAATAACTGCGACTGAGTCAATAATGCGACACTTTTGTGTTGTTGACCATTAATACTCAGCGTGACTTGTGGGTTATCTAAAAAATCACGAGCAGCTTCTGCACTATAAATATCAGGTGTAGCAAGCTCATAACGTTGATTTTCAGCAACTTCTAATGTGAGGTACAAGGATTCAGAACGTACCCAATGGCCTGAATCATCAGCATTATCTTGAAATAAGTCGCGATAGTTAATTTCAACCAATTGTTGCCCACGGCTAAGTCCAATCGTATTTTTTATACTGACGTTCTGACCATTCACGGTTTCAACTATCATTGAGTCCGGTACTGTAATACTCGATGCTTGAGCTGGCATGCCAAATAATAGCGTTAAGCCTACGGTGGTTGAGGTGAGTAACATTTTTACAGAAAATGAAGTCGTCATAATAATATTCATCCATATTTCATACTTAACGATTAAGTATGTTGGTATTAATGTAAAAGACCTCGATATATACAAATAAATTTCAACTTTTTATATTAAAGATGACTTAATACAAATTAGTGTCACTCGTTAAGCTTTATCTTATTGTATTATTGATAGTTAGCATTTTATAAATGTAATCGGCTTTATAATGCATAGCCCCGAAATGAATTAACACACGCCAATGACAGATCATTCAACACCCTGTCATTCGACAGAAACTCAAGCTATTGAATAGCTGAATAATCGTTCAATATTCAGCCATTCATCCTTAGATAAGTCATCATTCTATCGTTTTAGCTAGATTGCGTTTTCCCCCTACATTTACAGCCGATAAAAATGAAGCGCGGTGTTTCACAGAACTCGTCAACGGATGAAGATTTAGTACACAAAAATACCGTTTAACGACTAAACTTGATCATGCCATTTATTTGAACCTTTGCTCAGATTTCAATGGTCACAGGCGTTAGATATTAATGGTCACAGGCGTTAGATAATAATGGTAAAAATCTTATTAACGTAATGATAAAAATAGTTTATTTTTTATTATTATCAGATTTGAACTACAGTAAATGAAGGCAATGCTCTTTTTATGCGGGGAAAGAATGGATAGTTTTTTCAGTTTGATGAGTAACACCGTATTGTTACTGGCACTTGTCGTTATTTATGATGCCATAAAATTACAAAAGATAGCCCCCAAGAAATATGGAAATGTCTTGAGTGGGGTTTTTATCGGAATGATTGCAATTTGTGTCATGAATAATCCTTGGGAGTTAAGGCCGGGAATATTTTTTGATACTCGCTGGGTACTGTTAAGTTTAAGTGGGCTATTTTTTGGTTTTATCCCGACATTGATTGCCGTGTTACTCGCTGCTTGTTTCCGTATTTATCAAGGCGGCGCCGGTTTATACGTTGGAACCTTAATTATTATTATCAGCTCTGCCATTGGGTTAGGCTGGCGATACTGGATGAAATCTGCAAACAAACAACCCAATTGGCAAAACTTACTGGCCATGGGGTTTGTGGTGGAGATTGGCGTTTTGCTGTGTTTATTACTCATGCCGGTGGTAGATAAATACGACATTATTCTTACAATTGGTCCGACATTATTAACGGTATATACATGTGGCACCATGCTAGTGGGGTTATTGCTAAAACAGCATCAACAAAGGCAACAAATATATCAAGAGTTACATCATCACAAAGGCCTCCTCGAAACCGAGAAAAACCTGTTACAAAGCATTATTGATGGCATTCCCGATATCATTTTTTACAAATCGGTCGACGGGATTTATTTAGGTTGTAACAAGGCATTCTCTGAAGCGTTACACCTTAAACCCGAGGATATTAAGCATCAGACAGACTATGACTTATTTGATCGTCAACAGGCAGACAGCTTTATCAAAGCCGATCGCTTTGTATTACGAGAAAACCAGCCGTGGATGAATGAAGAATGGGTCACAACACCCGATGGAATCGCCCATATTTTTAAAACCCATAAAACGCCTTTTACTAATTTGTCTGGGGAAATTGAGGGGATTGTGGGCGTAAGTCGAGATATGGCCGACCGAAAACTCATTGAAGAACAGTTACGCCGCAGTGAAAGTACTTATCGTAATATTATCAGTACCGCGCAAGATGGCTTTGTTATTGTGTCGGTGGACGGCAAAATAATTGAGTCGAATCAGAGTTTCGCTAATATGACCGGTTATACTCTCGACGAGCTGAGCAATAAACCGATTGGAGAGATCGAAACCAGTGAAAAACACCAGTATTCTACTCAAAATGTCATTAAAGTTAAGCAAACAAAGTCTATTAATTACACCTCTCAACACCGACATAAGTTAGGTCATTTGTTTCATGTTGAGGTGAGCATCAGCTTTTGGGATGGTGATGATGGGATGTTATTCTGCTTTGTTAAAGATATTTCACAGCGCATTAATGCCGAACAAAAACTGCTTCTGAGTGAATCTAAGTTTAGACATATTTTTGAACAAATACCCTCAATTTCGGTCCAAGGTTATGATAAAAACCGTTCGGTCATTTTTTGGAACCAGGCCAGTGAAAAGCTTTATGGATATACCAAAGAGCAAGCATTAGGGAAGCAATTAGAAGACCTCATTATTCCCCCACCTTACCGAGAACATGTGATCAATAACGTCAATGCATGGATTAATGAAGGGGTTCCTATTCTCGCTGAAGAATTACTCCTGCAACGTGCAGATGGTAGTAATGTAGCGGTTTATTCATCCCATACGTTAATCAACAATACCGATAATGAAGCAGAAATGTACTGTATCGATATCGATTTAAGCGCCCAAAAAAAGGCTGAAGAACAAGCTCTTACATTGTCACAAGCAATAGAACAAAGCCCAATATCAATGATATTAACTAATATCGACAGCAAAATTGAATATGTGAATAGTGCCTTTGAAAAAATTTCTGGCTACGCCGCGAGTGAAGTCATTGGCCAATCGGCCAGCATGCTAAAGTCGGGATTAACCCCAAAATCACTTTATAAAGAATTATGGAATGCTATTTCTACCGGACATGCATGGCAAGGCGAGCTGCAAAACAAAAAGAAAAACGGCGATATTTTTTGGGAACATGCTCATATTGCACCTATTTTTGATAACGCTGGCGTCACTAAACACTATCTAGCCCTAAAACAAGATGTCACTCAATACAAACAACAAGAAGAAAAAATTCTTCATCAAGCCCATTACGATAGCTTAACAGGCCTGCCTAATAGACTACTGTCACTTGATAGATTGTCGCAAATGCTTAAAGACGCCCATCGAGCCAAAAATAATGTGGCAGTATTGTTTATTGATTTAGACGATTTTAAAAAGGTTAATGACACCATGGGTCACTCTGTTGGTGATGAACTGTTGATCCAAGCGGCGGTTCGGTTAAAAAATACCATTAGAGAAAGTGATGTTGTGGGTAGGTTGGGAGGTGATGAATTTATCATTATATTGAGCAATATTAATGAACCCACTGAAGTTGAAATTATTGCCCGTAAGCTACTCGAGCAATTTTACCAGCCTTTTAGGCTCGAAAATCGTGAGCTAGTGTCAACCATCAGTATTGGTATTGCCCTTTACCCGCTAGATAGTGAAGACCCTAAAGAATTGCTAAGACAAGCAGATTCAGCCATGTACCATTCAAAGGATCGCGGCAGAAATACCTATAATTTCTATACACATCAAATGAACCACGATATGAATCGGCGCTTGAAAGTTGAAGAGCAATTACGCAGTGCATTGAAGCAAAAAGAACTCGAGGTTTACTTTCAACCTTTTGTAGATATCAAGAGCCGCAAAATTATCGGCGCGGAAGCCCTTTTACGCTGGAATAATGCTTTGCTCGGTCAAGTCACTCCTGATGAGTTTATCCCTATTGCTGAACAAACGGGACTCATTGTCACAATCGGTCAATATGTTATCGAGGTTGCATTTGCTACAGCCAAAAAATGGCAACAAACCTATAATCCTCATTTTAAAATTGCCATTAACGTGTCCCCAAAACAATTCAGGGAAAATACCTTTGTTGATATGCTTAATATCCAGCTAGATAAACATCAGATTAATCCTAGCACTATTGAACTGGAAATCACCGAAGGAGTCTTACTCAGTGGCGACGCCGTCATCGACAGTAACTTGATATCCATTAACAACATTGGTGTCAGTATCTCAATGGACGATTTTGGTACCGGATATTCGTCGCTCAGTTACCTGCGCAGTTACCCATTCAATACCTTAAAAGTAGATAAAAGCTTTATTAACGATATAACCGTCGATCCGGGCGATCTAGAACTTGTTGGTGCGGCAATCGCTATGGGGCATGGGCTCAATTTAACGGTCGTGGCAGAAGGCGTTGAAACAGAAGAGCAGTATCATCTGCTTAATGCATTGAAATGTGATTACGGCCAAGGTTACTTATTTAGTAAACCATTACCCCAAGCAGCATTTGAAGCACTTTTACAGGCGCAGGCAACAAATGAAACAGCCAATAAGAGATCTTTAATAAGACGCTGATCAAAATGCCTGTCAGCAAACTGACAGGCATTAATAAATCTATTTGGTTATTAAACTATTTCTACTTAGCTACCCGTGATAAAAACAGCATGCTGCGTTAATTACCTAGATAACTTAGTGATTAACTTAAGCCGTTTTCACTTTCCAATTCACTTTTTGTCCTGCAAAAAATGGCACGATAGGATTGCCGTTTGGCAGAATAATCTCTTCTGGTACCGTCCATTCTTGCTTCACTAGCGTCACAGTGCCGCTGTTGCGTGGTAAGCCATAAAAGTCTGCGCCATGTAAGCTGGCAAAACCTTCTAACTTATCTAATGCCCCTAAGTTATCAAATACTTGTGCATAGAGTTCTAATGCACTCCAGGCACTGTAACAACCTGCGCAGCCACAGGCTGACTCTTTGCGGTGTTTTTCATGCGGGGCAGAATCAGTACCTAAAAAGAATTTACTTGAGCCTGTCGCCACAGCAGCTTGCAATGCATGCTGGTGAATGTTGCGTTTTAATACGGGTAAGCAAAAGTTATGCGGACGAACACCACCGACGAGTAAATCATTACGATTTAACAATAAATGCTGTGGGGTAATGGTTGCAGCAACATTAGCTGAAGCCTCTGCGACAAACTCAGCCGCTTCTTTAGTGGTGATATGTTCAAACACCACTTTAAGGCTAGGAATGGCTTCGACAATGCGCGATAAATAGCGATCGATAAACATCTTTTCGCGATCAAAAATATCAATATGCGATTCTGTTACTTCACCATGTACTAATAACAACATGCCTTGTTGCGCCATAACCTCAAATATCGGAAACAACTCATCCAAGGCTTTAACTGCTGCATCTGAATTTGTGGTCGCACCTGCTGGGTATAACTTTCCAGCCACTACCCCTGCCGCTTTGGCATCGATAATATCTTGAGCGCTGGTATTATTAGTTAAAAATAGCGTCATTAACGGCTGAAAACTACTTCCGGCTGGGCGCGCCGCCAAGATACGATCTCGATAAGCTAAAGCCATTGTAGCGGTCGTTACTGGTGGGACTAAATTAGGCATCACAATCGCGCGTTGAAACAGTCTAGCCGTTGCAGGAACCGTTTCACCTAGCATATCCCCATCTCGAAAATGAAGATGCCAATCATCGGGAGTGGTTAAGGTAATTTGCGTCATGTGGGTTCCTTGGCTTAAATAACAGATTGTTAGCCGTTATTGTGCCTGAATTCACTTTTTCTTAATAGATGCATAATTTGAACGCTGACTTTGCTATAGCAAAAAGTCATGCCATTTATAGTAAATATTTCACGATTCATGCAGTTGCGAGCCCATAAAACCGGCGGTAACGCTCTATGCTATTATGTTGAAAGCATCTTTTTATAGGGGGAATTAAATTGTTAGCTAATGCCGGATTTAGATTACAGATAAGTGTGCACCTTATTAGCGTCATCACGATAATGATGGCTGTCTCTGGCTGCAATCAAGCTGAGGTGATGAAAACCCCCGATAATATTCAACCACTCGTACAAGAAACGCTAATTGATGGCGTATTGTCTAACGATGCCAGTATGGCTGTCACATTAGGCAGAAGCCGTACATTATCGATTTGGGATGTGGCAACAAGCCAACTATTACGCCAATGGTCTGACGATGACTTTGATGAAACCAATTATCTGCTGGCGTTGTCTGGTAACAAACAATTCCTTGCGACGGCTGGCAAACAAAAAATATCCGTTTTTAACCTTGAGACAGGCAAATTAGATATACGTTGGCCCGCCCACGGATTTAATCCCGATGCCAGCATTTCGAGCCTTTTTCTGAGCCAAACAGGCAGCACTATTTTGGTGGGGATGAATGATGGTTCAATCACAGTGATACAACGAAGTAGCATGACAATGTCATTGTTTAAACAACACAGCGCCGCCGTTAATCATGTTGAGCTATCAGGCTTTGAACAACAGGTTTTATCGACAGGACTTGATGGTGATGTCCATATTTGGGCTGCTTATAGCGGTGAGTTGATCAGCAGTTTCTCACGTCCTCAACAAATCACCAGCGTGAGTTTTGATGACGCTAATCGGCGCTTATTTATTGCCGATGCACTCGATAACAATGTCATTATCGATACCCAAACAACGCAGCCAGTAAGTCATCTAGATTACCTTGAGCGCTATCGCTATTTTCGGCAGGCGTTATTCGTCAATCACGGCAAAAACTTAATTACCGCAACGTCAAAACAAAGTGTTATCTATTGGGATGCTTCATCAGGAAAAGAGCTTTCTCATTGGGATATCACCGCCTATAACACTGGCACTACGGTATTTTCAATGGTGATCAAACCTAATGGTAAGCTATTGACCTTAAGCTCAGATGGCGCACTTGAGACCTGGAGCTTATAAGTTTATCTCCACCAGAGATAATAAAAAATCATAACAGCGTTATTTGATTTGCATTGTTCGTGTGATTGACTGGCAATTGGCACCTCATAGATACAGGCACTGTTGGGCGTATCACTGGTAATCAATAATCTCTCGGATAGTAACCGTATGAATCAATAGCATCACTAAACAGTCACTAACAATTCCAAAGCCAGCTGGATTTAGCACGGTGATAAAATCAGTATCGTTGAATAGTCAGTTTTATGGGCTAGATCAAAGATCTGTTTGTATCTCATACTCAATAAAGAATAGAGCTTGCATGTGTGAACTACATTCAGTATATATAGCATATGCTACAAACGAGGTGTTACATGGCAAGACCTAAAATCCCCCGAACTATATGCGGCCAAGCTGCCAACATCTGTTTTAAGCCCAATGGTATTCCGATGACGCAGTTAGAACAGGTACCACTTGCAGAGGATGAAATGGAGGCTTTACGCTTAGTTGATTTACTGGGGATGCAACAACAAGAAGCAGCTAAATCAATGAATATTTCTCGTCAAACGTTGGCGAACTTGGTTAAAGGAGCTAGGCATAAGGTGGTTGATAGTCTTATTAATGGCAAAGCGTTGATGACAAATAATATCAGCTGAAGATTAAACACAGTTAACACGTATCGACGTGTTTAGGTCAATCTAATGCAAGCAGTATTGAAAGAATCTGGTCTCAAAATAACCACTCAAAGGTGTAAGTTACTTGAGTTTCTTACTCAAACCGATGAACAGCATTTAACGGTAGAAAATATCTATCAAGGGTTAAATGCACAGGGAGAGACCATTAGCCTTCATACTGTAGACCGAATTATGGCGCATTTTGAACAAGCAGGCCTCGTCGTAGGCCGATTATTTGAATCTAAAAATACTGTTTATGAGCTCAGTAATAAACCACGTCATGATCATCTAATTTGCTTAACCTGTGGCAAGTTAATCGATTTTATCGACCCCTTAATTGAGCTTCGCTTAGGATTAGCGGCAGAACATCACGGCATGAGTATTCACCACCTCAGCCTCAATATGTACGGTCACTGCTTTGCTTGCCAAAAAGCACTTAATAGCAAATCAGAAAACAAAAAGTCTGATTGATAGTCGCTAGGTTAATCGTTAATTTTATTGGAGAATAGCATGACCAAAATAGTCATTATTGGTGGTGTTGCTGGTGGTGCATCGGCAGCAGCAAGAGCAAAACGCGTATCTGAAGCCGCTGAAATAATCATCCTTGAAAGGGGCGAATTTGTTTCATTTGCCAACTGTGGTTTGCCTTACCATATTAGTGGTGAAATTGAATCCCGAGACGCACTATTACTGCAAACACCCGAAAGCTTTAAGTCGCGTTTTAATGTCGATGTACGGGTACATAATGAAGTCGTGGCGATTGATAGACAAGCCAAGCAATTAACCGTACGTAACCTTATGACCAATGAAATGTATCAAGAGTCATATGAAAAGCTATTACTCAGCCCCGGTGCATCACCAATAAAACCACCCATTAGCGGCAACAATAACCATTTCGTCCATAGCCTGCGTAATATTCCTGATATGGATAAAATCCTGTCGAATCTTCTACTGCATAAACCTAAACATGCCACGGTAGTAGGCGGTGGGTTTATTGGCTTAGAAATGGTAGAAGCGCTGCGCCACCTTGGGTTAGACGTCACCTTACTCGAACTAGCAGACCAAGTGATGGGGCCTGTTGATCTTGAAATGGCCAACATGCTGCATCAAAAACTGGTTGATAATGGCGTTGATTTACGCTTAAAAACCGGCTTAACCGCTGTTGATGAATACCCGATACAACTGGCTGAAGCCGATAATACCGGTGATTATGATAAGCCAATATTACCTCACTACCATCTGCAACTAGCATTGAGTGATAACAACACCTTAGCAACCGATTTAGTCATCCTCGCCATTGGTGTTAAACCTGAGACCAGCTTGGCGTCTGAGTGCGGTTTAGTATTAGGCCCACTCGGTGGTATTCGGGTTGACGAAGGCATGCGAACCTCCGATGCAGATATTTATGCTGTGGGCGATGCCATCGAAACCGCCGATTTTGTTACTGGTAATCCGACACTCATCCCCCTTGCGGGCCCTGCCAACCGCCAAGGACGATTAGCTGCCGATAACATGCTTGGTGGTGATAAAAAATATCGTGCCACTCAAGGCACAGCTATTTGTAAGTTGTTTGATATGGCCATTGCTTCAACAGGATTAAATGAGAAAAGTTTACTCAAGCAAAATATCCCATTTGAAAAAATCTATGTCCACACAGCAAGCCACGCCAGCTATTATCCTGGGGCTCACCCTATTAGCTTAAAGCTATTGTTCTGCCCTAGTTCAGGCCGTATTTTAGGCGCGCAGGCAGCAGGGATTGACGGCGTTGATAAACGTATGGACGTATTAGCCGTGGCGCAACGCGCTGGTATGACGGTGCATGACTTAGCCGATCTTGAACTCACATACGCGCCTCCATTTGGTTCTGCAAGAGATGTGGTCAATCAAGCAGGTATGGTCGCAGCCAATGTATTATTAGGTGATGAAGCCATATGTCACACTCGAGATTTACACGCTTTGACCGCAGAACAAATCATTGTCGATGTTCGAAACCCTGGAGAACTCACGGCCGTGGGATCAATTGCAGGCGCAATGAATATTCCACTGCCAGAGCTTCGAGACCGACTAAACGAACTCCCTAAAGACAAAGAGTTACTGGTATTTTGCCAGGTGGGTTTACGCGGTCATGTCGCTTATCGCATGTTAATACAGCATGGTTTTAAAGTGCGTAACCTCACTGGTGGTTATAAAACCTACCAAATGGTTAATGCGCGCTTTTAAAGCATTGCTGGGATTTATACTCATCAATAAATAAGGTCTTGTGTGAACCGTTATCAAGAGAGCAAACAAAGCCACAGTCAATGTGTTGTCTGTGGCGACGCTAAACAAAATCCATTGTCGTTACAGTGTAAATTTTTTGCTAACGGTGACAATCAAGTGGTTGGTTATCATAAAGTGAGTCCGCAGCTTCAAGGCTACAACAGTTTCTTGCATGGCGGCGTTGCCAGTGCCTTAGTCGATGCGGCGATGACTCATTGTTTGCTGATGCAAGGTATTAAGGCCTTAACCGCCGAAATGACCATCCGCTTTATTGCCCCCATAAAGGTTGGTGATGCCATCAAAATTGTCGGTCGATTGGTGAGCCAACGTTTAGGGATGTACCAATTAGAAGCTGCGCTCTTTGTTAACAATAAAGCTTTCGTGACAGCATCGGCAAAGTTTATCCAACCTAAAAGTGGCGTCATCGGCTAGCGTTTTTTGCAAGCAGCAAATTAACCAGTACGAGACAAATTTCCAGTTAATTTTAGTCAAAAAAAACCAGCCCGAAAGCTGGTTTTGATTATTCCTCAGTGTCAGCTACTGCCAACCTATGCCATTACGCTTGTGGGCGCATCGCTGGGAATAAAATCACGTCACGAATAGTATGCGTGTTAGTGAATAGCATCACTAAACGGTCGATACCAATACCTTGACCTGCTGTTGGTGGTAAACCGTGCTCTAGTGCTGTGATGTAGTCAGCGTCATAGAACATTGCTTCGTCATCGCCTGCATCTTTAGCATCAACTTGCGCTTTAAAGCGGTTGTCTTGATCTTCAGCATCGTTGAGCTCACTAAAGCCGTTAGCCACTTCGCGGCCACCGATAAAGAACTCAAAACGATCGGTAATGAAGTCATTGTTATCATTGCGACGCGCCAAAGGTGAAATATCCGCTGGGTAACCAGTAATGAACGTAGGTTGCATTAACTTAGTTTCAGCCGTTTCACCGAAAATTTCTTCAAGTAACTGACCACACGTCCAGAATTTTTCTAGCTTGATGCCTAAGCTCGATGCTAAATCGCGCATAAACTCTACGTCTTTAACTTGCTCGTAGGTCATAGCTTGAATAGTCGCATTGTCAGGATTATATTTCTGAATCGCTTCTAACATGCTTAAACGTGCATAAGCGCCACCAAACTCAACAGTTTCTTCACCATAAGGCATGCTAGTACTGCCTAATAATTCTTGAGCAATTGACCCCAGCATTTCTTCGGTTAAGTCCATTAGGTCTTTGTAATCAGCATATGCCATATAGAATTCCATCATGGTGAATTCTGGGTTATGACGTGGTGACAAACCTTCGTTACGGAAGTTACGGTTAATTTCGAACACACGCTCAAAACCACCAACCACTAAACGCTTAAGGTACAGCTCTGGCGCGATACGTAAGTACATCGCCATGTCTAATGCATTGTGATGCGTTACAAATGGACGTGCTGAAGCGCCACCAGGAATAACGTGCATCATTGGGGTTTCAACTTCCATGAACTCTTTTTTGACCATAAAGTTACGGATTGCGGCAACCACTTTAGAACGCATAATAAAGGCATTGCGCGAATCTTCGTTAACGATCAAATCAACGTAACGCTGACGATAACGCGTTTCTTGGTCGGTTAAACCATGGAATTTTTCAGGTAATGGACGCAGTGCTTTAGTCAGCAACTGGTATTCTTCCATGTTGACGTACAAGTCGCCCTTGCCAGATAAATGCAGCTGACCTTTAACACCAATGATGTCACCGATGTCTAAACCTTGATAACGCTCTTTTAAATCGCCTTGTACTGGCTTACCAGCATAAGCTTGAATACGGCCAGACACGTCTTGAATCACTAAAAACGGACCACGCTTGGCCATAACACGGCCAGCAATACTTGTTTGAAAAGCTAACGCTTCTAGCGCTTCTTTGGTTTGCTCGCCATATTGAGCCTGTAACTCAGCCGCTTTATGACTACGCTGCCATGTATTTGGATGAGCATTCGCAGGACAGTTGGTGCGGATGTGGTCTAATTTAGCGCGACGTTCAGCAATCAGTTTGTTTTCATCTTGTACGTGTTCAGTCATATTATATTCTCGCGTTTACTCGCCACACTTACATGGCGGAAAAAGTTAATTTAATTAAAGTCCTGATTTTAGGCTGGCTTCAATAAACTTATCTAAATCACCATCCAGCACAGTTTGAGTGTTGCGGTTCTCAACCCCTGTACGTAAATCTTTGATACGGGCGTCATCTAATACGTATGAACGAATTTGACTGCCCCAGCCGATATCTGATTTTGCATCTTCAGCAGCTTGTTTATCGGCATTTTGTTTATGCATTTCTAACTCGTACAACTTCGCCTTTAATTGCTTAAAAGCAGAGTCACGGTTTTTATGTTGCGAGCGATCGTTTTGACATTGCACCACAGTGTTGGTTGGTAAATGTGTAATACGTATCGCAGAATCGGTTTTGTTGACGTGCTGACCACCCGCGCCAGAAGCACGGTAAGTGTCGATACGTAAATCTGATGGATTGATATCGATTTCAATATCATCATCAATTTCAGGGTAAACGAAAACAGAACAGAAAGAAGTATGACGTTTACCTGATGAATCAAATGGCGATTTACGTACTAAACGGTGCACACCCGTCTCTGTTCGCATCCAACCAAAAGCGTACTCACCAGTGAACTTAATCGTAGCACCCTTAATACCTGCCACATCGCCGTCGGTCACTTCCATTAACTCTGGGCTATAACCATGCGCGTCACCCCAGCGTAAATACATGCGCAGAACCATATTGGCCCAGTCTTGTGCTTCGGTGCCGCCTGAACCAGATTGAATATCAAGATAACAGTTTGAAGCATCACTCTTACCAGAAAACATGCGGCGGAATTCGAGATCAGCCAGACGAGTGTCTAACTCCTCAAGTTCTGCGGCAGCATCATTAAAGGTTTCTTCGTCATCTTCTTCAATGGCAAGCTCAAGTAACCCTTGGATGTCTTCTAGACCCGTGTCCATATCATCAATGGTTTTGACCACAACCACTAACGCAGCACGCTCTTTACCTAATGCTTGAGCACGTTCAGGCTCATTCCACACTTCAGGGCTTTCAAGCTCGCGACTGACTTCTTCTAAACGCTCACTTTTGGCAGCGTAGTCAAAGATACCCCCGAAGTAACTCAGTACGTTCGGCTAGCTCTTTAATTTTGAATTTTACCGGATTAACTTCAAACATGAATATTCAACTTAAATTTGGCGGTTAACAAAAGGTGCAACGGCGTATTTTACCCCATGATAGGCACTAAACCTAGACCGGAAGGCCGATTATTAATAAACAAATGACGAATATATTTCATCAAATCAACATCTGGAAAAACGCTTACCCACGAATGAATAGAATAAATGGACCGCTTATAATGTTAAAGTTTGCTTCAACAAATATAGGTTCAAATTTAGGCTCTGGTGTAGATTAAAAATTGGACTAAAAAAAATGAACCGCTTCGGGTTCATTTTTAATTACCTACCAAGTAAACATTATATTTTAAATTGACCCACTAATTCCGCTAACGTCTGACCATCATCAGCAACGGTTTTACTCATACCGGACGCATCTTGACTGGCCACCAATAACGTATTAACAATCTCTTGCACTGAATTGATATTGCGATTGATTTCTTCGGTCACTGAGCTTTGTTCAGTAGCCGCGGTGGCAATTTGAGTACTCATGTCATTAATGCTGGTTACTGATGATGTCACGGCACCTAAACTTTCAGAAATCGCTCTAGAAGACTCCACCGAACTCAAACAACTCACCTGACTTTCTTCCATAGTTTGTACCGTTTGAGTCACTAGCTTATTCAGTTCTGCCAGCATTTCATTAATTTCAACCGTACTGGCTTGGGTTCGACTAGCCAAGTTTCTCACTTCATCAGCAACAACCGCAAAACCCCGACCTTGCTCGCCCGCTCGGGCTGCTTCGATTGCCGCATTGAGTGCCAGTAAATTAGTTTGGTCAGCAATCCCACCTATCACACTCAGCACTGAATTAATTTTCTTAGATTGTTCACTTAATGATTTGACGTTGGCCGCAGCGTTGTCAATTTGGTTCATTAAATTAGACACTTCCGTTAATGAGGTATCGACACAATCTTGCGCTTTCGTGACGTTATCAGAGGCAGCATGCGTGGCTTCAGCTACCATATTAGTATTGTGGGCCACGTCATGCGCCGTCGCCGACATTTCGGTGATCGCGGTGACAATTTGGTCAATTTCATTATTGTGATTGTAGAGTTGCTCTGTCATTGACACTGTTTGGCCACTGATACTTTGAGCCGCATGCTTAACCCTGTCGGTCGCACCAGCCACATCACCCATAATATGTTGTAATTTGTCGATGAACAGATTGAATGCGCTGCCTAATTGGCCAATCTCATCCTCACTGGTGATATCTAAACGTTTGGTTAAATCACCTTCACCTTTAGCGATATCATTAAGCGATGACGCCATATTTTGAATTGGCACCACCATTTTATGGGCCATCACTACCACGCCAAAAGCAGTAATCCCCGTAAGACCTAAAGCAATTAATAGAAACATGAATGCTTTTTGATTCATCTCTTCAGTTTTATAGGTTTCATACCCGCCAATAGACTCTTCAATATCATCAATATAAGCGCCCGAGCCTAACATCCAATTGGTATTAGGGATCATTACTGCGAAACCGAGTTTTTCAACAAGCTGCTCGCTACCCGGTTTCTTGAAGTAAAAGGAAAAATTACCCGCACCCGATTTAGCCGCATCTAATAGCCCAACAATAATCTTGGTGCCATTAGGATCGGTCATATCGATTTTATTTTGCCCTTCAAGTTCAGGCATAGTCGCATGAAAAATATTGACGCCGGCATCATCATACATAAAAAAATACCCTGCACTGCCAAAACGTAAATCTCTTAATGCATCATTCACGCTGCCTTTATCACCCAGAGCCAACTGGTATTCGATAACCCCTTGGGCAATTTGAACCGATTCTTTTAGTTGATTTTTACGTTCTGAAATTAACTCACTGCGAAAATTATCAACATCTTTTTTCAGCGATGAGCCTTCATTAACATAAAAAATACTCAGTAGTACGACGAGGATTAACGAAAGCGGAATTAGCGATAACCCCAGTAGTTTATTGCGTAGGGAAGATCTCAACATAGTGGCCAGCCTTTTGAAGGTCTTTTAAGGTAATAGTCTATCAATATAATAGTCTATTTATTATAGATGGTTAAGCTAACAAACTATTGCAACTCAATAAAGTGAGACCTATCGCAAAGTCATCCAATATAATAACCTTTTTACAACATTGTCAATCCACTGCCCATTGCTGCAAATCCTATTACCAACCATACAAGACCGGGCTTAAAGACTTTTAATATACTAAAACCAATGATCACTAATGCCATGTCTAGCGGCATGATCACCGCACTAGTAAACACAGGTTGATAAAGTGCTGAAAGCAATAAACCAACAACGGCTGCATTTACCCCCGCTAACGCACCGGCTATGGCAGGATGTTGGCTAATAGAATGCCAACTTTTTAAGCCCACCAGCATCAATAAAAAACCTGGAAGGAAAATAGCTAACGTCGCCACTAACGCACCCAAAATAGGAGATTCTAACCATAAATCTGCCCCTAAAAAGGTTGCTAAGGTAAACATAGGGCCAGGAATGGCTTGCGCAAGTGCATAGCCAGTTAAAAATCGATCTGGGGTAATGTATTCACCGACACTGGTTTCAAGCAAGGGCAATACCACATGCCCACCGCCAAATACTAAACTGCCCACTTGGAAGAATTGCGCAAAAATCTGTCCAAGACTGTCAGGTTGATTGATCAAATATAAAGATGCTGCGATGCCTATAATAAATAACGCTAACCAAGCATAATTAAGCTCGATAGCAGGTGTGTCTGGCGTAATACGCTCACCCCGAGTCATCAACATGACTCCAACAATAGCGGCCACAACTAGTACGCCAATTTGCATTAATAATGAAGGCATTAATATGACAGCAACGGCGGTGGCAGCCATGAGTATTTTAGCGGTTTTTCGTTGACAGAATTGATTGAACATTGACAAAGTCGCATCCGCTACGACCACCACTGCCAGTAGCTTTAAGCCATGAATAGCCCCCTCTACGGCCGTTATCTCCAACCATTGAGCACTGGTCACAGCAAATAAAAACATCAGTAAAAAAGACGGCAAGGTAAAACCTAAAAAGGCGGCTAATCCGCCCAATAAACCACCTCGGTGATATCCAATTGCAAACCCTATCTGGCTTGAGCCTGGCCCAGGCATAAACTGACTCAGGGCGATAAAACTTGAATATTGTTTACCGTCTAGCCATTGTAAGTCGTCAACAAATGCTTTTCTAAAATAGCCTATGTGAGCCGCAGGGCCACCGAAACTGATTAACCCTAACGCTAAAAAGCGACTGAAAATTTGCCACATCGTCCTAGTACCTTTTTTATGTTAATAAACAATGTTATGACATTGAGATGACATTTTTATGATGACAATATATACCACAACCTAACAGCTACCTTTGTTCGATATAACCTATAATTTAGCGACACCAAACGAGTACTTAATTTCGATTATAAAACACCTTAATTGATAGCAAAGACTATTACAGCTGTTCTAGCATAACCAGTACTTCAAAATGATCGGTATGAGGAAACATATCAAACATTTGAACTTTGGTGATTTGATAACCCGTAATGCACTCTAAATCGCTCATTAAGGTGTGTGGATTACAACTAGAGTACACGATTGCTTTAGGCGCAAACTCACTCAATAAATCGCATAATGATTTGCCTAATCCACGCCGAGGTGGATTGACAATAATAAGATCCGGTTTATCTTGAGCAGATTGTCCTTTAGCAAAATGAGTTGAATCGAGTGCACTAAAATCCACTTGCGTAAGCCCTAGTTTGGTTGCTGACAAGATGGCACATTCTATTGCTTCAGATTCGATCTCAATTCCAGTTAAACGGGTATTGCTGTTAGCGCAATGAAGCCCAAATCCACCGACACCACAAAATAAGTCCCAAATATAGTTCGGTTTGAATTCAGTAACCCACTCCCTCGCTATTTGATACAACTGGGCGGCAACCTCCGGATTAGTTTGAAAAAAGCTTTTTGGCCGTATGAACAACGGTACATTATTAAGTTGTTCTTCTAATCGTGTTGTTTCCGTTAAAAATATTTCCCTTTCGCCTTCTAGAATAGCCATGTGGATTGGCTGAATATTGGCCGAGACTAAGGTGATTTCGGGAAACTCTTGTAATAATTGGGGTAATTCTCGTTCAATTCTCACGATGGCTTGGTCACTACGTAATACAAAACGCAGCATAAACTGGCCACTACTTTGGCTGCGAGTCAATAAAATAAATTTTAGCTCGCCTTTGCTTTTATCGACCCGATAAGGCGGTATACCAGCTTGCTGCACAAATCGTTCTAAACGGTGTAACAATAATTGCATATCTTTAGGGTATAACGAGCAGTCACATAAACTGACCGGCTCCCCTTTAGGATTAACCAAACCTAAAATAGGTTTGTGAGCTGCACCTAAAACGACCATTTTGGCTTTATTACGAAAACCTGATTCTGCGCTTAATATTGGCGCTAACCATTGTTTAACTGAGATGCCGCGAAACAAATCGGTTAATTGTTGTTGCTTTACACTCACTTGCTCAACCATAGGTAGTTGAATATTGCGGCATGACAGACAATCGCCACGCTCAAAATAATCACATTTCACAGCTGCTCGCCTCTCCGGAATTTAACATGGTAAATGCTTGATCACACAGTTGCTTTAATTGTTGTAAGTTTTCAATAGTGCCACCTACTTTACAACGCATCTGTTCAGGAATACTCAACGCTTGCTGATGTAATTGCTGGCCTTGCTCAGTAACATGTAACACCCGCACGCGTTCATCTAACTCACTGCGACCACGGCTCACTAAGCCCTTGCCTTCTAAACGCTTTAGCAAGGGCGTTAACGTTCCAGAATCTAGATGTAATTTTTCACCTAAGGTTTTAACACTAATCCCCGGCTCTTTCCAAAGTACCATCATCACTAAATACTGAGGATAAGTCAGCGATAACTCATCTAATAATGGTCGATATGCGCGGATCATCGCATTAGTCGCACTATACAATGAAAAACACACTTGATTTTCAAGTGCTAGCGGGTTTTGCGCTGAAGGTAATTGAGACTCAGTAAGCGCTTTATTAGACATAGGCTTCACTCCACTAACCAATAATATGAGTTAATTATAACATTGGTTGTGCGCAACCTATAATCAAAAAAAGCTCAACGAATGCTTTTTAGCAAAAATGTGTCAAGCATTTTGATTTTCAGCCGATATACTATTACCATCCGACTTTATATTAAGGTTAACCATGTCAATTAGTGTTAATTCACCGTCTTCAATGCCAACAACGATTGATTCTGGCAGCAGCTTAAAAGTGGCCGTAATGGCTAAAGAACAGCAAAAGATTGAAGGTCAAATGGCATTGCAGCTCATTGAAGCAGCGCAACCACCTGCGCCGCAGCCCGTTGGCAACAGTGGTCACAATGTTAATACCACGGCGTAAATGCTTATAGCCCTAGAGAATCTGTTCCTAGGGTTAATCATGCCATCACAACGGTAAAGATCTAGGCATCATTCGAGATAAACATACCTTGAACATCGTATTAGTATCGAAGCCATTTCAACGCATCATCTTCATCGTCGAAATATTTTATCTCGCCCGCAATAAACCAACTACCGACTTTGGCCGCCCATTCTTGCCAATCTCTATTGCCCAAAATCGCCACTCTTTCAAACTCAGATTTGTGCTTTAACCCCAGCTTTAAATCATCCCACGCGGCGCGTAAATCCCAGCCGTCGAGCTCGGTAGCATCGAGAAATAAACTCACTTTAGGTTGATCAACTTGGCTTAATGCCCCCTCTAGCATAGGGGTAATGACGAGATAGTCTTCGTGGGTTAATGTGCCAATGGCTTTTAATGTCACAAAAAACACATTTTCAATTCGGTTTATGCCTATCGATAAACCATGTTTCTTCATATCCATATCGTGACTCCTTTAACTATCAGCTTACTATCCGTTTACCATCCGCTTACACATTTACATGCACACGGCTATCCATAAAGCTTATGCATGATTATATTTTAACCAACCATACAATGAAGTGTGTGCCGGACTGCACAAAAAACTAATGGGAAATTAAAATTGAGGTTTATCTGCATCATATTCAGAGCATCATTTTGGTAAAAAATACCGCGTTATAAATAATCGCAAAATACCTTTTTTTATCCGAAATCGGCGAAATGATGCACTGTTATGAATGGGTTATCCGACGGCCATCGTCTTTAGATAATTGCGAAAATATCACTGCGGCTAACATTGTCATAAGACCAACGGTAACGAACGTCAGTTGGAAAGCGCCAAGTACTGTTCCCCCTGTACCGCTGCCGACATCGGTACTGAAGCCACCGAGCAAAGCACCTGCACACGCAACCCCTAAACTTAATGATAATTGACCTACTACCGACAATAGACTGTTACCGCTACTGGCATTAACATCATCAAGATCTATTAAGGTCACGGCATTCATGGCCGTAAATTGTAACGAGTTAATCGCGCCAAGAATCGCCAACAGAGCTAATAGCAACCAGTAAGGAGTTTGTTCGCTAACCAAGCCCATGGTCGCCAGCATAACGCCAAGCGCCAAAGTATTCGCGGTAAGCACTACTCGATAACCTAAGCGTTCGATAATCGGTCGAGCCACTGATTTGGCCATTATTGCTGCAGCGGCCAGCGGCAGCATACTCATTCCAGCCTGAGATGGTGAATAACCCAGTGCAACTTGCAGCAACAACGGCACCAAGAATGGCAATGCACCACTGCCCAAACGCGCAAACAGATTACCAAAAAGACCAATAGCAAATGTTTTGGTGTTGAATAGCGATGGCGAAAACAGTGGATTACTAATACGACCAGCCCGCAGCCAATATGCTATCAAACACGCCATACCACCAAATAACAGCAACATCACCCGTAAGTGCGGCAAGTGCAGTTCGCCGAGTCCTTCCATAGCGATGGTGATCAATAACATCGCAGCCCCAAACAACAAAAATCCGAAGCTATCGAAACGTGATTTTTCCTTACCACGCAGATCTGGAATGAACTTCCACACCGCATAACAACCGACTACACCGACAGGCAGATTGATCAAAAAGATCCAATGCCATGTCAAGTATTGCACCATCCAACCGCCCATCGTTGGACCAAGCAGTGGCCCCAGTAAACCGGGGATGGTGATAAAGCCCATAATCCGTACCAATTCCGAACGTGGATATGCCCGCAGCACTACAAGTCGGCCGACTGGCAACATTAAAGCACCACCTAACCCTTGTACCACCCGAGCACCAATCAACATGTCTAATGAATTGGACAATGCACAAAGCAATGATCCAAAGCTGAACAATAAGATCGCACCAAAGAAGATTTTTTTGGTGCCAAAGCGATCAGCGATCCAGCCAGAAGCAGGGATCAGCAATGCCACGGTGAGCATGTAAGCGATAATCACGCCTTGCATACGCAGCGGGTCTTCATTTAAATCACTGGCCATAGCGGGTAATGCAGTATTAAGGATCGTTCCATCGAGTGACTGCATGAAAAAAGCAATGGCAACAACCCAGGGCAACCCGCGGGCAGTATCTGCATCAAGAACTTGGTTATCGGACATGGAACCTCCTTTTACCACAGCAGTGTAGCGACCCCAAGTAGCGCAAACAACACAGCACAACCGCGATGAATCAGTTTCATGGGCAATTTGTTAGCACTAAAATGCCCAGCCAGCACAACGGGGACATTAGCAATTAACATTCCCAATGTCGTGCCGATGACAACCCATGTCAGTGCTTGGTATTTTGCCGCTAAGACTACTGTCGCAATTTGAGTTTTATCCCCTATTTCAGCAATAAAAAACAAAATAAACGTCGCAGTAAAAGCACCGAGTTTATAGAAGCGATTATCATCATCATCCATTTTATCGGGTATCAGCACCCATAGTGCAATAGCAAAAAATGACCCGGCCACCAGATAGGTCGCCCATTGTGGATCAATCCACGTAATGGCCCATTGACCTAACCATGCAGCAAGAAAATGATTTAATAATGTGGCGAACAAAATGCCTGAGATTATAGCGGTTTTATTGCTAAATCTCACCGCGAGCAGTAAGGCTAATAATTGAGTTTTGTCGCCTATTTCAGCGATGGCAACAGTAAGAGTTGAGGCGAATAAAGCTTCCAATGTGATATTCCTAGGGGTAAATGACAACTAAGCACGAGCCACCGCATACCCCTTGATGCAGTTACTGTGCTTAGGTCTCGCTTGGTAAAATCACTGATTAACAGTGTGTTACTGTCTGCACCATGGCGTGAGGCCAATTATGTTGATACAGACATCTTGTGTGCCATAACAGCAAGACAAGATTAGCTACTCCCCTAAAACAAGTCGCATTATAACGATTAAATAATTTTATTCAACGCACTCATTTTACATTGTAAATTCGACATATAAATAACCTTACCCTAATCGTAACGCCGTAATGCTACGCTATTGCAATAATCACGTGTAAAAAAGTTTGGTCTATTGTTGTGTAATTGTTTATAAACATAGCTGTTAGCCTTTAACAGTCAAAGATCCTTGCCTGCTCTGTCACCCTTCTGCTAATGTCCGACACAAATAAAATAATAATTAAACAGGACGTTTTCTGTGAATTTTAAAACTTTAGGTTCTATTTCGATTGTCGCGGGAACGGCAATTGGCGGAGGCATGCTAGCGCTACCATTAGCAACAGCAGCTTTGGGGATGATCCCCGCATTAATCTTATTAGTGGTTATTTGGGGTTTATCGGCTTACACCTCGTTACTGATGTTAGAAATTAATCTTCATAGTGGTGTCGGCGATAACGTCCATGCCATTACCGGTAAAACACTGGGCAAAGTCGGCCAGCTCATTCAAGGTGGCTCATTCCTTAGCTTATTATTCGCCTTAACCATGGTGTATCTAATGGGAGGGTCATCGCTATTAGAAACCCGTTTACAACCCATCGGCATTAACATGAGCAACCAAGTCGCCGTCATACTGTTTACGGTTATTTTTGGTGGCTTGATTGCCATTGGTGTTAAATGGATTGATAAAGTATCACGTATTTTATTTACTTCTATGGTGGTGCTGCTGGTCATTGTGGTGGCATTTCTATTACCAGACGTTAATTTAATCAGTGCATTAAACAATTATTCAACCGATGTGGCTTCGGGCACCGCCCTGCAACAATTATGGTTAGCAGCCATCCCAGTGGTATTCACTTCATTTGGTTTCCATGTGTGTATTGCCACCATTGTGCGCTACTTAGAAGGTGATGCTGCATCACTTAGAAAAGTGTTATTAATAGGCTCGACCATTCCACTGGTTTGTTACATCCTGTGGTTGCTCGTAACGCTAGGTTCTTTAGGCGGCGAAACAGTTCATAGCTTTGGTGGTTCACTGCCTAAACTGGTTGCTGCTTTGCAAGGCTTAGCCCAGTCACACATTATCAGCCAAGCAATTGATCTGTTTGCCAACCTTGCATTGGTGACCTCATTTTTAGGTGTCACCATGAGCCTATTTGATTATGTCGCCGAACTGACCCGAGCTAAAGATGACGCTGTTGGTCGTGCTAAAACATGGTTGATAACCTTTATACCGCCGCTGTTATGTGCGCTTTACTACCCAGACGGATTTTTCAAAGTGCTTGGTTTTGCAGCCATTCCATTAGTGGTGATGATTATCTATTTACCCATTGCGATGGCATTAAAGCAACGCGCGCAGAAAATGGGCGGATATCAAGTGTCTGGTGGCACATTGGGGCTTATCGCCGCAGGATTACTGGGCACATTAATTGTTGTGGCGCAGTTGATGGTGGCATTAGCCTAAATCGGATGACTGATAAAGTGGATTTGTAAGCGAGTTTTTCAAACGCTGTTAAGATAGTAAAACATTTGTTAAAGTCAGGCTTAGCCTGACTTTTTTGTTTTTATGGTCCGACGTTTTTATAGTCCGCCAACACTGACCTAGATGATTAAACAAGAAATCGACACGACTTACGGCAATATTGATTACCCGTGAACACCCCAAATGGAATTATTATAATGAAAAAATGGTTATTAACTGTCGCTATGGCAGCCAGCTTTGGCGCTGCGGCAGATGAAGGTATGTGGCAACCACATCAACTTCCCGCAATGGCTGATGAACTTAAAGCAAAAGGCTTAGAAATAAGCGCTGATTCAATTTCAAAATTAACCGAATTCCCAATGAATGCCGTTATCAGCCTGGGTGGTTGTACCGCATCATTTGTGTCGCCAAAAGGCTTAGTGGTTACCAACCATCACTGTGCCTATGGCTCAATTCAGTACAACTCCACCCCAGAAAAAAACCTCCTTAAAGACGGATTTTTAGCCAAAACTTACGCAGAAGAATTACCTGCGACACCTGGTTCACGTATTTTTGTAACTGAAGCGGTAACCAATGTTACTGATAAAGTTAAAGCAAACCAGATGGATAAAGTGGGTAATGAGTTTTATAAAGGTATAGAACTACAAGAAAAAACCTTAGTTGCTGAATGTGAAAAAGAAGATGGTTACCGTTGCCAGGTGTATAGTTTCCATGGCGGCCTAGAATATTATCTTGTTAAGCAGTTAGAAATTCGTGACGTACGTTTAGCCTATAACCCAGCCGCTAGCGTGGGCAAATACGGCGGTGATATCGATAACTGGATGTGGCCTCGTCATACTGGAGACTTCTCATTTTATCGTGCTTACGTATCTAAAGACGGCAAGCCTGCCGATTTTAGCAAAGACAATGTACCGTACGAGCCAAAAAGCTTTTTAAAAGTATCAGCTAAAGGCGTTAGCGATGGCGACTTTGTGATGGTTGCTGGCTATCCTGGCCGTACCAACCGTTACCGCACAGCCGATGAAGTTAACAATCAGTTTAATTGGGCTTATCCAGAAGGCAAAGTCCTACAAGAGCGCATGATTAGCATCATCAAAGAAACAGCTTCTGAAGGCAGCGACGAACGGATTAAATACGAAAGCTTGATTGCTGGTTTAGCTAATTATGCTAAAAACTTTACCTCGATGATTGAGTATTATGGAAAATCAACCATGCTCGCTGATCGTGAGAAAATAGAAAGCGATTTAGCAAACTGGATTGGTAAAGATAAAAAACGCCAACAGCAATATGGCGAAACACTATCAAGCTTAGAAAAGTTAGTGGCAAAGAGTCAGCAAAATCAGCAACGTGACATTTTATTAGGTTACATCGGTTACACCACTATGGTCACTACCGCACGTGATTTGTATCGCTTAGCTAATGAGAAAACCTTAGCTGATATGGCACGTGAACCAGGCTACCAACAACGTGACATGACCAACTTCACTTCAAGCATGGAACGGATTGATCGCCGTTATGCTGCCAGTGTCGATAAAGCCCTGCTAGCCGATTTACTGACACGTTATGCTGCACTACCTGCAGAGCAGCATTTAGCCGCTTTAGATAAAGCCTTTGGTATTAGCAGCAAGTTCGATGCTAAAGCATTAGCTAAAACACTCGATAAAATGTACGCCAACACCAAGCTAAACAATAAAGAAACTCGCTTAGCATGGATGAACAAATCGGTTGCCGACTTTAAAGCATCTAACGACCCATTCATTCAATTTGCAGTACAAACCTATGATGCTGACATGGCGCGCGAAAAAGAGCAAAAGCAATTAGAAGGTGACTTAATGAAAGTACGTCCACAATATATGGACGCTATCATTGCCTACAATCGCGAGTTAGGAAAACCTGTTTATGCTGATGCAAACTCAAGCCTGCGTGTAACGGTAGGTAACGTGAAAGGTTATTCTCCACAGGATGGTTTAGTGGCGGTGCCTTTTACCCGCTTAGAAGGCATTTTAGCCAAAGACACTGGTGTTGATCCTTTCGATGCGCCAGCTAAACAACTTGAGCTGATTAAACAAAAGCAATACGGCGATTACTACGTCAAAGCGGTTGACTCTGTACCGGTTAACTTCTTATCTACCCTAGACACAACGGGTGGTAACTCAGGCTCACCCACCTTAAACGGTCGTGCTGAACTAGTGGGTTTACTGTTTGATGGTGTGTACGAAAGTATCATTGGAGACTGGGGATACGACTCACAAAGTAACCGTTCTATCCAAGTAGACAGCCGCTACATGCTATGGGTAATGCAGTATTTAGATAATGCTGACAACTTATTAGCTGAAATGGAAATCGTTAGATAACGTTCAGTTTACTGCACGTTTAAGACTCAATAACTCTGCGGTCGTTAATGGCCGCATTGTTTTTTCTGCAAGCTCATCAATACGTATATCTAATAATTGTGTTCGCATTAAATCAATCACTTTGTAACCTAATGCTTTGCACATACGGCGTATTTGCCGATTTAATCCTTGGGTTAATACAATCTCAAACCTGTCTTCTGCACTCGCCAGGCTCAATGGCCGAACTTCGCATGGTCGAGTTTGCACATCGCCATAACTGACACCCTTTGTCATCATCGATAGAAAACTAGCACTAATTGGCTTATCAACTTGGACCACGTATGTCTTAGGATGATAATAATCGGGATGCATGAGCGCTTGCGTTAATTGACCATCATTAGTGAGTAGTAGCAAACCACGAGAATCTTTATCCAAACGCCCTGCAGGATACAACCTTGGTAACTCAGGTAATACATGCAGTAAGCTGTGAGGATCATCAACTAATAAACGGCAATCCATTCCAACAGGCTTATGATATAGCCAATACTGTTTATCTTGCACAGCAAGGATCGGTTTATCGTCTACTAGAATTGTCTCGATTTCGCAAAGGTTAACTCGATCAGTGTGTTTAGCTAATTGATGATTAATACTCACTCGACCACTGTCGATAAGCCGTGCAGCTTGGCGTCTTGACGCCACACCACACACCGCCAAATAATGACTTAATCGCATTGATGTCATAGATTTAATCGCATTGATGTCATAGATTTAATCGCATTGATGTCATAGATTTAATCGCATTGATGTCATAGATTTAATCGCATTGATGTCATAGATAGTACTCAAGCAAGAATAAATAGACGTTAACGGGTTTCGAGAAATTGATACACACTATGTTGTTGAGTTTTAATGGTTGTCAGTAGGCTTAACCCAAGGCAAATACACCATAGAATATTCGCTTGCGTTAATGTCCACATGGCTGAAGACACAATACAATACTGAGGTAAATCCGTTGAGCACTCGGTAAAATCCAGCTGACTCCAATCGAACAACGTTAATAATAATAACCCACTACACAGTGAAATAATGCTCAAACTAAGCATTCGCTTGGTCATCGTGCTGCCAGGTTTAAAGTAATCAAGTAGGCAAATACAATGCAAAAAAATAGTACTGAATAAATAAAGCGTCGACGCTTTACGGTGTAAGTCTAGAAAGTTAATCGGAAACACACCCATTAACACAATACTCACACCCACTACGCCACCAATAATGGCGATGTAGCGGCTCAGTAAATCAGGGAAAGTATTAAACACCGCCACCATGGCGAGTAAGAAGCATGAGCCACCTGCTAATAGTGATAAATTGAACACGATTGCAAACGACGAATGCATATAATCGCCAAGTGTATCGGGGCGGATCATCAACATGTCCAAATTGATGCCGTCGGCTTGCACGATTAACGCACTTCCTACACCAAAAGAGCAGATTACAGCCGCAGCCAATGACATAAATACAATCACTAGGTGTAAATCATAATTACGGACTCTATCTGTCACTGAACGATACTTATGTCAAAAATGGGATGAGAATGTTAACGCGGAAAGCCAAAAAGTAAAAGCCGATAATCACATAACCAAAAAACTAAACCTAAGCCGAAACTTAAACAAAAACTTAAACAAAAACTTAAACCAAAAACTTAAACCAAAAACTTAAACCAAAAATAAAAATAAAAATGCCCAATCGTTACTGACTGGGCATTGGTTGCAATAGTGGCTAAATCGTCACCTTAACCTTAATCTTGTTAACCTTAGCGACAGTGTGATTTACCCTGTAGCCAATTTAATTACGTTGACGCAATATTACAATTATCACCGCTACAACGGCCAAAATCATACAGTACCAAGCATTAGACACTGCAGTTAATGGGCTGATGGTAAACACCGAGGCAATTAATAATGCTTGGGCACCATGTGGAATTAATCCCTGAATAATACATGCAAAGATATCTAAAATACTCGCAGCTCGTTTTGGCGATACCCCATGTTTTTCAGCAAGCTCTTTAGCAATGTCACCGGTGACCACTATCGATACTGTATTGTTAGCAACACAGGTATTAGTGGCGGCAACAATCGCTGCCATGCCTAACTCTGCCGCACGACTTGATGCTTCGCCATTGGCTTTTGAAAAGCGACTGATTAAACCTTCAATTTGCTTACTGACAAAAGTTAATCCGCCTTGTTGCTGCATTAACGCCGCTAAACCACCGACTAACATCGACAGAATAAAAATTTCCTGCATATTAGTAAAACCAGTATAAATATCATTACCAAATTGAATAACGCTATAACCCGAGCTCAGCACGCCTGTCATGCCAGCAAGTACAATCCCTAACGACAACACTACAAAGACGTTTAAACCGATCACAGCTAACACCAGAATGGTTAAATACGGTAATACTTTTAATATTTCGATGTCCTGAGCTGCAATATCCGCTTGTCCTTGACCTACAATCGAAAAAGCAATCAAGGTGAGGATCGCCGCCGGTATCGAAAAGACTAAGTTTTCACGGAACTTGTCTTTCATTTCACAACCTTGAGTACGTGTTGCCGCAATCGTGGTATCAGAAATAATCGATAAGTTGTCTCCAAATAATGCACCAGACATCACCGCACCCGCCATTAAGGCATAATCAATTTGTGCTTGGTCTGCGACACCTAGTGCCACTGGTGCTACCGCCGCGATGGTGCCCATAGATGTACCCATTGAGGTCGCGATAAAAGCGGCAATAACAAAGAAACCTGGCAATAATAAATTTGATGGGATAAACGATAAACCAAGCGCAACGGTGGCATCAACGCCACCAGTGGCTTTAGCCACTGCAGCAAATGCGCCTGCCAATAAATAAATTAAACACATGGCTATAATATTGCTATGGCCAATACCTTCAATAAAGGTTTCTATCGCACTATTTATTTTCTGTTTCGACAACAAAACTGCCAACACGATGGCAGGGAGAATCGCAATCACACTGGGTAATTGATAGAACGCATAATCAACACCTTGGCTTTGAAAATATAAGCCTGCGCCAATAAATAATCCTAAAAACAAAAATAACGGTAATAACGCCACAAACGATGCCGGGCTGTTTCCTGCTGTGGTAACTGATGAAGTAGCTTTGGTCAAAATGATCTCTCTTTATCTTAACGAATAGGGATTGTTGGATGAGAAAAGCGAGTACGACACAATCTCGGTCATCGGTGATTATTTAACAACAGATTCAAAGGTGCTAAATATTGCAGTCACATCATAACAAGTTGTGCCAAGAATAAGAGAACTGTTCGCCGCTGTCAATCTAGACGTCTAGACTTCTTTGCTTCCAAAGCGTTTTTTATTCTAAAACCTGAGAACTGCTACAAATATTTTACATAACCATAATCAATTTATCTATTTAGGTCTCTTTATTCACTAAAAAATTGATGTACGTTAATCATAACCTAATGCCGATTTGTTACGCTGACAAGGATTCTCTAACTTATATAGAGGTGAGGCTATGGAACGTAAACCAGACAGAGTGAGTGCAATGAAGCGACTCCTTGAGCAAGTAAAAAATACCTTACCATTTGATCAACCCGGTATATTTAGCTGTGGCCCCAACAACAACTGTGTTGGCTGCCCTAAAAAGTTACTCGATTTGGTTGATGCTGAAGTTAATTACTGGGACGCAGCCATTGCCCAGGGCGTTATACCTTCACTTGGCGATATCAGCCGCTTTGGAAAACTGTGTAAAAATGTCAGTCGTGGCTTACAACGCAATGATATCCAGAGTCATCATTAAATTGCCTCATAATTAAATAGCCTTATACCCATTAGAGTCACATAACCTAAACTCGAGATAACAAAAAGCCCACTAAAAAGTGGGCTTAATGCAACTACTTCAGGTTTATTCTTCAGCATCGCCTAGTGACAATAACGTCGCATTGCCACCAATAGCGGTAATGTTATTGGTACGAGTCTTTTCAGTCACAAAACGAGTTAAGTAGTGTGGGCCACCCGCTTTAGGACCAGTACCTGATAGCCCTTGGCCACCAAATGGTTGTACACCTACAACTGCACCAATTTGGTTACGGTTAATGTATACGTTACCCACGTTAACCTTGTCTGCTAAGCTAAGCGCATGGCCTTCATTACGGCTATGAATACCCAATGTTAACCCAAAACCTGTGCTGTTGATTTCATCAACCACTTTTGCCAAATCTGCCGCTTTATAACGGATAACATGCAAAATAGGCCCAAAATGTTCTTTTTCGAGTAGCTTAATTGAACTAATTTCAACGGCTGTAGGTGCTACAAAATGGCCATTTTCAGTACCCGCAGGTAATTCAAGTTTATTAATTAACTTGCCGACCTGGCTGATATGATCAATGTGGGCATTCAAGTTAGCTTTGGCAGTGGCATCAATCACGGGGCCCACATCGGTTTTCACTGAACTTGGGTTGCCAATCACTAATTGCTCCATGGCGCCTTTCATGACTTCAATTACGCGATCTGCAATATCTTCTTGTAAAAATAAGACTCGCAATGCCGAACAACGCTGACCAGCACTGGTGAACGATGAAGAAACTACATCATTTACCACTTGTTCTGGTTGTGATGTTGAGTCAACCACCATGGCATTTTGACCACCGGTTTCAGCAATTAATGGAATAATTGCGCCATCACGGTTTGCCAAGGTGCGGTTAATCAATTTAGCCGTGCCAGTCGAGCCGGTAAAACACACACCGCCAATACGTTCATCTGCAGTGATTGCAGAACCAACAACTGCGCCAGTACCTGGTAAAAACTGCAATACGTCGGTAGGAATACCGGCTTCATGCGCAAGTTGCACAGCACGATAACCGATCAAACAGGTTTGCTCTGCAGGCTTGGCAATAACCGTGTTACCCGCAGCAAGTGCTGCAGAAACTTGACCAAGGAAAATCGCCAACGGGAAGTTCCATGGGCTAATACACACAAAAATTCCGCGACCTTGTAGAAACAGCTCGTTTAACTCGCCTGTTGGGCCAGGAAGCAATTCAGGCTGAGCCATCATCTTCTTAGCTTGTACGGCGTAATAACGACAAAAATCTACTGCTTCGCGAACTTCATCAATACCATCTTGAATACTCTTACCCGCTTCACGAGTACATAATACAATCAGCTCTTCACGGTTTTCTTCCAGTAAGTCAGCTAATTTCTGTAGTGCATTAGCACGAGTTTCAACAGGTGTACGTGCCCAACCACCAAAAGCAGCATCTGCACCAGCAATGGCTTGTTCAATTGCGTTAGCATCAGCAAAAGCCACTTTACCTACCGTTAATGAAGTATCGTATGGGCTAACAACGGTTTGCACTTCGCCGGTTAAGGTTTTACCGTTTACCAATGGACCTGCTGTCCATTGAGTATCGCTATATTTGTCCAGTGCAGCAAAAAATGGCTCTGACTCAGAAATAATGTTCATGTTTAATCCTTTAGAGTTCTTACGTTCTGCACCGAAAATATCAGCAGGCTTAACAATTTTTTGATTCGCTAACGACTTGTAACCCAATAGCGTCACCAATGGATGAACCACTAAGCTTTCTATTGGGGTATTAGGGTCAACCAGTTTATGTACGAATGAGGTATTGGCTCCGTTTTCCAGTAAGCGACGAACTAAATACGGCAGTAAGTCTTTATGCGCGCCAATGGGTGCATAGATACGTACCGCTTTAGCACCGCTTTCTGCAAGCATGGTGTCGTAAAGCTCTTGGCCCATACCGTGCAAACGTTGGAATTCATATAAACGATCAGCGGCCATCGCATCAATACTGGCAACGGTTTGCGCGTTGTGAGTAGCAAACTGTGGATAAATAGCACCACGGGTGGCATCAGACAATAAATAACGCGCACACGCTAAATAAGACACATCCGTGCCGGCTTTACGGGTATAAAGTGGGTAGCCAGCTTCGCCTGCTTGTTGCGCCCATTTTAGCTCGCTGTCCCAATAAGCACCTTTGACTAAACGCAACGGAATTTCATCGCCTTGATCTTTAGCAAGACGCGTCAACCAACACAACACCGGTAAACAACGCTTAGAATAAGCTTGCACCACAATGCCTAATAAGCCCCAGCCTTTAGCGGCTTCTGACTGATAAAGCTGCTTAAATAACTTCAATGACAATTCAAGACGGTCAACTTCTTCAGCATCAATAGAAATACCAATGTTAAGTTCACGCGCTTGTACTATCAGCTTAATAACTGTGTCGTATAATTCACTTAATACACGATCCTCGTTAGCGACTTCATAACGAGGGTGCAAAGCAGATAGTTTGATTGATATGGTGGGTCTTGGTGAGTTCGCTTCATCGTATTGCTGTTCGCCTAAATCGCGAATAGCATTGCTGTAATCGTTAAAATACTTTTGCGCATCATTGGCGGTTAATGCTGCTTCACCTAACATGTCATAGCTATGGGTATAACCTAACTTACGTTTAGCTTCGCTATTTTTAAGCGCTTCTTTAACGTCCTGACCTAACACAAATTGCTTACCCATGATCTTCATCGCCGCTAACATAGCTTGACGGATCATCGGCTCACCGACACGATTAACCAGACGTTTAAGTATATTGCTTGGCGAACCGTCAGTATTACGATCTAACTTAACCAGTTTACCGGTTAACATTAACCCCCACGTTGAGGCATTAACCAGCAATGAACCACTCATATTTAGGTGTTCATCCCACTTGGCACCAGACAATTTATCTTTAATTAGCGCATCAGCTGTTTCAGCATCAGGAATACGCAGCAAGGCTTCAGCCAAGCACATTAAAATAATGCCTTCTTTCGTTTCTAAGCTGTATTGTTGCAAAAATGCATCAATACCAACCATCAGACCTTTTTTCTCAAACTGACGAACTTTGCTCACGAGCTCATGGGCACGACGAGTCACTTGCTCAATGTCTTGTTCAGACGAAGGCACAAGCTTAATTAATTCAGACAGGTATTGCTCTTCATCGACAATGTAGTTGTTGGTCACTGCAGTAAACAGTTCCTCAAGAGTGGCATTGTCATAGCGGCCGTCCAGTACTTCACTCGCTTTGAACATAGTATTCGCTTCCATCTAGGTCAGGTTAAGGATGGTTATTATCGTTGTTGAATGGACACTGTATTCACGAATATTTTATTTTGTATACAATGTACGATCTGATTTTCGGCGATTATACATTCAAAATGTGAACTTGGACACTCAAGTTGAAAACTTGCTAATAATTGTTTGATTTTGGTCACTGAAACAGACAGAAACAATGTGCTAGTTAATTAACATCACAACAACAATAAACGTTTAAGTTAATGTTAATTAGTAACTTTTTTAATAATTATACCAACATGGAATATGAATATATTTCATCAAGAAAAAGATTAAAAAAAAGGCCAACGTTTGAATAGTTGGCCTTTATACAATCAAATGAGAGACATTAGTCGTATCACTTTATCCGCGAAAATCTCATCGTTATTGGAGATGTTACATCCAACGGCTTTTCTTACGACGTTGTGGACGAGGTAAATACACCAATACAATACCAATCAACGCACCAATACCTGCAATTAACCCACCTTGCTGCCACATTTCATAACGTTGGTTATCCGCGGCTTGCTGTACTTTTGACTTAGCATCATCTCGTTCTTTAATCGCTTTGGTAAGAGCGGCTTTTAACTCAGACACCTTTTCGTTAGACAGTGTTAAAGATTCTTCAGTATTGTCAGTATTTTGCGTAATGTTATTTAATTGCTCATTAGCCTGTTTTAATTGTGCTTCCATTTCAGGAAAACGCTCACGAAAACTAGGCTGATCTGAAACTAAACTGGTTAATACCCAGCCTTCACGACCTTTATGATCAATGATTTGAGTAAAATCACCTTCGGTATTATCCAATAAAGTGATCGGCTGACCCGCTTCAACACTACCGATAATACGAAACTCTGTACCCGGTCCACCGTGGATATAGGTGAACACATCATCAGAAATAAATCGCGTTGGTGCTTGGGCTGCAAATACGCCACTTGGCGCAAGTAAAAATATAAGGATTGAAAGTACTCTTAACACGGTATTTATCCAAACTCAGAAAACTTATTGTCATGCTATTTATTAAATGCTCTGAATGCAAGAAGGAAGTCATATGACTTCCTTCTTAAATACATTCAGCGTTCACATTTCTGCTAATACTTCATTGCGTCTTAGTCAAATTAACTAAAGATGTTCTTGATAATGAAGAAGAACAAAATAGACAGTGCAGCACCGGCTGGCAGAGTAATAACCCAAGACACAACAATGTTACGTACTACACCAATATTAATTGCTGCAATACCACGCGCCATGCCCACACCCAACACAGCACCCACTAACGTTTGCGTTGTTGAAATAGGTAAACCAGTACCAGAAGCAATAACCACAGTCGATGCGGCAGCTAATTCAGCAGCAAAACCACGACTTGGGGTTAAATGCGTAATGTTTTTACCAATGGTTTGCATCACACGCTGTCCAAAAATGGCCAAGCCCATAACAATACCAACAGCACCAAGTGGTAAAATCCACCATGCTAGAACCGCTTTAGCACCAATAATACCGCCGCTTTCTACGACAGAAACCACAGCAGCTAAAGGACCAATCGCATTAGCAACGTCGTTTGAGCCATGGGCAAATGCCATACAACATGCAGTCACAACCATTAATATGGCAAATACTTTTTCAACATTCCCATACTGGGTTTTTAGATCGGCTTTATCGCTCATTTTTAAACGACTAATAGCAATTTTACCTGCAAGACCGACTACGGCTGCAACCACAGCTGCTAATGCATATGCTTCAAGTGTTGAAAAGTTTATGCCTACATGTGATAAGCCTTTAGTAATGGTCACAAGTGACATCACAAAACCGGCCAATGCCATGTAGAAAGGCACATAACGCTTAGCACTTGCTAATGGATCATCGGTATTAAAAATCAGCTTTTGCACACTTTGGAAAATGATATAAGCAATAAAACCCGAAATAGCAGGTGTCACTACCCAAGAGCCTACAATACCGCCAACCTTACCCCATTCAACTGCATCAGCACTGACACCCACTGCGGCAAAGCCAACAATAGCGCCAATAATTGAATGCGTTGTCGAAACTGGCCAGCCTAACGCTGACGCTACAACTAACCAAATACCCGCAGCAAGTAATGAGGCAATCATGCCGTATACCAACAATTCTGGGACATCAGTAAAGTAACTCGCGTCGATAATACCTTTACGAATTGTACTCGTGACTTCACCACCAGCTAAAAAAGCACCGGCGAATTCAAAGATCATTGCAATAATAATCGCTTGTTTAATGGTAATGGCATTAGAACCTACAGAGGTTCCCATTGCATTGGCTACGTCGTTTGCACCAATGCCCCATGCCATCAAAAATCCAAATGCAGCCGCTATCATAATGAGCATAGGGCCGTTGGTGACTAATACATCAACCATGTTGTTTCCTTGATAACCTTTGTGATTAGTTACGAGCTAGCATTAGCTCTAGGCGGGAACCGACACGCTCAGCAATATCTGCTAAACCTCCAACCCATTCGATAATTTTGTACGTGAACATCACATCAATCGGATTCAATTCAGATTCTAATGCATACAACTGACGACGCACTTGAATTTGTAAATCATCAGAATCTTCTTCGATAAGATCTAATTCATTAATCATTTTGGCAACTAACTCAACTTCACGACCACGGAAACCGGTTTCGAGTAAATCATCGAGTTCGTTAATAGCCCGTTTCGCAAGTGATACGGCATCTAAACAACGTTTTAGATAAGCACCAAAGGCATCTTGCATAGGCTGAGGAAGGACTAACTGACGGCCAATAATACGGCCAGAGATATCTTTTGCCTTGTTAGCGATTTTGTCCTGTTGAGTTAATAACTCAAGCAAGTCAGTTCGCTCAACAGGCATAAATAATCCACCAGGAAGAGTCAGGCGAATTTCACGTTTGAGTGAGTCCGCTTCTTTTTCAAGCAAACTAATTTGTTTGCGGATCTTTATCGCTTCATCCCAGTCGCCTGAGTTGGTTGCGTCAAAGAAAGGAACAAGAAGTGATGCACACTCATGTACTTTGTCGATATGTAGTTCTAAAGGCTTAAGAGGTGATTTTGCAAACACACCTAAAATAGAGTTTACTGGCATTGCCGTTTACCTATTTAATAAATTCCAGTTTGGAAAAAGCGGGCGCATGTTAACCCAAGCGTCCGCATAATGAAACTGTGTTTTTTAATTTCGTACGACAGTTTCTCTGTTATCGTTGCTCAGTATATATGATGCGAGCAATGCTATCCTAAGAGATTTTTATTACAACAATATGACATTATGAAGATAATGTGACGCATTAGTGAATATTTGATGACAAGGCAAACATAAAGTCAATGGACGCAGAAATAGAGTTAAAACTATTCATTCAATCACAACATCATGATTTGTTAAAAAAAATATTGAATGACTACCCTAATTCAAGCCCTCAAGGGCAGAAAAAACTCACCAACGGATATTTCGATACCGACGACTTACAACTGCGTCGTTGGGATATGGGCTTACGCGTAAGAGGTTTTGACAATCAACTCGAACAGACCATAAAAACAGCAGGCAGGGTCGTAGGAGGGATCCATTCCCGTCCTGAATATAATGTCAGCATTGATCAAAAAACACCGATCTTGTCACGTTTCCCAAAAGAAATTTGGCCAGAGGGAAATGATCTCGACAAGGTGTCAACATCGCTAAAATGTATTTTTGAAACCAACTTTGAGCGTCAAACTTGGCATATATATCTTAATGATAGCCTTGTTGAGGTTGCACTAGATGTAGGTGAAATAATTGCTGATGATAAAGTTGACCCTATATGCGAACTCGAATTTGAATTACTCGCAGGAGAGACGTCTGCATTATTAATACTCGCAACAGAAGTCGCTAAGTCAGTACCATTTCGCTTAGGTAAAGCCAGTAAAGCTCAACGCGGTTATCAACTTGCAGGCAAATCAAAGCCGTTCACCATTGAGCATATTGATTATGTGTCATTACCAAAAAACAATAATATGCAGCAAGCCTTGAGCACATTATTAGAAACAGGTCTTGAGCGCTGGCAATTGATTGAGAATATATTAACGCTGCCAACTGGTGATGTTCATCAACAATCAGCCTTGTGGGGCGAATTACGCCGCTGTGTGCGCTTACTCAGGCTCACCTTAAATCAATTTGGTTTATTAGATCAGTACACCAGCCCATTATTCGATCATCTTGAGCATGCTTTGGCATTTGTTAGCCCACTGCAAAGTTGTTGTTTATTATTACAAGACGATGCTAAACCACTTGCCAACATCAACAATAAAACCCTTGTGTGCCTACAATTAGAAAACTATATCGACTCAATGTCGATATCAACTCAATTAGGCTCAATATGGCAACATCCTGAGTATGGTCAATTACAATTGGCATTGGTCGATTTGCTATTAACCGCTGAAAGCGGCAAAAATGAAAGCCGTCATTATCCCGAATTAGGTTTATTTGCCAACCAGCTACAGCAAGCCTCATGGAAACGTATTGGAAAATCAATGCCGATAACCGCTGAAATGAACAGTATTGATTACCAACACGTTGCTGATGCTTTGGATGAAAGTATCTTAGTTGGGTTTGCTTATGGAGAAATGTATCCCGCTAAAAAGCGCGAGGCTTTTCGGGCACCATGGCAAGACTTAGCGTTAGGGATTAGTACGTTATCTGCATATAAAATATTAAGGCATTTGAGTGCACAGCATCTGCTTAATATTGAAGCTTGGTTAGACAATAAAGAAACCAGTTTATTGTTTGCCATGGAGCATTCGCGAAAAAGTGCCTTAAAAGTCCCTATTTACTGGTAAGCATGCATATTCCCCATAATTGGTTACACGCCCACATATATTAGTGATGAATAGTAAAACAGGAAGATAATGATTATCTTCCTGTTTTACTAAACAACTAATCTGTTAGCGTTAAGGCCTTAATCGTCGCTTATTCTTTGGCAAAATACAGGTTACTTTGCCAAAGCCTGCTTAACACGCCGACCGTAATCAACATCCGCTTTAGTAAAATGATCGACCATTTTTTGTTGCACATCTAAGGTTGTTTGACTGAGTGTGCCCGCAATCGTTTCCACTAAACGATTTTTCTCTGCTTCACTAAAGATACGATAAAGATTACCCGCTTGGGTAAAGTCATCTTGGTTATAACGACTAAAGCGTGCAGCCTCTCCTTCTAAACGTAACGGTGGTTCTTCAAAACTTGCATTTTCAGTGAGTGGTGCAACACTGTTAGGACCATAATTAACACTGGCATCACCACCGGTTTGGCTACCTTGATAAGGACACTGTGTTCCTGCCATAGCACCAGCACGTTGATGATGGTTGGCTTTAGCGGCATGCGGACAGTTAACGGGTAATTGATTGTAATTAGTCCCTATACGGTAGCGCTGCGCATCTGCATATGAAAACAAACGGGCTTGCAGCATTTTGTCTGGCGACGCCCCCACTCCAGGCACTAAGTTACTTGGTGCTAATGCCACTTGTTCAACTTCAGCAAAGTAGTTTTGTGGTAAACGGTTTAGCTCAAGTTCACCCACTTCAATCAACGGATAATCACTGTGCGGCCATACTTTAGTCAAATCAAATGGATTAATGGCGTAAGTATTGGCATCAGCTTCTGGCATAATTTGCACATTCACAGTCCAACGCGGGAAGTTAGCATCATTAATTGCTGCCACCATGTCGCGTTGTGATGAATCAGGATCTATCCCTTTTAGTATATCTGCTTGTTCGCCGGTTAAATTTACCACGCCTTGCTGTGATTTAAAGTGGAACTTAACCCAAAAACGTTCACCCTTAGCATTCCAAAACGAGAACGTGTGCGAACCATAACCATGCATTTGTCTGTAGTTAGCCGGAATACCACGGTCTGACATTAATATGGTCACCTGATGCATCGACTCTGGATTGAGCGCCCAAAAGTCCCACATTGCTTGGGGATCTTTTAAATTAGTTTGTGGGTGACGTTTCTGAGTGTGAATAAAGTCAGGGAATTTAATACCGTCACGAATAAAGAATGTTGGCGTGTTATTACCGACAATATCGTGGTTACCACGAGCAGTATAAAAACGTAGTCCAAAACCGCGTGGATCACGCTCTGCATCTGCTGACCCCATTTCTCCGCCTACCGTAGAGAAGCGCATAAATGTTTCAGTCTGCTTACCGACACCATTAAAATGATCCGCTATGGTAAATTCACTTAAATCTTTAGTTAGTGTAAACGTCCCATATACACCAGTCCCTTTAGCATGTACCACACGCTCAGGAATACGTTCACGGTTAAAATGAGCCAGCTTCTCTATTAAATGCCAATCTTGTAAAAGCAGTGGACCACGTTCACCAGCCGAGATTGAATTTTGATCATCTGCTACCGGGGCGCCATTTTGGCTGGTTAAATAATTACCTTGATTCATTTTTTTGCTCCTATGTGCGGTCTACTAACCACTGCTCAATTAAGTCATAAACTGTTGCCATGATGATTTTCCTCACTCAACTCATCATTCTATGGACACATAATAGAAGCACTTCATAATTACATAAAACGATTAAAATAGATTATTGCAAACTAAAAAAACGATTATGAAATTTATTAAGGATAGGAAAAACAGATTAAAACTAAAATGCAGGCAATAAAAAAGCCAAACTGATTATTTGGCTTTATCGAGACACAATGTGACTATTCAGTGGGTGGAGTAGGCTCACGGTATAACTTCACTAAATAATAGAGATCAATTAATACAATAAAAAAGTTAACCAGCGCCACAGGGATCGCATCAATCGCGAGGCCATAAGCCACAAACAACCCTGCACCAATTAAGTTCCACCAGCGTAGTTTTTTAATGTCTGACATCATCAGTGAAATAGCCACAACGACAGAGGCTAAATATCCTACCCATTCCCAGATGTTGATACTGTCCATGGATTTTCCTTATTTTGATATGCCTACATCTAATGCAAGCGAGTAACAATATTAAGCTAACGTGAGTCAGTGAAAAAACGTTATTGCTTAACGCACTTATTGGCACACTTGATAGACTAAATAAGCAAAGCACATTATAAAAAAATACACTGTTAACAAGATTAAAACCTTGATCCATCGATGATTATAAGGCCTATCGATTTATAGTATCTATAATAGCTTATCGCTCTACAACCGCAGCCGTCATTCGTGAAATACAACAAAGTTCACCCGCACTGTTACGAATAAGGACTTCCCAAACCGAACTGCGTTTACCTAAATGCACAGGTTTAGCCGTTGCCGTTAATTCACCATTACGTGATGCTTTCAAATGATTTGCGTTGATTTCTTGGCCAACACAATAGTAACGGGTAAAGTCGACCACAAAGTTGGCGGCATAACTGGCTACTGTTTCTGCTAGTGCGACGTTCGCACCACCATGAACAATCCCTAATGGATTGTGTACGGCTGGATTAGCAGGCATTGTGGCAACCATATAATCGTCACCGATTTCAGTAATTTTAATGCCCAATGTTTGCATTAAGGTGCCCTTTCCCTGCATCCCTGCATCTAAACGAGCACAATCTTCTAAAGTGACAGTGTTAAACCAAATACTCATTCTTAATATCCATCATTATTATTATTAGAAAACTCAGTGTACTGATTAGCTTACCTTTTTGAAAGAAAAACGCGAACAATAACATTAACCCATTAAAAAGGAGCCTAAGCTCCTTTTATAGTTATTCACTAAATCTATATGTACGTTAACTCACTAATTCGCAATGGCTTTGGTAGGTCTGTGCCCAACGCAATAACTCAACTCGGTTACGAGACTCCGTTTTACGGAAAATAGATGAGATATGCGCTTTTACAGTATGTTCACTAATACACAAACGCTGGGCAATTTCTTTATTACGCGCACCGCTAGAAACAAGCTGAATAATGGTTCTTTCTCGACTGGTTAATCTTTGGAGGATGGCCACGGTATCGGCAGGGATTTCAACGTTGGTATCGAGTTGCTGGACTAAACGTCTAAAAATCTTACTGATCAGTGGACGGTCGTACCACAATTCATCAGAAACCATTTTACGCAGACCCGTCAGCATTAAGTCCATGCGTTGATCACTGTATAACAAACCCCGTACGCCTAAGAGTAATGCTGACTCTTGATCAAGTGATCCACGTTCAACTTGGTACAATGCTACAGGGACATGCTCCACTAAACGCGATACCAGTAACGGGATGCCCTTACTGTCTAAGGCCGCACCTTTTTGTGAAACAAGATAAAAGTTGTTGGATTTTTTTTCTAACTCAAGCTCAGCCGCATGTTTTACAATTCGAGTTTTCAACCCGATAGATTCTGCCAAAATAGCTAAATGGCAAGGTGCTGCGATTTGGTGCAAAAACACCAACTCATCAATATTTGAACTCATCACTCTTCTCCCTGAAAAGTACATTATTGCTCAACATACCTTGAGCACATCCTGAGGCTATATACTATACGTAAATGAAATACGTTTACTAGCCTTCAAAACTAGGCTGAGCAGATAGTTTACTTTTTGTCGTTATATTAGAGCATGTTCTTTCTTCATTCATTAATCGCGTTACGAGATAAATCGACTCACCAAAAAAGTGGCTATTAGGTTAAGTCGGTCATTATCAATCACGATTCTTATAATAAAAAACCTTCCTATACAGCAAGCATAGTAAAAATTTGTTAGTTGATATGACTATTATGTAAGTCTAAAGTATGAATAGTAAATTTGACTGACTTTGCGTAGACTTTATCACTAACCCAAGACTGATAAGCTCATACTTTCAATTCGCTCAACATCATCAATCTCTCATCAATGCTAGCAGCCAAATTTACTCATTTTATGGCAAAATAAGCTAACTAAATAAGTTAAATGAGCCTTATCATACCGGAGGCTGGTTAAGCGCCATTTTGGTCGCTATTTGTTTATTATGAAGAGACGATAACAACAGTAAGCCACATACCCCACCAATTAATGCTAGAAACATGTCAGATTGAGTATCCCAAACATATCCTTGAGTGCCTAAAAATGCCTCGGCATTTTCACCGGTAGCAATGGCAACCCACCATTCAACTAATTCGTAAAAAGCTGAAAACGCCAACACAAAACATACTGCTAAAAACTGACACCAAGCACCTATTTGCATGACATGTTTACGAATAAATATTTCGCGAGCTAATATTACCGGAATAAAACCCTGAGCAAAATGGCCGACTTTATCGTAATTATTACGCTCGCCGCCCATCACTTGCGCTAGCCAGTCAAATAACGGCACTTCAGCATAGGTATAACGTGCACCGACAAATAACACACAGCAATGTACTAAAATAAGTGCATAAGCTAACGTAGTCAGAGGAAAGCTTTTACGACTAAAAAATAAAATAGGTAATGCGATTAACGCAGGTATCGCTTCTAACCACCAAGTGAACATATCTTTAGGTGCGCTAACTGACCACAACAGTACTAATAGATAAATCCCTATCCATATAACCTTACTCTTCATCTTAATTCTCTCCATGAGATATTGTTCTCAAATTAGAATATAAACTTTAGCCATCTAGCCCTCTACAAGCGCTTAAAAAAGTGCTACTTTGATAATGCGCCGGAAGTCCGCATTTATATCATAACTATTAGTATAAGCATTAGTATAACCATTAGCTTAAGCACCATTTAATGATAAGAGGGTACCCATATCATGGCGAAACACTCGCTTGACAAGGATAAGATCAAAATCCTGCTGTTGGAGGGCGTCCACCAAACTGCGGTCGATGTACTAGAACGTGCAGGTTATACCAACATTGAATACCATAAAGCCTCGTTAGGCGAAGAGGCTTTGATTGCATCAATTAAAGATGCTCACTTTGTTGGATTACGCTCCCGCACCCAGCTTACTGCGGAAGTATTGCACCGTGCAGAAAAGTTGGTTGCGATTGGTTGTTTTTGTATTGGCACCAACCAAGTCGATTTAGCCACGGCCGAGAAACTGGGTATTCCTGTTTTCAACGCCCCTTTCTCCAACACCCGCAGTGTTGCTGAATTGGTGATTGGTGAAATCATCATGCTGATGCGTGGCATTCCACAGCGCAATGCCATGTCACATCGTGGCGGTTGGTTGAAGAGTGCTAATGGCAGTGTTGAAGTCCGTGGTAAAACCTTAGGTGTGATTGGTTATGGCCATATTGGTACTCAACTGGGTATTTTGGCTGAAACCTTGGGCATGAGAGTGATTTTCTTTGATATTGAAGATAAGTTACCGTTAGGCAATGCCTCTCAAGTTCACTCTATGGACAAGTTATTGGCCCAAGCAGACGTTGTTAGCCTGCATGTACCAGAAACACCGCAAACTAAAGACATGTTCGCTAAAGCTGAATTTGCTCAAATGCGTCAAGGCAGTTTCTTTATCAATGCCTCTCGCGGAACTGTTGTTGATATCGAAGACTTAGCCGATGCCCTGAAGTCAGAACATCTTGCGGGTGCTGCGATTGACGTATTCCCGGTAGAACCTAAGTCGAATGATGATGAATTCATCTCTCCACTGCGTGGCTTAGACAATGTATTACTCACACCGCATATTGGTGGTAGTACTGCTGAAGCACAGGAAAATATCGGCGTAGAAGTGGCTGGCAAACTGGTGAAATACTCAGATAACGGTTCTACCCTGTCTGCGGTCAATTTCCCTGAAGTGTCTTTAGCGCAACATAGCGGTACCTCACGCTTATTGCACATTCATCAAAACCGTCCTGGTGTATTGATTAAAATTAACCAAGCGTTTTCTGAAAAAGGCATTAACATTGCTGCTCAGTACTTACAAACCACTGCTGAAATTGGTTACGTGGTAATGGAAGTCGATTCTGATCAAGCTGAAGAAGCATTAGTTGAATTAAAATCTATTGAAGGCACTATCCGTGCGCGAGTATTGTTTTAAACTGACTTTTATAAGCAATTAACTTGAGTTAATTGTCTTCCTAAAAAAGCTACCTTGTGCACAAGGTAGCTTTTTTATTGGCTTTAAAACCATAGCCCCCTGTTGAGCATTCTATTAATCCGTTACACTCCAACCATACCGTCTTATTCACACGTTAGGGATAGTTATGACCATTTCAGTAAACCAACCAGATTGGGATTTTATCGCCACGTCTCCTGAATTAATGTTATCAAGTTTGACGCATATGGGGTTAATCGAAATCACTGGTGAGCAAGGGCGCAGTTTCATTCATGGCCAAGTCACCACAGATATTACCTCCCTTGGCACAAACGAGTGGAAATGGGGTGCTCATTGCGACCCTAAAGGTAAAATGCTCGCCAGTTTCCGTGGGTTTTCAATCGGCGATAGCTTATTCATGTTACTGCCAAAAAGTACTTTAAGCTTGGATTTACCTCAGTTACAAAAATACGCTGTATTCAGTAAAGCCGAACTCGCCGATGTCAGTAATGATTATCAAATAATGGGTATTGCTGGCCCAAAAGCACAAGCCTTTGCAACTGAACATTTTGGCGATGTATCGCAACCACTTAATCTTGTTGAGCAAGGTGTGATTATTCGTGATGGTGAACGTTTTATTGCCATTATTAACAATGCAGCAGCACAAACCATTATCAGCCAATCGGGACAAACATTGTTTGCTGCAAGTGCATGGCAAGCATTGGAAATTAAAGCCGGTTATCCAAACATAGATGCCGCTCATTCCGGCCAGTACGTTGCGCAAATGTGCAACCTGCAAGCCATTAATGGCATTAGCTTTACCAAAGGCTGTTACATGGGCCAGGAAACCATTGCCAGGATGAAATATCGCGGTGGCAATAAACGTGCATTGTATATTTTGTCTGGTACTACCAAGCAAACCATCAGCACTGACACTCAATTAGAAATTGCCCTTGAAGGCGGCTTCCGTCGTGGTGGCAATATCATTGAATGCGTCCAATATGGTGACAAGGTACTGCTTACCGCGGTGTTGCCAAATGATACCGAAAACAACGCTCAACTTCGTATTACCGGAGATGAAAGCTCACAGCTAACTATTATCGAGTTGCCATATTCTTTAGCAGATGCTTAATTAATTGATGTTGTATCTTCATTAAGCGAGCCATTGGCTCGCTTTTTTATTTTTTGAACATTAATGATCTATATCACGTATATTATTGATAATATTACTCTGTTTATTCAGAACTTCAATTAAGCTAATTCGTTATGGAGCGACTATGACTACTATCGTCACCTTAGAAAATATTAGTAAAGGGTTCCGCGATGGCGAGTCATTTCATTCGGTGCTTAATCACGTCAACCTGACTTTGCAGCAAGGTCAAACTATCGCATTAACCGGGCCTAGCGGCAGCGGTAAAAGTACCTTACTGAATATCATTGGTGGCTTTGAAACCATAGACAACGGTGACATGTTAATCCGTCAGGCTGATAACATGCGATCGGTGACAAAGTGGCAAGATAAGCAATGGAGCCAATATCGACGTCAGTCGCTCGGGGTTATATTCCAACAATTTAACTTACTCACACCATTAAATGTGCGCGACAACATTCAATTTTCACTGGCGCTAAATCAGTTAGCATGGAGCCCTTGGTGTGATGAACTTTGCCACCAGCTAGGATTAACGCCATTGTTAGACCGCAACGTTGAAAACTTATCCGGTGGGCAACAACAGCGAGTGGCTATCGCGCGGGCATTAGCTCACAAACCACAACTCATATTAGCCGACGAACCGACAGGTAATCTTGATCAACACGCCGGATTACAAGTCATGCAACTACTTACCGAACTCGCTCAACAAGCCAACTGTTGTATTTTAATGGTGACTCACAGCGAACAATGTGCCGCATTTATGCAGCATCGCTGGCACGTCGAAAATCAGCAGATTGTGATTAACCCTGCTGACATGACGTTGCAAGGTTAAGCCCATGACAACTAACTCTTCATCATACTTATTCTCAATTAAGCGCTTAAGGTTATGCTTGCACCTGTTTGCCAGCCATTATCGTCATGCCCCCCTGCAAGCCAGTGCTATTTTACTGGGCATCATGCTCGCGGTAACGTTACTGATTGGCGTATACGCCACCAACGAAAACGCCAAACAAAGCTATGGCAATGTATCCGAACTAATGAGCCAACAAGCTCGCTTATCGATTAGCCACCGTACAGAAAGCAGTATTGATGAGTCTGTTTATTTTGCATTAGCCAATGCAGGATTCAATACCATTGCCAGCATTGAAGGCATCGCAACCGATGAACAAGGCCGATTATGGCGGGTTAATAGTAGTGATGTAGTTGCCGCTATGACCAGCAACATGCAACAGCAAAAATCAGGTGCTAGCTCATCGATAACAGCGACGCATATTCCGCTAGCAGAATTACTGGCAGGCAAACCCAAAGTGCTAATGTCGGCAAGCCAGCGCGAACGCATGAATAAAGTGACCAACAACACTGACCGCATAATACTGAACGACACGGCTGTTGAACTCGTTGCCATTGATGATTCGTGGGGACTTGGTTCGGCAATTTTGGCCGATATCTCACTCGCTCAACCCTTGCTGAATATGCAGGGTAAGTTAAGTTACGTTGCCGTATTTGATTCACCCTCTTCAAATGCAAATATCTCAGCCGCAAACGAATCAGAAACAGATGAGCAACTGATAGCTCGATTAACGAACACCCTAACCCAAGCAGGTATTGATACCAGTAAGCTAAATTTCACCACCCAAACGAGTGAAGGCGAATCGCTTACCGCCCTCACTGCCAGCTTTCATCTTAATCTTGATGCCATGAGCATGTTGGCCTTTGTTGTCGGCTTATTTATTGCCTACAACGGGGTTCGTTATAGCTTAATGAAGCGTCAAAAATTGCTGGTGCAAATCATGCAGCAAGGGCTCGATAGGCGCACCATCATGCTTGCCCTAAGCATTGAAATAGTCTGTTTAGTGTTTATTGGCTGTGTATTAGGTTTTATTGTCGGACTGCAATTATCGCAATGGCTACAACCTATGGTCGCCATCACTCTTGAACAGCTTTATGGCGCCAAATTATTACCCGGAAACTGGCAATGGCAATGGTTTGCACAAGCACTCATATTAACCTTGTCAGCGGCATTTGCTGCTTGTATTCCCATGCTGATAAACCTGATTAACACCCCACTTGCGCAAGGGGCTCAAAAACAACCACAAAGCCAACAATTCGGCATTATTCATTGGCGACAATTTATCATCGCAGCATTGCTAATCTTAGTGTGTACTATCGCCTTCGCCTTTACCGAACAGTATCGCCATAGCCTAGTATTACTGGGTATTCTCTCGGTTGCGATTCCGTTGTTGTTACCTCAATTTTTACATTGGGGAGTTAACTTACTCAGTCCATTTATGCCTAAAGGACTGTGGCAATACGTGATTGCCGAAACCAAAGAGATCATCGCTCCTCTCGCGCTTGCGATGATGGCAATGCTGCTAGCTCTGTGCGCCAATATTGCCATGAACACCTTAGTGGGCAGTTTTGAAATCACCTTAAAAAAATGGCTCGATGCCCGTTTGCATGCAGACTTATACATTAGACCCAATCCAAACCAAATCGATACATTAACGATATTATTGGAACAAGATCCCAAGGTTGAAGCGATTTATGAGCAATGGACTGTCGACAGCAACCTTAATCGAATTGAAACGCCGCAAACACAGGTTGCTATCCACCTTGTCAGTCGTGACCATTTGTCTTTAACCGAAACAACTGTATTTAAAACCACAGCCGATGACTTTTGGACAACCTTCACAGCAGGTGAAAGCCTGATGATAAGTGAACCATTATCGATAAAATACCAACTCAATATAGGCGATAAAGTTCAGCTATCGCAACTTGGTCAAGCTAGCTTGAACATTGGCGGAATTTATTACGATTACGGTAATCCCCAAGGCGAAGCGATTATTACTCAGTCCTTATGGCAGCAATCTCAATTACCCGCCAAACCCATTAGCCTAGCCGTGTCTTATCAAGGTGATATTACTCCACTACAAGACAATATTAGCCAGCAAATCAATCTGTCTTCTGCTTACATGTACAGCCAGCAGCGAATTAAAACTGAAGCGATTAACATATTTAATAAAACATTCTCAATCACTGTAGTGCTTAATAGCTTAACCTTACTGGTAGCTGCCATTGGCTTATTCAGTGCCTGTATGATGCTAACGCAAGCGAGGCAAGCACCTTTAGCCCGCTTGTATGCTATAGGTGTTAGTCGTAATCAATTACGGATGATGGTGTTAGTGCAAATGCTATTTATCGTGTTATTAACCTGCTTGGTCGCGTTACCGACAGGCGCGTTACTGGGTTATTTATTAATTCATAAAGTCACGTTACAAGCATTTGGCTGGAGCATCGCCATGGTGTGGGATTGGGCGGCATATGCTCAAGTGGTGATCATTGCTGTAGTCAGTTGTTTACTTGCAGTGTGTTTACCTTTGTATTGGCAAACCAGAAAACCCTTGATATCCAGCTTGCAACAGGAAGCACTATGACCTCTTTCACTTTCAAGAGCGTACTCAACGTCGCGTTCAAAACTGTTAGCTACAGAGTGCAGAAGCAATGGTTGATGGTCATTGTCTTTCCTCTTAGCGCATTGCTAGTGGCTTGCTCTCCTCAGCAAAATGTTGCAGTAAAACAGTCTACCATTAGCAGTATGTCGTCAGCTTCTGCTGAAGGTTATAGCGAAGTAATTCAAGGTAAAACCTTACTCTTTCCGCAAGACCACTTAGCTCACGATGACTTTAAAATTGAGTGGTGGTATTTAACCGCAAACTTGACCACCGCTGCAGGTGAAGATGTAGGCGTGCAATGGACTCAATTTCGTATCGGAATGACACCACCAGTAAGCCTTCAAGCGACAACAACGAATAATTGGGTGACCAATCAGCTTTACATGGCACATGCAGCGGTAACCACAAATACTGAACATTTAATGGCCGAAAAATGGTCACGAGGCCACCCACAACTTGCAAGCGTTAAACCACAACCATTTGAAGTACATTTACAAAACTGGCAATGGTTAAGTCAGTCTGACAGTCTGTTTCCGGCCACATTAAATGTCGCTAGTGATAAGTTTAGTTATCAATTACAGCTAAACAGTCAGCAACCGCTGCAATTACAAGGCGATAAAGGTTATAGCAGCAAAAGTGCAGACCAAAGCGTGGCATCTTATTATTACAGCCAACCCTTTATTGATGTAACGGGTCAAGTTACCCGTCATGGTGTTACTGAAAAAGTCAGCGGTAAAGCTTGGCTTGACCGCGAATGGAGTTCACAATTTTTAACCAAAGCCCAGCAAGGTTGGGATTGGTTTTCACTGCGTTTAGACGACAACTCAACGTTAATGGCATTTAGACTGCGCGGCGAAAATGACCAAGCACATTTTTACAGTGCTAGAAGGATGTTCGCTGATGGTAGTGGTCACAATATTAATAGCCGAGACAACCCTAATGATATCGATATGCAACCCACTCAGTGGCAACAAACGGCATTAGGCAATCATCCTATTGCATGGCGAATTAACATTAACAGTGAAGCCATCGACGTCACAACTCAAGCCGTTAACCCCAACAGCGACATGCCAGTATCAACCTCATATTGGGAAGGCCCCATTACGATTAAAGGCAGCCACCAAGGTCAAGGTTATATGGAGCTTACGGGTTACTAGGCTTGTTTACCATTCGAGTGGAATGCGCTCTCGAAGATAAGCAAGCCTTGGCCTACCTACAAAGATCATACCTCTCAAAATCTCAATTTCCCATTCCTTGATACCATGTTAGCAACAGAGTACCAATGGGCTTTTAATCCGCAAAAAATCTGCATCTCAAGCACAATACGCTTTACAAGCAATCTCTAAAACAGCATTTACCTAATTGTTAAAATGAGATTTACATCACGCTGAAAAATGTGACCTTGCACAACTATTAACCACTATACCCATTCTGAGGTATACCCATGTTATTAGTAAGGTCTAGACTCACTCTATCACGTCACCTCCAATGACTATCACGTACCAAGTACAACATTCTAAGAGTGAGGAACACCATGAGCATCAGTCGTCGCGAGTTTTTAAAAGCCAACGCCGCTGCCGCAGCAGCGTCGGCCGTGGGTATCGCTATTCCAATTAATATCGTTCAAGCTGCAGAAGGTAAAAGTGAAATAAAATGGGATAAAGCCCCATGTCGCTTTTGCGGTGTAGGTTGTAGTGTTTTAGTGGGTACTCGAAATGGTAAAATTGTTGCCACTCAAGGCGACCCTGAAAGCCCTGTTAACAAAGGCTTAAATTGTATTAAAGGTTATTTCTTATCTAAAATCATGTATGGCAAGGACCGATTAACCTCGCCACTACTCAGAATGAAAGATGGAAAATATGATAAAGAAGGTGATTTTACGCCAGTAAGTTGGGACGTTGCCTTTGACACCATGGCCGAAAAATGGAAAGCCAGCATAGCCAAAAAAGGCCCAACTTCTGTAGGGATGTTTGGTTCTGGTCAATGGACCATTTGGGAAGGCTACGCCGCATCTAAGCTTCATAAAGCTGGTTTTCTCACCAACAATATCGATCCTAATGCACGCCATTGTATGGCATCAGCTGTGGGTGGCTTTATGCGTACCTTTGGTATTGATGAACCCATGGGTTGTTATGATGACTTAGAAGCCGCTGACCACTTTGTATTGTGGGGCGCCAACATGGCAGAAATGCATCCCATCTTATGGGCACGTTTAACAGACCGTCGCTTAAGCCATAAAGATGCCCGCGTACACGTACTCTCTACTTACGAAAACCGTAGCTTTGACTTAGCAGATAATGCCATGGTGTTTAAGCCTCAAACAGACTTAGTCATCTTAAATTATATTGCCAATTACATTATTCAAAACAAAGCAGTAAACAAAGACTTTGTTAGCAAGCACACTAAATTTGCCCTAGGTACCACTGACATTGGTTATGGCTTGCGCCCTGAACATCCATTGGAAAAGAAAGCTAAAAACCCAGGTAGCGGTGATGCCAAACCGATTAGCTTTGACGAGTATGCTAAATTCGTTAGCACTTACACTGTAGAATACGCAGCTAAAATGAGCGGCGTACCGGCTGACAAACTTGAGATTATGGCAAAAGCTTACGCCGACCCTAACATCAAAGTGATGAGCTTATGGACCATGGGTATAAACCAGCATACTCGTGGTGTGTGGGCAAATAACATGCTCTATAACATCCACTTACTCACCGGTAAAATAGCCACTCCTGGCAACAGCCCATTCTCGTTGACGGGCCAACCTTCAGCTTGTGGTACTGCTCGTGAAGTAGGCACATTCTCACATCGTTTACCTGCTGACATGGTGGTGAACAATGATAAACATCGTGAAATTACTGAAAAACTTTGGCAAGTCCCTGCCGGCACTATTCCAGCCAAACCTGGATACCATGCCGTACTGCAAAGCCGTATGCTTAAAGATGGTAAATTAAACTGTTATTGGACTATGTGTACTAACAATATGCAGGCTGGTCCTAATATCAATGATGAAGTTTATCCAGGTTTCCGTAATCCAGAAAACTTTATTGTGGTCTCGGATCCTTACCCAACTATCACGGCAATGGCCGCAGACTTAATTCTTCCAACCGCAATGTGGGTTGAAAAAGAAGGCTCTTATGGTAACGCGGAACGCCGTACCCATTTCTGGCATCAGCTTGTTCCAACACCTGAAGGGTCTAAGTCTGATTTATGGCAGTTAGTTGAATTTTCTAAACGTTTTAAAGTGAGTGAAGTCTGGCCTGCTGAATTAATCGCTAAACAACCTGAGCTAGCCGATAAAACGTTATATGAAGTGTTATTTGCTAACGGCGTAATCAATAAGTTCCCTACCAGCGATTGTAAAGGTGCTTATAACGATGAAAACGAACACTTTGGTTTTTACCTGCAGAAAGGTATTTTCGAAGAATATGCTCAATTTGGTCGCGGCCATGCACACGATTTAGCAGACTTTGACACTTACCATCAAACGCGAGGATTACGCTGGCCTGTCGTTAATGGCAAAGAAACTACCCGCCGCTTCGTTGAAGGCAGTGACCCTTATGTCAAAGCAGGTGAAGGCTTCAATTTTTACGGTAAACCAGATGGTAAAGCCGTCATATTTGCACTGCCTTATGAACCCGCTGCAGAAGAGCCTAATGAAGAATTTGATCTGTGGATGTCAACAGGACGAGTACTGGAACATTGGCACACAGGGTCAATGACCGCTCGCGTACCTGAATTGCATAAAGCAATGCCAAGTGCTCAAGTCTTTATGCATCCTGCTGACGCTAAGGCACGTGGGTTAGCCCAAGGGGACGAGGTTACCGTGGCATCACCACGTGGAGAAATCAACACCCGAGTGGAAACCAAAGGTCGCAACAAGCCACCTAGAGGGGTGGTATTTATGCCATTCTTCGACGCTAAACAATTAGTCAACAAGCTGCTTTTGGATGCAACTGACCCATTATCAAAAGAAACTGATTTCAAAAAGTGTCCCGTAAAAATATTTAAAGCCTAATACTGCTTTTATATTAATTGCTGCAGCTGTCACTGGGTTATTACACCATGACAGCTGCGACACTCGATTTCTACATTCATTAGGATGTAACGGAGATGAAAATGAAAAAATTACTTAGCGTCGTGGCCATACTATTAAGCCTTAGCGCATATTCTGGACAACAAGCCGTAGCAGACAATACTCCTGTAAAAGTAGAGTCTCGTGTAGGTAACGTCGCCATAACCGACAACTCACCTGCTGATGCTATCGCCACCTACCCTACAAGAGGAAAAGCTATCGCGCGCAGCTTTGCAGAACAACCGCCGTTGATCCCTCATAAAGATAGCTATAGCATCACTACAGACAAAAATGGCTGTCTAACATGCCATAGCTGGGATAAAGCAAAAAGAATGAAAGCAACGCCAGTGGCGAAGTCACACGTTATAGATGACAAAGGCACATTAAATGGCATGAACTACTTCTGCGTACAGTGCCATGTTGCACAAGCAGATAATAAACAGGAGTTAGTGGAAAACACATTTACGACAAAGTAATTAGTGAAGATATAAATTCCCCCCATTCCTCAATTTGAGCAATGCCACTTCAATCGAAGTGGCATTTTTTTATCAGTGTCAGTGTTAAAACGGTACAAGTCCGAACAACAAAAGGGCTAAAAACAAAACCCAGCCTAGGCTGGGTTTGTTGGTTTAGATGTCTGCTGTGTAACTGGCGAACTCGGTTCTGCTGATGTTTGTGACGTATTAGGTGATTGTATCTCATGCTTCACAGGCATCGCCGCTTGCCATAATGCACCGACCCATAAACTTGATGTTGACTTCATAACCATTGCTCCGTTTTTGTTAACGAGTTCAAAGTAATCGTTTAGGGTTCATAGGTAAAATGAATAATTACCATAGAGAGGATTCCATTTAAGCATGAACATCCCAATCAAGACCTTACAGACCTTTCTCACCATAGTTGAAACCAAAAACTTTACCCGGGCGGCACAAAAATGTTTTATGACCCAACCGACACTGACAAAAACCATTCAACGTTTAGAAGACAACATTGGTGAGCAATTGCTTATCAGGAATAATCAAACAGTAGAATTAACCCAAGCAGGACAATTGTTTGAGCAAAGTGCACGGGAAATTTTAGGCCATTGGCATCGACTACAAGAAGGTATTAACAACCTCAGTGGCTTGAAGTCAGGACGATTACGACTTGGTGTCTGCCCTATGATGAGTAGTTTAATCACTCCTTTGCTGACCGATTATCGACGAAAATATCCCGGAATCGAATTACAGATGTACGAGTATGGCGGATTTGGTTGCGAGCAAGCACTATTGAGCAACAGTCTAGATATAGCCTTTACTGCACTTCCGACAACGCATAAAACAGAGTTAGCAAGTCAACTTCTGACTAAATATCCCTTACTGGCTTGCTTACCAGAAGGCCACCCACTCGCTAACAATGCAGACATACGCTGGCAAGACTTTGAATCTTATCCCTTCATTCTTTACAACGAAGACTTTTCATTAGCAAAGTTAATTAATTATTTAAGCCGTAAAGTTGGCGTACACCTTAACATCGCCTTTCGAACAGGTCAGTGGGACTTTTTAGCCGCAATGGTTGAAGCTAACTTAGGCGTCGCGATTTTACCCGAACCCATTTGCCAACGGTTAACCAATAGCAAACTGGTATTTAAACCTATGCAACCGGCAATGACCTGGGATCTGGCATTAATATGGCGAGAGAACCTACCGTTAACCCCACCAGCCCAAGCGCTATTAACGCTCAGCAGAAACAGTCATGAATAATATAATACTGTGTCATAACCATTTAATATCGTAGAAATCACATAAAAAAGACATAAAAAAACCGCTGCCTAGGCAACGGTTTTTATGGGCAAGTCGAAACTAGAATTACTTCTTAGCTTCAGCAGCCTTACGTTCTTTAACTTGAGCAACAACTTTCTCAGAAACGCTGTTTGGACAAGGGCTGTAATGAGCAAATTCCATAGAGAATTGACCACGGCCTGAAGTCATTGTACGTAGTGAACCGATATAACCGAACATTTCTGATAACGGTACGTCAGCTTTAATACGAACACCTGTAACACCAGCGTTTTGATCTTTGATCATACCGCGACGACGGTTAAGGTCACCAATTACGTCACCAACGTTGTCATCTGGGCTGAATACGTCAACGTTCATGATAGGCTCAAGAAGTTGTGCACCGGCTTTAGGCATAGATTGACGGAAAGCACCTTTAGCAGCGATTTCGAACGCGATAGCTGACGAGTCAACTGCGTGGAAAGCACCGTCTTGAAGCACAAGTTCAACGTCTAACACAGGGAAACCTGCGATAGTACCTGTGTTCATCATGCTCTTGAAACCTTTCTCAACAGCAGGCCAGAATTCTTTAGGTACGTTACCACCAACCACTTTAGAAGTGAAAGTGAAACCAGTGTTTTGCTCGCCAGGGCGAATAGTGTAGTCAATTTTACCAAACTGACCAGAACCACCAGACTGTTTCTTGTGCGTGTAGCTATCTTCAATTTCTTTAGTGATAGTTTCACGGTAAGCAACTTGAGGCTCGCCTACAATTAGGTCAACGCCGTAAGTACGCTTAAGAATATCAACCTTAATGTCTAAGTGAAGTTCACCCATACCTTTAAGGATGGTTTCACCAGAATCAATGTCAGTCTCTACACGGAAAGATGGATCTTCTGCAATCATTTTACCGATAGCGATACCCATTTTCTCAGAACCGCCTTTATCTTTTGGCGTTACAGAGATAGAGATAACTGGCTCAGGGAATACCATGGCTTCTAGTGTACAAGGGTGCTTAGGATCACATAAAGTGTGACCAGTTTGCACGTTCTTCATACCAACGATAGCGATAATGTCACCAGCTTGTGCTGATTCAAGTTCGTTACGTTCGTTAGCTTGCATCTCAACCATACGGCCAATACGTTCTGTTTTGCCAGTGAATGAGTTAAGGATGGTGTCACCCTTCTTCAAACGGCCAGAGTAGATACGTACGAAAGTTAACGCACCAAAACGGTCATCCATAATCTTGAACGCTAATGCTTTAAAAGGTGCATCAACATCAACGATTGCGAATTCGCCATTTTCGTTACCTTCTTCGTCAGTTAGAGGTTGTGGATCAACTTCAACTGGATCAGGTAAATAATCAACAACGGCATCTAGCAATAACTGCATACCTTTGTTTTTGAATGCTGAACCACAGTATGTTGGGAACACAGCCATTGTACGAGTACCCGCACGGATACAACGCTTAACGTCTTCAATAGATGGTTGAACACCTTCCATGTAAGCTTCTAATAAAGCATCGTCTTGCTCAAGAGCAGTTTCGATCAGCAATTCACGGTATTCTTCAACGATGTCAACCATGTCAGCTGGTACAGGCTTAATTTCGAAGTTTTCTGGTAAACCAGTATCATCCCAAATGTGAGCTTCACGAGTTAGTAGGTCAACAACACCACAGAATTCGTCTTCGATACCGATTGGTAAAACCATAACCAATGGGTTAGCCGCTAATACGTCTTTAGTTTGCTTAACAACACGTAAGAAGTCAGCACCCATACGGTCTAACTTGTTTACGAAGATGATACGCGCAACTTCAGAATCGTTAGCATAACGCCAGTTTGTTTCTGACTGAGGCTCAACGCCGCCTGAACCACAGAATACACCGATACCGCCGTCAAGCACTTTTAGCGAACGATAAACTTCAACTGTAAAGTCAACGTGGCCAGGAGTGTCAATAACGTTAAAACGGTGATCTTTCCAGAAACAGCTTACCGCTGCAGACTGAATGGTAATACCGCGCTCAGCTTCCTGTTCCATGAAGTCTGTGGTTGATTCACCATCATGTACTTCACCGATCTTATGGATCTTACCGGTTAGCTTAAGGATACGCTCGGTGGTCGTGGTTTTACCCGCGTCAACGTGAGCGAAGATACCAATGTTTCTGTATTTGGATAATTCGGTCATGATTCAACTTTAATGATTAGTTTAAGAAGTAGACGGAGCATGCGAAAAAGAACCGACACACCGCACATCAGGTTATTAAGGCGCATATTGTAAATTGGAACCTTGCTGGGCGCAAATAGCTGTTGCAATATTTATTTGTTTTTAGCATAAAAAAGCTCAATTAATGCTATAAATTGCATATAAAACAATTGACTAAAATATAGTAGATTATTTTTTAGTCTTAGGAGTAATTTGACCGAAAAATGTTAAATTTTAGATGAAATACCTAAATCGGCATTTTTAGAGCCACATAATGTCGCGAAACAACATCACACCACAACAAATATGCATTTATTCACATAAAGATCGATTTTTGCTAATGGCACAAACATCCAGCAAGATGTGGTTTTTATCTACGCACTACAATATTGATTACGCCCAGACTGCTTAGCTTTGTATAACGCGGCATCGGCTCGTTCAAAGCAAGCTTGTATAGGTTCATTCTCGCCCAATAAGGCAATCCCGAAACTACAAGTCACGTTAATATTGTGATAAAAATGAAAATAACTAAGTTCATCAGTAATTCGTTGGCAAAGCTCAGTGGCATCGTGTAACTGTACATGCTGACAAACCACCACAAACTCTTCACCGCCCCACCGGGCTACAACGTCAAGTTCCCTTACTGATGCTTGTAATACTTGTGCGACTTGAACTAATATTTTGTCTCCAATTGCATGTCCATGCAGGTCATTTATTGCTTTAAATAAATCAATATCCATGATGATCAAACTCATCTTGTTGTTCTGACCCATTTTTTTCAGAGGCTGCCTTGCATCATCTAAAAAGGTTTGATTAAAATATTGGCGGTTATACAATTTTGTCAGCGGATCATGTTGAGCCAAAAAATCGAGGTCGCAATTTTTCTTCTCCAGCTCTAACTGTAATTTTTGCAACTGCTTGTTGTTGGTTTCTAAATGAAGGTTGTACTTGCTCACACACATTGTTCGGTAAAGCAGAAATAAGATAAACATTCCTAAAGCAGTCACCACTTGGATCACTAGGCTGTAATCAATGTCTTCAATAACAGTAATATTATGCCATTTTTTATAAATTGAAATATGGTCTGCCTTAGTAATTTTTGCCAATCCAGCATTAATCTGTGGCAGCAAACCTTGCTTTGCATGAGTAACGCCAATACGTAACTCATCTTCAGGACCACCCCAACCCGCTATTTTTAGCGAGGTTAACCCGTGTTGTTGAATATACGCGTTAACAGAAAACATCGACCCTACGAAGATATCCGCGTCACCGTTAGCCACCTTTTCCAATCCTTGTCGCTCATTATCAGTCAACACGGTATTGATAGTCGGGTAAAATTGTTGGATATATTCCACTAGACGATAATCTTTGGGTATAGCCAATAAGCGATCACCGATGTTTTCAAAGCCTTGTAAAAAAGGTTGGGATTTTAATGACACCAAGACGTTTGGAGATTTAAAAAAAATATCGCTAAAAGAGAGATAGGCGTCGCGTTTGGGGGTTTGATTTAAAATGGGGGTTAACTCGCATGTACCTTGTTTGAGTAATTCTAAACTCTGTCGCCAAGACGAGGTGGGCACTAACACAAAAGTCAAATCGGTATAGTCTGTTAATAATGCTAAATAATCAGATGAAATACCAGTATGACGGCCATCGACAATGGCTTCATAAGGTAACCAATCTGGATCAACACAATAACGGATGATATTACGGTTTTTTGAATTGATGGCAGACTGACTCTCAACCACCGAAGCACTGGCATGCTTAGCGTTAATCAAATTAATGAATATCAACAGCGTAATCAATAATACGCTAGTGAACTCAAGTCGACTCAATGTTCGCATCATTTTTCAAAATAGTATGCTCCAACAATATGGTCCAACAAATTAGTTGAACCAAAAGTGTATATACTCTTAAGTGTATTACAACATACGAAAGTATGACAAAAAAATACCCGCTAAATAGCGGGTATTTTATTCAACAATCAATCGTAGGTATTACGCTTCGATTGGCAAAATCACAAACAGTAAGTCGCCTTGTGAAACTTGCTGTCCATTGCTATTAAGAATACGTTCAATACGATACTTTTGGTCTTCAGGATATAACACACCTGTTTGACGATTAAAGCCCGCTAACGTTAGTTGAGAGAACATCTTCATTGCTTCCATCAATGCCAATGTTTGTTCAACCGTGACAATGTCACCTTCTTTAACAAAGTCTGCTTCACCTGGTGCTGGAGAGGTATAGAAAATGCCTGCGCCTTGAGCCAGTACTTTCAACTCGTTACTTTCGCCAACACGTAATGATTCAGTATCAACCTCAATCGCTTCTGCTGCCGCTTCCATTTCAGCAATCAGTGCTGGAATGTCTAGCTCAGCCATTAAGCGAGGCAAGTAGTTTGTGTCATACACCCCTTCGTTGAAGGTTGGATCTTTAAGGATAAGCTTCAACAATGGAATGTTAGTCGCAATACCTTTAATCACTACGCTATCTAAGTAGGCATACATTTTAGACACAACGTCGGCACGGTCAGTACCTCGTATAATGATCTGTGCGATCAAGCTGTCATAGTATGGCGATACTTCCTTACCCGCTGCTGCAATCGAAATAATTTCTACATCGTCACGCTGAGGCAATACACATTCAGTGATTTTACCAGGATTAGGAATAAGCTGAAGAATACCGTGGCTATCAAGCGCCGCTTTTTCCGCCGTCACACGCACTTCCATGGCGTAACCTTGGTCTATTGGCTGTAGATTTTCAATTGAACGACCCGCAGCAATATCAAACTGCGCGCTAACAATATCAATACCCGATGTCGCTTCAGTCACAGGATGCTCTACTTGAAGACGTGTGTTCATCTCCATGAAGTACACTTCGTTAGCATCTAAGTTATAAATAAACTCAACGGTACCTGCGCCCATGTAATCGGTCGCTTCACCTAACGCACGAGTGTATTCCATCACGCGCTGTTTGAGCTCTTCAGGCAACATAGTCGAACCAGACTCTTCAATCACTTTCTGGTTATTACGTTGCACTGAACAGTCGCGAATACCCAATACTTTGGTATTACCAAATTTATCACGCAGTAACTGCACTTCAATATGACGCAATGAGGTAACGTATTTCTCTAAATACAAATCGCCATTACCAAACGCAGCGGCGGCTTCTGTCGCAGTTTTCTGGAAGAAACCAATCATGTCCTCAGGGCGTTTAACAACCTGAATACCTTTACCACCACCACCTTGCACCGCTTTAAGCAATACCGGGTAACCAATTTCAGACGCTACGTTCACGGCTTGTTCTGCGTTTGTCAAAATACCATGACTACCAGGAACAACCGGCACATTTTGCTTTTGAGAAGTATGGATAGCATTAGATTTGTTACCCATAGTGGTCATTGAATGCACGCTAGGACCAACAAAGTTGACCCCATTGTTAACACATAATGCCGCAAACTGTGGGCTTTCTGACAAGAAACCAATACCTGGGTGCAACGCATCGACGTTTTCATACTCAGCGACTTTCAATACTGAGTAAGCATTGAGGTAACTTTCATCTGAAGTATTACCACCAATACACACAAGCTTATCAGTATCTTTCAGCATATCTGCTGGAACAGATGTCATGTCTGGGTCTGAGGCCACCAACACCACATTAATGTTGTTGTCGTGTGCTTTACGAATCAGTTTAACTGCCGTACAACCACGAGCATGCACTAGTACTTTATGGATAGGCTTCATCAATGCACGAGGATCGTCCTGTACAATAACGTCCTCTAGCTCAATCACTTCAGGCACTAAAGTCGACAACGCTTTGCTAATCACTTCTTCAATCTTAATTGTCGGTAATGGCATCAGTGGATCAATACCCGACAACTGAGTGTCTAAGGTGTCGCTAAATGGATTATGAACTAACCCCGTCATTGCCCCTGGCACTTTAGATAAGTAGTTAGACAATGTGGCTGTAGATGGTAAGTACGCAGGTACCACCATTTGACCAGCAAACGGCATATTGGTGCCAGAAAGATAGTAAGTCTGCACTAAAGGATGGGTTACAAAACTGGCTTGAGCACCACCAGTACAATCACCAAAACCAAACATCAATACCGGTAATTCGTTATCACGAATAAAGCGCGTAATACGGTCGTTCACGACCGCCATTGAAAACAATGCCGCTGCACCTTCTTTAGTTTGCATACCACCAGAGCTGATAAAACAAATAACCGGTAATTTACGCTTAGCACATTCAATTAATAGCGAACTGAATTTTTCAGCACTGGCCATATCAAATGCACCCGCTTGGAATGCCGTATTTGAAATGGCAACACCAACACGTAACTTACTGCCATTATTATTAAAGTCAGCCAGACCAGTAATTAAACCACAAGGGCGGATCTTTTTATCAATAGCATCTTCAATCGATAAACGGAAACCAGGGAAGTTAAGCATGTTAGCTGACATTTTGTCGGCATCAATTTCATCAAACTTAGTAAAGAACTGTTTGATAATATTTTCCCAGCCCATCTTGCCTTGTTTTTTCTCTTCGCGAAGAATTTTTTGGATCAGTAAGTCTTGGTAACCCATTGTTAAACGGTTCCAAAAATCCTTACGACGACCAATACGTACAGGGTTAATTGTCCCAGTGTATTTATCGTGTTCATCTTCACTATCAAAGTACTCTGGTAATAGACGCTCGAAGAAATAAGTTAAGATTACAAACAGCGAATCGTTTAACTGCGGGAAACCGACACTCTTCCATTGCTCTACACGAGTAAGCAATTCAGCACGATTCGATTGATCCATAAAGTATTTAAGCCACTTATAGAACTTGCTCTTGTCGTTAGCTTTGTCGCTTGTCGATAATGCGTTATCAATCGATTTGTGGAGTAATTTATCCACTGATTCACGAGATAAACTTTTTGACATCATGGCTTCTTTCGAAATTGACGCCAAGCTGCCTACGACATTGTCATATAGCGCATTGAAGATAAGCACGTTATGACACTGCCAAATAAAGTCTGCGCGTAATTCATCGTTAACCACAATATCCAACACAGTAAGCTGACTCAGTTCAGGCCATGGAGCTTGCGTTGTAGATTTAGGCAGTGACTCTAAATGCTTAATTAAGCCATTGAAATTGTTAGCGGCGTTACTTTTCCAGCGATGATATAACGACCAACCAATGTTAAATAACAATGCTTTACGTGCTTTTTTATAGTTCTCTTTTGGTTCACCCAAAATAAAACGTGTAATCACGTTACGTTCGGCAGAAATGTCTTTACGTTTAGCGCTGAATGTACCCCAAAGTTTATTCAGTTCTTCATCGTAAACAAGCTTATCTGGGTTGGTTAACCACGCCTGGAACACGCGTTCCTGTTCTTGCTTAATGCGCGCTAACAAATCACCTTCTGGCACGCTCACTTTTGATAAGCGACCATACTGTTCTTGTGAGATTGAATGAATACGGCTACGCAAGGTCAAATAACGCAAATAACGATATGCACTACCAAAAATATTGTGGTACATCGTTGGGTTATTGGCGACCGATAAGCGGGTATTATTTTCAAGTGTGAGCAGATTAGCCGACGGCGCTAAATAACGCTGTAAACTGCGATCATAATGCTCTTTTAAATCGGTAGATTCGCGCACAAAGTTCATTGCTGCGCGTTCAACGGCTTCAATAGAACTGATAATCGCACGACGGAAATTATGTTGACGCTCATCTTTATCTGATGGAGTAAAATCGATAATGCCGTCAATACACCCAGCGGTATATAACTCTTCTGGTGACACGCCTACCGATTTAGCACATTCCTGCCATGACAAGTTGTACTTACGCGCAATGCTCTGTAAACCTTGTGGCTGAATGGTGTTAAAAATACCATCTCGTACAGATAGTAAAATGTTTGCTGCAGCTAATGGAATTGCACCACCTGAATAGCCTGCACCAATCACAATACCGACAGTCGGTACATCAACATTAGCACTTTCAGCAATCGCTTTAGAAATGGTATGCGCTTGATTTTGGCTATTGGCAATTTCGCCAGCATCTGCACCAGGAGTATCAATTAAATATACTATTGGCATCGACAATTCTGCGAAGTGACGGATCGCCTTACATGCTGCAAGATGGTGTTCTGGCATCCATGCACCGTTTGCGGTCGTGCGCTCTTGCGCAATAAAACCGATACGGCGAGTACGAGTACCAAAGTTAAGTTCCACTTCAGCACGGTAAAACGGTCCGATATGACTTTCGGCAATAATCTTGCCTTTTAAGTCAGCGATCATACGCTTCGCGCCTGGGCGGTTTTTATCCAAAGTCGGTTGAATAACTTTATTGACATAACCGTCAACGTCTAAAGATGCCAAACTCTTCAAGTTTGATTGAATGGAATCTTCTGTTAATAATCCTTTCACTTCTTCAGATAAACTCTGCTTGTTATGAGCAGGAAATAATGAAAAGTCTTTAGCCAAGTGTTCAGCTTGTAAGAAAAGTGGGTCAGCCGATAGTGCTTGAGTCTTGTTAGCGGGCTGCTTTTTGCTGGTCATCCTTAGATCCTCTGCTTATATAGCCTCTGAAAAATTTTTTTAGCCCGTAAATATAACTTTGTTAATGGGTAAATTACCATATAAACTAGCTTGGACGCTTTGTTCCATAATTGAGACAGTGAGGTTTGAATGCCCGATTTGAACGGTATGATGCTGTTTGCAGCCGTTGTAAGAGCAAAAGGATTCTCTCAAGCAGCACGAGAGATCGGACAACCTAAATCAACAATTAGTCGTAAAGTTGCTCAATTAGAAGAACAACTCGGGGTACGATTACTGCAACGAGACACCCGAAATTTAAGTCTGACTCAAGTAGGCGCATTATTTTTTCAACATTGTGATTCTATTAGTCATGAAATTGAAGCGGCCAAAGCCACCATAGAAAACACCCATAATGATATTTCTGGTGCGTTACGTATCGCCATTCCGGTATCATTTTCACAAGATGTTATCGGCCATTTATGTTCTAGTTTTATGCGCCTTTATCCCAATATAGAACTCGATATTCAATTTACCGATAACGATGTCGGGCTTGTGGGTGAAGGTTACGATATCGCAATTAAGTATGGTCCACTACAGTCATCAGATCTTGTCGCCAGGTTATTATTTGAACGCCAGCCAATTTTGGTTGCAAGCCCTGGTTACATTAAAAAATTCAGCAGCCCTGCAACACCACAAGAATTAACTCAGCATAACGGCATTTTACTCGGCACTACACTGTCGGCACCCATTTGGGCGTTAGGCAAAGGTAACCGTAAAATAATGGCAACCTTTAAACGTAAAGTGCGAGTTAATAGCGCCAGTATGGTGAAACGTTTAGCGTTGGATGATTATGGTATTGCCATGCTTTCTAATACTAGTTGCAAGCAAGAACTTGCAACCGGAAGCTTGGTGCCCATTTTACAAGAATGGCCAATGGAACCGTTTAAAGTGTATGGGGTGTATTCAAGTCGCCGTCAATTAGCCAGTAATATAAGTGCTTTTTTAGACTTTTTCACCAAACGATATACCAGCCAAGAATCACTGAATTCGATGATGAGTTAAACTATACACTGGCAAACGAGTCACCATCGGGTCTTTGTTATGCATATGGTCTCGCATCAATACCAGAATCATTAGCTCAAATAACAACCTCAAATGGCCAAATAAGCCATTTAAGGTTATCTCGATTGAGAAACTTATAACGCGAAGCTTTCTGAACAGCACTAAAATCGATAAGGAAATCGCAGACTGATTTGGTAGTCTGGTGAATCTTCTGTTAGTCCAGCACCCATTGATGTCACCATAGACAGATTGGGCGATAAGGCTAACGTAGCACCAATACCTAAACTCGCAGTATTGGTGTCAGTACGAGGGATTTTCTCCCACTCTCCACCTTCTGGTCTTTGTTTGGTCTTACTGTAAAATCGCTGATTAAAGCTCATACTCAAACTCATTCGTTCGGAAACCGCAAAGGCCAATCCCACGCTGTAATCCAGATAATTGCCTAAATCAATTTCACCGGGGCTTAACCCTGGTGCGCCAGATAAGTCATCAAAGCTTTCTTTAAAACTAGCACCGTAATTTAAATTAAAAAACACAATCGCAGGATCAAACGTTTTTGCTAAGCTAAACCCTGTCGATACCCCCCAAACACCTGAACCCGTTGCCATTTCTGTAGGATAGGTTAAATTGCCGGTATCAGATGTTTCAAGCAAAATCCCAAAAGGATCTTTTCCCGTTGGCGCGCGAACTCTGAAGTTCCATACCCAATCGGGCCAATCTACAGATTCAGTATTAATGCGGTAATAAACTGCACCACTGACATCCCCTATTTGACCACCACTAATTTTAGCCGTTTCGTATCGTTGACTAGAGTTGCCTTCCCCCACTGAGTCATACTGAGTCCAACGATACAGATACGGCAAACCGAGCTCAAACTGCCAGTTTTCATTTAATGTATAGCGGGTAGTGAGATCCAATCGTGTTGTATTAGTGCGAATACGATCTAGGTTTAAGTTACCCAAAAAAATAGCATCAAGCGCTAAAAAGCCTCTAAGAATGAGATCTTTACGGCTGTAGTAACTATAGGTAAATGAGGGTTCTACGGTAAATTTCCGAGAGAAGACATTATGTGCTTCTTGTAATACATCATCAGTACTTCTTGCTCTGTCTGGCGCTTTTTTTCGTTCTGTTGTGTTGCTGGCGATTGCGCCTTGCTGGCTTGATTGAACATCTTGTCGCTCGGCTGACGATGTTGCAGATGATGTTGCAGATGATGGAGTTGATGGTTGCTTAGTCGTTGAGGCGAGATCTTTCGTGCTGGCTTGTCTGTTTAATGCCTCTTGCTTGAGCACCTGTTGAGCCATCTGATTAATGGTCTGTTGCTGTAATTTAATTTGTTGATTCAACTGAATCAATTTCTGTTTAAGTACTGCGATATCTTGTTCAGATAAGGTTGTTTCTAAGGCTGGTTGAGGATCAGTATCTGCAGCATACGCAGGTACTGCCAATATTCCAGGCAGGATCACTGCGACAGCTGAGGTCCATTTCTTATTCATAAATACATCCTTGGCTTGTACAAAATGAATTAAAATCCTAGTGCGGTTAAATCGCTGATTTGCCTACCAAGTATATTTGACTCAATTGGTCCAACAGGCATACCGTCATACCTTAGTGTAGACTGGTTTATCACTCCATGACTGAGTCCATCAATAAAAATGCTTTGAACTAACTGACCATTGCCATTTTGATAACTAATACCTTGACTGGCTCTGCCTGAAGCCAGTTCGACCTGATAGCCAACTGTATTACCGTTAGCCGAAAACGTGGTGTTGCCATTATTACTCACAAGCGTTGTGCCGACGGCAACATTAATCCCTTGCAGTAGCGGGGTTAATCGCCCTTGAGCCATATCTAATTCATTGACGGCTAAGTTTTTACTCCCAGCGATTTGAATTCGTTGTTGTAATCCTGCTGTTTGACCCAAAGCATCTAACTGAAACCCATTGTTACTACTAATGGCATTGGGATCGCTGATAGTAATATTCACTGAGGGCTGATTGTCGACTTGAGAAAACTCAATTTGCATTCCAACTTGTTGCTGGACACCATTATCTTGAATAAACTGCGTTTGCATCTGCAAGCCAAAGTAATAATCTTGGCCATTATTAGTGTATTTACCTTTCATTGATTCCAATTCAAAGTCTGTCAGCACTTGGCTATGTTGGAATACCGTCAATGAAGGCGAACTGGCCATCACAGGTGCTGCAATCGTCAGTAATAGCATCATGCTTAGTTTCATAACTTCCTCCTTAAAGCATATCTGAATAAGAAAAACCAAACTCAAGTAACTCAGCATCCGTCATAGGTGAGAGCGGATCGAGTGCCTTAAACGTTAGTTTTGCTCTTGGATGTAGTAATGGATTATCACGTCGATACTCTTGCCCAATAACCACAAATACAACCCCATTCCACTTTTGGGTAAACTCATCCATTGTCATGATCCTATTACCTAATGCGGGATCGCCTAAATAGACTTCTCCGCGATCATGTCGACGAAAAACCACAAAGTGGCTATAGCCACCATCATTAAGTAATACAATGGCAGGTATCTTGAGCAACAACATTTCAGCTTCACCGACTTTATATCCCCGCCCCCTTAATCCTTGAGATTGCAGATACCGTTTCATATTAAGCAGTGAAAATCCTTGCTCTTGTACCAATGTCAGATCGGCATGCTCTAACATGCCAATTAACACTTCCTGCTCATTTATATCTTGACGGTCATAGGCATATTTCAACAAGCTAGCTAGACTTGCGGCACCGCATGAAAAGTCGGTTTTTTGCTCTATAACATGCTCAAATTTTCGCTCACGTATACTCTGAATAGATTTAGAATAGGTTCCCATACCCGGCACGACACCCGTTAATGGGATATCTGCTGAGTAACTGTAATAAGTGAGACTAAAGCTGGACATGATCAGCAGTGCAATCATTAAATTAGTTATGTCGCGCATAAGATGAATCAGGGGGTTACCCCCCTGCCTTATTCATAACGTATCATGAGGTCTTTACTCGCCAGAAATGATCTCTGCTGGACCCGTAATGCTTGTTAAAGCAAGGTTATTTGACTGAAGGTTACCCGTACCACTGGCCAAGTTAACCCCAATGTTACCCGATGCATTCTGGAAGGCTGTTCCAGCTAATAATGAAGAATTATTAGACTTCTGAAGCACAGTTTGAACAAAGAAAGGTAATTGACCACTCACGGTACCATTAAGCGCTAAATCACCTTCTTCATCAAAGGTCATCACTTCAGCACCAGATGGGTTTTCTGTATCAAAATCAACATGACCCACTACAGTTCCTGTTCCTGAATTATGTTCTCCGTCACCTTCTAAAATAATTTCTGGATAATAGGCATCATTTAAAGCGGACGTACCTTCATAGGTTCCTCCGGCATCAAGAACAAGATCCACATCGACATATTCCACGCTATCCTGAACAACCCCTATATTCATCGTGCCGTTATGCCCAGTACTTTGCACATTAGACACACTGGCTTCACCTAAACGACCATTGTATGAAGACGCGGCCATATTATTAGCCTGAATATTGTTGTTACCTGCAGCAACATTGACACCAATATTACCTGAGGCATTCATGAACGACGCACCATTGATGGTTGATGTATTAGTTGAGGCTTCGTTCCACACACCATTAAAACCACCCATTTGAGTACTGAAGATTTCAGCATCACCAGAGCCAAAAGCAAAACCGGCATCAATAGAAGCTAATGCAGCGGAGTTACTTTGCGCATTAAAATCACCTGCCGCTTGGTTAACACCAATATTACCGCTTGAGTTTTCAAACGCATTACCAGATATTTTAGCGTCATTATCGTGATAATAATTTTCAACTAAATTTGCGCTAGTTTCCTGTACATTTTCAACTACAGCCATGCCTAAACCATTAGCCGTGATAGTGCCTTCAATGGTCACTTTACCTTTATATTTAAGCTCTTTAGATACATCTATTTTTTTATCTAATTCAACACTACTGTCTGAATCTGTCATTCCATTTGCATATGCAGAACTACTCATTATTGCTGCAATACTTAGCACTAGAGTGAGTTTTTTCATCTTCCATTCCTCCGATCGATGATTATTAATTCCCGCTTGGTAACTGCAACGAGAACTGGTTAATGGCAACATTATTGTCACCAGAAATTTGATTAATCTGCATCACGCCCTGCGCATCCAAAAAACTGTCTGGAGCGATGTCGGCCTGATAGTGTGATAATTGATAAGATGACGGTGCCAATTGGCTCGACACTTGAGTTAAGGCTTCATCATTCAACCCTTGCCCTATGATGGTTTCTAGGGTCGAGTCCATGGCAATGCTGCCTATGTTAGCTTGTATGTTTTGCTCACCGCTGACTTGATTAATACTGGCTAAGCCTTGAAATTGAGCAAAGGCTTGGCTGTCTATTACTGCAGTAAGTTGCTTATTAAATTCTGATAATGATGTTGGTTGCGGTAATTGGTTGTAATTAATCGTTTGGATAGACGTGCGTTGGCCTAATGCATGGCTGTTAGACTGAATATTAAAATCGCCAGCAGCTTGGTTGATACTTGCCCGACCTGCGCCTTGCATCACATGTGAACCAATCACCGTTGAATCATCAGCGTATGAATGAGCAACCAGCAATAGCGCACTGAGCTGTATTGCTCGCTTCAATGATAATTGCAACAATTTGCAATGTACCTGGCTAATGATTTCCATAAGATGTTCCTTCCATATTTGATAAAAGGATATAGCAACCCTTATGCCAAATATGAAAGTTATTAAATTTCATATAGATAGCGTTTTTTAGATCAAGAGGAATTCTTAAAGTTAAGAATAAAAATAGCTAGGTTATTGATATAAAGCTTAATTCTATTTTTAGGTACAATCTTAATATTAAGACTGAATAAGCAACTAAATAGTGTCTCAATTAAACCAATTACATCAGCGGTAAACGATGTTTGTCCATGAGTCGATAAAAGGTTGCCCTTGAAATATCTAAATAACTTGCTGCAAGCTCAACTTGACCGTCTGCAATCAGAATAGCCTGTTGTAAGGCTTGTTTTTCAGCATTGTCTTTTAAGGTTTTAAGCGATAGCGCAATGTGGCGTTTTTTATCGATATTAGCTAACTCTAGGTTCTGTGAACTTATCTGCGGCGTGTCGCACAATACCACCGCTCGGCGAACACGATTAATTAACTCGCGGACATTTCCTGGCCATGGGTAGTTTAATAGTGCATGGCAAGCTGATTGCGATAATGGCTTTGTCACAAGTCCATATTCATTCGAATACACCCGAATAAATCGATTGGCTAAACCGATAATATCATCACGCCTTTCTTTTAACCTTGGGGTAATAATAGTTATGCCATTCAAACGGTAATAAAGGTCTAACCTAAAACGGCCTTGATCAATGGCGCTTTCTAAATCAACATGAGTCGCCGCTAAAATACGCACGTCAGCCGATTGCGGTATGCCGCCGCCCACTGAGTCGTACAACCCCTCCTGTAAAAAACGCAATAAATTGACTTGCAACTCAGCGGGTAAATCACCAATTTCATCTAAAAATAATGTACCACCGTCAGCCAATGCAATTTTGCCTTTCCTGTTACTTGTTGCTCCCGTAAAGGCACCTTTTTCATGACCAAATAAGTCCGATTGAATTAAGCCAGCAGCCATAGCACCACAGTTAACCGTAATAAAAGGTCCATCTTTCCTAGAAGATAATTGATGTAGTTTGGTCGCCACTAATTCTTTACCAGTGCCAGATTCACCTCGAATGAGCACCGGAATATCTGTCGGTGCAACTCGCTCAACTTGACGAAATAACTGTTGCATGACGTCCGATGGATACACCGATGGATCGGTTTCTTTGCCAGCTAATTCAGGCTGTGGAACATGATGCTGTTGCTTTAATTTAGATAAACCAATGCCATGACCCAAGCATTTCGCTAATCTTTCAGGATCAATAGGGCTAGTACAAAAATCCCAAGCATATTGCGCAATAAAAGTTGTGATCGCTACAATGTCGAGTTGTGATTTATTGATGAGTACAATGATATGGACCCTAGGGTCTAACTCTCTGACCAGATAATTGATTTCATTTATGATATTTTCTTTTCGAAGATCGATTAAACACAGGGCACAATTGATGGGAATTTTATTTTGATCATACTTATCAATGTAGTGAAGCTGAAAGTCTAATCGAGAAAGTACTTCATTTAGCTCATTACACTGAAAACCTGCCATTAGTAATGGTTCCATGTTGATATCCTTTCGATACAGTGAGCACCAAAGTGCTAACACAAGGTTAGCCTGTGCATCTTATCTATAGATATAACCGGATAATATTACTGAAATATAAACCCTGATCATTGGCTAATCGTTTATATCTTCGGTAATTTAATATATCAATAATGTAGTCACTCATAGCTAGTATCATTATTTGATTCAATATTAATACATGGTCAGAACCACACTTGGTACATTTTTAATCATCTTTTTATCGACTTATCACCCCAGATTAACCGTAACGATGACTAACTTTAGTGTATCTGTTATCTCAGCTACATCTTTCTTATGATCTTAGTATGGTATAGAAGCGCTGATAGTATATAAAAAGCTGCAATTAAATCGCCATATCTGCAACATTTAACGACCTCCAAAGAGGTTAACTTCAATCCATAATTTAAAAACGATTTACTGACACGAGTCTTAAAGTCCTATTAAACCCTCTAAACAACTGTGTTATAACTATAACGTAGACCGCCTCACGGGCAGTAAAGTCGTTAAATGCAACCCAAAGATAGACATCTAGGGTCCTAAAGGAACCATCATGATTAAACACAGTGCTTTTATAATGTTAAGTACATTGGCATTAACCTTATCTACTGCAGTTAATGCTGGGCCGCTCTCAAAAGATGTTGAAGAGATGCGTGTATCAAAAGCGGGGCAAACTATGCCTAATGTGGTTAATCGTTATCAAGCGATCAGTGATACTTTAGAGGTCAAGTTAGCCCAATCTACTGATGAGTTAGCCGTTACCGAAATGGCAGCGCATCAAGGGCATAGGTTATGGCAGCAAGCTGTACGAGATGTACAATCGGGACACAGTGATGATCGCTCCTTGTACTGGAGTCGTTTAAGCATGCGTAACGTCCTAAAGCAAGAAAAAGCCGGATTCAATATGGCCGATTGGCAACGTGATATTTTAGTCAAAGCAGTTGAGAAGTCCTCTCGCGGCTTTAGCGATATTACGTTTTCTCCCGATACACAAATTAATATTTTAGTGACCGGTTTTGACCCCTTTTTCCTTGATAGAAATATTGGCCAAAGCAATCCATCAGGTTTAGCTGCATTAGCACTCGATGGTTATCGTTTTGAGGTTAATGGTAAAAAAGCCCAGATCGAAACCGTAATGATTCCAGTAAGGTTTAGCGATTTCGACAATGGTATTATCGAATCGTTACTCACGCCGTTTTATCGTGAAGACAGTGTCGACATGGTGTTTACCATTAGTATGGGTCGTGAAAATTTCGACATTGAACGCTTTCCTGGACGTAATCGCAGCGCAGAAGCTCCAGACAATTTAAATGTATTAACGGGTGCCAGTCAGCGCAATCCTAAAGCGCCATTATTTAACGGTGGTACCTCTGCCGATGGCAAATTAAATGGTCCTGAGTTTGTGCAATTCTCTTTGCCCGTTGAAGCAATGGCGGCAGTGAAAGGGCATTGGAGTGTCAATGACAATAATCAAATTAGCACCTTATCTCGGGGACAATTTAAGGCATCATCACTGACTGAACTACAAAAAGAAATTTCTGTAGAAGGCTCTGGTGGCGGCTATTTATCCAATGAAATTTCCTATCGCAGTATTTTACTTCGAGATCAATTTAACTTGAATTTACCGGTAGGACACATTCATACTCCACGTATTAAAGGTTACGACTCACAAGTAGAGTCAGACATTGTCGAGCAAATACGCGCCATGATAGCTGCAGCGGCGAGCACACTGTAATGTCTACCAACTAACTTAACAGGCCGATACTTTACTTGCCTGAACCTTTCATTAATCATTCAGGCAAGTGAAGCAATTCAACATGTTTAAAAGTATTTTTAATCTCACTCAGCGCGCACACCAAGTATTAACGCAAGATATCCACGAAAAGGAGTCTTCGTTATCAGTGGGCTCTCGAACCCACCCATCGCTGAACACTTCCGTTAGTGATCCTTTACAACAGCAGATCTTGGCCAAAGTCGAAACGGACTACCTATTAGCCGAACAACATTTTAAACGTCAATTCCCACGCCCTAGTGTGCATTTTAGCTTACGTGGAAAAAGCGCCGGCACAGCACATTTACAAACCAATAAATTACGCTTTAACCCGGTGTTACTGGCTGAAAATCCGGATATTTTTATTAACGAAGTGGTACCACATGAAATTAGCCATTTAGTCTGTTTCCATCTCTTTGGTAAAGTAAGACCTCATGGTAAAGAATGGCAGAGCGTAATGCTGACGACATTTAATATTACTCCCAAGACCACTCACCAACTCAATACTCAGTCTGTCAGTGGCCAACAATTCGAATATTTTTGTGGCTGTGGCAGTATCAACTTAACCATAAGACGTCACAACAGAATTGTCCGTGGCCAAACTCAATATCGCTGTCGCCGCTGCCAACAAACATTAACCCCTTTTACCCCTAAATAACCTTTGCTCGGAATAATAAACGGTATCAATTGCGTCATCGCATCTGATGGCTTAACATCAGCCAAAATGACAGGCTAAGCCTGCGCTGTAATGATGTTTTTGTTAATTTTAGGGTTTAATTTTGCGCTTATCATCCACACACTCTTGGTTATTTTGGGTGTCGCTTCTGTGCGGCATTTTTTCATCCACACTTATCGCTGCAGAACATCCAAGTAGTTTTGGTAAAGCGAAAAAAGTGGCTAAAAAGATTTACCAACAACACCTCCCCCTCAGTACTTTTTATTGCGGCTGCGACATCGCCATAGCAGGCAAATTATGGCAAGCAGATCATGCTAGCTGTGGCTATCAGGTTAGAAAACAAATTATTAGAGCCAACCGTATCGAATGGGAGCATGTGGTTCCCGCTTGGGAATTTGGTCATCAACTGCAATGTTGGCAAGACGGCGGCCGTAAAAATTGTGGTAAAAACAACAAGCAATTCAAAAAAATGGAAGCCGATTTACATAATCTCGTTCCTGCTGTTGGTGAGGTCAATGGCGATCGCAGCAACTTTAGGTTTAGTGATTGGGGTGGAAAAGCGAATCAATACGGACAATGTGAAATGATTGTCGACTTTAAAGGCCGCAAAGCACAACCGCCTGAACGAGCAAGAGGTCCTATCGCTCGCACTTACCTCTATATGCAACAAACCTATGGTCTACAGATTAGCAGTAGCCAACAAAAACTGTTTAATGCATGGGACAAAATGCAGCCAGTGACGGCAACTGAGTGCAAGCGTGATACCTTAATCGCTGCTAACCAAGGTAATCATAATGATTTTGTATTCAAACAATGCCAAAATAACGGCTTAGTTCGTTAATTGACGATTAAGCTTCCCTTGAACAATTGGTTAAATAAGGTCAACACTGATGAGAGTCCCACGCATTTTTCAGCCCCTAGACAATTTACAACAAGGGCAAACTCTTCAATTAGATGAGGATGGTGTCGCCCACATTGGCCGAGTATTGCGCATGGGAATGGGTGATCGCATCAGCTTGTTTAACGGTGACGGCAATGATTACTTAACTGAAATTATTGAAACCAGTAAGAAATCGATTGCTGTCACGGTCTTAAGTTGTGAGGCTAACAACAGTGAATCGCCGTTAGACTTACATTTAGGCCAGGTGATTTCACGCGGAGACCGGATGGAGTTTACGGTTCAGAAGTCAGTAGAGTTGGGTGTAACAACCATTACTCCGTTATTTTCTGATCGTTGTGGTGTCAAACTGAGTGGTGAGCGCTTAGACAAAAAACTGCAACAATGGCAAAAAATTGTTATCAGTGCCTGTGAACAATCTGGCCGCAGTATTGTTCCGGTTGTTCGTCCTGCAATGACATTGGCACAATGGTGTGAAGAATCCACCGAAGCCTTAAAACTGAATTTGCACCCGAGAGCCTCACACGGTATTAATGGTTTGCAGTTATCCGGTCAACACCACAAAGTAAGATTATTAATTGGCCCAGAAGGCGGTTTGTCTGACGAAGAAATTGCCATGACCGAAACCCAACATTTTACCGACATTTTATTGGGGCCAAGGGTACTTAGAACTGAAACAGCGTCATTAACTGCCATTACCGCATTACAAGTTAAATTTGGCGATATTGGGTAAACCGATATCTTCCCTGCACATTATTAAAGGATACACACATGATTAAGCTCGGTATTGTTATGGACCCGATTAGCGACATAAACATCAAAAAAGATTCGAGCTTTGCGATGTTATTGGACGCACAAGCACGCGGCTACCAATTGTTTTATATGGAAATGCATGACCTTGCGATGGTCAACGGCAAAGCCATGGCCACGATGCGTGAATTGTCGGTTAAGCAAGATGCTGATCAATGGTTTACCTTAGGTGAGTCAGTTGATACGCCCTTAGCCGAACTTGATGTGATATTAATGCGTAAAGATCCACCATTTGATACCGAATTCATCTACGCGACTTATATGCTCGAACGTGCGGAAGAAGAAGGCGTATTGATTGTTAACAAGCCACAAAGCTTACGTGATGCCAATGAAAAACTGTTTACGGCATGGTTTTCTGAATTTACCCCAGACACTATTGTCACCCGCGATGCTAAACGCATCAGAGCATTCCACCAGCTAAAACAAGACATCATTTTAAAACCGCTAGATGGTATGGGCGGTACGTCTATTTTTAGAGTGAAAAAAGATGACCCTAACGTTGGCGTGATTATCGAAACATTAACCAGTTATGGTCAACAATACGCGATGGCGCAAGCCTTTATTCCAGAAATCACTCAAGGTGATAAGCGTATTTTAGTGGTGGACGGTGAACCGGTACCTTATGCATTAGCCCGTATCCCGATGAAAGGTGAAACCCGTGGCAACTTAGCTGCTGGCGGTAGTGGTGTAGCCCAACCATTATCGGAAAGTGATTGGAAAATTGCTCGTGCTATTGGTCCAGAATTGAAAAAGCGTGGCCTTATTTTTGTCGGCTTAGACGTTATTGGCGATAAGTTAACTGAAATCAATGTGACTAGTCCAACCTGCATTAAAGAAATTGAAGCAGCATTCGACGTTAATATTACCGGCATGCTTATGGATGCCATCGAAGCCCGTATTAGTCAGCAAAAATAGGATTAATCATGCATTTTTTATCTACCTACCAACGGATAATCGGTAGATTATTATTGGTATCTAGCTTGATCGTAACGGGTGCAATGGCTGATGAAGTCGTTATGTCACCTGTAGTCGCTAATACAGCAAGCAATAATGTGCCAACCGTCGGTCCATCAAGACCCAAAAATATTATCATTATGATTGGTGATGGTATGGGACCGGCTTACACCACAGCTTATCGTTACTATAAAGATAATCCTGAAACAGAAGAGATTGAACAAACGGTTTTTGATCGCTTACTCGTTGGTATGGCAAGCACTTACCCAGCTTCTATCAGTGGTTATGTCACCGACTCTGCCGCATCTGCCACTGCATTATCAACTGGAGTTAAAAGTTATAATGGTGCCATTGCCGTTGATACCGAAAAACGCCCACTCACAACCTTAATGGAAAAAGCCAAAGCATTAGGCTTATCTACTGGCGTAGCGGTTACCTCCCAAGTAAACCATGCTACACCGGCAGCATTTTTGGCTCATAACGAAAGCCGTAGTAATTACATAGACATTGCAGAAGCTTATTTAGCATCTGATGCTGATGTGATTCTTGGTGGTGGCCAGCAATATTTCACCCCAACATTACTTGAGCAGTTTAGCGCGAAAGGCTACCAACACATCACTGAATTCTCTGAGCTAGAATCAGTGACTACGCCAAAAGTATTGGGGCTGTTTGCTGATGTACAATTGCCTTGGGTGATTAATGATAAACAAGCGCATAAACTCAGCCATATGACCCAAAAGGCATTAGATTTACTATCACAAAATGAACAAGGTTTTGTGTTATTGGTAGAAGGCAGCTTAATTGACTGGGCAGGTCACAGTAACGATATTGCTACCGCGATGGGTGAAATGGATGAATTTGCATCCGCTATCGAAGTGGTTGAACAATTTGTTCGCCAAAGTAAAGACACCCTTATGGTTGTGACAGCAGATCATAATACCGGTGGATTATCAGTTGGTGCACATGACAAATACGAATGGCACCCTGAAGTACTGCATAAGGTTCAAGCCAGCCCTGATGTTATTGCTACCCGTGCCATTGCCGAAGATAACTGGCAACCTTTAACGGCGACGCTACTTGGTTTTACACCAAATGAAGCGCAATACAGTCAATTACAAAGCGCACGCATGCAAGGTAATGAGCCATTATCAATCGCACTGCGTAAACTCATTGATATTGAATCGAATACCGGTTGGACAAGTGGCGGTCATACCGCGATGGATGTTCAAGTCTTTGCAGAAGGCCCAGGTGCGAGATTATTTAGCGGTCATCAAGACAATATTGATATTGCGATTAAGATGTTTAGCTTACTACCGCAATCGGTGCAAACACCTTAATCACTGACTGACTGACTGACGACTATGTCTAACACAATCCCCGTTATCGAAGTGGGGGTTGTGTTAATATCAGCGTGTTTATCTTATCACTAGCATTATGAGCAACCGACGTGTTAACAAATCCTTCTCAAGCGTTAATTAGAAACAGCAAATACTTTCAGCAACACAATGTGTTAGTGCTCAATTATGAAGCTGATACCTTTGCACATCAATGTCTTGAGTTTGCCGATAATGTCACTGCCCTAGCGCTAGACTTTAATCATCACCTCACATTATCCTCTTGCGCTAATGAAAAATTACAATGCTATTTTGGCCATCAACTGCCTGAGTCATTAGCTGATGCAAAATTTGATAGCGTCATTATTTACTTTCCAAAAGCTAAACCCTTAATGAGCTATTTACTGCAACTGGCTGCACAACATTTAAATATCGATGGCCAATTGATGATTGTGGGTGAAAATAAAGGTGGAGTTAAATCAATTGATAAACTCACACCTGATTATTACTCAACCCCGATCAAGCAAGATAATGCCCGCCATTGTCTAGTGTATGTCAGTTATTTAACCCAAGCAGCACCAACGCTATCCATAAGCGATTGGGTAAGCCAATATTCACTAGAAACCCCACAGGGAACACTGCAAATTTGTAATACTGTCGGTGTTTTCAGCGAGAAACGTCTCGATCAGGGGACCGAATTACTGCTGTCACATTTACCGGATAACTTACGCGGCAGAGTACTCGATTTTGGTTGTGGTGCAGGGGTCATTACAGCTGCATTGCTAAAAGCCAATCCAGAGTTAACCATTGAGTGCATTGATATCAATGCAATGGCGTTACTCTCATGTGAATTAACCCTAGCAGCCAATAGTATGCAGGCAAAGGTCTATCCTTCAGATGGGTTTAATCAAATCTCAGGCAAGTTCGATGGTATTATCTCCAACCCGCCATTTCATGATGGGTTAACCAGCACGACTGATATTGCCACACAATTTGTCCAACAAAGTGCTATTAGGCTGACATCACAAGGTATATGGCAGATTGTCGCTAATCGTCATTTACCTTATTCAGAGACGATAGCGACGCATTTTGGCAAAGTGAATGTGGTAGCGGAAAACAATAAGTATAAATTGTATTTCCATCAACACTTATTCCAATAATACTCCGCACCTCAAACCGCTTCACTTATAAGCGACAAAGCAAGCTTACTGCTGGAAATGCAGATTAATATCAGCTAAATTGGCTTAAAGGCAAAATAACGCACATTTTGTAATTCATTTCGTTGGTATTCTATTTGCCTGTTATGACCTGATATAAAAATAAAAACAAAGGATGTTATGTTAGAGCCCTCAATCGTCGCACTAAGTGCTGATAAAAATAAAGTGGAATTACGTATAATTCCCAATACTCACGGCCCAGTGTCAGCAGAGGATATTAACGCCTTACTCACACAGGCGGCTTTTGCTATGCTGTTTCCTATTGCCCCTGCAATTGCTAAAGCGGTAGCGGAAGTTAATGCTCTATGCGGTCAAAACGCCGGAACTCACGAACTCTTTTTTGCCATTGCCGAACGTAAAGACGGTATCGTTAATATCAGTGTCAGTGACGATAAAATGCAAGCCAGTATGAAAATCACTTCAGCTTGGGGCGGCAAAGATATTACCCTGCCAGATGTACTTAATACCCTTAAAACTCAAAAAATTAAAATGGGATTGAGTAAACCTAAAATCATGGCATTAATGCAGCGTTTGTCGATATTGCCACCAGGAGAAACCTGTGAAGGCGTCATAGCTTGCGGTAAAGCAGCCGTTAACGGCGACAATGCGATATTAACCCGAAAAGTCGCCTTAGCTCGTGAGCGCTTATTACAACCACAAGAACGCGAAGACGGCTCGGTCGACATGCGTAATTTAGGCGCACTAATTACCGTTAAGCCCAATGATTTACTGATGGTTAAAAACCCTTCAACCATCGGCACCCCTGGTTTTAATGTTCACGGCGATGTACTGCAACAAATTCCTGGTAAAGATAAACCAATGGAACCAGGAACAGGCACCAGCTTACACCCTAAAGATCAACATAAACTCATCGCCACAGTGTCTGGTCAGCCAGTTGAAAATCGCAGCGGTATGCAAGTTGACGATATGCTGCAAATTAAAGATGTAGACGTTCGCTATGGCCACGTTAATTTTAAAGGCAGTGTTTTAATCACTGGCGATGTGCACGAAGGTATGGAAGTAAAAGCTAGCGGTGACGTAACGGTAATGGGCTTTGTTGAGTCCGCGTCTATTGAAGCTCAAGGTGATGTCATTGTCAGTAAAGGTGTTATTGGCCGTTTAATTAAAGAGCACGATCTCAGCACTAAAATAAAAGCTACCGGACAAATTTGTGCCCAGTTTGTGCAGTATTCCCATTTAGAGGCCCTAGGCAATATTCTAGTCACCAAGCAGTTACTTCACAGTCACTCAACCTCAGGTGACACTATTACCGTCAGTGATGCCCAAGCAAGACGAGGTGACTTAATCGGCGGCATTGCTACTGCAGCAAAAGGCATTAGAGCCATTGCATTTGGTGCTACCGCCGGCACTAAAACGGAATTGTTTTGTGCCATGCATCATGGTGAATTAAAGCAAGAACTTAAAGAGTTAGATGACAGTATTAAAGGCATGGTTGTTGCGGGCTTAGAAATAGAAGCAAGATTACGTAAATTACCGCCCAAAACGGAATGGCAAAGCGATGCCGGCATGATTGAGCAAGTCAAAATGATGCTCGAGCAAAAAAATCAAATGGCAGAAGAACGTATGAAAGAAGAACTAGAATACACTCAACATCTTAACGAAGTTGAAGGCTACTATAATAATTACGTCATCAAAGCTGAAAAACACATTTTCACCAACGTCGAAATTCATATAGGTGCGGCATTCAATCGCAGCCAACGTGAACATGGGCCGTGTATTGTAAAAAACGTCAATCAAGAAGTATCATTCGATTACAGTAATCGATAACAATCAGTTGGTAAGACAATAAAAAGTGGACAAACAGATAACTATGCAACAGATACATTGGCCGGCCATACTCCAGTTTGATCAAGATGATGAGCTAATGTATCTGGTTAACTATCAAGATTGGTTGGGCTTTATTTGCGCCAACCAATTTACCGTCCACGCTGAAGATAAACTCATCGACAATGCCGGCCATGTGTATAGCATCCAGAAAAATCCGCCACAGGATCCCAGCGTGGCTGAACTGCCTGTACTGGTTAAGCTAAGTCAAGATATGAGCGTGTTACAGTTACTGCCACTGGTACGCCAGTATGGTCAGTTTCAAGGACATTGCTGCAGTGCAAAAATTGTCTTTACCACCATAGAGCAAGGTATTGCGACCGTGGCTGAATTAGAGCAGCTTTATTAACAACGTATTCAGACTGAAGATTAACAGCACATAACACCTCCTTTTTTAGCATTACTAACCTTCAATTTACCAACAACAGACTCATGTTACTTACCTTAATCACTCAATCATAAATCTAAGCTAATGATTAACGAATATAATGGTAAAACCCATTGAGCAACACACACAGCTCTGGCAAAATGCCTCTATGCTCACTGTCCATAAACCCTGAGAATCCTTAATGGAATTACTAAATATTGAATGTCTAGGTAAACGTCTGCGACTAGAAGGCTCGATTGCGGGCTGGCAGCAACTTTATTGGGACAATCAACTGGTATCACAAAAGTCTGCAAGCGCTAGCGACCAAGCCTTTCATATTCATTCATTTGAACTGACCACTCAAACGTCGGTACCGACTGAAACAAATATCAACCACGACGAACCCGTTAAACCCAATATTGGTTCACTACCGGTACGATTAGAAATCGATGTTAACTGGCAACCGTTTCAACTGGATTATTGTTTATTAATAGATGATGAATCCATAACCCAAGGTCAACGAACCGTTGAAGATATTGAGCGTCAAACACCTGAAATTGCAGCAGTAAAAAACCAAAAGCTCAGTGTTGTTGGACTGGCATCATTAGGTTTTAAGCTACTAAAAAGTGCCAAGGTGGTTAAAGTCCTTTTTGCGGGAGCCAGTGTTGCGGCCTATTCATGGTTATTTTCATTTGAATTTGCCTTAGCCCTCATAGGCTGCTTAGTGTTTCATGAATATGGCCATATTCGAGCGATGAAACATTTCGGCATGAAAACCAAAGGGATCTATTTAATCCCTTTTGTGGGAGGCTTAGCGCTAAGTGATGAACGTATCAATACCCGCTGGCAAGATGTGTATATTTCGATTATGGGCCCGACTTTTGGACTCATTTTATCGATTATCTCACTTGGACTTTATTGGCTAACAGGCAACATATTCTTTGCCGGATTAGCAACATTCAATGCGCTGCTAAATTTGTTTAATTTACTGCCCATTTTACCTCTCGATGGCGGTCATATTTTAAAAAGCATCAGCTTTTCAATGAATAGTGTTGTCGGTCTAGTGGCTTGTATTGCTGGTGCCGCTATCGGTGTGTTCATTAGCTATAGCTTAGGGCTCGCCTTGCTGGGCTTTTTGTTACTGATCGGCAGTGTAGAAATTGTATTTGAATGGCGCGGTCGCCATCAAAGTCATTTATTGCCGTTAGATCGTTACGGGCAAATTTTCTCTACCGTATGGTATTTACTCACGGTAGCAAGTTTAGTGGGCATTATTTGGTATTTTGCTGCTTCTGGTAACGAAATGTTAGCGATTCCGCTACAGATTTTAGGCAGTTAATTGCAATTTACGCATCGACAAAAACGCCTGCAATTGCAGGCGTTTTTGTTTTACTTAGCCAAAGCAGTTAATCAACTAGGCTGTAATGGAAACACATTAGTCATCACCTTATACAACTCTGTGCCTTGGAGTACCGACGCAGAAGCAAAATGCAAAATAGGCACACAATCCATGGGTAAACTAATGGCTTGGTAAGCCTGTTCAGTACCATACAAATCTATGCGTAAAATGTTCGCTAAAGGTTTGCCTGCGGTTAATGGTTCACCGACACTGGCACAATATTCAATTAAGCCAGCTTTAGGTGCATGAAACTTCTTATAATCCTTCAAGTAACACCCAAATCTTTCCATACTGGCTGGATAAACTTTTTCAGCAATCACGCCGCGATGACTTAAATAAGCCAGTATGCCTTTGGCATCCTCTAACGCGTCAGCTAAATCAATCCGTTCTTGGCTTGCAAGCTCTAAGGTAAATGCTGACACAGGTACCGAAAATTCACGGCCTTGACTGGCTGCATACTCGGTTAACTGCCACCAAGGGCAAAAGGTAGCTTCATCCATCGCACCACCAAAACTATTGGGGATAACCAAGGTATACGGGATCGAGAAAAATCTCGCCGCATCAATATCATACTCAGGGCAGTACAAGTGTTTGCACGACTTAGGGCCGGTATGCAAATCAAGCACTATGTCTGCTTGATGTGCCATAGCCTGTAAATTTACTGCTAACCGATGACCTGTTGAAATCCCAAAAGAATGAGTTAGGCGCGCCAGGCAAGTTTCTACCAACATTGAACGATAGGCGCAAAACAGCTCACTATTGGTTAAACGTTGGTGCTCGGCATACCAAGTTTGAATATCGACTTGATGATCAAAGTACTCGCGGTTCCAATTAACCCCTGTAATGGGATCAAAACGCCCTAGAGTAAACTCACCACTCTTTTGATTAATCCCTAAAGGATTGGCTAAGGGAGCAAGCGTAATATCACCTAAAACCTGGTAACCTTCCAATAAGGTCATCAGTTGATAAATCACAGCATTACCTTGCACTTCAGCACCATGAACATTGGCCTGAATATACACGCTAGGCGCAACACTCTCGCTACCAATGAATGAATATACTGGAACGGTCAATGCGTGTCCTGTCGCCAGTTCTCCAACTTGAACTGACGATTGTATTGCTTTAGTCATATGATTACTCAAACAAGTTTTGGTGCAAGGCATTAACCACTTGCGCCGCTTCCGACTCTGCTACCAACACACATAAATTATGTGGGCTTGCGCCTTGGCAAATCATCCGAACATTATGGTTTTCAAGCACTTTAAACACCCTACTACAAATGCCAGCCGTTGATGCTATGCGATTACCGATGATGGCGATTAACGCTAAATCTTCCTCGACTCTTACACGACAATGTTGCGATAACTCTTGTAATAACGACTCACTGAGTAAGCCCTGGCCACTTGAATCTGAACCGGTTTTATCTAGGGTTAACGATACGTTAACCTCTGAGGTAGTGATTAAATCGACGGATATTTTGTGTCGCGCTAAGGTCGCGAACGTTTCAGCCAAAAATCCCTGAGCATGTAACATTTGCAAGCTATGCAAGTTAAGTAAAGTTTGATCGCGGCGCAACGCCACCGCTCTAAACACTGGGGTATCTTCAACTTGATGACGGATCCAAGTTCCGCCCATTTCAGGCGCTTTACTTGAACCTACAAACACCTGAATTTTTTGTCTTACTGCCGGTAAGATGGTGGCGGGATGCAATACTTTAGCGCCAAAGGTCGCCATCTCAGCCGCTTCATTAAAGCTAATTTCAGCAATCGGGCGGGCATTGGGGGCAAGGCGTGGGTCAGTGGTATAAATACCGGCCACATCGGTCCAAATCTCAACCGCTGTAGCACGAAGCGCTTCGGCAAGTAATGCCGCCGAATAGTCACTACCACCACGGCCTAATGTTGTTGTTCGTCCCTCTTCATCCGCACCAATAAAGCCTTGGGTAACGATAACGTAACGCGCAAGTAATGGCTGTAAAAAGTCACCTGCTAACATTGAAATAGCTTCAATTTGTGGCTCTGCGCGACCAAAGTGACTGTCGGTACGTAATACTTGGCGCACATCAAAATGATTTGAAGCAGTGCCCTTTTCCCGAATAACCGCAGAAAATAAAATCGATGAACATTGCTCTCCCGTCGACAGTAACTCGTCCATAACCGCTTTGCTGCGATTCAGCTCTAACGATTCACTGAGTACTGACATCCGGCTGAGTATTTTATCAATACTGGCTGCCACGTCTTGCGGACGACCGAGTTCATCTAATATCGCATATTGAATTTGAGCAATTTGCTTAAGCAATATCAAGCGACGCTCGTCATTAACATTAGCTTGGGTTAACTCAACTAATAAATTGGTCACTCCGCTGGAGGCGCTTACTACCACAAGACGAGTAGCTTGATTAGCCAACACAATATCTGCACAACGGCTCATAGAGGCGTAATCAGCAACTGACGTGCCGCCAAATTTGGCAACGACTAATTCTGGGGTATCTATTTCAGACTGAACAAAGCTCATACTGATGCCTCCGCTGTTTGCGAAAGACTCAAAAATAAGATGTGATTTACTAACATGATATACGCTCCGAACACACTACGTTCGAAGAGCCTGGTGCTAAGATAACGCACCCTTATAGAAGGGAAACAGCAATCATCACCAGAAGCTCTCCACCAAAAAAATAGGTGACAATCGTTAGGATTCAGCCTAATCGACCGATATCAATGTTTGCCAAACAAACTGATACCTCGGCGCTAATCTCCATCATAAGTGGTCATCGGATTGGCATCCTCTCACTTACTACCTAGTTAACGCTCCTCTTCTGTTCCTCCCGAAGGAGGGAGTTGAAAATAGCAAAAAATACCCTATCAAGTCAATCAGCAAACACAGTAAAAATACACTGTTTTGATAAAAAATATCGCTGTAGTGAAATATTATGCGGCTGCGACTTCAGAGCAATGATTGTTCTCTATTACGAAAAAATGCCCATAAATATCCAAAAAACATACTTAACCGCAAATTACCGAGACAATCTAGTAAGCATTGTCTCAAAATAATGTATTAATTATTTTATCGCAGCTGTGCAGTTTTAATTACGTCATTATTTACCCAGTTATACGAACCTATCTCTGGCAACTCACTCACCATCCTTAATCGGTGATTAAAAATTCCCATATCAACTTCAGGTTTGATGCTATCAAGGCATGCAATCAAAGATAGCAAACCTTGATTAACGTAGTAAATTGCATGTTGATTAAATTCTCGACCAAGCTCAACAGCTTGTTCTTTATCAATAAAAATAGCCCAGCTCTTTTCCATATGCGACAAATCAGGTGCTGCACCGATTAACGCACGATAGGGACGATTATATTGTTGAATTTTAAATTGAAGCTGACGATCGAGTAAGCGATTTTGACTAGGAGAGAGTCTTGAACCACGGGGGTTATGGGCAGTAACAATAGCAAATGGGAAATCATGAGAAAGGCGTTGAGTAAACAAAAAATGAGTACTTTGATACTCATTCCACAATGTATCTATAACATTTTCCATAATAAATTTTCGTCAATTAAGCCAGAATTAGTCTAGCAGATAGGTTTGATTTCTAAAAGGTTTACGATCTAAATCAGCAGTACTATATTAGAAAATCATTAATTATTATCATCTTAGCAAGGTTAATCTTTCATATACTCGAGTGTTATATTAATTTTTTAACATTTAATTTGTTAACAAATGCCTAAAACGAGTACAATAACCATTACGCACTATTAAATCACTGTAGCAAAGTTAGCTACATACACCTCAAAAACTCAGCAAATGTTGTTGTGAGTGTGACGATTTTTTGATGTAAAGTTTACAGTCGTACTAAATTTGTTCTACATTTGATAAAACATTAATACGATTAAATAAGTTTGCAATAGAAGGAACTATCTTTCTAAATGGCATTCATAGTAAGTAAGCTTAAGTGCAACAAATTTTACACCATCATGAATAAGTGCAAACGCGTGCCTTGGCGTAGTGGTAATTAATCGACGTAAGCAGACTCAGTAACCAGTATTAAGTGTTACATAATAGAGTTTATAGAGAGTGTTTAATTCAGGGTAGACATAGATAAACACCAAAAAATATCGGAATCTTAGCGCATTAGCTAAAGCGCTATTGCAATCTATTAGCACACAGTTCGCAAACAGTGGCTAGAATCGAATTTTATAAAATCAGGTAAATATCATGCAAAATCCGCACATTTTAATTGTTGAAGATGAAGCTGTAACTCGTAATACATTACGCAGTATTTTTGAAGCTGAAGGTTATGTTGTCACTGAAGCTAACGACGGCGCAGAAATGCATAAAGCCATGCAAGACAATAAGATTAATCTTGTTGTTATGGATATTAATTTACCAGGCAAAAACGGCTTATTATTAGCTCGTGAGCTACGTGAAATTAATAACATCGGTCTTATTTTCTTGACTGGCCGTGATAACGAAGTTGATAAGATTCTAGGTCTTGAAATTGGTGCAGATGATTACATCACTAAACCATTCAACCCTCGCGAATTAACGATCCGTGCTCGTAACCTATTAACTCGCGTTAATAATGCTGCCGCAGAAACTGAAGAAAAAGGTTCTGTTGAGTATTACCGTTTTAACGGTTGGAGCTTAGAAATCAATAGCCGTTCTTTGGTGAACCCACAAGGTGAAGCTTATAAGCTACCACGTAGCGAGTTCCGTGCGATGCTTCACTTTGTTGAAAACCCAGGTAAGATTTTAACACGTGCTGACTTGTTGTTAAAAATGACTGGCCGTGAATTAAAGCCTCATGACCGCACCGTTGATGTGACAATACGTCGCATCCGTAAGCACTTTGAAAGCTTGCCTGATACGCCAGAAATCATCGCGACAATTCACGGTGAAGGCTATCGTTTTTGTGGTGACCTAGAAGCGTAATCTTTTAAGGTTAACCGCAATAAAAAACCAGGTGAATCACCTGGTTTTTTTATATCTGCTTTTTCGTTAATCCTTTAACACAATAGTGATTACTTCAGCTGTTGATCTAAAAATGCCGCTAATGATTTATATAAATGATTACGCACTTTCTCGCCACGCATTGAATGCTTAGACCCTGGGTAATCCATCATTTGGAATAACTTACCCTCATCTTGCAACGCTTTATATACTCTAGTGCTGTTTTCAAACAGAACGTTATCATCAGCCATACCGTGATACATCAATAAGCCCGATTGATAATTTTTGACATAAGGTAAAATGCTGCTGGCGTCGTAACCTTTTTTATTGGTTTGCGGGTTCCCCATATAACGCTCAGTATAATGAGTGTCGTACAAACGCCAATCCGTTACTGGCGCACCCGATATTGCCGCTTTAAAATAACCCGGCGCCTTAAACTGACTCATCAACGCCATATAACCACCATAACTGTGACCATAAATAGCAACATTGTCACCATCAATAAACGGCAAGCTACGTAAGTAATCAACGCCAACTTTTTGATCGTTTACTTCGGCATCACCCATGTTTTGATAAATGACATGTTCAAATTGCGTGCCTCGATGCGCTGAGCCACGATTATCTAATTGAAATACCGCATAGCCTTGCTGCAGTAAATATTGAGTAAAATAATCTGCCTCGCTCCAGCTGTTGACTACTAACTGAGCATGCGGTCCACCATATACGCGCACCACAACCGGATACTGTTTAGCGGCATCAAAAGGCACCGGTTTAAACAGTCTGTATTGTAATGCTTGACCATCTTCAGCTGTTAATTGACCAAAATCAGGCATTTGCCATAAACCAGCATAATCATAAAGCGGATGATTTTTATCAATGTTATTTTGCTCAACCCAAGCTAACTGCTTGCCAGAATCATTGTGTAAACTTATCTGCGGCGGCTGCTGTAAACTACTAAAGTAATCTAAATAAACGGGCTTTTTATCCGCAAATACAGCCTCATGCATACCCGATGCTTGGCTAATTCGCTCAATGGAGTCCATGCCTTTATTAAGATTAACCCGATACAAATGACGTTCAACAACACTGTCTTTACGACCGCTAAAATATACCCAACCCGTTGCTTCATCGACATACTCAAGCGCATCAACAGCCCAATCACCTTGGGTTAATTGCTTAAGTTGTTTGCCCTGTAAGTCAAATAAATACAGATGATTAAATCCATCACGCTCAGAGCCCCAAATAAAGGCCGCTTGTTGCTTTAGGAAGTGTAAATCATTGTTTAAATTTACCCATGCTTTGCTGCGCTCTTCAATCACCGTTGTAACTTGTGTCGGCTGAGAGATTGCAGCAATGCGTAAATCCAACGTTTGTTGATCGCGGCTTTGCCATTGGAACGACACATGCTGGCTGTCGGGTAGCCAATCTACGCGAGGTAAATACATGTCTTTTTGTTTGCCCAAATCAATCCAGCTAATAGTGCGATCTTTTAAGGTCACGACACCCAGTGCGATCTCTACATTGGCTTTGCCTGCATAAGGGTAACGCTGCTCGGTTAATTTAATCCCCTCGGCGTAAATTTCATTACGAGTCACTAACTCCACACCCGTTTCATCAATACGAGTAAAGGCGATAGCAGACTCATCGGGCGCCCACCAATAACCTGTCATACGGTCCATTTCTTCTTGGGCGACAAACTCTGCCATAGCATTTTTAATCGGCCCTTTACCGTCTGTGGTGAGTGCTGTTACTTTTTGGTTATCCAATGACAATACAAATAAGTTTTGATCGCGTACAAACGATACAAAGTGACCTTTCGGAGACAAACGCGCATCGGTTGCAAAACCGTCACCGGTTGCAAGCTCAGCCACTTTATTACTGGCAACGTCATATAAATACAACTTACCCGCTGCAGGGATTAAAATATGTTGGCTGTCTTCAGACCAGAAATACTCCATGATCCCTTGGCCGTAAATACGTTGACGCTCTCGTCGAGCTTTTTCTTCATCAGACAGTTCTCCTGCCTCTAATTGATCAGCATTAATCAGTACACTGCGCTTACCAGTCGCGATATCCATTTGCCATAAATCATACAAATGTTGATTATCAGCACGGCTTGATAAATAAGTTACACGTTTTCCGTTAGGCGATAAGGCCAACCCGCGGGGGCTAGAACCCGCTAAGGCTGGTGACGCATGAATACGTTCGATGGTCAGTGGTGTAGTGCTACCGTTGATCGCAGTCAGTGTTGCGGTGGTTGATGAGTTCATGATACTGCCTTTAGCGGTTGCTGAAAAAACCGGGCTAGTAAAAAGGAGTGGCACGGCAGACACTGCCGCTAAAGCATGATGCTTCCATGTTATTGTCATTATTAATCCTTGGGGCAATTCAATCCGCCCACATTTTGCCTCAATTTACAGTAAAACCAAAACCCCAGATAACAATCGCTGAAATTAGCGCCATTGTGGGGTATGATTTGCACATAACTGATAAGAATTAACAACATCGACCTTAACCTCGCAAAATCTCATAGGAAAAATCATGCAGACTTTGGCACAAACCCTTAGCGCACAAGCCGTAAACGCGTCTTTAACACAACTACTATTAACCTTAGCTGACACCTCAAAAGCCATTAGTGGTGCGGTTCGTCACGGTGCATTAGCGGGTGTTTTGGGTGCAACAGAGCAAGAAAACATTCAAGGCGAAACCCAGAAAAAACTGGATGTGATCACCAATGACATGCTTAAAGATGCCCTTAAAACCGATGGCAATGTACGTGGTTTAGCGTCTGAAGAAGAAGATTATGTGGTTGAGGTGAACGCTAAAGGTGAATACTTAGTGTGTTTTGATCCACTCGATGGCTCATCAAATATCGATATCAACTCATTAGTGGGCACTATTTTTTCGGTATTACCAGCACCTACCGGAGAGTTAAACGAACAAAGCTTTTTACAAGCTGGCCGCAAACAAGTTGCTGCGGGTTATGTGTTGTATGGCCCATCAACCATGATGGCGCTAACCACTGGTCAAGGCACTCAGTTTTATACTCTTGCTCCAGACAGCCAAGAGTTTCTTCTGACCGACAATAACGTGCAAATAACCCCGGACACCGCCGAGTTTGCCATTAATATGTCAAACCAGCGTTTTTGGGAAGCACCAATGCAAACCTATATTGCCGATTTATTACTCGGAGAAATAGGACCACGAGAGCAATCATTTAACATGCGTTGGATTGCTGCAATGGTAGGTGATGTGCATCGTGTATTGTGTCGTGGTGGGATTTTCTCTTACCCGACAGACAATAAAAACCCAGCCAAACCGTTTAAGTTACGCTTAATGTATGAAGCCAACCCAATGGCATTGTTAGTGGAACAAGCTGGCGGTAAAGCATCAACAGGTTATGAAACTATTTTGGACATTCAGCCAACCGAAATCCATCAGCGCGTTGCGGTAATTTTAGGTAGCGCAAACGAAGTTGATACTTGCTTGAGCTATCACGGTATTGATTACAGCGAAGAGCCATCAATTGATTAATTGATTATGCTGTAAAAAAACCGCCTTTTGGCGGTTTTTTCATTTATGCGCTGCAGTTGAGCTCATTGATGATCTCACTGACGCGAATAAACACAGTTAACCAAAATACAAATTTGAATCATTAGGCACCAGTAAAGAATCATTTCTTTACAATAACTTAAATACCCACTAAGTTATTTTCAGGATATTAATTAAGGACTATAACGATGCCGCCCGCCAAACCATCGAATAAAAAAATATATATTGCGGCTATTTTACTCTTACTGCTTATTAGCATGAGTACTTATGCTTATCTGATGTCCACTAAAGCCCCTGCAATAGAAATTGGCACTATTTTAGTGCTTCCGGTGCAACTCGCGACAGACAACACAGACTCGCAATGGAATCGCTATGCCGCAATGGATGTGCTTATCCATCAGCTAAATGTCGGTGTTAGTTACCCATTACTGCAAACCGAAGATATTATAAATATCATCTCGCTTATCTCTAATGACCACTTGAGCCAAGCTGCCGATATTAAGCAATTAATGGCCATCTCCGGTGCGGGACTGGTGATTGAATCCAACATTACCGGCGCCAATAATCAATATCAATTAGCGTTTACATTACATCAGCAGCATCATACAGAAGCAGGAGTCGTTAACGCTTCAAGCATCGAGCAAGTATTATCAGCTGCAGCACAGATGATTACTCAGCGGCTCAATCCACAACACAGTTTACAAAATAATTTACAACAGAATCAAAAAGATAACAAGACAGAAACTCAATACCATTCACGTCTTAGTTCCCCCCTGTTGTTCAATGCAATGACACAACTACAACTTGGCGACATTAAAGCTGCTGAGCAGCACTTATCCAAGCTCATAAAATCCACACCCGATAACTTAGTTGCCATGCGTCTGCTAGCTAACATCCAATTGCAGCAACATCAATATCAACAGCTTAATACCACATTGATAGCAGCAATCGATCTAGCTACACATCAGCAAGATGAGCGAGAGCTAGCCAGATTAAGATTGTTATTAGCGCAAAGCTATACCGAAACCGACAGGATAGAACAAGCATTAGGTGTACTTACTATTGCCAAAACCAATGCTGCTAAAGTGAAAGACTGGCTAACATTAGGTTATATTTCACAGCTTGCTGGCATGATAAACCAGCGCATAAGTCGCAATGATGAAGCCAGAGAGCAGTTTAAAAAAGCCATTGAATATCATCAAATGATGAACTATCCCATCGGGCAAACACAGGCGTTGAATGAATTGGCTGAACTTGAGGTGATTGAGTTTAACTACCCACAAGCTTATCGCTATATTAATCGCTCTTATGAACAGGTCGCTCATCGCGGTTTAGATGATTTAGAAAAAATGACATTCAAGCTGATGACTAAGATAGAAAATAAAATGCAGCATAGATAGCATCTACTATATTCGACACAACAGGTTCGTCAATTTAAAGCCTTAAGCATATGACCTTAAACATAAGGCCTTAGACCTTAAACATAAGATCTTAGACATAAGATCTTAGACATGAGGCCTTAAAAAAAACACCTTAGACATAAAAATGGCCTGCTATGCAGGCCATTTTATTCATACTGCTAAACGGATCTTATACTTCCTCAGCGGTAGTTTTTGCAGCCTCAAGCTGATGCGCTTGTTCAGTTTGATCAACAATGGTTAATACCGCAGTATCACCGACCACATTACATGAGGTTAACACCATATCAATAATACGGTCTAATGCAGCAACAATTACAAATGCTTCTGCTGGTAAGCCTAATTGGTAAATCAATACCCCAATCATCACCATTCCACCACCAGGAACACCACCAGCACCCACCGACAGTAAAAATACGCTAAACAATAACGATGGAATTTGATCATTACTGATTGGCATACCAAAGGCATTCGCGACAAAGAAGATTGCAATGGTAATATAAATCGACACCCCACCCATGTTCATGGTTGCACCCAGTGGCACACCAAAACCAGCCACCGCTTTGCTCACACCTAGTTTGTCAGTAAGGGTACGCATGGTTACCGGAATAGTGGCGTTTGAGCTAGCTGTAGACAATGAAAAGAGAATTTGTTCTTGAGTTTTTTCTCTGAAAGTCTTCGCTGAAATAGGAGTGAACAGGCTGACCGAATATGGATATACGATAAAAATCCAAATCAATAACAGAGCCAAAATAAGCACTAAATATTCAACAACACTGACAAAAATTTCAGGTTCTAAGGTTGCGCCTAATTTAAACATTAAGGCGAATACACCGTATGGCGCTAAACTCATTACTACTGAAATTAAGCGCATCATTATTTTATTGGCGGTTTGAAATCCTTTAACTGCTCCCTCAACCGATTGCCCCATTGATTTAATGACACCGCCCATTAATAGCGCCATAAAAATCACTTGCAACATATTGCCAGAGGTAAAAGCTGAAAACGGATTGTTTGGTACGATACTCACAATTAACGACATTAAATCAGGCAGTTCTGTCGCGGTAATATCCAGTGAACCGTTGCTCGACATATCCACGCCTTTACCGGGCTCAAATATCATTGCGACGGTAAAAGCAGCTAAAATCGCGACCATGGTATTAATGATATAAAACCCAAAGGTTTTCCCCCCTAAACGACCAAAGCTTTTTAAATCTTGTAACTCACACACACCACACACAATACTCACAAACACCAGTGGAACTACTAGCATCATAATCATATTGACGAACATGGTGCCAATACCACTTGCTAGGCTAACTAACGTGCCACCAAAAAAAGCATTATCGGCCAGTAAAAACTGCACCATGCTACCAAGCAGAACCCCAAAAAATAGACCGATAAAGATCCGTGCTGAAAGTGATTTTGTCATCTATAAATTTCCCTTCGAAATGGCAACTTCTGTTGCTAATTATTGTTATACCAATCCTGGTGCTTATTCTTTTCGAGCGCTGAAATACTGAGACATAGCGCAATATATTTCAATCACCTTATGAACAAAAGTGATGACTTAATCGTCGCTTAACAAGCATGCAATATAAAAGCTAAAAATAACAATAGATTATAGACTTAGTTAATCACTAACGATGGTATAACCAGTAATAGATTTAGGACGAAAACGGCTAAAATCTGTGCGTATAGCTATAAAAATCAAGCAGACAGCGAGAGTAACAATCAATTTGAAGGTTTTACTTGGCGGTTGAGTGAGCTCAACTCGGTTTAATAAATCGGCGTAGTATTTTTTTATTCTGCACAGTGGTTTTATTATGAAGAGTGGTTTTATTCTGAACAGTGGATATTAAGTAACGTCAGTGACATCGATTTGGCTAACATGTGCTGCTGTTTAATGCTCACGCAATGTTGTCCGAGCCATTGCACTAACGCTAACCATTGTGGATTATATATTACTGATGAAGCGGAAAATTGAGAATCTGATTTATCGCCAGAATGTGCATCTCGATGCAAGTTATTAAGGTAAGCCCATTGCTTGTGTTGTTTATGAAAATCATCCGTGGAATTTGTCTGGGCTAACGCTAATAACTTATCAGGCGACGCTAGTGCAAGTTGCGGCACTATTATGCTGCAGCAAGACTCAAGGCTATTAGCAATCATTAACCCGGCAGGATCAAGGTCAGTAAAGCCAATGACATTGATATTGAGTGATTCAAGTAAGTGTAAAAAACGCTTTCGACCTGCTGGCGAATAGTCATGACTACCACGGTATAACACCATACAGTTATTAATGATGGCCTGTAAATCTGAGGTAAATAAGTTGGCAAAAAAGTGATCAAAACTGTCGAGATTTTCGACCACGATGAGGTTCGTTAGATTGAGTCGCTGACAAAGCGCGATTGCACTATCGACCTTTAACCGCAGTGAACAATTATGTACAGATAATAAATCGGCAACTGAACCTGACGCTAAATCAGTCTCTAGGCTTTGAGATAAACTAGGCGCTAGCTTAATTAATACATAGTCAGCTTCAGGGCTGATGTTAGCGTATTTTTCATTAGCGCTAAGTTGTGACATCTGTTGGCGGGGCACATCAAAATCAAGGGCCAGAATATCTAAGCCCGAATCAATTTGGGCCATGTTACGCAGTAAAACATAATCGTTTGCAGTCAAATACAGGTATTTGTCAGTTCCATCGGTCTCACCTATTTGCCACAATTGATACAATTTTTTCCAATCGGCAGTGAACTTCACCCGCGGCAAGCGCTGCTTTGCCGCGTGTTCCATTAGCTGTAACTGTCTTTTGCTTAGGCTAGCCATAACTCAACATCGTTAATGATAAAGTTACCGCTATAAACCGGATCAGGTTTACCTATCGGTTCAAGCTCAAAGTAATTTTTATGCTCATCGGCTAAACCTTCATAACCGCCAATGACTTGATAAAGCCAACTTTCGGCATCCCATGTTAATTGCTTCTCTTGCAAATAACTTAATGCCGATTGACGTAAACCAGAATCAATCACTTCACAAAAATATTCATCCACGGCTATTTTAAGGGGATTTTCAGGGATATCAAAATCCTCACTGTCGCCCATTTCAAAGGTCACGTTGTGCTCACGCAGTACCGCAGGTAACGAGTCGCGACTAATGGCTTTAACTTGTGCCACTAACCCCATCAACTCTAGTTCGTGATGAGGGTTAGACACATCTACACTTGCAGGGGCTATCAGCGCTTCAGCACAATTAAATAATACCGGCACCGCTTTATGCACTACATGGTTTTCAGGTTGGTAATCAGGATGCATGTTGGTGTGCAGTAACCAACCTTTTAGTAATCGGGTGCGCCCTTGTATTTGCCTAAATCTCCCAAGTAACTCATACAATCTCGCTTGGACAATACTCAACTCTTGGGTACATTGACTTAAGGTTTCTTGCAAACTGGTCATCAATAAACGGCGCAATTCACGAATATCGCCAGCAATTTCACCTAACTCGCTAAATTGAAACATTTCTAAGCCGTTTAGCAGCTCTGACACCTGGCTTTGGGCTAATTCGTTTTCGCGAATTTTGGCTCTTATAGTCCCAACATAACCAAATTCGTTGTTAATTCGGCTCCATAACACCCGAATTGAATAACGTAAACTGTCGGTAAAACTGTAAACATGCTCATTTAAATCGGCTAAATAGGCTTCTGCAGCACTAAAATCCACATCACGGCGCGCCTCTTTATAATGGTCGGCTAAGGTTTTTATTGTCGCTAGCGCTGAGCCGACGTTGGCATCAATCTGTCGATTACGTTCGTCGCTTAATGCTTCTTCCAATAATGCCCGCACCGAACGCTTTAAGCGCAGTTCTTGATCCGGTTCTGGTCGCCATAAAATGCCACTTTTTTTCAGTTTTTCGATAACACCAGCATCATGGGCTGTATCGTTAATCGACCCAGCCAAATATGCATCCATGACAACATCGGCATGGCGCCCAAGTTGCTTGAGCAGCTTTACCCCAGCTTGGTGTAAGTTACTGCTCATATCAAGTCCCTTTGAGTCGCTGTTTCTGCCTGTGCCTCAAGGCTTAAGCCTTCGGTCTCATCAATAAAGCGGATCACTTCGTATAAATAATCTAACTTACCCGTGGCAATATAAATCTGTTTTTCACTATTGGGTTTGGTTAAATAACCCAGTTCCACTAAGCGCTTAAACACCAACTTAATTTGGCCGTCAACGTTAGTACTGCTTGAACCGAATAATCGGTAATGGCTCAACTTAGTGAGTTGCTCTCTAAAGGCTGGCGTGTCTTCAATACGCGCTTGTAAATCGGTTAAGCGGATCGGCGCGCCTTCGCTCAGCGGAGCATCTTGACCACTGGCTTCTTGCACTAATACTAGCCATTCCACTAATGGAATAAGGCCTGAGCAAATATCTTTAAATTGCGATGAAATAACTTTGCGCTCAACCTCGCCGAGCTGCAAATAACCGCAAAAAAAGACTTCACCCTCACCAGCACTGGCAATGGTGCGATTAATTTGGTTAAGGTAGGTTTCAACTCTGTCGCGAGTGCTGTTGTTTTTTAATGCCCGCCAACCGTCTTCATTGGTCACTCGGCAAATAAACTCACCACGCAACAATTGCTCTATTAATGCGCCAGTACCTACTAAGGTAGTTTCAGTCGATTCAGACATTAGATGTGCTCCTTAGCAGTTTCAGCGCGAGTCATTTCCGCCGTAGGCATTTCGGTTTTAGTGTTACGTTGCGATAAACGGGCCGCTAACGGGTTGGCTTTAGGTTTAACGACCTGCAGCTTTTTAGTTTGCTTATTAATGATGTAACGGTTAGCAAATAGACTTAGCACTTCAGATTCAGGATTTGGGAAAGCCCCTAATACACTGATATTGTTGTTCTCACAGGCATCGAAGATTTTCTTCACGTTAGTGTGATGTAGCGTACCTAACTCATCAATTGGCCAATGGATAGTGACATTGGCTTTACCGCGCAATAAACGGGTGAAGGCCAATAAAAACTTACATAAAATAAGGTAAGCCATACCATGACTTGAAGACTCGTTTAACTGACGGTCGGTACGAATAATTAAGTCGCTGTTACCTTCTTTTAAACGCAGTTCGATTTCTAACAGTTTCGCAATACCGCCGGTTAATGCTGCACGGCCAATAATGTCTAATGCACGGCGCATTGAGTTAGTGTAATGCTCGTCCGGTAGTTGGCTGAAACCATCTGCTTTCCACGCTTTAAAGGCCTTAACAAACACTTCAAGTTCAGGCCAAAACTCCAGTTCGCTGATGCGAGAGCGAATTCGCACAGCCGATTCTGATACTCCTTCGAGGAATAATTCTTCACCCACTTCACGGGTAATACGCGCGCTTTGGCTGGCAATACGGCGGTCAATATCGGTTAACACGTCATAAAACGCCGTTAAATCAATACCAAAAATACGCCCTTGTTCGCGAATTGCCATTAACGATTGCGGCACCATCACATTCAATAACTGCTCAAGCTGTGGGACTAACTTGCGATAGTCGAGTAGACGAATACCTTTGTCGTTAACAAAGCTAGACTCATCACGGGCCCGCTCCCAAAATTCGGCCAAACTTGAACCTGATTTACTGGCAATGACCGAGTCAAAGTGTTCAACATATTGTTTAACAGAACCCATTAAGTAGTCACGCTTTAGCAATAAATCTTCGCCTTGGCGCAAACGCTCGCCAATGCTGCCCATCGCTTCATCGTTATTAGCTGGCAATTTGAGCTCAGCTAACTTGCGCATCACGGCGCGCAGCTTAGTGAGGTTTTCAGACGCCTCTACTTGGGCGGCATCACAGGCTTTACGTTCGGTTTCTAAACTGTCTCTTCGGTGTTTTATTTCTGCCGTTTTCGCTTTTAGCAGTTGCTCCAACTCCAGCGTAGCGCGCTTAACATCAGTTAATTGAGTTTGCACTTTAGGCTTTCGAACAAGCCAGGTATGTTGATACCAATCATCAAAACGCAGCACTTCACTGCGCCGTTGTTCTGCATTACTTATGCAGGCTTCAAGATCGCGGATCTGTTTTTTAAGCGCCAAAATGGTGCCTTCATCAACACCACGCGACTGAAGCTCATTTTTGTACCAGGTTTCACCTGCTTTTTGCTCGGTTTTTGCATTTGCACGGCGTTGTTCGATATTGGCTTTAATCTGGCCTAATTGATTATCAATGGCGCCGACCACTTCTTGCCAATAGGCATTTTTTTCCATGCGCGCTTCAAGCGCCTGCTCTTTTTGCTCGCTTAACCAACCAAGGTGCTGATTGCTAAGCAGCTTAAGTTCATTATCAAGTTGTACTAATCGCTTGCTCGAATCGGCTTTACGATCTGCCACAGCTTGATTGATTTTTTGTTGTTCGTTACGCTTTTCATCAAATAGGCGGCGTAAATCTTCACGGCTATTTTTGTACGCTGTACGGGCAAAGGTCAGTTCGCGGGTGATGCTATCGAGCGCCGTATTCATAGCAACCAGTTGATCTTCCGCTTCGGCATGCATTTCTTGCGCACTTTTTAGTGCTTCTTCTGCTTTGGCTAAACGAATACGTAAATCTTGCTCTGTAGCGGCATACTCCGGTACATCAATGGCTTTAAGATCGAGGTTAACCCCAAATAATGCTTCACTGCTGTCTTTGGTTAGGCTTGGGTGTAGATCGCTGCGATGCAACAACTCTGGCGCGATAACTTTACCAAAGGTGTGCTCCCAACCGTGGGCTTCTTTACGCAAAAACTCCAACAAGGTATGCGACTGTGGGAACAACATATGGTGCAGTTCTTCTTTGGCATTTTCTCGGTCACTAACGCGAATACTGGATATACGCAGCGCTTCGTTAGCTTGGTCGCGCTTGGCCCGTTGTTTACGCTCTTCTGTGGTTAAACGATCGACCTTTTGATTACAGGTTTCTTGCTCTTCATCAGCTAGGCTTATGCGTTCATCGAAAATCGCTAAACGCATTTTTTCATCTTCGGTGTAAGTCACACCATCAACTTGATGCTTAAGCTCGGCAGCGGTTAATTTAAGTTGGTATTCTTGCTCGCTAAATTTGGCTTTACCTGTATCCGTTTGTTCACGCCATTGCAGCTCTAGTTTAGCAAGATCGTCATTGGCAAGCTCACGTTGCTTATCACGCGCTTCACGTTGGGTGTCTTGCTCAAGATGTAGCGTTTCAAGTTCGCGATGTAATTGCTCAGCAATTTTGCTACGGCGGGCATTAAAGGCGGCTTCAATATCTTGGTGTTTTTCGGTTTGTAATTTATGACGCTCGTTAAGGTTTTCAACATCACTGCGCCAATTAGGCAAATTATCTAAATCAGCTTTGGCTTGTTCAATGTCTGCATCTAAAAAAGCAGCATGCTGGTCTTCAATGGCATTGAGTTCATCTTCAAATTTGCCAGCGTCACCTTTAGCGGCAGATAATTCCTGGTTTAACTCATCACGAACATCTTTCCACTCATCATCTAATAAACGCAACTTGAGGTTTAGTTCTTTACCATGAGTTTGGTTACGATCTTGGCGATCAGCTTCTAAGGTTTCGTCAGCGCGATAACCGCGCGATAAACTGGCTAAGCGTAACTCTGCGCTTAATAGCTGATTAAATTCTTGTTCGAGCTTTTCGTATTCGGGGCGGATTTGTTCAAAACCTTGCACCAGCTGACTTTCACGGATCCACGTTTCTACTCGTTGTGGATTCAGTCTAGACGTCGGTGGGTTTACCCCATCTTCTTCTAAAATGGCTGCGATCATTGATTTAACCGTTTCCATTTTGCCCTCTTTCGAGTGCACGGCTTTAGCGAGTTTTTCGATATGACGCAAGCTATGTTCGCCGTCACACAACGAGAACTGACGCGCGTAAGTCCGCAGCTCATTGCGGTTACTGCCGGTATTTAATAAGCTACGATCGTTCTGGATGATCGCTCGAAACTCGCGAGTGTTTAACAAGTTTGTATGGGCTACGCCATCACGTTTTACTTCACGGCCCAACTCTGCCATTGAATGACAAATGATGGTGTCGCCATTACGCGACTTAATATAATGCTCTAACTCAAAAGCACGGCCAATAAAGCGGTAATTTACCCCTTTACCGTCACCCGCTGATGCTAAAACCGCTTGATAAAGTAAACCATCATCTTTTTGATATTCATAGATAATGTAGCTTGAGTCATGGGGTAAATACCAACGTTCGAAACTGTCACGCGTTGACGGAACAACACGGCTAGGGTACTCGCCATAAAATACCGGCACTAACCGTTGTAAGGTTGTTTTACCAGAGGCATTGGTACCACAAATATTAGTGTGACCCTTTAATAACAGTTCGACCACACCTGGTAGGTGGGTATTAATTAACACGATTCTAATCAAGCTTGGCATGATAATCCTTTTCCAAACAGCTCACATTGCAGTGACAAAGAAGCAAAATACGGATGAAAAAATAACGTCTATTTATTCAATTTAAATAAAGTAAAACAAACGCAGGCTGGAGGCAATTTTCCCCCACAAAAATTGGCTTTATAATACGCTAAATAATTCAAAAATGGCGGCTAACAATGCAGCAAACAGCCAGAAACTGTTTATGTGCAACATATGTCGTCAGGCAGAGAGGATAAACACTGCGGAGCAGAAGGCTTTTTGGTGCTGGATAAAATAAAAAACGCACAGATTTCTCTGTGCGTTTTTTTATCGTGTACCACTCACATTTGGATCTGAATTGTCAGCAATATTACAATTTAAACTGTGAGGTAGCGTGGTTAAGCTCATTAGCAAAACCGTCTAACCCTTCTGAAATACCCTGCACTTCGGCAAGAATTCCCAGTGTTTGTTCAAACGATGCATTCATTTCAATCACATTATTCGCCACATGTGCAGCTACCAAAGATTGTTGTTCAGTCGCTGAAGCAATATGAGTATTCATACTATTAATACTGACAATTTTAGATTGAATTGAGCTTAAGACTTCACCGGTGTCTTTAGCATAACGCTCGTTTTCTGATGACTTAGTAATCGCCACATCCATGGTGCTCACCGATGATTCAGCTGCGATTTTAAGCTTTTCTAATACGCCACGGATTTCTTTAGTCGCGTCTGCCGTTTTAGACGCCAGTGCGCGAACTTCATCAGCAACAACAGCAAAACCACGTCCATGCTCACCCGCTCTAGCGGCTTCAATGGCCGCATTTAACGCCAATAAGTTTGTTTGATCTGCAATAGAGGTAATCACGTTCAAAATTGAGCCGACACTTTCGGTGTCTTTAGCTAACTCATGAATTGAGTTCGATGCCAACTCAATACCTGAGTTGAGTTCTTGAGAAATTCTCACTGTACGTTGTACTACAGCTAAGCCCTCTGTCGCTTCTCGCTCAGCAACTTGTGCCGCTTCTGCCGCTTGCTGGGCACTGTGTGAAATGTCATTCACCGAGTGGCGCATTTCTTCCATCGACATATGCACGGCTTTAGCATCGTGGCTTTGTTGCTTGGTTGCCTTAGTCGCAACAGCCATACGTTCTTTTAACGATGACGCACTGTCTAATAATGGACTGGTAACACTGACGACTTGTTGTATAGAGTCCGCCAATAAACGTAAAAAACGGTTAAAATTGCTTGATACTTGTCCTAGTTCATCAGTACCTGCAACCGTCAATTGATGACGCAAGTTACCTTTACCATCTGCTAACTCACCCAATGAACTTGCCACATCACCAGCAGAACCACTGATGGAACGAGCAATCGAAATAGTAGCAAGCGCCATAAACACCAATAATGCGATACCGATGCTAAATGAAAGATATAAACTTTGCTCTGAACGGTCGCCAGCCTCTTTAATGGTAGAGCTAAACTCATCCACTTTGTCGGCTTTATAAACAGTAATTCCGTTGGTCAGTTTATCGAAAATCTTAGCTTTTTTCTGACTGATTTGGCCCACATCTGCCATATCGATCGTGCCATCAAGCATGCCTCTTGCCAATGACAGTGTCATGGTATTGTATTCATTGAGGCTGTTAGATAATTGCGATAAAGCGGCAGTCTCTTGCTGATCGGTAGTTGATAAGTCGGTTAAATTCTCGTTAAGTGAAACAAACGTTTTATTGGCGTTTTCGAGCAAATCTTCATCTGCAAACGATACCGCTTGGGTATATAACTCATCTAAGCGTTGTACATAAATGACGTTTTGGTTTGCAAGTTCAACCCGGTTTGCCACCTTGGTTTCCATGAAAGACAAGGTGTCGCGATTTTTATTAATCGCAACGGTGCTAATACCAAGGTTAACGGCAAAAATAATAACCGATAAAACAAAAATCAATCCAACCTTTTTGAAGATTGACATGTTACTAAACCAATTCATATTCCGCCCCCAAGCGATAATCAAATGAAGATAAAACAAATGTAGAGCTTATCAATACAACTACAGAGATATTGCTATTGAGAACCGTGATACCGAATCTCAATCCTTGAGGCTATTATTGTGTTGCGACGGATACCGTTTAACATCAACCCTTAGTCAATTCACTACAGCTGATAGTATTTTATTGTTATAAAAATACTATCTAACGAGATAAAGCTCATGTGTAAATGACTATCTATTTTTATATTTACGTAAAGGTGTACGTAAAGGCTATCGACCTAAGTTCAATATACTTGAAAATTTTCTAATATATCAATTTCTTTATCCGTTATTGATAAACAACCAATCCATACAATGTAAGGTTGTAAATGAAAATACAAAAAAATAGCCTGCAAAATGCAGGCTATTTTTATTCGGTGGTTGATATAAAACCACGTATAACAAATCTTACAATCTGCTATGCAGCTTTTACATCCTCTTCTTCTGAATGTCTGATGAGATAATCAAATGCACCCAGTGATGCTGTTGCGCCGCTGCCCATAGCAATAATGATTTGCTTAAACGGGGTATTGGTTACATCACCTGCGGCGAATACACCAGGGATAGATGTTTGGCCACGCTCATCGACTATAATTTCGCCGCGAGGGGTCATCTCAACCACACCTTTTAGCCATTCAGTATTAGGAACTAAACCAATTTGAACAAAGATACCGGCTAAGACAACGGTATTACTTTCACCAGTCGCACGATCAGTGTAGATCAAACTGGTTACACGGGTACCATCACCTTTGACTTCAGTGGTCATCGCTTGGGTAATAATGGTGATGTTACCCATTGATTTAGCTTTGCGCTGTAGCACTTCATCGGCACGTAACTTACTGTCAAACTCAAGTACGGTGACGTGTTCAACGATGTTAGCAAGGTCGATAGCCGCTTCAATACCAGAGTTACCGCCACCAATAACCGCAACACGCTTACCTTTAAATAATGGGCCGTCACAGTGTGGGCAATACGCTACGCCTTTATTACGGTACTCTTGTTCACCAGGAACGTTCATTTCTCTCCAACGTGCACCAGTTGCCAAAATTATCGTTTTACTGCTTAGGGTTGCGCCACTTTCTAAGGTCACATCAAGCAGGCCATTTTTAGCTAAACTCAACGCTCGTTGGTTTTGCATAATGTCGACGTCATAATCCTTAACGTGGGCTTCAAGGTTAGCAACTAGTTTAGGCCCTTCGGTTTTAGACACTGAAATAAAGTTCTCAATACCTACGGTTTCGGCAACTTGGCCGCCAAATTTCTCCGCTACGATACCGGTGTTTAACCCTTTACGAGCAGAATAAATTGCCGCTGCAGCACCTGCTGGACCGCCACCAATCACTAACATATCAAAAACTGATTTTTGGTTTAACTGCTCAGCTTGTCTGCCTGCAGCATTTTTATCTAACTTATTCAGTACTTCAACAACGCTAATAGCACCTACAGAGAAGGCTTCGCCGTTTAAAAATACTGATGGCACTGACATGATATTGCGATCGCTCACTTCCTGTTGGAAAAGCGCACCGTCAATCATCACGTTAGTAATATTTGGGTTAATTGCCGCCATCATATTCAGTGCTTGGATCACTTCAGGACAGGTTTGGCAACTTAACGAAATATAGGTTTCAAAATGGAATTCACCCGGCAATTGGCGGATTTGTTCAATGATATCCGCATCCAACTTAATCGGATGTCCGCCGCTGTGTAATAGCGCTAACACCAGTGAGGTAAATTCATGACCCATTGGCAATCCAGCAAAGGTAATGTTGGTTGCAGCTTGTGGGTTAATCACACTCATACTTGGTGTACGCTGACCTTGCTGATACGTGACTGAAACTAAGTCTGATGAGTCAATAATGTCTTGGGCTAGGCTGGTTAATTCTTTGCCTTTGTTTGAGTCATCTGCAGATACGACAAGTTCAACTGGGCGCTTGAGGTTTTGCAGATAGGTTTTCAGTTGATTTTTTACATTCGCATCTAACATAACAACTCCTAAAAAATGGGTAATAATCGATAATTTTAAAAGTGCTAGTCAGTGCCGGGGGAACACCGACTAGCTGGAGATGATATTACTAACCTAAGGGTAAACTTAGTGGTTAGATTTTACCCACTAGGTCAATTGAAGGAGCCAATGTTTCTTCACCTGGCTGCCATTTAGCTGGACATACTTCGCCATCGTGAGTTGCAACATATTGTGCAGCTTGAATTTTACGAACTAGTTCAGAAGCGCTACGGCCAATACCTAGGTCATGAATTTCAGCGACTTTAACTTGGCCTTCAGGGTTGATAACGAAACTACCGCGAAGTGCTAAACCATCTTCTTCAATCATTACACCAAAGTTGCGAGTGATAACACCAGTTGGGTCACCAATCATTGGGTAAGTAATTTTGCCGATTGTGTCTGAACTTGAATGCCAAGCTTTGTGGGTAAAGTGAGTGTCAGTTGATACTGAGTAAACTTCAACGCCCATTGCTTGTAACTTTTCATAATGGTCAGCCATGTCGCCCAATTCAGTTGGACATACAAAAGTAAAGTCAGCTGGGTAGAAAAATACTACTGCCCACTTGCCTAATAAATCTTGCTCGGTAACTTCAACGAAAGCACCATTGTGGAATGCAGTTGCTTTGAAAGGTTTGATAGTGCTATTGATGATAGATTGTGTCATGTCATGCTCCATTTAGATTTACATTAAACCCGATACCAATATGGTTTCGGTGATGGCAAACAAACTGTGCTCGTCATCTGATGTAGTCATAATAGCGATCGACACTAATTAAGTATAACGGATAAAAACTATCACCTTAATCGGTTTTTCATATTGAACTATCTGGTTAGATAAATCCTAGAGCGTAAAAAAACAAATACCGACATAGGTCGGTATTCGCTTAATGATACTTACAGGCGGGAATTATTCCCAAGGACCAAATCTTGTCAGTACGCGACTGACATTAATTTCAAGTTTTTGTGAAAGCGTTTGGAGCTCCTGCTTATTATTAGCAGCAGAAAAACAATTCGCTTTATTAGTGGCAAACACCACCCAATTTCCGCCGCCAGTTAAACATGCAAAGACTTGGTTAAAATGTGCATGAAGTGTGTCACGTAACTGTAAATCACGGCTGTGTTCTTTCCAGCAATTTAACACTAAAAAACCATCGGTTTTGAGCAGCTGTTTTGTTTGTTCAATAAATTGAGTAGACAGTTGTTGTTTATCTACGCCTTTGTCACTGTAGATATCGGCAAAAATGACATCCACTTTTTTGTGCTCTGCTTGGGCTAAAAACTCATACGCATCTTGATGTAATACAGTGAGCTTTTTACTCAAGGGTAATTGAAAAAAGCGCTTAGCGACTTCAATAACTTGTTGGCGCAATTCAACGGCGGTAATCTTAATTGCCGCATCAAAATGCCTCAGAGAATGCACTAATGCCCCGCCTCCTAAGCCTAAAATAATGACACTTTTCGGTTGCGAAAATAACAACACAGCCAACATGGCTTGAACATAGGTATGTTGCGGTACATGTGGTTGGCTCTTATCCATTTTACTTTGTTCATCATTATCACCAAATGATAAAACCCGATAATCGCCATCGTCGAGTACACAAAAATCACCAAATCTATCACCGTCGACGTGCAATACTTTATAATCGGACATACTTCACTCAGTGAGGAGTCTTGCTTAATATATGACAGCAAGATTTTTCTACTTTAAAACTCTATTATACCCCAGAATGCTGGCCGAAGTTCGCGTCAAATAGCGTATGTAACACAATGTTTTATTATCATTACGAGATAGGGAATTGACATGTTTAACCATTTATTGATGATCTTTATTTATTTGGCGGTGTTCTTTTTTGCCCAACGTCAGGTTAATAAATGGATCCATTTGCAAGCTGAAAAGAAACAAGTCAGTGAAGTACGTAGCCGTTTAATTACCCGTTTGATTTCTTATTTGTTGTTTTTTGTGACGATATCCGTCATGGCGGTGTCATTAGGGTTAGGCTATCAAGAGGTGTCGCTATTTGTGTCTTCAGCCTTTGCGGTATTAGGCGTGGCGCTATTTGCTCAATGGTCGATATTGAGCAACATCACTGCTGGTGTATTAATCTTTTTTGCATTTCCGTATCGTATTGGCGATCGAATAAAAATTGTTGATAAAGAAGAAGATATGAGTGGCATTATTGTTGAAATCAGTTTGTTTCACGTATTGATCAAACGAGATATCGGCGATGTAATGACTTACCCTAATAGCTTAATGCTACAAAAAGCGGTGATTAAATTACCCGAACCACGAACATCAAGCGCGCTTTCAACAAGCAACAAAACTAAAGCGAAGATTAATGCAAACCGAGCGCGGTGGTTAAAGTAATCCCCAGGCAGCCACTTGATGGTTTATACCCAAACGACCTCGAAATACAAGATTGTGCATGCCCAGAAGTGACAGAGTTCAAGGGTCTAGGAATAGCGCGCCTACGGGCTGTTTCAGACACGATAGCAAGAGATAACAAGCGAACGCTGCGCTCAGAGATGGGACCGCTTCGCTGCTAAGATTTTATAGGATCTAGCCGCGAAGCGTCCTAGCAGCGCAGCGATCTAGGCTCTTGCTATAAGATTTTATCGCATCTAGCCGCGAAGCGTCCTAGCAGCGCAGCGATCTAGGCTCTTGCTATAGATTTTATAGGATCTAGCCGCGAAGCGACCTAGAACCTAGAACCTAGAAATAGTGATCTTAAACAGAGCATCACCATTCTGTTCAATCACTGCCTTGTTCCGTTATCCTACGGGAGCTCTGAAGCGAGCATGTTGGAGTAGCTTGGGTATATGTGTACTTAAGCTCAACGCAGACATGCAATAAGACTAGTTTAATACTCGATGAAAAAATGCCACCGCTTGTAAATACATTTGCAATGCTAAAGCGGCATCGTAACGCTCGCCTTCATCACGCATAAAAGCGTGTTGTGCATTGACTTCAAGCCAAGTAAAGTTTGCATTTACCTGTTCAAGCTTTTGATAAATAAGCTTACGACCTTCTTTAGTGACATGCGGATCTTGCTTACCAAACACCATCACTAACTCGCCTTTTATATCACCAGTACGGGTTAATGAATCATTGCCTTCTTGGCAAGGTAATGTGTTTGAATGAATGTCGGTTGGATATAAACAAAAAGCACCGCTGATGTCTGGATTAAGTGCGGTGCGGTAAGCTAAGTGACCACCGATACAAACACCCATAGCGCCGACTTTATCACTGCAAAATGACTGTGCCCGTGCAAAGTCAACTAACGCACAAGTGTCACTGTCATGATGTTCCAAAGGCTTGGCCCACTTGTCTGCATTACCTTTATCTTTACCGGCTTCATCATAAGCCAACACGGTTCCGATAGGATTTAGCTCATGAAACACTTCTGGTACTAATACAACAAAACCATGACCGGCTAAGATTGCCGCTGAGCGAGCAATAGGCGCGGTTTGCTGAAATATTTCTGAGTAGAAAATAATGGTCGCAAATTGGCCTTTAGTGTCTGGACGATAAAGCGTGGTACGCATTAAGCCCGTAGCCGTTTTAATGTCGTGAATTTCAGTTGTTGTAATCATAATGTTCCATTTATTTTGCACTACGCCTAAGATTTATCAAGCTGGGCAGAGTGTGATTATAGTCTATGTACTCGTAAATATTCCGGTTAACCCGTACGAATTAAAATAGCTCATTATTACAGGTTTGCCCTGTGGTCAACTGAGTCACATTCGTTAATGTTGTTGAGGCTATCGCATTTAATGCCTCTTCAGTTAAAAAGGCTTGGTGACCGGTAAAAATCACATTATGACAAGCAGACAAACGACGGAAGATATCATCTTGAATAATCTCATTTGATTTATCTTCGAAAAATAATCCTTTTTCATTTTCATATACATCAAGCCCTAACGAGCCAATTTGGCCATCTTTTAACGCTTCCATCGCATCAAAAGCGTCTAATAGTCCGCCGCGGCTGGTGTTAATCACCATCACACCTTGCTTCATTTGGCTAAAACTGACCTTGTTGAGTAAATGATGGTTATCTTTGGTCAACGGACAATGCAAACTAATGATATCGCATTGAGGATACAGGCTTTCTAATGAGACATATTCGACGCCAAGATCAATTACCGCTTGGTTTGGATAAGGATCGTGGGCGATCACTTTACAGCCAAAACCTAATAAAATTTTAATGGTGGCCAAACCAATTTTACCCGTACCAATCACCCCAACGGTTTTGCCAAACATGTTAAATCCGACTAAACCCGATAACGCAAAATTGGCATCACGAGTGCGTTGATAAGCTTTATGAATTTTACGATTTAAGGTCAACATTAAGGCCACTGAATGCTCGGCGACTGACTCAGGTGAATATGCTGGTACGTTAACGACTCTCATCCCTAATCGCTCGGCAGCAATCAGATCGACATTATTAAAGCCAGCACAACGCATGGCGATTATTTTTGTACCGCCTTTTTCCAACTCAACTAACACTTCTTCACATAAAGAGTCGTTGACGAACGCGCACACGACTTCATAGCCTTCTGCTAATTTTACGTTTTGCATGCAAAGTCGGTAATCAAAGAATTCAATATCAACCTTAAAGGTTTCGTTAATACTATTGAAATGGCGAATGTCGTAAGGCTTTGCGCTAAAAAATCCAATTCTCATAAGGCTCCAAATGCGTTAATGGCGCTATCGCGATCGTTTACTACTATTGAATGCAATAGTCACGCTCAAAACAGAGGCTAATTGTATGTGAATTAACAGTTATTGTCGTCAATATCACACGGGATAAAGATGAAATTGTGATCCAGACTCTCCCTTGTTAATAGCAACGACAACAATAATCACTCTGCAGTATAGTTTGCTTGTAACGCCCACAAAAAACATCCTTTTAGCGTTATAAACCTCATCCATTTCTTGCCCATATCAACACGGATTTAGCCAAGTTCTCTGGAGCCACATTCGTGACGCCTTGATACAGCCGAAAACTAAACATAGCGAATGTCGATTTCATTTGTTCATCAACATATTCTCATTTCACTCTACTTCAAATAATCTAGAGTAGAGACGCTCTTAAGGGATACCTAGTAAGCTAGAACACATGATAAAAAACATCTACTTAAGGCATTCATTTATTAAATTGAATAATCACATTGAAAATAAAAAAAACTGCTGTACCCATCACTGTTTTAACGGGGTAAAATTGCTAATGTTATTGCTATGTTAACCTAGCAACGACACTATGAATCAGAAAAAGAATTTGCCAGTATCAAACCGCCGATTTTGGATTGAACGGATAAGCAAAACTGCACTCAGAGCACTGCACATTATTGGTGTAGTGGGCAGTGGTGGTGGCATTATCTTTAATCTTGAGTTATCTCTGTGGTTTAATTATTGGCTTATTGCAATCGTATCCGGTGTATTACTAATGAGTTGGGAGATCATTAGAGATTGGCGCTGGCTAATACAACTCAAAGGAGTGTTAACCTTACTAAAAGTCATCCTACTAGGATTTTTTATTCAAATAAGTCAGTGTCATTCTGAATTAGTCATCTTTATTATTTTATTATCTGTTATTGTATCTCATGGACCCGCTGGATTACGCCATTACTCGATAGTTCATCGAAAAGTGATCCAGAGCAAAAAAGAAATAAAAGGTTAATACACCACAACAGAGATGACTCTAAGGACACGGGATGTTCCCTTACCCAGACCAATATCGCATTGCTATGCCGCCATTGACTACCGCTTTTATGGTGGCTTGGGCGTTGATGAGTCACGCCATTTTCACCGATGCTAGCCCATTTTCACTTTATCCATTATTAGTACTCTTTCCGACTGTCATTGGTGCGCACCTTTTTTTAATTTGGCAAGCAAAAGGTATGAGTCGTCTTGATCAATGCTTTTATGCATTGGTACATATCCCACTTGCATTTGTAGTGTGGACATTCACCATCATGCACGTCAACGGCAATGCATTCTCTTAAATCGTCGTTTTAGTCTTTCAGCAATTCCATTCTATACTTGCACATCATAAGCCCTAGCGGTATCTTTGCCGCGAATTGACTCACGAGAGCAACTATGGCTGATTTCATTTACAACCCACCCACCACTCCTTGGCTAGATATTGTGTATCAAGACAAGGATATTCTGGTCGCAAACAAGCCCTCTGGACTACTATCGGTTCCAGGAAGAGAGGCTATTTATCATGACAGTATTTATTCTCGGGTTTTAGCTGAACATCCAAATGCGCAAATTGTACACCGATTAGACATGGCTACCTCTGGGGTTATTGTCGTCGCACTACGACGCAGTGCTGAACGAGAATTAAAACGTCAATTTCGTGATAGAGAAACAGCCAAAACCTATTTTGCTCGAGTGGCGGGTCATATGAAAACCAGTATCACTAAAGTCGATTTACCGCTAATTTGTGATTGGCCTAATAGACCCAAACAAAAAGTAGACCACACAGTTGGTAAACCTTCGGTGACGTTAGTTGAAGTCGTGAGCTATGGTGCTAAGTCAACATTAGTCAAACTCACTCCTATTACTGGACGCTCGCATCAGCTTCGAGTCCATATGATGGCATTAGGCCACCCTATCCTTGGTGATGGATTTTATGCCGATGCTTTAGCAAAAAGCTTATCACCTAGGTTACTCCTTCATGCCGCGGCATTATCGATAACTCACCCCTACTCTCAACAAGTAATGCATTTTGAGTCTCCCGTCACGTTCATGGCCCCTACGGCGGATCAATAACAAAATTAAACATTGTTAATAACCATGCTAATTTTAGTAGCTATTATGCAATGAAAGTCGTAGATTTATGACCAATTAATGGTTTATTAGGCTTTATACCGTGGATAGCTCATTTCAACGTGATGAATTAGACAATCATATACTTACCGCACTTATGCAAGACGCCAGAACACCTTTTGCGGAACTGGCGAAACGTTTTAACGTCAGTGCTGGGACGATCCATGTTCGCGTTGAAAAAATGAAACAAGCTGGCATTATTACTGGTGCGCAAATTACCGTAAATCCCAAAGCGCTCGGTTATGATGTTTGCTGTTTTATCGGCATCAATTTAAAAAGTGCAGGCGATTATCCGGCTGCTATTGCCAAGCTAAATGAATTAGAAGAAGTAGTAGAAGCGTATTACACCACCGGAAATTACTCGGTATTTGTAAAGGTAATGTGCCAATCTATCGATGGATTGCAGCATGTGCTAATTAACCGTATTCAATCTATTGATGAAATCCAGTCTACAGAAACACTTATCAGCCTACAAAATCCCATCGTAAGATCGGTAAAGCCCTAGGCCATGGAGGGCTAAGTAGCCCTCAAGCCCTGCATCAACTCCAAAATTGTCAACTCCCACTCGTGAATAACACAACTTCAATCACAAACCTGCACATACTTATTAACAATTGATTGCCGTTTTTTTAAGTTACAGTGTTACTTTTGTTAAACCTTTGTGCTACAAATGCTACTGATGTGCCATAGAGTGCAGCAAAAAACTGAAAATATTATAAACACCATCACTTAATATACATCGTGTTACAGCGATATCCCCCTCAAATTGAGTGGTGTCTAAAAACAAGGAAGAAGTTGTGAAGACAAAATTAGCCCTAGCCATTTCGGCAGCACTAATATCAAGTGCTACTTATGCAAATACTCAATATAGCTCTAACCATGCAGGCATTGAACTGCTTTCTACTGACCATAACAAAAAACCTGCGGTTAAAATTAACGATGTCAAAGCTCCTCAGCGTTATATTATTGAACTAGAATCACCTGCTATTGCAAAATATCAAGGTGGTATTTCAACTTATGCTTCTACCGCGATTAAAGATAAAAATAGCAAATTAGACATTCAATCAGCTCCAGTTAAAAGCTATGTGTCTCATCTGCAGGCCGAGCAAGCTGCATTTACAAAGGCCCTTTCAAAGGTTGCTTCAAATGCTAAAGTTGAGCGTCAATTTACAACATTATTTAACGGTGTCACTATTGTTGGCCAAGGGTTAACTGTTGAACAAATAATGGCTATTCCAGGAGTTATCTCTGTATATCCTGAAGCTATGTACGAAACAAACATGGATGCTTCACATGAAATAATCAACAGTGAAGCTATGTGGAATGCAGTAGATGGCATGGAAAACGCTGGTAAAGGTATCCGTGTTGCCATTATTGATGGTGGTATTCGTCCTGAAAACCCAATGTTCTCAGGCGAAGGTTTTGAAGCGCCTACAGGGATGATGCCAACAGATGACTACTGTTCAACGGTGGATAGCTCATTCTGTAACGATAAACTGATTGTTGCACGTTGGTCACAACCTACATTCCAAGTCTGTCCCGATGAATACATGAGCCCATTAGGATTTGGTGGTCATGGTACTCACGTTGCCGGTACTGCTGTTGGCAACAAGGTAGAAACAACATTCCAAGGTGTTGACGTTACATTATCAGGTGTTGCTCCAGCAGCATATTTAATGGCTTATAAAGCACTTTATTCTAAAGCTGACTGTACTGGTGGTAGTGGTTCGAACATCATGCTCATGGAAGCATTAGAGCATGCCGTTAATGATGGTGCCGATGTCATTAACAACTCATGGGGTGGTGGCGCTGGCTCAGATCCTTCAAGTAGCCCATACAAAACGATGTTTGAAGCTGCCGAAGCTGCTGGTATTGTTGTAGTAAGTGCTGCTGGTAATGATGGTAATGCAGCAAAAACAGTTGGCTGTCCTGGTTGTATCGAGTCTGGTATCACTGTGGCTAACAGCACGACTGGTCGTTACTTCGCTAACAGCTTCAATACTGGTGGTGATGATTTGTTAGCGATTCCAGGTTCAGATACTGAAATTGATATGGACATCACAGGAACTGTTATTTCAGCACTCAATATTGATGCCGAAAACTTTGAAGGTTGTGATCCATTCGCTGCAGATTCATTTAAAGATGGTATCGCACTGATTTCACGTGGTACTTGTAACTTTAGCGATAAAGTGACTAACGCTGAAGCTGCTGGCGCAACTGCTGTTGTTGTTTATAACAACCGTGTTGGTGCACCAATCACTATGTCAGTGCCGGGTATTACCTTCCCTTCAGTTATGATTGCCCAAGATGACGGCATGGCAATTTTAGATTCAATGGGTGATACAGCGACTCAAGGTACTATTGGCGCTGACATTAAACGTATCATGGCCAGTGGTCTTGCAGATTCTATCAATGAATCTAGCTCTCGTGGCCCAAATGGTAATGAGAACATCCTTAAGCCTGATCTCGCAGCCCCAGGAACAAACATCTTATCGGCTTTCTCACCAGATGACGGTGGAGAAGACTTTAGTATGATTTCTGGTACTAGTATGGCTAGTCCACATGTTGCAGGTGCTGCAGCGCTTTTAAGTCAGCTACATCCTACATGGTCAGCAACTGATATTAAAACTGCACTAACATCTACATCTAAAATAGATGGCATTCTAGATGACGACTCATCAACACCAGCAACGCCTTTTGCTATGGGTGCGGGTCGTATGGATTTAGATGCTGCAGCAAAAGCAGTGTTAACATTTGATAAGCCTTCTATAGCTGCAGACTCATGTGTTGGTATCTGTACCTTTACTCGTACGGTTTACAACAAGAGTGATGAAAAATCATCTTGGACGCTTTCTGCAAGTTCTGGTACTGCTGGTCTAATGATTTCACCATCAACACTTGAACTTGAAGCGGGTGCATCAGCAACCTTCACTGTCACTGTGGATTCTACATTTAGTGAATATGGTGATTGGATTTTCGGTAATGTCATGATTAGCAGCACTGAAGGAAAGCAAAATGCTCACCTTCCACTGGCTGTACTCGCTAAAGAGTCAAGTGATTCATCATTAATATCAGCTTTTACAACTGACACTGATATTTCTGTTGCTGATCCTTTCACAATAAAATCTGTTGTGAATAACACTATGTTTGAAAACACGGTAACTCTGACGGCTACGGCTCCTAAAGGCACTAAGCTTACATCAAAAGATGATGTATCTGTGGTCCTGAACGGCGCCTCGCAAAATGGTCTATCTGTTGATGAAAACACTGGCGTAGTCACTTGGGTTGGTTCAATGGATTTACCTGAAATGGTCACGACTAGTGGCACAGGTACATATCCTAATATTACCGCTCTTGGCTTAAGTCAAACACCTGCTTGTTTAGACGGTTGTGATGAAACTACATTTGTATTTACAGTTCCAGCTTATAAGTACAATGGACAAACTTATACAGCAATCACTATTTCGGATAACGGCATAGTCATTCCTGGTAATAGTTCAACTGCAGGCACTTATGCTAATAAAGAACTACCTGATAGCTCAAATCCAAATAATATCCTTGCACCATTCTGGTCAGATTTTGATTTAAGTGATGGTACAGTTGGCGATACTGGTGGTGGAGCAATCTCTCTTGGTGTCGTGAGCACTGGAACAGCTTCATTCTTAGTTGTTGAATGGAATGATGCGCAACTTTGGGGCGATCCTTCAGGTGATCAGTATAGCTTTAGCGTGTGGTTAAAAACTGGCGATACTGAAGAAGTCACATTCAATTATTATGATATTCCTGGTATGCCAGCTAACGTAACGATTGGCGCTGAAAACATCAGTGGTAGCATAGGTACAACTCATTACTTTAACGGTGCAGGCACATCTGTTACTAATGATGACTGGGTTGAAGTAAAATCAACAACTGCAGGTAGTGTTGAACTTGCCTATAAAGCAATGGTTACTGAGTTTAGCTTCGGCCAAACTGACACCCCTTCACTTGATGAAGATACTTCTATGGAAGGTAATGTATTAGATAATGATACTAAGCCAGACCAAAAAGTAGCTCGTACTCAAGTAACGGGTGATGGCATGACGGCTAAGGCTCAACGCTTAATCGATGTGTCTCCTGCTGGGAAATTAGACACTGTTGTTCTTGTTGATAAAGTGACTAATGGCGAACTGACGTTAGCAGCAGATGGTGCATTTACTTATACACCAACAGCTGACTTCACTGGCACGGATACATTCTCTTATACATCAACTGATGAAGAAGGGAATTTGAGCACGCCTACACAAGTCGTTATTACTGTTAATAACGTTAATGATGCTCCAACGGTTGCGCCTTCAGGAATGAATAGCGCTGGTGGATTTGTAGTAACAGCAAAAGCAAACGGTAAAGACATCGATGGTGATGCTTTAACTTATAATTGGGTTCAAACTGGTGGTAAGAGTGTTAGCTTTACCAACGGTGGTCCATCAATTCTGTTTACTGCTCCAGTAGGTGATGACACCTTCACTTTCACAGTAACTGCATCTGACGGTGAGCTGACAAGTGCACCAGGTACAGCAACCATTAATGTTACCGAGGAAGTAGAGCAATCTTCTGGTGGTTCTATGGGTTGGTTAACTGCACTATTACTACCATTAGCTGCATTACGTCGTCGTAAGCACTCATAATAGTAATCATTAATTTGGCATAGCCTAAATGATGTAAAAAAAACCAGCTGTTATCAGCTGGTTTTTTTATTGGTTAAAAATATCAAACTAGATAACCTTAGTTATTCATCTTCATCCGATTCATCAGCATGAGCAGAAGCTTCAAACTGCTCTACATTCGCCAATTGTCCAAACCAGAAGTCTGAACTCACCATCTTAAACTGACGAGATAAACCTTCATTTGATACTAATTCTAGCTTCCACAATATCCCTAAGGCTTCTGGAAATTGTGTCCCGGTAATTTGGTCTTCATATAATCGATGCAATAGTGCATCAGGAGATAACCCAGATGCGAGAAGACGTACCATCGAGGCATGTAATGACGCATCAAAAATAGTTAACTCTGCAGCGTCAGTTGCAGTGACATTAACCATAAACTCAACACCGGTAGGCTCGGCAAAAACACCATTAAATGCTTCTCTCAATAAGGCATAAGCGCTAAAAAAACCTTCATGGAGCAAGCAATCAGAATATTCTTCCCACATTCTGTCACCGATCATGTCATTACTTAACTGATCAATTTTACCTTCAGTTAATTCACTGAATAAATGCGTCAAGATGATTTTAGCTGCTTCATTGGCCTCTAAATCATTTAGAGACATCATGCACATTTCTCTAAGTTCAGTAGCCTCCATTCCTTCTAGGCCATCATCTAAGCCCATAATAGCCATCAACTGAAGGTAGTCTTCATTTGACCAAGCATTCGGGATCTTATTGATTTTACGAAAAGAACCAATTTGAACATTAAATTGTGCTTGCATGGAAACTCCTTCTTATAAGCGTCAAAAAGTGACGAAGATAGGTCAAACTAATACCCAACATGTGCAATCGCAATACTGTATAAGAGCAAAAACAAAAAATGTCATACCGATAGACCACCGAACAAACATAACAATCTGATTTATAATGCTTTATTAAAAATTAAATATATTAACAATTATATTAAACTTTGTTTATATGATATTAATTTAGCTTATAAATGAATCAACTCACATTTTTAAGCCATTTTATCTTAAACAGAAATGGAATGAGATAATGCGAAGAAACCCTATAATGATTCATCATTATATTTCAAATTGAGTTAAAGACAGAAAAGGAGAAGTCACCCTGACAAGCGAACTTTAAACAGTTAAAAGTGGCGTAAAGAATAGTATTGAGTCAGCATAAAAACTCTCACAGCCAAAATATCCTTGCTAAAGAAACAGTAAAGAACGATAAGCCTATTTCAACCTCAAAGCCGCTAATCATCAAGTCATTTGTACTAATCAAATGTATTCGAGAATGTCTATCAAAGATACTTGAATACGTTCTGTTGGGGGAATGGCAATACAGATACAAACAAAAATCTAACGGCTTGCCGATTCACAGATGAGACTTAGCGCTGTTGATCCAAAGCAGGTTAATTTGTATCTGTTACCATTGAACTTTAAGCATAAAAAAAGCCCTGTTCAATTAAGAACAGGGCTTTCAAATGATGGTACCTGAGGTCGGACTCGAACCGACACGCCGTGAAGCAGGGGATTTTGAATCCCCCATGTATACCAATTTCATCACTCAGGCAAAGACTTAGTAGCTATGTTAGCTTTGCAAAGTAATCTGAGAAATCCAAATATCTTTGCAAAACAACACTCGTAATTTAATCCTAACCAAACAATACTTTTCGTAACAATCATTGTCACGATTAAGTGCTGGCGATTATACCGTTGCATTTAATAATGGCAAGCCCTTTACCTATTATTTTCTATAAAAACACTCAATTGGTCAAAAGTCATTCATCACCCTCTATTGAGATGGATTGTGTTTTTTTGTGAGCTAATTGGCAATTTTACACTAAGTTAACATCATGACGGCTGAAGATTGATCAAGATCAGTATAACGACGTTATTTTGACTTTATGATGATCACGTCTTCACAACCTAAAGGATAAATATCATGGCATTTTGGTTAGATTTAATGTTTGGTAACGCAATAGGATTACTTTCTATGATGGTAATTTTTTGTACCTTTGGAATAATGTCTTATCTAATGTGGATGTTTATTGTGAAGTCTGCACCTACTAAGTGAGTCTCTTAATAGGTTAAGTTTTTTACTGCTTATTATTCATATCCAATATGGATACTTCCTTGTGAATGATACATTGGCGACAAAACACATGATGTGTTTTTATGCCAGAATGGGGGCTTTATACGCCCCCATCTTTTTTATTCATCTACAGCACTATTTTCCGCGCTATTACACTGCATGCTTACGTGATTGAATCAATCCATTAATAAAATGTGGTCGCGTTTTAATCAGGTAACTCATTTCTTCTGCACTGGGTTCACCCGCTGGTAAACGGAGTACATCACGATTTAAATAATTACGTGCTTGCATCGAAATTTTGTATTCAGCCGTTGGCCCTTGAATCGCATAGTGACGCTCGTTTCCAAGCATTTCAAGTATGCTGGTATTAACTAAATTTTTAACCGCTAATTCATTTTGTGGCAAGGTTAAAATAGTTTGTCCTTGTAAAAAGAACTCCCGTAGCAAGGCTCTTTCAGCAGGGTCCAGTAGTTTCACTTTTGCGTCAATAGTTTCTACGGTACGTTTTTGACGTAAATATACGATGGCCTCATCGACGACAAAGGCAAAAATCTGGCTTAAAAAATATGCCACTCCCATAATCAACCCTAAGCCAATAAACTGACCATATTGATTAACGAGTTGGTCTAACGATAAAAACGCCAATAAATCTTTAGGCGCAAACAATAAACTAGCACATGTTACAATAAGCCATGACATAGAACTTACGAACAAACGCTTACTATTCAATAACTTTATTGAACCTACTTTCATTTTCATCATAGCTTACCCGCAGTGTCAGATTTTTGAGCTTACTAAGGCAAAGCAAAATATATGCCAGAAAAAAATAATTGATTAGCTGATATTTATTTATTTTTTCATACTATATATGGCCTATCAGGCTATGCTTGAACCAAGGTATGAAACCCGAACTAACACTGGCGAAATGCATTGTAGAATAAATACTTTCATCGGTAGATCCTCCCTATTTATAAATCACAATGAAGAAACTATGCTGATATCCATAAAACAGTTACTGCGAAGTCCAATAGCTCGAAAACTGACGCTTTCTATCGTGATCTTTAGTTCTTTAATTACCCTCGTGACGACGGCTTATCAGCTCGTAAGTGATTATCAAAGTGATGTAAGTAGAATTGATCGCGTTTTTTCGAATATAGAAGCGGTAAATTTAGAAGTGCTGGCAGCCAGCATATGGGTAATAGATGAACATTTAATCGACACGCAGCTCCGTGGTTTAAGTCAATTACCTGACATAAACTATATTTCTATCCGTGATGACACGAATCAAGAATGGCACTTTGGTGTATATAAGAAAACGGCTGTTATTGAGAAACAATACCCATTAATTTATACCAATAATGAACATATTCCTGTTGGGACACTCATCGTACAAGCTGATCTAAATGTCATATATGATCGTTTGTATGATAAAGCAATACTGATTTTATTATCCAACGCGATCAAAACCTTCTTAGTGGCTGGCTTTATCTTGCTTCTGGTGTGGTTCAATGTGACCAAACATCTTCGTCAACTAAGCCAATATTGCGATGATATTAGCTTAGACCACGACTTTACTCCTTTGGATTTTAATCGTAAGCCGCAACATGATGAATTCAGTTTGGTAGCCGATGCGGTTAATACCATGCAACGGCAAATAAGAGGCTCTTATCAAGCATTGCACCAATCAAAAATCGATCTTCAGCACGCACTTGAAGATCGCGATCGCTTACTGCTATTAGAACGCAGCTATAAAGATGAGCTCGCGCGCCAGGTAAAAGAACAAACCAGAGAACTTGAACAATCATTGCAAATGTTAAAACGAACACAACAAGTTCTGGTTGAAAAAGAAAAAATGGCGGCACTAGGTGGGTTAGTTTCCGGCGTAGCTCATGAAATTAATACCCCTATCGGTATTTGCTTAACGGCTGCCAGCTCGCAATTGTCTCACATAGAAGAGTTGATCAAATTAATCCATAGCGATGATGCCACTTTAGAACAAATTAATGGGATTTTAGAGCAATACCAACAAAGCAGTCAGTTAATCGTCAGTAATATCACTCGTGCCAGTTATTTGATCCAACAATTTAAATCTATTGCCGCAGAACAAAGCCACGAGAAAAACACCGTCTTTAATTTGAGCAATCTATTACGCGATATTACTGATTCAACATTAATGATATTTTCACCGCAAGACGTCGAAATAACCACCAGTTTGGATAAGCAGTTGCAACTTAATAATAATGCCAGTTTATTAAGCCAAGCTATCACTAATGTGGTATCAAATGCCTTTTTGCATGCGTTTAAGGATGTTTCGCAAGCGAAAATCCACATCAATGTCGTTGCTGAGCCAGACAGTATCCAAATCGAAATTCAAAATAATGGCGCGGTTATTCCTAATGACATCGTCGAACATATTTTCGAACCCTTCTTCACCACAGCTCGTCACAAAGGAGGAGTAGGTTTAGGGCTAGCGGCAGCGTTTAACGCGGTGACTCAGCTCAAGGGTAATATCTGTTATGTTGCTACGTCACCACTAGGTGGGCCAATGTTCGTGATTAGTGTGCCGAGATAACCGACAAATTTACACAACAATGTTAAGCGGGTTTAGCGGCTAATTTAGTCAGCACACGACTAACCGCAACAAACGCAAACGTTCCCGTTACCATAGTAATGGCGCCAAAACCGGAGGCGCAATCCATTCGCATACTGCCTTCTGCATTTTCTTTAGTGTTGCATACACTGCCATCAGCTTGAGGATAGACGAGATGTTGGGTCGAAAACACCGCATCTACAGCAAAACGGCGCTGAATATTTTTAGTGAAATTGTAATCTTTGCGTAATATGTTGCGCACTTTTGCCAATAATGGATCTTGTACTGTTTTAGCCAAATCAGTCACTTGAATTAAAGTCGGATCGGTTTGTCCGCCAGCACCACCTATGGTCACTAGCGGAATTTTATTACGCTTGCACCAAGCGATTAAACCTGCTTTAGGCTTTACAGCATCAATACAGTCAACCACATAATCAATATTGCCACCTTGTGAGGCCGGCTTAAAATACTCAGCAAGATTATCTAAGGTAATAAAATCTTCTACTTCATTAACCACACACTCTGGGTTAATTTCGCCAATGCGTTTTGCCATAACCTCAACTTTTGATTGGCCAATAGTCGAAATTAATGCATGTATTTGGCGATTGGTGTTGGTAACACAAATATCATCTAAATCAATTAGCGTAATCTGCCCTATCCCACTTCTTGCTAATGCTTCGGCAACCCATGTGCCTACACCGCCAATACCAACAACCACAACATGGGCTTGCGAAAAAGTCGTTAGTGCGGCTTGACCATACAAACGGCCAACACCAGCAAAACGATGAGTATAAGATTCTGACAACATGGGTTACGCCCTAATTAACGACTATTTTCGCGGCCAATTTTATATGATTTATCCTCAAAGCTAAACGTTTGTCACGATTCACTCTAGATGAATTTAGTTAAGGATGCGTTTTGGTTTAATAACAAGCACCACATGCTCGTATTTATAGCGAGTAATTCTGCTCACTCGTTTTGGTATATGAGATATAAAATATGGGATATTGGATGTGGGATAAAGTAATAAAATCGGTTTATTGCAGCTTAACAGATCAAGCTGGCCGGAGGATTAACACGTCAATAGTGTACCTATATCTATGGTAAACCATACCATCTAGATAGCAGGATAAAGAGCCGTTTGATAGCAATCTATTACTCAGCAGAGGCAGATTGAGCTAAATGTCTTTATGTCCTAGCGCCAATGTGTCTATCACAACAAACATTAAAATATGCTTAATTTATAACCTTATTAGACTAAAGATATAAAAATTAACATCGAATATTCACAATGATTAAATTAACATGGGCTAACATACAATTCTGCAACTTTTTATGGTTGTGCGCTAGCCTATTTTTAATCGAATAGGAACATCCCTAAAGAGGTAGATCCACGCCATATGGTGATTTTTTTATACAAATGGTCGCAGTTATCACAGATTTATACACAAAATTTCAAGTAGGCCTTGTTTATTTGATCTAGGCCACACTCTGAAGGTATCAAATCTGTAAAAATCTGCACCAGATTGTTACAGAATTGAATCTGCGACAAACTTCACTAACTAAAACCATGAAAAATGGAATATAGAACATAACGTTCTAGGGAGCATGAAAGATGAAAAAAACCTTAATCTCTGCATCGGTAGCATCTGTACTTACATTAGTTTCTTTCGCTACACTTGCTGAAGGCCCAAGTTTCTATGGTCGTTTAGATTTAGCCGTGACTAATTCTGATAAAGGCGCAACAACTCAAAATGGTAAAGAAGGCACAGTATTAGAAAACAACTTTTCTAACTTAGGCGTAAAAGGTAGCGAAAAATTTGGTAACGGTATTGAACTGTTATACCAAATGGAATTCCAAGTTGAAAATACCACTCAAACTGAAGGCAAAAATGGCAGTGACGAAGTTGTATTTAAAGCGCGTAACACATTCTTAGGTTTAAAAAGTGACGCAGGTACAGTGTTAATCGGCCGTAACGATACTGTATTTAAACAGTCTGAAGGTGGCATTGATTTATTTGGTAACTTCAACGCAGATATCGATCGTATGATTGGCGGCCAGTTACGTAAAGCTGACGGTATTTGGTACTATTCACCAGTGATTGGTGGCTTAGTTACATTAAACGCAACTTATTTAATGGAAGACAACTACACAGATGATGCTGGTAAAGAATCATATGATGATCAATATGCATTAAGTGCAACTATTGGTGATAAAGGCCTTAAAGCACAACCTTACTATGTCGCTGCAGCTTATAATACTATTGGTGGTATTGATGCTTATCGTGGTGTGGCACAAGTTAAGCTAGGTGAGTTCAAGCTTGGTGGTTTATACCAAAACACTGAAAGCCAAACATCTGATCAAGAAGGTGATTCTTTCTTCCTTAACGTATCTTACAACCTAAACGGCGTAAACTTAAAAGCTGAATACGGTCAAGATGAAGCTGGTTTTGGTAGCTACTACAAAAATATTAAAGAAGCGACTGGTACTGACGTAAACATCACTCAAATTACTGTGGGTGCTGATTACCGTATCTCTAAGTCAACCTTAGTTTATGGTCACTATGCTATGTATGAAGGCGACCATAAAGTGGGTACAGCTACTGTTGATTTAGAAGATGACAACATCTTCACTGTCGGTGCTCGTTACGACTTCTAATCATTCTGATATAAAAGCTTCGGCTTAACAGTATAAATGATTAAAAATGCCAATCTGTTTAGATTGGCATTTTTGTATCTGTAATCTAATGTTGAGCTCTAACGCTTCAAATCTAATCGTGACATCCAGAACTTGAAATCCAGCACTTGAAATGACAGCTATCGAAATTGCCGCACTTAACAGCAACCGCCAATTAAGCAATCACTTGATTAAACACTTCAACATGATGTGACTCAACCAACTCAGGCATTACATTGTGGAAATAATGCTCAATAGCATCTTTAGCGCAATGCTGATCAAACGCAGCACGATCGACAAACTTTTCCACAAAGGCAACTTTGTTGTCGTCATCAATACTGACATTCAATTCATAACGAATACAGCCAGATTCACGACGAGTATCAGGGATCAAGCTTGCCAATACCGCCACTAACTCATCACGTTTTCCTGCTTTCGCCACAAATTGAGCGACACACACAATTTGCTGGGTATTAATTACATAATCTGACATCGTTTTTCCTTAATAAAATCTACCCAAATCCAAAGAAATAGCGGCTTAACGCAGAGTTGATTATATTATCTCTGAATCCAACGCTACTCATACCAATTAGCTATTATAGATTAACAACATATCAAGATGCTCAATGCCGTCTTCAAGGTACACATCTGAATTGACAATAAAGCCAAGTTGTTGATAAAAATGACGTAAATAATCTTGTGCCCCAATCTGAATATTGTCTGTTGGCCAATGCCGTTTTGCAATGGCTATGGCACTTTGCATTAATTGATTGGCCACGCCCTGACCACGGGCAGATTTTGCAACAGCAACACGGCCAATACTCGCTTGAGGGTAACTAATATCGGGCGCTAACACGCGGCTATAAGCCTCTATATCACCCTGTTCATTCACTCCCAATAAGTGCCTGGTTTGCGGATGTTTATCTTTACCGTCTAATTCAGGATAAGGACAATTTTGTTCAACCACAAAGACATCTACACGCAATTGCAATAAGCCATAAAGCTGCTCTAAAGACAGCTCAGTAAAACCAACATCTAGCCACGTTAATGTCATCTCTCACCTTAATTTATTGCTATCAATTAAGATAATACTAACATGATTAATGCATTTCATTAGGCTGATCTGAATCACTTTTCGCCACGGGTTTACGGATCAATAAAACCGCAACAACTGCAATCAATAGAAAACATGCCATGATAAGAAACACATCATTATAGGCTTGAATATATGCCTGCTGTGACATGTTTTTAGCTAGTAAAGCATAGGCTTGTGAGTTAGCACTCACCGCATCAGAACCCGCAATTTGCAGTATCGAACTGGTATGCTGAATATAGTTATAAGCTTGGGCACTGACTGCTGGCAACGTCTCTTTAATATGGGCCAAATGAACTCGAGCTAAATTATCGGTTAACGTTGCCACCAGCGCGATACCAAAAGCCCCACCTAAATTACGCATCACATTGAGCACTGTCGATGCCGAGGCATTTTCATGTGCTTGAAGATGCATTGTCGCCAAAATACCAATAGGCACTAAAATAAACGGCTGTCCTAACGCTCGTACTATTTGCGAAGCAATCATTTGATCGCCAGCGTAATCCATGGTCATATGGCTATTCATATAATAACTGGTCGCAAATAAAGCAAACCCAAGTGCAGCCAAATATCGCGGATCAAACTTCTGCATTAATTTAGGCACTAATGGCAGTACCAGCAACTGCGGAAAGCCCATCCACATAATCACTTCACCAATTTCTAGCGGGGTATAATCATGAATTTGTGATAAATACAGCGGGATCATATAAATCGCCCCAAATAGGGCCATCCCCAGTAAGAAATACGCCACCGTAGATAAGGCAAAGTCTCGCTGAGCAAGCAGACGAATATTCACTAATGGCTGAGCTTTACGTAACTGGATCCAAATAAACAAGCTGATATTGATCGCGGCAATAATGGCGAGGTTACGAATAAGATCAGAGCCAAACCAGTCTTTACGGTTGCCCTCTTCTAGCACAACTTCTAAACAGCCCATACCCAACGCCATGGTGACAATGCCTGAATAATCGGCGTCTTTTAACTTATCCCAAATGATTGGTTTGCGCTCTAAACCATAAGCTAACATCGCCATCACTAATAAGCCTGGTGGAACATTGATATAGAATAAATAATGCCAGCTAAACTGTTCGGTTAGCCAACCACCTAGCGTCGGCCCAATGGAAGGGGCAAATGTTGCGGTTACCCCAAACAAAGCCATACCCATGGCGCGTTTATTGTCGGGTAAAAACTCAAGAATTAATCGAAATGCTAACGGAATTAATGCCCCGCCAAAAAATCCCTGCAAGGCACGAAAAGCGATCATTGACTCAAGGTTCCAAGACATTGAGCACAATATAGAGGCCACAATAAAGGCAGCGGTAGTCCACAGTAAATAACGGCGAGTCGATAACCCAGTACTTAACCAACCAGATAAAGGAATGGCAATCATTTCAGCCACTAAATAAGCGGTAGCAATCCAACTGCCTTCTTCTAAAGTGGCGCCTAAACTACCTTGAATTTCTTTCATCGACGCATTGGTGATTTGAATATCCAAAATAGCCATAAAGGCACCGATTAAGCCGCCCGCAACAGCTATCCAAGAACGTTTGCTACCGCGCTGATACCCCGTCGGTTTATCACTCACAGTACTCATAGGGCCGACTGTTGATACATCTGCCTCAGTGGCTGACTGGCTCATATTAATGCCCTGCAGTCACAGACATTGCTTGACCAGCTGTTGCCTTAGCGAGTTCGTGAGATTGGGTTGCAGACTCAGTATCGACTTCAACCACAGCGCTTAATCCTGGTAAAATACGCCCAATAGCAGATGAGGGTTGATCACGTTCAAGACGAATACGCACCGGAATACGTTGAACAATTTTGGTAAAGTTACCGGTCGCATTCTCTGCGGGTAACAAGCTAAATTTAGAACCCGATGCAGGTGCTAAACTGTCGATAAATCCGCTAAACACATCATCAGGATAAGCATCTAAACTCACCTTAACGGCTTGTCCGGCTTGCATGTGCTCAATTTGAGTTTCTTTAAAGTTAGCCGTAATCCACACTTGTGCATCTGGCACTAAGCTAAACAATGCTTGCCCTGGTTGAACATACTGGCCCACCATTGCACCACGCTTACCTATAATCCCTGCAAAAGGTGCAGTAACACGTGTATCCACCAATTGAATATTAGCCAACTCGACACTGGCCATTGCCTGATCGACATCCGCTTGTACTTGTAATAATTGCGCATTAAATACCGACAATTCACGCTGTTTAGCCACTAATGCGGCTTGCGCCTCATCGACATGAGCCGATGCTGAATCGAAACCTGCCTGAAGTTGGTCAACATCATTTTGTGAACTGTAATTACTGATTTTTAATTTCTGTGAACGCTTCAATTGTTGTTGCGCAATTAACTGCTCTGACTGTGAAGCCACAACGGTAGCCTTCGCTTGATTAATTAATGCCTGTTGTAAATCAACCTTTGCCGCTAGAGTTTGTAAGTTTGCTTGCGTACTCGCTAACACAGCTTTGCTTTGAGCTAGCTTGGCAACAAATTGGCTGTCTTCCAATTGAGCCAGCAGTTCACCTTTGTTGACGTGTTGATTATCAACCACAGCAGATTGCACAATATAGCCGGGAACTTTTACACTGATATTGGAAATATCAGCCTCAACATACGCATTGTCCGTTGACTCGATATATCGAACTTGTGACCACCAATAAACGCCTGCAACAACTAACACAACGATAATACCTGGCACTAACACTAACCGCTTATTGATAGACATATTTGACTCCTAATTTATTCTGCTCTAGTTTACTACTGTTTCCTTAAGTTTATTAGATAGTAAAAATTCAACCCACTGTTTCACAGGTGTAACAATATGGATCTCAATCGCGTTCAAATATTCTCGCAAGTCGTAGAACAAGGTAGTTTTACCGGTGCAGCCAGAGCACTGGGAATAACCAAAGCCACTGTGAGTCGTAAAATCGCAGATCTAGAAGCCGATGCCGGTGTGCAATTACTGTTTCGCACCACAAGGTCATTGAAACTCACTGAAGCGGGTTCAAGTTATTACCATCGCATTAGTAAAATTCTACAAGATTTACAAAATGCCGAAGATCTTCTCAGTGCGAGCCAGCAAGACATCAAAGGCAATTTAAAAGTGATTTGCCCTATCGAGCTAGGACAATTATTTTTAGGTCGTATTCTTGCGCGGTTTCTGGCGGCTTACCCTAATATCACCATCGATGCAGAACTGACTAACCGTAAAATTGATGTGATTGAAGAAGGGGTCGATTTTCTATTTCAAATTACCGAACAACGTGATCCTAAGCTGCAAAGCTACTCGTTAGTCACTGCTAGCCGGTTGTTAATGGCAAGTCCAAATTACCTTAAGCGTCATGGCACACCACAAATACCGCAAGATTTAATGTTCCACACCGCAATTAAGTTACAGTCGGCCCACATTGATGGTGGCTGGCGTATTTTTGATGGCAGCCAATGGCTTGATCTCGATCCCCCTGCACAGCTAAAAGTCAATAATGTCACCTTTGCCCGAGAGGCTGCTATTGAAGGTCTAGGCATTACTGCGGTACCGGTTTTTATTGCACAAGAAGCCATCGACAGTAAGCAACTGATACCGATATTAGAAGACTTTCCAATGATGCAAACCAAGGTCACCCTGAGTTTTCCACAGCGCGTATATTTACCCCGTAAATACCGAGTGTTTGTAGAGTTTTTATACGCCGCCTTGTTTGAGCATTGGGGCGAAGGTGTACTTGAGATCCCCGATTTTGTCCAACAAAGCAATCATAATTAAAGATGAGTTTTTAAGCACAAAATAATCTATAGAATAAATAGATATTTTTAACTGACTAGGTGCTAGTATCAACTTAATAAGGTGATTAATTTAGATCATAGAGGTAAGTTCTCGCACATCATTAATTCGCAATATCAATGATAAGTTTGGTTCAGTAAATTGTTCAAAGGCTAAGTAAGTATTAAGTGGCTGATTCATTAGCACCTTCGATACTAACAACAAAAATTACCATTTATTAGTTACGCATTATGCGTGCTAGGAGTCATACAAATGAGCAAAGAACGTAATAATTCAAAAGAAGCGAAGAAAAAGCCGGCATTATCTTTAAAAGAGAAACGTGCGGTTAAGCAGTCGAAAAATTCACCTGAAAATTTTGCCAGTAAAATCAAATAATTTATACGTCGTTTAGCGGATAAATAGCTTGATGTAACCATATTGAGCACATAAAAATACCGAGCTAATTGCTCGGTATTTTTGTTTGGAACCTATTGATTAGCACTCTAGATACAGCACCAGCACTCTACTTAACAAAGTATTAGAACTTGTACTTCACGCCCACTTTAAGCTGCCAAGCTGATTTGTTAATGTCATAAGTATCGTAATTGTTAGTCTCAATACCATCTTGGCCAAATGGAACAGAATAAGTATAAACTCCCGTCGCCGCATTGTAGTCATGATCAACCAGCTTAGCGCTGTTAAAGCTTTGGTATTCAACCACGCCCCAATCTTCATTAACTAGGTTAAGTACGTTTTTGATATCGAAGTATAAAATACCTTTATGCTCGTCAGTAAACCCTGGTAATTCTTGCGTAAAGCGGAAGTCTAGCTGATGTATCCATGGTTGGTTGTCGGTGCCTTTTGGTGCTATACCGCCGGCATATTGGCCTAAACCTATTTCATCAATTGCCGCTTTAAACTCCTCATAAGTTAATCCACCAGCATACTCAACATTAGTATCATCAGCACCTGTTGGAATGTAAGGTAGATAATATGATGCGCCAGCAAACTTGCTTTGGTCACCTAAATTGCCATCACGATATGAACCTAGTGTCCACGTTAATGGGTTACCTTCACGCGCTTCGTAGAATAAGTTAAAGCTAGAGTTGTAACCTGCAACAAACTCTACGTCATAACCCAAGCTAAAGGTGAAGCGATGCGGTGTTTCATAATAGCCAGTGCCCATAGTGGTGCCATTACGATCATATTGTACTGGGGTATATTGATAGTTAGACGTTGCAGTAGACGACGAGCCTTGGTTGCCTTCTTCAACTGAGTTATAAGCATAACCTGCACGCATGCTAAGGCCCATATCCCACTCTTTGGCAATCGACAAACTTAACGTCTTACTGGAGCCATCATCTTCAGCATTGGTTAACATGAGGTCATAACGCTCGGTATTACCACCAGCACCATTATTTGCTAATGGGTCCCAGGTTTCATAAACCACACGGCCAGTGGCATCGGTTTTCACTTGGCGACGGGCTAAATCAACCCATGCTAAGTCGTTTTCTTTTTGAATGTATAAAAACTCACCACCCACAAACCAATTATCACCTAAGGCACCTAAATCCCACGTACTGTCAAAACCAATACTTGCACGCCAGTCTGAAGGTAACTCAAAGTTAGGGTCGATGGCATTAACATTACCGTCGCCACCCACTAAACCCGCTTGAGCATCTGCTGGAATATTGCCAAAATCTGGAGTGCCCCATGCTGGGTTCCAACCTTCGTTATAGCTTAATAAGCTGTTGCCATCATTTGAAAAGCTATTTGAAATCCAAACAGATGGTGAGCCACCACTGTAACGGCCTACACCACCGTATAAGGTCACATCATCACTTAATAAGTATTTAAGCCCTACACGAGGTAACCAAATATCTTGGCCATCTAAGGTTTCGTTGTTAGCAAACCCATATCGATTAACAAAGTTTTCATTAATGGCTGGAGTATCTGACATGCTAATGGTTTCATAACGCATACCGAACGTGAGCTCTAAATCGGCCGTAATATCCCATGAGTCTTCAACAAATAATGCCAAGGTGTCCATGTTAAAACTGGCACTCACATCATTTGGATTACCCGAAGCCGCATTTTGATAACGGAAACTATCGACGGCGCCTGCCGCTAAGTTATCAATAGAATCAAACTCCCAATTGCCCAACACATCTTGAGCAAATAAGTTGAATATTTCAACGCTATTGTACTGAGCACCAAAGCCAATATCGTGGTCGCCTAGGTAATAATCACCCACAAAACGTAGCTCAAGATTTTGGTTATTTAATTCATTTGCTTGGCGAGAACTGTCAGTGCCAAAAATGACTTTGTCACCTGACTTTTCGAAGGTTTGTACCGACACCATACCTATGCCTAAATCATCAATGGTTTTCGATTTAGTGGTGGTATCTTTGTAAGCGATTTTGATTTCAGTACTAAAATCGTCAGTCCAATCGCTGTATAAGTTGGCCGCGTAGGTTTCTAAAGTTTCTTCTTTGTCATACCAAGTGCTTGATAATTTTAATGACGAATCACCTGATGACATGTTGTTGGTTACATTACCTATGGTCGATTGGTAAGTAAAACTGGCACGGTGTTGGTCGTTAATATTCCAATCCACTTTAGCTAAGATTTTTTCATCTTTTTCTTGTGGTGAGGTGGTGTAACCGCCAATGCTATCAAGACCATATATAGACTGAGCAATTTGTTCTATGCGAATTAGATCTTCTGAAGTCACATCTGACTCATTGGCAAAACCAGCGCCCTTTGGCCCCCACTCTGCCGACGTTGGTGCATCAAAGTTTTCATATGAGCCAAAGAAAAACAAAGTGTCTTTAATCAGAGGAAAACCAACCGTGCCGCCGAATGTGGTCTCTTCAAAATCTTGGGTTAAGGTGTCACCAGAGTCCTGGTCTTTACCATCACCCGCCATGCTGTCGTTGGTGGTTTCCCAAAAAACAGTCCCGGATAAATCATTGGTGCCCGACTTAGTTACTGCATTAATTTGTGCGCCGGTAAAACCACCACTACGAGCAGAGTAAGGCGATACGTTAAGCGCTACACTCTCCACTGCATCGATAGAAATAGGTGAACGCTGAGTTGGGTAGCCATTTGAATTAAGTCCAAAATCATCGTTTTGAGAAATACCGTCTACCACAAAAGTGTTAAAACGTGGGTTCATGCCCGCCACGCTCATTGAAATACCGTCGGTACCCACAACAGCCATTGGGTTTTGGCGCAACACATCTTTTAAATCACGGCTAATACCGGGTGCGTTAGCGATATCTTGCTCACCAAAGTCACTGTTACCGCCGGCGCTGCGATGAAAGCTTGCACTGCCAACGACACCAACACGCTCCATCGTAGAAGTGGCTTCTAGTGTGCGGTTAAAACGGAATGTTTCGCCTAATCCTAAGTAGACATTGTCTTCAACTGTGTCAGCAAACACATCAGAATCGACTTTAATAATGTAAGGACCACCGACACGTAAACCGCGGGCAGTAAATTGCCCATTATCAGAAACAGGAACTTCGGTAACGGTACCGGTAGGCTGATGGATAATAGTAATTTTTGCATCAGTAACAGCATTACCAGCAGGACCTATAATCTGACCACGAATATCAGATGCGGTATCTGCCGCCATTGCAGGTAAAGCAATTCCCATAGCAAAACATGTCGCGAGCGCGAGACGACTGATTTTATGATTAAGCAACATTTCAAACCCCTGAATATTTTTATATTTTAATGTTTAGTTACCCGTTTATCGGGCTTAGTAAATCAATAGAGCAAAAACTTCAGGGCGAAGTCTAAGGACGATATGTTGCATTTTAATGTCATTTTTAAACGAAAAAATTAACCGCAAAACAACTTTGGAGTAACACATAAATGTCATATTGTTGCTATATAGTCGCGACTCAAGTCTGTGTCACGTAACAATAATTTCATACGCTGGCACATTAAAGACGCTGTTATTGCCTTAACAACAATGAATTGGAAGTTTTATGAAATCGTCTGTTTTACTGAATAACATGTTATTGCTAGTGGGCAGTGTATTGTTCACCTTAACGTTCAGCCTACCTGCCAAAGCATTTGGTCAATTAGGCCACAGAATTGTAGGCCAAATCGCTCAAGCCAATTTATCCCCGACAGCTCAACAGAAAATAAACCAACTGACAGGTGGCGAAAGCTTAGCGCAAATGTCAACTTGGGCTGATGAAATCCGCTCAGACAACGCTTGGGATCGCGCTGCGCCATGGCATTACATTTCAATTGAAGACGATGAGTCGTGGAAAACGGTTAAGCGCAATGCTGATGGCGATATCATCGAAAGTTTGCAACGATTTGAAAAAATATTAGTAAACCCTAAAGCCAGCCAACAAGAGAAATGGCAAGCATTGGCATTTTACGTACATTTTGTCGGCGACATTCATCAACCACTACATGTGGGTCACAGCCATGATAAAGGTGGGAATACAATTAAACTCAAGTGGTTTGGTGAGCACACAAATTTGCATACTGTGTGGGACAGCAAGCTAATTGAACAGCAGCAGTTAAGCTTTACAGAGTACAGTGATTTTTTAACGCGTATTAGCGAACAACAACGCAAAATGTGGAGTGGTCAAAGCTATTATCAATGGGCTGATGAGTCGAAAGCATTAAGGCAAAGGGCTTACCAGCTCGAACAGAATTATCAAGATGAAGACGATTTACGTTTTAACTACGTATTTACCCATAAACCCATTATCGAGCAGCGATTGCAGCAAGCTGGCATTAGATTGGCTGAAAAACTCAACGCTATTTTTAACTAGCACTTTTCTGACTAGCGCTATTGCTTACCTGTACTCGTTTCGACTGACACTATATTGTGAATTAATAATGTTTTAGCCTAATAAAAAGCCAGTGATATTTATCACTGGCTTTTTTATGTGCTTAATTCGCGATGGTTAACAAGCTTTAGCTAACACGCTTGAGTTAACTCGCTATGGTTAACATTTGGTTTAACTTATTACGAGCAACAACCTTTCTCTTTATTGCCTTTTGGGATCATGTCCCACAATACTTTGGCCATTAACACCGCTAGCACGATACCAGAAACCGCCACTACGCCTTGAGGTAATAAGGCATGCTCTTCACCAATCTGCGGCATCACTTCAAAACCAAAGGTATCCACTAAGTAATTAACTAGTACACCAAAAACTAACGCCACACCGATAACGCCACCTAAGTAACCATATAATGCACGCTTGCCTAACTCTTTAGTCACCACGCCTAAGGTTGCAATATTGGTTGCAGGGCCTGCCATCATAAATACCAGTACCGCGCCGGGTGACACCCCTGCTAATAGCAAGCCTGCAGCAATAGGCGTTGAAGCCGTAGCACAGATATACATCGGGATCGACACCAAAACCATCACTAACATCGCCAGAATGCCGTCGCCCCATTTGACTAAAAAGTCAGCTGGTACATAAGTCTGCACGATGGCGGCAAAAAATAACCCGACTAATAACCACAAGGTAGTGTCTTTCACTAAATCCGTTGCGGCATAATGCAAACCCGATAACACACGGCTGAATACACTGTTGTGCTTCAACTCTGTTGCCATATCTTGAGTCGATGCACAGCAGCTGGCTTCATCACTACTTTCACTTATCGCAGGGTTTACTGTCGTTGCTGTGCTGCAACAGCTTGTCGATATCGCTTCGACCTTTGGCTCCGCTTTGCTACTGCAGCAACTTGATGTAACGGTTGCAGCTGGTGTTTCGTCTTTTATTACGTCATCTTTTGCTTTTGTGCTGCAACAGGCAGCAGGTGCAGACTCGGCTGGTTTATCCGCAGCTTTACTACTACAGCAACTGCTTTGCTTTACTTGCGAACGACTGCCACCGATTGATTGCGCTGCTGTCATCGGGCTCAATATCGGTCCTGAATTAACCGACTCTGATTTAATCGCTGTCATTTTCACGCCAGCATTTTGCATAGTGCTCGTGGTTGTTTTACCTGTAGATGTCGTTTCAGAGCTGGCGTCTGAGCTAGCAGTTGATTTGGGTCCACAGCATGATGATACCGGCTTGGCACTCGCTGATGAATCAGTGGCCGTTTTCGCTTTAGCAGATGTTGACGCAGGAATACCATCATCGTCATCACGGCCCACTAATAAACCCGCCACTATCGCGCTAGTAATCGCCGCTATCGGACGCACTATCGCCATAAAAGGCCCGAGTAATACATACGATACGGTAATTGAGTCAACGCCAGTTTCGGGTGTAGACACTAAAAAAGAGGTTGTTGCCGCTTTTGAGGCGCCAGCTCGACGTAAACCAACTGCTGCGGGGATAACACCACACGAACACAAAGGTAAAGGTGCACCTAATAATGCTGCCTTAACGACGGTTTTCATTCCATGGCCGCCAAGTTGCTTTTGCATCCATGCCATCGGCACAAATACTTTTAGCAACCCGGCCAGCACTAAGCCCAGTAACAACCACGGAGCAGATTCTAAAAATAAATGAAGAAAATTGGTCAATAACATACTTAATCCTTATGACCTGAATGAGCAAAATGATGATGTTCTTTTTTAGCAATAATGTGTTTGTCAGACGACTCTAACGCTTCAAGTATCGAGCAATGCTCGGCGCTATCAGGGCCACCACAACAGGTATTCGATAAACTTTTTAGCGATGTTGCAAAGTGTTGTAACTCTGCCAGTTTGGCTTCCACTTGCTCAAGCTTGGTATCAACCAAACCTTTAACGTCTGCACAGGCACGATTGGACTTGTCCACTTCTATAGATAATAAATCGGCAATATCGTTAAGCGAGAAACCAACCGCTTTAGCGCGTAATATAAACTTGAGCCGTTCAGAGTCAGCTTGGTTGTATAACCGATACCCAGAATCAGAGCGACTTGAAGGTGATAACAAACCATGCTTTTCGTAAAACCGTAATGTGTCTGCTTTAATGTCATATAAAGCAGAAAGTTCGCCTATTCGATACATATGTTAACTCACCATCATGATCTGAATTTTACCTGAGTATAAACCTTGGAGTTTAATCCAAGGTCAAGAGTTGTTGGATAATTATTTTTGCGTACCTTTGTTCTTATTTCAATATTGTGAAATCACACAGAAAAAACACCCAATAGAAGCGGTTTACGATAAAATACGCCCGCCTGATCACAACACAGTAAGCCTCGACGGTGTTAAGCAATCTAAAAAACACTATGAGGGACTTTGGTAAAGCAGACTTTAATTGACTCTGTTTTACTAAAGCTCCTTAAAATCAAACTAGCGGACCTGTACCTACATGAATAATGTCAGACCAATTCGTCGCGCGCTATTAAGCGTATCAGATAAAACTGGAATCCTTGAGTTTGCACAAGCGCTGCATGCACAAGGTGTTGAACTCTTATCAACGGGCGGTACTGCAAAGTTACTTGCAGACAATAATATCCCGGTAATGGAAGTGTCTGACTACACGGGTCACCCAGAAATTATGGATGGCCGTGTTAAAACCCTACACCCAAAAATTCACGGTGGCATTCTAGCTCGCCGCGGTATTGACGAAATCGTCATGGAACAAAACGCCATTAAGCCTATCGACTTAGTTGCGGTTAACTTATACCCATTTGCTGAAACCGTTGCAAAACCAGGTTGCACCTTAGCGGACGCTGTTGAGAACATCGACATTGGCGGCCCAACCATGGTGCGTTCTACGGCTAAAAACCACAAAGACACAACAATAGTCGTTAACGCTAAAGATTACGGCCGCGTGATTGCAGAAATGCAAGCCAACAACGGCAGCACTACTTTAGAGACGCGTTTTGACTTAGCCATTGCCGCCTTTGAACATACCGCAGCGTATGACGGCATGATTGCTAACTACTTTGGTACTATGGTGCCAGCGCACAGTAACGACGAATGTCATGACGACTCAACGTTCCCACGTACTTTCAACAGTCAGTTTGTCAAAAAACAAGACTTACGTTACGGTGAAAACAGCCATCAAAAAGCGGCGTTTTATGTCGACACGCAAATTGATGAAGCTTCAGTTGCCAGTGCGATTCAGCTACAAGGTAAGGCTTTGTCTTACAACAATATCGCTGATACCGATTCAGCTCTTGAATGTGTAAAAGAATTCGAAGGCCCAGCCTGCGTTATCGTTAAGCACGCCAACCCTTGTGGTGTGGCATTAGGCGCTAACTTATTAGAAGCTTACGACCGCGCATTTAAAACCGACCCAACATCAGCCTTTGGTGGCATCATTGCCTTTAACCAAGAGTTAGATGCACAAACGGCGCAAGCCATTGTTGACCGTCAGTTTGTTGAAGTCATCATTGCCCCTAAAGTGAGTCAAGCCGCACGCGACATCATTGCTGCTAAAGCCAACGTGCGTTTATTAGAATGTGGTGAGTGGAATACTAAAACCACAACGCTTGATTACAAACGTGTTAATGGTGGCTTGTTAATACAAGACCGCGATCAAGGCATGGTGAACTTAGAAGACGTTAAAGTCGTGTCTAAGCGTCAACCAACTGCTGAACAGTTAAAAGACTTAATGTTCTGCTGGAAAGTGGCTAAGTTTGTTAAATCTAACGCCATTGTTTACGCCAAAGACGGCATGACTATCGGTGTCGGTGCAGGCCAAATGAGCCGGGTATATTCAGCTAAAATAGCGGGAATAAAAGCTGCCGATGAAAGCCTAGTGGTTGAAAATTCAGTAATGGCATCAGATGCATTTTTCCCATTCCGTGATGGTATCGACGCTGCTGCAGCGGCAGGTATTAGCTGCATCATTCAACCGGGCGGTTCAATTCGCGATGAAGAAATCATCGCCGCAGCAGACGAGCACGGTATGGCAATGGTATTTACTGGCATGCGTCACTTCCGCCACTAAGCAACGCTAATATCAAATATGGGTATCGCTTATCACTCATGTTTTTGCTAAATGCTTTTGCAAAAATAGATAACAAGCGATACTTTTTAAATTTTGTTTAAACGAATTAGAGCATAGCTATTTTTTCTAGTTCAATGAAAGCACGCGCAGCTTATAAGTATAAGTGAGCATGCTTGAAGCAGAAATAGAGAACATAGCGCAGCTATAAAAGGATTGAAGATGCAGGTACTTATAATTGGTGGCGGCGGTCGTGAACATGCTCTAGCTTGGAAAGCGGCTCAGTCAGCTCAAGTAACAAAAGTGTTTGTTGCACCCGGTAATGCTGGTACGTCTTTAGAACCTAAGTTAGAAAACGTGGCTATTGATGTTGAACAAATTGACGCACTTGTCGCCTTTGCCAAAGATAACGCCATCGCAATTACCATCGTCGGCCCAGAAGTGCCATTATCACTAGGCGTAGTTGATGCGTTTAATGCTGCAGGCTTACCTATTTTTGGCCCAACTAAAGGCGCGGCACAGCTTGAATCGTCAAAAGCGTTCACCAAAGACTTTTTAGCGCGCCACAACATTCCTACTGCTGACTACTCAAACTTCACTGAGATTGCACCGGCTAAAGCTTATTCGGCAATATTAACCGCTAAAACGGGTTTCCCAGTCGTGATTAAAGCCGACGGTTTAGCAGCAGGTAAAGGTGTGATTATCGCAGCTAACCAAGTTGAAGCGGATGCCGCTATTGATGACATGCTCGCGGGTAATAAGTTTGGTGATGCCGGTTCACGCGTAGTGATTGAAGAGTTTTTAAAAGGTGAAGAAGCCAGTTTTATCGTAATGGTAGACGGCAAAAACATTCTTGCTATGGCCACCAGCCAAGACCATAAAGCCCGTGACAATGCAGACCAAGGCCCTAACACTGGCGGCATGGGTGCGTACTCACCAGCTCCTGTGGTAACACAAGCTGTACACGATTGGACTATCGCTAATGTCATTCGCCCAACAGTTGATGGCATGACAGCTGAAGGTAATGTTTACACCGGCTTTTTATATGCAGGGTTAATGATTGCACCAGATGGCAGCGCCAAAGTACTTGAATACAATTGCCGCTTTGGCGACCCAGAAACCCAGCCTATTATGATGCGTTTGCAATCAGATATCGTTGAACTTTGTTTAGCCGCAACTCGTGGAGAATTAGACAAAGTCACAGCAGAGTTTGACTCACGTGCAGCAGTAGGTGTTGTCATGGCAGCTGGCGGTTATCCAGATGCTTACAATAAAGGCGATGTGATTGATGGCCTAACCCTTGGCGACACTAACGGTAAAGTGTTCCATGCAGGAACAAGTATGAAAGACGGCCATGTGGTGACTAACGGCGGCCGCGTATTGTGCGCTACTGCTCTGGGCAACACAGTAACCGAAGCCCAGCAAGCCGCTTACGATTTAGTGGATGCCATCCATTGGGATGACGTGTACTTCCGTACTGATATTGCTTATCGCGCCATTGCTCGTGAACAAGCTAAAACCTAATAGTAGATTTGGTTTAGCTTGTTAGAAAATCCCTTTGATGGCAACAACATCATAGGGATTTTTTATATCCGCTTGTAACGCAAAAGATTAATTACTGTTTACATTATCCATAACCCGCAACTTTTATGATTTAGATCACAAAAATGACCCTGATCAAGGCGCAAGCTAGTAACTGAAAAGGAGTGTGATTACCTTGGCTGTTATTCAAACTCCTGAACTTTAGATAACGTACTCGTAATGATTATTGGAGGATAAAATGAAAGTTAATACTAGCGACCTGATTTATCAAGGTGAAAAAGCCGGAGTGCATAATTGGGACACCTTCTCGGGCACCTCTTTCTATTGGCATCCAGATTGGTTACATATTGCAGAAGATATGACAGGCCATAAAGCCCTAGAAAAAATTGATATTCCTCAAGGTGAAGCCACTAAAGCTGATGCCGAAAAGGCCATCTTAAAACATTTAAATAAATAACTGGCTTAATATTGTCATTAATAGCCATAAATTGCGTCCAAAGAACGATCAAATCTGCACGTTTTCATGAGGATACTTCTGGTCCCACCAGATATCCTCAGCGGCTATTTATTCACATTAACCGACCTATTTGACATATATAACCACGCAAAGTAATTAACCAAGCATACTACTCAAAAGCTGCAGCAATCTGCCCATCTATAAATTATTACTCAAGCCCAACAATGTTCGACTTAACAGGCATTTTTATGTCAGGATGTGCTTCTGTTACAAATAAGTTACTAACTTATTATAATAACACTTAGCCAACTCACACGAATGAGATATTGGTCAAAAATAATAACAACAAAGGAAGTAGTATGTCTCAATCGGCGTCGTTCAAACCGTCTTCATCGGAGCACAAGCAACCCAGCTTACTTGATGCACTAATCCCCGTTTTTGCCCTTATTCTTATGCTCGCGGCAGCGGTTTATCTGTTTTCATCGGATAGCTCATCAGGCGCCAATCAAATCGCATTAGTGTTAGCGGCATGTATTGCAATGATCATCGGTTATAAAAATGGCTATAGCTGGAATCAAATGGAACGCGGTATCGTCAAAAGTATTGGGGTTGCGACGGGCGCATTATTAATTTTATTTAGTGTGGGTTCACTGATTGGTACGTGGATTTTAGCCGGTACAGTGCCGACGATGATTTATTATGGTATGCAAATCCTTAACCCAGACTACTTTTATACTGCCTGCTGTTTGTTGTGTGCGGTGGTTGCACTGAGTATTGGTAGCTCGTGGACCGTTGCAGGCACCTTAGGTATTGCCTTAGTGGGTATTTCGTCAGCAATGGGGCTAGACGTTAACATTACTGCCGGCGCTATTATTAGTGGCGCGTATTTTGGCGACAAAATGTCACCAATGTCTGATACAACAAACCTTGCCCCTGCGGTTGCGGGTACTGATATTTTCAGCCATATCCGCCACATGACCTGGACCACTGTGCCGAGCATTATCATTGCCCTGATTGGTTTTACTTTTTTAGGCCTTACAGCAGATGCGGTGCCGATTGAAAATCAACTCGTAGATACTTTGGCTTTATTGGATAAGACCTACAGCCCAGGAATACATTTATTAATCCCGTTATTAGTGGTGTTGTATTTAGCTAACCGCAAAATGCCAGCGTTTCCAACGGTCATATTAGGTACGTTAGCTGGCGCGGTGTGCGCAGCATTATTTCAGTTTGATAACGTGATTGCCTTTGTACACGACGACACATTATTGCCAATGGTCGCGCTAGTGAAAGGTTTATGGATAGCCATGTTTGACGGCTATGTCGCCAACACAGGCGATGAAGTATTAGATAATTTATTAAGCCGTGGTGGCATGAGCAGCATGGTAACAACCGTTTGGCTTATTCTTTGTGCGATGGCATTTGGCGGCGTGATGGAAGTCACCGGATTATTAAACCGTATTTTAGAAAGTATTCTTACCGTCGTCACCGGCACGGCCAGCTTGATTATTACCACCCTGGGCGTGTGTATTGGCGCGAACATTATTACTGCCGATCAATACATTGCCATAGTACTGCCAGGCAGAATGTTAAAGGTGGAATACACCCGCCGTAAATTAGCAGCTGTTAATTTAAGCCGCGCGCTAGAAGACTCAGCAACCGTAACCAGTCCGTTAGTACCCTGGAATACCTGTGGTGCCTTTATGGCAAGTACACTTGGCGTAGCCACTATCGCTTACTTGCCCTACGCCTTCTTTAACTTAGTCTGTCCGTTTATTAGTGCATCTTATGCTTATTTCAATTTCAAAATTGAGCCATTAGACGAAACTAGGATCAGCACTGGCGAAGTCGTTGGTTAACTAAAAAGTCGTCTATTAACCTAGAAATGGGCGATTAACCAAAACGGTCTTTTAACCAACCATAATGATAATAACCCCATTGCCCAAGCCGTCTTGCTTGGGTGAAGGGGAATTTAGGCAAGGGTTGCTGATACAAAGGCAAATTGGGTAAGGTTTCACCGGCAATACTTTGTGCTAAGCGATACGCAGCTTGGCTACTAAAAGACACTCCAGCACCGCAATATCCTAAGCTGTAACCCACGCCACCTTTACTGTACACATGGGGCATGTCATCCATGGCAGCAGCAATCCACCCGGTCCAATTATAGGCCACGGCTTTATTGGTTAAGCTTGGAAAGCACTTATTGAGCGCCATTTTTAAACGCTCACCGTAAACAGGGTTCGCAGCATCTTTGCCCCACACCGCGCCGCGGCCACCAAACAATAAACGGTTGTCGGGTAATAAACGGTAATAGTATTTTAAAATACGGGTGTCCATGGTCACTTGATGAGTATGCAAACCTGCCTGTGCAAGCTCTTGAGCGGTAAGCGGCTCGGTGACAATCACATTGCTTAATATCGGCAAAAACTTATCGTCTATGCGCGGGTTAAACCGTTTAGGCGTATAAGCATTGCCCGCCATAATGACTTTATTGGCAATCAGCTCACCTTTATCGGTAATTAAACGATGTTTACCGCCCTCTTCAATCCACTCTAATACGCAAGATTGCTCAGAAATAGTCACGCCTTGGTTTTGTACCATGTCCTTATAACCTAATAACAATTTAAGCGGATTAAGACCAAAACCGTCTTTTAAACGCAGCGCGCCAAAAGCTTGATGATGATCTAAATACTGGGATCGAAAATCTTGGCTTGAAATAAACTCGGCGCCCGAGTCTTGGCTACTGGCTAAGTGTTGTTGAATATAATTAGCGGCATTTTGCAGCGTGACTAAGGCTTTAGGATTATGCGCCACCTTTAAGTAGCCCGCTTCTTGCGGTTCACAGGCGATATTATGTTGTTTGATTAACCCATCGACTCTAGCCACCGCTTGGGTGAATTCGTCGTATATGCCCTTGGTCGTTGCTAAGTCCCAACGCTTGGTCATGGCGGCATAACCTAATCGACCCGAACCTTTTAATACAAATCCGGCATTGCGGGCACTGGCACCAAAACCGACTTGGTTGGCCTCTAGTACATGGCAATCTATATTGAATTCGGTTGCCAAATAATAGGCAGTTAACAGGCCGGTGAAGCCACCACCCACAATGGCGACATCGGTTTGTTGGCGGCCAGACAAGGCAGCAGTTGGTGCGGGTAAGACTTGAGTGCTTGCCCAATAGCTAGGGGCAAACGTTTGATTATTAGGATGAGAGTTAATCAGCGGATCGTACATATTCATCTTCTTGTTATTATTGATTATTAGAATGTCGTTAAAAAATCAGTAGCATTTCACTGGCAACGCAATGGCAGTCTTCATCGCATATTACGCAAATGTAATCATCACCCATATAACGTTGATGCCAGCGTTGTGGGTGTTGAGCAATCAATTTCCCTCCCGCCTTAGTAAAATACCGCACCGCAGCATTATTAGGACTTTGCTGCCATAAATGGCTGACCCCCGCTTTAGCCCCTTGAGCAATTACCGCAGCTTTAGAGGCGGCTAATAGCTCCCCACCAAGCCCTTGACCACGGGCAGATTCTGCAATGGTGTTTGATTTGAAATAACACACATCGTTAAAATCAACGCCCCACTGATTAACCGTGCACCATTGATCTTGCGGCCATTGTCCCGCGGCATACGTTAACCGAAAGCCAATAAGTTGTTCATTTTCAAGCGCGACAAAATTGGCATTAATGCCATTTTTAATGCCTTTGTGATAAATCGCTGTGAGTTCTTCAATGTCCATATAACCACTGCCGTGGACTATTTCACCTAGGGTTATCACTGCATCAAAGTCAGCGGGAGTCAGTTGTCTAATCATTATTAACCTATTTTCTTCACACCTTAATTCAACTTGAGGTGTGCTCTTATTGTTGGTTTTAGCACACCATATCACACGTCATTATCGGTAAGTTAACGATGTTAATCTTTTGTGATAATTTGGCGATAAGTAGGTGAGATCCATTGTTCATACTGGTTGCAATTAAACAAAGGAGCTCGGTTATGAAACGTACACTAGTGACTGCAAGTCTTATGGCTGCAGGATTATTCAGCCTTCCAACTTTCGCTGCTGATATTGAAGTTAGCGTGACAAACTTAACTCACGGAAATCACTTCACCCCTATTTTGATCGCAGCCCACGACGCTGACAGCCACCTGTTTCAAGTCGGTACCGAAGCTTCTGCAGCGTTACAAAAAATGGCTGAAGGCGGTGACATTGCCGACTTAGATACAGCTGTAACCGGTAATGCAGGCGTAACATCAGCAAATCCGGCAATGGGTTTGCTTGCTGCGGGTGCCAATGTAAGTGGAGTAATGCTTGATACTGGCGACAACACCCATTTATCTATCGTAGCGATGGTGTTACCCACTAATGATGCCTTTATGGGCTTAGACGCTTGGGAATTCCCTACCGAAGCAGGCACGTATACTATGTACGTCAATGCATATGATGCAGGCACAGAAGCCAATGATGAAATCATTAATGGCGGCGGCATGTCAGGCGTACCGGGTATTCCGGCAGCCCCTGGTGGTGACGGTGGAGCTAATGGCACTGGCGTGATGGACAATTCTGACAACAGTAATGTACATACTCACCCTGGTGTTTTAGGTGACATGGACCCTGCTGGTGGTATGAGTGACTTAGACAGTCGCGTACATCGCTGGTTGAACCCTGTAGCCAAAGTTGTGGTGACAGTAAAATAAGGAGGTAGCCCATGAAACGCACTGACTTTACCCTTAAGCCCAGCTTAATCGCCATGCTGGCTGCTGCAACACTGCTTACTGCCTGTGGTGATGACGATGACGATACCGTTGTTGTTACCCCACCAGCTCCAGTGATGCAAACCTTCACGGTAACCGTGACTAACTTGACGGCTAACCAACCAATGTCGCCCGTTATCTTAGCCTCTCATGCTAGTGATGCCATGTTATGGAACGCCGGTGAAATGGCCAGCGAAGCACTCGAGAAAATGGCTGAAGGTGGTGATACTGCCGACATAGCAGCACTCAGCGTGATCAATAGCAGCGTTAACGGCACAGGCTTATTAATGCCTGGTATGCCAGAAACATTGACCTTGACCTTAGATGAAGCCGACGTAGCTAGCATTAGTTTGGCCACCATGTTGGTTAACACTAACGATGCTTTTACCGGTATTAACAGTTACACCATTGCCGGAATGGAAGTGGATGCAACAATCGCGATGAAGTTTATGGCTTATGATGCTGGCACTGAAGCCAACAGCGAAGCCAAAGGTACTATGCCAGGACCTGCTGATGGCGGCGAAGGTTTTAACGCTAGCCGTGATGATGTCGACTTTGTGCATATTCATCCGGGTGTTATTTCAATGTACGATGGCTTAGCTGATTCAGTACTGGGTGCATCGCATCGTTTTGATAACCCAGTATTAGCCGTCACCATTATGCGTACTGAATAATCTTAATCGGTCGTGTCGACTGAATGAATTTCAACCCGATTGAAATTTATTCTCCTCAAAGCGGGTCTAAGTATTAATGCAATTACTGGATTTGCTTTGAGGAAGTCACCATGAATGGAAACGCGAAACATAATGGCCATGTTTGTCCGCAACATATTTTGTTAGTAGAAGACGAACAAGACTTGGCTAAGTTAATCATACTTAACCTCAAAGCACTCAACTACAGCGTCGACCACGCCACCACCTTGAAGCAAGCCATGCACATAATCGAGCATAAAAAGCTCGACCTCATATTAATGGACCGCATGCTCCCCGATGGTGATGGCATTATGTTGTGTGAGCAACTACGCCAAGACGGTAAGGAAGTCCCGTTGATGCTATTAACCGCCAAAGATTCAGAAGCAGATGTGGTACTGGGCCTTGAAGCAGGGGCAGATGATTACCTCGTCAAACCCTTTAGCGTATTAGAGCTGCGCGCACGGGTAAAAGCACTATTAAGACGCGGCAAAGCACAACATGAACAAACCCAACAAATTGAATTTAACAGCGTAACCATTAACGCCAGCACCCGTGAAGTTACCGCGTTTAATAAAGCGTTAACCCTCACCGCCCGCGAATTTGATTTACTGCTATTTTTAGCCAAACACCCGCAACAAGTCTTTAGCCGCATGCAACTGTTAGAAGCAGTATGGGGCTATAACTACGACGGCTATGAGCACACAGTAAACAGTCACATCAACCGTTTACGTAACAAGCTTTCTTTGTGCTCACCTGAACATGATCTTGTCAAAACAGTGTGGGGCGTAGGCTACAAATTTTCACCACCAGAGGTGCAAACCAACTAATGAATCGCTTATTTAATCGGTTGTTTTTAGCATCCACAATCATCGTGTTATTACTGTTTGTGGCGTTATGGCAATGGTTGCAACTTAACCATGAATTCAGCCGTAATCAAATTCAGCAATCACTGCACCTACAACTTGCTGAACACATGGCACACATAAACCCTTTATTATCGCAAGGGATCACGTCAGACGCCGCGCTTAAAGAAGCCTTTCACGACTTTATGTTGTTAGGGCCAAGCTTTGAAATTTATACCTTAGATCCAGATGGTAAAGTGATTGCCTATGACGCCAAAGAAGAAAAAATTAAAACTCACCGAGTCGATACTGCAATTATTCAACAGTTTTTAAATGGCGAAAGCCTGCCAGTGCTTGGCACAGATCCTCGCAGCGAAGATACCCACAAGATTTTTTCAGCCAGTAAACTCATCACCGAAGACGGGCTTCATAGCGGTTATTTATATGTGATTATTGGCGGTGAAGATTACGACAGCTGGCAGGCACTTATTAATGCCGAAAACCAACCTAAAATCTGGGGCGCTACAATCGGTTTTTGGATCATTTTTGCTTTAGTGCTATTCGTGATTTTATTGCGCTATTTTACCCGCCCAATCCAAAAGCTCGCTCAAGACTTAACCGAACTTAAAAACACGCCGATGTCAGACAAACTGATGCTCCCCCAGCGCTATCGTGGCAGCTTAGAAATAAGCCAGCTCAGCCATCATATCAATCATTTATTGCAAGAAATCCAATTGCAGCAACAGCAAGTGAAACGCCAACAACAGGCCAAACACGACTTTTTACTGCATTTATCACATGACTTAAAAACCCCACTTACCGCATTGTTAGGTTATATCGATACTTGGTTGATATTACCCGAGCACGAACGGGATGAGGCGCTAATCCAATATGCTGCAAACTCAGGCCAAACCTTACAGCAGCTACTGGCACAGTTATTAGAATTGGCCGCCCTAGAAAATGGCCAAATCGATGCGCAACTGCAACAAGTAAACCTAAGCGAACTGCTTAGCGATATTGAACAAACCTTTACTCCTCGAGCAAAAAAGCTCGGGGTTCAATTAGATTTCGACATCAATCATGCCAGCCAAATCTATACCGACCCCGCACTAATGCGCCGCATACTGAACAACTTGGTCGATAACGCCCTGCGCTACACCCCCGCCGGTGGCAAGATTCAAATCATCAACGCACAACACAATGGTCAACAATGGTTAACCGTGCGCGACACCGGCGCAGGCATGCACAAGCATGAAGTTGACGCCCTGAAACAATTATCGATGACGACACTGTCGTTTGAGACTAATCAAAGTCTGCCACAACTCGGCGTCGGACTCGCCATCGTCAGGCAATTATTAGGCTTATTGAAATGCAGAATTGAAATCGACAGCCAACCCGGCGTTGGCAGCGAATTTAAGATAGAGCTTGTAACGCAGAGTTAGGTGTTGAGGTTGAGGTTAGATTTGTTGCGATTGAATATCTAAATAAACAGTGTTTGGCAACATACTCTGCCATTGCTCTACTTCTGGTTGATTAAATCGCTTGCGAAGCAATCGTGTCATGTAAGGCCGGAGGAGACTAGATTACCTCCGAGTATCCGACTATAAATATTGTTAAAACAAACTAACTACAACTAACACAAAAGCACATATAAAATATTTATAGCTTGCAGTAGAAAAAACCAAATTTGATTTAAACCAGTGCTTAAGCGGAGCTACTAATAATAATGGCGACGAGAGTAAACCACGCAAGAAAAATAATATTCCAAAAACCCCAGCTATTTCGCCAAAATCTAACATTCGAGTTTGATAAAACTGAACTACTTGGAATATTATTACCAGAGCCATAAAACCTTTAACAAGGTTTGAACTACGTTGAATTTTAACTGCTTGTTCTTCCATTGAACTCAATCCTATTTAATGCGTATAACGATTTGCTAAATTGCATTTTGGTTGTTGTGAATGTGGTGCGGAATTTGGCGAATCAATGGTATAAAGTAGCGAAAACCAACAGACAGTCCCTGCATCAATTTAGTGAAAGTACCATACTTATCTCAATGTTTCGTCATCAATATGTTTTTATCATTCTTGTATGTCTGCTGTTTCATATATTGCCTCGTATATTAGAATCTGTGCGTTACGCTGTGTGAAAGTCATAAATCGCTCGTTGGACTGGGCCAACTACAAAACGAGGTTCAAAGCTGGATCAATCTCCATGGCAACCTTTTCGTCGCTATTGTTTTGTAAATAGCGAAAATATTGCGGGGCGGCGAGGCCAATTTTTTTATCAAGAGTAAAGAGGGAGCAGCCGTTGGTTTCCTCTTGGTCTGGTGTGGGTGAAGCGCCACGACTTTAGTGGCCGCAGGCCATAAAACCTAAATCAAAATCATAAAAAACAGCTGGATTCCGGCTCACAAGCATTACCGGAAAGACGTAAAATAGAAAAACTAACTGCTCGCATTCAAAAACTAAAAAACAAAAAACGATCAACAAAAAAGCGAATCCGAAGATTCGCTTTTTTAGCCAATATCACTGAATTACTTGTGGTATTTACCAGACAACTCATGCACAGAATTGATAAATGCACCAGCATGCTCAGGATCAACATGTTGGTGAATACCATGGCCTAAGTTAAATACATGGCCAGTACCTTCACCATAACTTGCTAGAATTTGATCAACTTCTTGATGAATACGCTCTGGCGTAGCATACAACATTGATGGGTCCATGTTGCCTTGTAAAGCCACTTTATGACCTACGCGACGACGAGCATCACCAATATCAACAGTCCAATCTAAACCTAATGCATCACAGCCTGTTTCAGCCATAGACTCTAACCATAATCCGCCGCCCTTAGTGAACAAGGTAACTGGCACTTTACGGCCATCAGCAAAACGAGTTAAGCCATCAACAATTTTTTGCATATAACGTAATGAAAACTCACGGTAAGCGTGGTGTGATAACGCACCGCCCCACGAGTCAAATATCATTAACGATTGTGCACCGTTAGCCACCTGAGCGTTAAGATATAACACTACTGAGTCTGCTAACTTATCTAATAACATGTGTAATGCAGCAGGTTCTGCATACGCCATACGCTTGATTTTTTCGAAGGTTTTGCTTGAGCCGCCTTCAACCATATAAGTGGCCAAAGTCCAAGGAGAACCCGAAAAACCAATTAACGGCACAGAGCCATTCAGTTCGCGACGAATGGTACTCACTGCACGCATTACATAACCCAATTCATCTTCTGGATCTGGAATACATAATTTTTTGATTGCATCGATAGTATCCGTTGGACGTTCAAAACGCGGACCTTCACCTGCTTCAAAATACAAACCTAAGCCCATTGCGTCTGGCACGGTCAGGATATCTGAGAATAAAATCGCAGCATCTAAGTCATAACGACGTAACGGCTGTAAAGTGACTTCGCAAGCCAATTCGGCATTACGGCATAAAGACATAAAGTCACCCGCTTGAGCACGAACTTCTTTATACTCAGGTAAATAACGTCCTGCTTGACGCATCATCCATACTGGAGTGACATCAACAGGCTGCTTTAGCAACGCACGTAAATAACGATCATTCTTTAATTCTGCCATGTGGACTTTGTTCCTAGACTGTTATGATTTTTGCTGGGCGTTAGTTTAGCACTTACGCGATTAATGTAACCACTCATGCAGAATTTATGTGAGCTATTCCTAAATCTATGGTCGATTTTATTAACACAACCGCCACTATGCTCACAAAACACACAATACTGATGTGTAAATCGCAATTTATTGGATTAAAAGTTGCGTCGCGTTAAGTGGTTTGGTATAAAAAGTGTGCGCTAGCAAGAACAATCAAGAAGCCCGACAAATCGAGCCTTTGAAAACTTCGTTACCCCGTGATGGCATGCCATCACGGGGTTTTTTATTATCCCGCTCCAAGACTCCTGTCCTTTTCATCCCCAAAGCAAGCTCGTCGATAAGCAAATAAAAATAAAACAGTTGATCGCAATACACTTTGTCCAATACATTAGTTGTAACAGAATGGCTGCCAATTAGAGAGAAGACATGCTAACAAAACTAGAAAAAGCAGAAAAACGCTGGGGCGGTTCTCATAATTTAATCGATCAATGGCTTAATCATCGCCGCAAATTATTAATCCAATATTTTATCGTTGCCGGATTAGCACCCTATTCTCGTAGCGAAAAATCACTTCCGAGCATGGATCAAGTGAAACAATTTTGTGCCCAATTAGTTGATTATGTCTCAGAAGGTCACTTTGAGGTTTACAACAACGTTATTAAAGCTTGCGAGAAGTTTGGTGAAACGAGTATCGAAACAGCCAACGCCTTATTACCGCTGATTAGCGAAAGTACTGACACGGCATTGGATTTTAATGATAAATATACCGACGCATCTGACGAACAAGTGCTGTATCAACTCGACAACGATTTATCACATTTAGCACAAGCGATGGAGTCGCGTTTCGAATTAGAAGATGAGCTGCTAGAATTGCTATATCAACGCCTTCCTTAATTGAGCCAGCCCATTAAAAAGTGCGATGAATTGACGCACTTTTTAATACGGTTAACTTGATTGCAGCAAACATTATTGCCGTTTATGCCAGTTTTCAGGCAACTCAACTTGTGACCACAAATGTTGACATAAATCTTGCGGCTGATGCCAATCGCCCATTTTTAACCACTCCACTAATGCATCGCCTACCTGTGGATACGCAATAGGTTTAGGTGACGGGCTTTTTAACCAACGCTTAAGCACAGCAGGATCTAAAGTTTGCATACTTTCTGCCGCAGCAAGTAATTCTAACGCCGCAACGTTAGCAGATTGCTCAAACTGACCCTGTAACGGTTTCACCAATAACTTTTTACCTAACGTCATCGCCTCACTGGCCAACTCAAAGCCAGCATTGCCAATCACCCCACCACATTGAGCCATGTGTTGTTTAAAGCCTTCACGATTAAAACCATGCCAATGAATATGCTCTGCTAATGGTTTCAATGGTTTAGTGCTGTGGTAAACAGAAAAGTGATATTGATCAAATGGGGCTAAAAAGGCAGCTATACGATCAGGCTCTTCAAAGGGTAAATAGACTAAAATTTGGTGGCTATGATCACCACCATTGGGCCACACCTCCACAAATGGAGGTAAAATAGGAAAGCCAAAATGATGCCAATGACAACCTAAAGCGATGTCAACGGGTGCAAAATGGTTGAGCAGAAATTCATTAAACCAGCTGTTACCTTGTTTAGGGACTGGATACTGTAATGCTGCTTGATGACTAATGGCGATTGACGGCACATTTTGTTGTTTGGCCGCCCAAGCACTCACAGGTTCAAAATCGTTTAAAACTAAATCATAACCCGTTAAATCGAGCTGCTTAATTTCAGATAAAATGGGAGTGGTTAAATTGTATTTGGCGGTTTTAACACAATTAACACGACCATTTTCGGTTACGAAAGTCATACCATTACGGGTCTGATAATCGCCAAAGCATTGCATATCAAAGTAGTGCTGTGGTGTTCGGCCTGAAAAAAGAAAATCGACATCGATATTATGTTGCTTAAGCGCAGTAGACATTACGCGTGCGCGGCTGATATGGCCATTCCCTGTGCCTTGAACTCCGTACAAGATTTTCATATTGCCTTACATCCCTCAACGGCTTAATGATCAAGATTAAAACGCTGTACTTCTTTCTACATAAACAGTTACTACATGAAGAGTGGCTACGCGAACCTTTACCACATGTACTGTGACGGCATGAGCGATTACTTCATGAGCGTTCTTAACATAAGCTTTACAGCATCAGTTGATCGACCAGAAATACCGAGCCGATCCCCAACCCAGCGCCAGCCATAATATCCACAGGATAATGAACTCCCAGAGCGATACGCGATGAGCCAACAAAACAAGCCCAAGCAAACGCAATCGGTGCTAAGGCAGGAAACACCAGATTTACCACGCTAGCAAACACAAAGGCACCAGCAGTGTGCCCTGAAGGTAAGCTAAATTTATCCGACGGTTCAAAACCAGACTCAAACCCAGCTAACGCATGGCAAGGACGATGACGTCGAATGCTATTTTTCAGCAGTAAATACAACGGAAACTCAACCAAGAAACTCCCCAACACTAAATTAAAAAAGTGCTGGCCATTAGGATGAAAAAACAATAGCGCAACAGATAAATAAGCATAATAGTGGCCATCACCGGTTGCAGATACACGTTTAGCAGCCTGACTTAGGCCGTTATCTCGACTAAATTGCGCTATCCAATAAAACCAATATTTATCTAACTGGCTGATACTCTTCATGCCTGACTCCATGTCAAACGTCGGCAATATCATTTAGCTAATATTGATCCGACTAAAGTTATGTATTTGTTAACAGTTTAGATAATAGACAGAGGTAATGAACACGAGGTGACAGTTAGCCTAAAGTTTTATGACACAGCCCAGAGTTGAGTTTCACGTTAGAAATAACCATAAATTCGAGAATAAGCATAAATTAGCGAATAACCATAAAGAAGCTTAACGGCTGATGTTTACCCGCGAGGTCACTTCAACTGAGAATAAGAGATGGGATAAATCGATAACAACGGTTTTATTTAAAATCGGTACTATGTGCTTGCCATTGATGTTACTCACAAGATGTATTGACTCGTCAATAGAGAGCTTATTGTGGGCCATTAAAACGCAGACAGGGGAATACAGAGCGGTTTGATAGCCATTTATTGATTTAAATCAAAGCGATTTAAAGCAATAACCCCTCAAGTTTGGCTTGAGGGGTTATTAATCGCGACCGTGTTATCGTCATTCACTAACACGATAACTTAATATGACTCGTGCAATTATGCAGTTTGTGGCTGTGCACCTTTATTACGATAAATCTTAATTAAGTGAAAAATGTTAATGCATGCAACAAAGGCATTCATGCCCGCTACTGGCCATGCTTCGATTGCATATCCGTAGGCGACAAAAAAAGAACAGCCAATAAAGTTTAACCATCTTAGTAAAACGATGTCTTTCATCATTAGTGAAATGGCAACCATAACGGATGCGGCATAGCCTAATACTTCAATAATATTGATATTTTCCATAAGAACCTCTGTTTCAGGCTCTCTGCCTTCCGTATGCGTAACGGGGGTTCCGTGCCCCTAAAGCTAGTATTATTTTGTAAACTAACATTAATAAATCTAGCAATATGCTAACAAACTGTAGAGCAAAAATGTAATTAAAAAACGTATTAGGATGACCTAAATCAACATATATCGACTAATTGGTTCAATTTGAAAGAAAATTACTTACAAATTTGATCCCTGTTCTCTATTTAGGCCAATGCGTCATCTGCGCATAAGTCACACCATAAGTTGATTTATAACAATCCAGTGATTGATAAGGCTTTTATTTTCATAAAAAGCTCATATAATTCATTTAACTTTGCTTTACCCAGCAATTTACCTTTGCTGTCCAACAGGAGTGAAATATGGAATACAACACCTCAGAACTCTGCGACATGTATATAGATGTAGTCGATGTCGTCGAACCAATGTTCAGTAACTACGGTGGTTGCAGCTCCTTCGGTGGCTCAATCAGTACAATTAAGTGTTTTGAAGATAATGGCCTGATTGCTGAAGCTTTAGAAGAAGACGGTGAAGGTAAAGTATTATTAGTCGATGGTGGCGGATCGTTAAGACGTGCCCTACTAGATGCTAGAATTGCTGAAATTGCTGTAGCCAATAATTGGGAAGGTATTCTCATTTACGGTTCAGTACGTGACGTTGACGCTCTTGAAGAACTTGATATTGGTATCCAAGCGCTTGCTTCGATTCCTGTCGGTGCTGAAAGTAACGGTGTGGGCGAAATCGAAATTCCAGTTAATTTTGGTGGCGTGACCTTCTTACCGGGTGATCATATCTATGCTGATAACACGGGCGTTATTCTGTCTCCAGAACCATTAGATATTGAATAACCCCGTCATAGCCAATTTAGCTTTGTAAAAAGCTGGCAGACAATTCCTTTAAAAACCAGCTATGCTGGTTTTTTTGTGGCTGTAATTCGGAGAATCACCATGTTTAGCGCATTTACTCAGCAGCATTGCGATGCATTATTAAGTTTACGCCCTAATGAAACCAAAATAGGCCAACAGGTTTATCTGGCATCGGCTGAACTGTCATTAGCGCAAAATGCACAACAGGCTAAATTCAGTGGCGCCCAGTTTGCCATTATTGCCATCGCAGAAGATGTGGGACCACGAGCTAACCTCGGGCGAGGCGGCGCTGATGATGCCTTTATCGCTAGCATGAAACAGTTAATTAATTTACAGTCCAATCGATTTCTTAATGGTAACGAATGTGCCATTTTAGGCCAAATCAGTCTTGATACATCAGTATCCACAACCGCTACCGTTGAACAATTACGCCAAGCAACCGCACAATTGGATGACATCGTCATTGCTGCAGTAAGTGAAATCATGCAAGCAGGATTAGAACCCATCGTTATCGGCGGCGGCCACAATAATGCTTATGGTTTATTAATGGCAACAAAAGCCACTACAGGCCTACCTGTCGCAGCCGTCAACCTCGATCCACACAGTGATTTTAGACCACGAGAAGGTCGCCACAGCGGTAATGGATTTAGTTATGCCGCCGCCAATGGCGCACTCGACCATTATCATATTCTCGGCTTGCATGAATTAAAAAATAGTGAAGAAACCCTAGAACAACTGAGCCTGTTTGGCGCTACATGGAACAGTTTGCAACAAATTTGGATCCGGCGTGAACTGTCACTAGAAACCGCATTAAAACAAATCGCTAAAGCATTAAATCAAACCCAACTGCCTGTAGCATTAGAGCTCGATGTCGATGCGATTGCCAATATGCCCAGCAGTGCAGCGACTTTTGCCGGTATATCGATACTCGATGCCTGCCATTATGTGCATTATATTGCTAAGCATTGTCCATGCCATTACGCTCATTTTGCAGAAACTGCCCCAGCATGTCATCACGCGGGTTTAGAAGCGGGTTACCGCGATGCAGGTCAAGGTCTCAGTGAGTTAATTTATGCTTATCTTCAGGGTCGATTAACCGGTCTGAATTAGAATCAGCTACGGCTATTCATTAAAGGCTAATTTTATGCTCTAATGCAGGCAATTTTTTAGCCTTAACTGCTGCTTTTTATTGGGGCTAATCGACGCGAAGCTCATTGCTGCGTTCAAGTTGAAGTGAAATGTATATTAGGTGCAAGGTAAGACAACTAATTGATTGTTGTCACACTCTCGCACCACAGCATTTCAGCAATCATTCGCAATGGCATACACTCGCTATTAATTATCGCACATTATAGGAATATACCGATGTCTGAAGGCGAACCGAAAAACACTCATTTTGGATATAAAACTGTCGAAGCCGATAAAAAAGCAGACTTAGTCGCTGACGTGTTTCATTCCGTCGCGGCAAAATACGACATTATGAATGACGTGATGTCTTTTGGAGTTCACCGCTTTTGGAAGCGCCACACCATTGAAGTCGCTGCTGCAAGACCGGGGATGAAAGTGCTTGATTTAGCCGGTGGTACTGGCGATCTCACGGCTAAGTTTTCACATTTAGTCGGCGATAGAGGTCAAGTCGTTCTTGCTGACATTAATGATTCCATGCTCAAGGTCGGTCGCACTAAATTACGTGACAAAGGTATCGTCAATAACGTCAGCTATGTTCAAGCTAACGCTGAAGCACTGCCGTTTCCTGATAACCATTTTGATATCATCACTATCGCGTTTGGTTTACGTAATGTTACCGATAAAGATGCGGCGTTACGTTCAATGCAACGAGTATTAAAGCCTGGTGGAAAACTACTCGTGCTTGAGTTTTCAACACCTAAACATGAATTAATGCGTAAAGTTTACGACATGTATAGCTTTAAGGTGTTACCTAAAATGGGCGCATTAATCACTAAAGATGCTGACAGCTACGAATACCTTGCCGAATCAATTCGGATGCATCCTGATCAAGAAACGCTTAAACAAATGATGGTAGATGCAGGTTTTGAACAAGTCGACTACACCAACATGACAGACGGCGTTGTCGCATTACATAGAGGTTATAAGTTCTAATGACCCCTAATCACTTTGCTTTGTTAACTTGTGCTGCCATTGAAACCGCTTTTAACCAACTGCCAGCACAGGCTAAAAGTGACTATGCTCGCCAAAAGTCATTGCACGGCAAAGTATTTTGTATCCAGCTGAGTCAGTTAAATTGGCCCATTTATTTGGTGTTTGCCAAACAAATTCAAGTACTCAGCCATTACGAAGGTGATGTAGCAGTAACCGTACGTGCTGATGTATCAACATTATATCAGCTGACTGAAGGCGCTAATTTAACTGAGCTTATCAAACAAGATAAACTCAGTTTGGAAGGCGATATTCAATTACTGCAATCGTTAAGCCATTATTTACAGAATATTCATGTTGATTTTGCCGAACCATTATCACGTTATATTGGTGATGCTCCGACGCATAAACTCGTTGCTACAGCAAAACAATTTAACCATGATATCAAGCTGGTCTTACAAAAAACTCGCTCACACATCAGCCAGTTAACCACTGAAGAATATCGCCTAGCGCCGCATAAAATCGAATGGCTACATTTTCGTGATAATCTGGACGAACTGGTGAGTCAAACCGAACGTATCGAAGCCAAGATAGCCCAATTAAGAGATCAAATAACGCAATGACAACTGCAAGTATCAGGCGTGGTTACCATGTCATTAAAACCATTCTGCATTTTGGCTTAGATGACTTAATACCTAAACACAAAAAGCCCTGGTATTTCGCCATTGTGCGCAACAGCTTATTTTGGATCCGTAATAAGCATAAAACTAAATCGCCTGCAGAGCGCTTAAAATTAGCGATGCAAGATTTAGGGCCGGTATACATCAAATTAGGACAAATGCTGTCGACTCGCCGTGATTTACTTGACGACGAATGGGCGTATCAGTTGGCCATGTTGCAAGACAGAGTGCCACCGTTTGATTCTGCTTTAGCACGAGAAGCCATTGAAGCTGAGCTTGGTGCTCCTATCGCAACCTATTTTGATGATTTTAACGATACACCACTTGCCTCTGCATCCATATCGCAAGTACACACCGCTACCTTAAAATCTAACGGTAAAGCCGTGGTGCTTAAAGTGCTGCGACCTAATGTTGAGCAGCAGATATTAGCTGACTTACAGTTAATGACTCAAACGGCTAACTTACTCGAAACCTTATTAGGTGACGGTAATCGTTTACGCCCAGCAGAAGTGATTGAAGATTACCGCACCACCATTTTAGGCGAGCTAAACTTAAAGCTAGAAGCGCTTAACGCCATCAAACTGCGCAATAATTTTCTGGATTCTAATTCGCTGTATGTGCCTTTTGTTTACGAAGAACACAGTTATCAACGCCTTATGGTCATGGAACGCATTTACGGTATTCCAGTCTCTGACACCGAAGCGTTACGAGCTCAAGGTACCAACTTTAAACTGCTTGCTGAACGCGGTGTAGAATTGTTTTTCACCCAAGTGTTTCGCGACAATTTTTTCCACGCAGATATGCATCCAGGCAACATTTTTATCAGTCGTGAACATCCAGACGACCCATTTTATATCGGCCTAGACTGCGGCATTATGGGCACATTAACCGAAGTGGATAAACGTTACCTAGCAGAAAACTTTTTAGCCTTTTTTAATCGCGATTATCACCGTATTGCCCAGCTGTATATTGAGTCAGGTTGGGTATCTGAACACACAGATATTATTGCGTTTGAACAAGCTGTAAAAGTAGTTTGCGAACCCATGTTTAATAAACCATTGGATGAAATTTCATTCGGTCATGTTCTGTTAGAGCTGTTTAGAACTGCGCGTCATTTTGATATTGTGGTGCAGCCACAATTGGTGTTACTCGAAAAAACCTTACTGTATATTGAAGGTTTAGGCCGTCAGTTATATCCACAATTAGATTTATGGCAAACCGCCAAACCCTTCCTAGAAAATTGGATGTCAGAACAAGTTGGCCCTAAAGCCATGTTCAATAAAGTAAAATCAAATGCGCCATTTTGGGCCGATAAACTCCCTGAGTTTCCTGAATTGATTTACGACAATTTAAAACTAGGCCGTAAATTACTCGGCACTCAACAGCAAATGTTAGATAAGTACTTGCGCTACCAACAGAAATCTCACAAGAGTAATTATCTACTTATCACTTCGGCTGTATTATTGATCTGTGGCACAATTTTATTTACTCAAATAGCTACACTATGGCCTGCATATACCTGTATAGGTGCAGGCATATTGATTTGGGCAATAGGATGGCGATCTAGGCCAAAGAATCGTAAGTTTTAGCTAGCACTAATTTATTAGAGGTTCATAATACTTAAAGAATTGGGTGTTATTATGGATTTTGAAATAACTTTTTTACAAAAACCATTTTTACTTTAAAGAGGAAAATCTTCATGGGCGGCATCAGTATTTGGCAGCTTCTAATCGTAGCGTTAATTGTCATTCTATTATTTGGGACTAAAAAATTGCGTTCTTTGGGCGGTGATTTAGGTGGAGCAGTAAAAGGCTTTAAAAACGCCATGACTCCAGAAGATGAAAGTAAATCACTAGAAGACAAAGACCAAACGGCAGCGACTTCGCAACAGGCTGCAGAAAAGCAACCTGAAACAGAATCTAAAGATAAACAGGCGTAATTTATTATGTTTGACGGTATCGGCTTTATGGAGCTGCTGCTGATCGGTATTTTGGGGCTAGTGGTACTAGGCCCCGAAAGACTACCGGTTGCAGTACGTTCGTTAACAGGTTGGATCCGTGCGCTTAAGCGCATGGCTAACTCTGTCAAAGATGAACTTGAGCAAGAGCTTAAAATTGATCAGTTACATGCTGATTTAAAAAAAGCTGAAAGCAAAGGTTTAGCCAATTTGTCGCCAGAGTTACAAGAGTCGATTGATCAGCTGAAAAAAGCCGCTGAATCAGTGAATCGTCCTTATAAGGTTGAAGACACATCACCTGTCGAGCCAAAAAAATCAGCTGACGAGTCTCCTTCAGTCAAAGAAGCTAAGTCATCTGAAGTGACTAGCGAAAACAGTTCAAACCCTAAATCAAACGGATAATCCATGTCGCAACAGCAACCGCTTATTAGCCATTTGCTTGAATTACGTAACAAATTGCTTAAAGCCATTGGCAGTGTGTTATTGGTATTCATTACTATTGTGTATTGGGCTAACGATATTTATCACTACATAGCTTTGCCTTTAATGCGCTCGCTTCCAGAAACGGGCAGTATGATTGCAACCGACGTAGCCGCGCCTTTTTTTGCACCCTTTAAATTAACACTAGTATTAGCATTCTTCATCGCCATTCCCTATGTGCTTTATCAAGTATGGTCTTTTGTAGCACCTGGGTTATACAAACATGAAAAACGCTTAGTTGTTCCCTTGTTAGCCAGCAGCACCCTGTTGTTTTATCTTGGAATAGCCTTTGCCTACTATATTGTTTTCCCAGTTGTATTTGGGTTTTTCACCAGTGTCGTTCCAGAAGGCGTGCAAGTTGCTACTGATATCAGCAGTTATTTGAGTTTTATTCTAAAATTATTTTTTGCCTTTGGTTTAGCTTTTGAAATACCTGTAGCAGTCGTTTTGCTTTGCTGGGCTGGTGTTACAACACCCGATGAGTTACGCCAAAAACGTCCTTATATTGTAGTAGGAGCTTTTGTTGTTGGCATGGTACTCACGCCTCCCGATATTATCTCGCAGACTATGCTAGCCGTACCAATGCTGTTATTGTTTGAAGGTGGACTAATCGCCGCGCGTTTCTACAGCAAAAAAGAAGATGAGCCAGAGAACGAAGAAGCTGAAAATTAAGCGATAAAGAAAGGCTCTACAGACTAAAATAATAAGGAAGAATCAATGCGTTTAAGTTTAATTGCCGTCGGGATCGTATTGATCTCGGCTAATGCATATGCCAATACCAATCTTGGCCAGCAACTGTCTATATGTGCAGCTAAAACGGACAAAACTGTGCGATTAACTTGTTATGACGAATTAGCGGCTAATGCTAAACCCAGTGCTCACATAATGACGACGGCAAATACAACTAAGATTGCCCCATCAGAGGCTCCAAGGCCACCCGCTACACCAAACGTTGTGTTACCTTTGGTTGCAACAAGTCCTCAAGTACTCAGCGTTGATGATTTTGGTTTACAAAAGAAAGTCATAGAAGATGAAGTCGATAAGATTTACTCTGAAGTCATTAGTGTTAAGAAAGATGCGTTAGGCGCATTTGTGATAACACTCAGCAATGGTCAAGTCTGGAAGCAAAGTAGCTCAAAGTATTATAAAATCAAAAAAGGTCAACGCATCTTTATTGAAACAGGTGCATTGAATTCATTTTTATTGGGTAGCGATGATCGCAATGCTACTACCCGAGTTAGACGATTAAAGTAACTACAGTACTTTTATTACATGACTCAATACATCGACATTGCTGTTAATCTGCTTAGCGACAGGCTGAAGCACGATATTGACACTATTATCAATGACGCGGCGAAACATCATGTTTCGCCGTTAATTGTTATTGGCAGCGATCTCGATGAAAGCTCCGACTCAATATCTCTCTGCCAACAATACCCGCAACAACTCTACTGCACGACAGGTGTACATCCGCATCATGCATCATCTTGGGATCAACATAGCAAAGCACGTTTAACTCAGCTGGCCAAACAAGACACCGTGGTAGCTATTGGTGAATGTGGGCTTGACTACAATCGTGACTTTTCACCACGCCCGGTACAAAGAAAGGCATTTGCAGCGCAATTAGAGCTAGCTTGCGAACTCAATATGCCAGTGCTGATGCATTGTCGTGAAGCGCATAGCGATTTTATCGCCATTGTAAATGAGTATCGAGCTCATCTCCCTAATGCCTTACTACACTGCTTTACTGGCAGTAAAGATGAGTTAATTGAGTGCTTAGCCGCTGATTTATATATTGGCATTACTGGGTGGATTTGCGATGAACGTCGAGGGCAAGACCTTGCTCAATTAGTACCATTAATTCCTAATAATCGCATTATGGCAGAAACCGATAGTCCTTACTTATTACCTCGCAGTATGCGACCTAAACCTAAATCGAGTAAAAATCTACCCCAATACTTACCTTATATTGTCGAATACATGGCCAATTTACGCCAACAATCAGTACAATCATTAGCGCAAGAATGTTATAAAAACAGTTGTGACTTTTTCCAACTGCCAGTTCATTTTAGCGTGAATAATAACTCATGATGGCCATCATAACTCATCAGTTACAACAGCAATGTAAATATCACTTTAGGGTGTTAATTGGATTATTTTTGCTGTTGATTAGCCAAAACTGTTGGGCTAATACACTCTCTGGAGTACCGCTTAGACTGACATCAGACTCCATAACAAAAATTGAATTACACGACTGGGTTTATGCCAATCAAAGTAATGATATTGAAACTCTAACCACATTATTACAACGGCCAGAAAACAGCTGGAAAAAACTTGATACCAATCAACCATATCAAATAGGCATTAAAAACTATTGGGTGAGTTTTAGTATATTTAATCCCAACGACCATCTATCACGCATTATTGCCTTAGATAACCCATTGCTCGACAGTGTTAAAATATACCACCTGATCAATGGGGAACTGGTCAGTACTGAAATAATGGGCGACTCCTTACCGTTTAAGCAACGACCACTACAAAGCAATATCTTTTTATACCCAGTTAATTTTGAACCTGGTGATACACATACTTTTTATTTAAAAATAGACAGCAAAGGTAGCATCAGTTTGCCATTAGTGTTGTGGTCATCAAACGACCTAACCCAACTCACTGAAACTAAGAATTTGTTTAATGGCATGCAAATAGGATTATTACTCGCTATTTGCTTGTTCAGTTTATTTATCGCGCTCGCGTCGGCATCTTATAGTTACAGTTATTACAGCGGCTATGTATTAGGGCTTACGTTACTCACGGCGACAATTCATGGCGTATCATTTCGCTATTTGTGGCCTCAATGGCCCATTATACAACAGTATATTTTCATTATTATTATCCCATTAACATTGGGTTTTTCATTGATGTTTACTGAAAAAGTATTGCAACTAAAATATCATAATCTAAAAATGCTGCGTATTTGTCGCATCATGGCAGTGCTTTGTTTTGGCTTAACGATCATCATGCCATTTATTAACTACAGTTTTGCGCTGTATGTTTTAGCATTTGTGGTGTTAACTATCAGCACAATCCTAATGGCTTTCTCATTAATCCAAGCTTTTAGCGGCCAACGCAATGCCCCTTTATATGCCATTGGCCGTATGGGCTTAATGATTGGGTGCATCATTACAGGGCTAATTTACCTCGGTCTAATCACCCTAAGCATATCGCCACAGATCCCCGTAATGATAGGACTCACTTTTGAAGTCATCACCATGGCGGCAGTACTCGCCTTACGTTATAACGATGAACGAAAGGCTAAATTTGAGATCCAGCAACAGACATTAGAGCAAGAACAACGGCTGCGAGAAATCCGTGAAGAAGCACTGCGTAGTGAGGCTGGAAATAGTGAAAAACTTGAGCAAATGGTTCAAGAACGGACACTTGAATTAGAAATTACCTTACGTGAACTCAATGAGGTGAATCAAAAGCTGACAGAACAAAACACCATAGACAGCCTTACTGGAGTGAAGAATCGTAGTGCTTTTGATCGTCGCCTCATTGCAGAAGGCCGTATTAGCCGACGCCAACAGACACCGATGTCTTTGTTAATGATTGATATCGATAAATTTAAAAATATCAATGACCAATATGGTCACCTTAGTGGCGACTACACCATAAAGATGATTGCAAATACATTATGTGAATACATTAAACGTCCAACGGATCTCGTATCACGTTTTGGTGGTGAAGAATTTGCTATTATATTACCGAGTACAGATATAGAAGGTGCTCTGCTAGTTGCGGAGCAAATTCGCCAAGCTATCAGCGATCTTACCATTGCCCATAATGGTTACACGATACCCTTAACGGTCAGTATCGGTGTGAGTGAGACAATTATCGACAGTGATGAGCATCCAATGCTATTACTAGAACAAGCAGATAAAGCCCTGTATAAAGCCAAACGCAGTGGCCGTAACAAAGTCTGCTATTACCCGCTCGAAACAGACGAGATCTAAACCAGGAGTCGAAATTGAATATTATTACTAGTGCCTTTCCACAGCGCAGAATGCGCCGCATGCGTAAACATGAATTTAGCCGTCGTTTAATGTCTGAAAATACCTTAACAGTTAACGATCTCATTTATCCAATGTTTGTGTTAGAAGGTTTTCAACGCTCAGAAAAAATTGCTTCAATGCCAGGAATTGAACGATTTTCAGTTGATCTATTGTTAAAAGAAGCCGCTGAGCTGGTTGAGCTTGGCATTCCGCTTATTGCATTATTCCCCGTGACGCCAGCGGATAAAAAGAGTTTACTGGCAGAAGAATCTTACAATCCTGATGGATTAGTGCAGCGTGCCGTGCGTGAATTAAAGCAAGCATTCCCACAGCTTGGTATCATGACTGATGTAGCTTTAGATCCCTACACGACTCATGGTCAAGACGGTATTATCGATGACACTGGTTATATCATGAATGACATCACCACCGAGATCCTAGTCAAGCAGGCTTTATCTCATGCCGCTGCAGGGGCAGATATTGTCGCGCCATCAGACATGATGGACGGTCGTATAGGTGCAATTCGCCAAGCCCTTGAAGAAAATGGCTTTGTGAATACTCAGATCATGGCTTATTCCGCTAAGTATTCCTCAAGTTATTATGGTCCTTTTCGTGATGCTGTCGGATCGGCTAGTAATTTAAAAGGTGGCAATAAACACAGCTACCAAATGGATCCGGCCAATAGCGACGAAGCATTACACGAAGTGGCATTAGATATCCAAGAAGGTGCTGACATGGTCATGGTTAAACCAGGGATGCCTTATTTAGACATAGTACGCCGTGTCAAAACTGAATTAGCAGTGCCAACATTTGCTTATCAAGTCAGTGGTGAGTACGCCATGCATATGGCTGCTATTCAAAACGGTTGGTTAGCAGAAAAAGCCATTGTGATGGAGTCATTACTTTGCTTTAAGCGCGCTGGTGCAGACGGTATTTTAACCTACTTTGCCAAACGTGCTGCTCAGTGGCTTAAAGAACAAAATTCATAAGCCTCCGATATTGAGTGGTTATAAAGCCAATCCATCTCGGGTTGGCTTTTTTAATTTAACACTGCCTACTTTGCGTCGGTTTTAATTCGATTACCTCGTGGGACAAGTCACATACACCTCATTATCGTGATCAGCTCTACATCATAGCTCATAGTCTCTTAACAGCCCTGTTTAAGCATGCTTGAATACACTCAAGAACAGTATTTTCTTCTTAAGCGAGACATTATCATGCACAATAACGTTAGAACATTATTGGCCACCACGGCACTCTTTTTCAGTGCCCAAATGCTGCCTATGGCCGCATCTGCGAATTCAGGTTGCGCATTTGAAAAAGATCAACAAGGCTTTATGGCAACATGCAGCGAGGAGAAACAAGAAGTGATTTTAACTGGCGTAATCCAACCACAAACTCTAACGACTGAATTACCAGGCTATACTGAAGGGTTTACCAATTACCAAGTTGATGCGCAAGCAATCGATGTACTCAAAGCCATTAATGAACCGACGCAAATAGTCGTGATTATTGGCACTTGGTGCCCAGATTGCCATCGCGAAACACCGCACTTTATGCGAATTATTGAAGCGGCAGCCAATCCCAACATTGAAGTTGAATACATTGGTGTCGACCGAAGCAAGCAGGACCCTGAAGGTTTAGCGGCAAAATATGCGTTCAGCCGCATTCCAACGTTTATCGTTAAACAGCAAGGCAATGAGCTAGGTCGTATCGTTGAACGCCCTCAAGCCACACTGGAAGCCGATTTAGTTGAGATTTTAAAGTAGTTATGTAAGAAGTTATTGAAAATTTTTGTTTAAACAACTAAAAGTAATAACTTAATAATCAAAAAAATAGGTCACCAATGGTGACCTATTTTTTATTACGCTTATGTCAGTAACTACAACGAGACTTTAGCGGCTATGCGATCGGCTAACAGTTGTAATACGCCTTCGCGAAGTGCGCCACCAGCAAGATGTAAACGACTCATTGATAGACTTTCAAACAACGCGATTAAAATCGCAACTCCCGCAGCAAATGTGGGAGCTTGTTCGGCATTTAAGCCGTTAATACCACTAAGCCTTGCATCTGCTTGCGATAATATTTCATCACGAAAAGCATACAAAATCTTAAGGGTAATCACTTCCGAGCGTTGTCGATGCTGTAACACCGATACCACTGATTGAACCGCACCAGAAGCCCCTACAACACTTTGCCACCCTAAATTGAGTAAGTGAGGACGATGTTCTGCCAAAATCATATTAACGTAATCTACGGCCTGTTCAAAATCGATGCTTTGAAGCGGCGCATGACTAAAAAATCGTTGATTAAATAGCACGCACCCCATTGGCAAACTGGTTTTAAACAACACCTGACTGCCGTCACCAATAATAAACTCGGTACTAGCGCCGCCAATATCAATCACTAACCGGCGTCCCTCACCTTTAGTGGTTGCCACCATACCTTGATAAATCAGTTCAGCTTCGCGCAATCCCGAAATGACCTCGATTGGATGCAATAATATTGGCATCGCTCGCTGGTGAAATTCATCGGCATTACGGATAACACGCAAAGTAGCGGTAGCAAATACAGCCACATTAGCGCTATCGATATGGTGCTGCGCTAACATGTCGGCAAACATGGCTAAGCATTCTAAACCACGCAGCATAACAGGTTCAGACAACATACCGTCATCACCTATACCTTCGGCAAGGCGTACTTTGCGTTTATATTTAGCGATAACAATCGGCTTATTACCCACCGAATTAGCCACTAACATATTGAAACTGTTAGAACCTAATGTTATCGCCGCATACGGCTGAGATACAGTTAACAATGGCATTGACTATGGTCTACGAGTCCTATGGCGTGGCGGACGCGAAGTATTTCCACCACTACGATGCGCACCTTTACTTCCACCATCACGAGTCCGAGATGTAGGAGGCTTACGATGAATACGCGCAGGAGGCGGAATATCATCTAGTAACGCATCTTTATCGTAATTAGACACTGGAATTGAATGATTAATATAAGTTTCAATTTCAGGTAAATTCAGTGCATATTCTTCACAAGCAAAACTGACTGAAATACCTTTCTGTCCCGCACGACCTGTTCGGCCAATACGATGCACATAATCTTCACAATCATCAGGTAAATCATAGTTATATACGTGTGACACATCAGAAATATGTAACCCACGAGCGGCCACATCTGTTGCCACTAAAACATCGATATCACCTGAGGTAAATTGCTCAAGAATGCGAATACGCTTCTTTTGCGGAACATCGCCGGTTAACAAACCCACACGATGACCATCACCTTCTAAATAAGACCACAACTTTTCACAGCTGTGTTTTGTGTTCGAAAACACAATCGCTTTATCTGGCCAATCTTCTTCGATTAGACTCAGTAATAAACGCATCTTGTCTTCCATCGACGGATAGAAAATTTCTTCTTTGATATTTTTAGAAGTTTTTTCTAATGGTTCGATTTCAACTTTTTCAGGATCATTCATATGATCGTATGCTAATTCCTGCACTTTCATTGAAAGCGTGGCAGAAAACAACATATTCAAACGTGACTTAGCATCAGGCATTCTGCGGAACAAAAAGCGAATGTCTTTAATAAAACCAAGATCAAACATACGGTCGGCTTCATCAAGCACAACGGCTTGAATGTGGCTTAGACTAATGACACCCTGACGTACATAATCAATAATACGTCCGGTGGTACCAATCAGAATATCAACGCCTTTGTCTAATACAGCGCGTTGGGTTTCATAGCTTTCGCCACCGTAAACAATACCAACTTTTAAGCCTGTATGTGCCGCTAATAGCTTGGCATCTTTAGCAATCTGAATTGCTAATTCTCGCGTTGGCGCCATAATAATAGCGCGGGGTTCGGTTGCTTTGCGACTCTCAGGTGCAGCAACATTGAGTAAGTGGTTAAATGTGGCCACTAAAAATGCCATAGTTTTACCGGTGCCGGTTTGGGCTTGTCCGGCAATATCTTTTGCATTAAGTAAAATAGGTAAAGATAACGCCTGTATTGGCGTGCAAAACTCAAAGCCGTTCTCGTTCAATGCCGCGAGTATTTCGGGCTTTAAAGGGAAGTCGGCGAATTTCTGGGTCGATAAATGTGTTTGGCTCATAGCACAAGCATACCTGTAGGGGTTGCAAAAAAAGATTCGATCGTTTGAAATAGCTACATTACTAAAACGGTCTCTTGAAAAGCTATTTAACTGACCCAATATACATGGTAAGCCATTAATAAACTAGCAATGGAACCAAATCTGGAGAACTACATGAGCGATAAAATTGTATACCTAAGCGATGACAGCTTTGAAAACGACGTATTAAAGTCTGAAACACCAGTATTAGTCGACTTCTGGGCTGAGTGGTGTGGTCCTTGTAAAATGATTGCTCCAATCCTAAACGATGTTGCCGAAGAGTACGCAGGCAAACTAACCGTCGCAAAACTAAACGTTGACCAAAACAACGTTTCACCTGCGAAATACGGCGTACGCGGTATTCCAACATTGTTAATGTTCAAAGGTGGCGAGCTAGTGGCAACTAAAGTTGGTGCACTATCAAAGACGCAACTAAAAGAATTCATTGACGCTAAAATCTAACTAGAAATAGCCTAGAAATGTTAAACGGCACAAGTTTTGAACAATTTGTGCCGTTTTTAGATTTTATTTACGCTAAATTTCTGGACGGCTAACATATAAAGTGCTAATTTATTCATCAGATTTTTTCAATTAACCTCTTCTCGTTTATCAATCATAAAATATCTTTTCAAACTTGCTGATTGATTGCGGTAAGCTTCGTCGCGCAAAACAAGACTCCCATACATGAATTTAACAGAATTAAAAGACACGCCAATTTCAGATCTAGTTTCGCTTGCTGAAAGCATGAATCTGGAAAATATGGCTCGTACCCGTAAACAAGATATCATCTTCTCAATTTTGAAAGCTCACGCTAAAAGCGGAGAAGACATCTTCGGTGGCGGTGTATTAGAAATCCTCCAAGACGGATTTGGATTTTTAAGAAGTTCAGATGGCTCATACCTTGCGGGTCCTGACGATATTTATGTTTCTCCAAGTCAAATTCGTCGATTTAACATGCGTACTGGTGACAGTATTTTTGGTAAAATTCGACCGCCGAAAGAAGGCGAAAGATATTTTGCACTGTTGAAAGTCAGTGAAGTCAACTTTGATAAACCAGAAAGCTCTCGCAACAAAATCCTGTTTGAAAACTTAACCCCATTACATGCAGAAGAACGCCTTCGCATGGAGCGCGGTAATGGTTCAACAGAAGACATCACCTCGCGTATTCTTGATCTTTGTTCTCCAATCGGTAAAGGCCAACGTGGTTTGATTGTTGCGCCGCCAAAAGCCGGTAAAACATTGTTACTGCAAAACATTGCTCAAAGTATTACTTACAACAACCCAGATGTGGTGTTAATGGTATTACTTATCGATGAACGTCCTGAAGAAGTGACCGAAATGCAGCGTATGGTAAAAGGCGAAGTGATTGCTTCTACCTTTGATGAACCAGCCAGCCGTCACGTTCAAGTAGCCGAAATGGTTATCGAGAAAGCAAAACGTTTAGTTGAGCATAAAAAAGACGTCGTCATTTTGTTAGATTCGATTACTCGTTTAGCCCGTGCTTATAACACCGTCATCCCTTCATCGGGTAAAGTGTTAACCGGTGGTGTTGATGCTAACGCACTGCATCGTCCAAAGCGTTTCTTTGGTGCTGCACGTAACATTGAACACGGTGGCAGCTTAACCATTATCGCCACAGCCTTGGTTGATACAGGCTCGAAAATGGACGAAGTAATCTACGAAGAATTTAAAGGTACTGGTAACCAAGAGTTACACCTTTCTCGTAAAGCTGCTGAAAAACGCGTATTCCCTGCGATTGACTTCAATCGCTCTGGTACTCGTCGTGAAGAAAAGCTAACGACAACTGAAGAACTTCAAAAAATGTGGATTTTACGTAAAATCTTACATCCAATGGATGAAGTTTCTGCAATGGAATTCTTAATCGATAAATTGGCTATGACCAAAACTAACGAAGAATTCTTCACAGCAATGAAACGCGCTAAGTAATTAATTACCTAAACGCAAAATAATCGCAAAAATGCCGCTAATTTAGCGGCATTTTTATATGTATATCACGGTTACTAACCAAAGCCATGCCTAGAATCTAGAGCGGACTTCGTCCTGATAGTACGCTTCGCTGCTATAAAAGCTTTAGCTTGTATCGTCTGTAGCTGCGTAGCACTCTAGCAGCGCAGCGCTCTAGCATCTAGTCCTTCCACTTGCCATCGCCTGTTATCGTTTTACCGTTCGTTATCGATCCCCCCGCTTTTAAAGCTTTAGCTTGTATAGCATCTAGCAGCGAAGCGCTCTAGCATCTAGTCTTTGTACTTCTATCGCTTGCCATCGCCTGTTACCGCTTTACCGTTCGTTACCGCTCTTTCAACCTAAACAGATGCCATTTTCCGACGTAAATACGCAATTTGCTGCATATGCGGTAAATCTTTCGGGCAAGTATCTTGGCAGCCGAGTAACGTCATGCAACCAAACACGCCATCTTGATTACCTATGACATGGTAAAAATCATCAGCGGTTCGAGTATCACGGCTGTCTAATTCAAAACGGGCAATTTTCATCATACCGACTGCGCCAACAAAAGTGTCACGCATTTGTTTAGTCGCACAAGCAGAAACACATACACCACATTCTACGCATCGCTCTAACTCATAAAGCTTGGTTGCTTCTTCCGGTGACATCGGCGTTTCGATACGATGAATATCATTATCTGCACTATTTGGATGCAACCACAACGATAAACGCTCAGATAATTCGCGCATAAATTTACCGGTATTTACCGACAGATCGCCAATTAAATCAAAGCCAGGTAATGGCATCAATTTAATATGTCCATCTGGATAATTAGCGGTTAAGGTTCGACAAGCTAACGTCGGAAAACCATTGATCACCATGGCACAACTGCCGCAAATACCCGCACGACAAACAAAATCAAATTGTAGTGATGGGTCTTGTGTTTCACGTAGCTGATTCAACGCGATAAACACCGTCATTCCGGGTGCCTCTGTTAAGCTGTAACTCACCATTTTAGGTTTGTCGCCAGGCTCTTGCGGGTCATATCGAAAAATTGAAAAAGTTAACGTGCGTGCTTGGCTCATATTACTTTTCTCCAGACTCAGCGTTGGTTTTGGCTACAGTATCAGTGAAGCGCTGATTACGTGGTTGATATTCTTCAGGTAACTCATAAGGCATTAATGCCGCTTGCTTGGCATACCTATCTGCATCGTCACCGAGTTCAGCTAAAATAGCTTCAACCTGTTGCTGACGTTTTTGGGTATCAGGATGAGCAATCGCATTATCAACACCATAACCTCGATAACCAGGCGGTAATTCCATTCGCATCACATCGAGCGCTTCATAACTCATTTCTGGTCGTAAGCTATTAGCATCTGGCCAACGGGTTAATGTACGATTCAACCAGTCTTGGTCATTACGCTGTGGAAAATCTTCACGAGAATGCGCGCCTCGACTTTCGGTACGAGCAAGCGCCCCGCATGCAACGGTCACAGCCACTTTCAACATCCGTTTGACGCGTAACGCTTCAACTAATTCAGGATTTGCATGACGTTTTTTACACTTTAACCCGAGGTTTTTCGAACGTTCAAGCAGTTCAGTTAATTGGTTAACAGCCAGTTCAAGTTCAGGCCCATTGCGGAAAATACCGACGTAATCCATCATGATTTTTTGCATTGCAGCTTTAAGTTTAAATGGATCTTCTGTTCCTTCGCCCTCAATAAGCTGATCAACTTCTGTTTGTAACTGCTTACCAAACTGGGCGATTAAATCGGTATCAACGACCAAACTATTTTGCTCACCAAAGTCAGCAACATACTTACCGATAATCATTCCGCCAACCACAGTTTCTGCTAGGGAGTTGCCACCGAGTCGATTAAAGCCATGCATATCCCAACAAGCAGCCTCTCCAACACTAAACAACCCTGATAATTGTGGACTTTCGCCATTGGCTTTAGTACGAATACCGCCCATAGAATAATGTTGTGTAGGCCGAACAGGGATCCAATCTTTAACCGGATCAATACCTAAAAAGTTCTCACAAATCTCTTTAACTTCACGCAAATTGGTATCAATGTGCTTTTGACCTAATAAGGTAATATCCAGCCATAAATGCGGCCCATAAGGGCTATTTACGCCTTTTCCTTTGCGCATATGCTCAGTCATTCTACGAGACACAACATCTCGCGAAGCCAGTTCTTTTTTCTCTGGTTCATAGTCGGGCATAAAGCGGTAACCGTCTTTATCACGCAGCACACCACCATCACCACGGCAACCTTCCGTCGTTAAAATACCCACAGGAACAATAGCCGTAGGGTGAAACTGTACCGCTTCCATATTGCCCAGCGTTGCGACGCCAGTGTCTAGCGCCAATGCTTGACCAATCCCCTCACAAATAATGGCATTGGTCGACACCGCATAAATCCGCCCATAGCCACCTGTGGCAATAGTGGTAGATTTAGCGATGTAAGCGCGTAATTCACCCGTAATTAAGCAACGAGCGATGACACCATGGCAACGCACTCCATCATGAATAAGCGTTAATGCTTCCATCCGCTCATGCACAGGAATACCTAGCGAAATAGCCTTATTATCGACGGCATACAATAAAGAATGACCTGCACCGTCTGCGGTATAGCAAGTACGCCACTTTTTGGTACCCCCAAAATCACGCGCGTTAATGAGTCCATGAGCAGCTTCTGCTTCAGTGATAGTCACTTTTTCCGCATTAACAATAACTTGTCTATCGCCTTTAGTTACTCGAGTCCAAGGAACGCCCCACTGAGCTAACTCTCTTACCGCTTTGGGTGCACAGTGAGCAAACATTCGAGCAACATCTTGATCGCAGCCCCAATCGGAACCTTTTACCGTATCTTGAAAATGGATGTCTTCATCATCACCTTCACCTTTTATGGTATTGGCTAAACTGGCTTGCATGCCACCTTGGGCAGCGACAGAGTGCGATCTTTTAGCAGGAACAAGCGATAACACCAAGGTATCGAGGCCACGTTCTTTTGAGGCTATCGCGACTCTTAACCCTGCCAGTCCAGCGCCTACTACCAAGGTGTCGGTATAAATAATTTTCATTTTAATTCCTTATAACATCGACACATATGGCACCACAGGTAACGCCAAAGAACGGCCAATAAAAATATAAGTCAGCAAACTCGCTACTCCTAGCACCATTAAATACGCTAACAGCACCTTAGCAAATTTGAGCATGGCAAAGCGTTGCTCAACCAAGCCCCATTTCACCACTACTCGATATAAACCAAATACGCCATGCACTGCTACAACAGGTAATAGCAGGATATATAAAACCCAAGCATTAAGGTGGTACACACGCTCGGCCGAAAGATGTGGGCCTATTTCAGGATTGGTTATCATGGTGAATAAGTGCGTTGGCACGAGGAAGAACAATAAAAAACCAGTGATCATTTGCCAAAACCAGATTTTGGTATCTTCATGAGGTAAAAAACGCATTTGATTGCGTAAGGCGCGCCATTGGCCTAATTGAGTCGGAAAACGCCGTAATGCAAATACCGCATGGATCAGTACTACCAATAACATAAAGCAGGAAAAAATTTGAGTTACCAGCGGGTAACCATGACCAGTTTCACTGAATATTCCACCCTCAAGAAACTGTGCCACTTGGTAGAAGGCTTCTTTGCCAAACAAAATACTCGACTCAAAATGCAAATGCATCACTAGAAAAAGTCCCAGTATTACACCGGACAAACTTTGTAGTTTATCCGCTCGAGCAGCCCAAAGAGGGTGAGCAAAACCTTTGTCGGTATTTACCGCACTGTCGACTTTCGTTTGCAAAGAATTCGCAGCCATAAAGCATCATATCCTGTTAAGCACAATAACAAGTATTGACCATATCAAGAGTTTTTGAATAGCGGCAATGAACAATGATCAAACCGTGATAATGTTCACCTATTATTAAGCGGGAGTTAGAAGCATGTCACACAAACTAGCAAATAAAAACTTAAACAATACTGATAGTTAACTAAATATCGAAACGAGTATTCGGTAGGTAAAACAATCTAACGTGTATCTAAAAAGGTGTCGTTACGCTAATAATTACGGGCAATATTGACGTAACTTATCGCGTAATAGCAACATGACCTGAGTGATATTTTCGCGACCAGGACAGATCAAATTTAACGCAACTGACTCACCAACACATTCAGTAAGTTTCGGGACTAACTTACCTGTTTTCTTATCATCAGCAATATCCTGGGCGATTTTTAATATAAACGTGACCGAAAATGGTCCATCTTCATTTAGCAAACAACCAATAAACTCTCACCTAAACGAGCATCTTAAAATAACTTGGGTATAATAAGCGCCAATTTGATATTACTTTTACCACAGTTAGGAAAATCCCATGGCTTGGATCCAATTACGCATTCACACTCATCGCGATAACGCCGACTTGCTTGGCGACTTATTAATGGATCACGGTTCACTTTCCATCACCTACGAAGATGGCCAAGACGAGCCTATTTTCGAACCTAAGCTAGGTGAAACACCGCTGTGGCAAGATACCGTAATGATTGCATTGTTTGATGCAGGTACTGACTTAGCACCCACAATCGAATTTTTAGAATCGATGCCATTTTTAGGCAAAGGCTTTAATCATAAAATTGAACAAGTCGAAGATAAAGACTGGATCCGCGAATGGATGGACAGCTTTCACCCAATCCAATTTGGTACACGTTTATGGATTTGCCCTAGCTGGCGTGAAATTCCTGATCCGACTGCGGTTAACGTCATTCTCGATCCAGGTTTAGCCTTTGGTACAGGTACTCACCCTACCACCGCCTTATGTTTAGAATGGTTAGACAGCCTAGATTTATCAAACCAAGAAGTCATCGATTTTGGTTGTGGATCGGGTATTTTGGCTATTGCCGCAATCAAACTCGGCGCCAAGAAAGTAACAGGTGTTGATATTGACTATCAGGCTATTGACGCTTCAAAAGCCAATGCTGAACGTAACGACGTAGTGGATAAATTGGCCCTATATTTACCAGAAGATCAACCAGCCAACTTACAAGCAGACGTATTAGTCGCCAATATTCTTGCCGGTCCGTTAAAAGAGCTAGCACCGCTGATAGCTGAAAAAGTCAAAATTGGTGGCAAACTGGCGCTATCGGGTTTATTGCAAGAACAAGCACAAGAAGTATCCGACTTCTACAGCCAATGGTTCATCATGGATCCAGTATGTAACAAAGAAGACTGGAGTCGCTTAACAGGAATACGTAAGTAGCCTGCCCACAAGCCTAAAACGCACTCAATTATGGGCTATATTATGAACGAATTGCGTGCGTAAATTCTCGTTTACAGGTTGTTAACATCAATAATTGACACTGGTATATATGAAAACGTCTCTCTGCAACACGCACCAGTGCTCAAAAATGGCCGAAAAACGCCAATTATTAGTCAAAGATGTGACGGCTAATAAAAGTCAAGCAAAAAAGTTGCATTTAGGTCATTTATTGACCTTTTCACGGCCGTAAAAAAGGGCTACTATAGCGCCCCTTTGGAGAGCAAGGTGAAGTCCGAAATGCAAATTGGCCCGTATCAACTGTCTAATCAGCTGATTGTGGCACCAATGGCAGGTGTCACCGATCAGGCCTTCCGAAATCTCTGTTTACGCTATGGCGCAGCTTTAGCCGTATCAGAAATGCTTTCATCGAATCCCGACGTTTGGGACAGCGACAAAAGCCGCCAGCGCATGATGCATTCTGGTGAAGAAGGAATACGCTCCGTACAAATAGCAGGTGCAGATCCTGATTTAATGGCCAATGCCGCTAAGTTCAACGTTGAACAAGGTGCGCACATCATTGATATCAATATGGGCTGTCCAGCAAAGAAAGTGAATAAAAAATTTGCTGGTTCTGCGTTAATGCAAAGCCCCAGCTTAGTAAAAGAGATTTTACAAGCCGTGGTTGCTGCAGTAGACGTACCAGTAACGTTAAAGATACGCACGGGTTGGGAGCCTGAACATCGTAATGGTGTTGAAATAGCCCAAATTGCTGAAGATTGTGGCATTGTCTCGCTCGCCGTTCACGGCCGAACCAGACAATGCATGTACAAAGGCTTTGCCGAGTACGACACCATAAAAGCAATTAAACAGAATGTCTCAATTCCTGTTGTCGCTAACGGGGACATCGACACACCAGAAAAAGCCAAGTTTGTACTTGACTACACTGGCGCCGATGCCCTGATGATTGGAAGAGGTGCACAAGGACGGCCTTGGATTTTTAAAGAAATCCTACATTATCTGGAAACAGGTAAAAAGTTAGCGCCAATTAAGGCAGAAGAGCAACGCAGTGTGATGCTTGAACACCTTAAGAAACTTTATGACTTATATGGCGAATACAAAGGTGTCCGATTTGCTAGAAAGCATGTCGGGTGGTACCTAAACCATGAGGAACAGCGCCAATTTCGTGCTGACTTCAATCGGCTTGAAACCGCTGCCCAGCAACATTCCCTCGTAGAATGTTATTTTGATGAATTAGTTTAGAATTTAATAAAGAGCAGAATAGAATGTTTGATCAGACAACTAACACAGAAGTTCACCAGCTTACCGTAGGCAAAATCGAAACAGCAAACGGCACTATCAAGCCGCAGTTATTACGTGACGCAGTAAAACGTGCCGTGACTAACTTCTTCTCTCAGTTAGACGGTCAGGAAGCTTCTGAAGTATATGAAATGGTATTGTGCGAAGTTGAAGCACCTTTACTAGACATCATCATGCAACACACTCGTGGCAACCAAACGCGCGCTGCTAATATGTTAGGTATCAACCGTGGTACTTTACGTAAGAAATTAAAGAAATACGGCATGAACTAAGACCTAGCGTCTAAGTGATTGTAATGAAACGGGCTTATCAGCAATGATAAGCCCGTTTTGTTTTATCAGTTACACTCGTAGTAACACATCACTTATCAGCAAGTGTTATATACGAGTAGAAACAGTCATCCATTTCTAATAACTACTGCACCTGTTGCGGAGAGATTTTGGCTTTATCAATGGTATTGCTACAACTAGGCACGCGGTTACCTCGATAATTTTTACAGCCCCAAAAAACCCCTCGAGCACTTTCTCGTAAACTCATATCACCGCCACAGACGTTACATATCGGCGCCATATGGCTACAACTGTCATTGAGGCATACCTTGAAACCGATAAAACGTTTACGTGTCATCGGACTGCCGCATTCGTCACAGCCTACTTCTTTGTGATCGCACAATGGAAAGTGTGAGCAAGAAAAGAATGATGTGAACTTGCCCACTCGTAGTTTTAATATCCCAGTGGTACATCGGACACAGTTAATTTGTTCAAACAAGGATTGCACCAAAGACGTACTAAATTCTTGTTGTTCAACGGCATAATCTTGTTGGATCAGTTCCACAATAAATGGGCTCACATTGGTCATATCGGCGATAACGTAAACTCGGTGCTTTGCACGGGTTAGCGCGACATAAAATAAACGCCGTTCTTCTGCAAACTCAAAATTTTCAGCTTTAGGTAAAAACGCATCAAGTAAAGGTGGCGTTATTTTTTTCGACGGAAATCCATGTATGCCTTGGGTCATTCCCATAATCACCACATAGTCGGCCTCTTTACCTTTGGAAGCATGAAACGATAAACACTCAATCACGAACATCGGGTATTTAGCCGTTAACTGACGCAACATGTCTTTATCTGGCAACTGAAACCAGAAACGGGCCAGCAAATATACTGTTGGTTTAGCTTTAAGCTTATCAACAGCTTGAGTAACACGGACGGACAGAGCATTTAAGGCTTGCTCTAATGCGTTGGCACTCGGCTCATCTTTAGTTGCGCCCTCATTGGTACCACGACGAAGTATTGATACTGCAGGCTTGGCAACTTGTACCAATGAATGGATATCTTTGTTGAGTTGATGCGGATTTTTACTCACAAAAGCGCTAGCCACTTCGCCGATACGGTTATTAAATCTAAAAGTAAGATCCAAATACGTTTCGCTGGCATGGCCAAAATAGCGTTTAAATTGAGTCGTTAAACGGACATCCGCACCACTAAAGCGATAAATAGCCTGCCAATCGTCGCCAACACAAAATAATGAAGTATCGCTGTTACCTTTTTTCGTGCGCGAATCTCGCAAGGCTCGCACTAAACGTGCTCTGGGTTCTGAAATATCTTGAAACTCATCGACCATGATATATTGCCATGGGCTGACATATTGACCACTTTGCAGGTATGCGAGTGCTTTGGCTATCATGTCCTCAAAGTCGATATCACCGTGAGCAGATAAATACTGTTGATACTGCTGTAAAATGGGTTGGAGTAATTCAAATGCTTTACGCGTTTGGGTAGCATCAGCAGCATTGGCAAATACCTTTTCCAGCCCGGCCTCGTCAATACAAGCTGCTTTGTATAAGCCAATGAGCTGGCTAAACAATTTTGCCAGCTCAGTGACTCGTCCCAGTTCATAAAGAGTTGCCAATATCGCTTCATCGGGTAAAGGTGAGTCGTTAACCTTAAATACCGTTAAAGCTTGTTCAAGCTTATTAATTAACTGACTTGTCTTGTGCTGATAATAAAATAATTCGATGCAGTTGGTTTGGCGCTGATGATGTAACTGCCGTTTCCATTCCATTGATGCTAAATATGCAGTTTGATCGATATAAGGAGCCGTATTATTGGCTTCATCAATGCCATAATATTCAATATAAACCTCATATTCAGGTAGATAAAAATCAGCTTGATACTGGCGAAAATCAACCGTGCTGACATCAAATTCATACTTGGCTTCATATTGATATTCAATGCCATTGGTAAACAGCCAATTGGCGATATGCAACTCACCAAAACTTTTGACCCTTTCACCTTTCAATGAGCGAATGTCGTTATCATTTAAATATTCAAAATGCTCACCTTGTGTTGAAAATTCGAATGGGCTTTTTTCAACGTAATAATAACGACTGAAATAATCAAAAAGTTGTTTACGATAAGATTCATTTTTAATCAAAACTTCTAATCTATCATGCACCCATTTGTCTTTGGCGGGTTCATCATTTACCCACGCTGATAAGCTAGGTTTCACACCTTCAACATCGGCAATAATTTTCAGGCCTAAACTGTGAAAAGTACTGGCCTTAATATCATCACTGCCCAGCTTATGTTTAATTCGCAGATCCATTTCCATGGCGGCTTTTTTGCCATAAGCAAGCAATAGAATGTCATTAGCTTGAGCTTGACCACTATTCACTAGATAACCTGCTCGGCCCACCATTACGCTGGTTTTCCCCGTTCCAGCGCCCGCGAGCAGCAGATTATTATCATCATCGATAATACATGCTCGACGCTGTTTATTGGTTAGTGGATTTGACTCAACATGATCAAAAAAGTCTGCAAATGCAAGCAACTGTGATTGAATATAGCTTTCACGTAAGCGCTCTATATCCGCTTTATTCCAGTGATAAAAATCGTGTAATTGAGTTAATGCGGTACGTATATTAGCGGGTAGCTCTGCCCCTTCACTCCAAGGGAACCAGCGAAAGTACTCACGTTCAATTCTAGCGCGCATTTTGTCTACTAATGACTGGCGTAAATACCGACTCGATGTGGCTTTTTCAACTCGTAATATCAAATCGCACAGCGATTTTTGATGAGATAAAGCCCAGAGTAATTCGACCTGTTGCTTAAAATCAGATTTAGCAAAATAACTTAAAAATGGAATTTGATAATGGGTACCTGCAGCATTAAAGCTCAATAAGTTACCGAGTAAACTGGCACTAAACAGTGGCGGGTGATCTAATTGCTGCCATGATAACTGCCCAATAATAAGCTGTTTATTATTATACCGAAATCTTGCTAAAAATTGGCCATGGCTAGGTATAAAGGTAATACCCTCTTGCGTCAATTTGATCGCATTTACGTCACGCTGATACAAATGCCCAAACCAACTATGAGGGATAAAGCTAACTGAATTTTCTAATGACAAAGTAAAACCTACGACTCAATGGTTTCATGGGTAACCGGCTTATATTTAAGATAACTATATCGTAATTAAGCATTCATTACGGACAATACTGGGTGTGCGAATGACTCAATGGGCTTTCGCGCTGATACCAATGATAATTGATTTACATTAACCATAAAAGTAAACATATACACAGCATTTAACATACTGAGCATGACATTTGTCCGCGGCTCAATCGCTAGTTCTGCCGACGAATCCCAGCGGGCGACAAAACCACTATTTATTTTCAAGCAACAACGCTAAACGATGGTTATATTTCAGTAGAGATGTCTATCTAAGCATCATTTAGTCTTTTTACATCAATAAAGATAAAAACAAAATAACAATATTAAACAATCACTTATTAATTTCACGTTCACCGCGCAAGACAATAATGCCAATTAAGAAAAAATAAATGGAATAGAATCGACGGCCGCCTCGTTATCACAGTGTCAATCACGACATTACGAGGGAATTAAAAATGAAAACATTACTTAAACCAACGATTATTGCTCTGGCTTGTTTCTCAACCATGGCAATAAGTGCCGAAATGTCAGCATCGACAACCGTATCAGCCCAAGCTGATGTTCAATTAAGCCAAAACCAACAGAATAGCCCAAATGCTAACGCTGAAACACAAAGCAATAATGAGTCAACAATTGCCTCAAGCGAGCCGACCAACAGCGCCTCAGATCAAACTGCTTCAAATGAAGCAGAGTCAGACGGCTCGAGTGACTCCACGCAAACTTCATCAACTGAAATGGCAGCCACAACTGACAACCAAGTTGCGATAACCATACCCACAACAGAAATGCTCACTACGGTAACGTCAGCACTTGATACATCAATCACCAACGCTGACTCAGCAACAACACTTGCTAATAACCAATTAGCCAACACCACAACTGTTGGTGCTGGCATAGCTAATAGCCTGATTAATAACGCCTCGACGGCTGCGCAATTGGTGTCAACTCAAGTAATAGCATCTGGTTCTGCCGGATTATCTGCAGCAACAGAGTTATCGGTTAATCAAGCAGAGACATCACTCAACACCGCAGCAGCGACAGTAAACGCAGCACAACTTGGTGCGAACACCGCCGCAGAAGAGATTCAATCACGTATGAGTGCCGATACACTGTTTGCCACTAGCACAGCAGTATCTGATTCAGTAAGCGCGGCAGTTTCTGGGACAACATCATCGGCCATCAATGCCGCAGCAACCAGCGCAGTGCAACAACAGTTACAGGCAAGTGCAAGTGAACTCATGCAGCAGAACACTCGCGAACAAGTGACGCAAGCGGTGAGCCAAACAGTGAATGCAGAAGTCACTAACACCATTCAAAATACCATTCGCTTATCAAGCGGTCTTTAAGTCGAATACTCCATATGCCGGCAATACTGCCGGCCTATCTTTATTGTTAGGAGTCCTTATGATGACTTTACACTCTCGCGTTACCTGTACACTATTTCTACTGGCTTGCGCTCATATGGGAGTAGCGGCAGAAACCCTATCCGTTAACGGTAAGCTAAAAGCAGGTATGGAATACCAGTCTAACGTCAACATCAGTGAACTTGAACAAGCCAGTGGTGAGTCGGATACGGCGACGGTTTTAGAGGGAGAAATCAATGCAGCTTGGCAAGTTAGCGACAATGTCCGCCTAGACAGTGGCTATAGTATTAATGACAAACGCTATCGAAATGCCAGTGCTTATGACAGTCGCTTACAGCTGGCTTTTATCGATGCGAGCTATGCCTTTGATAATCTAACATTGGGCAGCAGTGTCTATCTGGCTCAAGCTGATTTAGATGGCAGCGATTTTTTAGCGCTCAACCAATTTAGCGTGTATGCCATGCATAATCTTAGCGACAGCTGGTTTATTCGTCCCAGCGTAGTGTATGCCGACAAAGATTTTGCTCAGTTTGAATCGCGTGACGCTAGCAATAAAAGTGCTAATATCGATTCATTTTGGTTTTTTCACCAGGGCCAACGCTTTATCTCATTAGGCGCAACTTATGAGGATGAAGATACACTTGATAAAGCCTTTAGCTATCGCGCTAAAAGTATGAATATCCGCTTGTCTAATCAATTTAATTTATGGCACGTTGTACAAAAAATTCAACTAGGAATGAAATTAACTCAAAGAGATTATGCTTTGGCCATTGACGATAATAAACGTAACGATATACATCAACACATTGATGCTAAGTGGGAGTTAAATATTAATTCCACTTTTGCGCTGCTGACATCCGTTGAATATGGTGACTATCAGTCAATCTTGACCAGTGCGGATTATGATGAAACACGAGCAGGACTGATGTTACAAGCCAGTTTTTAAGGGCGTGTTAGTACCCCATAACCAAATTGTGGATCTTTACCTGGTGCGCCTAAATCAATCACCTGCTGCTGTAATTGCAGCAACACCTGCTCCAATAGCAGCTCTGGTGTTGCAGCCAGCATACAGGCCACTTTGGCCGATACAACGGGCGTGGCCATTGAAGTGCCACTTTCAATACCCACGCTTCCATCTGCTCGGGTAGTCAACACCTTTACTCCTTGCGCCGCAAAATCAATGTAATCCCCCTGATTAGCCCAACGATATAATCCCAGCTGTTTATCTACCGCAGTGACGGCAATAACGTCAGAATATGCAGCTGGATATAATGGCTTAGCGGCTGGCCCACCGTTACCTGCTGCAGCCACTAAAATGGTCTTTGTTTCAGCTAAACGAGATACAACTTCATGTAATATTGGATTATCTGGTCCAGTCAGACTCATATTGATCACCCGCACCTGTTGACCTACTAACCAATTTAACGCCTGCAAGATACTGTCGAGTGTAGCCCCTTGTTGATACGCATTTTGGGCATAAAAGGCTCCTGCGCTGTATAAGGTTAATGACGGTAACAACGGCTTAAGTTGATCATTGTTACCCGCTAATACGCCTGCCACTGCGGTTCCGTGACTATATGAAGATGGGATGTCATCAGTAAGAAAATTTTGTTGGATCAATACTAAGCGATCTTCGGCTATATGCAGCGCTTTATGCCGAGGCACAATCGCGGTATCTATCATGCCTAATCTTATCGGTCTATCGCACATCGCTGTCGTTTCACTTGAAACCACTTGCTGCACTGCCGTTATCTGATCCGTTGTCGCTCTGTCTGCTTGGATAGCCGTTTCAGTACTCGCCTGCGCATCCGTAACTGTGCTTGCTTGATTAGCCGCTTGCGACTGGTATATATAATTTCTGTTTAAATAAGGTGCCAGTAGTGTAGGTAAGGTATTGCGTAATGCATCAACGCTATCAAGCTCGATCGGTACTTGTATTTTAACCAACTGTAAGCCTAACATTGCCAGTTCAGTGCGGCTTTGCACATACATTTCCAGCTCAGGAGTCGTCGTTAACAGCTGTTGCCATTGTGCTATGGATATTAACAATAGCCATTCACGCTCAACGGCGCGTAAACCATGTTCAACTTCAATATCGTTCCATACAGGCTGACCTGCGCTATTTAGCACAGGCACTACAGCAGGCAACTGTAATAAGGGGTCTAACAATGTCGCCTTTAGCGCTAATGTTTGCTGTAATTGCTGCTCCAGCAAACGTTGCTGCTTCAGTGCTTGTAAGCGCTCGGCGCTTCGGCTTACGCTTTGATCGAGTTTATCTATCACTGCAGCAGGAAGTGTTGGCACAGACAATAATTGCCCGTAAGACACTAAAGGTATGAGGGTTAAACTCAGTAATGCGAGTGAATATGCTGTCATTGTTCTCATTGATTTATCTACCTGCGCTGATAGTGTGTAAGATAAAAACGTCTGACAACAAAAAAAATTCCCTCCATGTTGGAATAACTTTGCCCATTGAACCGTTATCAGGGTAAAGAGGAGTATACCCTAAATATGAAACCCGAATTAATCCTACTGCTACCAGCATTAAGACGCTTTGCCTACTCATTAACGGGCTCAATGCATGATGCCGATGACTTGGTGCAAAATACCTTATTACGGATACTTAAATCGCCGCCACCGGAAGATGTTCTGTTAGCTAAATGGGCCTTTAAGATATGTCGAAATCAATGGATTGATGATTATCGCTCACAAAAAGTACGCACCTTAGCCACCAGTAAACCAGAACTGCAGGCAGAAAATTACACCGACGGTGAAGCGGACATCATTAACGATATCACCTTAGGTGAGGTGAATAGCGCGATGAACAATTTGTCTGATGATCAGCGTGAAGTATTATCGTTAATTGCTGTACAAGGCATGAGCTACAGCGAAGCGGCTGAGATACTCGCCATTCCAACAGGAACAATCATGAGCCGCCTAGCAAGAGCTCGATCCAACATGGTCAGCTTTTTTAAACAACCTAACGGGAGCATGGCATGAACCTCAGCGATGAAACCTTATCAGCCTTTTTAGATGCAGAACTACCAGAGCAAGACATGGAGCAAGTCAGGCAAGCGATTGCCGATAATGAAGCGGTTGCCGAACGTTTAGCAGAACTGGCAATGGTTGATCCTATGGTACAAACATTCTATCAAGCCATTGACCAACAGCCCGTTCCAAAAGCCATTAGCACACTACTTGAAACGCCTAGTGCACCGTTTGAAGAGCCTAGCGCTACAGAGAGTAACATTGTAGCCTTTCCTTGGTGGCGCAAAGCACAGCAACAGGTGCAACAATATGCTGCAGCAGTTGCGGTTATCGCGCTAATAGCGGGTTATGGCGTGTATCAACTAGACACGCCACTACAGACCAATACCACAACGGCAGGCATAGACCCAACCATAACAGAACAACTAACGCATTTGCCAAGCGGTGTTATTGCATTGTTAGATGATGACAGCATCATGTCTATTCAACTCAGTTTTTATAATCAACAGGGAGATTTTTGTCGCCAGTATGGTTTGCAAGACCTAAGCCTGCGTAGCGAAAATATTGCCTGTCAGCAGCAGGAGCAATGGCAACAAGTCGCTAATATTGAATATACTATTAGCCAAGATCAGCAAGCTGAATACCAAACGGCTAGCGGCGGTTCTGCACTTGATAGCTTACTCGACAATATTATGGTTGGCGCGCCATTAACAACAGCACAAGAACAGCAAATACTTAGCGAGTTAACAGACTAATTCGCTATGAATTTTTACCTAAAAGGTTATGGACATGTATAAACTTGGCGCCATTGTCGCGGTATTACTCGTTACGCTAGTGGGCGGTTGTGTAAATACAACACCTAGAGTCAAATATACTCAAGCAGATGGCTATCGCTATATTGAGCATAAAATAACTGACAATTATTTTATGCTCAATATTATCAGTAAAAATAAAACCAATATCGATGCTTACGCATTAACACAAGCATCAATGTTAACTGAGCTACAAGGTTACGATTGGTTTATTATTGTCGAACAAAGCGGGCTAATAACCACGCCATCGCGCGTTGAAAAGGTCATCGAAATACGCATGGGCACAGGAGTAAAACCATAAATTGGTTTACACTCTATTGCTATCCATAAAGCACATAAAGGATTTTACACACAATGTCTCGCCTAATCGAGCAACTCTCTTTGCGCATTCGTATCTCCGTTAAACGACCAAAATCGACTAACCACAATATCGCTATGATTAACTCAACATTGGGTAGGTTAGCAGGATCATTGATAGGATTAATAGTTGTTGCTACACCAGCTTATGCAGCAGCAACCGATATAACACCATTGCCACAAGCGGTAACCAACAACGCAATAGCGTTGGTGCAAAGCGATAAACACACTTACTTGTTGAGCTTTATGGGGCTAGGTAAAGCTAAAGATTATCAAGCTGTACATAACAAGGCATGGGCACTAAATTTAAACACCCCTAATGCCCAATGGCAAACTATTAAGCCGGTACCTCATATTGCGCCTTTAGCGGGCAGGCTGGCATCGATTGCGATTGGCATTAACGATAAGGCGTATGTGTTTGGCGGTTATACCGTGGCCGACAATCATGACGAAATTAGCACAATTGATAATTACCAATACTCGATTAAGACCAATCAATATACTCGTATTGCCGACATGCCAGTGGCTGTTGATGACACCACTGCAGTAGCATATCAACAGCGTTACATCTATTTATTTGGCGGCTGGCACAACGACGGCAACGTCAATTTAGTCCAAGTGTATGACACCCAGACCAACACTTGGGCTCAAGCGAGCCCAATACCAGCACCGGCTGTATTTGGTCAAGCAGTAGGAATGGTAGGTAATCAGCTGGTATTATGCGACGGCGTAAAAGTACAAGCTAATATCAACGCGCGCCGCAGTTACCAAGCATCACCCGTGTGTTTGTATGGTGAGGTCAATCCAGATAATCATTTGCGAATTGATTGGCAATTACTGCCGCATTACTCTGTCGCGGCTAATATCAACGCAAGTAAATCTACAATAACTGAATCAAACGTAAACCAAGCAATAGCAAACACTGCCAAATCAAACACAGCTGCAACTGCTACAGCTCATTACCGCATGGCTGCTACCGGGATTAAAACAGCAACTGGTGGCCAAATTGTATTTTTAGGCGGAAGTGATAATCCGTATAACTATTCAGGTATTGGTTATAACGGTGAACCTAGCGAACCAAACGCCTATGGTTATCGATTCGACTTGGCTACCAAGCAGTGGCTCGCACCGCAGACACTATCGCAGCCAAGCATGGATCACCGTGGGTTAGTGTGTTGGCAAGGTAGCTTATTAAGAGTCGGCGGTATGCTACAGCAACAAAAAGTCAGTTCAAAAGTACTGCTAAGCACTTTGGCGCAAGGCGAGTCTTGTACTCAATAACGTATCAATTTTCAATTAATGTGTGAGTTAGCTAACAGATTAGTGGTGAATAAATTGAGCATTGTTAAAGATGCACATAAAATACATGTAAATTATGTGCACCTTTGGAATTGCCATGTTAACCGAACAAGCAGCACCCGCATTACAGCACTTATCATTAATTGATTTGATAGATCATATTGAAGCGACTCATCATCAATACATTCGTGAAACCGCCCCATTATTAGTGGAATACACAGATAAAATGGTTCGCGCACACGGTGATGATCACAGCGAGATAAAGCCTCTGGCACATGCGGTTAATGAGTTAATTGCCGAATTAATGCCGCACTTAATGAAAGAAGAACGCATTTTATTTCCGGCGATTAAATCGCTCAGCTTAGGCAAAACTGTTGATGGATGCTTTGGTCATATTAGTAATCCTATCAACATGATGTTGCATGAACACGATAATGCAGACCACATGTTGCAAACCATTCGAAACTTAACCAATAACTACACGCCACCTGCAGGTGTTTGCCATACGTGGCAAGCGTGTTATCGCACCTTGGCTGAATTTGATGCCGATTTGCAAATCCATATAGAGATTGAAAACACTTTATTATTCCCAAAAGCTTTAGCACTATAATGCTCCTAGGTTCCCCATTTTGAAGCAACTTCGAGATCATCCTTACGGATTTGCTTCCTTTTTTTTGCGAAACTTAATACAGTACATAATGAGTTTACCGTACTTCAATATGGAGCCTAAATGTCACCTCATCATTACCCAACCTTTGCCCTAGACGACATAGCAAACTTACATGAATCTGCCCAAGTTGAATTTAAGTTAGCAGGTGGAAGAGATGGTAATGGAATGTTGCCCGAAGGCATGTGGGAAAGCTATAGTGCTTTTGCTAACACCTTAGGCGGGGAAATTATTTTAGGGGTAAAAGAACAACAAGGTGAGTTTACGATTGAGGGCATTATTAATCCAATGCCAATGCTCAGTGAAATTTGGGCAATTTTACATGACCCCAAAAAAATCAGTCACAATATTTTAGCGCCTACCGACGTACAAATAATCGAAATTATGGCTAAAAAGCTGATCAGAATTCATGTGCCCTGCGTCGACGTAAAACTCCGACCTATTTATGTTGGCACCGATCCTTACAGTGGTACCTATTTTCGAGTTGGCGATGCCGATATGCATGCTAGCCGTGAGCAAGTTGAACAAATGAGCCTAAAAGCCGGAATCGATCTCAAGCTAAAGCAACTGAAGCAGTAAATCCAATTGGTTAATCTCGATATGCGGTAATACCGGTTGCGCCTTTTTATGCCGTTGCTGCATACAGGGGTTTAGCCACACACTTTGACACCCCGCCATTTTAGCTCCAGCAATGTCAGACAACGGATGATCGCCCACATGCAATAACGCCGACGGCTTAATATCTAATTGACGACAAGCAAGGCTAAACATGTCGGCGGCAGGTTTCATTTTAACCCCATGGCCAGGATGTAGCACAAACTGCATCACCTTACCTAACCCAATGCGCTGGGTGTCGACATTACCATTAGTGATGCCGATTAGTCGGTACCGTTGGCTTAGGCGTTCTAGTAATCCCAGCACGTTATCATCAATAGTAAAATCACTGCGATGATGATGAAAGCATGTCATGCCATCTTGTGCACCTTGGCTGGCTTCAGTCTCACTATAACCAAAGTGCAAAAGACCTTGGTGCAACATGGCATAGCGTGCTGCACTGGTATCATGAGCTAACTCTGGATGTAGTTTGAACAGTGCATGTTTGAGTTGCTGCCATTGAGCAGTATCCCATGCAGTGGTGGCAGGATAGGCTTGATTAATTAACGAGAACAGCTGCTCACTGGCATGTATTACATAAGGAAGATTATTGTAAAGTGTATCGTCTAAATCAAAACTAATCGCGCTAAAAGGTTGTAGGCGCTGATATTGGATCATCGAAGCTTTAGGCAATTGCAAAGTCATTATTTCCCCCTGTCTTTTTTCGCTCTTGGATGCGCGTTATCGTACACTTTAGCAAGGTGTTGAAAATCTAAACTGGTGTAAATTTGTGTAGTCGATAAGTTCGCATGACCAAGTAATTCTTGTACTGCACGTAAATCTTGGCTTGATTCAAGCATATGGGTTGCAAACGAATGACGCAACTTATGTGGGTGAACTTTTACCGCCATGGCCTGTTCTTGGCCCCACTTAGCCATGCGCGCTTGAATACTGCGATGTGACAATCGTTTACCTTGGCTGCTAACAAATAACGCATCCCCAGCTTCTGCACAAGGTAACTGGTTACGGCAATCCAACCACGTTTTGATCGCGGTTAATGCCATTTGGCCAATGGGCACAACACGCTGTTTACTGCCCTTACCCATCACTTTAACTTCGCTTTGATCAAACTTAATGTCAACGCAATCTAAGCTGGCTAACTCCGCTAAACGTAAACCACTTGAATAAAATAATTCCATAATGGCTTTATCACGCAAGCTCAAAGGATCATCACCTTCTATGGACAATAAATGGCTGACAGCATCCACATCCATATTTTTCGGTAAGGGTTTATTTTGTTTAGGTGCGCTTAACGTCTGTGCCGGGTTTACGGTGACAGCATCTTCGCGCAGCAAAAAATCAAAAAATTGTTTTAAGGCAGACAAACACAAAGATAATGAACGGGGACTCAGCCCTTTACGGTGTAATGTAGCCAGTACTGCTTGCAGCTGATCACGGCTAACGTCAATCAGCTGAGTTGATTCAGCTAACATGTCTTCGACACGACGTAATTCAAACAGGTAGTTGCGTACGGTATAAGCAGAGAGCTGTCTTTCTGAAGACAAATGTTGGCTAAATATCGCTTGCCAGTCAGTTGGCTTCATCAAGATACTCCCAGATTGTAACGACTAAGACCGCCGTCATTTGAGCCTATTTCATCGCTCAAGAATACTCGTTTAAAACAGTTACAAACGATTGACGTAATCCGTGTATTCTCAACAATACTCTTAGCTTAACGATTACATTTTCGGCAACATATGATCTAATAAACGACGCAACTGACTGAATAACAATGAGTCCATATCAGGATGGAAATGCGTTGGGTCTTTACTGGCTATAGCAAATATCACTTGGCCATTTTCATCAGATAATTTAGTTAATGCCACAGAACCAACTTCACTACCAAACAAACGTTTGGATTCTGATTGAGTTAACCGGCCAAAATAATAACCACTTTGAACCCGATGACGCCAAATTTTAGCTAATTCGCTGTCGATATCGTGCACAGTAATTAATCTGACATGACTAAAGCCAAACTCGTTTTTTAATCCTTCTGACAACACTAAACGCAGCTCACCCAAATCTTGGCTCGCAAGCATTTTAAACGACAACTCAGTATTATATTTGAATATTCTCTCATTATGAGTGGCGATATTCATTAACGAGGTAATTTCTTCTTCTAGCTGGCTAACACGTTGACGCAACAATTCTTGTCGACGTTCAACTAATGATACCGCGCCACGTTCCGCATGCGGTACACGCATGGCCACTAATAACTCAGGATAACGATTAAAAAAGTCAGGATTGTCCAATAAGTATTCGCGGATCAACATTTCATCAAACGGAGCTTGTTGTAGGCTAGCCATCATGTCGATGCCAAGATCTTGTCCAATTGAATTAATATCTTTTGCTTGTTCACTGCTAACCGTATTGTCAGCGCCTACATTAGTCACACTGTCTTTTAAGGTAATGTCACTCATAGTTGTATTTGTCCATCATATACATGTTCTGCCGGTCCGGTCATCCATAACGGCTTACCCTCGCCTTCCCAATTTATGATTAAGCTACCACCTGGTAAATCGACTCTCACCTGTTTATCGAGCTTATCTTGCAATTGCCCAACCGCTGCCGCGGCACATGCTCCTGTACCGCATGCTAAGGTTTCTGCGGCGCCGCGCTCATACACACGTAACTTAATGTGCCCAGGATTAATCACTTGCATAAAGCCAACATTCACGCCTTTAGGAAAGCGCTCATGACGAGTCAAGCTACTGCCAATTTCATCTACGTTAACGGCTTGCACGTCTTCCACTTCAATCACACAATGTGGATTACCCATTGAAATGGCACCGCATAAATAAGTTTGCATCGGCGTTTGCAATAAATAGGTTTTTTCGCTTTTTTTAGCTTTAAATGGAATTTGGCTTGGCTCGATAACGGGAACGCCCATATTAACGGTCACGTTACCATCGCGCTCAATGCGTAAAGTTATTTTACCCGAATTAGTGCTCACGCGAATTTTATTCTTTTGCGTTAAACCTTTATTGCGAACAAAACGAGCAAAACAGCGAGCACCATTGCCACACTGTTCAACTTCACTGCCATCGGCATTAAAAATACGATAATGGAAATCTAAATCTGGATCATAAGGCGGCTCAACCAACAAAAGTTGATCAAAACCAATCCCAAAATTCCGATCGGCAAGACGGCGAATTTGTTCAGGCGAAAAAAACACATTTTGTGTTACGCCATCAACGACCATAAAGTCATTACCCAGTCCGTGCATCTTAGTGAAATGGATCACAAAAGTTTCCTTATAAAACGTTATGCCGCTAGCTTACTGCCTATGGCAATAAATGTTCGCCTTGCCAAAGTTGCTCTAGCGTTTCACGCTGACGAACAACAAAATCATTACCACCATCAACCATAATTTCAGCCACTCTTGGGCGAGAATTATAATTTGAGGCCATCGCAAAACCGTAAGCGCCACTTGAGCGTATCGCTAATAAGTCGCCTGATTTAACCGCTAACTGTCTGTCTTTACCCAGAAAGTCACCCGTTTCGCATACTGGACCTACAATATCATAAGCAAAGGTTGGCGCATCATTTTGTTGTACCGGAATAATATTTTGCCATGCGCTATACAGCGATGGGCGAATAAGATCATTCATTGCACCATCAACAATGGCAAAACGCTTATCACTGTTTTCTTTCAAATAAAGCACTTGAGTGACAAAAATACCCGCATTGGCTGCAATGGCCCGACCTGGTTCAAAAATTAACTTCAATTTACGGCCATTTAAGCGATCAAGTAATGCTGCAGCATATACGTCTGGATGTGGCGGAGTTTCATTGTTATATGTTACCCCTAAGCCGCCACCCACATCAAAATGTTCAATTTGAATGCCTAACTCGCCTAAGCGATCGATCAATGCAAGCATACGGTCCATAGCATCTAAAAATGGCTTTATTTCGGTGAGCTGTGAACCAATATGGCAATCCACACCTTTAACATGTAAATGGGTTAATTCTGCTGCACGGGCAAACACCACTTCGGCTTCTTCCATGGCAATGCCAAATTTATTTTCTTTAAGACCTGTTGAAATATATGGATGCGTACCGGCATCAACATCTGGATTAATGCGTAATGAAACTGGTGCCACTTTACCCAAGCGCCTCGCGACGTCATTAAGTTGTTCAAGTTCGGCACTTGACTCGACATTAAAACAGTAAATGCCAATATTCAGAGCTTGCTCCATTTCGGCAACGGTTTTACCCACACCAGAGAAAACCACTTTTTTAGGATCGCCGCCAGCTTGCAGCACACGCGAGAGTTCACCGCCAGAGACAATATCAAAACCACTGCCTAAGCGAGCCAATACATTTAATACTGCAAGGTTTGAATTCGCCTTCACTGCATAACAAATAAGATGCGGATGGTCAGCAACGGCATTATTAAAAGCATGCCAATGGCGCTCTAATGTGGCACGAGAATAAATGTACAACGGCGTACCGTGAGTGTTGGCCAGTTTTGCTACATCGCAGTCTTCTGCGAATAGTGAATTATTTTGATATGAAAAGTAATCCAAAATGCGGTCCCTTATAAATGCTATTCTTGTTGTGAAGTTGAAGGTTGAGAGTCGAGTTCCTCAGTTTGCTTTAGCACATCAGTGCTAGCAGGTTTTGGGGCGACTTTATTGGCCACCGGCTCGGGAGTTTTGTATAAAACGCCTTTTTGACCACATGCGGTTACGAATAGGCTAGCAAGCATAATAAATAAAAGCAGTCTCATTTTTTTCAACATCTGTGCATCTAGTGAATAATGGTCTTATAATCGCATTCATAACGCAGAAAGCAAAGGATAGAAATACATGGCTATTACAGATACTGAGTTTCATCGATTAGCCGATGAAATGTTTGGCGAAATAGAGAACGCGGTAGAAAAAGCGATTGACGAGCAAGATGCCGATGTTGATATCAACGCCAGTGGCAATGTTTTACAGCTGGCTTTTGAAGACAGTTCGCAAATCGTCATCAATAAACAAGAGCCTCTTCATGAAATTTGGCTGGCGACAAAATCAGGTGGTTATCACTTTAATTACAAAGATGGTAAATGGTTAGATACCCGTAATGGCTTGGAATTTATGTCTTTTGTGATTGATGCCATCAATAAACAAAGTGGCATTTTGCTCGAGATAAACGCATAAACCTCGTAAGAACTTAGTGTGTGATAGCACTAAGTTAGTCATTTAATTGTCATTGAGATTGGGCTTTTGCTTAAAATGCTGAGCCCATCTCATCTACTGACAAACCAAAAGGCATTACCGTTAACTTGCCTTCAATATCCACAAGCTGAAAAAACTGCGGCATATTAAACACAGGGGATCGTTGCTTTTGCTCGTCGAATACATACAAATGACTTTCTTTGGCAACAAAATCATTAATACTAGTGTGTTGGTATTGTAAATGTTCAAGCTGATTATGCTCGTCTGCAATGAACACATCGAGCGTTTGAAGACGTTCGCGTAAAAAATACTGCTTCGCCCCCATGGCGATGAACTTTTGGATCACCGATGGCGCATTCAAATGGGAATGGTCAGCTAAATCAGCATACGGCAACACAGACGAATTAAGATTTTCTGTACCTGTTGTGGAATCAATTTTACGATACATCATACCTAATGAATTGAAATGCATACTATAATGTTGATCGCCTATCGTTATCGGATGCATCAATGTATTTGTCTGATTGACCTTTTTCATTAAACCATAACAACGTAACAGTAAGGTTTTAAGTTGATTAAAAATCGGTTGTTTTAATTTTGCCGAGCAACTAATAATTGATAAATCAACTTGCTCATTTGAACGTTTTAGTCCCAAAATAATAAATGAAATCGCTTCGAGCAATGCGGTTTTCCCATTAAAACGATGACTCTGCCATTCTCCCCAACTGTTTAAACAAACAACCGCCACCGATGACAACATACTAATTTTTGTCTGGCCGAAGGATAGAATGTTGGCATTAACATGTTCCAACATCAGTTCTTGTTCATTCAATTGAGTGGTCGGATCTTTATCCATATTGGTAATCAACACAATTTTTTGATAGCACCATGGTTCACATAAATCACGCTTATAGACCGTTGGTACATTGTGCATAACAGGGATAAGTTTACGCGTTAGGTAACTTAATTTATCAGTCCGTCTTTTACCTCGTCCAACTTGAAACCATTTAGTCTCTACCGTTGCGAGTCCATTCAACACTGACCAGGCAACTAAACTGCATATATTATCCGCATCGTGAATAGGATGATTATCGAACTCATTTCCTTGATTGTGCACAACAGCTTGAGACGGATCCTGTTCAATATAAGCTTGACGATATAAATAAAAACGTGATGCTTGCTTGCAATGAAAGATAGTCAACGATTTTTCAGCAGTCGATAAACTCCACAAGCGGTTCAGAGGCTGTAATAAATGTTCATCCTCACTGAAATAAGTGTGTAATTTACGCGCCAACAAGCCTAATTCTTCAACCCGCATACGTTCGCTTAGCGTTTGTTTTGAAGCAAATTTTAATAGATTCTTATAACTGACTAATAACAGTTCACTAAGTTGCTGATTGAACCATTTTAACTGACCTGCATGCCAATGAGGGCTATTATCCAATGTGGCCACCAACTCATGACTCCATGTCCACTGCTTAACCAGAGAGCTAATTTTTTCTACCCGCCAGTCCGCTGCACTATGAGGTGATAAACACGATAACGTGACACCAGATTTTAAGTAAAAACAACGCCTGACAATTTCTAAACGATTGTCATCACCTTGAGCAATCAAGTAGGCTTCAATACGCTGATAAAGCAGTAAGTAAGCATCGTTATCAACACTAAAATCTTGTTGTTCACAATATTGCCAAAGTTGTTGGGTAATCAGTGTTGTATGGGGGTATTCCGAGGCATAAGTTTCCAGCAACAACACTTTTAATAATGCTTTATGAGGCTTATTAAGCCCCTTATACAGTTGCCATAATGAGGCGCCAAAATATTCTGCCGCTGGCAAAGAATTGATATCGCCAAGATAAAGTAAATTGGCATCAGACTCTGTATTTTGACTGTCGGCATCGGGCCACCAAGCAACAACTTTACCTGTGAGCCGAATGTGAGAACGGTAAAACTCTTCTAATAATAGCCAGTGCTGACTACTGCCACTATGTTCTAATCCTACTGGCTGACAATTATCAAATGCGCTGCATTCTCTAAATTGCATCGGATGCACCAGATAAAAGTTCACTTCAAACTCAAAACCTGCAAACCAGTCACTGATGAGTTTATTCTTATATTCAATTAATTTAAGCTGCTCTTGAGTCAATTGACTATTGTAAACCAGCCATATATCGACATCACTTTGTGGGTTCTGCCCAAAACTAGCGGTGCTTCCCATGGCATATACGCCTTCAAAAACACAATCACTTGGCTGGTTTGTCTCAGGAATAGATAAAGATAAGAAATCACATGCTGAAATTATCGCATCTGATAAGATAAAACCGTGGACACCACACGGTGTGTCAGGATCAATAATACCGGGAACATCAATTTGATTATGGTGTATTAGGAAGGGAATAAGATGAAATAAATGTTGCTGCAAATTAGTAAGTACATTAAGTGCTCGAGCTAATCTGGTGCAATTTAGTTTTTCAGCTAAATCCTTTTGATAATGTGCCGTTTTATCGGTCAAGGCTGACTTCCTTTTTCTTTCTCTAATACAACTATCTGGTAACTACTCATTATAAAAGACTAACCGTTAATGGCCATTATTGCCAATCAAGATCACATTTTTGCTTAAATAGTGATCGTCGCAACATTTGTTTTTGTTTAACTCGTCACTAACAAACAATAGTAATCAAAAATAAGCCCTACACACTTCAAACAATTACCATCGATTTGTTACATCAAAGCTTGAGCGATGATAGCATTACCTTAATGAGGCTATCTGATGGATCTACTACCATGTCTGAAAATATAATTCGTATCGCAACACGTAAAAGTCCACTTGCAATGTGGCAAGCTGAATTTGTTAAAGCTGAGCTTGAGCGTATTCATCCTGGACTAACCGTTGAGTTATTACCAATGAGTACTAAAGGTGATGTCATTTTAGATACTCCTTTAGCTAAAATCGGTGGCAAAGGCCTGTTTGTTAAAGAGCTGGAAGTTGCCATGCTTGAAAATCGTGCCGATATTGCAGTGCACTCCATGAAAGACTTACCGGTAGAGTTTCCAGAAGGTTTGGGCTTACAAGTGATTTGTGAACGTGAAGACCCACGTGATGCATTTGTGTCTAACAGTTATAAATCTATCAGCGAATTGCCACAAGGCGCGGTGGTAGGTACATCCAGTTTACGCCGTCAGTGCCAAATTAGAGCTGCTCGTCCTGATTTAGTTATCAAAGATTTACGCGGAAATGTCGGTACACGTTTAGCCAAGCTAGACAGTGGTGATTATGATGCCATTATTTTAGCTGCTGCCGGATTAATTCGTTTAAAACTAAATGAACGTATCGCTAACTTTATTTCTGCCGAAGAATCATTGCCAGCAAATGGCCAAGGTGCGGTAGGAATTGAGTGCCGTACTGATGATGTGCGCGTTAAAGCCTTATTAGCCCCCCTTGAACATTTAGAAACCCGTTATAGAGTAATTGCTGAACGAGCAATGAATACTCGTTTAGAAGGTGGATGCCAAGTCCCTATTGGTGCTTTTGCTGAAATAAACGGTGATAACTTAACTCTACGCGGTTTAGTTGGTAATCCTGATGGCAGCCAAATAATCACAGGCACTGTTTCGGGGCCTAAAACTGATGCGGTGACACTTGGGGAGTCTCTGGCAGAGGATTTATTGAGTCGCGGTGCTAAAACGATTTTAGATGCCGTGTATGCCAGTTAATCTTGTGTCATCAAGATAACAGACCATGAAAGTCTTGTTAACGCGCCCACAAGGGCGCAATCAAGCAATGGAAGAGCAACTCTCGCTGCGAGACGTTGCTTATCTTGTTACTCCGCTATTATCGGTTGTAGAAACCACAGAACAACTCGATCCTATCCACTTAAATAACACTGACAACTTACTATTTATTAGCACTAATTCAGTGGACTTTGCTGCGCAAAAATTACAACAACAATTTCCGACTCATTGTCGTTATTTTGCAGTAGGTCAAGCTACGGCAGATAGCCTAGCTCAATACAATATCAATGCTTTTACCTCACCTGAAGACAATCAAGATAGTGAAGGTTTATTATCGCTAGCTCAATTACAGAATGTCGATAAACAGTCATTTATCATTGTTCGGGGTTTAGGCGGACGAGAAACACTTGCGGAGCAGTTACGACTGCGAGGCGCCAATGTTAACTATTGGCAAGTCTATCAACGAGCCATACCAAAACTTGACGCTAAAGCGATAACTCAGCAGTGGGAATCGTTTGGAATTGACACCATCGTTGTCACCAGCGGTGAAATATTATCCAACTTAGTTGAGCTTGTACCAAAAGAATTATTTGCATGGCTACGTGCATGTCATATTATAGTCCCCAGTAATCGCGTCGAATTACAAGCAAAAGCAATGGGCTTAAGCCACATTACCAATGCAAATGGAGCAAATACTCAAGCTATACTAGCGAGTCTTGCGTTATAATTTGTTATTGTATTGTTATCTTGCATCGACACGCATTTATTAATATTGCTTTTATTGGTTGTATTTTTGCTTTCAAGGACTGTTCATGGAAAACAATAAAAAAGATCCAAACTCGCCAGCTCACAAGGATGAGAAAGTTATTTCTCCAGCACCAACTCCTGTAGAAAAGCCGACACAGACCAAAAAAGGCAATGCAACCAGCCAAAAATCTGCTGACAGCAAAACCAATAATAACCAGGCAAACTCCTCTGCTAATTCACCTGTCAATAATAGTCGACGCAAAGCGAAACCTAGTTCTTGGTGGATCCGTCTTGGAGTACTGTTCAGTTTACTCGTAGCAATAGTGGCTATTGCAGCTTGTTATTGGCTGTATTTGCAACTGGATCAACAAAGTAATGGCCAAACTCAGTTAGGGCAAAATATCTCTGAGCAAGTAACCCAAAATAAATCGTTAAAATATGAATTACAGCAAACGGCAATGGCAACGAATAAACGCATTGGCACGTTAGAGCAACAACAACTGAATGATACCAAAGCTTATGCGAAATTAGCCCAACTGCAGCAGTCGAATAAACAATTGCAAGAGCGTGTTGCGGTGATTGCACAGCGCAGTCCTAACCATTGGATGGCATCAGAAGCTGAATACCTTGTACGCATGGCGGGTAGAAAACTGTGGTTAGAAAACGATCCACAAACCGCTATTGGTTTATTACAATCGGCAGATGAACGCATTAGTGCGATGAAAGATCCTGCATTAACAGTATTACGCAAAGCGTTAGCAGCTGACATCACCAAAGTTAAAGCATTAAAAACGACTGACATCACTAATACTATCTTTGACTTAGATACCCTTATTGATGGCTTAACACAATTACCATTAAATCGTGTTGATGAAAATTTTGCTGACAATAAAAGCACTCAACAAGTAACTGATTCAATTGATGACTGGCAACAGAATTTGGCCCGAACTTGGCACGATTTAACTGATGGCTTTATCACTATCCGTAAACGTACTACTGATCTAGAACCACTATTATCACCTGAGCAGCAATGGTATTTGGTCGAAAATATTCGCAACAAATTATTGCAAGCACAATTAGCATTGTACCGATTTGATCAACTGAATTATCAACAATCTATTTCATTAGCAGACAAGTGGTTACAACAGTATTTTGACTTAAGTGATCCAAAGACCAAAACAATGATTGCGTCTTTAGATAAGCTTGCCAAAGTTAACATCGAGAAGATTACCCTCAATAAATTTCAAGCATCGCCACTACTGCAGCAACTGGTTATCTATGGTGAAATTATGCCTACTGGGGAGCCTACGCAATGATTAAGACGCTAGTTTATGTTGTTCTCATTTTAATTGGACTGTGTCTTAGTCCACTCATTATTGGGCAAAGCGGTTACATTTACATCGCGATGGGTGACTATCAGATAGAAACCAGCTTAGTGACAGGTGTTGTTGGCTTAATTGTGTTTTATTTTGCGCTGCAATTACTCGAATGGTTAATCATCTTGTTATTAAATATCGTATTAAGTAGCCGATATCTTCCTGAGCAATGGCGGAGAAAAGCCGCTAAAAAACATACGTTAATCGGCGCTTTAGCGTTGGCAGAAGAAGATTGGTCAGCAGCAGAAAAAGCCATGGCAAAAGGGGCTGAAAAAGGTGAAATTCCGGTATTAAATCTATTTGCAGCAGCTAGAGCGGCACACTATCAAGGTGATATTACAGCTCGCGATCATTATTTAACTCAAGCTGAGAAAAACCCAATTGCAAAAACAGCGGTTTATACTTCGCGTACCCGTTATTTAATGAAACAAGGTGAACTGATTAAGGCCCGTGCAATATTAGATAAGCTGAACCCTACAAGCAAAAGTAGCTCCCCAGTGCTTAAATTGGCACAAGAATTATATCAACAACAACACGATTGGCAGGCATTGAAGTTGTTGTTACCAATTCTTAAAAAGCGTCAATTATTAGCTGAAACAGAGTTCAACCAATTAAATACTAAGACCAACAGTATTTTAATGATCAATGCAGCAAAAGTATCTGAAGCTGAGTTAACTAAATGTTGGCATTGGTTAAATAAGTCAGAACGTAAAGAGGATGAACTTATATTAGCTTATGCTCATGGACTTATTCAGTATGGTCATAAAGATCAAGCGCTAAAGTTAATTAATAAACAACTCAATGCTTCGCCATCAGCAGCGTTGTTTACAGCAATACCTGACTTAATTACCGCTCAAGATCAAGATATACGTAAATTACTCAGTAAATTAGAAACCACTCATGAAAATGATGCTGACTATCAAATGTGCCTTGCAAGACTAGCGATTCAGAGTCGGGATACTAAACAAGCCAAAATTCATTGGCAAAATGTATGTCGCATAGCACCAACCCATCAATCATGGCTGGCTTTAGCCCAAGCACAAGAACAGTTAGGCGAAAATTCGACAGCGGCTCATAGCTATCGCAATGCAGCTAATATTCTGTAAACAATAAGTATTATTTTTGTACACACCCAAAGCCTGCAATCTTGCAGGCTTTTTTGTCATCAATTTGTTCATTTTATGTTATATCTGCCGATATAATGGTGGTAGAGCTAATCCTTAATTGTGAACTTTTTATGACGGAGAAACGTGTGGTATCAGTTTATGCTCTATGGTATTTATCTATTTTATAACTCTATTTTCAATAATATATTTAACGTTGGTACAACGTCAAAAAATTGACTACTTTAGCAGCGGATGATATTATTAACATATTGTGTCTAAATTAATTTTAATGTTAATACTAGTATTTAATTAAGCATATATTAAGCATATATTAAGCATATATTATGCATATATTATGCATATATTATGCATATATTATGCATATATTATGCATATTAATGTATTGGTATTATAAGTGTATTAAAGCTGTTGGGAGCTTCAAATGGGATCAATGACTACGTCAAAAAATGGAATACTTTCTGCTTCGGAAGGTTCAGTAACAATAACGATTAACAATGAAACTAAGGAACTACAACTCGGTCAAGTTGTGCCGACTGGTGCAATAGTTGCCAGCAGTAATAACCTTGGTTTCGTGATTACGTTTGATGACGGCACTATTTTTAATAGCGCTAACATTCCTAATGACGAATCGATTAATACATTAGCCGATAACATCGATGATACCGTTGTTGAACAAGTAGCAGATCAACAAGCTTTAGATGAAATCGAAGCTTTACAGGCATTGATTGCGTCTGGAGAAGACCCAACTGCAGATTTACCAGAAACCGCGGCTGGCACCCCAACGGCCAACCAAGGTGATTTTGGTTATGTTGCTGTAACAAGAGATGGTGACGAAACACTTGCGGATTCTGGCTACGACACAACCGGACAAGCTGCTGCCCCAACAGCAGTCATTCAAGAAGAAGCTCTTACTGAAAATGATTCCCCATCAGTATTATTAAATGACACTATTACAGTCGGCGAAGATCAAGTTGCTTCTGGCAATGTGTTAGCTAATGACACCGATGCCGACACAGATTTAAGCGTCGTGACATTTGAAGTTGACGGCCAGACCTATCCTGCCGGCACTGAAGTCACACTAGATGGCGGTGTACTGATAATCAATGAAGATGGCTCTTATACCTTCACTCCGAATGAAAATTGGAACGGTACAGTTCCTGTTATTACTTACACCACCAATACTGGTGTTACCGCTACATTAACTATTGAAATCACCCCAGTTGATGATGCGTCCTTTTTGGTCAACGACACCAATACTGTTGCTGAAGACAGTGTAGCAACAGGTAACGTATTAGATAACGACGGTGATGTTGATTCAGATTTAAGCGTGGTGACATTTGAAGTTGACGGCCAAACCTATCCTGCCGGCACTGAAGTCACACTAGATGGCGGTGTACTGATCATCAATGAAGATGGCTCTTATACCTTCACTCCAAATGAAAACTGGAACGGTACAGTTCCTGTTATTACTTACACCACCAATACTGGTGTTACCGCTACATTAACTATTGAAATCACCCCTGTTGATGATGCGTCCGTTTTGGTCAACGACACCAATACTGTTGCTGAAGACAGTGTAGCAACGGGTAACGTATTAGATAACGACGGTGATGTTGATTCAGATTTAAGCGTGGTGACATTTGAAGTTGACGGCCAAACCTATCCTGCAGGCACTGAAGTCACGCTTGAGGGTGGTGTGCTAATCATCAATGAAGATGGCTCTTATACCTTCACTCCGAATGAAAACTGGAACGGTACAGTTCCTGTTATTACTTACACCACCAATACTGGTGTTACCGCTACATTAACTATTGAAATCACCCCAGTTGATGATGCGTCCTTTTTGGTCAACGATACCAATACTGTTGCTGAAGACAGTGTAGCAACGGGTAACGTATTAGATAACGACGGTGATGTTGATTCAGATTTAAGCGTGGTGACATTTGAAGTTGACGGCCAAACTTATACTGCCGGCACAGAAGTCACACTTGAGGGCGGTGTACTGATCATCAATGAAGATGGCTCTTATACCTTCACCCCAAATGAAAACTGGAACGGTACAGTTCCTGTTATTACTTACACTACTAACACTGGTGAAACAGCGACATTAACTATTAATGTAACGCCAGCCAACGATGCACCTACCATTGATGTAGTT